>NZ_MQWA01000001.1:0-55888 GCF_002954445.1 Rubritalea profundi
AAATACCAACAATTAGACATTTGAATTCATTTCAACAAATAGCGCGCAGCATTAGAAAATGCTAAGGATTGGGTGAATAATTTACTGCGGCAATCTCCATCTACACCACCATTTATAGCATTTGAGCGATTAGATTGTCGCGAAAGTTCAGAATCCCAGGATTCTTAAACAAGGCAGCAAGAAAGCGATTTTTAGACCCAGTTAACAAAATTGGGCAGAATTTTTCATGGGTAGCGCAGACCAACGACATCAGACATCATAGTTTCCCGGAAATCGCCGTGAAAAGCTCCAGTTTCGTAGGTTAATTCTGTCCAGCGCCGCAGGCATCAGCCCAAGTCCCCCCCCTCAACGATGCAGCTCTGCAGCTAAAATGAAACCTACAAAGCCATCATTCCGACAATATAACTGGGGAAATGGCATTAGCCCCTTTTAGGAGGATGGGTTTCGATAAAGGAAACCACTTCATCTATCTCATCCGTGCAAAATAGGTAATCGCCATATTCTCGGCCTTCGGCCAATTGCTTTAGACAGGGGTATAGCATTGTATCCTCAATGTATCGCTGCTTACCTAAAAATACCATCGGACTGATTTCATCATAGGTTAGGTAGTGGTTCTGAGTCGCATCCATGAAGATCTCCTGGGTGGTACCCGCACTTCCAGGGGCATAAATCACGCCATGAGTCGCTATTGACAGCAAACCGTCCTCCCGAATGCTGTTAGAAAAGTACTTCGCTATATGCGTGCTAAATAGATTACTAGGTTCATGCCCATAAAACCAAGTAGGCACCGAGAGGCTGGACCCACCTTTCGGAATCAGGTCTAGGACTGAAAGAGCCGCCTTCTGATAACCATCCAATGCGAAGTGTGGAGTAGACTTCAATAGATCTAATACTTGATCCACCATCTCATCCGAAGCATCTACCATCCAAGCGCCAAGGTTTGCAGCCTCCATAATGCCTGGCCCACCTCCTGATGCAACGAAGAAGCCTTTTCTACTGAGACTTCTGGCCACTCTGACAACTTTTGCATAACTCTCGGAATCTCGCCCTGTGGTATGCCCCCCCATGACACCGACTACTTTCTTCTTTCCGCCCTCTTCAATCCGGCCTCCGAGTAGATCCCTCACTCCATCATCAATAGCGTGATCGTGAAGCCTTTGAGCTAATGACTCTAATATGTCAGCCTTGCTCTTGCCCTTTTGGACAAAGTGATCATAGATCATCTTATCGAGACTTCTATCTTGCTGTTTCGTCCAGCCCTTCATTAGCTCTTCTCGCGAATATAAGCGATTGCGGTATGGGTTGTATGGAAGGCTGGGGAAATTAGGGAAAATAACTGCGCCCTTGTTGAGTAAAAAGTCAGCAGTCACCTCAACGGGAAAATGACATCCTAAGAAAACTGCGCCTTGAAAATCTAAGCGGTCCCAATTGATTTCAACATCAGTAAAGTCCAGGCCCTGAACTACAGCACAGTGCAATTGACCTTTCTGTTTCAAGAAAGCCTCAAGGCTATCCAGTTCTCTCACTACGGCACATTTCATTGCTAATAGCCTAAACCATGACCACTAAATATCTATCAGATTATTTGTAAAACCTGTTATTCTGAAGTAAGAGGGAATTTAGTGCTATTTTGATGGCGCGCATCTTGACTCGTGGCTCCGTCAGGCTGAGCCCCCGCTCTAGGTATTTTGCCAAACCCAATCAATCGGAATCTCAATGTCCCCTCTAAGGCTCTGATGGACTGGGCACGTGAGAGCGGCATTGATAAAGAGATCTTTCAAAGGAGAATCAGCAGGCAGGGGCATTTCAATACATACGGGCAACTTTGAAATTCGTCTAGGCTGATCATCAGACATGATTTTTTGCACTTTAAGTGTGAGCCCATCGAGAGGGATTTCGCGACGTTCAGCAACAATACCGATAATAGTGAGCATGCAACTACCCAGCGCTGAGGCCACGAGATCTGTAGGTGAGAATGTCTCACCCTTACCATTATTATCGACAGGCGCATCAGTTTCTAATGTCATCCCAGATGGACCGTGAGTCGATTTGCAGCGGAGTTGACCTTCATAGCTCGTTGTAATTTCGACCATATTATTCTGATTTTTGAGATTCATCTACGAGTATAATTCGGAAGCCGAATTGATTATCACGAAACGACTTTGACATCTGGAAGCGCGACCATACACGGAGATGATTTTTCGTGAAAGTGGCCCAACTACCACCGCGGACAACTGCGAGTTCGGTACCCTCTTCATAGTCTGTATCTACCCATTCATACACATTGCCACAAAGATCATAAAGGCCGTTGGCGCTTGCTGGAAAACTTCCCACTGGAGAGGTTTTTTCAAAGCCATCATTGTAGCCTTCAACTGTGCGGTCCATGGAAACTCCAACAGCCTTGGCTGCTGTTTCATCGGCGAGATTCGCGACTAGATTACTCGGTGGAAAATCCGCCCCCCAAAAATAGAGGTTCGAGAGTCTTGGGTCATTTTGTGCGCGGTGATCTCTCTCAGATGGCGATTGCTCAGGCGCCTCCTCGAAGCCAGCTAACTCGCTCCACTCAAGATCAGATGGAATCTTATATCGGTGAGATTCACTAATAGTGGCCGATGCTCGCTCTCTAGCAGTAAGCCATTTACAGAAATCGATAGCGTCTGCTCGATTGACCCCAACTACGGGATGATTCGGTTCCTGCCTGAAGCCTGGACTACGGAAACGTCTATGCTTTGTTTCCTGCATGAACAAATTATAATCCTTAACGCGCGTCTCGAACTCCGAAGCCATCAGACCGTCACGGATCGGCACCATAGTTAAGCCTAAACTATTCTTCCACTTAGCACCAAAGATGACCCCGTTATTTTTTTTCAGAATTGCATTTAAAATAAATGCCTCATTGTCAGCTAAATCGATAGTATACTTATGCTTTTGGTAGCCATCGACACGAAGCTCGATCTGCATTTTCTTAGGACGCAACTGCTCTAATTGGAACGGGGTAGTCCCTATGAATTCTTCATCAACATAAATACGCGCTCCCTCGGGGTTCGAGTTGAATAGGATCGAGGCATAGGCAATTTTTTTCACCACAGACCGAGTAGGCAAGACTCCCTTATTGCGATCCACAGCCGTATAATCGGTAGCAGCTAGATCTGGCACCTGCACAAAATCCATCATCTGCCCCTCCTCCAACAGTCCTTCGTCTCGAGCCTTTGCTTCCAACCAAACTATGTATGCTACTGCCTGCACTTCGGTAAGTAATGCTATCTCAATACTATCCACACTCTCGCTGAATGGGATATACTTAGCAGCATGCTTATTTCCGGTATCTTGCAGAAACTGCTTAAAATCGCTAGAGCGAAGAAAGCCAGAAATATGGAATCCGTCGCGTGGCTGATACTCCACTCCGAGTGGACCAGTCCAGACATCATCCTCTAGTGGTGGTCGAAAGACACTGAGTTGCTCATTGACCACAAAAATTTCTTGATCCGGGACTGTGTACGTCTTTTCCAAAACGCCATAGCCATCGAGCTCGAATCGATAGGTTACGACATCGCCTGGCTCAAAATTGCGAAATTCCGTAGGAGTCACCTCATAGAGCAATACACCATTCTCAGAGACCTGCGCGTAGGGTGGGCTAGTAATCACCTTGATCGCACAAACTTCATTCTTTGGACTGAGATCTGGATCTGGAACTGGATCTGGAATATCGACGATAGGAATAGTCACGGACGAATAACTGAAAATAGGCTGAATACGTGACCAAGCTTCCCAATAGAATGCGGCGCTGGCCAACAAACCGAACACTAGCAATATGAGAGTATTCTTAAAGAGCGAGGCAGCACGCTTTTTGCGCATTTTCTTTCCCTGCTGCAGCCTACTCACGGTCTCACTAAGCTCTTCAGCGGTGGTGATAGTACGTTTTGATTGCTTAGGCTCGCAGATATCGCAGATGAGACGATTCATCTCCAACCAAACCTTTCGCTTATCCCCTGAAGGCAATTCATCTGGCAACTCAGGAAATTGAAGACGATCCTTACCCGTCATCATTTCGTAGAGTACCTTCCCTAAACTATAGAGATCAGCTTGCGCCGAGCCGGGCCCCTCAGGAGGAACGAACCCCTCGGTGCCAACAAATGTCCTTTGATCGCGTGGTGCCACTAGTCCAATATCAGCCAATTTTGCCTTCCCCCCCACAAAGATCACATTCGACGGCTTCACATCACGGTGCGCTAGGCCGCGCTGATGGAGGTACGACAATGCATTAGCTAGACGCAGTGCCACATCTAAACAAAAATCAAGATCCAATGGAGTGCCATCGGCTGTGACTAAATCTGAACGTAGGGTGCGGGCTTCATACTCAACGGCATTGATCTCAACGCCTGTGTGATAGTCATCTCCCAACTCCATGACGTAGTAATAGAAGATCTCTTGTCCTTCTTTACTCCGTCCGACGTGGAGGATATTGACCAATCCAGGGTGATCCCTAGAAAGCGGTTCATATTGGAGAATTCCGTCAAATTCACGCTCGAAGCCACGTTCGTCATCGAAATCCTCGCGCCAGACAACTTTGACAGCACGCCATGCGCCAGTCACTCCACGAGCCAGCCACACTTCACCATAAGCACCGCCGCCAATTTTGCGCAGAACTTCGTGATCAGGGATATGGATCTCTAGCCGGGGATTAGTCGTCATCTTGGTCTAATTTAGCCAACTCCTTCTTCAGCACTGAGCCAACTCTATGCTTGGCTAGGTATACTTGAGCCATACTGACACCTAGATGATCCTGCACTTTTGAGGCATCCCATTGCTTTACTACATAATAGTCAAAAATCTGATATTGCTTGGGTGAGACTTGTGCTTTCACACGCGCTAAAGCCGCGTCAGCCAAGTTCTTTTTCCACTCCACTTTCCACAAGCGGTCGAGCACATCACCTTTAGGGTCTTCCACTCGATCAATAATGGCAGTCTTACGATCATCATCGTAAGCGCCACCAATCGTAGCAGTGTCCTTTTTACGTTTACGGAACTGATCATTGATCCTCCAACGCGTCATATTCATGAGCCAAGTTTTGAAGGAACCTTGAGCTGGATCATACAGCTTTTTCTTAGACTGCTTAGCGATGGAGAGAATCGTTTCTTGCACACAATCAAATGCCTCTTCAGACCTTAAGCCACTCTTGATGGCAACAGAATAAATCAAACGCCAATAGGTTTGATAAAATTCATCCCAAGTCCTCTGATCTTCCCAGTTATCGAGTCGAGCTATCAAACTTTTGCGCGTCTTGGCAAAGCTCTGTTTCAGCATTTCGTCACGCTCTTTATCTTGTTGCTTCTCGTCCATCTGTTCTGAGCTTTAGCACATTTCACCTGCTCTGTCTGCTATCGTTGTTAAAAAACGGGGAATTACAAGCCGAGCTATCAATAAATCCTAATTATTTATTTTAGGACCCAACATATCCACCAAACCCCAACTTTGAGTTTGCTATCGCTAAAAGATGTCACTAGATTGACGAAAGCTAATTTCATTCACTGTTACGATTGATCATTTATGACCAAGCACTTTCGACTACTCACCACCCTGCTTTTTTCCTTACTTTTCGCTAATGCTGCGATGGCTGGGTGGGAGACTGTGAACATCCGTGACAAGCAATACGTGACAGCGCGGAGCTTAAAGTCCTTCTACGCTTTCAAGACTCTCACCCGATCCGGCAGGAAAGCCACTCTTGAAAACACGGCAGTCAAAATGGAAATCTCGGCCAATAGCCAAGAATGTATAATGAATAGTGTGAAGTTCATTTTGAGCTATCCAGTCGTTGAGCACTCTGGCCGCTTGCTTGTCTCTCGGATTGATCTCTCAAAGTTAATCGATCCCGTTCTTCGCCCGTCTTACATTCGAGGCGCTGGAAATTTCCGCACAGTCATTCTGGATCCCGGCCACGGCGGGAAAGATGCTGGAGCCGTCAATCAATACGGTACCGAGGCTGGCTACAATCTTATCGTCGGAAGACTGGTTCGCGATATCCTTAAGCGTCACAGCTACAACGTGATCATGACGCGTGAGAGCGATCGCTACCTCTCACTTCAGCAGCGGGTCGCCTTTGCCAACCGCTACCAAAATGCCATCTTCATCTCGATCCACTTCAACGCTGGTGGTCGCCGTCAAGCCCGCGGTATTGAGACATTTACCCTCTCACCTGTGGGTATTGCCCATTACGGTCGCTCTGTGAAAGCGTCTGACCACAGAGAGCGCAATGGAAACCACCAAGACTCTGCCAATATCGCATTGGCCACCGCCATCCACGGACGCACACTCCAGCGCACCCGCTCGGCCAGCATCCCTGACCGCGGCATCAAGCGCGCTCGCTACAGTGTTCTCACCAGCGTGAAGCACCCCGCGATCCTGATAGAAGGCGGCTTCCTGAGCCACCCGACCGAGGCGCGTCTCATCCACTCATCTAGTTACCAATTCAACGTGGCAATGGGAATAGCAGAAGGCATCATGCGCTACCGTTCGGCTCTCACCAAACGCTAGACCATGCACCCTGACACCCGCCTCATCTGCGGCATTGGTCTACCTGTACCACTTAGCATTTCAAAAGAGACAGATGTTGTTTTTTAGGTTCTAGAATGTTCGCTTCGCGGCAGAATTGAGTGGCTGGGCGCTTTCCATATGATTCGGCGTTTCTCCTCAGTTACGATGCTCACATCGCTCCTTCGTCGAGCCTTGATTTCTAAAGAAATCACTCCAGCATCAACCTCTTTTGAAACACTAAGTGGTATTATTACTGGAATTTTAGTTCTCCGCATCAGCTGGACCTCGCTCACCTTTAAGCAAAATAAGGAACACGCGTACGACTTTCACGATCTTGATCGTTCTATGACGGCAAGCACTGTGCGCTAAAAGCTTCTTTCGTGGACTCGCTGTGTTTTTACAAGGAAGGACCGAACCCTACGTGGCCCAAGCTTCACTCTACTCGGAGGCCTTTCAGTCATCGCGGTCGGCATTCTTTTTCTCAATTCGACTCAAAACTGACTGCCCCCTTATTCTTCTCTCAAGATTACTTGATATTTTCAATTGTCGCGCTAGATTACAGCGAACCAATATAACAATGTTAGAATCTACTTCATACGCCTCTCCATACACCGTAGCAGCTCAGCCAGCTGACGTTCGCGCCACTTTCATCAAGAAGACCTATGCTCACCTCGGTGGAGCCATCGGGCTTTTCGCGATCCTCGAATATTTTTTCCTGAGATCTCAGACCATGCTCAACCTTGTGCAACCGATGATGGGAAATTGGTGGATGATTCTCATCGGATTCATGGGAATTTCTTGGCTTGCAAATAAATGGGCAACTAGCAACACATCACTCGCTATGCAATATGCAGGACTAGGACTTTATGTCGTAGCGCAAGCTATCATATTTATTCCCCTACTCTATATGGCTATCGCTATCACTGGAAGCACCGCACTCATTGGTCAGGCTGGAATAATAACCGCCGCTCTCACTGTAGGGGTCACAGCGATAGCCTTTATAACGAAGAAGGACTTTTCCTTCCTCAATAGCTTTTTGATGATTGGTGGTTTTATTGCTCTAGGCTTGATATTTTCCTCCATGATTTTCGGTTTCAACCTAGGCCTCATCTTCAGCGCGGCAATGGCTATCTTCGCCAGCGTAGCCATCCTACGCGACACGAGTAATATCATCCACAAGTACGGAACTGAGCAATATGTCGCAGCTTCACTCGGTCTTTTTGCCTCAATAGCCCTCCTGTTCTGGTATGTGATTCAGATTCTCATGTCCCTCGCTGGTCGTGACTAGAAGGGAAAGCACTCCACCATTTCAAAAAGCGTTTCGGGCTTCCCCTCGAAGCGCTTTTTCTTTATCTTTCAGGAAGCATTATGGCTAAGCAAAAGACACTACCTGAGCACGTTCAAATCATTGAGTCACTCATGCTCCGCAGTAAGCAGCACAGAGGCATCATGATCCCCACTATGCTGATGACTGGAATTGCGTCTTTGGTATTAGGTACCAGCATCACCCTCAAAACTGGACGCGGCATCGACCTCTACACCTACCCGATCAGCGCTGGAGATTGGATATGGACATGGATCTCTGCAGCCTTTTGCGCACTCATCGTAGCACTATTTTTTGCGGGAAAGCAGGCCAAGGCCGATGGACACAAGCTCAACACACCACAACTGAAACACGTTTTTAGAAGTCTCCTCCCCTCACTGCTGCTGGGTTTCGTGACTGGAACAGCCCTGAGCTTTCACGACATCAGATTCTTACCGCTTACAGCATCGCTCTGGATTGCTAGCTATGGAGTCGCTTTATTATCTATTCGGCTCTACACCACAAAATCAGCACGCTTTTTGGGCATTCTGATGCTAGCTCTAGGCCTCGCCTGCTTTTGGGTAAGCTTGCGCACGCAAGAAGTTATTCACCCGATTCACTTGGCAAACTTCTTCATGTCCATAGCCTTTGGCATGTTCCACTTGATCGTAGCATCTGGCTCTATACTTTTTGCTAAAGTCCAAGGCTAATCTAGCGGCTTCATTGAGAGTTTCTCTCGCCGCTTCTCAAGCGCCTCGAAAACTCGCTTAAGTTCAGACTTGGTGTACGACTTCACGACTAAGTCATCCGTACCGATAAGGTACCGACCATTAGCTGAAGCTGGAGCAATCACTACAATCCGTCGTTGTGGCGAGCCAATTTTCACCTCCAAACCTAGAGCAATCGGGTAGACCCAAGCCTTGAATTCTCCTGTAAACTTTTGAAACTTGGCTTTTTCTGGGAGGTTCAAGTCAGATTCGATACCTGGTTCCACGTCGTGTCGAGCCTCAAAGGCAAGATACATTTTCACGGTACGCTCTAGAGCTAATTTATTCTGCATGTAATTTGTGAGTTTTTTTTCCGCACAAATACTCTGAAAAGTGAACGATCCAATGAGAGCTAAAATTATCAGAAAACAACGCATAGACTTACCATAAGACCAAGCCACAGGGGTTGACAACAGCAATCTAACATATAGCTCATGCCAGAGCTAGATAAGGGTGAAAGAATAATGCTCGAAACCCTTCAAATAGTCAGAAATCTCACTTGCTCTTAGAGCGTTGATCCCCTACTCCCAAGTGACACATTTTCCATTTCACGAACTTAACATCACTCATCACAATGCATCGCGTTTTTGTCGAAAAACAAACAGAGTTCAACTCTCCAGCTAAGGAGTTGCTCCACGACCTCAGAGAAAATCTGAGTCTCACCAACCTCGAAGGCGTACGCGTGATTCAGCGCTATGACATCGATGGCCTCAGCGATGCTGATTTCGCACAAGCGAGCCAGCTGATCCTTTCCGAGCCACAGGTGGAAACAGCTTCCGCTGACCTCAGCGTTGCAGCAGACGAAACAGCTTTCGCAGTTGAGTTCCTTCCTGGTCAGTTCGACCAACGTGCAGACTCCGCAGCGCAGTGTGTGCAGATCCTTACTCAGCAGGACAAGCCAATCGTGATTTCAGCCCGCGTCATCATTCTCAAGGGCTGCATCTCCGCTGAGCAACTTGTCGCGATCAAAGGTTACGTGATCAATGCCGTTGATTCACGCGAAGCATCGATGGAAGCTCCCGAGTCACTTGCTCAGGAAATCACCACTCCAGCAGACGTAGAGATCCTCGAGTGGTTCATCACATCCTCTGACGAAGAACTCACAGCCAAGCGCAACGAGCTAGGACTAGCGATGAGCGCGCAGGACTTCATCTTCACACAGCGTTATTTCCGCGACGAAGAAGGCCGCAACCCGAGCATCACAGAGATCAAGATGCTCGACACCTATTGGTCTGATCACTGCCGCCACACGACTTTCGCCACTAAGCTCAACGAAGTTACTTTCGCTGACGGCACAGAAATGATCAAAGCTGCTTACGTCAAATACCAAGAGACTCGTGAAGAAGTCTACGGTGCAAAGATCGACTCTCGCCCTGAGTGCTTAATGGACATCGCTCTGATGGGCATGAAAGAGCTTCGCAAGACAGGCGAACTCGACAACGTGGAGGTTTCCGAGGAAATCAACGCAGCTTCTATCGTCATTCCAGTCGACGTCGATGGCGTCGATCAAGAGTGGCTGCTCATGTTCAAAAACGAGACACACAACCACCCAACTGAGATCGAGCCATTCGGTGGCGCGGCGACTTGTCTTGGTGGTTGTATTCGTGACCCACTTTCTGGCCGTTCCTACGTCTATCAGGCAATGCGCGTAACTGGTGCTGCGGACCCACGCACACCATTCGCTGACACAATGGCAGGCAAGCTGCCACAGCGTAAGATCTGTAAGGGCGCAGCTGACGGCTATTCATCCTACGGCAACCAAATCGGTCTCGCGACTGGTCAGGTAGCTGAAGTGTACCACCCGAACTACGTTGCCAAGCGCATGGAAATCGGTGCGGTGGTGGCAGCAGCACCTAAAGAAAACGTCTTCCGCGGCTCACCAGCTGCTGGCGACGTAATCCTCCTCATCGGTGGTCGCACTGGCCGCGACGGTGTTGGTGGAGCTACTGGTTCCTCTAAGGAGCACACAGACACAGCCCTCGACAACTCAGCTGAAGTTCAGAAAGGAAATGCTCCTACTGAACGCAAGGTGCAGCGTCTCTTCCGTAATGGTGAGCTGACTAAGAAAATCAAGATTTGTAACGACTTTGGTGCTGGCGGAGTTTCTGTCGCTATCGGCGAAATCGCTCCTTCACTGGTGATCAACCTCGATTCCGTGAAGAAGAAGTACGACGGCCTCGACGGCACTGAGCTCGCAATTTCCGAGTCACAGGAACGTATGGCAATCTGCGTCGACCCATCCGAGATCGATTACTTCCTCGCTGAGTGCGACAAGGAAAACCTCGAGTGCGTTAAAGTAGCAGACGTTACTGACTCTGGCCGACTCGTCATTACATGGCGCGGCAAGAAAATCGTGGATTTTTCCCGCGCATTCCTCGACACCAATGGTGTGACTCTCAGCGCTGACCTCCAAGTCAACGCACCTACAACTGAGACTCCTTTAGGCAAGCCGATGGCTTCTCTCCTTTCTTCTAATTGCTCAGATCTGGAATCTAAATTTACAACAGCACTTTCTGACCTCAACTCATGTGGTCAAAAAGGTCTCGGCGAGCAGTTCGATAGCTCAGTCGGTGCTGGCACGGTTCTCAGCCCATTCGGCGGTAAGTACCAACTCACTCCCACTGACTCAATGGTGGCTAAAATCCCACTCATTGCTGGCAACACCACGACTTGTTCTTACATGTCATGGGGCTTCAATCCTAACATCGCTAGCTGGTCACCATACCACGGCGCAGTTTACGCGGTTACTGAGTCAGTCTGTCGTATTGTTTCCGCAGGTGGTCGTCTCAGCGACGTTCGCCTCACACTTCAGGAATACTTCGAAAAGCTCGGCACTGATCCAGCACGATGGGGCAAGCCATTCGCAGCTCTGCTCGGTGCTTTCACCGTGCAGAACGAGCTTCGCCTCGCTGCCATCGGCGGCAAGGACTCGATGTCCGGTTCGTTCAATGAAATCGACGTTCCACCGACACTCGTTTCCTTCGCAGTGGCTCCTGGTAAGACAACTCTCGCAGTTTCTCCTGAATTCAAAGAAGCTGGCAGCGACCTCTACCTCGTGACAACTCCACGTGACGAAAATCACCTTCCAGACTTCAAAAAGCTGATGGAAATTGCTAAAGCGCTGTACGCTGCTAACGAAGCTGGCGACATCAACGCAATGCACACCCTCGCAGAAGGCGGTCTCGCAGTCGGCATTTCCAAGATGTCCTTCGGTAACAAGATCGGCGCAGAACTCACACTCGCTGAAGACGCACTCTTCACTGAAGGTTACTTCAACTTCATCCTCGAAGTCAAAGCTGGAGCAACACTCCCAGCTGAACTCAACGCAGAGAAAATCGGTCAGACAACAGCAGCTCAGAACATCACTGTTGCTGGTGAAACTCTCGATATCGACACACTCATCGCAGCTTGGACTAGAACGCTTGAAAGCACTTACCCGTCCAACACTACTGTGGCTCACAGCGAACTAGAGACATTCAGCTACGTAGAAGAAGCTTCCAGCCTCTTAGGCGAATCACCTAAGAGCACTTCATCACATAGAACAAAGAGCCTAGAAGGCTCTTCTACGGCTCGCCCAAAGGTAATCATCCCATGTTTCCCTGGAACAAACTCTGAATACGATTCAGCTAAGATGTTCAACGAAGCGGGTGGAGATGCGCACATCGAAGTGTTCCGCAACATCACTTCAGATCAAGTGAACGCGTCACTCGCAGCACTAGCTAAGCAGATTAACGAATCTCAGATCCTCATGCTTCCTGGTGGATTCTCCGCTGGTGATGAGCCCGACGGTTCAGGCAAGTTCATCGCAACTGTGCTGCGCAACCCAATGGTTCGCGACGCAGTGATGGACCTCATCAAGAACCGCGAAGGACTCGTGCTCGGTATTTGTAACGGCTTCCAGGCTCTCATCAAAACTGGACTCGTGCCTTACGGTGAAATTCAAGACCCACAGGCAGGCGCACCGACACTCACATTCAACGACATCGGCCGCCACATCGCTTGCTACGCAACAACACGCATTGCATCCAACAAGTCACCTTGGCTCGCTAACACGCAGGTCGGTGATCTGCACAGCATCCCATTCTCACACGGCGAAGGCAAGTTCTACGCCACTGAGGAAGAGATCAAGCAGCTCGCTGCAAATGGCCAGATTGCTACCCAATACACGGACCTAGCCGGCGCACCGTCAATGGACATCGCCCACAACCCGAACGGCTCACTCTTCGCCGTCGAAGGCATCACATCGCCATGTGGACGGGTCTTTGGCAAGATGGGCCACACAGAGCGTCGCGGCCAAGACGTAGCCAAGAACATCGCAGGCAACAAGCACCAGCCACTGTTTAAAGCAGGCGTCGCCTACTTTAGTTAATCGTTAATCGATAATAGTTAGCTAGATGCGCTGGTGCGCATGATAAAAAATATTTCAAAGCGCGTCCTAGTAATAGGCCGCCGCTTTTTTGATTTCTAGCTAGAGTTCGTAGAATTTGATACCTCAACCTCTCAAACAACACTAAACCGCATAAAACCGCATAAAACCAACTAACAGAGTATGCTAAACATCGAACTCCTTAATACTCTTGTCAGACCCTTTGGGATTTCGGATGCGGACTTAGAGTTCATACAACACTCTCAAAATATTGTCTACCGACAGCTAAATCGGAAGCGTGTTATTCGTATTTCAAAAGAAAGGTATCGAACTGAATCCCAAACAAAGGCTGAGTTAGATTGGGTAAACTATCTGGCGAAGCAAAATATCAGTGTGTGCCGCCCAGTTCCCACGGAGAATGGTCAAACTTTTCTCAGCTGCGTAATTGAAGGTGTGCACTACATTGTTTCGAGCTTCGAACACGCACCAGGTCTACCAGCACTACGCCAAGACGCCGATGAGGTAGTATTCGAAAAACTAGGAGCCCTGAATGGAAAGATGCACCAAACAGCCAAATCCTTCGCAACAACAGGTCACCCATTAGATCGACTCATGTGCCATGAATCACGTCTATTAAATGAAGACTTTTTAGAGTTTAAGCAGTCTATCACCCCCAAGTTTAGAGACAGCATCCTAGACATGATCAGTGAGCTAAACGAAGGCAGAAGAACTCCTGAGTCATTCGGTCTAACACATGGAGACATCAACTTCGTAAACTTCTACCAAGACAATGGAGAGCTATGGATCTATGACTTCGACAACTGCGAATATGGCTACCACCTACAAGACCTTGCTACGACCCTCTATGATTCGATCTATTGCAAAGTATTGAACAAATTCGCCGATGAAGGACTAAACTCTCGAATCAAATTTTTATGGGGACCTCTATTGAAAGGTTACCTAATAAATAGCCCCTCAAAGGCAGTCGACACCTCACGTCTCAAGAAATTCTTTATTCTCAGAGAGGCCATCATTTACGTCCACTACCACCGAACTTTGAATGTCGAAGAATTGGGGGATTCGTTCCACAGAGGGCTTGAGGTGATGAGGCTAAATGTGGAGAACCAGACGCATCAGGTAGATTTCGCAGCAATCTCCAATCTCAAAAATTAACTTAAAAGCTGCATCAGTCGCACTTGCTGCTAGCTCGTGGAGGACTGCGCCTGCTCGAGGAACGCTTGGATGTAGTCGACGTCTGCATCCTCTTCGCGGATGCCTAGATAAATTTGCTTCTGCACGCCTTCTTTGCCTAACTTCACAGGGTGGATATCGTATCGTTCGGGCAAATTCGTTCACTAACCAGCGAGGCAATGCAATCACGCCTACAGCCAAGCCACCATCTCAAACATGCTCTTCAAGCTCCATATTATCATGTAATATTCGAACAAGAAAGATTTTGTTATCTAACTCTTGGTAAACGAGAAAATGTCGAGGATTTTTCACGATCAATCCCTCAACAGGAGCTAACTTTCTGAAGTGTTTGGTGTGAATCAAGCGAATCTCCCCCATTTCAGGAAAAGGTTCGGAGCCTATAGTAAAAGGATCGTTACAAATCTCCTCCAAGCTCACACTAAGTAGTTCAGCATAGCGTTCGGTTGCTAACCGACCAAACTTATCTAACGACCATTCTAGGCACGCATTGATGTCATCAATTGCCTTCGACGAGCGATGTAGAGGCCTCATTGAGGATTAGTTTCAGAACCAGCTAGCAAAGAATCCAAAGCTCCACGAATCGAAGATCGAATATCTGCTGAAGAGTTCAATACGTCCCCTTCAGCAAGAGTATCAATCCCTTTTTGAACCTCAACTTTAAGACGTTCTACTCTGTATCGCCTTTCCTCATCCAGCTTACACATCGCAGACAAAGCGGCCCGATGCACTTCACTAGCATTATTGAAGTAACCCGATTGAACCTGTTTTTTGACAAAACTATCAAGCACTGATGTTAAGTTTACATTCTGAGTTGGCATATTTTTCCTGTATAGATGAACTTACCCTCAAATTAGCCCCATTGGCAACGATTGTCAATGAGTCACAAAATGACAAGCTGAGCCATGGCTAAAACCTCCAATTAAGTTACAACAGATGGGGACTGTGCTTGATTGAGGAATGCTTGGATGTAATCAACGTCAGCATCCTCTTCGCGGATCCCTAGATAAATTTGTTTCTGCACGCCTTCTTTGCCTAACTTCACAGGAAAGATGTCGTAGCTTTCGGCAAATTCGTCCACCAGCCAACGTGGTAGCGCAGTGACTCCTCGCCCGCATGCCACCATCTGAATCATGATTTCAGTTGTTTCGATGAGTTTCTGGATTTTTACAGTCCTCCCAACAGGAGTGAGGAAGTTAGAAAAAATATCCAAACGATCAGAACAGACAGGATAGGTGAATAAAGTTTCTTCGCTCAAGTCCTTGGGCTCAACATAATCATAGTCTTTGTATGGGTGATCTGCACCCACAACTAAGACTGGCTCGTAATCAAATACTGGCACAAAAGTGAGTTGTTTCTTTCTCACCGGGTCTGGTGTGACGATAATGTCAATTTCATGTGCTAGCAAAGCCTCCATCGCTGCAAATTTGAAGCGTTGGATGACATCCAAATCGACCGATGGCCAGTCCTGTAGGTAGGAATTTGTAATGGTTTGAAGCCACTGGTAGCAAGGATGACACTCCATCCCGATCCTTAACAAACCTCTCTCACCTCGGCTAAATTGAATCAGCTGGTTTTCGGTGCGAATAAACTGCGGGATTTGCCGCTTAGCAGTCTTGAGTAAATGTTGCCCAGCTTGAGTTGGCAGCAGCTGTCTCCCCTTTCGCTGCCAAAGCTTAACTCCCAGCTGATCCTCTAGTTTACGTATGCTGTGGCTGAGGGCCGATTGTGTAAGGTGCAGTGATTCAGCTGCCGCTGTCATGCTTCCTTCTTTTTCGACTGCTAGAATGATCTCCAGATGAATGCGTTCTAAGTAGGTCATAATTATGCATGAGCTTTACTCATAGTTCGATGAGTAACCACCATTTTTATTCATCGGTCAATCCTGTTATGCTCAAAATATCAAAGCAAACAGAGGCACTCATTTCCGATGAGCTGATTGCTTTAAACCGCACTTTAAACATTCAAAAATAACAATGAATACCGTTCAGATTAAATCACAAGAAACAGCAAACCTAGCTAGAACCCAGAAAGGTTTTGCATACACTATTAAGAAAATTCGCTTCGATGAAAATTACCATCCCTCAGAAAATACCCGCGTCACTACCAACTTTGCCAATTTGGCGAGGGGAGAAAGCCGCCAAGAGAATTTGGGAAACACATTGAAAATGATAAACAGCCGATTCAACGCTTTAGCTTGTTGGGATAACCCCAAAGGTGATCGCTACACAGTTGATCTGGAAATCATCTCTGTCGATGTTGATATTGAAGGGAATGGCCAAAATTTCCCATCTATCGAAATTCTGAAGACCAGCATTCTTGACCACAAAACCGACAAGCGCATTGATGGTATTGTAGGTAATAACTTCTCCTCTTATGTGCGTGATTATGATTTCAGCATATTACTGCCAGATCACATCAAAGCTCAGAAGAAGTTCAGTATCCCATCAGACTTTGGCGAGCTTCATGGCAAACTATTCCAGGACTTTATAGCATCTGATACTTACCAAGAAAATTTCGAGAAACTGCCAGTGATCTGCCTCAGCGTTTCAGATAAGAAAATCTACAGTCGCACACAAAATCAGCACCCAGCGCTAGGTGTCGAATATGAGCCGAACGAATCTTCTTTGACGGAGCTCTACTTCAAGAAAATGGGCTTAGAGGTACGTTACTTCATGCCTCCTAACAGCGTGGCTCCCCTGGCATTTTATTTCTTTGGTGACCTGCTTAGTGATTACTCTTACTTCGAGCTCATCAGCACGATTAGCACGATGGAAACCTTCCAGAAAATCTACCGTCCTGAGATCTATAATGCGAACTCCATTGCAGGCAATCAATACCAACCAAGTTTGACACACCCAGATCACTCAATCACTCGAATTGTGTATAACCGTGAGGAACGTAGTCAACTGGCACTCCAGCAAGGGAAGTTTACAGAGGAAGCCTTTATAAAGCCTTACCGATCATTCCTCCAGCAATGGTCAGATAGTCACGCAGTATAAAGCACTCAAGTATTTAGAAATTTTATTATGAAAAAATTATTCCCAACTTCCACAACTGGAAGCTTACCTAAACCATCTTGGATCGCTGAGCCTGAGAAACTTTGGTCGCCCTGGAAATTACAAGGCACAGAATTAAATTACGGCAAACTCGACGCTTTGCGTGTGTCTATACAGGAGCAACAAAATGCCGGCATTGATATTATTGGTGATGGTGAGCAAACACGTCAGCACTTTGTGACCACGTTCATCGAGCACCTCGATGGCGTGGACTTCAAAAAGCGTGAGATCGTTAAGATTCGTGACCGCTATGAGGCAAGTGTGCCGACAGTTGTCGGGCCAGTGAGTCGACCGAGTTCAATATTTGTTGAAGATGCCAGATTCTTACGCCAGCAAACTGATCAGCCGATTAAATGGGCGCTACCTGGGCCTATGACAATGGTGGATACTCTCTACGATGCACATTATAAAAGCCGTGAAAAGCTGGCATGGGAATTTGCCAAGATTCTCAACCAAGAGGCGAAAGAATTAGAGGCCGCCGGTGTTGATATCATTCAATTTGACGAGCCAGCCTTTAACGTCTTTTTTGATGAAGTGAATGAATGGGGTATCGCCTGCTTAGAAAAAGCAATCGAAGGGCTCAAATGTGAAACCGCAGTCCACATTTGCTACGGCTACGGCATCAAAGCCAATAATGATTGGAAAAAATCGTTAGGCTCTGAGTGGCGTCAGTATGAAGAGGTTTTCCCTAAGCTACAGCAATCAAACATCGATATCGTCTCACTAGAGTGCCAAAACTCCCGTGTTCCTGTCGAACTGATCGAGTTGCTTCGAGGTAAAAAGGTCATGGTCGGCGTAATTGATGTCGCTACCGACACGATTGAAACTCCCGAAGATGTGGCAGCGACCATACGAGAAGCGCTCAAGTATGTAGACGCCGATAAGCTCTACCCGTGCACTAACTGCGGTATGGCTCCGCTCTCACGTGAAGTAGCGAGAGGTAAGCTCAATGCCTTATCTGCTGGTGCAGAGATAGTCCGACAAGAACTCTCGGCCACATGCACATTCTAGTGGATACTAATCAGCACACAAAAGGGGCCGCAATGCACCATCTTGTTGAGTCTAAGCTCCCTATCTTTAGTAATAATTAAGTAGTCATTCATGGAAATCATTGAACTCATAACGAACAATATCTCAACGTTTATGGGATTGGTTGCGACGGGGGTATTCGCTGGTATTTTAGCCGGTTTACTAGGCGTAGGCGGCGGTATCGTCATCGTACCGGTACTCTTTTTTCTATTTCAAAGCTATGGAGTGTCACCAGAATCGGCCATGGTGGTAGCTACAGCAACCTCACTGGCAACCATAGTGCCGACGTCGATTAGCTCCATTCACTCACATCATCGGAAAGGTAATGTGGACTTTAGTCTTATAAAGCGCTGGGCTGTATTTATTCTTATAGGTGTTTTGGCTGGCAGCTGGTTAGTGACTCGTGTTGATGGCACTTGGCTTACTGGCTTGTTTGGTGTGATCGCAACCCTGTCCGCACTTAATATGCTTTTAAGGACTGGGAAACCCGCAATCTTCAAACAATTACCAAGTAGAGCAGGACAAACAGTAATGGGCGCCACCATTGGCTTCTTCAGCTCTATGATCGGTATTGGCGGCGGCACTATCTCTGTTCCATTACTCACCCTCTATAACTACCCTGCTCATAGGGCTGTGGGAACAGCCGCAGCCATTGGACTCATCATTTCGTTGCCCGGTGCACTGACTATGTTGGTGTTAGGTAAAGCTCCTATTGATGCTCCAGCTGGCACTTTCGGCTTAGTCAACCTAGGCGGCTTAATCTGCATTGTGCCGCTAACTGTGTTATTCGCTCCTGTCGGCGCATCACTGGCCGCTAAATTGGATGCCGTAAAGCTAAAGAAGGTTTTCTCTGTTGTGCTACTTATCACTGGCCTACGCATGCTGGCCCAGCTTTGCTTATAGTGCTGCGTTCGATAATGGTCCGAGGGTTCTCCCAACTCTATGAAAAACTGTTTTTGGGGATTACTCGTCTTCCTTGCCCTTGATCAGCACCTTAGTCTTACCAGACTTATCGACCATGGAGAATTGACCACCAGTAATCTCCGCGAGAGACCCCATGGCATCACGTGCTGACGGGGACATCATTGCGATTGCATTAATTACAATATCTTTTTTCTTCGCTTTTTTTGCTATCTCCTCCGCAATTTGAGCAGATTTCCCACCGCAACTGCCGTCAGTCATAAAGAAAATTATGTCTGGCTGAGGCTCCATAGCGAGTGCCATTTCCAAAGGTGCCTGCCAAGCCGTTCCATAAACGAGTTTTGTCTCTTCAATAATTTTAAGTGATTCCTTTAAATTCTTGTTAGTAGCCTTCAACCAGAGTGGGGTAGGTAGTTTTTCATTTTCTGTACGCCAATCAGTAGCACCCTTTCCGATCCACTCATACTTTTCTCCGTCATACTCCACCACTGCAGCACCTCTGCCATTCATTTGCAGATCACAGCCAGCAACCCATGCTGGGCCCGCAGAAAAAACGAGTTGGTACTCAATGGAGTCAGGTAGAGATGCAACAGAACGAGCTAGTTCAACCTTAAGTAATTCGAAACGTTTCCCTCTCATTGAGGCTGAATAATCGATCACGAAACAAATACGCTCAGCTTTGACTTTTTGATTAAAAAAGGAAGCTCCTCCGCCGCCTCCGCCGCTGCCCCATCCATCGCCATCAGTCCAGCCGTCACCGAAGTCATCGCCATTACCAAAATCTACTGATGGTTCGGTTACTTCGGTGTCAGTTACAGGTACCGCTGTTGGTGAAGCTGTATTCGAGGCAATCACCTTCGCCATTGATGAAGATGGTGCCGAGGGCTTACGCTCGACCTGATTTGTCGTCTCAGGCTTCTCTATTTCCTCTGTTTCATCGACTCCAGCATTATAAGAAATAATCTCAGGCGGCCTTTTCACTTCCACAGTCAAGGCAATGACAAAAAGGATCAAACCAATCAAAAACATTGAAAGTACTGAAATAATCAATGCCGAAACGGTAGATGTTCTCTTCGGTGCAGCAAGATTTGCGGCAGCCTCGGGGGTCGTTTTGGCGTGAAGGCTCATATGTTTGTACGTATTTTTTTTAACGAGGCTCAGTCTTTCACATTCAGTAAATGCTTCAAACTGAGCGATTATTACACCTATTCACCAAAAAATTTTATTACTTAAAGATCCTGATTTCAAAGATGAAACGATCGAAGCTCTAGTTTCTCCAGGCCGATTGGCAAGACGGTTACTAAGTAATACGTTAGCGGACTAGAACTCATTTTGCTAAACAGTGGGCCTCATTTTTCAATAGTACCCCCTTTCTCCCCCCTCTCCCCAACAACGTCCTCAGGGACACCCTGAATAAGCAAATTCCTAGAAATCAAGAATCGACTTGCGCTAAAATGCTGATTACAAAGTGGTTACAGATATATATAAAGCTCGTTTATTGGCACCGTGGGTAGGGCAGAAGATCGTTCTGCACATTATTACGTTGTATCACGCATCGTTGATCAGGATTTCCTGCTAGATAGTAAAGGCAAGGAACAATTTGTCCGCTTCATGCGGATGTATGAGGCCATCTGCGGGGTTCGTGTGCTGACCTATTGCATCATGAGCAACCATTTCCACATTCTCGGAGAAGTGCCACCAAAGTGTGATCAGCAGCTCGATAACGCGGCTGTAATTGAGCGTTTATCGATGATTTATTCGAAGGAACACGTGGCGATGGTGAGCGAGCAACAACAAAATATATAGTCACACAATATCTGAGGGAGAACACTACATCCCCTTTGTCTATGAAGGTAACTCTAAAAAATGTTTGAGTCTATGGTGGGCTGTCGTGGGGCGTCCAATTGCAGATTGAGACCCACGATACTTTCTTCCTATTTGGTGTTGGAGGAGTAGATTAAAAAAATGGCATGTGTTCTGCCTCTAGTCTGGCGAAGTGATGGAGCACATAATGCTCCTAGCACGAATACTCCTTCAGCATCGTTTAACGAGGGGGACGTAGCTCTCACGTGAATCACTGCAACAGCCATCTATGAAATTTGAGTAATCTGTGGTTAAAACCAAGCGTCCAACTCTAAAGCGCCATTGGCTCAAGCCTCTGAAAAACTAAAGCCCTGAAACCTAGAGACTTTCCCTTGGTTCAATTTGATCTTACTTTTTGCCGTCGATATCTGTTCAGCTCAAGGGCTTTTTCACTCCATCCTCCCCCACATTGACGTAGCTGATGTCGGTGGAGAAAATTGCACCTCGCTCGGGCTCCTTGCCGGAATAAATATCGATTCGGTAGCTGGCTGATGTGGTCCCCTTCATCTGCAAACTTGCACAAATGCGGATAATTGCGCCATTCTTCACCGATTGGAGAAACTCGACCTTTCCCATTCCAATCGTTACAAAGCGGGCCTCGGGGAAATCCTGACTAGCAGCAATGTAGCCAGCCTCGTCAGCCCAGCTCAGCAAGCGGCCACCAAAAAGAAAGCCATATTGGTTGAGATCTTCAGTCAGTACGAGTCGATGTGTTTCCATGGTATTAAGCTGGTGTGATTTCAATCCTCTTGTAGCGATCATGGCCGCTGGGGGAGGCGGTGTTGACTCCAGTCGTGTCAGCCAGTGCATTGTGGACGATTCTACGGTAGTAGGCATTGAGTGGGCGGGTGCGGGTAGACTTACCAGTCTCGACCACCTTTTGTGCTAGCTCGCGCGAGCTCTCCACCAAATTGCCTTCTTGCTCGTGGCGGTAATTATCACAGTCGACCTTGACCCTTGGCGCATCTGGAAAATGTTTATTGAGAATCCGATTCACCAGGTATTGCAAGTCCTCCAGTCGATCACCATTGCGACCAATGATGGTCTTGGTATCGTCAACTTTGATCTGCAGACAGAGGCCGTCGTCAGTCGTTATCCTTTCCACCTCAATGGAAAAGCCTAGGTGACCGAGCATCGTTACCAAAATTTTCTCTGAAGCATCATCCCATTTCATAGAGACAACCTAAAAACTAACAACACATCCGTCAAACTAGCATTCCAACTAATACCACTCTGAGTTTCGAAAGAACCTAATGCTGGAGTGATTTCTTGAGAAATCGAGGCGCAACGAAGAAGCGGTTCGAGCACCGTGACTGAGGAGAAACGCTGATTTATCAAGAAAGTGCCCTGTAACCGCTTCTTCAGCGAAGCGCCATTTCTGAAATCAAAAAAATGACATTGGGTTCTTTTGAAACTCCGAGTTGTATAATCCGTAAGTATTTCACTTCACACTCGCCACTTCGCACTCCACACTTTGCCTATGGCCACTATCGTCCTCGGCATCACAGGTTCCATTGCCGCCTATAAAACAGCAGACATCGCCTCGGCTCTCGTCAAAGACGGCCACGAGGTGCACTGTGTGATGACCCAATCAGCCACCGAGTTCATCCCTCCATTCACCCTGCAGATCCTGTCGCGCAACCCAGTGCTGGTAAGCCTGCAGGATGAAAAACAGTCGTGGAAACCTGGTCACATTGACCTCGCGGATAGTGCTGAGCTGATGGTTATCGTCCCAGCCAGCGCTAATTCCATAGGCAACTTCGCCAACGGCCTTGCTCCCGATCCCCTCTCTAGCATCTACCTCGCCACCAAGGCCAAGGTGCTCATTTGCCCTGCGATGAATGGCAAAATGTGGGACCACGTCGCCACCCAGCGCAATGTAGAACAACTCAAAGCCGATGGCGTCGAATTCTTCGGCCCCGATGAAAATGGCATGCTCGCCTGCGGTTACGAAGGCAAAGGCCGGCTAATGCCAGTCGACTCGATCCTCGAAGAAATCCGCACCCACCTCCCCTAACTTCTCTCTACTCTCTCCTTCCCATTGTGGCAAAACACTTTCTCATCACCGCTGGCCCGACGCACGAGCCACTTGATCCCGTCCGTTATCTGACCAACCGTTCCTCCGGAAAAATGGGTTACGCCCTCGCCGGAGCTGCAGCCCACGAAGGCCACCGGGTCACTCTGATTTCAGGTCCCTGCGACCTCGAGGTCCCCGAAGGAGTCGACTACCTGCCAGTGGAAACTGCGGCAGAAATGTACGAGGCCGTTTCTCGCTACATCGGCAAAGCGCAAATTGCCATCTTCGCCGCCGCCGTTGCTGACTACCGCCCAGTCAATGTGCCAGAACAAAAGATCAAGAAAACGGGCAACACGCTCACACTCGAGCTGGTCAAAAATCCGGATATTCTAGGATCAGCTAGAGAAGTCTTCGGCTATAAAGGAACATTGATAGGTTTCGCCGCAGAGACAGAAAATGTCGAAGACAATGCTCGCGGAAAACTCCAGCGTAAAGGATGTGACTTTGTTGTCGCAAACGACGTCTCACGCCAAGACATCGGCTTCAATGCCAGCGAGAATGAGGTCAGCCTAGTCTATGCAAACCACACCGAAGCTCTGCCGAAAGATGACAAGTACCAGCTTTCGCTAGAGATTATAAAGAAGTCTCTGGAAGTATAGCTGCTAGCTTCGGGCTTGTTGGACTGTCTCCGACTACACTCAAGACCTGTCCACTCGAAATATTCTAAAACAAGTTATCCTCCAACAAATTGAATCTGAAGTCATAGAATAACGCGACTTTCAGATCATCGCTATCTTAACGAACATCCTCCCACCCAAAAAAAGAATGTCGTTTCCCGGTGCCTCTCACCTCTCACCTCTCACCTCTCACTTCTCACTTCTCACTTCTCGTCCATGCCAAACGCTCAATTCAACCTCCATCATTTCCCGAAACAAGAAGACCTTGCCGAGTTACTGCTAGAAAACCTTGCTAAAGAAGGAGCTGGTTCGCCTTTTCACAAGTCGACTGTACTCGTGCGGAACCAGGGGATGGCGACGTGGTTGCGGCAGCGTATTGCCAAGCAGACTGGGCTGGCGATGTTGGTCGACTTCCCACAGCCCAATAGTTTTCTTCAGGGATTGATTGATGAAAAATCGGTCCAGCTCGACGAGCTTAAATGGCCGATCTACGAGCTACTGCCGAGATTGATCGACAGACCTGAGTTTGAAATCCTCAAGACCTACCTTTCCAGCTCGGTCACTGAGATCGAGGCATCGCTCAAGCGCTACCAACTCTCTAGCCAGATCGCGGCGCTCTACGACAAGTACCTGCTCTACCGACCTGAGTGGATCACCGCCTGGAATGCAGGCGAGAGTATTTCAGCCTTTAGTTCCCACGAAGCATGGCAACGCATTCTCTGGCAGGAGTTGACTAAAAACGAGATCCAACATTGGTCGCAAAAGTTGCTGGCGACAGAGCAGTTAGAAATCGATTCCGAACTTCCCAGCGCACTCCACGTTTTCGGAATTTCAAACTTCGCACCGATCTATGTGCGCTTCCTTTACCTTCTCAGCCAACAGATACCGGTACACATTTACTGGATGAACCCGGTCTCTATCGATGAAGGTTACTGGGAAGATGCGCCGACCAAGCGCCAATGGACAATGGCTGAGGCCTTTGATGAATCCTCAATTCTCATAGAAGGTAATCCGCTGTTAGCGAGTTTCGGCAGGATGGGCCGCGAGTTCGTCCACACGCTCTATGGTGGCGAAACTGGAAACACGGAGATTCACAACTTCCAGCCGCAGGATACCACGCACCCAACAGCTACTAACAGCCTCCAACAGCTACAGCACAGTATCTTCGATAGACGCCCGATGAGCGATGATACATCTATCGACTCCTCACTGGCCGTTCACTCCTGCCACACTCCCCTCCGCGAGCTGGAAACTCTCAAGGACTACCTACTCCAGCTCGCTGAAAAATCTCCGCTCGACACCGGAGACGTGATTGTGCTCTGCCCAGACATTGCAAGCTATGCTCCCTCTATCGAGGCTGTGTTTGGAGCTCTACAGCGCCAGAAAGAATTCTATCTCCCCTACCGCATCAGCGATAGGTCTGCCCCCGTCAACGAACCTGCCATAGCTGCAGTTGCACAACTCTTCGATCTAAACAAAAAGCGTTTCACCAATCGCGAAGCTCTCGACCTACTCTCCGTGCCGGCCATCGCCGAGCACCTCAATCTAAATGAACAAGACCTCGGTACGATTCGCCAATGGGTCACCCAATCTGGTATCCGATGGGGCTTCGACTTCAAACACATCCGTGAGATCGCTCCCGACTGCAAGGACTCCACCTGGACATGGCGTGACGGACTAGACAGGCTACTACTCGGCTACGCCATGCCGTGTAAAGAACTCACGCTTTGGCGAAACATTCTCCCCTACCACGACATCGAAGGCAGCTCCACGCGTCTTCTTGGTGCGCTCTGTTCTTTTGTCGAGTGGTGTGCTGCCATTCGCAACCAGCTCAGAGACAAACGAAGTCTGGAAGATTGGGTGGCGGCTACAAAGGAATGGATAGATCTCGGGTTTTCAAAATCTCCAGACGCCCAGCAATCTATCCAGCCTTTGCTACAAGTGTTAGAGAAGCTTCACGATCAGTCTTCACTGATAGAAGAAACAATTCCGAGCGATGTCTTTGCCGAGCACCTTAAAGATTACCTCAACGACTCATCTCCAGCCTTCGGGTTCCTCAATGGATCGATAACTTTCTGTGAGACTAAACCAATGCGCGCCATCCCCGCACGGGTGATTTGCCTACTTGGGATGAACCACGATGCGTTCCCACGCAGCACGTCCGATGTGCAGTTCGACCTGACCAAGGATTCACGACAAGCGGGTGACCGTTCCACTCGCGATGACGATTGCTATTTTTTCCTCGAGGCCATTCTCTCTGCCCGTGAAAACCTCTACTTCAGCTATGTGGGAACCTCGATCAAAGACGGAGAGCCACGTCCACCATCGACTGCTCTGCAAACTCTCATCGATACGACCCCCGGTCTAGCCAAAGCAGTTGTCAGAGAAAAACTCCACGCCTACGACCCAGCTTATTTCCTAGAAGTGCCCAGTAGCCATGACGCACACCTTATGCAAGCCGCGGTGACTCTAGGCTCAACCAAAGAATCAAAAGAACCTCGGGCTGAAGTGTCCGTAACTCTCGACGAAAACCCAACACACATCGATCTGGATGACTTCATTTCTGGCCTGACCAGATCGACATCACATTTTCTAAGAAAGAGCCTCCAAGCGCGGCGCCATTACTATGACGCACCATTGGAAGAAGATGAATCACTCGAAATCAACGGCCTTGTCGGCTGGGGTCTAAAAAACCAATTACTCAAAAGTCGCCATTTCGATCCAGCTCATGAATCAGCGTGGCGCCAGCAGGGACTCATCCCCTCAGGTGAATTTGGCCACCTCCAGTTAGTCAAGCAACTGGGATCTATCGAATCTCTGATCGAGGACTTGCCTGAGCTGGAAATCACTCCCATCGATATCAAAGTCAACGGTATCCAAATCACCGGCAATGTTCCGACACACCCTGATGGACGCGTCCTAATCCTCTCTCCCTCAAAAGCACCAAAAGGCCGAGACCTGTTGCAGCTCTGGATCTATCAAATCCTAAGGACCCACGCTTCTGAACAAGCCACAGGAGCTGATCATCAACATCGATAAACAGCTCGTTGAAACAAACCTCAGCGCTCCTGAATTCACTCAGAACACCCTAAAGTTCCTTCTCCAAATTTACCTAGATAACCTCAAATCCCCCCAAGCTAGTTTCCCCAAAACCAGCTACGCAATCAGCCAAGTGACGCGCAAGGAGACAGATGATGAGGATGCTTTTGAACTTAAACAACAATCTGCAGGATTGAAATCATGGTCAGAAAATTCCGAATTCAAAACTGGAGAAGGACACGATCCAGAGATTGGACTCTTCTTCACCGACAGCGCTCTCAGCAGCGACACCTTCCATGCCATTTATGAAAACATCTGGCAGCCCCTTTCCCAAGCCATCCTCCCACCAGTAAAAAACTAGCGTGTCATGATCACTCAATTTAATCCAGTCAGCTCGCCAATAGAACACGGCCTCACTTTGTTAGAAGCTGGTGCTGGTACCGGGAAAACCTATTCCTTGGTCCGCATCATCGTGCGCGAACTCGTCGAAAAAGAGCTCGATCCCAGCGAGATCGTGACCGTCACCTTCACCCGTGCTGCCACGGCCGAAATCAAAAGTCGTCTTCACGACTTACTCTCAGAGGTTCTCCGCGAGCTCAAATTACCAGCGGATGAAATGAACAATGACATTGCAAAGGCGTGGATCAACAAAGGTGAAGAGTGGGTAGAGAATGCCAAGCGTCGTCTGTCGATCGCTCTCTCAGCCTTCGACAGTATCCCGATCTTCACGATTGATGGGTTCTTCCAGCGCTTGCTCAAGGAATACGCCTTTGAATCAAATGTGCTCTTCTCTATCGAGCTAGAACCGGACGACTCGCCTCTGATTCATACAGCGCTGCAGGATTACTGGCGCCAGCACGTCTACAATCTCAAGGGCGACGCACTCGCGCTATTCCAGCAAAGTGTCGACTTCAATAAGGCCAAAAAGTTCCTCAGTGAAGCTCTACGCAGCAGCGAAGTCACCCTTGACCACGCCTATTCTGAATCAGCCGATGCCCTCAATGCTGACTACGCCAAAGCATGGCATTCTTTTGTCGCAGTTCTCCAACAACACGAAGACACACTCCGCGACTTCATCGACAATCCTACAGCCGGAATCAAGAAGACTGCTGGACCATTTAGAAAAGGTGGCGATGTGAAAATCTTTGTAGAGATCGACGCCATCCTCAGTAATCCAAGTGCCGTTTTATCAAGCACGCCACTGATAGACCACCTGCGTTCTAGTCACTTGCTCACCGAAGCCGCATTTAACAAAAACAAATTCATCGACCTCAGTGGTGAAGCTATCGCTGATTTATTCTTAGCAATTCAGTCATTGATTGATGCCCGCCCTAAAAACATCAGCTCAGCCTATTACGGTGAAATCTATCGATTCGTCGAGCAACGTCTGAACGAACTCAAAGCCGACCTCAACACCCAAAGCTACAACGACGTCACGACCACACTTTCGAACATACTTGTGAGTAATTCAAAGGCGTCGCAAGCGATCAAGTTGGCAATCTACAAGCGCTACAAAGCAGCCTTGATCGACGAATTCCAAGACACGTCGCCGCAACAATGCAACGTCTTCATCCAGTTGTTTAACCAAGAAAAACGTGAGGCTGAAGACGAGCGCTACTTCCACATCATCGGTGACCCGAAGCAATCTATCTATCGCTTCCGTGGTGCTGATGTGTTTTCCTATATCGCTGCGGCAAGCAGGGCTGACCACCACTACAGCTTGCTGACAAACTATCGATCCAGCCCGAGCATGATCCATGCAGTGAACAAGGTTTTCAGCATTTCAGAAAACTCATTCCTCGTGGAAGGCGGAATCTCATTCACTCCCTCACAATGGCCCGAACAAACTGGAAACGTTCCAGACCCAGCACAACCTGCGCTTTGGTTTCAGTCGATAGAAATGGAAAAGTCCACTGCCGATCAGAAACGTCAACTTTTCTACAACGACATCTGCCGTAATATCCTCGAGTTACTCGACACAGCGTGGAGCGAAATTGATCCTAACTCTGAAAGAACTGAGCCGGTCCAGCCGTCAGACTTCGCCGTACTTGTGCGCAGTAAGAAGCAGGGTGAATCCCTCAACATACTGCTGAGTGAACACAAAGTACCAGCGACTCTAAGCACACGCACCTCGCTCATTGCCAGCGCAGAATCCTCTGAAATTCTCACCATCCTTTCCGCCCTGCTCAATCCCCGCAGTACCCCAGCCATTCGTTCAGCATTGCTCACACCTGCTCTCGGAAGTGGTGTACTGCTAGCGAGCGATGCAGCATTTGATCAAGTTTCTAACGATTTCTCGGAGCTTCATATCCTATGGAATGAACATGGGCTGATGCCTATGATGCAGTCCTTCATTGCCCGTTTCTCAGTGCGCAGCAGATTTCTCCAGCTGACACATGGCCAAAGGCGTTTGACTAATTTCAACCATCTCGCTGAATTGTTAGACACGAAAGCGCGTGAAGACAAAATGACCCCGTCTGCAACCTTGCAATGGCTAGAAATGGCAATTCAAGGAAGCACCTACGACACAGATGCCGAGCAACTTGAGCTCCGTATCGCTACCGATGACGCTGCCGTTCAGATCCTCACTCAGCACACAAGTAAAGGCCTCGAGTACCCCATCGTGTTTGTGCTCCCATCGTGCGACAGCAAGATCAGCTCGACACGTCTCAGCCACACCTACCACCACCCTAACACTGGTGAGACACTGTTCGCTCCCTATGGGGACAATTCTCATGAGAGCTTTGAAATCCGTAAAGCCGAAGAGCAAGCTGACTCAGTCCGCCTCAGCTATGTGGCTCTCACCCGGGCGAAACACCGTTGCTACTTTTACTACGATCCTCCTGCAAAAAAAACGGCCTACGACCATGCTGTCTATCGGATGTTAGGTGAAATCGACCAGCCAGAGATCGAAGCTCTCTGTGGAGACTCAGATAACACGATCGTCTACACTCCACTAGATGAAGAAACTCTAGATCTCCAACTGGAGAAATGGACAGCTCAGACGAGCAAGGACGTCCAAGAACTCAGCATTCGGGACTCCTCTCAGATCCACTTCGTCACCCAAAAACGCACGACTTCATTCACTGGAATCACACGCAATGCCCCAGACATTTTCCATGATGTCGATGGCACGGTACTCGACTCAATTGGTAGGGTCGAGAAAGGTTTTTGGAGCAAACTGCAAGCCGGTGCGTCGCTTGGATTGGTCTTCCACGAGATTCTCGAAGAACTCGACTTCCAGGACACCAGCGAGTTACTAAGCCTCGTCGACTCAAAACTCCACAAGTATAGTCCATGGCGCGAGAGGCCGTCTGGTACTGAAATTACTGAAATTATTCAAGAAATTGTCCTCAATATTGAGCAACTGCTAAAGCATGAGATTGCTCCCGGTATACAGCTTAATCAACTCAGCCAAAAACAACGGCTCAACGAAGCTCAGTTCCTTCTATCTGGTTCTAACTTCTCACTTTCAGCACTGTGCGACATTTTGGCAAGTGATCCACCAGAGGGTCTCCCAGTTGGCTACATCGAGCAACTTCGTGATGTCTCAGCGCTTGCCGTAGAAGGTTTTCTCGATGGTATTATTGACCTCGTATTTGAACATAATGGCCGCTACCACATCCTCGATTGGAAATCTAACAAGCTAGCTAGTTCACTCCCAGAAATGATGGCTGACCACCATTATTTCCTCCAGTACCACCTCTACACGTTGGCGCTCGACCAACTACTGCAGCAGAGACTCGGCGCTCGTTACGACCCAGCTATCCACCTCGGTAGCAGCATCTACGTCTTTCTTCGAGGGGTCGATACTGGCTCCCCGCACAGCGGAATTTACTCAGACACGCTGAGCCCCGCCCGCCTGATTGCTCTGCGCAATGCCTTCATTAAGCAACCATCTCACCTCTCCTAACATGCTCGCCAAACATTTCTCCGACTTCATCAGTAAACGCCACCAACCCGCGTCCCGAGACTTTGCCACTTTGGTCGAGCGTCTCAGTGAAGCTGTCGAGGCGGGATCATCCTGTCTCGACCTACGTTCCCACAAAAAGCATTCACTCGGGGACTGGAAAACGATACTCGCCTCCGATGCTGAAAACAGCACGGTCTCTAGTCCTGGCGGAAATTCTCCGCTCATTCTAACGACTGAAGGAAGACTCTACCTCCAGCGCTATTTCCTTCACGAAAAAGGAATTTACGAGAAAGTTCACCAATGGCTAAGCCAACCTGTAGATAAAGTAAGCTCCCCCACCAAAAAGCTCTATCGGCGCTACTTTCCAACTAGCGAAGGTGACGATCAAGCGCTTGCCGCAATGACCGCTCTGCAGCGAAGATTCACCATCATTTCTGGCGGCCCCGGAACGGGTAAGACAACTACCGTCCTCAAAGTTTTACTGCTACTGCGTGAGCAAGGCTACTTCAGCGACCCAAGTGATTGCCTCCTTCTTGCCCCCACAGGGAAAGCTGCAGACCGCCTCCGCCAATCGATTCTAGGAGGCATCAGCCAACTAGAAATGCTACCGATCGACCTCCCCACAGAGGCGGCAACGATTCACCGAGCTCTCGGATACAGGCCCGGCAGCATCGAATTTCGCCATAATGCTAACAATCCGCTTTCCGCAAAAGTGGTGGTGATCGACGAGTCCTCTATGGTCGACCTACCACTGATGCACCGCCTTCTGGATGCCATTCCCGACGATGCTCGGATTATTTTGTTAGGAGATAAAAATCAGCTCTCTTCGGTTCAAGTAGGCACCGTCCTTTCCGACTTCATGCTAGCTGCGGAGCAAACTGATAGCTTGCTTTCTAAATCCACAATCACCCTCCGGAAGAGCTTCCGCACCCAAGGTCCTATCAATGCGGCTTGTGCTCACATCCGTGATGGCGACGCAGCTCAGCCTGGCAAACTGTACTCGATTCACCAAAGGACGTGACTGGCGCGACGGTCTTTCAAAAGCTTCCATCTCGCTTGCGCAATGCGCTCACTCCCTTTGTCGAAACTCATTGGCTTCCAGTCCTTAAAAATAGTGAACTCAGCGCGGCTGAAAAGCTGACAGGAATCGACAACTTCCGGATTCTAACCCCGACGCATAAAGGGTCATATGGTATCGCCGCCATCAACCAGACAGTAGAGCAAATCCTAGCTAGCCACGGTATAGACACCCAACAAGTCTGGTACCCTGGGCGCTCGGTGCTGGTTCAACAAAACGACCACGCTCTAGGAATTTACAATGGTGACACTGGCCTCACTGGGACAGACGCCGAGGGCAACCCTAGCGTTAGCTTTGCTGGCACTGACGGCACACGCAGCTTCTCACCAGCGCGTATTCCCGAGGTGCACACCGCCTGGGCTCTTACTATTCACCGAACTCAAGGCAGTGAGTACGAGCACATTTTGTTGGTCATTCCACCAGTAGAGGATTCCCCTATTTTAAGTCGCGAACTCCTCTACACCGGACTCAGCCGAGCCAAGAAGTCCGCCACTCTCTGGTGCACCGAGCAAAGCTTCAAGCAAACAGTCGAGAGCACCGTGCAACGCGCATCGGGACTTAGTGCCATGTTTGAATAGTTAGTCTATTAGAACGGTCTCGGACTGCTGAAGCTTGATTCAGCTCTTGCGGATGGCTGTGGCTCGACACATGTGGTGCGGAGCAGCGAATCGCTGGGTGTCTATCTGCACTGGAGACTTACCGACCACGCTCGTCGAGCCGAGCCAGCCGCAGAGCGGTGTCTAGCCGCCGCACTCCAAGTCAAAAAAAGTAGGCCGCACGAGTTTCATTGGAGCCGAAGAGCTTGCTATCGTTCCTTTAGGTAAAAATACATCAACCTAACCGGACGGTTCGGAGAACCATCCCTACTAGCTATTCGTGAAATTCGTGCGATCCGTGGTAAAAAAATCACACTGGAAAGACTACTCTACAGTCTCAAAAACACCTCCGCCGAGGAGGACACCATTTTCGTAGAACCCACAGATTTGTCCTGGGGTGAGTGCGCGCTGAGGGCGGATGAATTCGACATCTAACTTACCGTCATCACGTGGGGTGACCCAGACTGGTTCACCTTTGGCGCGGTAGCGAGGTTGAGCCTCGATCTTGCGCTTGGTGGTCACAGGTTTGTTGACCCATGAGACTGTGCCGACGACTGATTTGCTGGAGAAAAGTCCTGGAGTCTCAGCTTCATTGTAGCCGACTATGAGTTCGTTTTTCTTAAGATCTTTGCCAACGACGACATAGGCCACGCCATCACGCGGTGAAGCAACTCCGTGTCCCTTGCGCTGGCCGAGGGTGTAGAGGTGGAGGCCTTTATGGCGGCCCAGGCGTTTGCCCTCGGTATCTACGATATTGCCGGGACGATCAGGAACATAGTGGCGCAGGAAATCGGTCATCTTGACGTTGCCGATAAAACAAATTCCCTGGCTGTCCTTTTTCTGGGCAGTGGGAAGGTCGAAGCGCTCAGCGACTTGGCGCACTTCAGGCTTGAGCATTTCTCCACAAGGGAAAAGTGCGTGCTTGGCCTGGTGTTGCTCCATTAGAGCGAGGAAATAACTTTGGTCCTTGTTGGTATCAGAACCACGTAAAATATCAGCGGTGCCATCGGGGCGCTCACGCTTGCGGGCGTAGTGGCCAGTGGCAACGTACTCGAAGCCTTGCGCCAAGGCGTAGTCGAGGAAGACGCCAAATTTCATTTCTCGATTACAATAGACATCGGGATTCGGCGTGATGCCGCTGCGGTAGCCTTCGAGTAGGTAATCAACGATGCGGTCTTGGTATTGGTCTATCAGATCAACCACGCGAAACTCGATACCTAGCTTTTTAGCCACAGCATGGGCGTCATCGACATCGTTCTCCCACGGGCAATCGCCGGGGACGTTGTCGGTGTTGATCCAATTTTTCATATAGGCGGCCACGACTTCATGCCCCTGCTCCACCATCAGAGCAGCAGCCACGCTAGAGTCAACGCCTCCGGAGAGGCCTACCAAAATCTTTGCCATGCCGACCAGTAGAACACATCGCGCGAACTTGCAAACCCGACATTGTTTAAACTTGAAAGTTCCGCCCAGCAAGCGCATCACCACTGCATGTCCACGCCTAATACCGAAGCCACTGGCAAGCCTACTCCTATCGCTGGCTGCATTATCTTCCTCGTCATTCTCGGCATGGTCGTCTTCCTCGCATGCATCGGCTGGTATTCCTATCACGAGAACAAGGATGCTATAATCAGTATTTCTGAACTAGAAAAAGACGTACCGGCACTAGCCTCCACTGAGGATACATCTGCCACAGATGCTCTTGACGCCAAGGTCGACATATTTAGTGACGCCGTCAAATCAGGCAAACGTGCTGAGATCACATTCACCGTGGATGAGATGAACTTAGCTATTGCACATTACCCAAAACTTAAAGGGTTCCGCGAGACTCTCAGTGTCAGCCAAATCACTGACAAATCTATCATCTCAGACATCTGCTTCACTGTCAGAGCCGGTTTTGATGGGCTTCGCTATGTCAATGCTACGATGACCGTCGAACCAATGATCGCCATGGGCTCCGTATTTCCCATTGTTTCTGAAATCACTCCTGACAATGGAAACCCAGTACCAGAAAAGTACACCAAAGAATTACCGACCTTCCTCTTCTCAGAATACCGTAAAGATAAAGCGCTAGCAGATGTCTATAATAAGCTAAGTAAGGTGACTCTCAGCGATGGAAAAATCACCATACTCAGCGATCCTAAGATGCCCATCGAAGGTGCCATTCCCGAGAACGTCGATAGTGAACGAGACAGAGCATTCGCTCTCTTCGGCCTACTCGTCTTCATGCTAGTCACCACCGTTGCCTTCCTTCTCTGGGTGCGTAAACGCAAGCAAAAGGCGGCTGAGGGAGTGGCGTAGCTTCTGCACTGCCCCAGATGCCGCGACACTTTCTTATACAGAATTACTAGAATTTATCAGAATTGACAAAATTTCTCTCTGACGAAAGGACGCATCATTCAGGGATCTGGAGTGCGCGTGGCTCGACGCCGCTTGGAGCGAGTGAGGCTTAAATTAAGTTTAGCGCGTTTTCTTCGTTGCCGCCTTCTTCGCCTTCTCAAAATTAAGGTAGGTAATACCAGTCGTTTTGTTCGACTTCGCATCCACCGTAGAAACGCGCATCGTGCGCAGTGTGTATTCTTTACCTTTACCCACCCGCATGAGCGCTGTGACAAGAAATTTCTTGAGCGGCATGCCCGCAGCATTGTAGCCGATTAGCTTCATCATGCCGCCATGCTTTTTGTGCACCCAAACATCCACGATCCGGTACTTGCCAGCTGTTTTTGAGGGATTATTGAGACGCAACTTATAGCAGAGTTGGCGATCGACCTTCTCTTCGCCTTCCAGCTCTGTGTCCTTCCAGTAAAGAAACCGCATCGAGAGGTCTTCGTAGCTGACGTCTGTTCCATTGATATTTTGCGAGAGCTTGGCATCGCTAAACCTAGTGGTCTTGCCATCCTTGATTTCTAGCAGGTCGTAGCGATCTTGCTTGAGTCGCATGTGGAATCGGTTGTCCTTCCCCTTCACCTGATAGGAGAACTGGATGTTCTCATTGCGTAAAAATAAACTCAGTGGCGTGCGCTTGCCATTCTTCGACATATGGCCATGTAGATCCTGTTGGGTCTGCATCGTCGCGGCGTAGCGTGTCGTCGCTAGTATCTTGTCTGCTTTTGCATCTGCTGAAACTGACAAGGGAGCCATCATTGCGGCAAAACTACAAAAGAGAGTAACAAAAGAGATTTTCATGCTGGAAAAATAACACTTCATATTCTCTAGGACGGCAAGTGAAATCGCGCTATTCAAAGAAATTTCCAAAATTTACTAACAACTCATAACTATTTTAAAAAGATCCGTACTCTAGGCTTGAAGAATTTGTATTTTCCACAGCTTATAGTCGCAGCGACACCTTACTCGACTAAATTTTTATGAGCCTGAGAAACCAACTCAACACAGTACTTCCTGACATTCTCCCAGCTTCCCCTAAAGAAGCAATCAAGGGTACAGAACTCATCCGCCTAGTGAGGATGCGCCTCGACGGAAATTACTCAGACGCCTCATTGCGCTATCATTTCTCTATCATGTCCTGCGACCCAGGCTCGGCGATTGCTAAGGTTGAGAAAGGCCAAGGCTACTATCGCCGCACAGCCGCAGTCCCAGCCCTAGCAGGGGCGCAGGAACTCCTATCCATGACTCAGGGACGACTCGATGATCTTGGATCAAACCAAGAAGCTGTCGATCTAGCAATGCTTCGTGTCAAAAAGTTTAGAGCCATTGTCCACCGTTGGTGTGAGATCAATGGCCGTCAGCCTTTTGTTTTCCGCGAACCCTTCAAAGCGACTTCACCGATGGGAAATCTTTGGAAATTTCCTGAGGTCATGTTAGTCGATTGGGAAGGAGCTGGCGAAGAAGACTCCCCGAATGCAGTTCTACGCCTCAAGCAAACTCTCAGCCTGCCGCCATTCCACCTCTGCGCAGGACGCCTGCGCATCCAAGCCAACATCCACACTTTCCGTGAGGATTTCTTCCAAGCTCTCAGCGCATCTGTCTGGGCCAATAGTGGGGAACTCTTCTACGCTATTCGTATCGACGACGAAGCTCTCAATGAAGCCTTCCGTAAGCTCAATGCTACTTTTGGACTCGGCGTGACATCGTTCGGACTGAGCTTAGAACAACTCGATGACCTCCCCCGCCCAGCACACATTCTCAATGCGCACCCACGAGAGACTGAAGCCCTGATGGAGCGCCTAGACATCAATCGAGTTGCGGCGGCACACACCCGTCCACACCTCGACTGGGCAGCGCTTGATGCCATCCGTAACGACTCAGAAGAAGTCGACAAACTCTTCAACTGGCTCTCCGAGTCACTCGAATCAGGCATCACTAAGTCTTTTGAATAGATTCGGTGCACGCACATAGGCTCCTATGGTGTGCTCGCCTTTTCCCAGATTGACAGCCTCCCTCTCTATCGGTAATACACAAACAGCAGAATCATTCATATTTCCACTTTTCACAGTCAATGACACCTTGGTGAGCAAGCGTTCTTTGAAATAAATACAAATTAGTTATCCTTGTTTCTAAGAAAACTGACACCACCGGAGTTACCCAGTTGAGCTAACACTCTCAGCCCTACACAAAGACCCAACTCTATGAGCCTACACGCACAATTAAGCCCTGAAGCGCAAGCTGCTTTAGCTGCACAAAAAAGAACCTCGACTATTTCTGCACTGATCATTTCGATCTTATCTTTTGGACTAATCATCCTAATTTTGATGGTCATAGCGCTCACAGTAAATATCAAGAGCCCACCAGAAATCATTTCTTATTCATCTGGAGTCACCGAAGATGAGGAAATCGACCGCCCTGAGACGACAAATCAGGTCGAGCGCAAACCCTCCTCACCTTCCTCCTCCATGGCCAAGGTGATTGCAAGTTCCTCTGCCTCCCCAACAGCAGTTCCTGTACCCATCATGGAAACCTCCGAAGTAGCACTCGACTTCGGCAATGGTGACGACTTTGGCGACGGCTGGGGAGATGGTGATGGCTCAGGCACTGGCGGTGGCGGATTCGGCAACCTCCCAGCTTCAATCAAGAAGCGCTGCTCCAAGGCTGACCGTCTTGCACGCCTCACCGCCAACGGCGGCAACAAAAAATGTGAGGAGGCCGTGATGAAATCACTCCGCTGGCTCCAGAAAACTCAGAACAGTGATGGCAGCTGGATGGAGAAAGACAAATGCGCCATGACCGGTTTCGCCCTCCTCGCCTTCCTCGGTCATTGTGAAACACCAATCTCAGCTGAATTTGGTGAGACAGTAGAAAAAGCGATCGCTTACCTTGTGAATCTTGGTATGGCAAATGACGGTAGACTCGCAACTTCCGCTGCCACCTCACACCGCTGGGTCTACCAACATGGCATTGCCACCTACGCCTTAGCAGAAGCCTACACCTTCTGCGACAGCCTCGGATTCGAGATCCCCAACCTCGCAGAGGTCACTAAGACTGCCGGTGACATGATCATCGCCGGCCAAACTAGCAGCGGCGGCTGGATCTACAGATACGAATCCGGCGGTGGTGGTGACAACTCCGTAGGATTCTGGCAAATTCAGGCTCTCAAAGCCTGCAAAAATAGTAAACTATGGAAAGACAGCGCCTTTAAATCCGTCTCCAGCAAAGCTCTCGAGTGGCTAACCGTAGCACAAGGGGCAAATGGTGCGATCGGTTACAGTCGCAGTTCTTCAAAAAGCCCTGGACTTACTGGCGGTGGTGTACTCGCCTTTCAAATGTGGGGCAAATCGAAATCCGAAGCGGCGCGCAAAGGTATCAAATATATCCGTGCTAACACTGACTTCAAGTGGGGTGGGCCAAGCTCCGACCTCTACTACCACTACTACAATGCCCAAGCCATGATCAATGCTGGTGGGGCAGACTGGAAATTTTACAATGATCTGTTCCGCGACGAACTACTCAAAAACCAAAATGAAGATGGCACCTGGAAAAACAGAAACAAACACAGTGGAAACCTCCACATGAGCACCTGCTTGTCCACCTTCATGCTCGAAGTTTACTACCGCTTCCTTCCTAGCTCGGCCAAATAAACTCGAAACTCATTTCAATTTCCAAGCCAACTCGTCAACTAGTTGGCTTTTTTTGGGCTGATGGATCCGACTGCTCGCAAAAAAATTGCTAGAGCGAAAGAGCCAGCACCTCTATGAGGCCGACATTAGAGCATGTTGCGAAGTCATGTGTACTTCCAGGCACCCAGCCAATGGCATAAATCCCGAAAGTATGTGCTTTGAAATAAATAGATATTTGTTATGCATACAGCTAAGAAACCCGACTCCACCGGAGTTACCCCATTGAGCTAACACTCTCAGCCCAACACTCTCAGCCCAACACTCTCAGCCCAACACACGACCCGACTCTATGAGCCTACACGCACAATTAAGCCCTGAAGCACAAGCTGCTTTAGCTGCACAAAAAAGAACCTCGACCATTTCAGCACTGATTATTTCGATCTTATCCTTTGGTCTCGTCATCCTAATTTTGATGGTGATAGCGCTCACAATAGACATTAAGAGCCCACCAGAAATCATTTCTTATTCATCAGGAACCTCCGAAGAGGAGGAAATCGAGCGCCCTGAGACGACAAATCAGGTCGAACGCAAGCCCTCCGCTCCTTCCTCCTCCATGGCCAAGGTGATTGCAACTTCCTCAGCCTCCCCAACAGCAGTTCCTGTACCCATCATGGAAACCTCCGAAGTCGCGCTCGACTTCGGCAATGGTAACGACTTCGGTGAAGGCTGGGGTGAAGGTGATGGAGAAGGTTTCGGTGGTGGCGGCTTCGGCAACCTTCCATCCTCAATGAAGAAGCGCTGTTCCAAGTCTGAACGTCTTAAGCTACTGAAAGAAAATGGAGGAAATAAGAAATGCGAAGACGCCGTGGTGGATGCCCTGCTATGGCTACAGGAGAATCAGGAAGAGGATGGCAGCTGGAGTCACGAGGCGGGCTCAGAAAAGTACCGCGCCGCCATGACCGGATTCGCCGTACTCGCATTCCTCGGGCATTGTGAGTCACCGAATTCCCCGGTATTTGGTGAAACAGTAGAAAAAGCGATCGTTTATCTTGTGAATCTCGGCATGAAAAACGACGGCAAGCTCACCACCCCCGGCGCGGGCGGCCATTGGGTTTACGAACATGCGATCGTAACCTACGCCCTGGCCGAAGCTTTCACCTTCTGCCAGGGACTGGGCGAAGACATTCCCAACCTCGACATAGTCGCCAAAAAAGCAGGTGACATAGTAATGGATGGCCAAGGAAATGCCGGAAGCTGGGCATACAACTACGGCAAGGGAGGAGGTGACAACTCGATAGGATACTGGCAGATTCAGGCGGTCAAAGCCTGCCACCTGACCGAACTGTGGAGTGAAGATAGCAAATTCAAGAAAGTCTACGCAAGTGCAGAAGTGTGGTTCTCTAAGGTCCAGGGTGCAAACGGCACCTTTGGTTACCGCGCTAACCCAGCTCAAAACCCCGGACTGACCGGTGGTGGTGTGCTTTGCCTTCAGGTGATGGGCTTGGGTGATTCGAAGTCAGCCAAAGCCGGCATTAAATACGTCACTGAAAGCCTCGACGGCCATAAGTTTAGCTTGAGTCACCTCTACTTTCATTACTACAACGCTCAAGCTATGATCAACCATGGCGGAAGTGAATGGAAAAAATACAACGAGTTTTTCCGGGATGACCTGCTGAGCCTACAAGAAAAAGACGGCTCGTGGCCAACCGGCGGCGGGCATGGTGCGATAAACCCGGTCATGACCACCTGCTTGGCCACCTTCATGCTGGAAGTTTACTACCGCTTCCTTCCTAGCTCATCCAAATAAACTCGGAGCTCATTTCATTTTCCAAGCCAACTCGTCAACGAGTTGGCTTTTTCTTTGCCCAGAAGCATCCAACTACTCACAAAAAATTGCTAGTGCGGAAGAGCCTGCACCACTATGTGGCCTACATTATACCATTCTCTCAGGTATCTTGTCGGAATGATGGATTTGTAGGTTTTATTTTAGCAGTAGAGCTGAATCGTTGAAAGGCCCTGTACCTTTCAAACTCTAGCCGCGTTACGCGTCAGTCAGATAGCTCGCTAGCTTCCTTTCCTAGCTCCTTGCTAGAGTTCAAGACTATCTGAGTCATTTCGACAATCTAACCGCTCAAATGGTATTATACGATGTAGCGAAAGCATGCGTATTTCCACGCACTCAGCCAATGACTGAGGTCCCGAAAGTTGCGAGGCCCTTCGAAATAAATACATCTTTGTTATCATTTTCACTAAGAAACCCGATTCCTCCTGAGTTCCCCCTGTGAGTCAACGCTTTCAGCCCCCCCCAAAAAAACCACAACCAACTCCATGAGCCTACACGCACAATTGAGCCCTCAAGCACAAGCTGCTTTAGCCGCGCAAAAAAGAACCTCAACCATTTCTGCACTGATCATTTCGGTCTTAGCATTTGGCCTTGTCATCCTTATCTTGATGGTCATCGCACTCACGGTAAATATCAAGAGTCCACCAGAAATCATTTCTTATCCACCAGTAAACACTGATGAGCCTAAAAGAGATCTCCCCGAAATACCCAACGAGGTAATGCGCAAACCATCCTCACCATCCTCACCGTCCTCCTCTATGGCGAAAATGCTTGCCAGCGCCTCCTCTTCTCCTACTGCTGTTCCAGTCCCCGACATTGAGGTCACTGAACCTTCACTCGACTTTGGTAATGATCACGACTTCGATGACGGCTTGAATGACGGTGACGGAAACGATAGTGGCGTTTACTTCAAAAATCTACCCACCACCATTAAAAAACGCTGTTCCAAAGCTGACCGTCTCGCACGCCTCGACGCTAACGGCGGTAGCGAACAATGTGAGGAAGCCGTGATGAAATCACTCCGCTGGCTCCAGAAAACCCAGAACAGTGATGGCAGCTGGACCAAAGGAAACAAAGGCGCCATGACCGGTTTCGCCGTCCTCGCCTTACTCGGTCATTGTGAAACACCAATCTCAGCTGAATTTGGTGAAACAGTAGAAAATGCGATCGTTTACCTTGTGAATCTCGGTATGGAGAGTGACGGCAGGCTAGCAACTGCCGCAGTGGGATCACACCACTGGGTCTACGAACATGGCATTGCCACCTACGCCTTAGCAGAAGCCTACACCTTCTGCGACAGCCTCGGATTCGAGATCCCCAACCTCGCAGAGGTCACTAAGACTGCCGGCGACATGATCATCGCCGGCCAAACTGACAGCAGCGGCGTACTCGCCTTTCAAATGTGGGGCAAACCGAATGCTAAAGAAGTACGCCAAGGTGTCAAATACATCCGCGCAAACACCGACTTCAAGTGGGATGGGCCAAGCTCCGACCTCTACTACCACTACTACAATGCTCAAGCCATGATCAACCGTGGCGGTGAAGACTGGAAATTCTACAACGACCTGTTCCGCGACGAACTACTCACAAACCAAAATCAGAACGGCTCTTGGAAAAATAGTAACAAGCACAGCGGAAACCTCCACATGAGCACCTGCTTGGCCACCTTCATGCTCGAAGTTTACTACCGCTTCCTTCCTAGCTCATCCAAATAAAACTCGAAGCTCATTTCATTTTTAAAGCGAACTCGTCAACGAGTTGGCTTTTTATTTGGGTGGATAGATATCACCCGTTTGCAGAAAATAGAACGAGGGAGAATTATGCGAACTCTAGCGCTTGCTGGAAGGCAGAGAGAATCACTTGCTGTGGTTCTTGTCCGATAGAAGCTCGGATCAAGTGCGCTGGAACGCCACATCCCGCTGCCCAATCAAGCTCGTCATAATGCGCGAGCAGTGTGTAGGGGCAAGCGAGGCTAAAATCAGTACCCAAGCTAGGACCTTTAGAAATTTGTAGAGCATCGAAGACCTTAGCCGAGTTCTTCTCATTCTTTACAGTGAAGGAGATCAAGCCACCAAAGCCAGCCCCCTCACGCATCACCTGAGCGTAGAATTCTGGCGTACTCAGCGATGGGTACCAAATTTTATCGACCTTTGGGTGAGCCTGAAGCAACTCGACCAAAGCGAGCGCATTTGCATTCACCGGTGCCATTCTCTCAGGAAATCCTTTAGAGTTTTCATCTAACACAGCTGCATCTGCGGCGTATAGTCGGCTGCCATCCTCACAATCATCAGTGAAAAACTCCGCTAGATCATCGTAGAAAGGTGACGACTTCACTAGCTGAACACAGCCGGCAAGAACATCCCCTTTGCCAGAAATCCATTTACTTAAAGAAGTCGTTACAATATCAGCATAGCGTGCAACGTCGACATTGAGCACACTACTAATGGTGTCATCTACAACCAGTGGGACACCGCCATCACGGCAAGCTTGATGTACTTTCTTAAGATCGATCGAACGCAATAGTGGATTACTAGGCACCTCACAAAAAACTGCGGCGAATTCACCTTGGCGAATCCGCTTCAATGCTTCATCAAAAGACTCACCCACACTCTCGTTGAGCAGTACTGCTCCAGCACCAAAGTAGTTCTGAATTTTCAGCACGTCAACGTAGGGGAAATCTAACTGTAAGGTCTTTTTACCTGCAAACATACCAGTCACCCCGCGGTGCACGGCATAGACTCCAGACATTCCACTTTCGTAGAGAAAGACATCTTCAGCACCATAATTACCAAAATTAGCAATTCTAGCACGTAACTCAGAGGTGTCGTACTTCCAAAACCCATCGCCATCTAGGACGTCTAGAGCCTGTCGGCTACTCACAATCTCGCCAGTGTAGCGCCAGTATTCCATGGCGACTACCGCAGCGGCTTCGGGCACAATCAATGCCTGCATCCCATCGAAACTAACAATGCGGGCAGCAGCTCCAGTGCGCTTCTCAACAAACCGTAAAGCTCGCTGGGCGGCAGCACGGTGAGGAAAAACAACGACCCGCTCAGACTCAACAGCAAGTTGATCAGCAGCGGTGCTAAAAAGACGCTCAACTAAAGGGTGCTTGAAAAAACGAGGATAACCACAACGTAATCTCTTGAGAATTTTGTCTCGTCCCTCTTCATAGCCCAGCACTGCATCCCAGGTAGGTAGGCACACGGAGATCGCATGGCGGTCATCCGGTAAAGGCGCGCCAAGGTCATCGTCAGTCCAAGCTGGGTTTGTAAGGAGGTCTCTCAACGTGGGTTGAGATACTGTACCATGAGGCATTTGCAAGAAAGTTGTGCCATCCGAATCTTAAAAAAGGGCTTTTTACTTGGGCTGCCACTTCACGAGCGTAGTCTGCCAGCATGCGACTCGATCGTTTTTTAAGCCATCAGACCCGTTTAGGTAAAAAGCTAGTCCGCCAAAAAATTGATGCGGGGATGGTTTCCGTCGACGGCCATGTCGAGTTATTCAACCGCTTCGAGGTCGACCACTTCACCACGGTCGAGATGGACGGCGTAGTGCTTCAAGAAAATGAGGCTATTTATCTCATGTTGCATAAGCCAGCAGGCTACCTCAGCGCCACAAGTGACCCTCAGCATCCCACAGTCATCGACCTTATCGATGAGACCTATGCTGCGGATCTGCATATTGCGGGAAGGCTCGACCGCGCCTCGACTGGGCTCCTTTTGCTTACCAATGACGGTAGATGGTCGCGATCGCTCACAGAACCAGATAAAAAAGTCCCTAAAATCTACCGCGTCCAGCTCCGCGACCCGGTCAGAGCCGATTGCGCAGAGATATTTTCGCGAGGAATCTATTTCGCCTTTGAAGACCTAACGACAAGTCCGGTAGAGCTGACTATCCTTGGCGAGACCAGCGTAGAAATCACACTCTACGAAGGTCGCTACCACCAGATCAAAAGGATGTTTCACGCCATAGGAAATAAAGTCGTAGGCCTCCATCGCGCACAAATTGGCGAGCTTACCCTCGGTCAACTACCTGCCGGCTGTTACACCCGAATCAATCAGAATTTAGAAATCATCTAGACTCGGCTGCGGCTCATTCTCAATCCGACAAAGTCGGTGTCGGGCAAAATGAATTTTTCGATCTCCAAGACCAATTCAACCACGGCGAACTCACGCAAGATCATATCAGAAATTTCCTCCGCGAGCGTCTCAATCAGCTTGCGCGGACGTTCAGCTGCGAGCTCTTTCACCCGTAAAGAGACCTCATAGTAGTTCACCGTCTTCTCTATGTCGTCATTGAGACCTGAAAACCCATTTTCGGGGACAAGCTCGAGATGGAGTTTTAGAATTTGTGGCTGCTCACGTTCTTCGTCGGGCACCCCGATGTGGAGTGCTACTTCCAAGCCCTTGACTAAAATCGTATCTTTCATGCTTTTACCTCCATCAAACTCTGCAAATTGGTTTCGTCAGTGAGAATTGCCTTAAATTCCGCTAAATCTTCTAAAATTAAATTAGGCATAACAGACTCCAATAGCTCGCGGTGGTTATAACCAGTAAGAACTCCAGCAGAGTACACACCACCATGGTGGGCAGTCTCAACATCATGTGTCATGTCACCGACAAAAATCGTCTTCTTTGGGTCGAGTCCATTCTCTTTGATAATCTTACCAATCAGGTCGCGCTTATCCAACACTCCGGCGTAGGTATTCTCAAAATAATGGTTCAGTTTTAGCTCTTCCACTTGCTCAGAAAATGCTATCGCACACATGCTCGTGAGCACGAACATTCTGTTGTCGCGCTTTTTTAGAAATGCTAGAAAATCCTCAGCGTGCGGTAAGACTGGCACGGCCTCATGAGATTGCGCAAAACCTTGGCGGAAATGATTTTCTATCTCTTCGAGCTCAACTCCAGGAATGTGCTCACTGTAGAACTTCTCGTAAGGCAAACGGAAGCTCCTGCGGAAGCTCTCACGCTGCCACTCAGGTTTATCGTAAATCCGCATGACATGATTGGTGGCACAAATCACCAGTGCCAAGTCATCCACTAATGTGCCTGACCAATCAAAGATCCAATTCCAATCCTGTGTACTCACGTACTTTTTGTACCTCGCTCTCCGAGAATTTCAAGAATCGATCGAAATTGATTACCCGACCTTGAAACGCACTTGCTTGACGACTCCCTCGCCCAGTTCGTCACGGAAGTTTTTAAGCAACTTCCCCTTCATTTGTTCTAAATGAAAGCGCATGGACGGCTGGATCACAGTGAGAACCAACACGCCTTTTTTAAGAGATTCAGGCTCAGCATGCTTGGCCACAAAGTCGCCAGCTACCTTCACCCAGGCATTACGGAGCTTTTGTTCATCCATCCCGCCCGATACTCCCAATTTTGAGAGCAGCTTATCGAGATGCTCTGAGGCTTGATGGATATTTCTATTGGGATCCGCAACAGGGTCCCCATGACGCCATTGGCGTAAAGTAAGCTCCCGCATCCACTTCCTCGTGTGCGGGAGTGCCTTTTTCTTTGAATGAGATGGCTTTTTATTTTGCGCCATCGTCACCAATTGCCTCAACTGGGCAACCTTCCATGGCTTCGACACACTGTTCGCGCTCGTCATCATTTTCGGGTTGCTTGTAGAGATAGGAGTAGCCTTCATCATCTTCACGTGTGAAGTTATTAGGAGCGGTCTCTCGGCAAAGATCACAATCAATGCACTGGCTATCTACGTAGAATGTTCCAGCTACGTTTTCCGGATTTATATCTTCCTTGTCTGCCATAAAATTTAAAATTTCTGTGTTCGAATCACTGCTAACTGTCATCGCCCAAATACGCAACAACTTTTGTTTGGCTCTCTGAAATTAAGAGCATTCATTAGAACCTCGCTAGTGCGGAAAGTCCAGCCTCCGCCTGACCTACCTTTATTTGAACAATCGACACACTACTGTCCTCTACCAGCACGGGTTCATTCTCCCCATCTATGACGAGTAAAACGCAGAGTTGCACTCCACTTGCTGCGAGACGATTTACTAAATGGGCTCGCTCGTCATTCCAGTCGCACAAAACGACAATGCAGGTCGTCAAGGCATCCGCGTGACTTAAAACCATCTTTCTCAAAGCTTCCCAGTCAGGCTGGCTCTCCATCTCTAATCCAGCCAGCACCTCGAGCATTTTATCCACTCGCTCCACATTTTTTCCAACAGTAACTACACGAGCCCCCTGCTGAACAAACATGAGATCCAACAAAGCTTGCTCTGTATCGAGGCTACAGACGAATGTTGCAGCTATCGAAATTGCTTCCTCAAAAATATCTTCTTGCTCGGCCTTCACTGCCGTATCCAATATTAAGCCGTAACGAGGAAAAAAGATGTCCTCATATTCTTTGATGATAGGCTTCCCAGCCTTCCCCCAGCTCGGCCAATGGATATGTTTCGGTGGATCTCCCGGGCGATACTCACGCAGTGAGACAAACTCGCCACTCTGACCAGCAAGTGAGGAGGTTGAGTCACCACCAAGCTGATTTCTAGACTGCCCTTGGAAATTCACACCATCAAATGCGTAACGCTTAGGCAAAACGATCAAGGTGTCTGACTCTTGCTCCGCTCTACTCACCCGCTGAAACACTCCCATAGGATCAGGCAAAATGACCTGCATCCTTTCCATCTGAATCACCCCTCTCCTCAGAGGTGAAAACTGCAATCTCATTGTACCTTTTGCTCCTACAGCCAATGTCTCACCCATCATTGGCTTAGACTTAAAGAGCAAGCGGCGACGCGTCATCCACATCCATCGGTAAGCTAAATACCTCCGATCAAAGCCATTCCTCAGCTCTTCACCGGGCTCACGTCCATTTAAAAATAATGGCTTACTTGGCCGCGGATCAGGCGCGAGATCCTGCAAATAATAATTCGCGAGGGTAAACCTTCCGGAGTTCGCACACTCCACTGTGTATTCAATGGTTTCACCCACGGTTCCATACGCTGGCATATGCCGATTAACCCGCAGCTTCGCCCGTCTAGAGAGTGCCGCAAAAAATGCCACAATGATGAGGGCAGCGAGTATCCCAAAAAGCCGGAACAATGTATCACGAGGATAGATCAAGCACATGAACCCTACTGAAGGCACCCCCACTAGTAGTAGCCAGCCTAGCGATGACACGCGTTGCTTCGTCGCAAACCCTAATAACGAACCAACGCTATAGATATGGAACAATCGCCTCTGTAATTTATCACTCATCGATAAATCAAAAAATAATTAGCTACACCGGCACTGGTAATGTTGCCAGTAATTCCTCAACCACTGAGCGGCCTGACCTTCCAGAATATTTAGATTCATTTTCTAACACTAGCCTGTGAGCTATCACGTCCACTGCCACCTCTTGAATCACCTCTGGCGTCACAAAGTCAGTCCCCCTCATCAAACTCATAGCTTGCGCTACCTTCATCAGAGAAATCGACGCCCGCGGACTCGCTGCTAGCTTAACCTCCTCCATCGATCGAGTAGCAGCACAGAGACTCACAATGTAATGCTTGAGCTCGTCACTTATTCTCACTTTGGTAATGGCACGTTGCCACTCGATTACATCTTCATGGCTAACGACTGGTTCAATATTCTCAACTGGGTGTGACACACCTTGCTGGTCAGTCAGAATGCTAATTTCATCTTCCACTCCCACATACCCCAGAGAACAAAGCATAGAAAAACGGTCCATCTGGGCTTCGGGTAAAGGATACGTTCCACGAAATTCTACTGGATTCTGAGTGGCTATTACAAAAAATAATCCCTCCATAGTGTGGCGAGTCCCTTCGATTGTAGCCTGCTTCTCAGCCATAACCTCTAACAGCGCACTTTGCGTACGTGGCGAGGCTCTATTAATCTCATCACCTAACAATATGTTCGCAAATATAGGGCCACGGTGGAATTTAAACTCACCTGATTTAGGGTTCAGTATCGAGACCCCAAGAATATCCGACGGCAACAGATCTGGGGTAAACTGGATGCGCTGGAAGTTAGCATCGCCGATAGTCGAAGCCAAAGCTTTCGCTAGAGTCGTTTTCCCAGTACCGGGATAATCTTCTAGCAAGGCGTGCCCACCGGCTCCTAGACAGCAAACTAAACGACGAATCAATCCATCCTGACCACGAACCACCTTGGCAATAGCTTGCTCAATCTGGTTTCCAACCTCCATCACTCCACTACTCACCATTATTGCCATTTTCTTGTTTTATTTCCTCATTGACCATCAGTGTGAATTTTTTGATCAATTTGAGGTAGATTTGATTAAATTCTTTGTCCAAAGATGTTTCCATTTCTTTGAGCATATTTTGATTAGCAATCTTTTCACCACGACCATGCTCATATCTAAAGTAATTTGGAAATATCCTATAGCCATGATCGCTGCTACGCACAACGGGACAAGCTATAAAATCTATGCTGGTATTATCTTTATAGGTTTCCTTCAGGATAATGAGGGCTATTTTTTCCCCCATCAAAACGGAATGCAACTCCGAGTGACTAATTGGACTCTTCCACCGCTTAGCATCTGCCCCCACAGTAGACAATAGAACCTCCGGTTTTTTACTTGTATTAGCCATACAACCGAGTGCCTCTTCTAGTTTCTGAGAAGCTATATTTTTGATGAATCCATTATAGAAGGCTATAATCTGAGGACGCTCACTCTCAGTGAGGGGCATTAGTACCAAGCTCATTCCATCGACAGCTTTCTGAAGAAGCCGTTTATGAAATTTTGATTTAGCGCCCTCTATGTGCTTCCTTAACTCAGCTAGTTTCTGCTTACTCAAAAGACTGGGATCGTGATCATCCTTGAGTGTGAATTCAGGAACGAGTGTCCATGATGTCTCATTATTGACGATCAGAAGCGGCTGACTTGATAACACTAATGGAGTTGAGGCCGAATAACGCACAAGATTACACAACACGTAATTATCACCTCTATCTTCATAAAGATATTCTCGTATAGAGCTCTTTTTGACTGACAATTTTTGCCACAATTCGAAAGCCGATGAGAAGCGCTTATCCAGCTCACCCGAAGACAGCTCTAGACCACCGTCCAGAAAAGAAACTTTCCAATCAATCAGTTGGATATAGCTATGGAAATCTTGCTCTGCAGCTACTACTAACAATTTTTCTAGTAGCTCTCGATCTGACTCCACTGAAATTTTACTCAAGGAATGTAAAATCAATGACTTTACATTCGAAACTCGCTTTCGGTTCAAAGGCTCTAGATGGGCATGCTGCGATAGCCTACTAGGAAAATCCCCATCAATACGCGACTTTAGGCTCTCCGGAATTTTGATTACCCAACACCCCTCACTCATAGTGAGTCTAAACTCAAGAATTCCTTGCGATGGTGAACGGTCTGGGAAGTAAACCCCAACACTCACTACACCATCAATGCCGACATCGGGTAAAATGCTGTAAGTGAAATTTTTCTGAAGAAGCTGTGACCACACTGATTTATGACTCAGCACCCCAACTGCTACATTGTACCTGTCGTCTAGCACACAAGCCAGCAAGCCTACAGTATCCTTCTGCTGAGCCATCTGCATGAAATACTCCACAGCCTCATCCTTAGTTCCATCACGCAGAGGCATACCCGGCTGCTTGTACTTTGCTAGCTTCTGATCCAATGCTTTCAATAATGTGCGTTCACCTAATTCCTGAAGCCGCTTAGACTCAATATGAACCCACAGCTCCAAGGCCTCACGATGTTTTTTAGCACCTTTTTGGTAACGGCCAACATCTGTGAGTGAAAATATACCAGGTAGAGGTGCAGCTCTCCACTTTTGATTTTTCCAACAAAAACCTAATGAAACAGTTTCATAGAATAAGGGATTTCTAGGATCTTCGACCGCTACAATCACCATAGCAAAATCACCAAGCTGCTGAGACGATAGTACGCTAAAACGATATTCCTCAGATAGATTCTTCAACTTGATAGAAGCCAACTTCCTTTCCAACCAAACCATACGATCAGGAGGAACCCCCGCAGCAATAATAAAAAGGTCATTGAGCGGACCTGACCTTTGCTGAACTTTAGAGATGTGCTCTAACGCGGTAGAATTCTTCCACTGCTGAGGCGCTGCCAACAAAGTGGTCGCCATCAGACCAATCAACCAAAATATAAAGCATCCTCGCATCACTTAGAGATAAGCTGATCGAAAGCCGCCTCAATCTCCTCCTGGGTTTTAGGAGCTTTATTAAAGATGCTCTTTACGGGTTGATCATGTTGTTGAGCCTGCTGCGTCCCTTTACCTCTTAGCTTCTCTCTCAAGTCATCTTCTAATGCTCCTAACTTGCCAGTCACATGGACAGTTTCCCACAAATAACCATCACTACTAGAAGAAAACGTCCCTTCTTTAAAATGCTTCTCCAAAATCACTTTTTCATGTATGGGAATGCCTATTGTAAGCATCCCTTCGACTACATCAGCCTTAGCCCGTAGAGTCCCCCTCAGAGCCAACATCTTCCTATCGCTAAAGGACAAATCACGGATCATGACTCCATCATTCTCTTTAATGACCTGAAGCTCTCCACTATTTCTAAATTTTGGTCTTCGGTAATTATTCTTTTGTAAAACATCCGCCAGCACAGCAAAACAATCCAGTCGACCAAGGTTCAGGCTGGGTGCAGTTAGATGAATATCATACAGGGAGCCTGCTGCGTTAGTTTGCTTAAAAAAGAGCTGCCCATTGTCACCGCTCCAATCGCCAAGAATAAGCAGACCTAGTATATCTCCGAATATCACAGAGGAAGGTAGGTTCTCTACTTTCAATGCCAATGGAGCGGAATCAATTCCCCCAATGATTCCTTTAACTTCTACTCTTCCTTCTCCATTCCCCTCACTTAATTGTAAAAAAAACTCGTTAGAGTCAGGTCGAATTTGAACATAACCTTGCTCTACAACAAAGTCACCAAACTCAGTATCACCCAGTGAACCTCCTGAGAGCTGTAACTGCATCGGATTTGCTCCCCACTTAAAATACGCAAAACTCTCCTTAATCAAAAGTCCGCCATCTGCTGAATAAATATTCAAAGCATCACACTTTATTCGGTCTAACCCGTATTTTGATTTATAGTCGAAGTGATCCACCTCATCAGCCTCACTAGAGTTACCTCGTTTCAGATAAATATTTCCTAACTGAGCTGAAAGATCTGATCCATTCCAAGTTCCGCCCAATAGGCCTCCTATAAAATAATGACTTGATACGTTTTCTAAAACCACCCCTCCAAGAGCTCTCTCCTCTTCGTCCCAAGTGTACTCAACTTTGCGTGCCGTTGTCAGGGTCGGACTCACGCGCAGTTGACTCAAGCTCACAGTCGCACCAGAACCACTCTCTAAATCAGCAAGTAACTTACCTCGGAAACTACGGCTATTATGATAGCCTATAGAAAATGTTCCAGCTAAGATTATAGAAAACCCCGAAAGAAAAACTATCAGGACAACATAGAATTGCCTCTTTCTTAGCTTTAGACTTGCTGACTTATCGGTAGATTTAGAACGATGGTGGCTCCTTCGTATCTTCTCGCTTCCTATGCCTAAGGAACTCGAGCCAGTCACACGTTTCCGAACTCGTCGGCGTCTCACTTCAGGATCGTTTGATCTTGAAGCTGATGCTTCATCGTTGGAATTCGAATTCAAAGAGTTCAAAGAGTTCAAACTAACTATGCTGAATTTTGAACAAGTAGAACCTAGCGTTCTCTCCAGTTTTTACCAGTTGGATCCTTAAGCTCGACATTAACAAAAATCACTAATGCTCTATCAGTCTTCTTTATACCTTCGCTTTTGAAAAAGCGCCCCAGCATAGGAATATCTCCTAACAAAGGAACCTTGTCCTCCACGGTTTCGATTAAACTCTCATTTAAGCTAGCAATCACAAAGGTGGCTCCATCCCGCACAGTGACTGCTGTATTTACGTTTTTGACCTTAAAGAATGGCATCAAAATTGCGTTTCTGGTTAATTCTATTAGTACAGGATTGCCGAGAGCGTCCAGGGAAGATGAGGTAATTGGTGAGCCGTAGTTTATAAAGCCTTGAAAATCAGACGATTCTAACTCAACCTTAACATCGACATAATTATTATTTTCAGAAATAGTCGCTTCAGCTACAAGGTTCACACCTACAAATCTTTGCTCAAATGCTGTCGGATTGGCAGGTACCACGGGGAAGACTCCTGATGCATCAGTAGCACCAGCAGAACGAGGAAGCTCTGGTGGCTCATACTCAGTAGCGTAATACATATCCCGTCCGTTAAAAAGTGTGGCCTTCACACCTGCACCCGCAACGATACTAGGGGTTTCCATACGCTCCGTACTTTTTGCCTGGCTCAAACCACGCATCAAAACGGCGACATCCTCAGTTCTCAACGCTAGAATGCCTGGCGCTCTATCTGTATTTTGTCTAACGAGTGAAGACCTAGCATCCCCAGTCACAGTTTGATCGAACAAGCGTGTATCAGACAGAGAATCACCACTCCTCAAGCCTGAAGTCACTGGCGCTAGACCATCTACCGTCGTAACTAGGTCACTCGTAATATCTTCACCGTTGCCTTGAGTTCCGCCACTAACAATAGTTTTTCCTTCACTTGCCCCAATTAGCCAATCGAAGCCCAACTCTTCCAAATCACTACGAGCTACATCAATAATAGTAAGCTTCATCACGACCTGCACATTCTCAGCTTGTGCGTAGCTCGTCACATACTGTTCAATTAGATCAATATTTTGAAGTGTGTTCGCGACCATCAAAGAGCCTGTACCATGAATGTATTTGGCTACTGATCCCTCAGGAAAGGTTACTCCCATTTTTTTAAGAAACTCTTTCGCTGTCACCCGAGGGCTCAGTGCTCCATTGCTACCAGTATCCTCAGCAAATGGATCATCATTGCTTGTTGTGGCTTGGCTGGCTGCATCCTGCATAAAGGTAGGAGGCACACGGAAAGTTCGGCGGTGGATTGAGGAATCAGCTGCGCCACTAGGTGTAACAACTACGACATAATCTTCATAGCGCCATTGTGTTCCAGTCGCTCGGCTCACAAAATCTAAAATATTAGTGAGTGGTACATTGCGGAGATTTAAAGTCACGCGCTTCTGACGGATACTTTTGCCCCATTCAGAATCATCAGAACCTATATTAAGGACAAAGTTGACACCTTTCTGAGAATCATCGACTGAAGACTGATCATATTCCTTAGACCAGACTCTGATCATGTCATAGGCCTCACCAAGGCTAACATCTTGAAGGTCTACGATTGGCACAAGGATTTGTCGGAGCTTATTTGCATAAACCTCCTGAATTCTATTTTCCTCTTCGCCCAATGCCTCACTTGTGCGTAGGTTTTCAATCCTCGGATTGACCTTAGTCTCCCACTGTCTATCCACCTGCAACAGTATCTCTGCACGAGTCTGATCATAGGCTGTACCCGCATATTCCGACTTGGCACCAGCTACGCGCTCCATGCCTCGACGAGCGGCACTATTATAGGGGTCTAAGTGGAGAACTTCTTCATAGGCTAAAACAGCGTCATCGAATTTACCTAGATTGAAATAGCCTTCGGCTTTCCGCAGCCACTGCCCAGCAGACTCGGCATCGCGAGATAATTGTGCTGAGAGAGCTGGGTTCGTACGAATCGGATCATCCAGCTTTCCGAGCATCAGCGTCGCGCCAGCATGGCCTTTAGCCACACCTGGACGGAGTACATCACTGAGTACCTGCCGGGCTTCGTCATACTGACCAAATCGTGAGAGTGACTTACAATATTCAACTGCCGCTTGTGCATAACGCTCTGAAGCGGCCCCCTTGAGATCTTTACTCAAACCTCCAACTGGAATCAGAGAAAAAGCTTGAGCATAAACTGAAACAGCCTCTTTGTATTCCCCTTTATTGTAGTGAGCATCGCCATTGAGAAGTAATTCTTGTGCTAGCACAACACTCTCAGAACGTTTTGCTATTTCTTGCTGAGCTAATTGTGAATCATAGCTCTGGGCATAGGCATGTGAGCATAGAACCGCTCCGACGGTGATGCCGAGCAAGCAGGACTGAGCGAGATTTTTACTCACCCAGCGAATACCTTCGCTGTTTTCAAAAATTGATCTTACCATAGGTTCGACGGCGTTTATACACAGATCACTACCCCACCGTAAGCTCAAAATGAGAAATTTTAGAATTCTTACGTAATCAGCACACTCTTTCCTAGAATTAGGCCTAAACAGTTGACAATTATTAGGGCAAACATCCCTCAGCAGCTAGAAACGGCTAACGATTCGTAGTTTTCCGTGAAACACTAGAGCTTATCTCAAACTCTCTGACCATTCCAAAACTGAATTCCATTTGCTCAACCTGAACTGTTGACTTGCTGTTCGGTCTCAAATCAGAAAGAATCTCTCTCAGATGCTCCACGGACTGTTGCATAACATTTATTATTGTGTTCATGTGAGCATGATTATTTAATTGGACTCATTCGTCAACCTCGTATTTGAACAAATCTTTCATCTCCACCATTTTTTGCGTGTCATCTACGTCCAGATTGCTTTGTTAGTGTCTTCACGCGATAGATTTTATAACCTAATGTCTCAAATCCAAACATACGACAACGTCGACACCTACCTACAGATCGGTATTGAGTTCGATTGTTCAGACATCCACCTAGCTACGACAAGCCGTCCAACATGGCGTCGGTTTGGTAACCTCCAACCGATTTGGGAAGATGCCGCAACTCTGACAGCACAAGACACAGAGAGCTTGGTAAATTCCTTTCTGCCTAAAGAACACTGGGAACACCTTAAAGAAAAAGGCGACGTCGACTTTGCCTATCAAACTGATTTTGGACGCTTTCGAGTATCCGTTGTTCGCCAGCGTCTAGGCTACGATCTTGTATTTCGTATCATTACCACCGAGATCCGCTCTATCGATGACTTGAAGTTGCCGAAAGAACACATCGTCCCTCTCACCCGTTACCACAACGGCCTTATTCTAGTTACAGGTTCAGTTGGCTCAGGGAAGTCTACTACCATGGCTGCATTGGTAGATTTCATCAATGAAGATCGAGAAGACCACATCTTGACACTGGAAGACCCAATCGAATACGTCTTCAAATCAAAGAACTGCCACATCAACCAGCGTGAAGTACATTCCCACACTGAGTCCTTTCCACGAGCACTACGTGGTGCGTTACGTGAAGACCCCGATGTCATTGTGGTGGGTGAAATGCGCAATCTTGAGACTATTCAGTTAGCGCTCACTGCCGCCGAAACCGGCCACCTAGTGATCGCCACTCTTCACACGGGCAATGCCCCACGAACTCTCGACCGAATTCTTGACGTGTTCCCTACCGATCAGCGTTCTCAAATCCGCATCATGGTTGCCGAGTCACTGAGAGGAGTCATTTCCCAGCAACTCATTCCTAAAGCAGACGGTACTGGCCGCGTAATGGCGCTAGAACTTCTTGTGAACACTGCTCCGGTTGCTGCCACCATCCGTGATGGTAAAACCTTCATGCTACCAGGCATCATGCAAACAGGTAAAAATGTAGGGATGATCACTATGGATGAATCTATCAAAAACCTCTATATCGCTGGCGAAATAAGCCAAGAAGAAGCCCACTTTAGATCGGAAGATAAGAAGCTCATGGAGTCTTACTTTAAATCCTAACT
>NZ_MQWA01000001.1:57089-110497 GCF_002954445.1 Rubritalea profundi
ATCCTAACTAAACCCTTTTTAACAATCTAACTAAGAGCACACCTATGGCTGTTATTGATAAATATTTTAAGCTCCTCGTCGAATCTGGTGGATCAGATTTACACCTCACCGAGGGAGAATCTCCAAAGCTTCGCATCCATGGTAGCGTCACAGTAATTGAGGGTGAGTCGATTCTTAAAGGAGAATCGTTCAAGCAAATGCTCGCAGAGATTTGCGAGCCGCGGTCATTCGAAATGTATCTTAAAGAAGGAGATCTAGACTTTGCTTACGCAATGGATGAAGAGTCGCGATTCCGGTGTAATTATTTCAAACAAAGACAAGGGCTCGGAGCTGTTTTCCGTCTAATCCCAACAAAAATTGCATCCCTAGAAGATCTTGGAATTCCTGAAGTCGTCAAAAATTTTGCACACATCCGTTCTGGTCTCGTTCTTGTGACCGGCCCTACTGGCTCAGGTAAGTCTACAACACTTGCCGCTCTGCTAGATTACATCAATCGCACTCAATGCAAACACATCATCACAATCGAGGAGCCAATCGAATTCGTCCACTCGAACAAGCAGTGCATCCTTACTCAGCGGGAAGTTCCACACCAGTGCCCCACATTTTCCGATGGCCTTCGCGCCTCATTGCGTGAAGATGCCGAAATCGTATTGGTGGGAGAAATGCGCGACCTCGAGACCATTTCGCTCGCTCTCACTGCTGCTGAGACTGGCATGTTAGTATTTGGCACACTCCACACTAACAATGCGCGTAAGACAGTTGACCGTATCATTGACGTTTTCCCGGCTGACCAGCAATCACAGGTGAGAACCATGTTGGCTGCATCACTGCGCGGAGTGTTAGCACAGTTGCTAATGAAGCGCATCGACGGCGGCCGAGTTGCTGTAAACGAGATCATGTTCACCACTCCAGCCGTGTCCTCTATCATCCGAGAAGGGAAGACCCAGAAACTTACCGACGTCATCACCCAAGGTAAAGCGGAAGGCATGCAGTTCATGGACGAAGCCATCTGGGATAAGCTCCGCGCTGGTATTGTCACCCCAGAGGAAGCGTACATGAAGGCTATCGACAAAACGCGCTTCAAAAACTTCTTACCGCTGGAGAGCCAAAGTCTCGGTGTCGCATCGGGCGAAAGTCCAAACGAACACTAAACCAAGCTCATTTAAGGAATCCCAACACGTACAGTGTTGGTTTTTTTCCTCCCCCTTGTTACCACAGTTCTCTAATCGTGATTTTGAGCTTCGACTTCGACACAGAGTTCGATTCTTTCTTGGCAACCTCCGTGGATTCTCCACCTAGGATTGACTTCTTTTTTATGGCTTGCGCTACCACTACAACTGGAGGCTGTAACGCCACCAAATTTTCCCTCTCCATTTTCTGCACGGCCGCCACCAAGGTCTCAGTCTTCCAGCTTCCAAGCTGACCACCTTTGTAGACTACCCAACGGTATGCCAAATCTTTGCCGGTCGTGAACGGAGCATAAGCGATAACTCTATACCGATTCCCCCCTCTTATCTCAGCTGGCCCTTGACCGATGTAAATCCACTGAGACTCTAAACCAGTTAGAGGATCTATCCCACCCCTCATAGCTACATCAACCTGTAAAGTTTCTAGATCTTTCGGAGACCTCCCGTTCTGTCTTAAATAAGCAGTATACTCTTTACCTAAGTGACTCAGCGACTTTCGAGAAGCCAGGGTTCGCTCCTCCACCTTAAGTTCATAATACGACAACATTAACCGATACACCACATAGTGCTCCTTACCTCGCATCTTTTCAGCTTTCGCTTTTTTAAGGAGAAACTGCATCTTGGGTTCCTTAAAATGCCCTCGCTCGTAGACCTTAATAAGATGAGTCCAAGCAAAATGCTTATAATCCACCTTGCCGCGCCTGATCTTTTTTAGCTGCTCGCGTGAAATTGAGTCTACTTTGAACTTTTCAAACTCATCCACCAATTTCTGCCTCGCCTCGCTGGTCCTCTCATCGCCCTTTAAATCAGGGCACTCCCGCAAAATCGACGCTGCCAGCTTTTCCAAAGTGCGATCTAGATTCATCTCAGCCGCCACAGCGACTTCAGACCACACTAATCCTAGAGTCAGCAATGCGGCAAAGACAGTTCTACAAAAAGTCATAAATCATTACTAACACAAACAATTAGAATGATGCAAGATCTAGCTTATTGACCTAGAGCAATTTTTAGGAACTCGCGGCGATCTGATGACGCCAAATACCCACCATTACGCCATGTCTCGTACTGGCTCCACCCTTGTGGGATAAGATTCTTCGCGAAAGCTTCTACATCTGAAGACCCCAGCACAACAAGGATCATTTGCACAGGAGTCACTTGTTCCTCGCCAGTAGGTAATTTTTTGACATACGAATATTTATCCACCAACAAACTAGCACATTGGCCAGCCATCGCTGAGGAACCGGCCTTCAAACCAACCACTTTCATCTTACGACGAAGCAACTTATTCGAATTGAGAACTTCTAAGCGCACCTCACGTTCATCACGTTTGAGAACCTTCAGACTCCTTTGCTTTTGTTTCGCGTAAAATCCATAGGCTGTATCTGTAGACAAAGCCAGCGAGAGACGAGCGACATCCGAGGCTGTTGACACATTACTGCGCCCGCTAGTATCCCCACCTGAAGGCAGATAGAAACGTGTATTATGCATTGCAAGTGAGCTAGCCAAATTATTCATTTCATTGACAAACATAGACTGGGGGTCGCCAGCAAGTTGACGACGGTTAAGTAATTTTGACCCCACATGCGTAGCCAATGTCATTGCCGACACGCTATCCTCTCCCAAAATTACAGCGTAGAGAGCATCTCGCATACTCAGCTGGTCGCCGGCTTGAAGTCCTAATGGGTTATCTATTCCTGAATAAAAGCCATGTTGAGGCACTACCAACATAGTCGTCGTACTCGTTGCCGACGCCTTTGTCCAATCTAAGGCCACCTTTGCTGTTACCATATGGCTAAGGCTAGCAATTGGACGCTTGTATTCAGACCCTGATGCCAAAAGCACCTTGCGTGAGTGCCTCTCCAGCACAATGTAGCTCTCCGGAGTCTGTGCTCCACTTGTAGAAATCAAAGTAAGACTGAAGAGTAGGGCTGGTATAAGGAATCGAATCATAGAGAATTGTACGAAAAATCTTTTGGACGATAATCCTCAGTGCTAAAAAAGCAACAGTAATTCAAAGTAAGACTGCGAAACGGCTTGCCTTTTTAGAAAGCTCTGATCAACGTCCAACAGCTCAACCTGCTGGTGCTCGAATCCTTGAGACCAGCAGAACGCCGAATGCAGCGCTGAGCGGGTTCTAGATACTTCAAACAGTATCGAGTCATTTTCACACTGCCGATGAAGAAAAGCACAATGTGCCAGCATCGGGTGGAAAAGAACCAACTCATACATTCGGCGACACATCGCTCGGCGCCAGGACAACGAACACATCCGACACATGTCAGACACACAGAAACCAAACCAAGGTAATCGCGAAGGTGGCAACCGCCGCCCGCGTCGCAACAACAATAATAACAACCGTAACCGCAACAATAATAGCGGTGGTGGCGGTAACAACCGCAACCGTAATCGTAGCAATCGCCCACCAAGGCCGCTCGTACTTACGTTCTGGCAGAAGTTCCTTAAAGCGATTGGCTGCCTAGACGAAGACAAGCTACGAAAGGCCCAACGCCCGCAGCGCCCACAAGGAAAGCAACGCGAGCAAGACGGGCAAACCGATCGAAAGACAACAGCTCCAAAGAGCAACGTCCGCAACGCAAGGACAGAATCCAATGAGGGTTCTGACAAGCCACGCCGCCGCGCTCCTCAGCCAGTAGCAGTCGAGTCCGCTCGTCTTTACGTAGGAAACCTTTCTTACGATGCTACTGAGTACGACCTCGAAGACCTCTTCAAGGGAGTTGGTACAGTCAAGAACGTAGAGATTATCTACAACCGCAACACGCACAAATCTAAAGGTTATGGCTTCATCCAGATGCTTAACAAAGAAGAAGCTGAGCGTGCTGTTGAAGTGCTTCACGACCAGCCATTCATGAGCCGTCAGCTGGTGGTAAATGGTTCAAAGTCTCGTAAAGAAGGTGATACTTCTGGTGAGACTCAGACAAGCGAATCAGCGGAGTAATCCATCGCGGATAAACATTCCAAAGCCCCAGTTGCTCCATGAGCACTGGGGCTTTTTTGTTTCATCAAGCTGGACATCACCAACAAAACCTCAAACATAAGCACTTCCATCTATCGTATGAGCCAGCCCATCTATATCTGCGGCCCCACCGCATCTGGAAAATCCTCACTCGCCATTGCACTCGCCCAGCAACTCGACGGCGAAGTCATCAATGCCGACGCCTACCAAGTCTACCGAGGAATAGAAACTCTCTCCGCCTCCCCCTCCAAAGAAGAGCTAGCCCAGGCACCCCATCACCTTTTCTCAGTGCTGGACACCAGCGAGGAGTTCGACGCCCAGCGCTACCGCGAACTCGCCCTCCCAATCATTGCTGACGTTCAATCCCGTGGCAAAACTCCCATCTTAGTCGGCGGCTCAGGAATGTACCTAAAATTCCTCACCCACGGTCCCTCTCCAGTCCCAGCCAACGACCCCAAACTTCGGGCCCAACTAGAACGACGCGACGACGCCTCCCTAGTCGAAGAATTCACTCAGCTCGACCCCGAGGGCGCAGCAGCGACTAACTTTCAAAACCGCCGCTACGTCATCCGCGCCCTAGAGATCTGCCTACTCTCTGGCCAGAAAATGTCTGAGATTAAGAACGACTGGAAAAACACCTCCACCGAGATCGACAAAAACCTCCGCGGAGCACTGATCCAATGGGAAGCGGAACCGCTCAGAAAACGTATTGCTCTACGGACCAAGCAGATGCTCGACCAAGGAGCCATCGATGAAGTCCGTGACAGCACAAACTTTTCCGTCACCTGCGAAAAAGCCATCGGCGTCCCGCAAATCCGCGCCTACCTTGCAGATGAAATTGACCTCGCCATTTGTGAAGAAAAAATATTCTTCGCCACCTGCCAATACGCCAAACGCCAACGCACATGGTTCAACAAGGAATCCTGGCTCACCCAACTCCCCTACCGCAGATCAACCACTCCTCAAGAAGTGGCCAACGCTCTCACGGAGACTTGGAAGTCTACTTAACTCCAGCACGTCTGAACACGTATGATGAGAAGTCTTCAGAGCTCACTAATCACTAGAATTTGGCCTTTTTCAATTCTGGCCCGCGTTTAAAAATATGACAGCAGGCAAATGATACTTGAGCCGATGACGAGCACACCACCGAGGGCTTTTCTTAAATTTCTAGGATTTTTCATGGGAGGAATACTGTTAAAGTAAATTCAGTATGCACTTTAACTATCTAAGAAATATTTGCCGAGGTTTTTCACAACTTATTCACAAGCCACTAACAATCTATCCGGTATAGTGCTTCAGCGATAATCTCGCGCATCCAACAGAACTGCCAGCTAACTATGATCCCTCTAGGACAGCTGAGGTATTTGACTCGACTGATGATAAACTAAGTCAAACTTTCACAGCTCTTGAAACAAACTTCCGGCAAGTAATTCTTTACAGTTTATCTATTGGAGGATTTGCATCATAAAATGGACCGAGTTTGGCTTGAATGTTCTGCCTGCCTGCCTACAACTCTACGCATGTCAGCAATTCCTAACGTGCTAGCCGAGCGCTATGCCTCAAAAGCTATCGTAAACATCTGGTCCGCAGAGGGCCGCATCGTGCTTGAGCGCGAATTCTGGATCGCCGTGATGAAAGCTCAGAAAGAGCTCGGTCTCGACATCCCACAGGAAGCGATCGACTCCTACGAGTCAGTTAAAGATCAAGTAAACCTTCCAGCAATCATGGAACGCGAACGCATTACGCGTCACGACGTGAAAGCACGTATCGAAGAGTTCTGTGATCTTTCAGGTCACCAACACATCCACAAGGGCATGACCTCGCGCGATCTCACGGAGAACGTAGAGCAGCTTCAGGTCTACCGCTCACTTCTCATTCTCCGCGATAAAACAATAGCCACACTTTCCAAGATCAACGAACGTGCCCAGCAGTGGCAAGGCCTTCTCATCACAGCACGCACACACAACGTGGCCGCTCAGCCTACTACTTTTGGTAAGCGCCTCGCAATGTTCGGTGAAGAACTCCTCGGCGGACTTTCCTCGCTCAACCATCTCATCGAGACCTACGCAGTACGCGGCCTCAAAGGTGCAGTTGGTACACAGATGGATCAAATTTCCCTGTTCGAAGGCGACATCGAAAAAGTGGACGCGCTCGAAAGTAAAATCTGCACGCACCTCGGCATTCCAGAGGTATTTGACAATGTTGGACAGGTCTACCCACGCAGCCTCGACTTCCGCACAGTTTCTGTCCTCACCGACCTCGCGTCTGGTCCTTCTTCTTTCTCTCGCACACTTCGCCTGATGGCTGGTAACGAGACTGCTAGTGAAGGTTTTGCTAAAGGCCAGACTGGCTCCAGCGCTATGCCTCACAAAATGAACTCACGTTCCTGTGAGCGCGTCAACGGCTTCCAAACGATTCTCAAAGGTTACCTCGTGATGGCTACTGGCCTCGCTGGTGATCAGTGGAACGAAGGTGATGTTTCCTGCTCCGTGGTTCGCCGCGTGATGCTTCCTGACGCGTTCTACGCATGTGACGGAATGTTCGAAACATTCCTCACCATCCTCAACCAGATGAATGCTTACCCAGCAGTGATCGACGCTGAGAACGAGCACTACCTGCCATTCCTCATGACCACTACGATCATGATGGAAGCTGTCAAAGCTGGCGTTGGCCGCGAGACAGCACACAAGGTCATCAAAGAACACGCAGTTGCGACTGTCGACGCTCTACGGGCACGCGAAGTCACCAAAAACGACCTACTCGGTCGCCTTGCTACTGACGAGCGCATCCCGCTCACTATCGAGCAACTCGAGGCACTCCTCGAGGAAGGCCGTAGCAATGCTGGCTCAGCACGTAGCCAAGTCGCAGCATTCAACAAGACAGTTAGCGCTTGGACATCTAAGTTCCCGAACGCTGCGTCCTACGAGCGGCTCAATCCTCTAATCTTTCTCTTGAAAAACCTTCAAATGGCCTAGCATCTGCTGGGCCATTTTTGTAACTGGATCCTCAAATCTCCAATCTAGTATTTTTCAAATCTATTCACGCATGCACCCGATCACAGAATCCATCACTCAAGAGGCTGAAAACGTTCTTTTACCAGCACTCAAGGCGACGACTGAGCAAACAGAACGCGCCAGCTTGATCAAATCCTTCATCAAGAAACAAGACTCTAGGATTAGAGAGGTCCACGACCTAGGAGCTGGTGGCCTAGAAGTGGCAGGTGCACGCTCCGTGATGGTCGACAATGTGATTCGCACAGCATTTCTCACTAGCCAACAACACCTCTCCCCACAGGACCCCATCAAAGTAGCTGTCACTTCTGTTGGAGGTTATGGCCGCGGCACGCTCAATCCAGGCTCTGACATCGATCTACTCTTTCTACTGCCGGTAAGCTCCACTAAAATATCCAACCTCACCAAAGAACTTGTCCAGGAAATCCTCTATCTACTCTGGGATAGTGGCTTCAAGGTGGGGCATTCCTCACGCTCAATTGACGAATGCATCGAGGAAGCTAAATCCGAACAACAGTCTAAAACGGCACTGATGGATACCCGCCTCATCGCTGGTGACTCAGCTCTCGTCGACGACTTCATTCTCCGCTACCAGCGCGACTGTATTCAGAAAAATCCTGACGCATTTTTCGAACTCCGTCGCCAAGATCTACGTTCCCGCCATCGCAAGTATTCTCACACCGTCTTCCTGCAGGAACCCCACGTCAAAGAAAGCTGTGGAGGCCTGCGCGACTTCCACAACATCATCTGGGTCGAACAAGTAAAACGCGGCACCAATCATTTAGAAGCCCTAGTGAAAGAGCGTATACTCACCAAATCCGCTTATAAAGAACTCAATGCTGCCTACGACTTCGTCCATCGTGTCCGCAATGAACTCCACTACCACACTGGAAGTTCCACAGACATTCTCACCTTGCGACTCCAGGGCATTGTCGCCACTAACTTCCAGTATCCGGAAAAAAGCATCCTGCGCAGGTGTGAGTCATTCATGCGCGACTACTATCGCCACACCCGTGCTATTTACCATCATACCTCATCATTGATGGAGATCTTCCAAATTGAGATTAATGAAAATGATGGCGCCAAAGGATGGTTAAAGTTTTTACCTAAACCCAAAAAAAAGCGCATCGAACTCGATGGCTTCATCATCCGTGATGGCAGGATTTATCCGAAAAATAATGATATTTTTGAGGATGATCCTCACCGGCTCATGCGCGTCTTCCAAGAATGCCAATTACGCAACCTGACCCTTGCTCCACAGACCCGTAAGCTCATCAAGGCCAACTGGCCGCTCATCACCGCTGAGTTCAGAAACGCCAAGGCGAACAGAGAAACCTTCCGCGCTATGTTAGAGCGCAAAGGAAGTGTCGCTGAGATCCTTAGAATGATGCACCGAGTGGGCGTTCTCGGTAGGTGGATGCCTGAATTTGGAGCTCTCGACTGCCTCGTTCAGCATGAATTTTTCCACCGCTACACAGCCGATGAGCACACCCTACGCTGTATCGAGCAACTTGATGCTCTAATAGAAGACGATAGAAGAGAGCGTGCTATTTACCGCAAAATACTCACCGATTTAGAGGACCCCTATGCCATCTATCTCGCCATGATCCTTCACGACACTGGACGCGCTGAAAACGTCCGTGAGCACACTGATGGCTCAGCAATGCTCGCCGCACAGGTCTGTTCACGTTTTAAAATCAAAGGCGCCCGACGTTCACTACTCACCTTCCTCGTCGACCACCACCTTACTTACTGGCGCTACGCTACGAGTAAGAACTTAGAAGACCCTGAGGTGATTGAAGAATTCGCTGGAATCATGCGCGACCAGGAACGTCTCGAAGCACTGTTAGTTTTCACCTATGCCGACTCAAATGGCACAAACGAAGAAGCCTGGTCACCATGGAAGGAAACTCTCATGCTGCAGCTTTTCCGATCCACCAAAGATTTCCTCTCCAGTGGCAAAAATCAATACAAGGCCGACCAAGCTGCTGAGTTAAAAAAGCTCAAGAAACGCACAAAGAATGCCCTTAAGGAAAAATACCATAAACAACTGGAAATTCATTTTGATACCATGCCAAAAGGGTATTTCCGCTATCGAGCCCCAGAGTCATTAGCTATCCACATTCGTGCTGTCCGCCGCTATACAAAAAAGGCAGAGAAAGCCCTAGCAGGCTTCCACGAATCCGACTTGCGCTGGATAAACCGCGACAACCGAGGCTACACTGAGCTTGTGGTTACAACGATGAACCGCCCGCTATTGTTAGAAAAAGTCGCCTGTGCTCTAGCGGCATCACAGATAAACGTCATAGCTGCAGATGTTTACACCAGTACCTCTGGTATTACCTGTGATATTTTTCACGTCTGCACCGAAGACCAACTCGCGGTGACGCATGCGGGTACTAAGAAAAAAAGTGGAAGAAACCTTTTCGAAATTGATCCAAAAAGATACCTATGACTCGTCAAAGCATCTTAAGAAAAAGCGCAATTTCCTACAAAAGGACACCACTGAGGGGGGCCTACCTTTTCCAGTTCAAGCGTTCGTCAACAATCAAGCCAGCCAGCAATTCACTGCGATAGAAGTCCAAGCGCTCGATCGCATCGGACTACTGCACGACATCTTTCTAAACATTGGCAAATGCGGCCTCGCCACGGTTCATGCACGCATCTGCACCGAGAAAGGTGCCGCTATGGATACCATCTACGTCAGTAACATGGATGGCTCTAAAGTCACCGATCCAGAAATGATCTCGCACCTAGAGCACACTATCCAGCGACTCGTCGGTTTCGAGCACGCTGATTAGCCACCCCCCTAACACCACCCATGTGATATTTTAGCGTATCGAACCACCCTCCTTCGGGCTCGTAATCGGCGGTGCCACAGGCTTGAGCAAACCGTCCTTTAGGTCATACACCATCGCGTAGACTGTCAATTCCTGACCTCGCTCCCAAGCTTCTAACACTGGAGGCGATTGGGAGACGTGGACAGCCTGCTCGATAGCATTGAGCTCGCACAGTCGGTCAAACTTCTCAGGCTCGTCGAGCTTAGTGAGCTCGGCGCCGTGGATATTGATGACATCGTTGACGTGGCGTATCCAACTATCAACAAGACCGAAGCGCTTACCAGACATTGCCGCCTGCACACCACCACAGCCGTAGTGGCCACAAACGATGATGTATTTCACCTTGAGATATTCCACCGCGTAGTGGATGACTGCTAGGCTATTGAAGTCAGCATGGACGACCAGATTTGCCACATTGCGGTGCACAAAAACCTCACCCGGATTCAGCCCCAATAACTGGTTTGCAGGAACTCTGGAGTCGGCGCATCCGATCCACAAGTACTCTGGCGCTTGCCCTTCGGCCAAGTGCTCAAAATACTTCGCATCCTTGGCTGTGATTTCGTCCGCCCATTTTTTATTGTTTCTTAAAATCTTCTCAATGCCGTCCATCTGCATGACTGTTAACAAGATTGTAATTTCTGCAAGTATTTCCTCATCCTAAGCTGGAATTCTCTCAAAATTCCAGTGATCACGGTTGCTAGTTTGGTTCTATTTTGTTTCAACTCAATCCATGGATTCGCTTTTCCCCGAGGGGCCAGAACCAACCAAAGCCAAGAACCAAGAATCGAGCAACGCCTCGCAACCCTTGGCCGCCAGAATGCGTCCTCAATCAATCTCTGAAATTGCCGGTCAGCACCATATTCTGGGTGAAGGGAAATTACTCCGAAGAGCCATCGAGGCCGACCTCTTTAGCTCGCTCATCTTCTACGGCCCACCAGGCACCGGCAAAACGACACTGGCCACTGTCATCGCCCAGACCACAAATTCGCGCTTTGAAATGCTCAATGGCGTCGAGAGCAATGTCGCTGAAATCCGCGACAAAATCGCCCAAGCCCGGACTTGGTTAAACCTCCGAGGTGAAACAACCATCCTCTTCATCGACGAAATTCACCGCTTCAACAAAGCCCAACAGGATGTACTCCTCCCCCACATCGAGAGAGGCACAGTCAGATTCATCGGCGCCACCACCCACAACCCATACTACTACGTCAACTCGCCGCTCACATCGCGTTCACAGATTTTCCAGCTCGAACCCGTCTCCACTCAGGACATTGTGGGAGTGCTCAAAAGAGCCATCTCCGATAAAGAAAATGGACTCGGCAACCTCCAGATAGACGCCCACGAAAACGCTCTCATTCACATCTCTGAAAAATCTGACGGCGACGTAAGAAAAGCCCTCACCGCCCTCGATCTAGCAGCACTGACCACCCCCTCCAGCTCGGACGGCAGCGTTCACATCGACCTCAGCATTGCAGAAGAATCCATCCAGCGCAAAGCCATCGTCTACGATGCCACCGGAGATGCCCACTACGACACCATCTCGGCATTCATCAAGTCTATCAGGGGCTCAGACCCAGATGCCGCCCTCTATTGGTTGGCTAAAATGCTCCACGCCGGAGAAGATCCACGCTTCATTGCCCGACGCATTGTCATTTCAGCTAGCGAAGATATTGGCCTAGCAGACTCCAATGCTCTCCGCGTTGCGATGGATGCCCAGCAGGCCTTCGAGTTCATCGGCATGCCTGAGGGCCGCATCCCACTGGCCCACGCTACAGTCTATCTCGCAACAGCTCCTAAATCCAACAGCGCCTACGCAGCTCTTGGCGCCGCACTTGCAGATGTCGACAACGGCAGAACCCTAGCCGTCCCCCCTCACCTGCGCACCCCCACACGCAAAAAACTCTCCGCAGCTTCTGGTGAAAGCGAAAATGCTCTCGAATATTTTTATTCTCATTCTTATGAAGGGAATTACGTTCCCCAGTCGTACCTTCCCGAGGGAAGACACTACTACACACCGACAGAAAACGGTTTAGAGAAGCGTATCAAAGAGCGCCTAGACCACTGGAAGTCCCTTCACGCACAACATTCACCACCTGCACCTTGATCCATGATTCGCTGGTTCGCTAAAAATCACGTCGCCGCAAATATCCTGATGATCGCCATTCTCTTGTTTGGTGGTTACACGGCCTATTTCCAACTCCCGGTAGAAATCGAGCCCGCTGTCTCGTTCCCTCAAGTTCGTATCAAGGTCCCCCTCCGCGGCGGCACCCCAAAAGATGTGGAACAAAAGGTCATCCTCCCTATCGAACAAGCCCTCGATGACCTCTCTGGGATTGACAGCGTCGAGTCCACTGCCAGCCGCAGCTCTGGAAGCATCATCGTCAACGTCGCTGAAAACACAGACATCGATAAACTCAAAACTGAGATCGCATCTAGAATCGACCGTATCACCACCTTCCCCACTGAAGCCGAAAAACCAAGAATCTACATCCCTAACACTGCCTATTTTTACGAGGTCATTTCCGTCACCATCTACGGCAACCTTTCCGATGACGACCTCATAATAGCCGCGAAAAAAGCGCGCGACGACCTCACCTCCATCGAAGGTATTTCAAAAGTTGTCATCAAAGGACGGCTCAACAAAGAAATTACCATCGAAGTAAAACCCGAGGTACTCAATGCTTATAATCTCACCATTGACAAGCTCTCACGCAAAATCCGTGAAACCTCCATCGACCTCTCAGCTGGATCAATCAATAATAATGGCGAGCGCATCCTCATCCGCTCCAGCTCACAGGCATACGGAGTTGAGCAATTTCGAAACCTCATCATTTCTAGAGAAAATGGCTCCGAACTCAAACTCGGCGATGTCGCCACCATCGTTGACACCAGGGCTGCAGACCAGAAAGTCATTCGCTATAACAACCAGAATGCCATCGTTCTAGAAGTCTTGCGCCTCGATGGTGAAAATGCTCTCAAAATCGCCAATTCCGTGCACGAATACGTGGCTAACGCTCAAGACAGCTTCCCCACTGGTGTCGAGCTCGCCACTTGGAATGACGACTCCGTCAGCCTCAAGGGCCGCCTCAAGACCCTCGGTGAAAACCTCCTACAGGGCGGAATCCTCGTGCTTATTTTCCTCGGCCTCTTCCTGCGTCCACAAATTGCCTTCTGGGTCGTTGCCGGCATTCCTATCAGCTTCGCCGGTGGTATCATCGCCATGCATTATTTAGGAGTCTCAGCTAACAACATGAGCATCTTTGGCTTCATCATCGTTCTCGGCATTGTGGTCGATGACGCCATCGTTACCGGTGAAAACATCTACTCCAGAATGCGCGAACCCGGCAGATCCCCACTCGATGCCGCAGTACTCGGAACCGAGGAAGTTTCGGTACCTGTCACCTTCGGCATGCTCACCACCATTGCCGCATTTGTCCCACTCATGTTCATCGAGGGTTACATTGGTGAAATGGCTCGCCAAATCCCCCTGGTCGTCATCCCAGTCCTTCTATTCTCACTGGTCGAGTCCAAACTCATTCTCCCAGCACACCTCAAACACCTCAAAACCAACCGCAAAAAAACCGACTGGTTCATTCGCTCTCAGCGCTACATCGCCGACTCCTTAGAAAAATTCATCCAGCGCATCTACAAACCTTTACTCGATTTCGCACTACACCACCGCTACGCCACCATCTCGCTATTCATCACAAGCCTGCTGCTCACAGCTGGATGGTACATTAAGTCCGACAACTTCAACCCCGCCCCATCCACCGACCGCTACTATATCTACGCTTCTCTTGAAACCGTAACCGGAACCTCCTACGAAGCCACCGATGAACGTGTCAAGCACGTCGTCAAAAGCCTCGACTCTATTCGCGACAAATTCGTCGACTCAGGAACTGGTAAATCACTCATCGGTAACGTCCTCACATCCTCAGGTGGAAAACCTTGGAATAACAGCGCCAGACCAACTGACGGTTACATCCTAGTAGAAATCGTCCCCCCCGGACAACGCACTAGCCCTAGCCCTGGCCCCAAAAATATAGAAATCGCCACTGCCTGGGAACAAGCAGTCGGTGAAATGCAAGGGGTCAAATCATTCTACATCCGCAGCGAACAAAATAACTCTAAAGGCAAAAGAGTCGAACCTATCTCCATCGACCTTCGCTCCAATGACGACCAACAACGCCTCGCCGCCACCGAAAAGATCACCGACTGGCTCAGTGACAAAAATAACATCAGAAGAGCATGGAGCTCTAGCTCCCGCGAACAACGCGAACTAGAGATCAAACTCAATGCTCAAGGCCGTGAAGCCGGACTCTCCGAAGAAGCTCTAGCACGCCAAATCCGCAGTGCCTTCTACGGCACCCAAGTGCAAAAGATTCAGATGGCTGACTCCGAACTCCGCGTCATGCTCAAGCTCCCCGAGGAACAAAGAACATCCCTCCACACCCTAGACACCCTACGCATTAGTCTACCTAACAACCAGCTCGCCAGCATCGCACAGTTTGCCACAGTCAAAGAAAGCAGCACCCCCCCCAGCATCGAGCGTAAAGATGGCCTCAGACTCAGCAGTGTCGTCGCCTACCCCAAAGGTGACTTTAAAGTCACCACAATAGAACCAGAACTCACAGAATTCCTCGACATGCTCATGCTCGACTACCCCTCAGTCAGCTGGAGCTACGAAGGAGAACTTGCTGATTTCAAAAAAGGAAACCAACGCCTCATCGCCCTCGCTCTGATACTCACCTTCACCCTCTACTCCCTCCTCGCCATCCCATTCAAATCATTCATCCAGCCATTCCTCGTCATGCTCGCCGTCCCATTTGGTGTCGTCGGCGCTTATTGGGGCCACGTCTTGCTCGACCTCGACATCTCCTACCTCAGCTTCTTCGGCATGCTCGCTCTTGCTGGCGTCGTGGTGAATGACTCACTCGTTATCGTCGACTTCATCAACAAACGCCGACTCGAAGGCGCACCGCTAAGAGAAGCCATTGCCGCGTCCGGCATCAGACGCTTCCGCCCGATCTTCCTCACCTCCATCACCACATTTGCCGGACTCATGCCAATCATTTTCGAAGACTCTATTCAGGCACAATTCCTCATCCCTATGGCTGTCTCCTTAGGATTCGGAATCCTCTTCGCCACCTTCATCACGCTCTTCCTCATCCCCTGCGCCTACGCAGTCAGCGTAGACATCTCCATCTTCAAGCCGAAAAAGGACGAGTAACGACCTTGGCCACAAGCCAAGCGACTTCACTTCTCACTTCCCGATACAGAAACTCCCAAAGATCTCTCCGAGAATTTCTTCAGTATCCACCCGCCCCGCAATCTCACCGATCGAATTCAAAGCCTCACGTAGGTCGATCGATGCAAATTCTATTCCAGTATTGAGCACCAGTGACTCGCGGGCATGCGACAAGAATTCTCCAGCCTTCTTCAAGCAATCTTGATGACGGGCATTGATAGCCATCGCATGGCCACCCCATGTGGACTCGCTGAGTAAAAGCTCATCGGAAATAGCATCCGCCAAACCATCGAGCCCATTCTCATCGAGACAGGAAATTTGCACACCGCCAGCACCGCCCCATACATTGTCTTGGCCTAGATCGGTTTTATTCACCACTAGCAAATGGTGGCGGCCATTGATTTGCTCCTCAGTCAGCAATCGCTGACCAGGCTTTGAGCCATCGACCACCTCTAAAATAAGGTCGGCCAGCTCAATCTGCTTTTCTGAACGGACAATTCCTTGTTGCTCAATCTGGTCAGTAGATTCACGTACACCTGCGGTATCAATCAAGCGCACAGGAATCCCCTTCACGTTGATCACCTCTTCCACAGTATCTCGGGTTGTCCCCTCGATATCAGAAACAATCGCCCGCTCGTAACCTAACAAACCATTGAGCAAACTTGATTTACCCACATTCGGCTCACCACAGATCACCGTTCTCACACCCTCACGCAGGATGCGTCCTTGTTCTGCGGTAGAAAGCATTTTTTGGATACCCAGCTGCACATCATCCACACGCTTGAGCATCGCAGCTCCAGTGTCGGGGTCGATGTCTTCATCCGGAAAATCAATATACGCTTCCACGTGGGCAACCACACCTAACAACGTCTCGCGTAGCGCTTCCGATTGGTCGCCTAGCTTCCCCTGCAGTTGCTCGTGCGCCGCACGCATCGCCATGTCGGTCTGAGCCGAGATGAGATCCATGATCGCCTCAGCTTGGGTCAGGTCTAGCTTACCATTCTCAAATGCTCGGCGGCTAAATTCGCCCGGGTCAGCCGAGCGTGCTCCACATTCTAAAAGTCTTTCTAACACACGCCGAGTGACCAGCACTCCACCGTGACAAGCGAACTCGACCACATCTTCCCCCGTGAAGCTACGTGGCCCTTGAAACACTGTCGCCAACACCTCATCCACAACATCACCGTCCGCATTGAGCACCTTGCCCAGAACTGCGTAGCGCTCGGGTTGGCTTTCCAGACCACCTTTACAGCGCAAAGCCTTAGCAGACAGGCTGATAGCATCTGGCCCGCTCACACGGATCAGCGAGACTGCCCCAACTCCAGGAGCGGTAGCAATAGCAGCTACTGTGTCACCGGTAATCATTAGAGCACCTGGTCAAGGACTTCGAGACAACGAGCATTTTCCTGAGGAGTGCCGATGGAGATTCGCAACCAACCTGGGAGTTTGTAGCCCCGCATCGCACGGACAATCACACCTAGCTTGAGCATCTCAGCAAACACCCTGTCGCCGTCCCCTACCTCTACAAGGATGAAGTTCGCAACCGATGGCACGTAGTTCATGCCGCGCTGTTGGAATGCTGCTTCGTAAAAGGCCAGCCCTTCGTTGTTATTAGCAACGGTGTTTGCCACGTGGGCTGCGTCAGCGAGCGATGCCAGAGCCGCACGCTGCGCCACCTCATTAGTGTTGAATGGCTGGCGTGCTTTCTGCAGAATTGCAGCTACCTGAGGAGCGGCAAGTCCGTAGCCAATGCGAAGACCCGCGAGTCCGTAGGCTTTAGAAAAAGTGCGAAGCACAATCACATTGCGACCTTCACGCACATACTTCAAAGTATCTGGCGCATCACTGAGAAATTCAAAATACGCTTCATCGAATACTACGACAACATGCTCAGGGACTCTCTCCATGAAGCGTGTAATCTCTGTATCCCCCACAATCGTACCTGTCGGGTTATTCGGATTAGCGATGAAAACTAAGCGCGTCTTCTCAGTGATCGCATCAGCCATCGCATCGAGGTCGTGGACGAAATTTGGATCCGTCACCTCCACGTAGCCCGCACCAAACAAAGTAGCCATCAGCTTATACACCACAAACGCGTGCTCGGCTGCGATGAGTTCCGCATCAGGGTTAAGGAAACAATGGCACAGCAACTCGATGATTTCGTTGGAACCATTGCCAAGAACCACATTCTCTAAATCTAAGTCGTATTTCTCAGCAAGTGCGCTGCGTAGCTTGTAGCCACCACCATCTGGGTAGATGTGCATATCAGCCGCTGCGCTACGGATCGCGTCCAGAGCCATCGGCGCTGGGCCTAGCGGGTTCTCGTTCGAGGCAACTTTCACGATACTCTCAGGATCTAGGCCCAATTCACGGGCTGTCTCAGAGATCGGTTTACCTGGCTCATAGGCTACCAAATCACAAACAAATCGGTTAGTAAATTGCTGAATACTCATGCGCCGAACTTAGCCCGCATCCCCCCACGAGCAAGCCCGAATCACATCGATTTTGTGGAATCTGGCCCCTCGGGACTATTGAGGCTCGAAACAGCTCTGCGGCTGTCACGGCGACTCTCCTAAAAGCATCTCACCTTAAAGACGTCTCCGGCTCAACCTGACAGCTGCGTCAAGCCGCAGCACTCCAAACACAAAAAAAGTCCCGCTACTGTTTCCAGTAGCGGGACATTTTAAATGGTCGGGGAGACAGGATTCGAACCTGCGACATCTGCGTCCCAAACGCAGCGCTCTACCAAGCTGAGCTACTCCCCGATATGGAGTTGTTTGCACCGCATATACTTTGCAGTAACTTGGTCGTTTCTGCGGTGCGGCGGCAACCTGCACGAATCACCCGTCTATTGCAAGCTCTCTTTTACTATAAACTGCATTTAATCCCCTCCCTCACAGATCACTCAGCGACTGCGCACGTGCACCACTTTCATCCACAATCACTAACATCGGACGACAACAAATTTCACAATCGTAATCGAGCTCAACTATTTCGCCTCGTCCCAGCTCAGGCAAAGCAATTTCAAACCACTCAAAACATGTCGGACATTGGATTTCACCCGTATTCATCATGAAATGGTTAACAAATAAACTGAGATCAATCAAGTTTCTCCCACAATTCATCCCAATAGAGCCAATCTCAATTCAACCGAGTTCTACTCGGAAATCACAAGAAATGGACACAACAACGGCACCGACGGTAGTTGTCGGAGGTTCCCTTAAGGAAGTTTCCACTCGGCGCGGAGCTTGGTGTACTCAGTCTGAGGAAGGAGAATGTAGAGAGGCGTTTTTCGGACATCGATCTTGCTGATGATTTGGCGCAGCTGTGGTTCGGGGATGGTGGTGCAGCCGGCGGTGGCGGATTTCCCGGAGTTTCTCCAGATGTGGAAGAAGATGGCGGAACCGGCTTTGGGTTTGGCCTTTTGTTGGGCAGTGGCGGAGTTGTGGCCGATGTAGAGCTTGAGCGAATGTGGGTAGTCGTTCTGGCGCATTTGCGCTTTCTTCTCCCAATCACTGGTGGGGTCATGATCGATTCTCAGGTGACTATTGTAGTAGGGGGAAGAGGAGTCCTCGACCCAGAGATCGCGGGAGGTGACTTGGGTGTAGGATAAATTACGCTTTTTCTTGATGCTTTTATGGGCACCAAAGGCTTGACCAATCAGGAAAACTCCTGCTGGAGCGCGGCCGTCGCCTTCGCGCTTTAGGTGGGGTTTACTGGCAAACGGGTGGATACCACGGCCCCAGGCTAGCCCATTTTTACCGAGTCGGCCAGTGACGGGCTGAGTGACAGCCTTCCAGCTGTTTCCTTTTTTCTCGTAGAGGGTGACGCTGACATAGGAAGAATCCCAGCTTTTAGCGGTGCCGATGACGAGTTGCTTGCACTGCGATGGGAGCTGCCATGCCGCGAGGGGAAGTATACTGAGTAAGAGGAGAAGCACGACTTTCATATGGCTACAATGTAGTTGATAGATGCAGACGTCAAGGAATGTGGCGGCGGTTTCCAACCGCCTCGCCTTTACTATGATTGACAATGGAGGTTGGAAACCTCCGTCACGGGGCGAATAACACGACTAATCCCGCTTGAAACTTGCTGGGTTTTGGCGTAGGTAGAGCACAGATGAACGCGCAATTACCAGATGCCAGTGGCCACTTTGGAACCTACGGGGGAATGTTTGTCCCCGAGACTCTGATGGCTCCATTGCAAGAACTAACCTCTCAATACGAGCAGGCGAAAGCCGACCCTGAGTTTCAGAAGGAACTTGATTATCTTTTACGCCAGTACTGTGGCCGTCCTACGCCATTGTATTTTGCTGAGCGATGGACTGAAAAGCTCGGTGGAGCCAAAATTTATCTCAAGCGTGAAGACCTACTTCACACTGGAGCACACAAAATCAACAACGCGATCGGCCAGATTCTTCTCGCTAAACGTTTAGGTAAGAAGCGTATCATCGCGGAGACTGGCGCAGGCCAGCACGGCGTGGCGACTGCGACTGTTTGTGCACGCTTCGGTATGGAATGTATCGTGTACATGGGGGCTGTCGATATAGAGCGTCAGGCTCTTAACGTGGTGCGCATGAAACTTCTCGGTGCAGAAGTTCGCCCGGTGACAAATGGTCAGGCGACTCTCAAGGACGCAGTGAACGAAGCTCTGCGCGACTGGGTGGCGACTGTTGACCACACCCATTACATTCTCGGATCAGCGCTCGGACCACATCCATTCCCTATGATGGTGCGTGATTTCCACCGTGTGATCGGGCTCGAAGCGCGTGAGCAAATTCTCGAGCAAGAAGGTCGCCTTCCTGACCTTTGTGTTGCTTGTGTCGGTGGAGGCTCCAATGCGATCGGACTTTTCCATCCATTCCTCGAAGACGAAAGTGTCGAGCTGATGGGCGTGGAGGCTGGCGGTGAAGGAATCATCAAAGAGCGCCACGCGGCACGATTCCAAGGCGGCAAGCTAGGTGTACTGCAAGGGACCAAAACTTGGTTGCTTGCGGACGATGATGGTCAGATCGAACTCACTCATTCTGTCAGTGCCGGTCTCGACTACGCTGCTGTTGGACCTGAGCACGCTTACCTTAAAGACATTGGTCGTGCTGAATACAGTTACGCAACTGACTCTGAAGCTCTCGCCGCATTCTCTGAGCTGTCTGCATCAGAGGGTATTATCCCAGCTTTAGAGAGTGCTCATGCTATGGCTTACGTCAGCAAGATTGCTCCAACAATGGGCAAAGACCAAATCATTATCATCAATCTTTCTGGACGTGGTGATAAAGATGTGGAGCAAGCTTCAAAGTACCTACTTAAGGACTAACAACATCCATTAACAATTTTAAAAGCCACCTTGGGAGTAATACTGCGGTGGCTTTTTTATGGCTGAGCGAGCAAATGCTTCAAGCTTGGGTAGTCGATTTTTGCATTGTGACGCTTGTCGACTGGAATTTTGTCGAGCCGTTTGAGTTGCTCTACTAAAAGTGGCTTCAGCTGCTTGAGTAATGTGTCTTGATCGGCAGTTGTGAGTGTTCCTTGGTAGCAGAGAGTGACTTTTTCTTGGTAACTGACCAGAGCGCAGCGGTCGATGTTAAGTTGCTGCATGGCGGTGCATTCAATGCCGAATGGGTAAATCTTGTCGCCATTCTTTGCTGTGACAGCAGCTTTGCAGCGGCCCAGCATCCAGACTTGACCATGGGCATCGATCGTGGCTGCATCACCAGTTCTGTGCCAGATGACTCCATTTACTGAGAACTTTGCTTCGTCATCGCCAGTGCCATTGAGGTAGCCCTTGAGGACGTGCTCACCCGTAACAACAACTTCTCCCGCAATTCCCAAGGGCATGCTCATGGCGTCGAACTCTACATCTGATAGAGCTGAAATTGCTTCAGAGCTTTGATCGGTGATGACTCTGAGGCGAGTGGCTGAAACGGGTTTGCCGACGAGTAAACCGGCTCCATTCGCCATGCGTGATTTTTCATCTTCTGTTGTGCTCGACCAAAGGCTGTGTGCAATCGGCTCGGCCTCGGTAGAGCCAAAGACAGTGACTACTTTAGCTTGGGGGAGTTTGGCTTGTAATTTTTCCAATAAGTGAGGAAATACTGGAGCGCCGCCCGTATAGATGGCATCAAGTGGTGGGAGTTTATCAGATTCTAACAATGATTGAAAAAAGGCGGGAGATGCGGCACAGCGAGTCACCTTCCATTGCTTACATTGCTCTAGAACAGCGAGAGCATTGACATTACCTGGTGTTCTCAAGTCGCTGTTGGCGATGACGGAGGTGAGGCCGGAGGCTAAATTTGAAATAGCGAAGACGGGGAGAGTGATGAGGTCCACTTCCCCTTCCTTATAGTCGAGCGACTCAGAAAGCGCTGCATGTTGAGCTAACAAGAAGCCATGGGTGCGGCACGCTGCTTTAGGCTTACCCGTGCTACCGCTGGTGAATGTGATCAGCGCTGGGTGTGATGGGGAGACTTCGATGGGGGCCGACGAACATTGTGCTGCTGGTGACCAATATCGGCTGAATGGCGGCCACGGCTCTGTGCAGTAATGCCTCTCTATAGCACGTATTTCTGGGTTAAGTAATCGGAGAAGCTGAGCTTTTGGAATACCAATGCAGGCTTTTACTTTTACAGTCCGAAGGCTTTGGATAATCGTTTTCTTACCTGCTGACAGGTCGAGCAGCATAACAGTCATTCCTGCATGTAGGATGGAGAGAAAGGCGACGTAGAGCTCGACACTCACTGGGAGAAGAAGAAGCACGCAGTCTCCTGTAGCTAGGCCGTCTTTACGTAGTAGCTGGGAACCCGCTGAGATTTTCTGATAGAGTTCGGTGTAAGTCAGCTGCGAGTCCACATCGACGAGGGCAATCCGCTCAGGGTGTTGCTTCGCTCTACGCTCTAGATGTTTTATCAGATTCATCTAGCTGGGGTCATTGGATTGAAATGATTTTGACATGAGTGCGTAGCGTCTGAACTTTATGCCATCACAGCGCATGCTAATTTTTGTGGAACTATTGTCTTCATGTTGCAGTGCGTGAATAGCTTCTGTGTACCCTTTCTTTTTAGCAATAGTTTGAGCTTCGAGGACTAACAAGGATCCGATTCCTGCGAGCGATTTATCACCATTACTTGCTAACGTTTTGAGGATGATTGCTGATTTTTGACCTCTCTTGGTGGCGGCGTGATCTGGGATACAAAATAGGTAGGCTACGAGTTCTCCGTCAGACTCAGCCATCAACACAAGCTCTGGATCTATCAACTCACGCGACCCCATATACTTCCCGATGAAGAATTCTAGGCTGATCGGAGTGTACAGGTAGTTGTTGCTGAAACTGAGGAGACTCAGTCGAAAAATGGCGATCAGGTCTTGCTCGAAGTTTTCTTTTGAGACGGAGCGAACAGTGATGCCTCTATTCTTAAATTTCTTGAGCAGCAGGGAGCAGTCCCTTTGTGGAGGTGTGAGGTCGACTAGATGGGAACAATAGGTAGAGAGTTGTTGAAAGCCTGCATTTTCAAAAGCTTGGTTATAGAAATCTGGCTCGATGGGCTCCATAAGAAAGGGGGCACGGCCATTCGTTTCGGTGACTAGTCGGTGCTTGAGCCAGGTGTTGCCATTCATCGGGCCAATGACTTTGTCACAGCCGTGATCGTTGTGAAGCAGCTCAGCGCAAGCGCGCAGGAATTGCTCTGGGGAATTGTTTTGCGAAAGCTCACAAGCACCGATTGTGCCAATTTTACAGCTGTCAGATCCTGGCGCATGAGTATGCCAAAGCGCGGCTGAATGATTCTGGTCACTAACAATGCAGTCTGCGCCTTGAGTGAAAATTTGAGATTGCTCAGCTGTGAGCTTGGGTGATTTTCCTGTGATGGTTTTCATAGAAAAATAAGAAGTAGAGGGGTGGTGCCTAATAAAGCGAGTAAACAGAGTTTGAGCCAATAGGTGGGGTCGGGGTCACCTCTGCTCCTTTTCCAGAGATAGTAAGAGTGGCTTAGCGGGATTGTAAGTATGAGTGTTAGAAGGATGGTGGATTTCCAAGACACCTGACTTGATAGTAACGACAATGAGGAGAGTAACACGAGGACTGAGAGACTGATCCCTGTGAGTAGTGACGCGGATCCATAGCCTAGGAACTTTTGCGTGCCCGCATGGAGCATGGAGATAATCATGGCGAGGCTACAGATGAATCCCAATTGTGCGCTATCATTGGTGAGGATGCCCTTCACCCCTAATGTAAGCCAGAGTAGTGTCGGGATCGCGATGGCTACGATGATTGCTAGTGTGTGGGAGACGATTAGGTGCTGGGGCATTTTTCTCTGCACTATAATGTGGCGGATGAGAACTACCAGACAGGCCAACAAGCAGGGCAGTCCGCCGAGTGTGGCTGCGGCAAAAGTGTAGATCAGAGCAGTAAGGATCGCGCCTCCGTCGAGGGTGTGTAGTTTTCTAGTATAGACTAAAACAGCTAGAATAACTAGCAGTATACTAATTCTGAAGATGAGTTCAGCTCCTGTGAGTGTGATGTGATAATCTAACAAAAGAAATGAACCTATTGGGATCAATAGATTGTCTAACCCACTTCCAGCGGCGCCTTCAACAGCGGTGGCGAATAGGCCGACTGAGCAGGCGAGGGTGAGAATGGTAGGGAGGGATATGTTGGTGGTTAGATAGAGTGGGATCGCTATACATACGAATGCTGTGGCAAGGAATGCGAGAGACCCTTCAACACTCTTTTTTCCAGCAAAGGTGTAGTAAATTTTTTTGCCATACTTGCTGCCAGCTAATGCTCCAACGGTATCCGCTAATGTCAGTAACAAGAGGGCTATTGTGTAGAGGGTGAACTTCCCATCAGCTAAGGAAAAAAGCCACGCTACCGAGATTGGGAAGAGTAGGTCACCTATGGAAATTCGTTCCACCGCAAAAAGTGACGAACCGATGGTGGTTCTTAAAGGAGTCAGCCTAACGGCAAGAAGAGAAGCTACTGCAATGCCCGCTAAGATGTTAACTGTCACAGGGGATTTAAAGAGTAGTGGGAAACTGAGACAGATGACGCCCATGCCTGCATGTACAATTTTTCTGGCTGTCTCAGCTTTCAACCTGCCTCTGTGGATTCCAATGCTGGCGAGCACGAGTAATCCACTGAGTGAGGCTAATATTAGGAGAATATAGAGGCAGATCAGCATGGTGTTAGATCACTTCTTCGACGATGAATTTTGAATAAAAAAATGCTTTATCTGCGTCGAGCAGTCTGGATCCAAGCGCATCGAGAGTCTTTAACTGGTGTGCCATTGAGTTTGGACGTGACCTCGGAGCGAGCATATTCCAGTAGGCCAATCGAGCGCCAGTGGAGCTGTGTTGGTGGATTTTTTCGAGCAGGGCCTGCGTGTTATCCTCCGACATGTATTCAAAAATGTCACTGAGATTGAAGGCATCGAAGCGTGAATTGTTGGATTCTAGAACCGACTCTAGTGGGAGTTCTGAGATGTGGATTTTATCGACGCTTTCTGAGATTTTTTTGAAATGCTCAGGTCGTAGAGCGTAGGGAAGGTGTGTTCCGTAGCTGCCATTGAGGATCCAGCGGAGGTAGGGGTTGGAGTGAGGGGGGAGCTCCACAAGAGCGTGCTTCGTGCGGTCTAGTATTCTGTCTGCGACAGAGCCTTCGACGTACTTAAAGAAGGCTGGATCACGGCCCAGCTTGCCCATAGCGAACCGTGAGAAGAAGCATTTGAATAGCAATCGCCACCGCCAAGTGTTCCAGCGCGTGTCGTAGAAAATCTCTCGTTCCTCAGTACTACGAGGAGTGAGTAAGGCTGAGACCATTTTCCTTCCGTGCACCAGCGGGAGGACTTTCTCACGAAATAGCGTGAAATAGCTTTCAAACTTTCCGATACGTCCGAAGCCCTGCCGGATCTGATCGCTATAATAGTCCCAGTAGACTTTTACCTTTGGCGGAAGCAATGGGACACAAAGTTGGTAGAGTTCATTGCGATCATTTGACGAACCAGTCTCACCTAACAAGGTGAGGAACTGGGCATGAGTGAGAGCTTGATAAGCGGCTTTGCGTAGCTGGATACACGCAACCTGAGCGGGGTTCATTTCACTCACAGTCACCGACTCCGCTCCCGCAGCCAGCAGAGCGAATGCATTGTCACCAGCTGAACCAATACTGAGGCAGTGTCGTCCTTTGGGTTCAAGTGCTTTTATGAGGATGTCAGCATCCTCCCAGCAGTTGGCGTAGCGCACCTGGGTGAAGTCTGCGTGTTGTTGGATTTCAGATGACATGATCGATCAATTGGATAGTTCCGGTGCTGCCATTCATCTCGACATAGTCACCAGTTTTGAGTGTGCGCGTCACAGCTGGGATGGAGACAATACAGGGCAGTTGCAGCTCGCGGGCGACAATTGCCGAGTGTGAGAGCAATGAGCCTCGCTCCACTAACAAGCCGCTTGCAGCGGGGAAGAGAACCACCCACCCTGGATCGGTTTGCTGCGCCACTAGGATTTCTCCTTCCTTGAGCGTTGCTGACCTAGGGTCGTGGACTACACGGACGAATCCTCTAACAATACCTGGGCACGCTCCTGTGCCAGAGAGGTCAGAGGAATCTGAACTCACTGCCGATTGTGCAGCTATGAGTGGGGTGTGTTGAGTAACTTCTCCTCGAGTTTCAAAGCGATCTGGCGGAGTGGTGAATGAGGCAGCTTGTGCCTTTCGCTCAATAATCAGAGCTCTCAAGGCTGCTGGATCTTGGGTCGATTCATAAACTCCAATGACTTCTGAAATGGTAAGGAGGAAAACCTCTTGAGGGTCATCGATCCAACCCGCGTCAACTAGCTGCTGAGCTAAGAGCACGACGATTTTCCTCACCCTGCCAAACAAGCGAGTGCGCTCGAAGCGTAGATTTTCCCTGTCACGGACCCTCGATTTTGCATTGTTAAGAACCCATTTGAAGATCACTGACTTGATGCCACTGAGTTGGATTTCAGGTGTTTGGAATGGTTGAGGGTTTTGCGGGACTTTTCCGTTTCGAATCCTCTGCGCCATTCCTCCGATGCCAGAAAGTAGGGAGACTGGGTCGTCCACCACAGTGGGTGACTCTAACTTAAGTTCCTCTAAGCAACGGTCGCCAAACTTTTCCAAGTAACTTTGATAGGCCTCGGCCAGTTCGGCATTCTGCATGAGATGAGCGAGCTTCACTTCACAGCTAAGGTCGGGGTCAGCTAAGCTAGCAGACAAGCTGGCATCTTTTGCCGCAATGCTGGCCATCTCCTTGATCCTTGTTGGCGGTTCGGCGCTGATGATGTCGCCAGTATCGAGCAATAAAGTGTTTTGAAGTGAGCCGTCACCTAACCATTTTTCGCAAAGTGAACGCAGGGTGCCATAGTGAATCATGGCGAAGAAGTCATTGATCAATGGTGCATCCCAGCGTTGAAGGAGTTGGTCTTCTAAATCCCTGTAGTGCTGAGCGAGTTGCTTGCCATCCATATTTTCAAGCTCGGAAGCTTGCAGAGATAAGGCTTGATTGAGCCGTTGGTAGAAGCCATCCATTTGCTTCTTCAGGCCCCGATGATTTTTTATTAGTCCAAAGAAAGTGCCGACGAGTGCGCAGCCGTCCGCCATTTTAGAAACTCGGGTTTTCTCAATGATTGTCTCAACTATCTCATCGGGCATCGGCTCTTTGACTCCCATCATTTGCTCCATGAAGCTTCGATTCAACGAGAAGCCTGGCAGCAATGCGAGTACGTGATACCAGCTATTGAGGTTGTAGTAAACATGCCCATGGATGTGGCCTAACATGTTTTTAAAAACAGGGTCGCTGGCAATGACCCGTTTCTCTGGAACCGAGAGCATTCGGCAAAACTCGCGGTAGACATTTTCATAAGCACGCTCGGCAAATGAGAATGTCATAATTGAGGTGTGCCCAGAATAACTTTCCGCAATGTTGCTGTTATCCCAAACCGTGAGTGGGTCCGAATTTCTATACCCGTGTTTCAGAGTTGTGATGGGTCTACTCTGCAAGAGATAAAGGGAGCCATCCTGGTATGCCCACTCGATGTCTTGCGGACTGTCGAAGTGCTCAGCGCAATGGCGGACGAGTTGTTGGACTTCTCTGCGCTGGGTTTTAGTCAGGCTGGGAACCTCTATTTTTTCAGGTGCCGTCTCCACCATCTGCACCCCTTCCAGAGAGGTTGGGCAAGGTGAGTGCTGGAACTTTTTGTGCGCAATGACTTCTTTGACGGTTGAACTATCGGCATCGAGCGTCCAGCAATCGGCATCGACCTCGCCGGATACTAGGGCACTTCCCGTTCCCCACACTGAGGAGATGACAGTGTGGTCTAGATTTCCAGCAACAGGATCTGCGCTGAATGCAACACCGCTGACATCAGGTTCTAACATGCACTGAATCAGGACACTCGGAGGGGTTACATTTTCAATCGATTGTGAAGATTGGTAGCTTTCGATGTGGGCGCTCTTGGAACTTTGCTGAACTCGTTTTATTTTCTCTATCAGCTGTGAGCGCGGAACATTGAGGTAAGAGTCGAATTGCCCAGCAAAGGAGTGTTGCGCCCCGTCCTCAGCCGCTGCTGACGAACGCACAGCAAAGAGGTCTGAGCCCAATGCTGAAGATCGATTGAGAATTTCCTCACAGTCAGATTCCGTGAAATCGGCGACGACAAACCAGAATGGAATATTGAAGTCGGCTTGGCCGAGTTGGGCCAAGGCCTTTGCTTTCCCACCGAGCTTGTCGGCGTGTTCTAAATCTTGTGAGTGTAGGATCATTTGACTAAAAATGGGATGACGCCAAGGATGAGGTAGAGACAGAGTGTCCAGACTCCAGCGAGAGTCTCGAAGCTTTTTTGGCTAGTGCTCTTTGATTGGATAACAAGCTTCAGCGCGTAACAAAGCAGTAGAGCTAGTGTGATCGCAACCGGGAGTACGAAGTCTATGATGTTAGATGCTGCGATAGCAAAGACTGTGGTTAAGCAAAGGCTGCCAAACCAGACCCAACTGGCATTGCGCAGTCCCCAGAGTTTGCTGTAGGTGGGAACTCCATTTTCTTCGCCACTGGGTTGCCTAAGCTTTCTACCAATTTCTATCACCAGCCCATTAAAGAAGCTGGCAGCTAGAAAACAGAGCAGACCAATCCACGGCTTTTGTCCGCTGGGGATCCAGTGGCAGGCTGTTGCGTAGAAATCAACGATTGGCATGATCAACATGTGAGTCCAAAGGTAGGTTATAGGTCTGGCCTTGAGCCAGTCTCTGGCAAAAAACTCCACACTCATCAGTGCCAAGTAGGTCCATGCAATGATCAGCACTATGGCTAGGCTGGGGACGAAAGTGACAGCCAATACTAGCTGGATGATAGCTGAGATGGCGAAAACAATTCCCAGTTCCCTTAACTTAATAAGACCGCGCGGGACGGCGCGGTAGGGGCGGTAGAGGGCATCTTCTTCTGCGTCTTTAAATTCGTCTGCAATGCGTAACTGGAGGAAGAACAGCAATGAACTAACAAAAGCGACGACAAAGGACCATGCAACGGGTCTCTCACCTGTGAGCATCGCTGAGTAGCAAACAGCGCAGGAGCTAAAGGCCGCTACTAAAGGGCCGTGCTGGAGCACCGGGAAACGCTCTTTTTGGTATGTCCACCATTTCATTTAGTTAGAAATAACCTACTTCGAGATGTTAGCATAAACGAAAAAAATTGAGAGTGTATCGATTTTTTCGATGATTTAACGCGCTAGCTTATTATGAGCTCGAGTGAAGGTGTTAGTCGCTAGGGCACCTATGATTGAGAGTTCACCAGCGAGGAGGAGTGCAGCACAAACTTCTGCTAGCGCCGCAGCGTTGCCAGATCCTTGAAGTCCCATCAGCTCCAAGGCTGCTTTTTGGCTGGGCAGGCCAGTTCCTCCACCCACAGTTCCGACCATGATACAGGGAATAGTGACCGCCGCATAGAGACCTCCCTCATCGTTTAGCTCAAAGCGAGTGACACCCATTGCTGATTCAGCCACACAGGCCACATCCTGACCAGTGGCGAGGTAAAGTGCTGCTAGACCGTTAGCAAAATGGCCCTGGACACCCATCGTGCCACTGAGAACTCCACCGATGGCCGACAGCCTCCAGTAATCAACGAGTTGCTTTGCCGTTGCTCCTAAATATTTTTTGAGTAGCTCTGCTGACAAGTTAACCTCTGCTGAGACCTTCTTTCCTCGCACAGAGGTATAGGCTTGAGAGCTCGCTTTTTTGTCGCCAGATAAATTACCTTCGATATAAATTTGTTGAATTTCCAAAGGGTAGGTTTCACTGATAAAATCGCAAATATGTTGGGTTGCGATTGTCACCATGTTTTGGCCAGAGGCGTCGCCAGTGGTGAATTCAAAATTCAAGTAAACATGGTTTCCTTCAACTGTGGTGGCAACGTCCAGCAGCTTTCCATAAGCGCTGGTCGATTCTGCAATTTCTTGGAATTGTTCAAACTTCTCCATAGCCCAAGCGACGAAGCGTCCACAGTCAGACATTGATTTAAAAATGAAAGCTGGTGCTCGATTGAGCGCTTGATTGAGCAACATTGCGGTGCAACCACCAGCTGCGCTAACAAGGTGGCACCCGCGGTGGTAGCTCGCGACTAATGCAGCCTCACTAGTCGCCAGCGGGATCGGGTAATCCCCCTTAGCAAAGAGTCCATTGACTCTCAGTGGTCCAGCAATCCCCATCGGCACCTTGACCGAGCCTATGCAGTTCTCGATATTTCCATGGAAGGTCTCAATGTTTTCTTGGGTCCAGTCATCATAGATATCGGGATGGGGAGCTTGCCCGATCGAGCGCCACATGCGTTGGGCGCGGGAGTCATTGATCTTTGCATTCGGAAGGTAGCAGCAGAGGGGAGTTGTCTTATCTGGTTCTAAAAGCTTTGCTAAATCATCTAGATTTTTGTCCTCCAGCATTGATTTCAGGTGGAGGGTGGTGAGGGCACGCTTACTAGACATGTGCTCAAACTAGAGAACTCAGCTATGCGGTCAAGAAAGGAGAATTAATTCTAACAAACCCTGCAATTACAACGATCGAAAAATCATGCACAAAATGAGATAGAATCGTCTGATGAGAGCGCTACGCTTGTTACCCAACTATGATATAATCATCTAAATTATTTCTCTCAATCTTCTCACTATGACTCTGCCTACTCGCTTCAGTAGTTGAAACTGCACACACAGACGTTTTGTTAATCACTTCTGAGGAATCATCAGATAGTTGGAAATCATTTACCCAGTGGAAACGAAAATAGGATATGCGGACCAAGGTGGTGATGACTGCCGAGATCGAGCAAAATCACCAAGGAAAAGGTATTCAGGAGAAATTAGGAAATGGGTACGGGATTACATCGATACGAAGGAGACTAGATGGGTGATCCTTGATGGTGATATTCAGCCTAGTGGCCTAGGGATAGATTTACAAAGAAAAATGGCCTATGATAAAAAGCTTTAAAAATATTGGGGGTCGATGCACCTATCTCTTCCTAGAGCCATTTACGAACAGAGCCTGAACTGGTTCAACCAAGAAAGGAACCCCAGCGATGCTACTCATTTCCCACTTTTCCCCATTGCCTGACCGCAGTCAGCTCGTCAATCCCCTCTTATTCCACCCTCTTCTCCCCCCCCCCAAACCCAGTCGCCCTAATCAACGGCGCGCTCTCAGGGTCACCCCGCAAAAAGCAAATCCCTAGCAGTAATGTCCCAACTTCAAGGACAATCTGGCAGTCGCTTGCTTTCGCTCGATTTTTAGCGTGGACTAACAATGTTTTTTCTTATTGCTGAGTTCTCGCAGCTATTTACCTACATGGTTTCACCTGAACTTGAAGGTTCAATTGCCGGGCTCTTCGGTCAGCAATTGTATCATGTCAAGTGGGAAGGAATGCATTTCTGGGATTTGATACAGCCCTTTTTCATGTTTATTGTTGCATTCGCCATGCCGTTCTCTTTTTCCCGAAGAATGGCCAAAGGTGATTCTATGCCTTCGGTCACGAAACATGTACTTGTAAGGGCGTTTCTAATGTTGTTTTTAGGCTGGGCGTTTTACTGCATTGGTCCAGGGAAGATAATGTTCAGATTTCAGAATGTGCTTTGCCAGTTAGCCGTGACTTATCTATTGGCTTTCTTAATCATTGGTAAAGCGCGGGTTTATCAAATTGGATTTTCAGTCATTCTCATTCTTGTTAGCGAAGGTCTTTATCGGTTTTTCCCTTTAGATGGATTTAATCAGGCATTTGAACCCGGGAAAAATTTTGGCGCTTGGTTCAATATTCTCATTGCCGGGAAAGAGGATGGAGGTCATTGGGCCATGTTCAATGCGATACCTACGGCAGCGCATACAATTTGGGGTGTGTTGGCTGGTCAGCTGCTGATGAGTGATCGAACAAGTATGAAAAAGCTGCTAATCTTGATTGGCTCTGGAATTATAGGTCTTGTTATAGGATACGGACTGAGCCCATTTACGCCAATTATCAAGCGAATTTCGACTTCGTCCTTTGTCTTTGCAAGTGGAGGCTGGTCGCTCTTGGCGCTTGCATTGTGCTATTGGCTTATCGACATTAAAAAACACCAAAAAGGCGTACTGTTTTTTGCTATTATTGGAATGAATCCGTTGTTCATCTATCTTTTTGCTCATGTGGGTGGTGCCGATCTTATCAGGAAAATATTTCTTCCATTTTCCAACCTACTATTTGGATGGTCAGGAGATCTTGCCGCACATATAATATTAAGCCTAAACGTCTTATCCTTTTTATGGTATATCTGCTATTGGATGTATAAGAGGAAGATTTTCATAAGAATATAGTAATCGATTTGGCCTTAACATAATCCAATAGTGTAAGCGTCTCGCTTGCGCAAAATCCAGCCCCCTTTCTCACCTCTCAACGGCAACCTCAAGCGTCCCCAAAAAAAATCTACCAATAATATGAAAAACTGGATTGGAAGAATATCTATAGGGGTTTGCGGATTGATCGCTTTCGTCATTTTCAGTGGCATGGTGCAGGCTCAGACTTACTCCGATCTATGGGGGGAGGCTGCCGAAAAGTGGACGCCGCAAAGCCGATTGCCAGACTTCTCCCATGCTGGTTATCACTCTGGAAAAAAAGCCCTACCAAGGGTTCGGGTGACGGCTAATGTGAAGCGCTTCGGCGCAAAAGGGGATGGTAAGACAGATGATACCGAAGCGTTTAAAAATGCCATTGAATCCACCAAGAGCGGAGCCATATTGATACCAGCGGGTCGTTACATTCTGAGTGACATTCTGTGGATCAAGAAACCGAACATCGTGCTTCGTGGTGAGGGTCCGTTCAAGACCGTGCTGCATTTCACCAAAGAGTTGGAAGATGTCCGCCCCAACATGGGTGATACCTCGAGTGGTCGTCCGACTTCAAATTACTCGTGGTCGGGGGGCTTTGGGCGAAAGGTTCCAATCGATCGAACGCCATTTCTCCAATTATTTCGGAGCCCAAGCGGGGCGATCAGGTGATAAAACTAGAGAATGCAGCAGACCTGAAAGTGGGGCAACGAATTCAGATTCAAATGGAGGACGATTCGAAGAAGTCCTTACTGGCGCACCTTTACTCGAACGACTCTGGTAGTACTGCAAAAATCACGAAGCCGATAAAAGTGACTTTTGTGAGTCGAGTGGCTGCGATTAAAGCTGATTATATCAAGCTTGAACGGCCGTTGCGTTGGGACATACGCAAGTCATGGAAACCGACATTGATGACTTTCGCGCCGACAGTGTCAGAAGTCGGAATCGAGGAGCTTGGACTTTCGTTTCCCGAAAAAAGCCTATAAAGGTCACTTTACCGAGAGGGGGATGAATGGGATAGCGATGACCGGTGTGTCGGATTGCTGGATTAAGCATGTGCGGATCTCAAACTGCGATAGCGGTATTTTTGTCGGTGGAAATTTTTGTACTGTCGATGGCCTATTGCTTGATGGCGAGCGCAAGCCAATGAAGGGTGATACAGGACATCATGGGGTGACGCTGGGGCAGGATTGCTTGATCCAGAAATTCGAACTCCAAGCGAAGTTCATCCATGATGAACCATGTCCAATAGGCAGTCAGGAAATGTGATGAAGAACGGAAAGGGAAAAAATCTCTCGTTTGATCATCACAAGAAGGCTCCTTACGAAAACCTCTTCTGCAACATTGATGTGGGTGAGGGTTCTCAGATCTGGCGGTGTGGTGGTGGAAGGGATCTTGGAAAGCATCGCGGGACTTTTTGGTGCATTCGGTCTGAGAAAGAGATCAAATGGCCGAACTCAAATTTCGGCCCAGGCTCTGTCAATGTGGTTGGGGTGAAAACCAGTTCAAAATCGGTAAAGGATCTGAGTGGAAAGTGGCTGGAAAACATTCCTCCAGATGAATTGTATCCGAAGGACCTTCACGCTGCTCAACTGCAACTACGTTTGCGCAAAAGCTCTAAACTTCGTTCGAGGTAAGAGCCATTCGTGAGTTTTTTTTAAACGATCTAAGTGATCGGCAAGGCAGAGGTCATTACCGTCTCGTAAACGTAGAAACAAACACCCCGACATCGAGCTTGAAGGAATTGTTCCGTCACGGAGGTCACTTGGGAGGCTACTTATTGAGGAGCTCAAGAAGCAATACATTCGCTCTAGGGAGCCACGTCATCGATTTGTTTTCTTGGTGTGCGATCAATTACTCGATGCTTGATCCTATTTCTAAAATTGGAGCTGCAGGAGGTGATCTCATCCAAAGCTACCTTGAAGCTTAGGTGACGGATATTTACATCTTTCAAATTAGCGGCTTCCTGACTAACTGACTTAATGAGGTTGCAACCAATCATGGCCATCACCAAGGCCTTTTGAGCGATTTTAGGTGTTTTTACATTGAGTTTCTCCAATCCCATAGTCGTCTTCACGTCACGGAACCTCAATTCGATTTCCCAACGCTCCAAACACATGGAAACAAGCTCTTTCCAGCCGTATTTCTTATGATCTAGCAATGTTGTAACCAAATGTTTTCTTTTTTGTTTTCCGTCTTTATCCGTATACCTGAAGCGAATAATCCTGATTTTCATTATCTTGCGGAGTGCCGCCCACTCATCTCCACTCAAATTACTGTGCTTGGGTTGAGTTTTGGGTTTTTCCCAAGTATGAATACGTTCGCTAGGTCCAAATTTTTTGCCTTTCCGAAAATCAGCTTTGCGAGCCTGATGGAGGGGTATCAGCGAAATGATCCCTTTAAGCGAAAGACGTATGATGGTGGTTTTGCTCAGTATCCATAAGTTGAACTGTGCTGCCTTCAATGGATTTAACCTCCAGCCCTTTTCAACGATCCTCAGGACTGATACGGCGATTGAGTGTTTTACAATAAAAAAGCCTCAGAGCGCATTACGCACTCTGAGACTTTGTGAATTTTATTAACTCAATCTAACGAGTCTACGCTTTCGCGGCTCCGTTAGATTTAGGCTTTGATTTGACGGGCTTAAAGACGAGCTCTTCGCCTCCCCGCTTGCAAGTGACCTTGATCGTATCGCCTTCTTTGACATCGCCGCGGAGCAGAGCTTCTGCGAGCGGATCTTCGAGGAAACGCTCTACAGCACGACGCATTGGACGCGCACCGTATGTCGGGTCGTAGCCTTTTTCAGCTAGAAGGTTGAGAGCAGTTTTCTCAAGCTTGATCTTAATTCCTTTATCTTCCAGACGCGCGAAGAGCTTCTTGCACTCGAGATCGACAATGACACCAAGATCCTTCTTCTCAAGCATGTGGAAGACCACAAGCTCGTCAAGACGGTTGAGAAATTCAGGGCGGAAGAACTTCTTTGCCGCTTCCACGATCTTCTCCTTCATACCTTCGAAGTCGCTTTCATCTGCACTCATCGCACCAAATCCGAGAGACGTCTGTTTCTTCACTGTGGAAGCTCCAGCGTTGGAAGTGAGGATGATGATGGTGTTACGGAAATCGATCTTGCGGCCGAGACTGTCGGTGATCATTCCTTCTTCAAGAATCTGAAGCAGCAAGTTCGTCACGTCTGGATGCGCTTTCTCGACTTCGTCAAAAAGAATCACTGAATATGGACGGCGGCGTACCGCTTCTGTGAGCTGACCACCTTCTTCGTGGCCGACGTATCCTGGAGGTGAACCAATCAAACGGCTACTCGCAAATTTTTCCATGTACTCGGACATATCGATCTGAATCAAGGAGTCTGGATCGCCGAACATGAAGTCCGCAAGGTTGCGGGCGAGGTAGGTTTTACCCACACCTGTAGGGCCGAGGAAAAGAAATGAGCCGATCGGACGGCGCGGGTCTTTGAGGTCAGCACGTGAACGACGTAGCGCTTTAGAAATTGCTTTCACGGCAGATGCCTGGCCGATCACACGGCTTGAGAGCTGCTTCTCCATATTGAGGAGACGGTCAGCTTCTTTTTGCTCCATCCGCTGGAGAGGAACTCCAGTCCACTTGGAAAGGACCTCCATGATCTCTTCTTCACCGACATGAACTGTGCTTTCTTCACTGACAATTTTCCACTTAGAAAGTGTCGCCTCTAACTTCTCCTTTGCTTGCTTTTCTTCATCACGAAGTGCAGCCGCTTTTTCAAAGTCTTGGTCATTGATTGCAGCTACCTTAAGTTTGTTGATCTCAACAATGTTGAGCTCTAGCTCCTTCACCTCTGGTGGGCGAGTCATCTGTCCGATGCGGGCGCGGGAACCAGCTTCGTCTATCACATCGATAGCCTTATCTGGGAGGAAACGCCCAGTAATATAACGTGAGGAAAGCCTCACAGCGGTTTCAAGAGCTCCATCAGAGTACTTCGCCTTGTGGTGTGTTTCATATTTCTCGCGAAGCCCTTTGAGAATCTCGATGGTATCCTCGACAGAAGGCTCGTCCACTTTTACTTGCTGGAAACGACGCTCAAGCGCGCTGTCTTTTTCGATAAATTTGCGGTATTCATTGAGCGTCGTAGCACCAACTACCTGAAGCTCTGAGCGACTGAGGGCTGGCTTAATGATGTTAGAAGCATCCATGGCTCCTTCGGCGGAACCTGCACCAACGATAGTGTGGAGTTCGTCAATGAAGAGGATCACATTTTTGACCTTCTTGATCTCATCCATCACTGCCTTGATGCGTTCTTCAAACTGGCCACGGTACTTGGTACCAGCAACCATCAGGGCCAGATCGAGTGTGATCACACGCTTATCGCGCAAAAGCTCAGGGACGTTTCCTGAAATAATTTCTTGGGCTAGACCTTCGATGATCGCTGTCTTACCGACACCAGCTTCACCTACGAGAACTGGGTTGTTCTTAGTACGACGGCAGAGGATCTGAATAACGCGCTCGATCTCTTCTTCGCGGCCGATCACCGGATCGAGTCCGCCTTCTTGGGCTTTCTTCGTCAGATCCTGACCAAATGCTTTAAGAGCTGGAGTCTTGGTCTTGGCTTCTCCACCTTCTTCAGCTACTTCCTCTTCACCATCTTCAAACACCTCGAAGACCTCGTCTTCGTCGTCAGGGTTGAAGTTAGGATCGATCTCGGCGAGCACTTCTTGCCGAGTGCGCTGAATGTCTATGTCGAGTGATTGGAGAACGCGTGCTGCCACACCTTCACCTTCGCGGAGTAAACCTAACAATAAATGCTCAGTACCCACATAGGAATGGCTGAGTTGCTTGGCTTCTTTATTCGCAAGATTCAGAACCTTCTTCACTCGAGGAGTGTAGGGAATCTGGCTCGAAACATTTTGCTCAGGGCCTGAGCCCACTTGTTTCTCAACTTCTAGGCGAACGGTATCGAGCTCAAGCCCCATACGTTCCAGTACGTTTACTGCCACTCCCTGGCCGAGCTTAATAAGCCCGAGCAGTACGTGCTCCGTACCGACGTAATTGTGGTTGAATCGATCTGCCTCCTTGCGTGCTAGGGCAAGGACTTGCTGTGCTCTTGGGGTAAAATTATTCATTCTCGAAATTTAAGTCGCCAGTGATTTCACTACCACCAACTATGTCATTAGTTATTATATTTATAGCAGGGGCAGTGAGAGTTTGCAACCTACTGCGTAAGATTTCTGCTCTGATAATGTCGCGTTCTTCTGGTTCTAACTCAGCGCCAGCGTGTAACTGCAAATGCGCAGGCTGGATTTCCATCATCATAGAGTCACATGCTTGCATGGTTCCCTCCGGAAAGTAGCCCATTGCCGCTCCCATTCGGAGTAAGGAAATGTGTGAAAATGCCTCTTTCGAATCAAACATCGTCGCATATCCTAGGATCCCGTAGGCTCGTCCAATTTTATCACTCAGCTGATTCGGCTCGTCTTCGAGCATCTTCAACCGCGCATTGGTCTCGTGAGTTTCGATCTGCGCTATGACACGCTCGAGACGTGAGATAATCACCTCCTCGCTCTCGCCAAGTGTTGCTTGGTTAGAAATCTGAAAAAGATGTCCCAACGACTCAGTGCCTTCACCAAAGAGTCCACGGACCGCGAGGCCTATCTTATTCACAGCCTGAAGAACCTGGCCGATTTGCTCAGTCAGCACGAGTGCAGGTAAGTGCAACATAGCAGACGCACGCATGCCAGTCCCCAAGTTGGTCGGGCAAGCGGTGAGGTAGCCGAGTTCATCATCATAGGCGAATTCGAGATCCTTCTCTAGAGCGCTGTCGACTTTGGAAAGTAGCTGGTGCGCTTCACGCAAGCGGAGACCAGCACGGATCGATTGCATACGCAGGTGATCTTCCTCGTTGATCATCAAAGAAAGCCTCTGACCACGGTCAACGACAGCGGCACTGCCTTGACCGCGTGCTGCTTGCTCGCGGCTGATCAAGTGACGCTCCACTAGCACTTGCTTCTGCAGAGGTTCTAGTTCTGATAGTTCATGGGAAAAGCCATTTTTCATGACTTTGAGAGCCTCCACCTTGGGTCGCATTTTGTCCATCGCTGCGACACGCTCAGCTTTTTTAGCCCAACCTGGAAATGACAGGTCTCGAAGGTTACGCGCTAGTCGTATACGGCTAGTTACCACCACCTCGTTGTTGACATTTTTGCCTATCATCCAGTCGGCCGGATGCTTCATCAATGTTGAAAATCGCATCATATTTTTAGCTTACTTGAGCCTCCAACTCTTTGATTCCATCACGCAACTTCACAGCGGCTTCAAAGTTTTCTTCAGCAATGGCAGAATCTAAATCCTTTTTCATAGCTGCTAGTTTTTTGCGTAGAGCCAATGAATCGGCCATGCCTGAGGGAACTTTCCCCTCGTGCTTTATACCGTGGTGCATCTTCGCTAACATTGGGAGAATTTCTCCAAGGAAAGCGGTGTAGCACTGGCTGCAACCAAGTCTTCCAACTTTTCTGTAATCTTCCAGTGTGAACCCACAATGTTCACACGCTTCTGCAACCTCAGCAACCATCACTGGCTGGGCTTGTTCGGGTGTCTCGTCCATAAGAATATCAACCATTGAAAATGCGCCAGGATCGGTAAGTCCGCTTTTGTCAGCACAGTTCTCGCAGAGGCAAATCTTCTTCTGCCCCCCTTGCACTGCTTGGGTGTAAAACACCGTTGCTTTATTATTACAGAGTTCGCATTTCATCTCTCAACCCAGAGTATGCACGTGAACGAAAAGTCCCAGCGCGAAATTATTTTTTTTCATCACCGTGCGATATAAAGGGCTGAGTAAATTTTCTATTTTACGTTTTCCGATTGATAGCAAGCATCATCGCTGGGACTTTTAGAAAATTTCGTATTTTTCGCGGTAGAAATCGCTTTATTCCAATCACCTCGTCGGCACAGCCCGGCCAGGAGAAACTGGAACTGCTTTACGTCGTTCATCCTCAACAGGTAGCGCCCGACGGGAGGGTTCCTCAATCACCGCACGTGCAGGTGGATCTTCCTCGACCGGCTGGGCAGTTAGGATGGTCGGCGGCCCCGTTGGTTTGACTAAAATGGCTTTCGCTGGTTCGGGCTTCACCGGCTCTGGCGGCAGGGCTCCCTCAAGAAACATCGTAGAGTCAGCAGTGGGTTGGCCGCGGCGCATCTTGATCACCACCCGCCGGTTCATCGCCTGCTGGTCTTTGTCACCCTTTTTAATAATCGGCTGTCGCTTACCATAACCAATCACAATCAGACGCCTCGGGTTGATCCGCATAGCATCCACCAACCATTGCTTGACGGCCTTTGCCCGGCCGAGCGAGAGTTCACCATTCGGCAAATCACCACCTATCGTGTCAGTGTGCCCTTCAATCCAGCAGTTAAGATTTGGGTTTCTGTCGATTAGCAACGCAACCTTGAGCAAGCTATTGCGCGCGCTTTCCCTCAGTGTCGCTTGATTAAATTCAAATAGAAGATCAGAGCCGATCATTCCCTTGGTGTTCTGCAGGGCATTGCCATCCATCCGCGCCATCGCAGAAAGTGGGGTGAAGTTCTCTAAAGCTCCATCGTCAGCAAGCCCACCCGCCCCTTTCCGTTCTAATTCTTCGTTAAATTTATCTGGATCAAAAACGTCAGATTGCTGTTCACCTGGGTCAATCACTAGTTGGCCAGCAGCAGCCACTTGGAGCACGTCATCCATTCTTCCAATCTCTGGCAGATCATCGGTGAAATCGGGGCCAGCTATTGGCTCTAAATTCTCAGCTAGGGCTTCGCCCTTCATCGCAGGAGCGACCATCTCAATATCAAATTGTGGATCAGTAATCTCTGGCGACATATCCAACTCCGTGTCCTCTGGAATCGCCTCTAGAATTTCGATCTCATCGAGCAACTTACCTGCCACTTCTGGTGGTTCAGCTAGTTCCTCCCGCTGAATTTCTGGCAGAGACTCGCGGAATTCTATGTCTCGCACCACGATAGGCTCGGTTTCCACCTCGAAAAACTCACGCAGAACTGGGAAAGTGATCTGCATATTCTTGAGTCCGAAGATGGCGGCCACATGGGACAACACTGCCAGCACAATGGCTATCAGCACCAAGCGCCCCGCGTGCTCGGTCTTGGGTAACTTAAAAGTCGATCCCTGCCGCACATTTTTCCAACTATATCCTCGATCTGCCATCTCGTTGTTCCTCTATAGCGTAAAGCATCCTTCTATTTGTTCAACCCTACACAATGTACTACCCATATTACTTAGCTAAACGCCCTCTCCTATCAGTCAATCGATTAAGTTAAACAACAACCTAATACAACACCTATTCAACCTTGTTATTAGATCCCAGATCAATCAAAACACACAGGACATGCAGAAGATTCCAGTAGAAGTATTTCAATCGAGCCAAGCAGCTGTCGCCAAGCTCGCAGCTGAAACAGCAGAACTTATCCGCGCCAACGATGCTGCGGGGAAGCAAACGGTCCTCGGGCTCGCCACTGGCGGCACACCTATCGCCTATTACAACGAACTCATCCGTCTCCACCAACAAGACGGCCTTACCTTCGCGACTGTCACCAGCTTTAACCTCGACGAATACGCAGGTCTCCCAAAAGACCACGTCGAATCCTACTGGCACTTCATGCACCAGAATCTTTTCAACCATATCGACATCAAGCCAGAGAACATCAATCTCCCATCTGGCACTGTCGCTACAGCCGACATCCCAGCCCATTGTGCTGAGTACGAACAAGCAATCGTCGACGCAGGTGGACTCGACCTCCAGATCCTAGGAATTGGCCGCACCGGCCACATCGGCTTCAACGAGCCAGGCTCACCAAAGGACTCACTCACACGCGCGATCGAGCTAGACCCAATCACCCGTGAAGACGCAGCCCCCTCATTCGGCGGCATAGATAACGTCCCTACAACCGCCATCACCATGGGCTGCGGCACCATTCTCAACGCTCGCCGCATCGTCCTCATGGCATGGGGCGAAGGCAAAGCATCGATCGTCAACGAAGCCGTCACCGGCACGGTCAACGACATCGTCTCAGCCTCCTACCTGCAAGAGCACTGCAACTCCGTGTTCTTCCTAGACACAGCAGCAGCATCCATCCTTGAAGCGTAAACGAGCAAATAACAACTCTTCAATAGCCGTGACTCTCCCCGAGCTCACGGCTTTTTTTGTTGCTCCCCCCGCAGAATCGTCGCACCCCTATTTAAGCCCTACCAACTTTCGTACTCTTTAGCGTATTTCGCGGTTCGCATTTAGCTTCATCATCCCGGCTCTGAAAACTGAACACTGCCAACTGCAAACTCTACACTTCTTTCGCAGCGCCCATCTTCTCTTCGAAAAGGTTCCAGCATTCAATAAAACCGGAGGCATAATCTTCTGGTCGGGCTGTCACCCACTCACGCACTTGCTCCATGGTGAACCACTCGGCGGTGGACACTTCACTGCATGGGAAACGCAGTGCCCCATCGTAGCGTGCTAGGTGGAGTTCAATAAATTCAAAGCCAGTCTTTTCAGAAGCTGGGATCTTCGCAATCTTTTGGGTGTCGACCCCTTCGATTCCCAATTCTTCACCCAGCTCGCGGACCACACAGTCGCCATAGCTCTCACCAGCATCTAGGTGCCCAGCAGCGCTGCTGTCCCAACAACCTGGGAACTTATCTTTAAGGATTGAACGCTTCTGCAGTAGGATGTCCTTGTTCTTATTGAACACGAAAATATGCACGGCGCGATGCGTAAGGTTCTGCGCGTGCACATTTTTGCGAGTCTCTTGGCGGACGACTTCGTCATTCTCGTCAACCACATCAAAAATCTCATCATCCTTCTGAGGGATGTCCTTGAGCGGATTATCGTCGTAGAGCCGTGTGATCTCGATCCAGTCTTCAAGAGAAATTTCCTCGGCGCGGGCTGTCAATTTGAGACCCATCTTTGCTGCCACGTCTTCCCACGCAAGATGATCGGGAAGTTGCTTTTTGATTTGCTTACGGCGTTGGGAAAATCCACGGCGAATGAGTTCATCAAACAAACGCGCATCGTAAACTGGCAAATCCCCTTCAGGCTTCGGCTCACAAACCATCACGGTAGAGTCAATCTTCGGCGGTGGCGTAAAGGCATCTGGCGGCACTAGCATCACCGGCTTGCTGACCCATTCGCTCTGCATCCTTAGCGTCAGCACCCCGTAATCCTTCGTTCTTGGCACCGCGATGATCCGGTCGATAAATTCCTTCTGCAGCATGAGAACCGCACGCGAAACCATCGTTGGTCGCTTCATGAAGTTACGCATGATCGCGCCACCCGCTGAGTACGGGAGGTTCCCTAACAACTTGATCGGACCATATTTAAAGAGATCACGGATATCAAAACGCGCGGCATCCGCATGGTGGACTTCCACATCGGCATTATCAGCGTACTTGTCCGTTTGGTACTCGGCGAGCCTTGCATCAAACTCGATCAGAATCACCTTCTTCACACGTCCCACAAGATGGACCGTGAGCGCGCCAGTTCCAGGGCCGCACTCGACTACGACGTCATTCTCATTTGGATGAAGCTGGTCCACTATCCCACGCGCCACTTTCGCGTCGCAGAGAAAGTTTTGCCCCAACTGACGCGATGGAGTGACCCCCGCATCGCTAAGCACCTTTTTGATCTCGCCGATATTCATGCCTTTCTTCTAGCGAACAATCCCAGACAATCAATCTAGGGAGTAAAAAAGCAGAGCCCCTGCTCCAGAGTTCCTACACTAGGGAGCAAGAAAGCGATTTTTAGACAGAATTAACAAAATTTCACAGAATTTTTCATGGGGAGCACAGAACAACGGCATCAGAAACATCATGGTTTGCCGGAAATTGGCGTGGCCAACTCCAGTTTCGTAGGTTAATTCTGAAAAATTCTGTTAATTCTGTCCAGCGCCGCAGGCAACCTGTCCGCCATAGCTTCAGAGCGAAGGAAGATCAGCCCAAGTCCCTCCCTAGTGTCGGAGCCCTGACCCCTGCCCCAAAATCTAGGCAACCCTCGCAAATACTCTACTCTGTGCTATCAATAGAGGATGAAAAACCTTTTGATGAATCTCTTCATCCCACTGGCCACTCAGCAGGTCCATGCCGCGGATAGACCAGATGGGGTAAAACTCCTCTCATCCCACGAGACCATTGCAGTTTTCAATGGCACACGCTTTCAGAAATGCCGCCACCACGCGGGTAAAATGCCGCACGTCCATCTTGATTTGCGTTAAAATGTTTAGCGCATAGAAATCTACCAGAATGACTAAATGAAACTATATACCGGTTGCAGTGAGCCTGTCTCTCCGTCTGTTTGTGTACAGTCTGCCTCGGCTCTCCGTTTCGTTCTCGACAAAACCCCCGACAAAAAGCAATTTCCTAGAAATTTCCAAGCAATAGCACTCAATCAATTTATGAAATTTCTCCTATCTCGCCACTCTATGGTAGCAGTATCTACGCTGCTACTTCTGCCCCTATCCCCTCTTTCAGCTGTCCCCGATGCGTCAGCGAAAAAAATCGAAGGAACCGCCAGCGAAGAGCCGGTAAAAGTCATAGAGTCCGACGAGGCAATCCTCGCCACCATCAGCTATCCCGACGACATGAAGGCCGGGATCTTCGCCCGTGAACCAGATGTGTTCAACGCGACCGCAATTTCAATGGACGAACAGAATCGCTTGTTCGTTGCCGAGACCCACCGCTTCGATCGCGGGATCGAAGACAACCGTCGCAACTGGTACTGGCTCCGTGACGAGGTCGGCCTGAAGACCACCGCCGACCGCCTCGCACTCCTCGAGAAGTATGCCGACAAGAAGACGCCAGGCTACTACACCGAGCACGCCGAGAAGATCCGAGTGCTAGAAGACAAAAATGGCGACGGCAAGGCGGAGAGATCATGGATCTATGCCGATGGTTTCAACAACCCGCTCGACGGCACAGCAGCCGGCATCATGGCAGCGAACGGCAAAGTCTACTTCGCCTGTATCCCTAACGTCTGGATGCTAGAAGACAAGAATGGGGACGGCGTCTCCGACACCAGAACCTCACTGCAAGAAGGATACGGCATCAGCGTCAGCCTCAGCGGGCACGACCTCAACGGCTTCGCCTTTGGCCCAGACGGCCGCATCTACTTCACCATCGGTGACCGCGGTTACGATCTTAAAACAGCCGACGGCCGCCATCTCTACGACCAGTATGGTGGTGCAATCTTCCGCATGGAGCCCGATGGAAGCAACCTGGAAGTGGTCCACTACAACCTCCGTAACCCAAAGGAGATCGCGTTTGATCAATACGGAGTCGCCTTCTCTGTCGATAACAACGCCGACATGGGCGACAAAGCACGGGTAGTTCAGATGGTCGAAGGCGCTATGTCGGGGTGGAACCGCGGCAACCAGAGCTTCCGCAACTGGCCACACGCCATCGACGTCACAAGACGGCACGAAACTCCGTGGATGGCTGAGTCTTGGTGGAAAATAGAAGCCAAAAACCGCCCCAAGGCTTTCCTTCCACCGGCCGGGCACGTCAGCGTCGGACCATCTGGACTTGCCTACAACCCCGGTATCGGTCTGTCCAAAAAGTGGGACAACAACTTTTTCGTCTGCGATTACCGTGGCGGAGGCAGCGAAGTGATTGGCTTCGAAATGAACCCTATGGGTGCCGGCTACAAAGTTGCCAGCAACGAGACATTTATCAAAGGATTCCTCAACACCGACATCGAGTTCGGATTTGATGGCAAGGTCTACGTCAGCGACTTTACCGGTGGTTGGAAAACCTACGATTTCGGCACGATTTTCGTATTTTACAATCCAGTCGAGATCGCCAAACCTGTCGTCGCCGAAGTGAAATCTCTCTTCGCCAATGGATTTGACTCACTTTCCCCAGAAAAACTAGCCCAACTCCTACAGCACCAAGACTTGCGGGTCAGACAGCGAGCTCAGTTTGCCCTCGCCGGCTCTCCGAAAAACCGCACGCATTTCGTCGCAGCAACGGCAAGCGCCAATCCACTCATCACCCGCCTCCACGGCGTCTGGGGTCTCGGCCAGTTGAGCCGCACCCACAAGGACAAGGCCTCCACAGAAAATCTCGTAAAACTGACTCAGGACGAGCACTGGCGCGTGCGAGGTCAAGCATCTCAGGCTCTAGGTTTCTCAGCCGCACAGATCGGCCGCAAGGCGCTCATCGAGCGACTCACTGACAAACACCCAAACACCCGCATGCTGGCAGCCACCGCGCTGGGCAAGCTGGGTCATAGGGAAGACGTCCCTCACCTCATCAAGGTCCTCGAACAGAACTCCAATGGAGACGCCTACCTGCGCCACGGTGCGGTGAACGGACTTCGCCTGATCGCTGAAGCCAACAAAACCGCCGAGGATTTACTGAAATTCAAGAATCACAAATCGGCGGAAGTTCGCCTTGGTCTAATCATCGCACTCCGCCGCCTCGCTGCCCCCGGCATCGCCCATTTTCTCAAGGACTCCGACCCAGCACTGGTGATTGAAACCGTTCAAGCCATCAACGACGGATACATCGAAGGTGCCCGTGCTGCTCTGGCGGCACAGACCCAACTAGTGGGAACCTCGTCGGTCCCGATCGACTACCGCATCATCAACTCCATCGTTCGTCTGGGCAATCCCAAGGGCATCCTCTCCCTCCTTGCCATGGCGGAAAACGAGAAGCTTCCCGACGACAGCCGGATCGAATGCCTGTTCCAACTGGCTCGCTGGGAGAAACCTCCCGCTGGCGACCCTACCACTGGAAAAATTCGCCCAATAACCGGCGATCGCAGCCTTGAAACCGTCCGCCCTCAAATCACCAAAAGCCTCGAGAGGCTGCTTGATCAGGCGAATGGCAAGGTCCTCGCTGAGGTGCTGAAGACCGGTAACAAATTCGGCGTCTCCACATCCCAAGAAACCCTGCGCGCCCAACTGCTCAATGACGACAACATCCGAGAGGTGCGACTCGCAGCCCTCAAGAACCTACTTAATAACAAGGACAGTAAGTTGATCAAAACTCTGCAGAAAAGCCTCCGTGCCAAAGAGCCAGAAGTACGCCGATCCAGCCTGCAAGCCCTCACCAAGCTCTCTTCCAAAGTGGCTCTCAAAGAGTCCCAAAGGATGCTCGAGAGCAAATCCCCCTTCGATCGCCAGATCGCCATTCGGGCACTAGCATCCATCAAGGACAAGAAAGCCACCGCATCCATCCTCGCCATGCTGAAGACCATCGAGAATCAGCCAATCGAGGTTCATCTCGACATCATAGAAACAGCAAAAGCTGCCGGTGATCCCGGCTTAACCAAAGCTCTGGAAGCCTACGAAGCGAAACTCTCCAAGGACGACCCGCTTGCCGCCTTCCAAGTAACGCTGGCGGGTGGAGACATCGGCAAAGGACGCGCCGTCTTATACGGTCACGGCGCAGCACAGTGCACCCGTTGCCACAAGGCTGACCCCAACCGCAAGGGCGGAGTCGCTGGCCCCGATCTTAAGAACGCCGGCAAGAAGCACAATGCCGCCTACCTGCTGGAGTCATTGATCTTGCCGAATGCCCGGATCGCCTCCGGCTTTGGCATGGTTTCTCTCACCATGAAGGATGGTAGCCTACTTGCCGGCATGCTCGCCAAGGACACCCCAGAGTCAATCACCATCACCAGTCTCGCCGATGGGAAAGAGTCGACGCACCTGCGCAAAGACATTGCTTCCGTTTCACAGGCTATGTCGACCATGCCTCCGATGGGGCACATGCTCACTAAGAAGGAAATCCGCGATCTCATCGCCTACCTCCAATCCTTGAAATTCTAGAATAGTTATTCCAACAGACCTGGAGCCAGCGGATTCGTCCATACTAGCCTAGGCTAATAATGTCTCTGCGGACGCCGACCTGGCTAGGGCTTGTTAGCTAGCTCAACACTAAAAAACTCTGCGTCTCTGCGCGAGGCTCTGAACTCATTTCTCGCGCAGAGGCGCACAGGCGCAGAGCCAAACCTGATGATTCTATGATAGTCAGTCACACAATACTGCGGTTGCAATATCCAACAGCCAACAAGGAATATCCAATGACCAAGTAGTAGGCGTCACCACGGTGTTTTGGAATGGCTCGGTATTGGTTGCCAGCGACGCCGATTCGCGTGCCCTCCTTCGGTTGGATATTCCTTGTTGGACATTGGATATTTCTCTTTCTCCCATCCCACCCAGCACATCCCGTCTGACCACCATAGTTTCAACAAAGGAGCAAGCCAGCCGCCAGGCTCCACACCACACTCGCCCAGGCTCGCGCGCCGCAAAGCTGAATCCAGCCCCAGTAGTCCACCGGCTTACCAACTTTCAACAAAAAACTCTGCGTCTCTGCGTCTCTGAGCGAGGCTCTGAATTCATTTCTCGCGCAGAGCCGCAGAGCAAAACTTGATGATTCGGATTTAGGATTCCCCCGACTTCCCAACTTCCCAAGTTCCCAACTTCCCAACTTCCCAAGTTCCCAACTTCCCAACTTCCCAAGTTCCCAAGTTTCTAGCGCCTCCCGCTGTCGAAAGTCAAAAGTCCCAAAGTCAAACCTAGGAAGTCTGGTGACTTCAATTTATAAAAATAACCATCGCGACCACGCGATCTAACCATCGCCTTAGACCTTCCGACCTTAGACACGTCCGTACTCCAAAAGTCTCCCGAACTTCAAGACTCCGGCACCGGCCCGATCGTGCCGCCCTCAACAAACTTCGTTTTGATCATCGTCTGGCAGGTGTCTTCTTTTCCCTCGCTGATATTCCGGACCCAGCGCACGATGCGGTTTCCTATCGACTGGGAGCTCCAGCGGATATGCGAGACCGATGGCTGGCACTGGCTGAAATACGGGTCGTTGTCGACGCAGATCAAGGAAAGATCCTGCGACACCCGGATGCCCCGATTCACCAGAAAACTTTGCGTTGCGAAATAGGTGGAAGCGGAGCCGGCTATGATCGCGGTGGGTGGGGAGCGTTGGAACGACGAGTCAAGGTAAGCATACAGTCCTTCCAGCCCACCCTCCCAACCCGGCATATTGTAGGAGCCCGTAGTGATACCGCCAGCCGACAATGCATCGAGAAAGGCAGCACCAACAATTCCCGGCTCCGATACCTTATAAAGGCTGTCCAGCAACACAATCCGTTGGTTTCCGAGGTCGATTAGCCGTCGCGTGGCCTCAGTGAGGGCTGGAACATGGTCCGGTCCGATCCCTGCGATTTTTAGTTTGCGCCGTCGACCACTGTCCGCAAAGGCCGGAATCTTTTGTTGCATGCACCACCCCAGCACCTCACGCGTGCCGCCAAGCACCACTCAGGCGTCCGCCTCGGTCTTTTTCACCATCCGGCCGAGTCGCCGCACGTTCATCTTGAGTTCCGTTAAGTGGCTCGGCGCATAGAAGGCGGTGTGCCCCGCCGCCTCCAGCTTGTTCTTGCAGTGGATAAGGTAATTCTGAGTTTAGTCGCTTTACTCGTAACATAGAATCGCCACCCACAACCCTGGCGGCTTGGCCAGTTCTTCAGGTAACTCGATCTTGCGGCGGCGACCTGCACTCTGGCCCACCAGCAGGCCCTCCTTCTCAAGCTGTTTCAGTGCGGCCTCGACCGTTGTGGTGTTCATACCCAGCTCCGCTGCCAGCTCGCCTCTACCGGGGATCGTCCCACTCCAATGCCCCCGCAATATTTCCTCGCGCAGGTGCGAAGCAACCTGCTCGACAATGGAGTATGTTGTCAATTCATGCCTGTATGAAAACCACGCAGGCGTCGAGAAAGAAAAACATCGACAAGTTCGGGGGGGGCAGAATGCGTGCCAGTTCGCGATTGATTCCGGTTTTATCCACGGTGGATCGATCCGGTAAGCTCGCGAAGAACCAAAATAATAGAACTAACAACCAATTATTACATCATGAAAATTAACAAACAATTGAAAAAAAGCATGTCCATCACAGCTGCAATGGCCCGACTCGCAATATCCGCTAACGCCGCCATCACATATAGTTTTGAGAAATTCGAGAGCGTCGGCATCGGCCAACTGGCCGTTACAAACACCACGGATTGGGACAACTCTGCGGACTTAGCGAACCAAAACAAGGTCAATGTTATTTCGAATCTTACGGGTGGCCCGACCGGCCAGCACGTGGCGATCGGTGGCAACAGAGGCAAGCACATGAGCACGGAAGCCGGCCTGCTGACGCTGTTCACTGAAGGGGTTGCGTCGATCGACGTCAGCTACTCTCTCCGGTTTGGAACCGACAACAGCGGCTCAGCAGTTAGGCTCGAATACTCGGCAGACGGCACTTTCGATGACAAAGTATCCACCGTTTCGTACAACCCGACGGAAGCTGGCACGTTGACCCCCGACGCGGGCACTTGGTACGACTTTACAACCACGATCCTCAATACCGAAGTAACGTTTACCGATACGGCGAGGCTCCGTTGGGACAAGGTCGCTGCGTCCAGTAGTGCGTCGAATACCGCCATCCTCGACGACATCAAAATCGCCGCCGTCCCAGAACCTTCCACTACCGCCCTACTCGGCCTCGGTGGACTCGCACTCATCCTCCGTCGCCGCAAGTAATCTGGCCTCGGAAAACCAACCATCCTTTCAACCCCACTCCCCATCACCGGGTGTGGGGTTTTTCTGTGGCCGGGGCTTCCAGCCCCGTAGTCCAAGCGACTTCTCATGGAATTTGAATATCCAATATTCAACAAGGAATATCCAACCGAAGAAGGAACACGAGAAGCAACGATTACTTTCTTGTCCTACGCTGTCGCAGCAGCAATCCACAGATAATTACAACTTCATCATCAATGACCTCAAGGGGGGTGATGGCTGATTCAAGTTGGGCTTAGGTGAATTTCATGGATGGTTGATCTCTGTTTCTAATACGTTTAGTGAAGTTATGATCTTTTCAAAAGACGGGCGACGTCCAAAAATCATTTCTTGCATGGCTGCGTAGTCCTTTTGCATGGCATTGAGGGTATGATCTTGCGGGATTAGTTTAAGCGTGTCTCTGACTGCAGAATCATAATTAGCCCAGCTGCGAGGGTAGAATTTTTCTTAAAAAGGACAACATGATCCAGCAACTCCATCTTTCCTAATGCAGACGCTTTCAGCGTTTCATCGGCGGCCATGAGACAAAGATCATAATAATGTCGCGAGTAGCGCTTAGGGATAATTGAACCTATGGGGCGATGGGCTTCATGATGCAGGATCGTGGCTTTCTCCCAAAAGGTGCGCTCCGCATCAATCGCACGAACAGAGCACTGCGGGGCATCAAATTGAGCTGGGAAATTTTCTGCAGCGTCAGGTGTGATGGTGTGTTCCGAGTGCGGCAGCCAGGAAGCCAAAGGGCCGATTTCCAGTTGGATGTAGGGTAGTAGGCCTGCCGAGTTCGACGTTTTGGGATATTTAACCCGAACAACATGCCCTTGGTCTTTTTCGTCCGGTTTAACTTCAAGTTCGCAGTGTGAACCGAGCGCTTCTTCCATGCATGGTACCATCTTTTCAGCAATATAGGCGCAGGCCTTCTGATTCAGAACTTCGTTGACCTGGCGCTGTTTCGTCTTCGAACGCTCCGCCATCGGGTCTTGAACCTCACTCACCACTCTCCAGTCCAACACCAAGTCGATGTCCTCCGAGAAGCGGTCGATCAGCCCATAGACTTTCGACAGGCTCGTGCCCCCCGTGAAAATCAGCTGCGTGGATAGTTCAGGATGTTCAAACAGTTGCTTCAGCGTCCAGCAGACCCAGAAGTCTTTTTCCACCACGGCAATCGTGCCCATGCCGCGCGGTTCCGCGGTCAGCGTGAAAAGTTCATTTCGCTCCTTCTCGGACAATGTTGCTACACGGTTCCGAAAAAAGGAGTCAAAAAAAAGGGGTCGGGTGATAAATCTTATAATTTTCTGTTTAACTTCTCGCCATTCTTTTGCTCCTTGGCGGACTCGCCTCATCCTCCGTCGCCGCAAGTAACCCGGCCTCAGAAAACCCACCAGCCTTCCAACCCCATTCCCCGGTCACACGGGGGGCGAGGTTTTTTCGCTTGGAGTGCTGAGGCTGGACTCAGCTTTGGTGCTCTATCACGTCACCGACCATTCCCCATTAAACCCCTCGCCCTAAACCGACACACACCCGACACACACCCGACACAGCGCATCCCAAGCCTTCCCAAGCCATCCGCTAGGCTCCGCACCGCACTCGTCAACGCACGATCCCACTTCAGCCCGACGAAGGAGGAGGGCTGCACTTCAGCATAGCGTGAGTGGGCGAACGCAACCCTCGCCTGCCGCAAAGCTGAGTCAAGCATCAGCAATCCAACCCCTCGTCCTAAACCGGCACTCGTCCCCAAAATCAAATTCCTAGCAATAGTAAGTTGATTTACCTACTCAAGGCTGCGCAGTTTTCTGATCGATCTTTGAATTTCATCTCCGAGGCCCTGCAGTTCTTGGGGGGCGATGATGGCCTGTAACTCGTGTTCAATCTCTTCAGCGGACAATTGATCACATTCGTTTTTTAGAAAAGTGGTAAAATCAGCAATGGTCTTGAGTTTGGGTTTTGTTTTCACCTGCCGGGTATAAGAGGGTTTGCTGATCCTTTTTTCAAGAATATCAGGATCAGGTTTAGTTCGGAACACCTCGATGTAAATATAGATATCATAGAGGTCTCTCGCCAGTCTTCTCTCCAGCCATGCACCCAGCTTGTTGGCGAAGGCCATTGGGTGGGGGACTACCGAAATAATGCAGGGTTGAAGTTCGTGTTTTTTAGCGAGTTTCGCCGTGCTGATTGCAATCGGCTCGAAAGCTTCATAGGGGTTGGCTTCAATAATGATATTCGACTGATTGTAGATGGCATCGATTTTCAGTTTTTTTGAATCCATGGAGTGCCGGACCGGCGCATCACAAATCTCATTCATTAAATCGATGAGGCTGTCGCTGAAATCTTTTTTACTTTGGGACGGCTGGAAGCTGAAGTCGGCATGAATGGTTGAACGGTCAATTCCCTGGAGACGCAGAGACATGCCGCCTTTTAGCACTGCCATAGGGCCAAAGTGTTTCGCTATTTTTGTAATGACTTCCAGTAAGGATTTTTCAAGTTGATCGTCCATAATTTTTAACTAGCCCTCTAACGAAGCTGATGAATTTCGAGTTTTTATAGCATGATAGATACTCTTCCAAGCGTTCCTGATCCAGTGACGAAATATCGATGTCGCTGTTGATGTTAAATGGAAATTTTTTCCGCGCAGGTAAAAATAGCATGCATCAATCAATGCCTTCTCCTTATTGGCATACCTTCTGCCGTTCACGTTGATGATGCCAAAATGCTGTTCAGCTTGATGGCTGCTCATGGAAATGGTTCCTATATCGGTTTTAATGACCTTACCCTTCGGGCGCGTCGTCATCATGTGACATAACCATCGCGGGGAAGTTCCAATCATCTGGTGATAGCAGAGGGCTGTGCCCAAACTCAGGTACCCTTCAGGATATATTTTCAAGGCCATATCTTCCAGCGCCGCACCTTCAGTATAAAAATATCCGCGCATCGCCCGCTTCAGATAACCGCTGCTTATCATCTTTCGCATGCGTGCATCCAGTGTGGTATTGTCCCGATTGCCAAATAAGTGCGCAAGATCCCCTTTGCTAAAGACATAGCCCATCTCGGGGGCCATTTCTTTTAACAGAATCGGTAGATCCAACGCGTTTTTCATGTAGGTGAATAAATTAATAAAAATAATCTAAATGTCAATGTGAATTTGCTAAGCGCAGGTGTGATAAAAGCTGTGTCCTGTAGTTCAAAGCAAGATTCAAGCAGATGTCCTCTCCCAGCTTCAGGCGAACCGGTCAATGAAAAAGTGAAAAAAGCATAAAGAAAGGGTCAGGCATAAAAAAGGGGTCAGGTGATAAATCTTATAATTCTCTGTTTAACATCTCGCCATTCTTTGCTGCTTGGCATGGCCGGCTTCATCTCCTTCGCCAATTTGCTCACACAGGGGGCACTGCCCATGTGAAGGTTTTGGTAACAACAACATCACAAAAAGACAGCAACAACATCACAAAAACATCACAAAAAGACAGACTAAACACAAAAAGACAGACTAATAGAAAGGTGAACACAAAAAGACAGACTAATAGAAAGGTGAGCCTCCCTATCCATTATTTCATATGGGTTTTGCAATATTACGACCCTCCTATAGAATCCATATCATAAACATACTCTCCCACACCTTTACTCTGCTTAGATGGCGACCAACTATGTCAGCTACTTCATCGTAGGTCATAACCCGCCCAATTTTCTGCTTGAGATAAGCCCGAATCTTAGGAGTATAGACGC
>NZ_MQWA01000001.1:110963-169460 GCF_002954445.1 Rubritalea profundi
AAACAAAGGCTGACGGGCTGACGGAAGGTTTCACCAGCCGGGACATATTCAAAGCAATTGGGCTTGAGAACATCATGACCTACGCACAGTCCTCTACTCCACGAGGTACCGAGTGGATCAATAAAATCCGTCTCAACAATGGAGGAAAAAACGAAGGAGCACTCAAACTTCTATTAGACACCCAGCACAAAGGTCTTTCAGTGCCGACAATGGCACCAGCCGGCACAGACCTAGCACTTCAGCTCAGCATCAACCTCTCCAGCCTCGAACCTCTCATCGCGGGAGTCATGAAAGCAGCCGCTAGCGATGAAGACAAAGCTGAGTTCAAAGCTGAAATGGCTAAGCCAGTCCCAATGATGGAGATGACCAATTCTGAGCTACTTCAAAAACTCGACTTGCGTTTCAACCTTGTCATCGATCTTGACGCGACCGAGAAGCTCCCTACTCCTATCGGAGCATTTGATAAACCTCATCTCGTTGGGCGTATCGACGGAGCGGCATGGGCATGGGCAAAAGCTGGAGGGCAACTTCTAGGACTCACTGGTCTACCATTCGAAAAAACAGAAGCAAACGGAGTTACGACGTATAGCCTCCCGGCAGAAATGACTGAAAACTTCATGGGCTATTCCCCAGTGATCTCAGTAGACTCTAACAAAAATCACATATGGGTCGCATCTTCACCTGAATTCCTAACAAAGAGCAGCAGCGGAAAAAACACTCTAGCAGAAAGCGCAGCATTCAAGGCCACAATGGCTGGACTTCCAAAAGAGGGAGTCTCCATGACCTATATGTCGAAGGATTTCGCCACATTCCTCACACAGACACTTACCACATTCAAGAGCGGTGGAATGCTCGAAGAAGCGGGCGAGGAAGCTAAAACGCAAATTGATAATGCACTTGAGCAACTAGCAAAAGTTAAGAATGGTGCCGCTCAGGTTATCTCGACTGACGCAGTTGGTATCCTTCTCTCAGAGCGCAATGTGCAAAATATTGAACAGCAAATGGCTGAAGCTATGAAGCTCATAAATGAAAAGTAGTTCGTTAGAGTTGCTATCACTTATCTAAAAATCAAAAAACGCCTAGCAGTCTAAATTCTGCTAGGCGTTTTCATTTAAAGGTCTAGGTCAAGTCTGACGACTGCGGTTCAATGTACTGTTTTAACGATGAAAGTAAGTAGCTCCAAACTTGAGAATCCATAAGCTCGTAGAGTTCTGGCGACTTGATGTTAGTTTGATTCACCTTCAGTAGAGTTCCTCCAGTAATACTTTCCAAACGATATGTGATCGTTAGATAGTTCTCATCGACTCGTTCTGTCCCATGGTTATCACTCCAGTAGCGGTAGGAATAAACATGAGGTCGATATAGTTTCTCAATCACACCGAAATCAGTAAATTTATTGCCATATATTTCGCCGTGATAGAGCACCTCACTGCCGACTAGCCATTTACTTTTAACCGAAGCAACGGAAAGAACTGTGGGATCTCCTCGCTATCCGTCAGGGCTGTAAAAACGCGCTCAATGGATATATCCATTTGAATTTCTTTCTGTATGCTTAGTGTTTCCAACATCTTGGGATATCTCATATCAGGACAATGCCACTAACCAAATATAATACCACTAGCCCACCTCTGAAAATAAAAAGCCCCGGCTGAAATCCATCAACTGGGGCTAAAATATTTTACGCTACGGAAGCATCTACTTAACGAGCATGCTCTTACCCGTCATTTCCTCTGGCTGGGCTACTCCTAACATATCGAGAAGTGTGGGAGCCACATCTGCAAGGATGCCATCGTTGACCGTAACACCAGCATGGTCGTCGGCCACGTAGATAGCATGCACCAGGTTGGTAGTGTGCGCTGTGTGCGGCGAGCCATCAGTATTGATCAACTTCTCGCAGTTGCCATGGTCGGCAGTGATCAGAAGCTTACCGCCGAGACGTAGAGTTTCTTCTACTACTGCTTGGACTCCTGTGTCGATCGCGACGCAGGCTTTGTTACAAGCCTCCACAATTCCTGTGTGCCCCACCATGTCTGGGTTTGCAAAGTTGAGAATCACAAGGTCGTAATATTTAAGGCTAGCTACCAATTTCTCGGTCACTTCTGGCGCGCTCATTTCTGGCTGAAGGTCGTAGGTCGCCACTCCTGGAGATGCTACGATCTGACGATCTTCATCCATAAATGGAGACTCAGCACCACCATTGAAAAAGTATGTCACATGTGGGTATTTCTCAGTCTCGGCAATGCGAAGCTGGCTCAGTCCGGCATCAGCAACTACTTCACCTAACACATTCTTCATGCTGCTAGATGGATAGACAACTTCACAATCGAAAGTCTCATCGTATGCTGTAAGAGTCACGAAATAGGGGTTTGGCTGCACTTCTTTATCAAAAGCGACAAAGGCTTCACCATTGAGGAATGCATTACAAAGCTGGCGCGCACGATCAGCACGGAAGTTGAACCAGAAGACAACATCTTCGTCATTGATGCGTTGCTCATCAGCATCTGCTAGAATCATTGGTGTGATGAACTCGTCAGTCTCGCCCTTAGCATAGGCCGCAGCCACTGCCTCACTAGCAGATCCTTCAAACTTTTCACCTTTACCGAGCACGATAGCATCCCAGGCGAGCTTATTACGTTCCCATCGAGTGTCGCGGTCCATCGCATAGTAACGGCCAATGACTGTCACAATCTTAGCACCGGTGCCTTCGATATCAGCCTCTAACTTCTTAAGGTAACCGATTCCACCACTAGGCGAGGTATCACGTCCATCAGTGATCGCGTGGATTGAGATATTTTTAACCCCTGCATCAGCAGCTGCTTTTACAAATGCGGCAAGATGGTCTTGGTGGCTGTGTACTCCGCCATCAGAAACAAGTCCCATAAAGTGCATTGTACCACCCTTCGCTTTTTCAAAAGCTTTCTTCATCACTTCGATGTTAGGCATTTCACCATCGGCGATCGATTTGTTGATCCGTGTGAGGCTTTGGTAAACAACACGACCAGCACCTAGGTTGAGGTGCCCCACTTCGGAGTTACCCATTTGACCATCAGGAAGACCTACGTCCATACCTGAGGCACTTACAAATCCCTTAGGATATGCCTCGAACATCTTATCATGAAATGGAGTATCCGCGAGGAGTGTGGAATTGCCATCCTTCACTGCTGTTTCTTGTCCACCAGGGTTTACACCCCAGCCGTCACGAATAATGAGTACTACTGGTTTCTTAGCCATATACCCGGCTTATAAGGGCAACTCATCTGACTGGCAACTGGGAAGTGGGTCGCTGCGCTCCAATGAAGAATGAACAATTAATAATTAATAATTCCAGGTACGGTGGCACGGGTCAGGACACCCTTTACAATTTGTGCTCAACACATGATTTACAATATTGCGAGGTTCTTTACTGCGATGATACGTTGGAGGAAAGTTGGATGATCTGAGGGAGGCTCAGAAAATCTAACTTCTTAAATTTAAAGTCTTAAATTCAATAGCGACTTGCTACTTAGCACTCCCCCCTCCAACCTCCCGCCATGCACGGCCAACTGTTACTCTTAGGGATCAAGGGATACGAACTCTCGACTAACGAGATCCATTACCTAAGTAAAATCCAGCCTGGTGGGTTTATCCTCTTTGGCCGCAATGTGCAGTCCCCTACTCAGGTGCGTGCACTCACTGATTCACTGCGTGAGATCTGCGACATTGAACCCATCATTGCCATCGACCAAGAAGGAGGTAGAGTCACTCGCACCAAAGAAATAGGCAACACGCCTCCCTCAGCCGAACAACTCCGAATCTGTGGCAAGCCCGACCTCATCGCATGGCATGGCATCCAAACTGGCCTTCTACTTAACCAGTTGGGCATCAACATGAACTTAGCTCCAGTGTTAGACATTTGCTATGACCCCGAAGCCGACAACGCCCTGCGAAGCCGTTGCTATGGTAGAGACGCGCAAGAAGTCATCAACAACGCGGGAGTCTATAACCGAAATCTCATCCGCACCAAAGTGCACGGATGCGGCAAACACTTTCCGTCATGTGGACTCGCCGATGTGGACCCTCACCACATGCTTCCCGTGTCTCATAAATCAAAAGAGGATATGATGCAGAGTGACCTACTGCCCTACACGGCGCTCGGTGACGAACTCAGTGCTGTGCTGACTGGTCACACCCATTTTTCCCAGCTCGATCCAAATTCACCTGGCTTACCAGCTTCACTTTCTAGAAATATCGTCACCAGATTACTTCGTGACCAACTTGGTTATGATGGTGTGGTAATGACTGACGACCTCGACATGGGAGCTATCATCAACACCTACGGTCGTGGCCCCGATGTAAAAATGGCAATCGAGGCCGGCAACGACATGGCTATGATCTGCCATCAGACTGACACAGCCGAGCAAGCATTAGCCTCTCTACAGGAACTCTCTGGTTATACGCTCGAAGACTCGCTCAAGAGAATCCACAAACTGAAAAGAAAGTTAGCCAAACCGATTGATTTCAGCCAAGAACGTTGGGACAAGCTCAACGACGAAATCATGGAACTTCGTATCAAAACCCTCGGTGAAGAAGCGGCAAAATTCCAAAGTGATTCAGTCGCCAACTCCCGCAGCCCAGTCGAAGACTACTAATTTTTTCAATCTTAGATCTCAAATCTCAAATCATCAATCACTCAGTGTCTTCATCTAACCGCACATCTGGCTCCGTAGCCATGGACGACTACCTCGAACAAATTCTCAATCTGATCGAAGAAAAAGGCTACGCCCGCCCAGTCGACATCTCAAAAAAACTCGGAATTTCCCAAGCGAGTGTCACTAACATGATCCGCAGGCTCGACACCGAAGGGTTGGTGAAACACGAGAAATACCGTGGCACTATCCTCACTGAAAAAGGCCGTACGATAGCCAATGCCATCATCACTCGCCACGACACGCTCACCGAGTTCCTCCGCCTCTTTGAGATCGATGAAGACACTATCTATGCCGACGTTGAAGGCATGGAACATCACATTTCCAAAGCCACACTCGGCGTGATCACCACTCTGGTAGAAGAACTCAAGTCAAATTCTGAAGTTCTCACCCGCTTGAAAAGCAAACTATAGCCCGCGCTCATGAGTGATTCCAAAAAATTCGAACACATCCGCCACAAGCCACCGGCGGAACTCACCACCCCGAGGCCGCTCATCATCGCCCTCTCTCCTTTGAGAACCCACGCGAACCTCTCGACCATTGTCCGCACCGCCGGATGTCTAGGCCTCACGGAGGTCATCGCCACGGGAAATGCCAAGATCAACCCGAAGATCGCGCGCGATGGAGCCGACAACGTGAACCTCACCTCAAGGCGCACACTACTTCCTGCACTAAAGAAGCTCAAAGCGGATGGCTACCAACTAGTCGGCCTTGAGCAGACCACCAACTCCGTCCCACTCGGAGACTTCCAATTTCCACACAAGACCGTCCTAGTCGTCGGTTCCGAGCGCGAAGGTCTCAATCAAGACACACTTGATGTACTCGATCACGTGGTAGAAATCCCAGTCTGGGGGCTGCCTTATAGCTACAATGTGGCCACCGCCACCAGCATCTGCCTCCACACCTATTGCGAGCAATACCCAACAGGTTGATGAAGGTTTGCGACAAAGCAGATCTAACTCTCCAACTTCAAATTTGTTTTCTTTAAATTTGAATTCCATCACGAAATTCGAGCCCAAATTCACCCCTCATTTAAGAAATACGTAGTAATCCTTGGAGAATACTACATCTACACAGAAAGTCCCTTGCCTATCGGGGCTAAGAGGTGTATGGAGAATCCGCCCAACCCTAATAATGCGGGCAGATAGCTATGCTTAAATGGATTCTCCAAAAAATCGTCGGTAACAAAAATCAGCGCGAGATAAAGCGCATGAACCCAGTCGTTGCCAAAATCAACGAAATCGAGGAGGCGCTTCAGAATGAATCTGAAGCTGCTGTTCTAGCCAAAGTCACTGCGTGGCAACACCACCTTCACCGCTATTTGCCACTTGGAGCTCCGACCAAACGCACCATCGAAGCAATGGACAGCGGAACGCTTTCCCAGTTTGCTGAAACCCTAGAAACCCGCTTCAGTGACCTGCGTAGCGAGTACCCATCACTACCAAAAGTAGAAGCGTCCCCAGAATCTATCGAAGCGGCTAAAGCTGCTTTTATTGAGATCGAGGACGAATTTCCAGCGAAGCGCGATCTCTACCTCAAGCAAATCCTTCCTGAAGCTTATGCCGTGGTAAAAAATGGAGCGCGCCGCATTTGTGGCCGCAGCATCCCACTCGGTGGAAGTGAAATCAAATGGAACATGGTGCACTTCGACGTGCAGCTCGTCGGTGGTATAGCTCTCCACAATGGCATGATTGCCGAGATGCAAACCGGTGAAGGTAAAACTCTCGTTGGTACTCTTCCAGTTTTCCTCAATGCCCTCACCGGCCTTGGTGTGCACGTCGTCACAGTCAACGACTACCTCGCTCAGCGTGACTCCGAATGGATGGGTGCACTTTACAGCTACCTCGGACTCAGCATCGGTTGTATCCAGAACCAACAGCCACCACAACTGCGTGCGGCCCAATACCAATGTGACATCACCTACGGAACAAACTCCGAGTTCGGATTCGATTACCTCCGCGACAACGGCATGTCTTCCTCAAAAGAAGAGCAGGTCCAACACGGCCACTTCTTCGCGATCATTGACGAAGTTGACTCAATCTTGATTGATGAAGCGCGTACGCCACTCATCATTTCTGGCCCATCTACTGTTTCAAACACTGAGCAGTACGGCTTATTCAAGGGGAATATTCAAGCTCTAGTTAAGCAGCAAAACCTCCTCTGTAACGAACTCGCCGAAGAAGTTAAAAAATCTCTCGCAGCGGATGACGAAGAAACTGCCGGCCGCGCACTCTTTAAAATCAAACTTGGCCAGCCACGCAGCAAACAACTTGCTCGCTACATGCAGGATCCAGACGCTCGCCGTCTGATCGAGAAGACAGAGCTCTCAATGTACCAAGACGCGCAGAAGAAAGATCTCTACGCAATCAAAGAAGAGCTCTTCTACACCATCGATGAGAAAGGCCACGATGCTGATCTCATGGATAAAGGACGTATCTTCCTCGACCCTAACGACTCGGACTCTTTCGTTCTCCCAGACCTCGCTGAAGAATACGCTGACATTGACGCTCAAGACGAACTCACAGCCGAAGAAAAGGCGGAGCACAAAGACGTTCTTCAGACTCGCCTCGACAGCCAAGGCCAGAAGATGCACTCCATCTCGCAGCTCCTCAAAGCATTTTGTATCTACGAGAAAGACGTCGAATATGTGATCGAAGAGAACAAGATCGTGATCGTCGACGAGCAGACTGGCCGTAAGATGGCTGGACGCCGTTGGTCCGATGGTCTCCACCAAGCGATCGAAGCAAAAGAAGGTGTGACGGTGGAACGTGAGACGCAGACTTACGCGACTATCACTATCCAGAATTACTTCCGCCTCTACGAGAAGCTCGCTGGCATGACTGGTACAGCTGAAACTGAAGCTGCAGAATTCCACGATATTTACCGTCTCGACGTTCTCCCTATCCCAACCAACCGTCCTAACACACGTATTGACGACAACGACCAGGTCTTCAAGACCCGCCGTGAGAAGTACAATGCGGTGGTCAAAAGGATTGCTGATTCCCAAGAACGCGGTCAGCCAGTCCTCGTTGGTACAGCATCTGTCGACGCCTCAGAAACTCTTTCACGCCTCCTCAAACGCGCTAAGATCCCACATAAAGTTCTCAACGCTAAATTCCACGAACAAGAAGCCGAAATCATTGCCAACGCTGGCCAAAAAGGAGCAGTCACAGTCTCCACTAACATGGCTGGCCGAGGCACTGATATCAAACTCGCTGATGGTGTGGAAGCTCTCGGCGGCCTCTTTGTCATCGGTTGTGAGCGCTACCCATCACGCCGAGTAGACCGCCAGCTACGTGGCCGATGCGCCCGTCAGGGTGACTCAGGTCTCAGCCAGTTCTACATCTCCTTTGAAGACGACCTTATGCGTAACTTTGCCGCAGCCGACCGCATGACTACCATGATGGAACGATTCGGTATGGAAGAAGGTGAAGCACTAGAGCACAAGTGGCTCAACCGCTCCATCGAGACTGCTCAAAAGCGTGTCGAACAACGCGACTACCAATGGCGTAAGCGCGTCCTCGATTTCGACGATGTGATGAACATGCAGCGCGAAGTAGTCTACGGCTACCGCAACGAAGTCCTCTCCTCCGAAGACCCACGCGAGCTTCTCAACGAAGTGATCGACGACATGATTCCTGCTACCGTCCACGAATACATGGACCAGCGCGACGCAGGAGCTCCTGACTACGCTGAGCTCCTCGGCTGGATCAATACCACCTTCCCACTCTCTCTCAGTATGGAAGAAAGTGGCATTCAAAACCGCTCGGCTGATGACAATGCCGAATGGCTCATCGCTGAAGTCAAGAAGTCCTACGAACTTAAAGTAGCAGACCAACCTGCAGAGTACCTCGATCATCTCGAGCGTCAGATCATCCTCACTGCGATCGACCGACTTTGGCAGGAGCACCTCTATAACATGGACGCGCTCCGTGAGGGTGTGCACCTCCGCGCTCAAGGCCAGAAAGACCCGCTCGTGGAATACAAAAACGAGGCATACGCTTTGTTTGAGACACTGATGGATTCGATCAAAGGTGATGCACTCAGCAACCTGTTCCGCTCTACTGCGAGCCTCGACCAGTTCGAGCAGCTCCTGCAAAGCATGCCACAGGAACTCGATGGACCAGAACAGCCACAGATCACTAACACCAACATGGCCCAGGCGATCACCTCTCAAGAAGTAGCACTAAAGCCACTCAAAAGCGGTAAGCCAGTCAAAATCGAGTTTCCAAAGCGCAAGCCAATCCAACTTAAGAACACCAAGAACACCAAGAACACCAAGAACGCCAAGAAGAGCTAAGATTAGTTCTCCTCATCACTAGCCTGAATGAGATAAATGAAGTTCTTTACATCTCTCTCTTTTCTGGCTTTTCAAATTCACCAAAATCACCTTTAATTCACACAGTCATGGCCAACCTCAACCTTACTCTCAAAGTCTGGCGTCAAAAAAACGCTAACGACCGCGGTACAATCGAAACTCACGAAGCGACCGACATTCCGCAGGAAGCATCCTTCCTCGAAATGCTCGATATCGTAAACGAGCGTGTCATCGCTGAAGGCGGACTGCCAATCGTCTTCGACCATGATTGCCGTGAAGGTATCTGTGGAATGTGCTCACTCACCATCAATGGTGTACCACACTCCAAGGAACACGGCATTACAACTTGCCAGCTTCACATGCGTAAGTTCAAGGACGGCGAGACCATCTGGGTCGAGCCATTCCGCGCAAAAGCATTCCCAGTCGTCAAAGACCTCATCACAGACCGCAGTGCGTTTGACCGCATCATGTCTGCAGGTGGTTTCATCGACGTTCGCACAGGATCAGCACCTGACGCAAACTCCATACCTGTCGAAAAGAAGCTTGCTGACGAAGTATTCGACGCAGCTGCTTGTATCGGTTGTGGTGCATGTGTTGCAGCCTGTAAGAACGCTTCAGCTATGCTCTTCGTTTCAGCCAAAGCAGCACACCTCAATAAGCTTCCACAAGGCCAGCCAGAAAAGACCAAGCGTACTCTCGCAATGGTTCGCCAGATGGACGAAGAAGGCTTCGGCAACTGTACTAACCAGTACGAGTGTGAAGCAGTTTGCCCTAAGGAAATCAGCGTCGATAATATCGCTAAACTCAACCGCGACTACCTCCTCGCCTCAGCAAAAGACGGCCTAATATAAGCCTCCGCTGCTAGAAATTTCAAAGCGCCCAGCTGACCACGTGTCATCTGGGCGTTTTTTATTTAATCTGCAATCACTACGTATTCACCCATGTGGCTGCCACATTCATTTCCATCGGAGTCACGAATGAGCGACCTTAGCTCAAGCCTAGCTCTCCCCCTTCGCTTGAGTATTTTTAAAAATATTGCGTACTTATCACTCGTTGGAAGTTCGACACTAACGACAAAATCCGAGACGACTGGAGCCGTGAACTGGAAATTTGAACTCTAGATCACGAGCTTATTTCTCACCCCCAACTCACGCATCTTGATAAACAGCAGAGCCCAACCCGAAAGAATCCCTATCGCCGAGATACTCCCGCCAAAGGCTGAGTTGCGATGGTTTATATTTGCCTTAAGCGGAGCACTCACCTCGAGTGAAGAACCATCATAGTTCGCCAATTGAACTCCGAAGTGACAGGTGATGGGAATGTGCTCATGCACGTACTCGAGAACTTCGTTCAAATCAATTTCCATAGACATGTATAAACTAGGATTCTCAAAATGCATCCCATAAGTCGCTGATACTTGTTAGTTAATTTGAAGGTTGATCTCAGTTAAATCGTTGAATATCTTACAATTTCGTACTCCTACGACACACGCCTAATCCCATTATGCAACGCCGTATTTCCAGCATTATCATCCTCGTTCTGTGCACACTCACCAGTGTCGCATCGGCTCAACGACTCTCATCACCTACCGCTCCTCAAGACCCGTTCAAGAAGCAAGCCTACCCGTGGAAACAAAACATCACCGCCACCGTATTCTGGATCGGAGAGAAACCTACTCCTAGAAACCCCACCCCAAACCACGCCAGTTCTTGGGACACTAAATGGCAGGTGAACTTTGGAGGTTATGATAATCCCAACCCAGCCGCGCGCACCTACGGCTTTCGCCCTAAAGCTTTTCGCCCGAAGCAAAATCCTTTCTACGTCGCCCTTCCCTACAATGACAAGATCAACTGGAGACGCCACAAGCCTGAAGCCTCAAAGGTGATTCCTTGGTTCCGTAAATACCAACCTAAGCCAGGAAAAACTGTCTGCAAAGGCCGCTGGCTCCAGATCGTGCACGGTCGGAAAGTTTGCTATGCCCAGTGGGAAGATTGTGGCCCATTCTGCACCGATGATTACAAATACGTCTTTGGCTCTTCACGGCCAAAGAATTCTAAAAATAATGCTGCGGGCATCGACCTTTCACCTGCAGTCCGAGACTACCTAGGCTTCAAGTCCGGAGCTAAAGTCCACTGGCGCTTCATTGATTTTGAAAATGTCCCCAAAGGAGCCTGGTCAAAATACGGCACTAACAATCCTTTCGTAAATCCAGCAATGGATGCAGACCTCATCGCAAAACGACGCTATATGGAGTACCTCCGACAGCAACGAGATCGATCACGCGGTAAAAATTCTTAAGCCCTCCATAAATTCTACCGAATGAACACAACATTAGCGACTAGGTGCATGAAACCTACGGTAGAACCTATTCGGTGCACTAAAATCTATGGTTTCCCAGTTCTTAAAAATCGGGCAACCGAACCTAATACTACTGGGTGTGAAGCGATAAAGGACGCTATTCGTCCGACCGAAGAAAGTCAGGTAAATGTACCTTTCCTGGTCATGATAAAGTGATGCTTGGTTTCTTTGAGATTAACAGTAATAGTCCTAATTCTTCATGCAACAATCTACGCTTCGCCTCTTTGTTATTTGCCTAATGCTTGCCTCAACTATTGGGGCAAAGGAAACGAAGGGTTTAAATCTAACTCTCATTTCAGAGAATAAATCGATTCAAGCAGGACAGCCCTTTACTATAGGACTGCACATACAGCATCACAAAGGCTATCATACCTATTGGCAGAACCCAGGAGTCGTAGGTGTTCCAACCAACCTCAGCTGGACCTTACCTGATGGCTTCACGGCCTCCGCAATTCGATGGCCCTATCCAGAACAGAGCGTGATGGCGGATTACCCGTGCCATGGCTACGAACGTGATGTCACACTTCTAGTCACTATCACACCCCCTAAAACATTTACCAAAAAGCAATTCACCTTAACAGCGAAAGTTAGTTGGATGTGCTGTGCTATGAATTGCCAACTAGGCTTTAAAACTCTAGCTATCACCCTACCTGTCGGAGCCAAGAGTGAGGTGAATTCAATTTATCAGCTCAAATTCTCCAAAGCCCGCAAAGAACTGCCACGCTCATCAGCAGGTATCAAGTGCAAGCTTCTTAGCTCAGCTCAGCAAGATGTCATCAACCTATCCTTCACACTTCCTGTACAGCAAAAACCGATTTATTTGTTCTCCTCAGATGGTCAACTTTCCTCAGATCAAAAACAAACTTTTAAACTTCAGCAAGACGGCAGCTATCTACTCAGTATCAAACGTTCCAACTCCCCTCTAAAAGGCACCACTTCGCTCCCCGGCGTTCTAAAAACCAATCTTGGCTGTGTACTTGTTGAGCCGAAATATAAGTAATTTGACTCAGAAATCGTTGGAAAAATTAATAATTAACTTTTAAGAGTCTGTAATAAAAAATATGTCTTATTCAATGATCATAAAATTCGCTATTCTATCAACACTCGGATTAACTCTCTCATCCACGGCAAAGGATCTCAACATAGCTAGAGTGGAGAAGCATCCATATGTGGATGTTAGCAAGGGCCGAGACGGCTATCGCTTTGCTGGTAAGCTAGCGAATGAAGTACGGCTTTATGACTTCTATCAACGTCAGGCTGATTACTATATGGACTCGAAAAACCGACTTCCAAAGGTGATTCCAAGCTACCCAGGACTTGATGGCGGCGAATATGGTCACTGGGGTAAGCATAACCAAAACAACTATCGTGATAATCGGTGGAATGAAATGGGCCAGAGTGGCTTCATGGGCCAGCAGATGGAAAGCATAGCGCCTGATACTATTTCTGTGTTGTTGGGGAATAACTGTTATGCTGCCTTCTCAGCAAAAGCTAACTTAAGTTTTTTTAGGTTTTGGCAAGGTGAGTTTGTCAAATTTGGCGATTTCCGCTGGGGAACGTCAAGCGGTGCTTCTCCAAAGGGAAAGATGGTATTTTCACAAAGTAAAGGACGTGTCGGTAGTGCCCGCAATGCAACTAAGGCGGACGCCAAAACAGTTGGTTGGCAGGTCGATAAGTCTGAGCAGAAATATATAGGAATGCACGACGCTGATGGAGGAGCCATTTTCTCTTATAAAATCAAAGGAGCTTCGGTTTTAGACTCGGTGCAGGCTTTAAAAGGTTGTCATTTTGTCAGAACCTTGGAATTTGCTGATGGCACACCTGGTTTGATTAAGCTGGCTTTGTTCGAGGCTAGCGACAAAGGGCTGACATTATCAAAGAACGGGCTTGCTGGCACTTCTCCAGACGGTAAACGACCATGGGCCGTGCAAGTGGAGGGTGGGGCAAAGTTAGTCGTGGAAAATCAGATGCTTATTTTACACCTTTCCAAACAAGTTCGGGCCTCACAGGTAAAGCTCTACATGGGCACTACTGAAGCTGACGTCGCCAATCTAGCTCGATCCAGCAAACAAACAAGCTTGGCCAAGCGCAGCGAAACTCGCAAGACTCGTTGGGATAAGACAGTCACTGTAAAAGGGACATTGGCTAAGAACGATAAAGCCTACGTGGTCGACGATATTCCACTACCTATGAACACGGCCAACAAGTCGTTGATGTTTATGACTGACATAGCATTCGATACTCTAGGCACAGCCTATATTAGCACACTAATGGGTGAAGTTTGGCAAGTCTCAGGGTTAGATGCTTCTCTCAATAACGTGGTCTGGAAGAAAATTGCCACGGGGCTGAATCAACCTTTCGGTCTTAAGATTTGGGATGGGAAAATTCATGTGCTAGAGCGTGAACAGATCACCTATTTAGAGGATCGAAATAACGATGGTGAAATTGACTTTTACGGTAATTTCAGTAACGATTTTAAGGGTTTAGATGGCAGTCACACTCATAGTTTTGGTATGGGGAGGGATAAAGAAGGACGCACTCATTTGGTATCGGGTTGGACTTCATACCGTATTTCTAAAGATGGCAACAAGGCCGAGCCAATGGTAACAGGTTTACGTAACTGTATGGGCTTTGGTCAAATGTCGGACGGCACCATCTTAGTTGGTCCGCAAGAGGGAACTAGTACACCGACTTCGACGCTGATTGAAATCCGAAAGGGCGACAATTATGGCTTTAAGAATAAGGAAGAACTATCCACGCCACTTGGCTATATCCCCAGAGGAGTGGATAACTCAACCGGTGGTTTTCTAGAAGTTGATAGTAAGCGTTGGGGGCCATTGGGAAAAAAGTCCTTGATCGGCATCTGCTATGGATATGGCTCGTGGTATCACATCATGTTCGACAAGAACGCAGCGATAACAAAACACCGTCAAATTGCCTCAGTGCCGATGGCTGGCGAGTTTTCTAGTGGGGTGACGCGTGGTGCTGTAAACCCCAAAGACGGTCAAGTCTACCTTGTCGGCCTAGACGGATGGGGTGACTATGCAATTGAAAATGGTTGTCTACACCGTGTGCGTTACACTGGCAAACCGCTGCATAAACCGGTTGAATATGAAGTCTTCGACAATGGCATCAGGATAGCTTTTTCTGAGGCTTTAGACAAACAATCGGTGATTAAATCAAAGAACTACTTTGCCCAAATGTGGAACTATAACAACTCACGTCAGTATGGTTCACCTGAGTTTTCGATCAAGCACCCTGACTCACTCGGACACGATCACTTACCGGTGACTAGCACACATTTATTGGACAACGGAAAATCAATATTTGTAGAGATTCCCTCGCTGCAACCCGCCATGCAAATGCACTTAAGAATGCATCTTAAGAGCAAGGCTGGGGTAACATTCAAGACAGACCTGTTCCCTACTATTGTGAAGCAAGGTGACTTCTACAATTTCGAAGGAGCGCAAGCAAAGAACACAACGAAGCCCAACACCTTCGTACTTCGCAGTGATAGAGACGAATTGAAGAACTCTAAGTTAGTGACGCAATCTGGCAAAGTGGATGAACACGCCAAACGTATTAAAATCCAAACAATTCTAGGCCTCAAGTATGATGTGTTAAAGTTCAAGGTGAAGGCTGGTGAATCAGTTGCATTAGAACTCCATAACGCAGATGCAATGCCCCACAATCTGGTGTTAACTATGCCCGGTAAGAAGGAGAAGGTCGGCGAAGCTGCATTCAAGATGCTCAACGATCCCAACGCTATCAAGAAGAGCTACGTTCCTGACGGTGGTCTAGACGTAATAGCCCACACCACAGTGGTTGACCCTAAAGGCACCCACACCACTTATTTCACGGCTCCCAAAGAAAAGGGCGAGTACCCCTACATCTGCACCTTCCCTGGTCATTGGCAAGTAATGCAAGGCGTCATGATTGTCGAATAGCTCCATCGAAAGACTAAAGCAATTCAACAAGAGAGTGTTAACGGCTGAATAATCATCGGGTGTTTCTGAGGGTTTCTTTCACGTTTTCGTCTTAATGCCGTTAGATTTTTCCATGGTGAATTTCACTCATTTTTAGCGGATTCATGGTGAGCTTGGCTGCGGTGACTGTCTATGAGGACTCTAATTCTCGCCAGTAAGTTCTTGTTATTCTAGGTGATTTCCTAACGAAATAAGGTAATAGACCAATTCAACTAAGGAGTCACTAAGACTTAATGTATGACTCAATGTTGTGTAACACGCTAATTATTAGACACTATAATAATTAAGTTCGGTAGTTTATTTCTTAATTACTCCTAACTATAGTTTCCCAGTTCTTAAAAATCGGTTAGCCGATTCTAACACCTCAGGATTAGAGGTGATGAAGGTGTGATCCGCGTGCATGATCTTGAAGTCGTTCAGCCCTTCGATCTTACCAGACTGCACCCTGACTATTCCGTCGTTATCACCTTCAATCGCATGGTGCAACAAGGGAATCTTCACCCGATCGCCCATAATAACTGCCGACTCAACATCTTGGCAAAAGGTCGAGCACTCGCCGGCCATCTGGGCTGTTGAAAGAAAATCTCCAGCTGGGCCCAGCACCTTACGTAGAGGAGAATTACCTAACCAATCTATAATCATGCTTCCCTGTAGGGGTGGAGCAATCATCAAAACTTTGGAGCACTTTTCATGTGAGCATGTATCTAGGTACCTTCGCACAATGACTCCTCCTAACGAATGGGTCAGTAAATGAATTTTACGGTAGTTCGGAGCTTCTTTTTGGATCAAGAGGTCTAAGCGCTCGACCATTTGTTCCAGAGTGTTTCGAAAAGATGGGTAAGGTAGGTTGATACAACTGAATCCTGAACTAACACATTGTTTAGCCAACGGCTCCATCGCCCATTTACTGCGCCATAGTCCGTGTAGGCAGACCACTAACTCGTCACCATTTCCCCGCTTCACTCCTTTGTGCCATGGCATTGGCATCCGTAGTACCCCCAATTGATTCAATCTACTCATCACGGGTTAGAATACTCGATTCTTCCTTTAGGGGAAATCGATTCTTATGATTGTATCATCGATAATATTTAAAATTTTGCAATTCATCGGAATAAAGGTACAAACCAGACGCTCTTAGTAATATGCCTACGATGTTTGGCATAATTTACGAATAAACATAAAACTACCAAAATCATGAAAATTATAACAACCCTCCTCGCAGCTTCCGCAATGGTGAGCTTTGCTGGTGCACAAACTGCAGCTAAAACAGAAAAAACTGAGTGCGCAAAAAAGTGCCAAACTGAATGCCCATCCACGGCTAAGACAAAGTGCGCTGCTGACTGCAAGAAAGCATGTTGTACTGCTGAAGTTACTCACGTCAATGTCACAGGCATGACTTGCGGTGGTTGCTCCAAGAAACTCACCACAGCTCTTGCTGCAGTCAAGGGTGTTCAAGTGAAGAAAATTTGTCACAAGTCCGGCTGTGTTGACGTCGTTCTTACCGACGGAGCTACAGCTGCGCAGGTTAAAGAAGTCATCACTAAGACTGGCTTCAAGATCGCTCCAGAAAAGAAGAGCTAGTCTCTTCCATTGATTTTACAAAAAAGCGCATTGGGCTAGCCCAATGCGCTTTTTTATCTCTCACAAGAGTTCTTTATTTTTCCGCAGCGACTACCGAGATTTCAACCAAAAGCTCAGGGCGCGCCATCCGTGCTTCCACGCACGCTCTCGCCGGAGCATGGCCTTCAGGCACCCACGCGTCCCACACTGCATTCATTCCAGCAAAGTCCTCCATATCGCGAACGTAGATCGTCGCAGACAGCATGTGTTCACGATCGGAGCCAGCCTGGAGTAATAACCCATCCACCTTGTCTAACATCGTCTGAGTCTGCTCCTCAATACCCTGAGTAGCATCCGCACAAACCTGCCCGCAAAGGTAGATCGTTCCATTGAGCTTCACAACTCGGCTCATCCGCGGCTTGGTTTCCTGTCGTTCAATTTGCATACGCCCCTTTTAGTGCTTTAGCTCTGGGAATACGAGTAACTTCCCACTATTTTAAAAAAGGATTTACCTTCTCATCAATCAAAGATTGGATGACGGCATGAGCGAAATCGAAGTACTTCACGAGGGCAAATACCTCGGACTCTACCAACGCGGGAACTGGGAGTTCGCCCTGCGCCCAAATGCATCCGTCTGTGCCACGATCCTGCCGATCACTGATGCTGGTGAAATCGTGCTGGTGGAACAATTCCGAGTACCTATGCAAGCCCGCGTGATGGAAGTGCCCGCTGGGTTGGTCGGTGACGAACCAGAATTTGAGGCTGAGTCCATTGCTGACTGCGCTGGCCGCGAACTTTTAGAAGAAACCGGCTATAAGGCAGAGTCGATCATCGAGCTGATAGCCGCTCCTACCTCAGCGGGGATGACGCCAGAAATCACCCACATGTTTGCCGCTACAGGACTAAGCAAAGTCCACGATGGAGGAGGAGTCGACGGTGAAGACATCACTGTTCACGTTGTCCCGCTGACCGAGCTTGACAGCTTCCTCGCGGCCAAGCAGACCGAGGGCTTACTCATCGATTTCAAAATCCACGCCAGCCTGTATAAGGCCAAAGAATTCGGGTTAATTTAAACACCTCCATAGATGAATCTTTCAGAAAATACCCTCTCACGCTTCGGCGGCATTGCTCGCCTCTACGGAGTGGATGCACTAGAGAAGTTTACCCAGTCACACGTGGCGATCGTCGGTATCGGTGGCGTCGGCTCTTGGACAGTCGAGGCTCTCGCCCGCTCAGGCGTTGGCAAGATCACCATGGTCGACCTCGACGAAATTTGCGTGACCAACATCAATCGCCAGCTCCACGCGATGGATGGCAACATTGGTCAACAAAAGACCGATGCGATGGAAGCACGCATCAAAGCCATCAACCCAGATTGTGTCGTCACTAACATTCAGGGGTTCTACTCCGAGCGCTCGGCTGATGGCTTTTTCGAAAACAACTTTGATGTCGTGATCGACGCGATTGACCGGGTGAAAGAAAAAACCCACCTCATCGTCGAATGCAAAAAGCGCAAAACCCCTGTTATCTGTTGTGGCGGAGCCGGTGGACTTCGAGACCCATCGAAGATCCAAATCGCAGACCTCAGCAGAGTGACCAACGATGCCCTCTTAGCGCAAGTGCGCACCAAGCTCCGCAGCCAATATGGATTCCCAAAAGGTGACACCAAGAAGCCCAAGAAATTTAAAGTCGAAGCGATATTCTCGACCGAGCAAGCAATGTTCCCACAATGTGATGGCAGCGTGTCGACCGAACGCCCTAAAGACGCGGATGGCCGCGACATGCGACTCAACTGCGCCAGCGGCTATGGCTCAATCACCCACATGACAGCCACTGTCGGACTCTTCGCCTCCGAACGCGCCTTAGCGAAACTCACACAACTTTAGACAACACCTCAGACCCACCATGAACGCCTTCGACACCTTTTCCCTCACTCCTGCATTAGTTTTAGATCTAGATAACCTACGTGATATCTATCAGAATCTAGCAGCTGAGAACCACCCAGATAAGGGTGGCGACAAACAACTGTTCGAGAAAATCAATCTCGACTACGCCATCCTTCGTTCTCCAGCAAAGCGGATCAAAGCCATCATGGATCACCAAGGCATAGAATACGATGCCCGAGGTGCTGTCAGCAATGACTTGATGGATCTCTTTATGCTGGTCGGAGCACTCATCCAAGAAGCTGATTCCTTTATCCGCAAAAAATCTGCTGCAACCAGCGTCCTCGCCAAAGCATTGTTAGAGGCCGAATCGATGGAGTTGCAGAACAAGCTCAGTGAGCGCATCGCCACAATCGAGTCAAACCAATCAAAAATAACCGAGAGATTCGCCTCACCGATAAACGACTCAGAGCTGCCCCAAATCGCCCGAAATCTATCTTTCCTAGAAAAATGGCAAGCTCAGCTGCAACAACGCTACGGCTCTTTATTTTAAAAAAATGACCTATAAGACACTGTGATCCTATAGGTCGGTTTGAAAAATTGGAGAGCGTTCCTCACACTAATCCGTTAGCGAACTTAGCAGCTTGGATGGTATTTTGCATCAGCATGGCGATGGTCATTGGTCCCACACCGCCGGGAACAGAGGTGATAGCTTTGCACTTTGGTGCTACTTCATCGAAGGCGACATCGCCAACGAGTTTGTAGCCGCTCTTTTTAGACGCATCTTTGACACGATTGATACCGACATCGATGACTGTTGCTCCGTCTTTGACCATGTCAGCTGTGACAAACTCAGGCTTGCCGATGGCGGCAATCACGATGTCTGCACGTCGGCAAACGGCTGCGAGATCTTTAGTACGTGAGTGAGCAATGGTGACTGTCGCATTGCCGGCTTTACCCATGAGTAAAAGAGCCATTGGCTTGCCAACAATCATTGAACGGCCGATGACTACAGCTTCAGCTCCAGAGGTTTCGATTCCAGCTTCTTTGAGCAGGCGCATGCAACCAGCGGGTGTGCAGGGCACGTAGCCAGTTGGGTCTTCGAGCACTAGCTTTGCCACATTCTCAGGATGGAATCCATCGACGTCTTTCGCGGGATTGATCGCACGGACGATCGCTTCTTCATCGATATGAGCAGGCGGTGGTGACTGCACTAGAATCCCGTGGATCGCAGGGTCGTTGTTGAGTTCTTCAACCACAGCCATGACTTCCTCTTGGGTGGATTCAGTTGGCATCACGATCTTGTGGGAGAAAATCCCGAGCTCTTCGCACTTTCGTGCCTTTGATCCGACGTACACCATAGAGGCTGGATCTTCACCAATGAGGACAACTGACAGTCCTGGTGTGATCCCTTTTCCTTTCAACTCTGCGATTTGCTCTTTGCATTCGGAGAGGACTTTTTCAGCTACAAGTTTACCGTCGATTTTTTGCATACACATTTCTTAAAGAGCCCGTGCCTTATAGACAATAGCTAAATGTCATCAAGGCCCTCTTGCATGACTGATTCTAAATCTGCTCGCGCTTGTTCGAACTGCTCGGTGTCCAGCCCAAGATCGATCTTTATCGGTTCCCCTAGGATCACCGAGACTCTGGAGAATGGTACAGGAACACGAAAAGCATCCCATGTGTCGAGCTTCCAGCATCGGTCAAATTCCACACGAATCGGAACAATTGGGGCGCCCGTAGATTCGGCCATTTTTATAACTCCCGGCTGCACAATATAGCGAGGTCCACGTGGTCCATCAGGTGTGATACAGACATCGCGCCCCGCTTTGATAGCCTTCCGCAGTGCTATGAGAGCTGCCACGGCACGACGCGAACTCGATCCACGCACAGCCCCAATACCAAAGACTGCTACGGCACTTTCTAAAATCGCTCCATCCTTACTCGCACTAGTCAGTACAACTACCTTGCGATGCGAGAAACACGTGAGGCTCAAGTAGGGCAGTACGAAGACGGTATTATGCCAGAATGCCCAAAGTATCGGATTATCACTACCTCTAAGAAGTCCAGATTTATCCTCGACCTCAATGCGAAGGGAGGCACCCACTAGCCGTAGCACCCAGCCGACAATAGTGCCGATAATTCGTTGCTTCTTGTCGCCTCTAATCTCTTGGTGATTCCCCATATCTTGGCGTCACCATCCACCACATCCCAAGAATTGACAAGTCCCTGCTAGGAAAAATAAATGTTGTCAGCAGAACGATGTTCTTCTTGCATGCCGAGTCTTCCCGCACAATGTTTCTAGCATGAGCGACTTTGAGGAAAAGGTGCGAGAAACCCTCGCCAATCCACAGAACCAAGGAGAGATGCAAGATGCTGATTCAGTCGGCACCGTAGGATCTCCCGACTGTGGTGACATGCTGCGCATGTGGCTCAAATTCACTGAGAAGGACGGCAAGAAAGTCATCGACCGCGCTTCCTTCCAGTCCTTTGGTTGCCAGACAGCCATCGCCGTCGCCTCAATGGCGACTGAGATGCTCAAAGGTAAGACGGCTGAAGAGGCTGCCGAGCTCAATGCCCAAGAGCTGAGTGGTGACCTCGGAGCACTCCCTCCTATGAAAATCCATTGTGGTCAACTGGTAGAAGGAGCTCTCAAAAACGCTCTCGACCAAGACGCTGAAAGCAGTCAGCCAGCGAGCAATCAAGGCACCAGCCAAACGCTCGCCAGCAGTATGCATCAGAAGCCTAAAGGCACACTCAGAATTGTTCCCCTCGAGGACTAAACTTCACACTTTCTCTAGCCACCCTCGTATCGATGAAGCGCAAGTATCTCAGAATGGTTCGACGAACCTATCGCTACTTGCGCCACCCTCGGATTCGAAAGATCAAATGGCTGAGCCCCTTCACCAAGGCGATTTTCAATAAGCGTTACTGGAAACCCTGCAGAGCAACAGTCGCCAACGGTCTCTCGATTGGCCTATTTTGCGCCATGCTACCAATCCCGATGCAGATGCTTGTCGCTGCACTAGGCTGCCTTCGTGGACGTGGTAATGTTCCCGTTGCACTTGCTGCTTGTTGGGTTACTAACCCAGTAACTCAGATCCCCATCTGGGTTCTTCAAGAAAAATTTGGATGGTGGCTACATGAGTCCGTAGGTGTTCCGAACATCCCCTTTCTATCTAAGCTCGAGTTCAGTAAAGATATCCCGACATTCGAAATCTTTGGAAATACGATCATAGATGCTTCTACTGTATCTGGTAACGCTGGGAACTTCATTCTAGGTTTTCTTGCCGCTGGCATCACGCTCAGCCTACTTGCTTACCCTCTCGTTTGGGGCATCAGCATGTTCTTGCCCAACCGCGGCAAAGCTCTAGATGTCTGGGATTCCTCAATTTGAGGATATTTTCAGAACGCAACTCGAGTTCTGAAATAAAATATATTTTTTTTTGCAACTATTGTAACGTTGCTAAGTTTTACCCTTACACTGATAGTAACTGATCATTGCCACCCAAAGCCGTATGACTTCCTTTCCCAATCTCCACCTTCTAGTTCTGAGTACAGGTATACTCCTCAGTAGCCTGTCTATTTCTCATGCTGAGAAGCTACCTCTGCAAATGATTACCAACTCAGCCGCTGAGATAGACTACATCATTGAAAATGCAAATAAGGCTAAAGGAATTCAGCCCAACCCGATCGTTGACGACGCCACATTTCTGCGCCGCTCCTACATTAGTATCATCGGCCGCATTCCCACCTACCAGGAAACGAAATCCTTTCTAGACCTAGACGCCAAATCCCCCAATAAACGGTCCGACTTGCTCGACTCTCTAGTCTATTCCAAGGGCTACAACTCCCAAATTTTCAACTTCTACGCCAACTTGCTCCGCCTCCAGACCAGTCGTGATCAACACGGCCTAGGCTGGCATATGTGGTTAAAAAAAGCAGTAAATGACAACATGCCATACAACAAAATGGTGTTCGAGATGCTTTCCGCTACTGGACACTGCTCTGAGACACCTGCCGTCGGCTACGCTCTACGCGACCGAGGAATGTTGCTCGATAACATCTCAAATACGGCCAAAATATTTCTCGGCACCCAGATCGGCTGCGCACAGTGCCATGATCACCCCTTTGAAGACTGGACTCAAAAACAATACTACGAACTTGCCGCCTTCGGTTCACAGATCGACTACCAGAGCCTAGGAGCTCAGAAAAAAATACAAGAAACCGTTGCCTTCAAAATCAATCAAAACAACAAGGAAAAAACTGCAAAACGCACTAGAAAAGATGCTCAAAATCTCAAAGGCCTAAGAAGATCTGAATCAAGAGACCTCAGATCTTTATTTAAGGACTTCAACAAAAATGCCACCTATGTAAAGGCTGGCAAAGAGCTCAAACTCCCAAGCAACTACGAGTATAATGATGGTAAGCCGGGTGACACCGTCACTCCCCATGTTCTCTTTGGAAACCTCTCCACCAAATCGGATAAAAAAGACATCCCACCGCATGAACAACTCGCGACATGGGTCACCTCTAACTCTAACCCAATGTTCACCAAAGTCTTTGCTAACAGACTCTGGAAGCACGCCCTCGGCTACGGTCTTGTAGAACCCGTAGATAACTGGACGGAACGCAGTAACATGTCTCACCCAGAGGTATTAGACACTTTGGTACAAATCCTTCACGCATCAGACTACGACACCCGTGAACTTCTTAGGGTCATCTACCATACGAAAACATTCCAACGCGCCGCTTGTGATTTTGAAATCACTGATGGCCGCGTGCACGACTTCAGAGGCCCTATGCTAAGACGTATGAGTGCTGAACAGATTTACGACTCACTGCTCACCCTAGAAAAAGGTAATATCGACGCTCTTGAAAATATAGCGCAACAAATCAAGTGGGAACAATACACCTCAGGAATTGACTCTATCTTTTCGGCAACTCCACAACAAATCATCAAAATCGATGACCAACTCGATATCGAAGAAGACGCCACTAGGAAATACCAACAAGTCGTTAGGGAGCTCAGAATCAAAAAGGCGCAAGCCGCCAATGATGACAAAAAAAGTGAAATCGCCAAAATTGATCGCAAACTCGCCAAGCTCTACGCAAAAATTAAAGAAGTCCGCGCAAAAGTAAAATCAGATCAAAAAATGAGCATGGACACAAGCATGGTTCCTATGAGTAATCTCAGAGTTAGGGATAGAAAACTACTCCGTGCGTCGGAAATGTCCTCCCCTTTCAAGCCGGGTAGCTTCGCCCGTGACTTCGGTGCATCGGACAGAATCACCACAGACTCCCAGCACACCCATGCATCCATCCCCCAAGCTCTAACCATGCTCAATGGCAAACAGATAAAAACTATCACCGACGAGAATGGAAAAATGGCGCAACAAATGAAATCCGCCCACAGAGGGGAACAACGCCTCGATGTGCTTTTCCTTTCAATCTACAATAAATACCCGTCAAAACAGGAACGTACCGACCTCAAATATGTAGCGCGCAGCCGTCAAGACATCAAGATTCTCGCCAAAGCCATGCTCAACTCAAAGCGCTTCCTCTTCATCCAATAATATAAAAACTCACATCCACTATGTCTGAACTCGACCGCCGCGCATTTCTCGCCCGTACAGCACAATCCTGTTTTGGAGTCACACTGGGCGGCTCCATGGCCAGCCTCTTTAACTCACCGCTCAATGCCGCCAATGCTGCGATCAAAGCTGCTGGTGGAGGTAAAGCCAAACACGTCATCTACCTCTTCATGTCCGGAGGAATGACCCACATCGACACCTTTGACCCCAAAGCCGAAGCCGGCTCATCCATCATGGGTGACACCCGCGCCATTGGAACTAATGTCGACGGTATTCAACTCGGCCATTGGCTGCCCCAGCTAGCGAAACAAGCTGACAAGCTCGCCATCATTCGCTCAATGAGCTCCACCCAGGGCGCACACGGACCTGGCCGCTACTTCATGCGTACGGGTTACGCGCAGCGCTCCTCCATCGTCCACCCCTCCACTGGCGGTTGGATTAACAAACTCAGCACCCCTCTCAACAAAACCCTGCCTTCGAGCGTCACCATCAGCTGTAGCAATGATCACCCAGGGGCTGGATTCCTAGAACCGAGCCTCCAGCCACTTCCCGTTGGAAACCCTACGGAAGGACTCAAAAATTCTGTAAAGAATAGAAAAGTCACGGAATCCGATTTCAAAAAACAGCTCGAGCTTCGTAAGCTCTTAGATACCGAATTTGACGCTAAATACCATGCCGGCCACAAAACTGTGAGAGCCTACAGCGAAGTTTACGACTCTGCTGTCAAACTCATGAAAAGTGAAGACCTCGCAGCCTTTGACCTCTCAGACGAATCCCCCGTGGCCCACAAGCTCTATGGCGGTACTCAATTCGCTAAAGGATGCATGCTTGCTAGACGCCTGGTCGAGAAAGGTGTGCGCTCAGTTGAAGTTGAACTCGGTGGATTCGATTGGCACAACGATAACTTCCAACAAGCAGCAGATAAGCTACCAATCCTAGATCAAGCGGTCTCAGCTTTACTCATGGATCTCAAAGCCAAAGGCCTACTAGACTCCACACTCGTCGTGCTAGCTACCGAATTCGGCCGCACCCCAAAAGTCACGGACGATGGCGGACGCAATCACTTCCCCAAAGCATTTTCCACCATCCTCGCTGGCGGAGGAATCAAAGGCGGCATGGTCTACGGCGAAACCGATGCCACTGGCTCCAATGTGGTTAAGGATGCTGTGAGCGCCTCGGACTTCAATGCGACAATCGGACACGCTATGGGACTGAAATATGACGAAACAATCTACTCGGCAAGCAAGCGCCCATTCAAAATGGCAGGCAGAAAAGGCTCCGCAATAACTAAGATCTTTGCATAGTCCGCAGTTGCATGCATATTCTTGGCATGCAAAAAAGCATCACGCATCTAACACTCATCGCCTTAACCATTCCTAGCTTTGCCGCTGGGCTGAGTAAAACCGAAGCCGACGCCTATAGCTCGGAATCACTCGCTCAACGAAAGAAAGAACTCTAAGAAGAGCGTCAGCAGGATTTCGATTCTAAGACCATCAAACACGGTGGGTTAAAAATGCCTTATGCCTTCCTCAAATATGGTGAAGCACCCGCGACTGGTCACTCGCTCTACATTTCCATGCATGGTGGTGGCAATGCTCCAGCAGCAGTCAACGACAGGCAATGGAAGAACCAAATTCGGCTGTATAAACCAAAGGAGGGCTACTACCTAGCTCCCCGCGCAGCAACAAACAGCTGGAACCTCTGGCACGAAGGCCATATCGACCCGATGTTTGACACCCTCATTGAGAACTTCGTAGCCCTCAAAGGCGTCGATCCTAACAAAGTCTACATCACAGGGTACTCGGCCGGCGGCGACGGCACCTACCAGCTAGCACCGCGCATGGCTGATAGATGGGCCGCAGCCGCCATGATGGCGGGTCACCCGAATGAAGCTCGCCCAGACAACCTCTACAACCTCCCCTTCTTTATCCAATGTGGAGGAAAGGACGCGGCCTACGATCGCAATAAAATTGCAGCCCAATGGGGAGCGAAACTCGACGGCTTAGCCAAGCTGAATCCTGGTGCCTATAAGCATAAAACCATCATTTACCCCAACTATGGCCACTGGATGAATGGCAAAGATGCTGTAGCTATCCCATGGATGGCCAGCCACACGCGTGATCCCTGGCCAAAACACATCCTATGGCATCAAGACGACATCACAGGAAAGCGCTTCTACTGGCTCTACAATGAAGCCCCGAAAAAGGATCAAATCATCTCGGCAACTATCGATGGCCAAAAGATTCTTTTAGACTCTGACAACGTCCCTACCATCACTCTACGTTTAAGCGACAAACTGCTAAACCTCGAAAAAGAAATCACCGTAACCAACAAGCAAGGTAAAGAGCTATTCAAAGGTCTCGTGCCACGCAGCAAAAAAGCTATCGACCACTCCATCCAACAACGCTTCGATCCTAATAGTGTTGCCACAGCTTTACTTAAAGTGACTCTTTAGCTACTTCTAGAAAAACCTAACTACCTCCGTCCTTGGAGTGCCCTCATCAGAGTGAGTTCGTCAGCATGCTCAAGCCCACCACCGGCAGGCAAGCCTTGCGCGATACGCGTGACAGCACACTTTTTCTCAGCCAACACCTCAGCTAGGTAGTTGGCTGTTGCCTCACCTTCCACATCGGAACTGAGTGCTAAAATCACTTCGACTTCCTCTAACGTCTCCAAGCGCTTGAGCAATTGATTGATGCGTAAATCGTAGGGGGTGACATTATCCAGTGGAGAAAGCTTTCCACCAAGACAGTGGTAATAGCCACTAAATGCTCCACTTCGTTCTAGCGGTAGGACATCCGTCGCTTGCTCCACCACACAGACCAGTTTTTCATCCCGGCTGTGGTCATCACAAATAGTACAGCCATCAGCCGTTGCGAAAAAGCCACAGGCTGGGCAAAGCGTCACTGAGGCTTCAGCTTGGCTAAGAGCTTGAGCGAGTTCGAGCGGATTACGTTTCTTGTGCTGAATCATCCAGACAGCCATCCTTTCAGCACTCCGAGGTCCCACGCCCGGAAGACGCTTCAACTCAGCTATGAGTTCCTGAATTGGCTGTGGGTAGTCTGCTCTGGCCATCGTTTACTTTGCTTTCTTTTTGGTTGGAAAAGGAATTGTTTCCACTTTCATTTCCACTGGCTCCACTTCTGTAGCAACAGCTTCGCACGGCATGGCGTGCTGACTTCCATAGAGAATAGCGCATGCCCATGTCCAGAGTACGGCTATGGCCGAGACTATTGGCAACCAAAGTATCCCCCATAATGCTAAACTCGGCATGAAACCCACCAGCACAAGCCCAGCCATTATACCCACCAGTAGGCGTCGCCACAGTTGGGCTGATGCCAAAGTAAAGTAGGCAACCAACCAACTCGCTAAAAAGGTCACTAGCCAATTCCATTCACGGGAAACAAGCTCGGGGTCCACCAAGAAAAATGGCTCTTTTTCCCAAAAAAAAGCCAAGCTAGCAGTCACCTCGTTGAGGAATCCCATCCACTCCATGCTCACAGCAAGCACACTGCCAGTGAGAGCACAAAGTAAGGCTGGCACACCGACGGTGCCTACTGGTTTAGTTGTTTGAGGTGCCATATCTGAAGAGTGCTAAACTATAGGGCTAGACTCAGCCGCAACTCAAGCGAATACCCTCGACTCATACTAATCTAAAGCTAGATTTACCTGACTAATCTAAAAAGATGAGTTTTTATGCAACTTCACAATCAAATGCACCTATATCAGTAATGAATAAAATCTGCCAATTCACAAGTTCACTCCTAGTAGCGACAAGTATGACTCTTGTGGCTGCTGACCGTCCTAATGTCGTTATAATCTATGGCGATGACGTCGGCTAAGGTGACAATGGGGTTTATGGATCAAAAATGGTTCCAACTCCTAACATTGATAAAATGGTCAGTGAGGGCCTGATGTTCACCGACGGTCATTGCTCTGCTGCGACCTGTACACCCTCCCGTTTCTCTATGCTCACTGGCGTCCATGGCTTCCGCAATGATGTGAGCATTTTACCTCCCAATGCTCCCCTCTACATTCCACAAGATAAAACCACCCTTCCTAAGCTCTTCAAAAAGGTTGGTTACACTACTGCAATCGTTGGTAAGTGGCACTTAGGCATTGGCGAGAGAGGCACGCCGCTAGACTGGAATGGCGAAGTCAAACCTGAGCCACTGGAGATCGGCTTTGATTATTCCTTCTTACTCCCTTCCACAAACGACCGCGTCCCCTGTGTTTATGTGGTCAACCACAAGGTTCTCAATCTAGACCCTAAGGACCCACTCTATGTGACACGTAGTTACGAGAGCCCTGACGAGAAGTCCACTCGATACCCGAATGACAAGACTGATCGTGAAGCGATGACCTACTACCAAAGCTCCCACGGCCACAACCACTCAGTGATCAACGGTATTGGACGTATCGGCTACCAATGGGGTGGTAAATCAGCTCTCTGGGATGACCAGACAATGGCTGACGAATTCGTCAAACAGACTAAAGAATACATCTCCAAGCAAAAAGGCAAAGATGAGCCATTCTTCCTCTACTTCGCCTCACAAGACATCCACGTACCGCGTGCACCTCACCCACGATTCCAAGGAAAGACTGAGCTAGGTCACCGTGGTGATGCCATGGTCCAATGTGACTGGGCAACCGGTGAAATATTGAAAGCAATTAAAGAAAATGGGTTCGAAGAAAACACTCTCGTCATTTTCTCCAGTGACAACGGACCAGTCTACGATGACGGCTATGAAGACGGCACGACTGTCCACACTTCTAGCAAAGAGTCTGACGGTGGCCACGACGCCTCTGGAATCTACAGTGGAGGTAAATACCAAATCTACGAAGGTGGCACACGCGTGCCATTCATCGTAAAATGGCCAGCCAGGATCAAGCCAGGTAAGTCGGGAGCCATGATGAACCAGATTGATTTCATTGCCAGCTTCGCAGACCTATTGGGCGTAAAGCTCGCTGATGGTGAAGCGCGCGACAGCCGCAACATGCTGCCAGCTCTACTCGGTAAGGATAGCAAAGGACTACCATACATGCTCGAAGAAGCTCGCGGTATTGCACTTCGTAAAGGCGACTTTAAATACATCCCTGCTCGCCAGGCCCAAAAAGGCAAGAAAGCTCCACTCGCTCAACTGTATGACCTCGGTACTGATCCAGGCGAACAAAAGAACATCGCAGCAGGCAATGCTGACAAAGTTGAAGAACTTGATGCTCTGCTCGTCAAGCTCCGCCAATCCGAAGTTGGCGTGAGAAACGAAGCTCAATAAGAAAGTCAAACTCAACTATCCGACCCAAGCCGAGGAAAGTAACTCGCGCAGACGATCAGGAGCGATGGCTGAACTCTTAGCCATGAAGCCTGATTTATGCGCAAAGTGCACATCATCACAGTCTCCAATTCTCGTGAAGTTGAGGCGCAAATCATCGTTATAGCGGGACAATCCATAACCAGAGCCACGTCGATCTGGATACACCATCGCCACACAGTCCAACTCGTTGCTCTCAATGTATCGGCCAAGTCCAGCGGACGGCTCACCTATCATAGGCTCTACTCTCGGAATAAATACCACCTTAAACTTCTCATCGATCTCCCATATTTCAGACTGCCTCTCAATTTCCTTCATGCGCTCACGCATTCCTTTGAGAAAGCTAACCATGTCTTCACCTATCATGCGCATGACCTCGTAAACTGGCTGCCCCGCCTCGTGTCTCTCCTGTTTTGCAAAACGCCTCAAGAGAGTAATATCGACTGGCGAATTAAGCTTAGCCATCGCTGAGCGCTCAATACCCAACCACTTAGATGTTTTCACAGCACCACGTGTATCCAGCCACTCTGAAGTCTCTAACCAATCGCAATACTGGCGGGCATCTTCGTAGAGACCTAAATGGCGAAGCACCAGGCTCAAAGCACAAGTGGGTGCATAATCAGCTGGGAACTGATGGTGGTCGAAATTCATTTTCGTAGGCTCATGCTCCCCCCCCACATCAACTACAGCGATGGAGGCATCTCCCACTTCCGCCTCGCTTGGCTCTTTACGAAGCACTGGTACTCCGTGGCTATAAATCATAAGGCTGCAGGCCAAAAAGTCATCTTTGTGTGCACCACCTGGATGGGTGATGATGTGCTTAATACTCATGTGCGCAGCATCATCTGGATCACTACAATGTCAACTGCGCTCACTTCAAAATGCGTAAATCACTGACAAAGTTGCCTAGCTGTGAACTACCCATTTCTTGGCTTCGCCGGAATCGGTTCGATCTAAATGCTCTTAACGCATTCATCGACTCAGTCAATCGTATCCTAGATGCGCACCCGCAATGGAGGATAAGGCATTCAATTAAGCCTATCCTTACCCGCGAAAGCAGGACTGGCTATGTACCCATCAATCCATTGACGGCACGGAAAAAAACTAATTCACAGCCTCCATACATGCCTTCCAGCGCTTAGAAAAGGTAGGGCTCGCGTCAGCCAAACTTTCGGCTCCACTACGAGCTTTGGCTTCAAGCCCGGTCAACCAAGTGTAGGCGATAAGCTGCTCGCGTCGCTGATTTTTCTCGTCTTCGCTCAGCTGAACAATCGAAATTTTCTTATGTAAATCGATCATTGTGTAAGGAGATAAATCACGCCAAGCCAACAACTTTTCTCTATCCTCTACTCCAACTAACAACCCTTCAGGTTTAGCTCCCAACAATTTTTCATACTCAACCATTCCATCTAGTCGTTTCACGACAAAATCAGCTGATTTACCCTCAAGAGCAACAGAGGTCGATTTATAAAGAGCCACTGCATTTTCAGTTAAATAAAGAATACTGCTTCTCCAGGCTTTATCATCCTCACTGATCGCTTTGACTTTTTTAAGCTCCTTAACCACACGCTCAAAGTCGTGTTGCTTTAGTGCTCTGAGAGCGTTGCTTTTGGCCATTGCCCAATACTTCACAGCATTCTCTCGCTGCTCTTTGGATTCTAATATAGCTCTTTGCTGCTTCGCCTCGATATGCTTAATCTTAGCATTGATCTGACGCTGCCATTGAAGAGTATTGAAGGGTGCTCGTCCTTTGGTCTTGAGGTTATTGCGTGCGCTAAGAACATCCACTAGATCCTCTTTGGCCTGCTCCACCGTCTTCGGATCAAATCCCTCTTTAAGCGGACTCAGCAACTTCAGATCAGCTAAATAGGCATCGGACATTTGCTTATAGTATTCTAATCCAGCTTGATCAGAATCCGTCTTCGCTTGCTTCAGAGTCAAAAATAAAATCTCCGCATTTTGCCACCTCCCTTGATCCCATTCTTTCAAAGCTGAGGCAAATAGGATCATGATATCTAAATCGTCATTCAGTTGACTTACTTGCTCTAACGGGATTGATTTCAGCCCAAGGAGTCGCACCATGGCTTTCTGTAATTTCTTATCAACCGTAGAAAGCTCCTCCCTTCCCGACTGTGCTTGAAGCTTTAAAATCTCGCGCAGTGCATCTCGGGCGTTCTGTGATTCACCTCCGAGCCAGGCTGAAATAGCCGAGCGCATTCCTGTCCAGTACATCGTTTCACTCTCAACCGCTTTATTTTTTGCCAGCTTGAGGTAGCGCTCGTGAGCCGACATGTATTTCCCTTGAGTCAGAAATGTCTGTGCAATACGCAACTCAGCAGCGATCAGCACATGCATCGCTTCCTCGTCTATTCCTGGATCTTCGGCGGGTTCGCCACCAACGACCACTGGCGTTTTCACCTTCTCCGGAGTCGTATCAGTGGTCATCAGCGTTACGACACCGATGATGAGTGCCGTTACCACAACTGCTACGGCGATGAGTACACTTGAACTTTTAAGTTGTCTTTGACCGCGTCGCGATTTTGTTGGTTCAGACAACTCCTCAGGTTCATTGCCTGTACGAAAATACATTTCGACCTGTCGTAATGCAGCAAGAAATTCTTCATAACTCTGGAAGCGATCATCGGCATCAAAAGCCATTGCTTTATCGATAACCTCAGACAAAAAGGGACTCACATCAGATGTCACCTTGCCAAGGCGTGGCACATCAGTCTTGATCTTTAGAAGCTCAGTAGTCGATCTGGTCTCAGTAGTGAATGGGGCCATTCCTGACAATGCGTGATACAAGCTAGCTCCGAGAGCGTAGATATCACTCCGTAAATCTTCTTCACGTAATTGTAAGGTTTCTGGTGGCACATAATAAGGAGTTGCCCAAATTTCATCAGCGATGGCTTTGCCTCCAGAAGTCATCAAAGCGAGACCGAAATCAACAATTTTAGCATGACCATTGCTATCGATCAGCACATTTCCAGGCTTCATATCACGGTGAATTAGCCCTTCTGTATGGGCTGCTTTGAGCCCCTCAACAATTTCAATGGCAAGACGAGTGATCATGTCTTCACACAACTTCCCTTGTTTCTGCATCAATTGCTCTAGGCTATCCCCATCCACCAACTCCATCGCGATATAGTACCGGTTGAATGCTTGGCCAACAGTATAGACGCGCACCACATTGGGGTGACTGATCAATGCTGTGATCTTTGCTTCCTTTTCAAATTCTTCAATACGCTTAGTGTCGCGGGAGTAATCCTCATTCAGCAACTTGATAGCCACTTTACGCCCGAGAGTTTGGTCTCTGGCAGCAAACACTAGGCTCATTCCACCTACTCCCTGGCGACTTATAATACTATAAGCACCTATCTGACACTTCACATGAGAGTGCTCACCACAGCTAGGACACTGCACATTTGTGTACGGAGGAAGGGCCGATACATCCATCACTTCGCCACAAGAACTGCAATCTTCTACTTCAACCTCTAACGGGAAATCCTCCATTTCGTGGGATATTAGGAAGAAAATTCTCAAATGGCACTGAAAAACTTTAGAAATCGAAAGTTTTTTCTGGTGTCCCTCTGATTCTGACAAATCATCACTGGATGAAGATTCAAGTGGACGACAATACTGGAAAGCGGCTCGATGTATTTTTGTGCACTCAGTTGCCAGATCTCTCACGAGCGCGTATCCAGTCGTTGCTGAAATCGGGAGACATCCTCGTCAATGGAGAAAAAGCCAAGCCTAAGTACTCCATCCAAGTCGGCGACTCCCTCACGGTAAACATACCCGAACCAAAATCAGACACCGCCGAGCCCGAAGAAATCCCAATTGATGTCATTTACGAGGACGACGATCTCATCGTCATCAACAAAGCCTCAGGCCTAGTGGTGCACCCAGCAGCAGGAAATGCCACGGGGACCCTCGTCAATGCTTTGCTCCACCATTGTAAAGGCAAACTGGCTGGCATCGCAGGTGTCGAACGTCCGGGAATCGTTCATCGCCTAGACAAAGACACCTCTGGTTGCATAGTCGTTGCCAAAACCGACAACGCTCACGTCGATATTGTTCAACAATTCAAAGACCGCACGACCAAGAAGCAATATTTAGCTGTGGTAGAAGGAAAACCAAACAAAGACCATGACAGCATTTTTACCCAGATTGGCCGCCACCCAGTCAATCGCTTAAAAATGGCAGTCGTCAATCCTGGCTCTGGCAAGCCAGCGATCACCGATTACTGCGATCTCGGCACCGACGCCACCACCAATAGCTCGTTGATCCATTGTGACCTCCATACTGGGCGAACCCACCAGATTCGGGTGCATATGCTGCACCTTGGTTGTCCAATCCTTGGCGACCCGATCTACGCAAAACCAAACCGCCAAAAGGCGCAGCCCGGCAGGCTCATGCTTCATGCTCGCCGGCTCAGCTTCACCCATCCACGTAGCGGCAAGCGCCTGACCTTTCACGCTCCTCTGCCTGAAGCATTTTCACCGTGGACGGATCGCTTCTTCCATGGTGTCGATGAGGACTAAGTCCACTACGGCACTGGGTTTCCCATAACATAGCACGAAAACTTTTCACTTCCCCTTGAAAGCAACTTCCCCTACAAGCCTCTGCAACAATATGAGAAGAAACCTACGCACCTACATCTCAATCATTCTTATCGCCTTACCCTCCACCCTTCTAGCTCAAGAGGTCAAGGAACCTGTGCGCCCTGGAACTATTCTCCTCTCAGCCTACCAGACTGTCTCTGAGGCTGAAAAGCTAGAGGAAGAGAAAGCATTCAAGAATGCCTGGAATAAGTACCACCAGGCACTGCGCTATTACGAGTCCCTCGCAGCAGCTCACCCAGCTTGGAAACCTCACATAGTCCATGGACGCATTGACAAAACAAAGGCCGCTATCAAACGCGTAGAGCCAGCCGCTCAAAAGGTGTTCATGGCCGAGCAAGCTCAGCTGCAGCATTTAGTGATAGGTAAAGGCGCGCAAAAAAGCATCCCCAGCCCTGCGGTCGTGAAAAGTAACCAAGGAGACCTCCGCCAGCTTACCCAACTCAATGACCGAGTGAATAGTCAGCAAAAGGAACTCGAATCTCTTAAAATAAAGCACACATCAGAGAAACTCAAATACACTCAACGCATTAGCAAACTTCAGACTGAATTGCGAAAAAACCAACAAGGGCTCGGTAAAGAAAGCACTCAGACCCGTATGCTCAATGGTGAGATTGCACGGCTCCAGCAGGAGCTCCGCAAGAGTCAGCACTTAGGGAAAAATGACCAACAAAAGCTACTCTCTAGCATCGAGGAACTGCAGCGCACTCGCACAGCTCTCGCCACGGCCCCACTACGTGCTGATGTCGACAAGCTCGAACAACAAAACGATACGAAAGAGAAAGAGCTCATCTTGCTCACCAATGCTCATCTTAAGGCCAAGAAACTTCTAGAGATCAAGACGCTTGAAAACCAAAAACTTCTCAGAGAAACCAAACTCAATAAAAGTCTATTAGCTAAGAAGACCAAAGACCTAGATGCATCACAGACAAACACAGCGGTCGTCGTCGTTACCATGCGCAAGGAAATTAACCTCCTGAAAAGCCAACTTGCCGAAGCTGACGTCATCATGAACTCCCAAAAAGGTGAGATCTCCGACCTCATCAATCGACTTTCCGACTCTGAGTCACTTAGCTATGAGCTGCGACAAGACCTCGTCAATATGACGGCCGAGCGCGATCAACTCAGCCAGATGCTCAAACTCAGCGATGCCAACCGAGCCAAGGAATTGATGAAAGAAAACCTGCGTCTCGGCCATGAACTACGCGATGCTAAGCAAAGCCTCGCCCAACTCAATGCCGATAAGAACATCGCACTAGACCTAGTAAAAATAGCGGAAAAAGATGTCGCTATTGCTAAGAATCAACTTATTCTTAAACGCAAAGAAAACGCCGAATTTCGCACGAGAACCACCAACCTAGCATCCGCCCTCAAAGCCACTCAAGAGCAACTCGCACTTAAAGCCAGCCAACCACTCGCTGACGAAGCTGCACGTGAAGAGGCTGAACTTCTCAAGAAAACAGTCAACCGTCTCATCACCCAGTCCTCGCGCCGCCGTCAGGCCGAGCTCCTCCTTTGGGATGAATACCAGCGTTCGGCGGTACCAAACCCTGATTTCGAAACAGAATACCTCGCAGCAGGTGGTGATGAACTGCAACTCACCCAGCGTGAACGCGAAATGCTCCTCGAGCACAAATCCGAGGGCACCCTCCACAGCCCACTTGGCAGAGCTAGCAGACAGAGCCGAGATCGCGCTCAAAAAATTGCCAATGACAAAATCAATATCTATCACACGATTGCTAGACGACTCGTTGAAAAAAATAACCTCGGCTTCGCCAAAGACATTTATGATGAAGCATACGATGCCATCCCAGACTATAGCTTCCTTATCAATCGCGGAGTGATCCGCATGCGTCTCGGTGAAATAGAAGATGCCGAAATAATCTTCGAACTAGGCACATCACAGCGCCCTAGAAGCCCCTACACCCATTTCATGCTGGGCATGTCCCGCTTCCAACAGAACAATGATGACCTAGCCGCCAAGTCGATCGACCGAGCCATTGACCTCAAACCTGACTACATAGAAGCTTTCCTCTACAGAGGAATCATTGAGGCTAGAAAAGCCCGCTACACCAAGGCTCTCGACTTCTTACAGAGTGCCGTAGAACTCGACCCAGAATACGAAGCTGGCTACTACAACATCGCTCTAGTGCACAACCTAAAAGGCGATAAAAAGAAAGCCAGAGAAGCCTACAACAATGCTCTCCGCGCTGGCCTAGCTCCCGATCTCGAGTTCGAACGCAAGATCGGAATAATGAAGGCGTCATCTTAGACAGCTATTCAGTCAGCGTAAAATCGAATCCACACCTCTGGATCATCGCCCAGAGTTTGTCCTGAAGTTGTCTGCAAATGAGTAATCACATCACGCATCACCTCGCTACGCACTAATTCGACAGCAGCGCCCAACGGACTCCCTGTCGATTGCTTGGTGCCCGATGGATAGTGATTTTTTATTTTCGCCGATTCCTCAGCAGTTGAGCCGAGAGCACTCTCGCGAATCAAGTAAAACGTCTTGATTTGATCTTGTGCAAACTTGGCCTGAAGCCCCCGATACTCGGATTTAACCGAAAACGCACCACAGAAAACCAAACTCACTGCCAACATGACAGTGAGCACAATGGTTTTCTTATTAGCTCGTCTCGCCACTAGAGCAAATGCTTCACGGCCTCTTTCTCGCCATTAAGCTCGGCGATTGAGGCATCTATTTTCTCGCGTGAGAATGCGTTTACCTCCACCCCTTCGACAACCGACCACGTTTTACCATCTTCGGTACGAATCGGCATAGAAGCGATCAAGCCAGCATCAATTCCATAGGCACCAGGCGAACAGACCGCCACGCTGAACCAATCACCAGCAGCAGTCGGAGAACACAAGCTACGAACAGTATCGACGATGCCATTTGCAGCCGATGCCGCAGACGATGCCCCTCTTGCTTTGATAATCGCTGAGCCACGTTGCTGCACTGCTGGAATAAATGTTTGCTGCAACCACGCCTCGTCATTGATCACTTCAGTAGCGGGCTTGCCACCAATTTTAGCATTATAGAAATCTGGATACTGGGTGGAGGAATGATTCCCCCAAATACAGAGATTCGTTACCTCTGAGCTATGCACTCCCGCTTTGACTGCAAGCTGGCTTTTCGCGCGGTTCTCATCGAGTCTAGTCATTGCAAAAAATCGATCACTCGGCACCCCACTCGCGTGCTGCATAGCAATCAGGCAATTCGTATTACATGGGTTACCTACGACAACGACTCGAACATCAGCCGCTGCGGAACGTCCAATCGCTTCCCCTTGACCAGTGAAAATCTTTCCATTGATGCCCAAAAGGTCATTGCGCTCCATTCCAGCACCACGAGGAACTGAACCGACGAGTAACGCCCAGTTTGTCCCATTGAAACCTTCATCGAGGTCGCTCGATGTGGTAACACTCTGTAACAGAGGGAAGGCGCAATCATCGAGCTCCATCACTACCCCTTGCAGGGCATTCATGGCGGGCTCGATCTCGATCAAGCGCAGGGCGACTGGTTGGTCTGGCCCAAACATGGCTCCAGATGCAATTCTAAAAAGTAAGGCGTAGCCAATTTGGCCCGCAGCTCCGGTGACGGAAACAGTGATAGGATTCTTCATAAATTCGCGGCTAACATAGGAACCCAATTTTCAGCCGTCAACCTCTTAAGTCCGCCCCGCGAAATGAGTATAAAAAAAGTGAACAAAAAGGCCCACATCATTGATGTGAACCTGAAATCTTAACTAAGGTCTATCTGACTGCTATTGAGCGACTTCCTTAGCTTTAGCAAAAGATGCTTGAGAGCCCTTCGCTAATACTTTTCCGTCTTTGTCGACAAAACAGTAAAATGGAACATACCGCTCCGTTTTAAACTTTGCTAAATCAGCCTTGGCTATGCTTTGCTTCATGACATGTAACCATGGAAAGTTTTCTTTTTTGGCCCACGCAAGAGCAGATTCCTCATTACTATCAAGGCTAACGTGAATGAATTCGACATTTTCATTACCTGCTATTTCTTTGTTGAATTTGGCCACTAACTGTGGCGCAGCTTTACGACAAGGTGGTCACCAACTCGCAGAATAATAGAGTAAGTAATATTCCGGAACTTTCTCAATCTGAGCCTTCTTGAAGCGCTTACCGTCAAGCCGCACAAGAGTTTTCTCATTCAGCTTAGACCCCACTGTTTGAGCTGCCAATTGTTCCTCCACCGTAGGAGCATTTGCAGCAGCCTCTTTAGCGGCAACCTCTTCAACTTTTACATTCACCCAGTCGCGATCCGATGGTGAAAGCACATCCATCGAAAACTTGAGTTTCTTATACTTTCGTAGAACCGTGACTTCTTTGGTCTCTTGGTCGAAGGATTTATACTCACCCTCAAATGTCTTTAAGCCGTCAACACTCGTCCAAGTCCTTGCTTGAGCTGGAAGCCCTAACAATGATAAAGCCAGTACTATTTTATAACTTTTTGAAAACATTATTGCCTAAGTTGCAACGTCTATTACCATTTGTCAATGCTCAAGCTGCCCCCAAGATGACCGCTGAGCCTGTTGCCAACTTAAGAAAGCTGGTCAAGCTCTCCAAACGAAAAAGCGCCCCCATTAGGATGCGCTTTTTTTAATCAACGAGTGGCGGAGCGGACGGGAATCGAACCCGCAACCTCCGCCGTGACAGGGCGGTGCTCTAACCAATTGAGCTACCGCTCCACTTAGTCGATGTGTTTTGCATTGAAAGAAGATGGCGGAGCGGACGGGAATCGAACCCGCAACCTCCGCCGTGACAGGGCGGTGCTCTAACCAATTGAGCTACCGCTCCATCGTCTTTCGTTGCTTTGCCTTGCGGCGGCTGGAACCTACCTATTTCCATGCCCTGTGCAAGTCCTTTTTAACTAAAAAACTCAGATTTGTTTTCACCCATAAACATCGCAGCTCTTAGCTATCTTAAAATCAACACACTAGATGAATTTCACCTTTCTTAACTTTCAACTCAACACCCGCAATCCCTACGAAACAACCAACTCGAGAGGATCCATTTAAATTCCTATTTTCTTAATTTTGCTAGAATCGTAGAGAAATCCACTTGCAAGTAATACGCTTTCAGCAATTACTCGCAGCTGTGCCCGATACGACAGTCATCTTACTAGCCATCGAATCCAGCTGTGACGAAACAGCGGTTGCGATTTTACGAGGAAATTTAAATAAAGCCGAAGTGCTCAGCTCTGAGATTTCCTCGCAGATCGACATCCACCGCGAGTACGGAGGAGTGGTTCCTGAGTTGGCTTCACGTAATCACTCGCTAGCGCTGCGCCCACTGATCGACGCCGCATTAAACAAAGCTGGAGTTACTTTCGAACAAGTTGATGGGTTTGCTGCCACCGCAGGCCCCGGTCTAGCATCATCTCTGCTGATTGGTCACACCGCTGCTAAGGCAATGGCAGTCGCGGCTAGCAAGCCCTTCATTTCGGTTAACCATATGGAGGGCCACTTGCTCTCACCATTCATAGCGGGAGACAAAGGAATCCTCCCCAACATCTCGTTAGTTGTCTCTGGTGGGCACACCATGATCCTGCACACCAAACAATTTGGCGAGTACGAGCTATTAGGTAAGAGCGTGGATGATGCGGCTGGCGAAGCCTACGATAAGGTCGCCAAGATGCTAGGTCTCCCCTATCCCGGAGGCCCAGAAATCGAGCGAGTCGCACGTGACGGCAGCCCTGTTGCATACAGCTTCCCCCGTTCAATGCTCAAGCGAGCCAACCTCGATTTTTCCTTCTCAGGTCTCAAAACTGCAGTGCTCTATACTATCTCAGAGCTCAACCCAGAAACCGGACTAGCCACCGCTGAGCAACTTCCAGACATCTGCGCCTCCTTCCAAGCTGCCGTCATCGAAGTCTTGGTTAAGAAAACTATTCGTGCGGCCCAGTCAGTCCAAGCGGATCGCATCACCATGTCTGGCGGAGTTTCCTGCAATGGCGCCCTCCGCGACGCAATGGCTGACGCCTGTAAGCGGCACAACATGGAGCTCGAAGTCTGCAGCAAGCACCTAAGCACTGACAATGCAGCCATGATCGCCTTCGTTGGACTGCAAAAATTCCTCAGAAATGAATACTCAGACATGTGTTGCGATATCGACCCAAACCTCCCACTCAACACTCTGAAATTGCGTAAATAACCTTGGCCCCAAACCTGTGCTTGCCGCCCCACTCATAATTCACTAAAGACTAGCCCACACCTACAACACCCGACCCAATCTTCAAATGTCCGAAAAAAATTCCACACCCACAGCTGCCCCAGCGAGCAGCCAAAATACTCTCATCATGATCGTCATAGCGATGTTAGCTATCATTGCCCTCATGATGTTCTTCAGCATGCAGCAGAAAGGTAATGTTCCTGCAGTGAGTGGAGTAAATACCGAAAAGCTCATCGGGCTCCGTCAGAGTGTCGCCACCAAAGAGCAAGAGCTCAAGTCACTCGGTATCGCTCTCCCGGCTGATACCAGTTCAATTGATGAGCTCAGCACACGCATCAGCCGCGATGCTATGGATTTGCGCACCAACATTGAGGAATTCCAAACTGCCCTCAGTGCCAAAGAAGCCTCACTCACCAAGGCTCAGCTCGATCTCAAGGCGGCGGGTTCAATGAACCAGTCACTCAGCGATGAAGCGAGTAAACTCCGTTCACAGCTGGCGCAACTCCAAGGCCAACAAGTAAATGTTGCCTACCTCAAACAAGAAGCTGAAGCCCTCAAAGCTAAGCTAGCCGAGCGCGACAAACAAATCAAAGAGCTAGCTGGACGCCCTACACCGGAAACGGTTGCCCAATTTCGCGCATCACTCAATGAGACCATGCTCACCAACGAAAAGCTCAATAAGAAGATTGCTGACCTCGAAGTCCAGTTAGTTGGCGCGATGAACTCAAGCGAGGTCGAAAGAATGAGAATCGAACTGCAACAACTCCGTGCGGCAAACGACTACGACAGCCTCTATGCTAAATCTGTAGACGAGCTTCACCCTGCAGCATCACGACTCTATAAAGAACTAGAGAAGCTAGAAGACTTCAACCCTAAACAGCTGGTTGAAGCTTACGGACTTATCAATACCGAACTCAACGATCACATGGTTCGCTCAATTCGCTTCAAGACCAATTCGTCAGAAGTAGCTGACAAAGACCGCTCGGAAATTATAGACACCCTTGCTGCTGCTCGCCCAGATTCATTCTTCCTTATCGTCGGCTACGCCTCCGAGACCGGCAACAAAGTGGATAATAAAATCCTCTCAGCTAAACGCGCAGTCGCAATAGCATCTATCGTTAAACACGTCAAAGACGGTAACACGCGCGCAGTGTTCCTAGGCCAAACCGATCGCTTCTCAAAGCAGCCACTCGATAATCAAATCTGTGAGATCTGGGAAATAAGAAAATAAATCACTCATTCGACACCTCATGAAAAACCTACTACTCAGCAGCACACTAGCAGCAGCTCTCACATGTTCTTCCTATGCAATGGAAGTAGCCCCTATCCAGACTGGATATATCTACGATTTCGGTGCGAATGTTGATGGCGGCGGTGACGTCTCTAACCAGTTCTTCCACATCTCAGGTGGCGTCCCAATTTATAATAACAATGACGACCTATTCGTCGCTCTCACAGCCTCCTACCAACTCCATTCCTACGATTTCGACGGTGGGTCTGCAGGCAGTTTTGTTGGACTCAATCCTTGGGATAACATCCACACTAGTAATTTAGGAGCGCTCATTAGCTGGAAATTTGCCGACAACTGGAAACTCTTTGCTCTCCCCAGCGTCAGAACCTCTGGTGAAAGCGGCGCTAGTTTTAGTGACACCCTCACAGGTGGAGCCCTACTTGGTGCCTCCTATAAATTCAGTGACACCCTGACTATTGGGCCAGGTGTGGGTTATGTCGGGCAACTCGAAGATAGTGCCAGCGTCTTTCCTATCCTTGTTGTTGATTGGGAATTTTGCCAGAATCTGAGTCTCACCACCGGCCCTATTGTTGGAGCATCACTCGGCCCAGGTTTAGCCGTCAAATGGCAAATCAAACATGACTTACGTTTCACCTTTGGAGCTCGCTCCGAACGCCTCCGCTTCCGTCTTGATGACTCCATTACAAACGGCAAACAGGCCATTGGTGAAGATAACAGCATCCCAGTATTTGGCATACTCACATGGCAAGCCAATGATAACCTGCAGACCTCTTTTATCGCAGGTGTTGGTTTTGCTAATGATCTTTTACTCGATGACTCTAACGGTCACCGTATAGCCAGAGAAGACTACGACCCATCTCCATTCATCGGTGTGAACCTCGGGTATTCATTCTAGCACAATATCTAACTCGACCTTTGACAGTTATCAATATTAAGCGCTCGTCACTCCCTGGAGTCCGAGCGCTTTTTCGCCTCATAAAGTAAACAATCCTACACTCTTTTGCATTTTCTCGACTCCATCACCCTGCCTAGTGATCTAAGCATCCATTCTGAGGTCATCGACGTCCGATCCCCCTCTGAATTCGCGATCGACCATATCCCAGGAGCAATCAACATCCCTGTCCTCAACGACGAGGAAAGAGTAAAAGTCGGCACACTCTACAATGATTCGCCATTCGAAGCACGTAAGCTTGGCGCGGGATTGATCTCAGCCAATGCCTCAGCTGCTCTCGCTGGTCACTTTGCTGACAAAGAGATCGACTACAATCCACTGCTCTATTGTTGGCGTGGAGGAATGCGCTCGCGCTCGCTCACCCACATCCTGAGTTCCATCGGCTTCAAAGCCATTTACTCAAAGGCGGCTACCGCTCATTTAGAAAATTTGTAGTAGACGACCTCAACCGCATTCTCACAGAAACTACACTGGAACTGACTGTCCTCTCTGGCCTAACTGGCGTGGGAAAAACACGCATGCTCCACGCTCTCGAAAAACGTGGTGAGCAAATCCTCGACCTCGAGGGCTTAGCTAATCACAAGGGATCGCTTTTAGGCAGCCCACAAGTAGGTAAGCAACCAAGTCAAAAGCAATTTGAAACACGACTTTGGAACGCCTTACAGTCGCACGACCCTCAGAAAAAGGTCTGGACCGAAGCTGAAAGCAACCGAATCGGTAATGTGCATTGCCCACCGGTCTTGTGGAAGAAATTGAGCCAAAGTAAACTCATTGAACTCAAGCTCTCAATCGCTGAGCGCTGCGTTCTGCTGCGTGAGGACTATCCACATTTTTGTGAAAATCCAGCCACTCTTACCGAACTCCTCAATGTGCTCGTACGCTTGCGTGGCCAGGACCAAGTCAGCCAGTGGCAAGAGCAAATTGCAAATTCCGATTGGGAAGCATTCCTTCAGTCTATCTTGGTCGACCACTACGACCTAAGCTATCGCAAACCGAGCGATCAGAAATCCATTTACTCAGCCCCCTTGGCCGAGCTAACTGTCGAGTCCGCTTCACTCTACTCCTACGACAAATCTGCCGAAGACCTCGTCAATCTGAATATCTAACCCCATGCCTCCCCTCCGCCTGCAAGACGCGCATCTTCACCTTCAGTCGTCACTATTGATGGCTGATAGTGATGCCATTGTTAAGCAAGCGCAGGATGTCGGAATCAGCCAGATGGTTGTCAATGGCACCAGTCCACTTGACTGGGACGAAGTGAGCGAACTTGCACATCGCTACCCAGAAATAATCATCCCATCGTTCGGCCTTCATCCCTGGAAAACTCCAGAAATCAAAGATGGATGGAAAGATCTTCTGATCGAAAAACTCGACTCCCACCCGAATGCCTGCATCGGCGAATGCGGCCTCGACCGCTGGATGACTGGCCTAGACAAGCAAGCCCAAGAAGGGGCATTCGTCTTCCAACTCAAACTGGCTAGCGACAGGAACCTCCCAATCTCCATCCATATTCTTAAAGCCTGGGGTTGGCTGTTAGACATCCTACAGGAAACTCCCACACCGACTCGCGGCTTCCTCCTCCATAGCTTTGGCGGCTCCACAGAAATCGCGAAACAGCTGGCAAAACATGGAGCGTACTTTTCTTTTTCTGGCTACTTCCTGCAGCAACGCAAAATTGGCGTTCAAGACACATTTCGCTCCCTACCACGCGAGCGCATTTTGATAGAAACCGACGCTCCAGATATGACTCCCCCTCCCCAATGGATTAGCCATAGCCTTGTGAACCAGGCGAATCATCCAGCAAACCTCAGCTCAATCCTTACTGGTTTCGCTGAAGTGATGGATGAAAAAAAGAAACGCTGGCTGAGCAGTTAGAGCTCAATTTCCAGCGCTTCTTTAAAGACTAAACTGCTACATCAACTGAGCACCAGCTTCAGCGAGTGGGCTGCGTTCACCACGTGACAGCGATACATGTGCCGTGAAAGGCTGCCCCTTTAGACGATTACGTGTGTAAACTAAACCGTTGCTCCGGCTATCAACGTAGGGGTTATCTATCTGCGCAGGATCTCCCACCATTACCAATTTTGACCCGCGCGACATCCGTGTCACTATCGTTTTAGCTTCTAAAGGAGTGAGCTGCTGAGCTTCGTCTAAAACAAAAAATCTGTTAGGTATAGATCGCCCACGAATGTAACAGAGCGCTTCGATCTCTATTAGACCTTGCTCAATAAGTGCTTCCCAAGGTTTGGCGTTAGTGACGGATTTACTCGCTGAATCCTTCTTTACTTGCTTGCGTCGAGGAGCTTGGCTGGTGTGAGCAGGCGGTGACATGAGTAGCTCCAAGGCATCGTAAATAGGCTGCAACCAAGGACGCATCTTGTCATCTAGATCACCAGGTAAAAAGCCAATCGTATCCCCCATAGCCACCACTGGTCTACTAACGGTAATTCCATTATACTCACGATTGAACATCTCGCTTAACCCGGCCGCCACTGCAACCAGTGTCTTACCTGTACCAGCTTGCCCATAACAGGTGACTAGAGAAATATCAGGGTTGAGTAATGCGTCGATCAAACATTTTTGCCCCAAATTCAAAGGCTTCAAATGATGTCCATCTGGGATTTTAAGAACATTGGGAACTTGTAACCTAACAAAAGTCCCTTCGGAATCCAGGCGTGCAGGCATCGTCTGTTTCTCTCCAGCTTCGAGCAATACGTATTGGTTGAGAACCACTTCAGGTCTTCTCTCGTGCTCGATTTCTAAATGCCCAGCACTGGCGAACTTTTGAAGCTCACTGGCTTCGACTTCCACAGTGCGCATGTCATAGTTAGACACCTCACTGGGATCCACTTTATCGTTGAGATAATCTTGGCAGTTGATGTGCACGGCACGCGCCTTTAGCTGCATATTAAGATCTTTAGTAACTAAAACCACTGGTGAGCTATTGTGCTCAGCTAACAACAAAGTGGCCGCTAGTATACGGTGATCGATACGCTCCCTGTCCGGAAACACTCTCAGGAATTGAGCTAGAATCTCAGAGTTTTCCATGCAGAAGGTAGGATCATAAATAACCAACCTCACAGTCCCTCCCCCTTCAGTTTCAACTCCTTCGGTGACTTGCTCTGATGTGCCAAATATCTCAGTCAACTTACGGTGAACTTGCCGCGCATTCGCCCCACGCTCCGATTGTTCATTCTTAAATTTGTCTAACTCAGAGAGAACATCCGCTGGAATGCACACATGGTTGTTGGCGAACCGATTTAAACAACCCGGATCATGCAGCAGCACATTCGTATCTAACACAAAGTTTTTTGCCTTCTGATTTGGAGCTTTGATGCCGAACTCCTGTAATCGTTTACTGGTTCCTTTTTGCGATTTAGGATCCGTGCTGACCTTCGTTGCCTTATCGGTAACTTCTGAAGATTTGATAGATGAACTCATGGGTTATTTGGGTATTCATTTGGGTTAGGTTGTAGGCGCTTAAGCTTGATCGAGATGCCCCACCTACAGGAGTCTCGAATAATCACATCGGTATGCAATTCATGGAAAAACTTATCAAGATACCTAAACTATCGCACTACTAGGGCGTTGATGTAAACATGATTCCATTGCCGCACCCTCAAAATCACCCACTAAATTTCAATAAAACATTGATAAGATGGAACTTAGGTCAATAGCCAAGCCCAATATTTTTTCTTATCTGGAAACAGAGCATCAATACTTGGACTTCAAATAGCTCCCCTAATCCAGCCAGAGTTCATAGCAATGTAATCAATAGAAACCAATCCTATTCTTCTCTATGTGAAACTGACCGAAATCAGTCTCGAGAGAATCCAGCTACGTCACCTCTATACTTCAGTAATTTGAAGAAAAAACATTTCCTTCTCAGCTAGTGGAGATTCGTAATTTAGTTCGTCTTCTTTTTTACGATTCTACTTAACTTGCAGTCTAGAACCTTCTCTATTTCTGATACGCAATCATCAGTAATTCGGCGATTGCGTAGGTCATATATTAGAAATTTGGCTCCTACTCAGGGGGTAAGGCGCGTCCATATCCAAGACCAGATTATTTTGAACAGGAAAAATAGCGCTCCAATTTATACTCAATCATCACTTCTCAGAAGAAATTTAGCCAACTGCTAAACTTCCTCTTTTTTAGCTCAGAACGGCATGATAAAATAAAACGATTACTGACAAAGTCTAACATGAAAGCACTCGTGAAATCCAAAGCGGAAGAAGGTCTCTGGCTCGAAGACGTGCCAAAACCAACAGCTGGCCCTGGTGAGGTTCTCATCAAAATTAAGAAAACATCGATTTGTGGCACTGATCTCCATATCTGGAAATGGGATAAATGGGCTCAGCGCACCATCCCCGTTCCAATGACCATCGGTCACGAATTTTGTGGTGAGATCGCAGAAGTCGGGGCTGGTGTGCATGATTTCACCGTCGGTGAACGTGTTTCAGGTGAAGGCCATATCGTGTGCGGACATTGCCGCAACTGTCTCGCTGGCCGACGCCACCTCTGCCCTAACACCAAAGGAGTTGGCGTCAACCGCACTGGCGCCTTTGCCGAGTACTTGTCCATTCCAGCTGTCAATGCCTACAAAGTCCACACGTCCATCCCTGATGACATCGCATCCACATTTGATCCACTTGGAAATGCGATCCACACCGCTCTATCCTTCGACCTCGTTGCCGAAGACGTACTCATCACAGGAGCCGGACCCATTGGTTGCATGGCTGCCGCTGTCGCCAAATTTGCTGGTGCTCGCAACATCGTTGTCACCGACGTCAATCCCTACCGCCTGGACCTAGCCAAAAAGCTCGGAGCCTCTCGCGTTGTTGATGTCTCTAAAGAAAGCCTCGACGACATCAAAGCCGAGCTAGGCATGACTGAAGGCTTCGACATTGGATTCGAAATGTCCGGTCACCCCAGCGGCCTCAATGACATGCTTGAGCACAGTTCCAACGGAGCGAAGATTTCACTGCTCGGTATATTTCCAGAAAAAGTGACCATCGATTGGGACAGGATCATCTTCAAAGGGCTTATTCTTAAAGGCATTTACGGCAGAGAGATGTTCGAAACTTGGTATAAAATGAGCTCAATGGTGCGTGCTGGACTCGACATCAGCCCAGTGATCACCCATCGCTTCCATTACACCGATTTCGCCAAAGGCTTTGAAACAATGCTCTCTGGTCAGTCTGGAAAAATAGTTCTCGATTGGGATTAGCTCCATGGTCACTAAACTAGGAAATTTTCATACAGAATTAACAAAACTCCGCAGGATTTCTCAAAAGGTTAAGCTAAGAAAAAGGCCAAAACCCTGAATCCTCTCTTAAATATCCCAAGAGCTTTGTTTTTCATTGGTTAATTCTGGATAAATTCTGTTCATTCTGTCGAGCGCCGCAGGCAACAACCTAGATAACCTCCCGAGTGTAGCAACCCTAAGATTAGCTCCTATTGTGCCTCCCCACGATCGATAAAGCTTACTTTAGCGACATCCGTTTCCGACAGGCAATTCATCACATCAATAAACCGTTGGTGTGAAGCATCGCCTTCCACGTCTATTTGCACCAGCAACTCATTGGGAGCTGCCGCCATTTGCATCAGATTGATTCTATCCTTAAGTAGAGGCAAACTACGACTATCTCCATCAGTGTCTAGGGGCTCAGCCGAGCCCGACTCTTGGGCCATGCTCACCGCTCCTGTCGTCTCTAGGTTTAGCCGCATCACTAAATCCTCCATAGCGGCACTTTCTCCCGGCGTAGGCAATTGTAAGTCTAGATCACTTTCTCGCGGCATTATGGTCGCCGTCACCAAAAAATAGATCAGCAGGAGGAAACAGACATCGATCAATGAGGAAATGTCGACTGGCACTTCTTCCTCTTCGACGTGTAATTGGTAGGCTCTAGTGGCTTTCATACTCAGTAAAACGCGCCATCCACAGGATTTCTTAGATCTTTCGAGCTACTTATTACGCCTCATACTGTTAGCGAATGTAGCACTTTCACCTTTACCCACAGGTTAGCGCTCCTACATTAGCTTCCCTAATCAATGAAATCCACACTATCAGCACTGCTACTATCACTGATGCCATGCTTGGTGTCTGCTGACTGGCGCACAGATATTGGGTGGGATGAACTTCAAGAATGGGCTAGCCTCAATAGTATGACACTGCCTGATACGTCTGGTCTTGCTGTTGGCATGTCTGAAGCCGGAACCACAGCCTATGCACCAGACTTTAATGACATCCAACTCTCTGACGAATCGATCATCGACGTCACAGGAGAATCTATAATTCCATCCAGCCACGCCACGGGTGTAGCTAGCCAATTCTTTGGAAATTCCAGCAGTATGACTCCATCTGTCGCCTCAGTGAACATTTACTCTGCAGATGACTTTATTGACAAAATTAAAAACGATAATTCAGGTCTCTGGACTGAGCGGGTCATGAGCCACGCATGGATAGGCTCAGTTGGGAGCTCACAAGGCACGGAAATTTTGTCAGCTAGACTTGATGCCACCACTATAAATTCTGACACTCTCCACATTGTAGGGGTAAATAATGGGTCAGCAAAAACACTCCCTGAACTATTGAACCAATCTTATAACGGAATTTCAGTCGGCATTTCAAGTGGTAACCATAGCAGAGGTCCTGTGCCCGATGGCTATGAAGGAGCTGGTCGCCAAAAACCTGAAGTAGTTAACTCCCTCGGAAGCAGTAGCTCTGCAACAGGAGCTACCGCATCTGTCGCAACTCTCTTGCGAGCTCAAGCTTCTAGTGCTACTTCAGTTGCAATCAAAAGCGTCATATTGGCTGGAGCTGATAAATTAAAATTTGAAGATTGGGATAACTCCTCAACTAGACCCATTGATGACATTTATGGAGCTGGTGAAGTAAACATTCTTAATAGCTTTCGAATACTCAGTGGAGGAGAGCAAAGTGCTGGCTCAATTGGCAGTTACGGCTGGGATTATTTTTCTCCTGGCGGCAGAAATAGATTTCCCCAAGCTTACACATTAACAATCCCGGATAATTCTACGTCCTCATCACTCTGTGCCAACCTTAGCTGGAATCGAGCTAGCTCAGGTGGGAGTTACTCTACCTTAGCTAATCTCTCACTCACGCTCACTGATAGCTCTGACGTAGTGGTATTTAGCTCAGATAGCAGCGTAGATAACATCGAGCACATTTGGCAAACTAACCTCTCGCCAGGCACCTACACTATCACAGTCGCTAGAAACGGGAGTGTCAATGCCGACTACGCCCTAGCATGGAGAGTGGATACAGAAACAAATAGTTCCCCTTCTAGCTTCAACCATGGAGCAACTTCAAACGACCTAGTTTTTGCCAATCTCGCTCCACTGCATAAATACATTCTTCAGCGTAGTTCCAAGCTTTCTGCTTGGGTAGACATCAGCACAACAGAATCGCTAGCTGACGGATCTCTGAGCGTCAGTGATCCTAACTCTGAACTCGGCGAAAAGGTCTTTTACCGCCTTAGCTACTACACGCCGTAAATCCGACTGTCTCCAAACTCAGCCCTTGTGCAGAGTCGTATCGCCAGCCACATTGCACCCATGAGCATGAACAACACACTGACCGTCGATATGAAGACCGCAATGAAGGCTAAGGACAAGCTCGCCCTCACTACCATTCGCGCGCTCAAATCAGCGATCAAGAACGCTGCGATCGAGCTCGGTGGCGCAGATACTATACTCGATGACACAGCCATCATCGGCATCATTCGCAAGCAAGTGAAGCAACGCCTCGACTCCATCGAGCAGTTCACCGCAGCAGGTCGTACTGAGCTAGCCGAAAACGAGCAAGCTGAGATTTTAGTCCTTGAAAAGTATCTACCAACCGCAATGACTGAAGACGAAATCAATGCCGCAGTGGCTGCGGTCGTTTCCGAAACTGGTGCGGCATCTCGCGCTGACATGGGCAAGGTCATGGGCCTCCTCCAGAAAAAGACTGAAGGACGCGCAGATGGCAAGATCCTCTCACAAGCTGTCATGAAAGCTCTTTCCTAAGCTATCAGCACTACTATGCTTTCTGCTATCATTGTCGCTGCTGGAACCAGCCGTCGGATGGGCTTTGATAAACTCATTGCTCCACTCGCTGGCGCCCCAGTTCTTCAGCACTCGATCAATGCCTTTATCCGCTCTGAAGCGGTGAATGAAGTCATCATAGTTTGCCCTGAAGAACGCTTCACCCAACTCGATCTCACTCAGAATGGAACAGTAATCAAGCGCATTGATGGTGGTGCTGATAGACACAACTCAGTCTCTAATGGACTCGACGCCCTTGACGCGTCAAGCACATGGGTAGCTGTTCACGATGGTGCTCGGCCATTGATCTCCCAGCAACAAATAGTCACCACCCTCAAAGCTGCCCAGCGACACAAGGCTGCCACCTCTGCTAGGCGGATCACCGAGACCGTCAAACGTGCCGATAGCAACCAATGCATCAGTGAGTCGGTTGATAGAGAAAACCTCTGGGCTATGGAGACTCCACAGATCTTCAGCAAGGATCTATTGTTAGACGCCTACGCTAAAGTTGAAAAGTCTCAGCAGCTCGTCACCGATGAAGTCTCAGCACTTGAGCTTATTGGAGTTCACACCTACCTCGTTCCCAATCCGACTCCCAATTTAAAAATCACCTACCCTGAAGACTTAGCTTTAGCTGAACTTCTCTACCCAGAATCGGAGTAAATGCACGCCTCAGCCACATACAAACACACCACCATTCGTGGTTTCCACATTGCAACTTGCGAAATGCCACACGTCGAGAGCGTCTCTGTCGGCATCTTCATCCCGGTTGGTAGTCGCCATGAATCTGCGGCAGAAAATGGCTCAGCCCACTTTGCTGAGCACATGATCTTTAAAGGTACCCAAACTCGCAATGCTCTCGATCTAGCAATCTCCATCGAAGGCTCAGGTGGCAGCGTCAATGCATTTACCACTGAGGACCAAACTTGCCTCGAAACCCGAGGTCCTGCCGAGCTCTTACCTCACTTATTAGAAGTCATGTCTGACATGCTCTGGAACTCAACATTTCCGGATGAAGAAGTCGAACGCGAGCGTGAGGTCATCGCGGAAGAAATCGTGATGTACCAGGAGAACCCTGGAGAGCACCTGCACGATCTACTTTCTGAAGTCCTCTGGCCAAACCACCCGATGGGGCGTTCGATCACCGGATCCGAAGCATCGATTCTAGGGATCAATGCCGAGTCACTCAAAGCGTTCACTAATCAGCACTATGCTAGTAAAGGGATTACTGTCTCCATCGCTGGCAACACCACACATGCAGAGGTTCTCACACTCGTTGAGAAATACCTTCCACAAGAAACGCATGGGAAAAGCCCCTTCGAGAGCTTCACTCAGCACGCTGCCTCAAAAAGCATCCCCTCTCTCCATGACCAGCGGGACATCGAGCAATCACACCTAGCAATAGCTTTTCATACCTCTGGTCGCCATTCCAAAAATCGTCATATCCTGCGCATGCTTAGCCTATTATTAGGCGAGACTATGAGCTCCCGCTTGTTCCAAGAGCTACGTGAAAAGCGCGGACTTTGTTACCATATCGCTAGCGACTTTAGCCTCTACGAGGACACTGGCACCTTTGAAATCCACGCAGGACTCGACAGCGATCGACTAGAAGAAAGTATTCTCGCTATCCAACAGGTTCTCACAGACATCCTAGAAAATGGCTTCACCAAGGATGAGCTAGCCCAAGCCAAACGCTTCGCAATGGGCCAAGCGCGCATCGGCTTAGAAACTCCACATTCTCAGATGAGTTGGATGGGTGATTCTCTCACCTCTTTCGGTAAAATAGTGAACCCAGTCGACGCAAGAAATACGCTCGACTCCGTCACTCTGGAGCAACTAAAAACGCTCACTCAAAATATTTTCATTCAAGAAAACCTAGCTATCGCGAGCATCGGCCCTCACACCGATGCTCAAATGATCGATATACTAAAGCACCTAGATTTTACGCATCAGACAACGGCTGGCGCAGTGTGAAATCGGGAATTCTCACGCTGAAAATCTCCCCAGATTCCGTAGAGCCAAAGAGCGTCCCCTGCACTTCTGCGTCATGCAGAATCACATGATAGCTATTGTAAGTAAAATCATCTCCAGGCTCAATCAGTGGTGTCTCACCTACTACTCCTAGCCCTTCGACCACGGTACATTCACCATCGGCCTCGCGTACAATCCACTTGCGCGCCTTGATCGTCACATTCACTTTTGCTCGATTCATCACCGTGATGAAATACACAAAAGCAAAGGGCTTATCCTCAGGAGCATCAATGTGGGGAACGTACATCACGTTGTCTACTCGCACGCTTAGTCCTGGAACTTGCTGATCATTTAAATTCACAGCTGCAGCATAATACCATCATGCTGGATCAATCAACCTACTATAGCAGGAGACTTGCTCGAATAGTCTCTAACATCTCACTTTCGCTCTCATGAATAGCTGTGACACCAGCCATAATGAGCTCAACTTCTTTGCGGAGATCATTCCTCGATGGCTCAACCAACCACTCTGCCCACGTCACTACTAACAACTGCATTTTACCACCAGAGCTAAGGTCACTCCACTCTGTCTTAGAATAAATCACTGCTAGACTTGCTTGCTCGGCAGCGCCTTTCTGTCGTAAATGAAGATTCAGAATGGGTTCGTTTATATCGGCATCTTCGGCCAGCTTAAGTGCGTAGGCCACCTGGTGCGAGTTCCCAGCATCCATCAACTGAGATGGCGCGAGCTCTACCTTTCCAGCATCTTGCTGATAACCTAACAACCTATATGATTTTACTGATTCAGAAAATTCCAATGCGGCCTCTAGATCAATTGATTGCTTCGCATTGAAACTGACAAACAACAACAGCTCAGATGAATCCAGTGGTGACTCCACCAGCTCAACTCCTGCACTCGCTCCGCTATGTGTGATGTCAGCCATTCCTCTAGCAGGAAAATGATTTAACAACTCCTCCACCCGCACACTAGCTGGCGATGGAAATATACCTGCAGCCACGCTCTTACTCACCCAGGCATAGCTAGCATTTCCAGCCACTAGCGGGATGCGTGTTTCAGCCTGTTCAGAGCGCATGACCCATGGGGACTTCTGTTCACCAGAACCAGTTTTAGCTAGAACTGAAACATCAACAACTTCAGCGCGATCAGCCATTTCGGACCTCATCGAACTCGCATGCATTTGTAGTCCCTCACTCACCTCACTTGATTTTTCATGGCTCACAGACTCATTATTAGTCCACGAATCCGAGCTTGGGGTCACACCCTGCAGAAGCTCGCCATCAGATAGTGAGGACCAATCTAACTGCACGACTGAGTCAACACTCTCACCACTAGGCCGCTGTAGAATTGTCAGAGAGACCACCACTGCGGCGGCAACTCCTAACACAGCCACCACTCGCTTAGCCCAGCTTTTTTCTGGAATATGCACAACATTGCTAGGCTCTGAAGATGATTGGAAAATGGCCGCACGTTGCTCGGGACGTAGTGCATACTTTGGTTCCGAACCTGTCTGAAAAACTGATTCAATGGCGATCAATTCATTCACTGCCGCTCTCAACTCAGGATCAGCAGTCACCAGCTTGGCGACCTCTTTTGTCTCCTTAGGATTGAGTTCGCCGAAGGCGTATGCAGTCAATCGCGGATCATCTATGGTTAGTTTCATCATTCTCTTTTTTCCGCTTAGTTTAATAAATCTTTAGGGAGGATTTCTCTCAATTTCTTGAGCCCGTTATGTAATAAAAACCCCACATTGCTGGAGCTCAGCCCAGTTTGTTCGCTAATCTCTTGGTAGCTCATTCCTTGCTCGAATTTGAGTCGGATCACGAGTTGTTGGTTCTCGCTCAATGACTCCATTTTCTGGTGCACTTCATCGAGCCGTTCGTGTCGGTCAGCAGACAAATCTGGCGACGTCACATTGCTCGGTTCTTTCTGGAGGATTTCGTCATCGACACTCACCATCCGTTTTTCTTTGCGCAGCACATCGAGAGCCCGATTTCTACAGACAGTAAAGAGCCAACTCTTTAGGCCACTTTTCACCTTATCCACGTCTTGTTTATACAAGCGAATAAAGGTGTCCTGAACCACATCGCGGGCACGGTCATGATCACGAACAATGCCAATAGCAAAGCCAATAAGCGGCGACTCATACTCTTTTAAAGCATGCTCAACCAGCTGTTCTGAAGTTGTGATCATATCGAATTTCATAGTACCCTTGCCTGCACTATTTAACTCTTAAACGCACAGACCAAGACTTTCTTAGAAAAAGATGCAAAAAAATCCGAAGCCGCAATTCAGCAACTTCGGATAACGTCAAATTCGTGATTCCTTTACCAATCGTACTTCACACCGATGAGCGCATTGAGCCCTTGCTCGTTCAAGCCAGATCCATGCACACGGTAGTCTTCATCAGTGAAGTTTTCGATCCCAAGAGTCACTAATAAATTCTCTCTAGCCTGCCACCCACCACGCACAGAGCCCACTAGGTAACCAGGAGTGCCATTCGTTGGGATACGCTGATCATCATCAAGGTCCTTCTTTGATAAATTATTTTGAGTTGCGGCGCCCAAGATTTGCCCCTCTATCCAGTACTTTCCACCAGTCTGAGTCCAGCGCAGTCGTACGGATCCAAACAAAGGAGCCAGACGTGACACGGTGTCCTCAAGCACGGGGCCGCCAATAACTTCACGGGACTTTTGCTTACCATCTTGATACGTGAGGTTTCCGAAAAGCCCCCACTGCTCGGAAATTCGCCATGCAGCATCCCCTTCAAGCCCCCAGATATATCCTTCCTCGCCATTAGTGAGTCGCAGATAGTCGACACCTCCGATGGTTTCTCCAGCGCTTGTTATAGGATTGCGAATCTGTGTGTAGAAACTCGTGAGACTCACTGTCACATCTCTGAAGTCCGCTTTAGTTCCCAGCTCATAGCTGAGAGTTTTTTCTGCGTCTAGGTCAGAGGAACCTATCACCTCGTCGCTTGATCGTGACACGGTAGATCCAGTCAAATCTGCTAAATTGGGTGCTCTGAAGCCTTCTGAAACACCGCCGAACAACACCCAGTCCTGGCTGAAATCATAGGTAGCCCTCACACTCAGTGAGAGATCGGACCAGTCGCCATCACCAGATTCATCTGCATCTATATTGCGATTATAGGCATTGTCCCAAGCTGCATCAAAATAGCTCGCACGGGCACCTAGATCCAGATGGAAAGTTTCTGTTAAATCCCAGTTGTATTGGGCAAATCCTCCCAATGAATCGTAGCGTGAATTATCCGCCACTGGGCGGCGACTTGGATCGCTAGCATCGGTATCAACAGCATCGTGGTAGAAATCACCACCCCAGATCAAACGCCCTGGGCCCACTACTCCACTAGCCTGAAAACTCATTCCAAGCGTCTGCACATCAGAAACCGACCAACGAGGGTCACTACGTTTTTCAGAATCTTGTGTTTTTTGATAGGAGAAGGTACTGGTCCATTCTTCCATCATTCCTTCGGCATTCGTTCCTGAAAACTTTGCGTAAGTAAGCGAGCGCTCTTGATCGTAAATTCTATAGTCTAACTTTCCAGGCTGAGTCACATGATCCCCGTGGGTCCATCCCTTATTATTGGTAGTACTATGCCACCTCCAAACATCATCTTGATTGACGTATTGGTAGGCCAAATCCATTTGTGTCGTCTCGCTCAATGCATAACTAAACTTTAAATCAACATTTTGCTCAGGATAGCCCGTACGGTTCATTTGACCGAAATAACTATCGCGGATGTCACCATAGCTTTTCACACTAATACCAAGATTTAGCCCCCATTTACCACCTTCACCAATCCGTTGCTCCATGCGTCCTATGTGACTTTGACTATTCGTGTCGAAACGATAAAACAGACTGCCGTCCTGAAAAAAACCTTTCTGATCTCGAAACTCAGCGCCCTTGCTGAAGAGGTTCAATGTCCCCCCTAGCGAATCCGAGCCATACATCACCGAGCCAGGTCCCTTGACCAGCTCCATGCGATCCACCGAGTACACATCGAGCGTATTCCAGTACTGGATAGGGCCACTACGCCAGGTCGAATTATTCAATCGAACACCATCAACTAACAATAGGTTTTGGCGTCCTGTAAAACCACGGATAAATGGACTACCATGTCCATGAGTCGTCTTTTGTATCAGCACACCAGAAGTGTTTCTCAATGCTTCAGGCACAGTTCTTAGCTGCTCATTGACAATTTCATCCTTACCAATAATTGAAATACTATAAGGCGACTCCAATTGTGATTGCTCTACCCGTGATGCGGTAACCACAGTTGCCTCTAGAAAATCTTGCGCTAAAACGGGATGAACTAATCCCACTAATGGCAGGACAAATCGAAAATTAAGTGACTGAATTTTGAGCATTTTCTCTTTCCTAAAAGTTGTTTCAAGGGAGTTATATGAAATATACGAAATTGACCATGAAACATTACACCCTGTTGAAAATAAATCTCAATAAGAACTAATTTGTATCATTGTACCCGAAAGTGACTCAGTCTGACCGAGCGTCTAAATTTGCTATTTTGACGCTAATGTTCGAATGGTGTTTTTTTGAGGTCTAAAGCCTCGCTGAAACCTTGGCCAACATCCTGTCTGAAAAGTTCAATATCTTAGTAATGGGTATGACCATGAACCAAAAATCCAATCATTGAGGCTAGAATATCAGCATCCGCAATACGGTCAGTGCGTGACCCCTTCGGTTTTTTGAAGAAGTTTCCGATTTCGTCAAATTTTAAAATCAGACGCCCAGCCGCATTGCTAGTTCGACATGGGCATTGATTTTTTCATTTGTAAGTGATAGGGATGTCATTGGTAATCCGCTGGTTGATTATTGCTAACAATTCCTCACCATATTCTGGGCGGGTTGTCGACTTTTCTGGAGTCTTTATCTTACGCGGATTCATTCAGGAACAAATAATTTGACACTTCTTTGACACTTTCGCGGCGATTGGCTGCTAATCTTCACGTGCTATGAAACTAAAAACCATTGTTATACAACCCCTCCTTATCGCCGTCTGCTCCATCGCCGTCCTCCACGGTCAGACCCCGCGACCTGCAGATCCCGATGCAGATCCCGATGCAGATCCCTATGCAGATCCCGATGCAGTTCCCTATGTCAAGAGAGAACCGGATTTTAAAGACCCTAAGCAGATCTCTTTCTGCTGTGAAGAGTTTTCGCTGCCGCTTGCCTCGGCCGCAAAATTGCGCAGAGAAGGGCTCACCGACGCTGAGATTTACCAGCGTCTCATTGCCGAGGTGGACAAAGGCACGGCCATCCAGGAAAGCTTCACAGTGATCCGGACCCGATCCGGAGAGAAGGCAACCAGCCGAGCAATCAGCGAGGTGATCTATCCTACCGAATACGAGCCGGCACAAGTCCCGGAAACCCTGAGTGTCGCGACGAGCCAGCCTACAGGAAAAAAAGCGCCGCAAGCTGTCACCGATGCCAGTAAGCTCGCCCACACACCACCCATTTCGTTAAGCGGTGGACTGATCACCCGAGCCACCCCCACGGCCTTTGAAACGAGGGACACAGGCACGACCATCGAGATCATGCCGACGATCAGCGACTCAGGCAAATTCATCGACATACGCTTCAACTTGGAATCCACGGAGCTGGTGGATATACGCTCATGGGGGCAGGGGGTCAACACCTGCCAGCTACCCGATTTCGAAGGGCGATACCTGAGCTCTGGCGCTGTATTGACC
>NZ_MQWA01000001.1:169702-171168 GCF_002954445.1 Rubritalea profundi
TCTGGACGAGGCTCTGCGCGGGGAGCTTACCCGCCTCGAACAGCTCTACCTAAGCCACCTCGACCGACTCGCAAGTTTGCCACTTAATCAAGCTTCATCTAACAAGAGGCTCAGCGCTGAGGCTGAAAATGTAGCCGGTGTGAGGCTGATCCGTGTTTTCCGAAGCGGGGGCAAGGATTTTACCCACCCTATCAACCCCCTTTCTCCTCCTCGCATGATGCTCTCGACAACCTCACCCAAAAAGCAAATTCCTAGCAGTAGCGTCTAAATTTCCTATTTTGACGCTAATGTTCGAATGGTGTTTTTTTGAGGTCTAAAGCCTCGCTGAAACCTTGGCCAGCATCCTGTCTGAAAAGTTCAATATCTTAGTAATGGGTATGACCATGAACCAAAAATCCAATCATCGAGGCTAGAATATCAGCATCCGCAATACGGTCAGTGCGTGACCCCTTCGGTTTTTTGAAGAAGTTTCCGATTTCGTCAAATTTTAAAATCAGACGCCCAGCCGCATTGCTAGTCCGACATGGGCATTGATTTTTTCATTTGTAAGTGATAGGGATGTCATTGGTAATCCGCTGGTTGATTATTGCTAACAATCCCTCATCATATTCTGGGCTGATAGTCGATTTTTCTGGAGTTTTTATCTTACGCGTATTCATTCAGGAATAAATAATTTGACACTTCTTTGACACTTCTTTGACACTTCTTTGACACTTTCGCGGCGATTGGCTGCTAATCTTCACGTGCTATGAAACTAAAAACCATTGTTATACAACCCCTCCTTATCGCCGTCTGCTCCATCGCCGTCCTCCACGGTCAGACCCCGCGACCTGCAGATCCCTATGTCAAGAGAGCTGCCGACAAAGACTTATCTGCACTCAAACCGGATTTTAAAGGCCCTAAGCAGATCTCTTTCTGCTTTGAAGAGTTTTCGCTGCCGCTTGCCATGGCCGCAAAATTGCGCAGAGAAGGGCTCACCGACGCTGAGATTTACCAGCGTCTCATTGCCGAGGTGGACAAAGGCACGGCCATCCAGGAAAGCTTCACATTGATCCGGACCCGATCCGGAGAGATAGTAACCAGCGAAGCAATCAGCGAGGTGATCTATCCTACCGAATTCGAGCCGGCACAAGTCCCGAAAACCCTGAGTGTCGCGACGAGCCAGCCTACAGGAAAAAAAAGCGCCGCAAGCTGTCACCGATGCCAGTTTGCTCGCCGACGCACCACCCATTTCGTTAAGCGGTGGAATGATCACCCGAGCCACCCCCACGGCCTTTCAAACGAGGAACACAGGCACGACCATCGAGTTCGAACCGACGTTAAGCGAAGACGCCAAATTCATCAGTATACGCTTCCACTTGGAATCCACGGAGCTGGTGGATATACGCTCATGGGGGCAGGGGGTCAACACCTGCCAGCAACCCGAGTTCGAATCGCAAGTACTGAACACTGCCGCTACATTGCCC
>NZ_MQWA01000001.1:171841-184830 GCF_002954445.1 Rubritalea profundi
CCTGGACGAGGCTCTGCGCGGGGAGCTTACCCGCCTCGAACGGCTCTACCTAAGCCACCTCGACCGACTCGCAAGTTTGCCACTTAATCAAGCTTCATCTAACAAGAGGCTCAGCGCTGAGGCTGAAAATGTAGCCGGTGTGAGGCTGATCCGTGTTTTCCGAAGCGTGGGCAAGGATTTTACCCACCCTATCGGTCTGGGAGCCGGGCGCCTGCTGGAGATCGAGCTAGAAGGGCGCAAAAAGCCGCTCAATCCGGCCAAATCTGTAATCATTGAGGCCTCACTGCTTGAGCATGGGGTCGCCAAGAACGGATTCTGGCTGGACACCCCCGATGGCAACCTGAGTCTTTTTTGCAAGCAAATCGAAACAGCCGAACGGGGCGGACTGATGGTATTTCTCATCGATCGCCCCTTGATCCAGGCCCGCACCCGCGAGCATCTAGCCAGCTGGATCAAAACCCCGATGCTGCCACTGCGTGAATCAGGAGAGCGCATTGTGATCGAATCCGCCAACGGCCAGCCGCTGATCATCACAGGCCCGGAGCACCACGGGCCAGCAGCCGCGATCATCCCGATCCGCAATGCCTTGGGCGGTTGGCAGATCAAAGGCTGGGACGGCTTACTTGTCACCCGGACCCGTGATCCAGCCACGATGGCGGTCGCCTCGACCCTCGCACTCGGCCTGCTCGCCTCCGGTATACTGCTCTGCATCCAACAGAACCGTGCCCTCCAGCTAGCTGCGAAACGCGTCTCCTTCGTCAACCGGGTCTCCCACGAACTAGGCGCCCCGCTCACCAACCTCGCGCTCAATCTCGACCTCGCTACTGAAACACTGGACTACAACCCTGTCGAAACTCGTAAACGTCTGAGTCTCGTCGCCGAGGAGACCGAACGCCTCGCTCGGCTGGTCGCCAACGTGCTCACATTCTCCCGAACCGAACGCGACGCCCTGCAGCTGAAACCGGTGCGCTGCCTACCCGGAGAACTCATCGCCCGCACACTCGAAAGCTTCCGCCCAGCACTCATGCGCCGCGGCATTGTCATAGAAACCGACATCGCCACCTCCCGTGAGATCTCACTTGATCCTGACGCCCTTAGCCAGATCACAGGCAACCTGATCTCTAACGTCGAAAAATATGCCGCCTCCGGTCATTGGCTAAAGCTCGTTTACCAACAGGAGCAAGACCATATCACCCTAGAAGTCCACGATCGCGGACCCGGCATCCCCGCCGCCGACCGCGAGCAGATCTTCGCCCCCTTCACGCGGGTTCTCAGCACTACTACCGAAGGATCTAGTGGCACCGGACTCGGGCTCACCATCGCCCGCGACCTCACACTCCGGATGGGAGGAAGCCTTGAACTTATCGATTCACCGGATGGCACCATGTTTCGCCTTCATTTACCAACCCAGCCTACCCTAGCCATTATTCCACCCACAACAGCATGACCATCCTCATCGCCGAAGACGACCCACTGACACTCGACGCACTCGCCACCTGTATTAAGAATGACGGCTTCACGGCCCTCCGTGCCCCCGACGGCCGCCAGGCACTTGACCTCTGGCGCAGTGACCAGCCCGACCTCATCTGCCTGGATATCATGATGCCCGAACACGATGGTTACGAGGTCTGCCGCAGAATCCGTGAAAGCGACCCCTCCATCCCCATTCTTTTCCTCTCGGCCAAAAACCAGGAGGTTGACATCGTCGCGGGCCTCGACATCGGTGGCGATGACTTTATCCGCAAGCCCTTCAGCCGCGCCGAGGTTATGGCACGCATCCGAGCCGCCCTCCGCCGTAGTGCCCCGCTCGACCAGGCGGAACAATTCCCGTTCGGCGATCTCACGATCCACCCCCGTGCCCTACTAGCCAAACGCGAGGGCAAAACCATCGATCTCACACCCCGGGAAATCTCCATCCTGCGCCTTCTTCAGGAACAGCGTGGCCAAGCCGTCTCGCGCAATGCCCTATTCGATCGATGTTGGGGGATCGACTACTTCCCCGACTCCCGAACCCTCGACCAACATATCTTCCTGCTGCGCAAAAAAATCGAACCCAACGCCGCCCAACCAACACTCATCCAGAACGTCCGTGCCATCGGCTACCGCCTGCCGTGATCGGCTCACCCGAGCAGACTACCAGAATCACTCCCTGTTTTGACGCTAATGACTAAGCAGTGTTAAACGGCACCCTGAATAGAACTCCTCGATGAAAAATTTGGCTTCACACCTGAAGCAACAGGCTCAATTCCCTCTATCAATTTATACAGAGAATCTTAGAAAGACAGTGAGGCTGGCAAGGACGACTGCTAGCTCTAAATCCTTTTCTGTATAAAGAATTTTCAGAAAAGCGTCTCGACCTTCTATGACCGGTATTAGACTGATACGCTCCGCTACGCGCCACTCACCTTCCCCATCATCCATTTTAAATTGTGCCAACAGTTCGTCACTCGCATGATTTTTACAACTGATGGCTGCTGACTGCTGCTCCGTGGCTGGCTGCAACTCCACTAGATAATCGCCAGCTATACGAATCGGCCCAACTATACTAGTGATGCTAGTTCCTCGCTTCTGCGGAGTGAATGTTCCTATTTCTAAATTCCGGCCATCAGGATAGCGCGCCCACAACTGGCCATTATTGAAATCAAATTCTACAACAAACGTACCAAAATTAACCTCATGCGCTGAAGGCCATTTCAAAAACTTAAAAAGCCGCCCAGTCTTCCAGAGAATCCGAGCTTCTAGCTCTAGTGGCTGCGATGACATGAAAAGCTTATGCCAGTATCTAGGTCATTCGGCAAAAAGAAAAAAGCGCAAGGTGCAGGCACCTTGCGCTTTTTGAAATGTGTAATCTGAGTTGGATTAACGAGAGTAAAGTTCAACAACAAGCTGAACGTTTACGCCGTGATCTGAGTCAGCTGGCTCTGGAAGGCGAGCGATGGTACCAACCATCTTCTCACGATCAAGTGTGAGCCAGTCCTTAAGAGGAACTGCCTGTGTAAGGTCAAGAGCGCGAAGTCCAAGCTGCTGAGAAGAGGCCTTCTCTGCTACTGCGACTTTGTCACCTGGCTTGCACTGGAAAGAAGCGATGTCAGTCTTAACTCCGTTCACAGTGATGTGACCGTGGTTAACGAGTTGACGTGCTGCTGAACGAGTGTTGCCGTAACCTAGACGGTAGCAAACATTGTCGAGACGAGTTTCAAGGAGACGAACGAGTGTGTCACCTGTGATTCCGCGCTGACGCACTGCTTCTGCATAGTATCCACGGAATTGCTTCTCGAGTACACCGAACTGGAAACGAAGTTTCTGCTTCTCACCAAGAGCTACTGAGTAATCGGACTTCTTACGACGACCTGCGCGGAGACCGTGCTGACCGGGTGGGAAGTTACGACGCTCGAGAGCTTTAGAAGGTCCGAAGAGAGCCACACCGAAACGGCGGCTGATCTTGTCTTTAGGGCCAATATAACGTGCCATAATAAAAGTTTGTTAAATAGTAGATTAAGATTATACGCGGCGAGCCTTCTTAGGACGGCAACCGTTGTGTGGTACTGCAGTCACATCTTTGATTGCAGAGATTTCAAGACCAAGGCCTTGTGCAGCACGAACAGCAGATTCACGACCAGCACCAGGGCCTTTAACGCGAACTTCTACAGTCTTGAGGCCGTGGGACATTGCCTGACGGCATGCATCCTGAGAGACAACCTGAGCAGCGTAAGCAGTAGACTTACGTGAACCCTTGAAGCCCATCTTACCAGCAGATGACCAACCGATTGCATTACCATTGTAGTCAGTAACACTTACGAGTGTGTTGTTGAAAGTAGCTGTCACGTGAACGATTCCTGTAAGGATATTCTTGGACTTCTTAGCTTTGTGAATCTTGAGCTCTTCTTCACCAGCGAGTTCAGCGAAAATATCGCGCTTCTTCTCTTCTTTCTTAGGAGCTTCTGCTGCTGCAACCGGAGTTTCAGTAGCTGGAGTCTCTTTTGGAGTTTCAGTAGCCGGAGCTTCTGTCGCTGGAGTCTCTTTTGGAGTTTCTGCAGCTGGAGTTACTTCTTTAGCAACTTCTGTTTCTTTAATTTCTTCAGACATTGTATTTACAGGTCAAAGTTTACTTAGCTGCACCCATTGTGCGTTTCTTACCCTTACGAGTACGAGCATTGGTCTTGGTACGCTGACCGCGGACGGGAAGTCCACGCTTGTGACACTGGCCACGGTGACAGTTGATAGAAGTCAAACGCTTGAGAGCTCCTTGCTGCTCACGACGAAGGTCACCTTCGATAGTGATAGCCTCGGAGGTGATTACCGTAGCAATCTTCACGAGTTGTTCTTCGGCGAGCTTTCCTGTACGGATATCAGCGTCGACGCCTGCCTGCTCAAGAATCTTCTGAGCAGTTGTGAGTCCAATACCGTAGATGTATTGGAGGGAAGCTTCAATGCGCTTCTCGTTGGGAATTTCGGTTCCGAAAATTCTTGCCATGGTAATCGGTAATTTAGTGGTTAGTATTATTGCTCCGCAGAAAATATATGTGCGTTTATGCACAAAGCGGGATGGCTCATTTACCAGAGATTCGACTTCTGGCAAGTGGGAAATAACTATTTAACTCGCTTTTACCCCTAGCTCCACAAAATTCCGATGCCTGACACACTTATAAAGAAACAAAAGCAAGCACTCCGCAGCGAGATGCAAACGATGCTTCAAAACCTCACCACTGAGCAACGCACAGCAAATTCGGCTGCTATTTGTCGCGCTATCACAGCTTTGGTAAGAGCCTCCCCCACTATCCGCACCATTGCCAGCTTTGTAGCACTACCTAGTGAGCCCGATCTTTCCGAACTCCACGCCAGTCTACCAAACCACCGCCTAGTCTACCCCCGCTCACTCGCTGGAGGCGCAATGCATTTCCACCACGTCAACGACCTCAATCAGATGGAGTCTGGCTTCTATAACATCCCTCAACCCCTCGACAACGCTGACACTCTAGTCGTCCCTGCCGAGATCGACCTCTTCCTCTGCCCTGGGTTTGCATTCAGCGAGTCTGGCCAAAGATTGGGGAAAGGTGGCGGCTACTATGATCGTCTCCTCAGCCAGCGCTCCCCCTCCAGCCGTTTAGTTGGTATTTGTTTCCGTGAGCAAGTCACGCAGAACCTTCCAACTGAAGACCACGATATCCTCGTCGATCAAGTCATATCAGCGTGAATGTAGAACCTAGGATGCCGCTACTTGGTGTTACGTTCTACGTGTTAAGCTATCATGTCTATCCTTGATGACTACATCCCAAAACATGGCTATAGTAGTAGAGGCGTTTCATCGAATAGAATAGAGCAACTTACTACCACGATCGGGCCGAAGTCCGTGTCGGCAACCTCCCCAAACATGAAATCTTCAAGCACACGGACGCGATCGTCCGGGTTACCCTAGCGGGAATCTGACTGCTACTGCTAGGTATTTGCTTTTTGCGTGGTGTCCCTGAGGACGTTGTTGGGGAGATCGGAGAGGGGGAGAAAGGGGGTTGATCGCCCAGATCCTGGGCGACTAGGCAGACAAACAAGAACGCGTCGCACACTCACCCTGTGCGCGCGTTTTTTTTTAGCGATGAGGACCCTCGGGTCACAGACCGTTGGCAGAATCAGCATTCGTAGTCCCTATGGTAAGTGTAGTAGGTGTCATAGCTACGTAATCTACGACCCACCGTTGCAAAATGAAAGTCGGACTTCTTACTATAGCTTCGACCCCATATTTTCACAAAATACGGTAAATATCCTTCCTCAAATCTCTAAGACTATACATCCGGGAATCACTAACTTGCCGTAACTTACGTGCTCCTGTCATTCGTTTTGTATGCTGCTCTGGCCGAGCTTCCTTCATTCTATAAAAGAACCTATCCACAAACTCACGGCTGCCTAACACCACGCCATCGGTGAAGTAGCGCGCCTTGCAGTGTAACATTTGCGCAGCACTCAGCTTGCCTCCTGATTTCAGAATTTCCTCAATCTCGCTCGCGCTAAAACCATTCCGCTTTTTACGACGCTTCGCTTTACTCTCGCCCGGTACTCCTTGCTCCTCTTGATCGGCTGCCGCCCCCTCCTCAACCATCATCATCCGGTACTCGCCCATCACCTCTTGCCAGGTCTCAGTCAGAGGTTCGTTTATCGCATAGCCATCAGGCTTTTGCATCACCTCTAACAACCCTTGCTGAGCAAGCCCGACCCCAGCACAAGCCTCGCCGTAGCTGCACCATCTATAATCCTTCGGATCCGCCACCATTCCAGCACGCACAGGATTGAGATCAATATAGGCCGCTGTCATCCGCGCGGCATAGCCATCCTCCACTAACACACTCCTAAACCTCCCCTCCCACAGCGTGCCAGTCTTACCCTTCCGCTTATTGTACCACTGAGTGAATTTCTGTTTTATTGCCTTCATGAACTCGGACAAATCACACATCCTCCGCGTGTAGCGCTCCTTCAGCTCCCGCACCGCGAGCTTCCGATCCTCTTTATTCTCAATCGCCCGACACTCAGCCAGCCAGCGCTTCACGTCCGCAAGGTGCTCATCGCTATAAATCAAAGCCAACTTCTCTAAAAAGGCGGCATCTGAAAGCATTCGCTTAGGTTTTGGTGGCACCTTCACCAAGATATGCACATGGTTACTCATCAGACAAAACGCCAACACCTTCACCCCGCAATACGCTTCATATTGCCGCATAGTCTTCCTAAAAAACTCCTTTTCCTCCTTCTTAAAAATAAACGTTCTCCATACGACTCTTGAAAGGCAGTGATATACTGACGCACAAGTCTCATGCTCCGGGGCTAGTAAATATTTACGCGTAACTCTCATGATCAGGGGAATCACAACAACTCGAACACAACGCACAAATCATTGATTACCTACGATATACACAATATCATAAAACCATTCAAGCCTTTTCCTTACTACTGCTCTGTCCCCCTATTTAATACTTAATATATTTATATACTGCTCTGTCCCCCTATTTAATAGGTGTTGGAGTGTGCCTAGATGAGGCACATGCCGAGGCGAAAAGCTCAGCCAATTCGACGAATGGGCAACGCGTCCCCGCGACCACATGGCGGCCGAGGTGCGATATCAAAGCAGGTTCTAAAACAGACAAGCGAGGGACTTGATCTTAAGATCAAGCCCCTTCTAGCTTTTATCAAGGAGCCAGACTCCCGCTAACCCTACCAAAGAGAGAAGAAGCTGCTGCTGGAATAGTAGCCTGCACTTCATTGACATTACCGTTCGCATTAATCACGAAAACCACGCCACTGACGGTGCTACTTGTTTCTGGAATCACAACTGTGTTATTCGTCCATAAATCGGCCACTCCCAGATCCTGGCTGTATTGGATGCTTAGCACAGAGCTACCACGGCTGACTGCGTTGAGGCAGTTGAAGGTCATGACCAAATCAGCTCCATCAGCTGAATTTCCTGCGGGCAGCAAATCTTGTGCATTGGTGGCCGGTTGAGTTGCTCCCAACAACCAGGCAACTCCATCCGAGACGCCGTCATTGTTGGTGTCTGCCGTAAAGGTGGTGCCGCCGCCCGCCCACGACTCGAATTTAGAAAGCACGGTGAAGGTCGCTGAGCCTGTATGAGATGATCCGTCATCAACGACCAGCGTGAGATTGCTGCCTACGACCGTAGGGGTGACGCTAACCCCAGTCAGTATACCATTCAGGAAGCTTGCTGAGGTACCGGTGACGCCAGCGGTTCCTGCAAAGTTGACCGTTCCGGTGAAACCAGTGACGGTTGCATTGGCGACGTCTTGTGCCGTAATAGTGATTCCGGTGATCGGAGTGCCGACAGTTTGCGTTCCGGTGATAGTTGAGATGGCGAAGTGATCGACGGTGGAGCTAGGAGTTCCTCCGGATATCATCAATTGGACGTTGTCAAATGTAGGCTGATCCTGCCAAGCAGACCCTGGAGTATGCTGCAGACGGATGGCGAGGCGTTCTCCGGCGTTGGCTGTCGGCGTCACTTCCAGATTGTCGGTGTAGGACATGTCCGAGGAGCCATCGTTATTTCCTACAATAGTTCCGAGAACCGTTTCTCCCCCCACGCCGTCGATTGCGAGGAGTGTGGCGGTGTAGGAGGCGTTAGATCGTGTAGGTACGGCGGCTACGTGGAAGCTCAGAGTATAGGTCGAGCCAACCGTCACTGTGTCGCTGAGGATCGACGCGCTGGTGGTTGCATGGGCACCGCCACCAAGGTAGCATGTTAATGCCTGTTCGCCATCCGGAGTACTGGTAAAGTTTTTTGAGGTATCATTCTCATCGGAGATATGGACGTAGCCTGGATGTTGAACGGTGTTCCAACCTGTTGGGTCGGTAGAACCATCATCGATGACGTTCGGGTTCTCAAAGCTCTCAGTGAAGATCGTGATTTGAATGACAGATTGAAAATTCCAGGTTGTATCGTCGGTAATGCCTGCAAACGGACTACCAATCAGATCCGTGACTGCCCCTGCGTCAAGTTGCACCGCATAGTTCTTGCCTACCAATAGGTCATTAGTCGGATTGATTGTTAGTATAGTTCCGCTGACCGATACTTGTGCACCGTCGGTAATATCAATCACCGTTTGCGATAGATCGGTGAGATTCTTGAGTGTAATGTTACCTGTGCCGATCGCAATGTTTTCATCAAATGTCACCGTTAGGTTCGAAGCGATGGCAACACCCGTGGCACCATCCGCGGGATCCAGCAAGGTGATAACAGGCGGGGAGCTCAATACCCATTTTGCGTAGAGGGAGGTAGCTGCATTATTTGTGTAGCTGGCACCTCCGGCGTAGTCAGTGCCGTTCCCATCTGTCTGAGTATTCCAGCCAGTGAATATGTAGCTGGTCTTGACCAGTCCACCAGTATTGCTGGCTAAAGTAAGAGGTTGATCATAGGTCTTGACTTGGTTCGGGGGAGCTGCCCCGCTGGTATTCCCGTTACCATCGTAGCTCACCGTGTAGGTCTCAGGAGTCCATTGGGCGTATAAGGTGGTAGCTGCATTGGTGCTGTACGTCCCGCCACTTGAGTAAGGGGAGCCAGAGCCATCGGCCGCGGTATTCCAGCCGCCAAAGGAATGACCCGCCTTCACCAATGAACCTACGCCAGAAAGCGTTAGATTTACTCCGTGAGTCTTGGTTTGATTACTTGGCGTAGAGCCTCCCGTATTACTATTGCCATTGTAGCTAATCGTATAGGTGGTGATCGCCCATTGTGCGTAGAGAGTTACAGCAGAATTCGCACTATATGACGCACCAGCAGCGTAGGGATTACCACTGCCGTCGGTAGCGGTGTTCCAACCTGTGAAGGTGTATCCTGTTTTAACTAGGTTACCGCTGTTAGTGGCCAAGGTCAGATTCACTCCATCGGTTTTGGTTTGGTTGGAGGGGGGAGTGCCAGAGGTCGCTCCATTCGCTTGGTAACTCACCGTGTAAATAGGCACCGCATTCCACTGGGCATGGAGCGTGGTTGCAGTGTTTATACTAAAAGTGTTTCCAGATGAATATGCCGTGCCCGATCCATTTGCCTGAGTATTCCAGCCAGTAAATGTATATCCCGTCTGGGTGAGATTTCCGCTGTTTGAAAGGACGGTGACCGTAGCTCCATCAGAATAAGCAGTGGAGTCAACAGGAACTGCTCCGCCATCATGTCCATTACCATTGTATGTGACGTAGTTCCCTTCTGGAGTGAAGACTACTTGATCCACCCATGCGTTGTCAGTGCCGCCATCGACATCCCAGTCCTTGCGGTATGTCCATTTTACCACATTACTTCCAGCAGGAATAGTCACGGTTTTTTGAACCCAGTTTACATTGCCGGATATTTTCGCAAGCGCTCCAGTCTGTATTGTATTATTTATATAAAACTCGAGGAAGTCCCAGCCTGATTCGGAAGAGACCTGCCACCAGAAAGTCATAGTGCCGGGGCCGATGAGGGTGGTTTCCATCGAGGAACTCTGGCTATCGGTGATGTTACCGCTCTCGGCAGCATCCGAACTATCATGGGTCGTGGTGGTCTGCCTGAACCACTCGGCTTTGCCGCTGGTTGACCAGGATATGCCGGTGGTGTCGAGGGCAGCGGCAAGGAGGTCTTCTGCAATCGTAAAGTTGGTGGTGCTTTCATCCGATTTGGCGCCTGGCTCAAGGCTGGTGACCCGGATTTTGTAATCCGATCCCAGAGTTTGTCCGCCCGGGACGGTCCAGCTGAAGGAACCGTCGTTGGCTGTGGTTGCAGCGAGCGTGGTGTTCAATGCCCCGCCCTTGAGCAGTTCGATTTTAACGTTACCACCCAATGATGAGGCCCATGTTATGTCCTGAGTGGTATTAAGGAACCAAGTTTCACCGCCAGTCGGGGAGATGAGGATCATATCCGTGCTTTTAACCGTGAAGCTGACCGGGATGGTGAGCGGGGAGTTGTTTGCTTGAGCTGAAGTGACCGTGATCGTGTCGTTGTAAGTGCCGGGCGACAACGAAGTAGCATCAAAATTGACATAAATTGTGTCGGTTTCACCAACGACTGTTCCTGAGGACGGCGAGATCGAGAGCCATGATTGCGTTTTGCTGACGATGTAATTCATTGCACCACCACCGGTGTTGCTGACTCCGAACGATGCCTGCGGTCCGACCGTGCCGGTAATTCCGATCTCGCTGATCGAGGCGGACGTGAGTGCCATCACGGGCTGTACAGCGATGACCAAGGTCACCGTGATGGTCTTTGAGGTCGGTGATGCACCCGGATCCGTCACTGTGATCGTGCCGGTGTAGGTTCCGGCAGACAGACCGCTGCTGTCAAAATTAACCGTGATGGTGTTGCTGCCTGTATCCACTGATCCGGAAACCAGGGTGCAGGAAAGCCACGTCTGGTTGTCGGTCACACTGTAGTTGAGCGTGCCTCCCTGGCCGTTGCAGATGGAGAAGGTCTGGGACGGCGCCAAAGCCCCAAAATCGCTATAGCCATAGATGTTAGAACGGCTTAAGGAAATGCTTGGAGAACCACTCGGAGAACCCGCACCCGCAATAAAGGTCATGACCGAGCTGTCTGAGCTAATGCTATGAACGATTCCTCCTGAATTGGTGCCACGGCCACTAGCATTCCAAAATTTTAGAGAAGGAGTGGTCGCGTCTGAGATTTGATTCTTATCACTACTCTTAAAAGCATCATAAGTTCCAGGGGTCGGGTTATCATACCAAGGCGTCTGCGCGGCCGAGGGGTTTGCCTCCAAAACCAACAGCTCATAGGGCTTGGTATAATCTGCGTTTGGGCTATCAGCGGTAAAGATGGTCGACCGAGTATTTGTACCATGCTCACGAAGGTGATAAGCCAAAAGACCTGTGGACGGGTTGACGCTTCTACTGTGCCCCCCGTAAGCCTTCATATCCAGTGTTATCTCTGACCTCGAACATGAAATATTCTCGCGGCTCAGAAGGATTGAGGTATCGGTAAAACAGATTATTGTCCACCTGCACCGTACAGCGTTGGCTGCTCGTGCTATCCAGCTCAACAATATCCGCCCAGCCAGAGGCTGTCTTGAGATACGGATCGATGTTGGTGGGGTGGTAACCGCTGCCTCCGTAACTACCCCCAGCCATCAAAGAAAATTTCCCAACATTGGAAGCGTTTCCATCGTAGGAATATAGATCAGGATACCCCAGTAGCATGTGTCCGTTCTCATGACAAACCGTACCAATCTTCAAGGTTGAGGCCGTTCCAATATTGGTGATTTGATAATCGTAGATTTGCATCCCAGCACCTACACTTTTCGATGGCGACAGAACCCAACGGTGCGGCCACAAACCCTTCGCCCAGACACCGCTGTCATCCCCTGCAAAGAAAATGTTACACGCACGGACATTGCCACCGCTCTTGGTGGTCAATGTGGAAAAGTCATATCCGTCGGCAATGAGCACATCCAGTGCATCATTCAGCAACAAGCGCCCGCACAAGCCAGAGTCGACACTCGTGTCATCATAATAGGTCTTCGGTTGCGGGACACGAACGTAATAAGTAACATTGTTGCTATAGCGCAGCCTACCACCGGATTGGATGAAGAAATAATCGTAGATAGAGCCACTGTTTCCAAAGCCGGTGTAATTCGGCTTATTGAAGTAGTCATCCACCTGCGGCTGAGTCACAGCCGTGCCGGGATCATCAGAAAAGTCGACAAGAATGGTCAATCCGACCACATCTCCAGTCAATGTGAACGAAGGGGGTCCCATCTCCGGCCCCGTTTCCCCGGTGGACTCACCCTTAGGAGATGCCATCTGTGGTGCTGGAGGCACCTCGGAATCAGGGAAGATCGTCCCCAGAGGAATGGCAAAACCCTTCTTCCCGTTTTTTTCCTTCTTTCTGACTTCTGATTTGAAGGAGCGGTAATTTCGATTGGCAGCTTTGACGGCCTCCCAGCGTTCCCCCTGCTTGACCACGGCCTCGAAAGCTGCAGCATTTTTGCGTGCCTTGGCCGCCTTGGCGGCGGGATTGATCTTGAGGCCTTTTGCTAACCCCAGAGTCTTAGGGTCAACCTTGCCGACCGGCTTGCCGGTTGCGGCCAAGTCATTGCCATCGGGAGTCAGAGTGGCGTAATGGTAGGTTTTGGTCGCCGGATCAAAGATGGCGGTGTAGCCGTCTGCTGTTTCAGTGCGACCGTAGAATTCGTCACCGAGCACACGCAGAGACAATTTTGTGCCGTCGGGCTGCTTCCATTCGATGCTCCTGCCCTCCGGGCCATAGGGCGCAGAGAGAAGACCTCCTGTGGTTAAAATGAAAACGAGTAACGCTCTAAGAAGCAAATTTGGTTGTAGAAAGTATCGGTTCATGGTGTGGTTTTGATAAGCCTATAGAAAATTAATACGTGTGTTGGCTTAGATGCAAAATATATATATAATGTACTTTGTCCCATCATTTCAAATAAAGACAAACTGCTAGGAATTTGCTTTTTGGCTGAGGTGATTAAGGGCATTGTGCTGGGGGGAGTTAGGGGGGT
>NZ_MQWA01000001.1:185026-188676 GCF_002954445.1 Rubritalea profundi
CACATACCCCCCCCATAGCACTCGCACAATAAATTTCGCAACTATGAGACAGACTAATTGACCTGAATCTGGAGTATTTCCTTTATCTGTAAGGGATCTTGAAAACTGATATTGGTCTATGGAGGGCTATGACAGCCAGAGTTGTGTGGGGGGACAGGAGTGAATGGCAGGCAGAAGTGCGCAGGTGAGGTCTGAGCGCTGTGAGTCAGCAGCTTCGCTGGAATTATTTTGCAAGTTCGGATTGGTGGCCAAAAGTTACGTGGAATGCACTCAATTACAGCTCCCGGGATGCTCCATATTCAGCTGATATGAGCCTCATAATAAGAGGGTGAGTTGACATCAAAAAAACTCCAGAAAAGTCACTATAAAGCGTCGAAGATGCTTGACTTTGAAAGTGGGCGCCAGACCATTTTTATGGTCTCTATTCCAAACTCAATCCAATCAGCCTCCGCCGTCCAATCTCATATGCTCTCTTACATTGACGAGGCAGTCCAACAGGCCGATAATTACTAGGAATTTGCTTTTTGGGTGAGGTGATTAAGGGCATTGTGCTGGGGGGAGATAGGGGGTTGCGTAATCTTCTTTTTCTAGTTGACGAGAGGTCAATGATACGTGAAAGTCTTCCACAATGAGCCAATTATCTAAAGCAGTTAGTATTCATCCCTATTTCAAAATCAATGAAGGTCGTGTTGACGATTTTAAATCACTAATGAATGATTTCGTCGAGAGCACAAGCTCTGAGGCAGCTTGCCTCTATTACGATTTCAGTATTTGCGATGATGTCGCATTTTGTCGTGAAGCATACATAGACGCAGATGCCATCCTTGTTCACCTAGCAAATGTAGGCGCTCATCTTGAGGCTTCTGGTTTGCTCGCTGAGATGATTCGTCTAGAGATGCACGGTCCAGCTGATCAGTTAGATAAACTTAGAGGTCCTCTGGCCGATCTGCCTGTAGAATATTTCGTGCAGGTTACGGGTATTCAGCAATAAATTGAACTATATCAGCCTAGCCTAGAAACCTTCGCTTCAGATGAGCGAGATGATAGTCTGGGTTGGTGCCTTCGCCAGTTGCTTTCTTCATCAGATCTTGCGGTAGAAAAGTAGAGCCATGTGCGTGGACGTTTTCACGCATCCAGCGGAGCAATGGAGCGTAGTTTGCTCTATCGAACGCGCTGCTAGGAATTTGCTTTTTGGGTGAGGTGATTAAGGGCATTGTGCTGGGGGGAGATAGGGGGTTGCATGAATTCATGAAGTCTTACCCGGTTCTTTTGCGTAAAGCAGGTTACTTAACAGCCTTTGCTGGCAAGTTTGGTTTCGGTGTTCATGACAAGCCCAGTAGCTCTACGAGCGTTAAGAATGATACCATGCCGATCAAAGGGTTTGATGTCTGGGGTGGCTCTGAAGGGCAAACTGATTACAAAACATCTAAAAATCCTAGTATTGCAAAATACGCGGCTGAGTACCCGCACTCCTCAAGAGCCTACGGAGCCTTTGGCCAAGACTTCATCAAAAAAGCTAAAGCCGAAAAGAAACCTTTTTTGCTTGAGTGTCTTCTTTAAAGCTCCACACAAGCCTTCTCAGCCTGATCCTGCATTTGATTATGTTTACAAAGGTAAGACATTCACTCAGCCGGTTAACTTTGGAAGAGAAAACGGCAAGCACTTTTCTGCCCAAAGTAAAATGGGAAGACAGTGGGGGCGCTAAACGGATTGGGGCTATGACAAGGACTATGATCAGGCTATGAGGGACTACAACCAGCTTGTCTATGGGGTAGACGTGGCGGTTGGTATGATACGGGAAGAATTAGCCAAGCATAACCTAACAGAAAAAACGGTGATCATTTTCGCGTCTGATAGTGGTTATGCCAATGGAGTTTACGGTTATGGAGCTAAGGTCTTACCCTATGAGGAATTTGCACGTGTGCCGTTGATGATCTATGATCCCCGTCACTCAGTCAGTGGTAAGAAGCTTAGGTCGAAGGCCCTCACTGGTGGTTGTGATATTGCCCCTACGATTTTAGAATTAGCTGGTTTGAGTATTCCTGGAAATATAGGTGGTAAAAAGCTTACTGCCTCTTTTGGATAAGCACGAAAGTGACATTCGCGAAGTGCTGCCTTTGATGAATGTGTTCAGAAAAGATCCCGTGCATCACCTAGACGTAGTCAGTAAAGAATGGAAATATAACTATTGGTGGTTCGCAAAAGAAGGCCTTGAGCCCGCCGAAGAGCTGTTTAATACCGAAGAAGACATGTACGAAATGAAAAATCTCATCTCTGATGCTAAATCAAAAAATGCATTAGAAGCCATGAGAAAGCGCTACGACGAGCAGATGGCTCTCTATAAAAAGAATGTTGTAAGCTACAATGGTTATGCCAAGTATGGTGAGTTATTTGACCGCAATATTCCTTGGAGGAAGAAAAATTTCTCTAGAAACAAAAGTGGATCGGATAAGTCGGATAAGTCGGATAAGAAAAAGAAAAAGAAAAGCAAAACTTAAGCCTTACGCGCAAAGCCTTGTTTATTAGGAAGCATTCAAATTACTAGGAATTTGCATTTTTGGGTGAGGTGGTCGAGAGCATCAAGCGAGGAGGAGATAGGAGGATGGTGTCCTAGAGGGCGCATGCTTTGGTAGAGATAGGCCATTTTTGCCCATACGGGTGAAAACGGCCCATCATCAGTTAGTCGGCTCAGTTGGACTCATCCCGCTGTTTTTGACTTTGCCCCATACGCTCTTGCCGGGACTTTACCGCGAACTCGCGCGACATGAGAATCCCTTTTAAGACCACCAGAGACATCGCTAGACCGAAGAAAAAAATGGTGTAGATAATATTCATAGATCAGTCCTGCCCCCTTCAGTTGTAACTCCAGATGCAAGTAGAACGACGCGCACGCCAACCCACAGGGCAAGAATACTAGGCACCCAGAGGCCGACGAAAAGACCTAAGTCGTGGCTCACGAGGAACCAGAGGGAGACGCTCGCAACGAAACTTAGGAAAGCCGCGATCAGGAATGGATAGTCAATTTTATGAAACATAAGATATTCAAAGGTGGAAACAGGATATAGCTAGCAACTTGATTTTTCGGTGGCGCTGTTGAAGGGATCGGAGATCGGAGAAAGGAGCGCGAGGGAGATGAGAGGTGGGAATACGTAGAGATTGGCGAGGAACTGTGATCAGGCAAGGATAAAAGCCCTAGAGTTTGAAATAAATAGAAGCGTGGTGGTGGGGGGGATCGATCATAGATTTTGGACTGCTAGGAATTTGCTTTCTGGGCGAGGTGTTCGGAGAGGCTTTCATGGGGTGATAAGGGGGTTATCACCAGAAAATCCCGGGAAATCCAGCTGGCCACTCCTGGTCCCAGACTGGGATACCTGCTACTACGCCGCCATCTGGATCGCCGGTTCCCAAGCTCAGAAAATCATCAACGACCTCCAACAAGATCACCAACTTGACGCCAAACCCTTAATACACGGAGCCAGCCTCCTCACTCCAAAACTCGGCGTCATCCGCATCATTTCGCCCACCAGTATTCTCCCCAAAAACGCCCTTACCCATTTCAGAGCCATCATCCAGCAACACCTCCCTCAATTAAAAATGACTTTCAGAAAACTCTAATTTAAACTAAATAACCAATAACATTAACCATTAAC
>NZ_MQWA01000001.1:189980-199396 GCF_002954445.1 Rubritalea profundi
GTGCCAACCATTAACCATTAACCATTAACCATTAACCATTAACCATTAACCAATAACCATTAACCAATAACCGATATGAAAACAACCATCACGCGCATCACTACAATACTAACTCTCACAGCCGTCACCCTCTAAGCACACCCAGGACACACAGATGGACCTCACGAGCACGATGGCTGGCCCTTCCCAGATGTAAAATGGTCCATCATCATAGCAGACTTAGGACTAATAGCCTACGTCATCTACAAGCTCCGCAAAAAAGCCTACTTCTATCTGAACACCTCATTCCTATGATGGAAAAAACCTCCCCAAAAAGATGACAATACCAGTCATGCACAGCACCGTGTACAAAGCACTCTCCACTTGCAAATCCCCAGATTACCCTCAAACACCCAAAAAAACCAGCCGTCCCATCACCCAAGCCCTATTTCACAATGACCAATGACTTGCCCCTTCCTTCAATCACAAGAAGAAATCAACATTGACTGGAAGAGCTCACAAAACTGTTCAGTAGGCCTTTTACTCATACTGTAAAGCGACCAACGTCTCTCTAACCCTTCACCAGGAAGTTCTTGGCAAGCTACCTTGTTATGTTTCAAAGCGTCGTTTAACATTAAAGTGGAACTAATCCCCACTCCCATCCCTTTAGAAACCAACTCTACAAAAGCTGAGACAGAATTCACATGATGATGAACTTCTATGTCGCTTTGAAGTTGATAAAAGTAACTTTTAATCAAATGACTATCATACTGATCGAAGCACAGAGAAATAATACTTTTTTCCTCTTTCCAAGAAAATTCATTAGATTTTATACTAGGATGATCCACAGCCGTAACTAGCTTGAATTCCTCTTTATAGAAAGTAGCTTGATGTGTCACCCCCTTCAAGCTAATCGGTGGAGGAGTCAGACCAGCAACTAAATCGATTTTCCCAGCCTTAAGTTTCTCCAGTAAAACACTTGTCTGGTCAGTATGAATCTCAAATTTCTTCTTCGAATTACCAGCTTGAAATTGTGCTATAAGATCCACGAGCATCGAGTTAGCCAGAGCACGCTCTAAACCTATGTGCACCAGGTTATCTGGCAAAGCCAGCCCCTGAATCGTAACAACATCATCAAGCGCATACTTGAGCCCCACTAAAACCGATCTAGTATTTGCGATAAACCTTTTACCCTTTGCCGTAATAACCGGAGGCTTCTGATTACGGTCCACAAGGCTACACCTAAGTTGGCTCTCCAGAGATTTAATCGAATGACTAATAGCTGATGGAGTCAGCCCCACCCGACGACCAGTCTCAGCAAAGCTTAGGCTCTTCGAGAATTCATGGAAGATCTCTATCTGTTTTATATCATTAATTAACATAGTGAACCCCCTCTTTCAAAATTATAGAAATATCCAATAAGAATACATCGTCATCCATAAAATTAGCAGAAAACGCGCCACCAGCTATGAAAATAGATAACGCTATGTATTAATCCCCCTAATCCTCACTTTTATATCAATAAATCCAGCCATCTCAATCGCTCCACAGAAGGTGATTTCTCCATCACCCTGAGAGAAGTGAAGATCTCCCATAGAGAGTCCTCCACCATTTACGTAGACCGGGAAATACACCTTAGATCCTTTAGTGAGATTCTTGATATCACAATTACCACCATGCTCACGTGGAGGAACTGTTCTAGCACCTTCCTCAGCTGCAGCCTTGGCAGCAGATCCAGTCATTCTACCCATATGCGCTGTATCCGCATAAGGCAACGTACAAAGTGGTGGTGTTCGCTCAGGATCAGTATCAAAGAGTTCCTTCTCTCGCCTATTCCACTCATCCAGTATTTCCTTAGAAGGCAAACAACCAATTAACCCAGGATGCATAATCCCAAGAAACTCCACTTCAGGAATATGTCGTGAACTTGTTTTAATCCCATGAAAATCCCAACATGCCTTACGTGCATCAGGATAATGATCAGTTAAAAATCCAACACCATTCTCTTTAGCAAAAAGTCCTGTGAATCCCCACTCCGCTTCCTGTAGTGTTCCTATATCCATGATGTCTACCACAAGCAAATCTCCAGGTTCCGCACCCTCTACGCCGATAGGTCCACTAAGATAATGAACTCTAGTAAGATCCACCTCTTTAATATCAGTCGCATCATCATCATTACTTATTTTGTCCACCCGTCCAGTCGATGCATTCTACGCGGAATTCATCACCAGGCTTTACCATCGCAACCATTGGAATATCAGGGTGCCATCTGTTATGCACCACATCGAGTTCTTCAGGATGTACTTTTGTATCTATTTTTATCAGTGTTTTGGCATAATGTTATTTATGTTTTGTTTATTGTTTTGTGTCTTGGAAAAATGTCCACTCACACAGCTAAGAGCGATTTGATTTTTTCAGGGTCTACATCAGCCCGTCCTGCTTCATGAACAAAGTCACCACCCTCAATCACCACGAACCGATCACAGGCATCCAAGGCGAAGCTCAGAACCTGCTCAGCAACCAGAATAGAAATCCCTTGGTTGTCCCGGATCTTTTTTAAAATCTGAGCGATCTCTTTAATAATCGAAGGCTGGATCCCCTCTGTTGGTTCATCAAGCAGGAGCACTTTAGGCTCACAAACAAGAGCCCTAGCGATCGCTAACTGCTGTTGCTGCCCCCCAGAGAGATTCCCCCCTTTACGGTGTCCCATTTCCTTAAGCACAGGAAAATAATCATAGACATAATCAGGGATCTTTGAAGATTTCACCTTCTCCAACCCAATCTTAATATTCTCTGTAACGGTTAGAGCAGGGAAAATCATCCTCCCCTGCGGCACATAAGCCAGACCACTAAAGACCCTTTTATAAGGAGGAAAAGACGTGACGTCTTTTCCATCTACCTTGATCTCACCATCAAAGGCGGGCAACAGCCCAATCAAAGACTTAAACAGAGTCGACTTCCCCATCCCGTTTCTGCCCATCACCCCAAGAATCTCGTTTTCCTTTAGAGTGAAACTGAGATCATCTATTACGGAACTCTGTCCGTAGCCTGCTTTTAAATTTGATACCTCTAACATAGTTTTATTTTCTCTATTAGTGACCGAGATAAACCTCTTTCACTTTTTCATTGTTTTGAACTTGATCCATCGTCCCCTCCGCAATGATCTTACCCATATGGAGAACCGTCACTTTTTTGGCAATCTGTGCTACAAAATCCATGTCGTGCTCAATGATAATCACAGCACGATCTCTAACAATCTCATTCAAAAGAGCAGCAGTAGCCTCTCGCTCCTTCACACTCATCCCTGCAACAGGCTCATCGAGTAAAATCAGCTCAGGTTTTTGAACCAATAGCATCCCAATCTCTAGCCACTGCTTTTGACCATGGCTTAAGAACTCCGCTTGCTTGTCCAAGTCATCGATCAAGTAGATCTGCTCTGCCACCTTATGGATACTATCCAGAACTTTTTGATCACGCTTAAACATTAGTGATCCTATAACCGTTCTCCCCCATGGATAAGAAATCTCAAGATTCTCAAAAACCGTTAGATTTTCATAGATCGATGGAGTTTGAAACTTTCTCCCCACTCCGGCACGCACTATCTTATGCTCTCGTAATTTGGTCAGTTCTTTGTTCTTAAACTTGATTGACCCTTGGGTAGATTTTGTTTTCCCACAAATCATATCTAGAACCGTAGTCTTACCTGCCCCATTGGGGCCAATAATCACCCGCAGCTCTCCCTTATCAATATAGAGATTAAAGCTATCCACAGCCTTAAACCCGTCAAAGCTCACAGTAAGGTCTTCTATCGCCAGCAGGAAATCAGTATTTGTATTTGACATATAATTAGGTTGTTAATTTTTCAGGCTTATCTTTCTTATCCAATTTAAGCAGAGATCGGACACGGACTCGTAAATGGTCAGACCAAATACCAGCTATCCCTTTTGGCAAGGCTAGAACGATGATAATGAACAAGGCACCATAAATGAATACCCATAATGTTGGGTAAGCCTCGGAAAACAGCGTCCTCGCCGTATTTACCAAAAGTGATCCATACACAGCACCTACAATACATAGGCGCCCTCCAACTGCAGTGTAGATAATCAAATCAATAGAAGGCACTACTCCAATCAGGTTAGGTGACATAAAGCCAACCTGAAGAGTAAACAGAGCTCCACCAATTGAAGCCAACACCCCAGCCACCGCAAAGATGAAAACCCTAAAAGCAGTCAGATCATATCCAGAGAAACGAACCCGTTCCTCTTTATCCCGCTGCGCTGACAGCACCCTCCCAAGCCGTGAATTCAAAATCCACTTAGAGAAAAATAAACAACCAAACAGACAGGCCACGGTAATAAAGTAGAGAATCTTCTGAGAAGAAGGTTCACGAATGTCCCATCCATTCAGAGTTTTCAAGTCAGTCATCCCATTAATCCCTCCAAAGAATCCCTGGTTACCCACAATGAAATACCATGCACAAGCTACCATAGACTGTGTAAGAATCGCAAAGACTACTCCAGTAACACGCCCTTTAAAGTAAAAGAAACTAAGCAACGTAGCCAACAATATAGGCAGAATGATAATGAGCAGCAGAGTTAAGGTGAAACTATGATAAGGCTGCCAGAACCAAGGTAACTCAGTAAGCTGATTCCAATCCATAAAGTCCGGAATTCCAGGTGTCGTCTGGATCTTGGTAGACTCAAGATCCGAAGCCTCTAGCTTCAAGAACATCGCCATAGAGTACCCCCCCAGCCCAAAGTATAAACCTTGTCCCAAACTAAGGATACCCGCATGCCCCCAGCAGAGAACCAGACCGATACAACAAAAAGAGTAACAAAGGTATTTACCACACATGTTCAAGCGAAACTCGCTTAAAGTCAGCGGCAGGATAACTACCAGGATAAGTGCTAATAAAGAATAACTAAGGAAACTTGAACGCCCACTGAGTAGCTTATCTAAGAAGCCTTCATTAGGAGTGAGTGTCGGAGTTGATTGTGATTTCATAATCTGTGTTAGTATCAGTTAAAGTTAAGAGCGTATATTCGATGAAAAGAGACCCTTGGTGAATTTAGCAAGGACAACGAAGATGATCAGGTAAAGCCAGACCTTCGCTACCGAACCAGACATGAAGAACTCCAAAATCGATGATAGGAGAGCCAAGAACCCACCAGAAATAACAAGACCGAACAAACTACCCAAACCACCAAGCACAAGTACTAAGAAGGAATCTACGATATAGGTCGTTCCAGCTGTGGGTGAAGTAGAAACCACTGTTGTGAGGAACGCCCCACCTATACCTGAAATTCCACAGGCAAGTGCAAAAGTAAACCGGTCAGTCACCTTCGTATTTATCCCCAGTGCCTGTGACATCTGACGATTCTGTGAAGTAGAGCGCATTCTAAGCCCCCAGCGTGTTTTATTAGTGAAAAATACTAACCCTACTGTGAGAATTATTGTCGTAGCTAGTATCACTAACCCATTAATCGGGATGTCGATAATATCTGTTGGTGCCCAGGAACCCATTAGCCACTCAGGTAAAGTAGCACTCATCTCGCGAGCCCCGATAAAAGTCCGGAAGCACTGCTGCATGATCAAGCTCAGCCCCCACGTTGCTAATAAAGTATCCAGCGGTCGATGATACAACCTACTGATTAATATCCATTCAATAATCCATCCCACAATGAAAGCCACCACAAAGGCTAATGGAATCGCCACCCATAAATAGTAGTTGATAAATTCTGGCATAACCTCAATCACAAACTTCGAAGCCAGACACATCGTATAAGAGCCAATAACAAGAAATTCAGCATGAGCCATATTAATGACCTTCATCTGACCAAATACTACATAAAGGCCAAGGCCCATTAAAACATAGATACAGAGGAGACTCAGCCCGCCAAAGGATTGCATGATTAGAATCGCTTTTAATTCTTCAAATGTATATTCATCGAACATAATAGATTTTTTGGGTATTGAAAGTTTGTATAGTTGTGTTAGAGTGAAAGAATAAATATTTTCCTAGAATCGTGCATTTTGTTTATTAATAAAGGCGCCCTGACCCTTTACTCCAGGACGCCTTCAGCCTTATTCAAATAATAATACCTTACTGGTAACCCTTAGGATATGGGTTAGGCTCAATGAGTTCTGATGAAGTAGAGATGATCTCAAATTGACCGTTCTTGAGGAACTTACCGATCTTAGATTTACTCCATAGGTGATGGTTTGTGTCGTGGATACGCACAAAACCCTCAGGTGCATCCTTGAACTCAATTCCGCCAGAAGCAGCCGCTATCTTGTCGATATCGAAGCTTCCTGCCTTCTCAACAGTCTTCTTCCATAACCATGGTCCAAGATAAGCAGCCTGAGTAACATCACCGATCACACTATCATCTCCCCAGCGTGCTTTAAACGCTTTCACAAATGCCTTATTCTCTGCTGTATCAATAGACTGAAAATACTTCATGCTAGAGTAAAACCCTTCACAGTTCACACCACCAATTCCGAGAACCTCATCTTCAGTAGTTGAAATAGTAAGCATGTCATACTTCTTAGAAGTAACTCCTGCCGCCTTGAGCTGCTTATACCAAGCAACGTTACTACCACCTACTACAGCAGTAAACATGAGGTCAGGCTTCTTCAGCTTAACTTTGTTAATGAGTGTACCAAAGTTTGTGTGACCAAGAGGATAATACTCTTCTCCTACCACCTTACACTTAGGATCTTTCTTCTTCAAATAACGCTCAATGTGCGCACGTGCAATCTTCATCGATGTTCTAGGCCAGATATAGTCAGAACCAATCAAGTAAAACGTTCTTGCCCCTAAATTCTCATAAGCCCAATCAAGACCGTAAATAATCTGCTGAGTAGCTTCCTGCCCAGTGTAGATCACGTTCTTAGAATCTTCCAAACCTTCATAGAAAGTTGGATAATACAGCATGTTATTCTCCTTCTCAAAAATAGGGAGCACAGCCTTGCGAGACGCAGAAGTCCAGCATCCAAATACACAAGCAACTTTGTCTTGCGTAATCAACTTCTTAGACTTCTCGGCAAACGTTGGCCAATCACTCGCTCCGTCTTCCTGGACAATCTTAATCTGTCGACCTAACACTCCACCCATTGCATTAATTTGCTCAATAGCAAGGCGCTCTGCCTCAACAGAACCAGTCTCACTGATCGCCATCGTTCCAGTAATAGAGTGTAACTGCCCTACTGTAACAGTAGTATCCGTTACAGCTAAACCTGTAGTATTTACTTTTGCAGTAGGAAATTCCTCTGCAATTACATGACCCGTGGGGCCCGCCATTGCCATGAGCAATAAGCTATACATTTTACTATGTAATTTTAGTTTCATATTCGTATCATTGTTTATATTAGTATCATTTTGCGCAGAAACATTCTTTCGCAGACAACAACATCACAGCACCCCTCGTACCACAACCCCTCTACAAGAGATGAATATATTTACGTATAAACCATAAATCGTTATTTAAATTCACGATTTAAACCACTCATACAAACCATCAATCTCACTCATAGATCGATAATATGCACCACACACAATTTAACTTAAGCCGTTCTTATGGGTTAAGAGCATGGAAACAAGAAAGGTTCAATAAAGGTAACTACTCAGGTGGTTATGACCATTTATAATGAATCACTTATAAAAAAAGTGAACTATGGTGTGGACATTTGAAATTTCAAAAGTGTTACAGAGTAAAGCTTAATCAGCTATTGAACAATCTCACCATCTTAGCTAGATTCACCCATAAACAGCTCATAATGTAGTGACTTATGTTAAAATAAAACCACCTGAGCAGTTACCAATAAAATCAGGAATCATCACCTATAAATAAGATATATATTTCACAACATAGACATTATGAAGACACCATGTAGGGCTAAAGGATCTAGGTAATGGCTTACTTGAAGTATGGTTTGCAAACCAGCTAATTTACCATCTGAATACCAAAACAATAAGCGTAGAACGACTCACTAGGTCAGAAATAGAGGCTGACAAACAAACAAACACCCAAGTGTAACCTCTAACTAAACTAAGTGTAACCCATATTATGAAACCTCTGTGTTACCTTTGTTCTGACTCCTCCCCGTTTCATCATACTAAACCATTGACGGATGAAGGATCGCAGATCCAAAAAACGCAAAAACTACCCTAATCACAGACAACAACAACCAAGCCTTTATCCATAAATTCAAATGCTCATCTTACTACCACCAGCCAAATCACTCGACTACGAATCACCCCTCCCCACCAAGCGACACACCACACCACGCCTTCTTGAAAATTCAAAAATCCTCGTCAAACAACTCCGCGCCATGACCCCAAAGGCACTCGGTAAACTCATGTCCATCAGCGACAAACTCGCCGACCTCAATGCCGAGCGCTACACCACCTAGGAAAGCGACTTCACCCCAGAAAACAGCCGCCAATGCCTCTTTGCATTCACCGGTGATGTCTATCAAGGCATGGAGCTATCCAACTGGAAAGCACCAGACTTCACCCTCGCCCAAAAACAAATCCGCATCCTCTCCGGACTCTACGGTGTCCTCCGCCCGCTGGACCTCATGCAGCCCTACCGCCTAGAAATGGGAACCAAGCTAGCCAGCGCACGCGGCAAAAACCTCTACGAGTCTGGGACGAAAAAATCACCAGCCTCCTCAACACCGACCTCAAAAAAAGCGGCTCAAACTTTGTCGTCAACCTCGCCTCAAACGAGTACTTTTCCTCAGTCAAAAAGAAATCACTCGCCGGCGAACTCATCACCCCCATCTTCAAAGACGAAAAGAATGGTAAGTATAAAATCATCTCCTTCTACGCTAAAAAAGCCCGCGGCATGATGGCAGACCACATCATCCGCAACGAAATCACCACCACCGCCGGACTCAAAAAATTCAAAACCGCCGGCTACAAATTCAGCAAAGTAGATAGCACCGACACAGAACTCGTCTTTTTAAGGAAGGAAAAAGGTTAAAGGAGAAAGGTTAAAGCCCAACAAGCACCCAGCCAAGTCCCGTGTAATCCAGCGCCTTTTGACTTCATTCCATTCAGTCTCTGCAGACACTCACCCTCTCCTCAGAGAGTGATTCTAGGACAGCAGTGTGGTTCAAAAAATCCATCAACCCCGCGTAAAACTGCAACGCTGCAAGCGGTTAAATAGCGTGAACCAAAGGCTCTATACGCGACAGACCAAGCAAAAATCCTGTCTATTCTGTTAATTCTGTCTATAAAAAGCAACAACCAAAGCCCACAACCCAAGTTCCATTTCATAGCAAAGGTTCTGTGTAATTCCGCGCCTTCCATGGTCAAAAAAATATCCAACTACCCAAGCAAAAATTCGTGTAGATTCGTGGTCAGCCACGCAGAGCACAACCCAAGCCACCATCAACCAAGCCTTTATCCTTTAAACTTTCCCCTTTAA
>NZ_MQWA01000001.1:199886-200587 GCF_002954445.1 Rubritalea profundi
ATGGGGTGGCATTTGAGCATTGCCACAGCCGCGTGTATTCGTTTTGAAACTAGAGAGAGGAAGACGATCAACCGCTTCAATGATGAAGTGAACAAGGTCGTCATCAGCTACCCAGTCCCGTAAATCCGGAGGCAGTAGCATCGGGGTGTCACGGTCTACAGTTACGAATCTCTCAACCATGAGCGAACTCTAGCAGATTTTAAGATTGTGAGGAAGGTAAGTCCGACAGACTCATAACCTCTTAAAAAAAATGCTATCCGCCAAAGTCCTCATCGACGGTCCTGCTGATCTAGTCTTCGACTACTTGGTTCCCGAGAGCCTTGGTGTCGTCGCAGTCGGCTGTCGTGTCCGCATCCCGCTAAGAAACAGAAATTCCACCGGCACCGTCCTAGAAATAGGCAAGCCACCACAGAGCAACTTCACCCTCCGCCCGCTCCACTCCCTCATCGATCCCGAGCCACTCATCACCCCCGGACTCATGAAGCTCGGAAGGTGGCTGGCAGAGTATTACGGCAGCCCGATGGAACAAGCCATGCGAGCCCTGGTCCCCGAGGCTGTTAGACAAGACGCCCACTCAGAAAAAGTGCGTAAAGTCGTGGTCTTAGAAAAAATGACCGATGAAGAAGCCCTAGAAAAACTAGCCAAACGCGCCCCAAAACAACACGTCATCCTCACACTCCTCACACTCCTCACACTCCTCA
>NZ_MQWA01000001.1:200612-225398 GCF_002954445.1 Rubritalea profundi
CACTCCTCAAAGGAGCTCACTCTGGGGGCCAGATCTCTATGAAAGACCTCGGCGGAGGATCAGCCACTGCTTCAGTTAAATCACTCGAGAAAAAAGGCTACGTCATCATCAAGCATGAATCCGTCCGCCGTGACCCAGATGCCGATCAAGAATTCCTAGAAACCAAACCACTCAAACTTAACGACGAACAAGAGATCGCCCTAGCAGAAGTCCTCAGAGAACCAGAAGGAGACGAACCTAAAAAGCCCATCCTACTCCACGGAGTCACTGGCTCAGGCAAGACTGAAGTCTAGCTCCAAGCCGTGCAAAAACACCTCGACCAAGGCAAAACCGCGCTCATCCTCATCCCAGAAATTTCCCTCACCCCGCAAACCGTCCAACGCTTCAAATCCCGCTTCGCCTCACTCCAGGACCAAGTCGCCGTCCTTCACTCCCACCTTTCCCAAGGCGAGAGATTTGATGAATGGCACCGCATCCGCAAGGGCAAGGCCCGCATCGTAATCGGTGCTCGCTCCGCAATCTTCGCCCCGCTGAAAGATCTAGGAATCATCATCGTGGATGAGGAACATGAGAACACCTACAAGCAAGAAACCTCCCCCAGATAACACGGCAGAGACATCGCAGTGCTGCGAGCGCACATCGAGAAATGCACCGTCCTCTTGGGCTCCGCCACCCCCTCACTAGAATCATTTCATAACACCCAGACCGGCAAATACCAGCTCATCCACCTCACCAACAGAGTCGATGACCAAACCATGCCCATCATCCGCGTCATGGATATGAAGCTCGAAGCCCAGAAGCAAAAAGGCCGCGATGCCATCCTCTCCGACAAACTCCGCGTCTCCATGGAAGCCAAGCTCAAGAATGGCGAGCAAGTAATCCTCTTCCTCAACCGCCGTGGCTTCGCCCGTTCGCTCCAGTGCCCACCCTGCGGGCACGTCTGCGAGTGTCAGCACTGCGCCATCCCCCTCACTTACCACAAAGGAGACGAGCGCCTAGTCTGCCACATGTGCGGCTACCAGACCATCACCCCCAGAAAATGCCCATAATGCGGAGACAAAGCGATCCGCATGCAAGGCTTCGGCACCGAAAAAGTAGAAGACGTCATCCAGCGAGTCTTCCCCAAGTCCTGCATCGCCCGAATCGATGCCGACACCATGCGCCGCAAAAACGCCCTACGCGACACTCTCGCGAAATTCAAAGCCAATAAATTAGACATCATCATCGGCACCCAGATGATCGCCAAAGGACTCCACTTCCCCAACGTTACCCTAGTAGGCATCCTTAACGCAGACCTCGGCCTCCACGTCCCGGACTTCCGCGCCGGCGAGCGCACCTTCCAGCTCATCAGCCAGGTAGCGGGCAGAGCCGGCAGAGGAGAGCTAAAAGGTGAAGTCATCATCCAGACCTACACCCCCCCACTCCCCCTCCATCCAGTTCGCCCGCCACCACGACTACGAAGGCTACGCCGAGCAGGAACTCCAGTTCAGAAATCAATTCTGCTTCCCCCCCCTTCTCCCACGTCGCACTTCTAGGCACCCGCTCCACCCACGAACGCCGCACCGAGTTCACCCTAAAAAACCTCCACAAGCGCCTCAAAAAAACCTCCCCACCCACATCGAGCTAGGCGAGCCACTCCCCAGCCTCCTAACAAAAGCCCACGGCCAGTTCCGCTACCAGCTCATGCTAAAATCCACCTCCGCCCGTGCCCTCTCAAAATACTGCTAGGAATTTGCTTTTTGGGCGAGGTGTTCGGAGAGGCTTTCATGGGGTGATAAGGGGGGTGTTCAAAAGCCATTTCCTTTTGGGCAGCATCATCCTCTGAAAGCCATTTCAGGTAGCTTAAGTATTGATCTCTGCCCTTAGGCGTGTCGGCTAGACCTCCTGCCGCCTCCAGGCCTCCCGAGCAGTCCAGGGAATCGGGTCGCTTTCGTTTGTTGAACAGATACCAGAAGCTCGACCATCGGTAGTCTTTCAGTTGATCGACGCTCACCATGCTCGCCCGCACAGGGTTTAAATGCACGTAGTGGAGCAATGCACCCAGATGGCTGTCTTCTTCGACGATTAAGCTCTTATAGCGTCCTTGACGAAGCGCATGGCGCGTAGATGGCGCAGACCGCCTTGCGGGTGAGTCAAGCGGTTGCCCACTGGGCGGCTTGACGAACAAATAACTTTCCATGCACCTTCCTATACTGGTGGTGGCGATTCGCGAAAGTCGATTGCAACCAGTTTATTCCGTAGATCAAATTCCCCTTCGGCGTGCGCACCACCAAGTGAAAGTGATTAGTCATTACGCAAAAGCCTTCAAGCACCCATTCGCATTTCTCGCAGACCTCGAATAAGCATTTCTCAAAAGCCGCGTGCACCCCCTCGTTGATAAATAAATCCTGCCGGTAATTCCCGCGGTTGGTGATGCGGTAAACCCCGTTCTCTTTTTCAATTCGCAGGCTGCGTGGCATGGTTTAGTAGGAAGGGGATAGCTGCGAAATTGGTAACCACAAAGGTAATGACATGCCCCCTTTTTGGTTCATGACCACAGTCGGTTCGTGCTGACCGACTCTTCAATGTTTCAAGCTTTGTTCGGTGCTGTATGTAGGATCTTTATAATGTGCGTTTGACCCCTTTTATTACCCGACATCATAATGAAAATTACGCCAATCGGTTTAATTGAATGCAAGTGCGACAGCTGCGCGTAAAAAAAGCAATAAAGGTCAGTACTGGCACGCTTATTGCTATATATTTTTTGCTTAGCGAAAGCTAGCAGCCACTCAACTTAATCAATTAACCAAAGAAAAAAAATGGGAAGCACAGGAAGCGTAAGCGCGGACGACGAAACACTACTCGTCGCAATGATTCAATATCCAGTTCCAGTCATCAAAGGACCTGAAGACATACAAACCCAAGTCGATCAAATCTGCAAGGCGGTTGCATCGACTAAAGCAGGCTACCCTGACCTTGACCTTGTAGTCATGCCGGAGTACTCAACCCAGGGGCTCAACACCGCAATTTGGACCTATGACGAGATGTTGCTGACCATCGAAAGTCCTGAAATTGGTCGCTTCAAACAGGCGTGCATAGATAGTGATGTCTGGGGTGTATTTTCTTTAATGGAGAAAAACGAAGACCCCGCTTTGCCACCTTACAACACTGCTATTATCATTAATAGTGATGGTGAAATTGCATTGCACTACAGAAAGCTTCAGCCGTGGGTTCCAATTGAACCTTGGTCCCCGGGGAATTACGGCATGCCGGTATGCGATGGTCCCAAGGGCGCCAAGCTGGCAGTTTGCATTTGCCATGATGGCATGTTCCCCGAACTCGCGAGAGAAGCCGCCTATAAGGGCGCAAATGTTTACATCCGTATCTCTGGCTACAGTACGCAAGTCAATGACCAGTGGATTTGGACCAATCAATCCAATGCATGGCAAAACTTGATGTACACCATCTCGGTCAATTTGGCGGGCTATGATGGTGTCTTTTACTACTTCGGTGAAGGTACGGTGTGCAATTATGATGGCAATGTTATCCAACAAGGACAACGCAACCCGTGGGAAATTGTTACTGCTGAACTGTTCCCTAAGTTGGTCGACAAAGCGCGAGAGAACTGGGCACTCGAAAACAACATATTTAATCTAGGCTGCCGAGCTTACGTCGGCAAACCTGGTGGGGAAAAAGAAAATTACCTAACTTGGGTCAAAGATCTCTCGGAGGGGAATTATAAGTTGCCTTGGGATGATAAGATCAAGATACGGGATGGCTGGAAATACTATCCAGACGGTGTAAAGCTTGGACCATTACCAAAATAAATGTCTCCAGAAAGCTAGCGTAGCTGCACATTTCTTAATACTTCGCAGTCAAAAGGCTTTAGGAATTTTCCCTAAAGCCTTTTTTGTTAACACAGCAAGATAATCGCCAATTAGTCGGCATCGCAGCCTAAGTGCAGTGAGCAGTCCTGAGAAAAAGTGGACATGAGATTCTCTTAAATAGAGGATCAAAATATGACACGACGACGTTACACTGCGGAATTCAAAAAAGAGGCCGCTCGAATGATAATAATCGATGGCACTCCCGTTTTGGAAGTGGGAAATAAATAAGGGATCAAACGTTTAAAATAAACATCCAACCATTTTTCCGTTTAGGTGTTTTAAAATAGGAAATGCTCCTTTGGGTCGTTGCTCGGCTAATAATATGATAACGGACCTGGGGATTAGAAGGTGTTGCTCGCGTGACTCAGCATCGCGCCAGGGCCAGGACTAGGTGGCTATATTTATTTTAAATGTTTGGCCCATTTTTACTGCGCTTACGTAAGCTAAATCTGTATATTTTGCGTTTGACCCTTTTAGGGCTCCACGACTGCAGCCAATGAACTGCATATTAGTTAAATCCGATTTCTTGGTTGCATCTGAGGTCTCTGCTGTAAGGTAAATTCGATGAATAAAACGGTAATTGACTATGATCTGACTGATCGCGAACTCGCGGGCCGTATTTGGTCACGCCTACGCCCATGCAGGAGCCGTATAATCTGGTCTTTGGCACTGCTGGTGCTGGCTGTTCCGTTTATGAATTTCCATCCGCTGGTCTGGGGTATTGTCGCGGATCATCTCGTAGATCAAACGCTCACGGCGAACGTGCTAGCCATGTGGCTGGCAGTGATGGCGGCGACGTATTTAATCGGGCTAGTCGTTAGCGGCTTTCAAAGCTATCTGCTCGAAAAAACAGGTCAGGCGTTCGTGCGGGATATTAGGGCGGAGCTCTTTGCCAAGTTTGAATCGCAGTCGCTGGCCTACCACAGCGACCGCAGCACTGGCGAGCTCGTCACACGGATCACCAGCGACGTAGATGCGATGGAGCAGTCTGTGTTGCAAGGGCTGACCTCTCTGCTGGAGGAGGTTGTAACTTTTATAGTGGTCGCGGCGATGGTCTTGTGGATCAGTCCAGTGGTGGGTGTGGCCTCGATCCTGCCGCTGGCTTTTGCGTTTATTTTTATCCGGAAATACAATCGGAAGGTAAAAGCGATCTACGCTGGAGTGCGGCGAAAGCTCGGCGATATCGGTTCGTTCGTCCAAGATCGACTCGCTGGTGTGTTGGTAACGCAGTCGTTTGGGCGAGAGGCAGATGAGAGAGCGGTTTTCCAAGATGACGCTGATGGTTTCTACGAATCGAGCGTGCAGGCCAGCCGGCTGCGGAATACTTTCTTCCCGATCGTCGCGGCCTTCGGATTTATCAACAATCTTATTATGCTCGGCCTCGGCGCTTGGCTCATTATGACGGGCAGTGGTTTATTTACTCTGGGAGCATTGATTGCTTATCGCGGATTTTGGTGGCGCTTACAGAGTCCCATTCGGACGATCGCCCAGACCAGCGACATTCTGCAACGCGCGCGAGCGGCCGCCACGCGCATCATGGAGCTGCTGGATGAACCTATCTCAGTCACTGATCGTCCGGACGCGACGCCTATCGTCAATGCGGAGGGGGCAATTCGTTTTAACGATGTCGAATTTGGATATGTTCCGAATAAACCGGTGCTCAACGGAGTGAGCTTTTCGATTTATCCGGGCGAGTTTGTGGCGATTGCTGGTGGGAGTGGTTCGGGGAAGAGTACGCTTTTGAATCTAATTCCCCGATTCTACGATGTCGCAATGGGGGCGATTTCAATCGATGGATCCGATCTTCGGGATTTAACGCTGACATCCTTGCGCAAGCTCACTGGTTATGTCGGGCAGGATAACTACATGTTTGATCATACGGTTCGTGCCAACCTTCGTTACGGACGCCCCGAGGCGACCGAGGCCGAGATTTTTGCGGCTGCGAGATCGGCGAATGCACATGATTTCATCCTCGCATTACCGCAAGGCTACGAGACCCGGGTGGGGCAGAATGGCGTTAAGTTGTCGGGTGGGCAACGTCAGCGACTCAGCTTGGCGAGAGCCTTTTTGACCGTTCCGCAAATTCTTTTACTGGACGAACCCACTGCCTCCGTTGAGCCCGAGAGCGAGTCCTTAATCCACGATGCAATTCTCGCCCGCACAAGCGAGGGCGAGGGCACCACGATTTTGGTGACTCACCGGATTGATCTCCTGCGCCAAGCCCCACGCATTCTCTTTTTGGAAAATGGCAAACTGGCCGCCGATGGTGTGCATGCGAACCTAGTCGATCAATGCCCCGCCTACGCGGAGGCCTATAATCGCTGGGCAATCGAAGAGTCGGCCTACGCTTAAAATCATAAAATGGGGGCCGGCCGTTATGTTTGCAAAAGACCGGACGAAATAAGGGGCGACGAAATAAGGGGTCAAAGGACTAAATGAGGGATCAAACGTTTAAAATAAACATCCAACCATTTTTCCGTTTAGGTGTTATAAAATAGGAAATGCTCCTTTGGGTCGTTGCTCGGCTAATAATATGATAACGGACCTGGGGATTAGAAGGTGTTGCTTGCGTGACTCAGCATCGCCCCTGAGCAAGGACAAGGTGGCTATATTTAATTTAAACGTTTGTTTCCTTATTTGCTGCGCTTACGTAAGCTAAATCTTTATATTTTGCGTTTGACCCCTTTAGGGGTCCCTGAAGCAGGAGCCAGCACTTCGACGATTGGGGGAGACCCTCCTCGCAAGAATGATGAATGGCGGGACGTGACCCCTGTAGGCTTTAGGATGAGAAGGCAGTTAAGAGAGAACGTTTACCCTGCCTGTCCGCCGTAGCCTTGGCGAAGGTGGAACCAGCGGGAGGGAAACGTTGCATTATGATATCTGCGTAAATCTGCGTGATCTGCGGTTAAAAAACTACCGATCCAAATATCGCACCGTTTTGGGATCATCGGTCTGAATGTTTTCGACATTTCTCAGCAAAAACAGATTCTCTTTGGAACCGGACGGTTTGAACTGATTTGATGAGAGCGTGCAGTTTTGAGCATCAAAGAGATAAATGGACCGCTCGAAAACATTGTTCTCGATGACAATATTTTTAATCAGTTTTGCCGACGCATCTTCTTCAGACCGATGCGGAGGAACAGCCGCCGCATCGTCGCCGCGCCATACCGAGAAAACCATCGGTATTCCGGAACCACCGAAACGATTGCCCCGAATCACCATATCGTGAACCGCCGGGTTTTCATACCGGTTGGCCTTGGGAACACAATGTCCCTGAACGTCGTTATTCTCAAAAAGAAGGTGCGGCGCACGGAGCTTAACACAGTTCAGCCTGTTGTTTCTAACGATTGAATGTGCATTCACATACTCGCTGATCCATAGACGGTTTTTAGCCCCATCGGCAGGCAGTGCTTTTTCAAAATCATCCGTTACGATGGATACGGAATCCACCTCCAAACCCGTTAGAGGTTTCCGCAGTTTGACGATTACATTCCAATACCCAACCCCTTTCCCCGGCAAAACTTCATCGATGACTGCCGGCCCGAGCGCCTGTCCGCTTTTCACATTCCAGCCCTGAATGGTGAAGCCGGGTTTGATTTCCGGAAACCCTTCCAGATTGGGAGTGCGGATCTGATAGGTCGTATCATCATACTTTTTTTCAGCCGTCAGCCCGATGGCCGACATATTCAGCGAATCATCCAGCAACCCCGCCATATCGCAGTCCTCAACAATAATCCGGCCCCGGTTGGTTTTCAGATGCAATCCGTCGCGCCCGGAACTAACCAAATCGTCCGTTCCCTCTTTCGGCATGATATCCACGTTTTTAAAATGAAGAGGTCCCACATTATAAATCGCCTGAAAAGAAAAATGGGGAGCGCTGTACTGCCTGATATTTTTAATCAAAATATTTCCGCTGTTAAAAATCTGACTGTGGGCGCCGCTTTGACACTGACCGACTCCATCGACTACCCCCAATGCGGGAAGAACGACCAGCGTTCCGGGTTTGAGTTTCTTCAGATACCCTTTCGATCCTCCTGTAACGAAAACCCTGCACTGCTTTTTTTCCGTATGCACGGGATCAATCTCTTTAATGGAAGCCCTCCATAATCTGAATGTCAAAAAAACCGGCATCTTCATTCACGCCGCAAACATGCCCCTGCGTAAACGGCGCGGGATCATACCCCAGCGAAAAATCGCCCACGGTAATCTCCTGACAGGTTTTGATATGGAGCAGCCGCAGCGGGAAGCGCATTGAAAAGTGACATCCATTCCCGTCGATGTATTTATCCCGTACATTCCTGAAGTTAAACAAAAACGCCTTGTCACCATCCTGCACATTCGGCAGCGACGTCACCCGGTAGTTTCCATTGCTTTCAAAGGTTAAACGGGCCGGGCCGGGCCATGAAACAAAAGCCTCGAACGCCTTTGCCACAGCAGGGCCGTCGTTGGCCATGCCATCACCAACTGCGCCGAACTCCGAGACCCTGAATTCTTTTACGGAACCGGACTCGGCGACACTATGCGAACATGAACACAACACGGTCATTCCTGTAAAAACGATAACCTTAAAAAATTGTACCAACTGGTTTACTGATTTCATTTAACTGCCAATATTATTGTTCCGGGTATTGTGGATAAGTTTCTCACTTTCTCTTCATGCTCTCGTGTTTCGTTGTAAATCATTCTTATTTATTTTGCTCCTAAGTTGTATATGAAATAAATTGAGTGACTGCTAGGAATTTGCTTTTTGGGTGAGGTGGTCGAGAGCATCATGCGAGGAGAAGAAAGGGGGTTGATAGGATAATCGAAATAATAACCAGCCAAGAGGCTTTAAATAAAGGTGAGTTATTCGTTTTTCTTCTGCTCAAATTTATATCGCAAAACATGCGTTTGATCCTTAATATATTTGTGTGAACTTGATGTTGTGTTCAGGTATTTTTTAACCCCTAGATAAGTTATCGTCCTATTTTCAATTGCTCTTCAAAAAGCTTTTCGAAATAGTGGGTCAATTCAGGAATGGCAGCAGCAAGGTTTGTGGATTCACCCGCATCTTTAACAATGTTGTAGAGCTCCATTGGGGCTTTTGGACCATAACGCACGGCTTTCCAGTCACCTTTACGGGCGGCCTGATAAGGGCTAGTACCAGTATTAGCCCGCGTCTTGGTTGCAAATTCCCAGTACATTACACGCTTGGGCAATTTCACCCCTTGCGCTTTCAATAGTGGCAGTACTGAGACACCGTTGGTCAAAACCCCTGGCATGGTATCAAGCCCTACCCCACTGAGCTGGGCAAAGGTTGGCAACATATCCCAAAATGCTATGGGTGTGCTATCAATGCGTCCGGCTTTGATGACTTTGGGCCAACTTGCGATCATCGGCACGTGAATGCCGCCATCAAGCAGATCTCGCTTGGTGCCACGGTAAGGTTTTGCTGCCTCGAAGTAGGCAGGATCAGCTCCACCCTCTTCGTGAGGACCGTTATCTGAGGTAAAGATAACCAGGGTATTTTCCTCTAGGCCGGCACTCTTCAATGCTGTCAGAACTTGGCCAACATAATCATCCATGGCCGTGATCATAGCCGCTGTCGTGGCATTAGGTTGTGCTACTTGCTCAGGGTAAAAAGGTTCATAAACCGTATCAGCCTTGCCATCTGCCATGCCAATATAAGGGGTTTCTTCAAACCTCCCGCGGTATTGCTCAAAATATTTCTTCGGTACTGCCAGTTCAGCATGAGGCGTTGAAAATGAGAGAAAGACGAAAAAGGGTTTATCATGTTTTTTTCCAATATAAGAGACAGCCTCTTGGGCGAATAATTCCTCAGAATAAGCGCCTTTGTTACCCTTGGCATTGGCCTCGACCTTTTCCTTCACATTGTTACGAATATAAATATTCTGGGTAACGCCGATGGGCGTCGATGTTATGCATAAAGCCATACCAATAGTCAAAGCCCATGGTAAGTGGGTCATTGACACCAACTTTTGAACCAACGCCATATTTACCAAATAACGCCGTCTTATAACCTCCTTGTTGAAGCACTTGCGCCAAAGTCACATCACTATTGCGAATACTGATGGCGTTATTGTTGGCGTAAAGTAGGCGACTGTCGCGCCCTGTCAGCAGAGAAATTCTCGACGGCGAGCAAACTGTGCTACCAGAATAAGCTTGGCTAAAATTAATGCCTTTGGCTGCCAATTCGTCCAGGTTTGGGGTTTTTATTATGGTGTGACCCGTTGCACCGAGCTGACCATAACCCAGATCGTCGGCCAAGATGAACACAATATTCGGTGGTGAGGTCTCCGCCGCCTCTGCTGTTGAAGCAATCAGTGATAGCAGACTTAGCGACAGTACCGACCCTTTGATTAGTTTGTTTATTAACATCATTATTCTCTTTTCTCTTTATTTACTTAATATTTAACAGGAGACAGACCACGTTTTTATTACCACCGAACTGGCTTCATCATAAAACGTAGTCTGTCACCTATTACTATTCTTCTATTACTATTATGACGGGTTACGCCTCTGGCTAACCCATCCGTTGATGTGCACCGGGCAGCGTAAACGGCTTACCATTGTGCTGGTTTCCTCTCATTTTACTGCTAGGAATTTGCTTTTTGAGTGAGGTGGTCGGAGGGGCTGTCATGGGGTGATAAGGGGGTTGCGGGGGAAAAGAGGGGGGAGTGAATTAGGAATTCTAAATTTAGAATTTGTGAATTACCGCTCACTGGAAGAGTCAATGGTGGAGTTGTGTCTGTTTTGGTGAGTATCGCTTGGATTCACGTTCAATGCGAATTTAGTCCCCTTACCCGCCGTGCCAAGGAGATTCTTCGCAGCGGGTGTTTTTGAAATATTGTCAATGGAGTTTATGTGAGATCGAGAACCAGGGTGCGGCCATCGCCGAGAGGTATTTCGGTTGGTTGCCAAGCGAGGCTTTGGTCATACTGCCTGGAATCATCCCCTGCTGGTTTCCTTTCCTGGTTGAACCAGTTTAAGTCTGGTTCGTCGTCGGGTATCCATTCTTTGATGGCTTGCCAGGGTGGCTCGACGGGCTCCATGGTGTCGATATCGAAGGGCGGCGGCGGCGGGCGGGGAAGCTGAATGATACCCTCCCATAAACCGTAGAAACGTTTCATCGAATAGAATAGAGCAACTGGCTAGCATAGAAAATCTGTTTAATCTGTGGTTGAAACTCGCTCCATCGTCCGAGCCTTTTCGGAGATTTCGTTTTTTTTCGCGGTAAATGTTTCATCCTACTCACGTGCTCATTACCGCCCAAATGTGAGCTATTATAGACTTCTCTTATAAATTCAGATGACAAACGTCTCATTTTAGAGCACTAAAAGCCCATGCGCACCGCTGTCTACGCAGGATCGTTTGATCCACCTACCAATGGCCACCTCTGGATGATCGAGCAAGGACTCAAACTCTTTGACCGTCTCCATGTCGCGATCGGATCAAATCCTTCCAAGTCATACACCTTCGATGTCGACACCCGCATTGCTATGCTTCAGCAATCATTGCCGAGCTGTGAACGCCTCACTATCTCACATTTCGATAACCGCTACCTCGTTGATTACGCGGAAGAAGTAGGTGCCCACTACATCTTGCGCGGCATTCGTTCTCCTAACGACTACGAGTACGAGCGAGTCATGCGCCACATCAATGGAGACATGGCTCCAAAGGTGACAACCACTTTTCTGATGCCACCACGCGACATTGCGGAGCTTTCCTCTAGCATGATCAAAGGACTCACCGGCCCCGAAGGTTGGCAGGACACCGTATGCCGATACGTCCCCGCTCCTGTGATGGAGCAATTGCAGGCTCATTATAGCAAATAGACAAATCTGCATACATTTATCGCTATACCAGCGTAGCCCAGCTGAGACAATACGTGTCATCATGGGAATTTTTCCGTAACAATAATCACACACACAACGTAACAAACAATTCATGGATCACGAAGCACTCTCAGCTGCAGTTGAAAAAAATTTCACCTGGGTCGAACTACTCAAAAAAGAAATGGGCCGCGTCCTCGTTGGTCAATCTGACCTCGTCGACCGACTCGTCATTGGCCTACTCACGAATGGACACATCCTTCTCGAAGGTGTGCCTGGGCTCGCCAAAACTCTCGCCATCAAATCTCTAGCTGGCTGCATGAAGGCCGACTTCTCTCGCCTTCAGTTCACCCCAGACCTGCTACCAGCTGATCTTTTGGGCACTATGATTTACAGCCCAGAAAATGGTACCTTCTCAGCTAAACTTGGTCCCATTTTCGCCAACCTGATTCTAGCCGACGAGATCAACCGTGCTCCGGCAAAAGTTCAATCAGCATTGTTAGAAGCAATGCAGGAACGCCAGGTTACCATCGGCGACACCAGCCATCCGCTGCCCGACCCCTTCCTCGTGCTCGCCACGCAGAACCCGATAGATCAAGAAGGAACCTACACACTTCCTGAAGCCCAACTCGACCGCTTCATCTTCAAAGTCACCGTCGATTACCCTTCAAAGCAAGAAGAGCTCACCATCCTTGACCGCATGGCCACCTCAGGCTCGATTGCCGAGACTAAACAAGTCGTCGATATAGCCACCGTTTCTGAGAGCCGCAAGTTGGTCAACCAGATCTACATCGATCCAGCAGTGCGTGAGTACATTGTCGAGCTCGTCCATAACACGAGAAACCCAGCCAATGTCGACCCATCACTCGTCCCTCTCATCCGTGTTGGCGCCTCACCACGAGCAACGATCAACCTCGCTCTAGCGGCCAAGCTCGCGCTTTCACCCAGGGACGCGCCTTTGTCACACCACAAGACGTGAAAGATCTCGCCCCAGACGTGCTGCGCCATCGTATTCTCCCTAGCTACGAAGCCGAAGCCGAGGAAATCAGCACTGACACGATTGTCGAGCGCATCCTACAAAAGACGATTGTCCCTTAATGCCACCACTCCGCTACATCCTTCCAGCTCTCACATGCCTCGGTCTCGTGGCATGTGGAAGCTTTGTTCCTACACGCAGCACAGCTCAGGCGGACGTCACTACTCCTAGCAGTTGGAAAGAAGCCTCCAAAGGGCAGAACAAAAAAATATCCTCGGGCTGGCTCAGTGAGTTCAATTCCCCTGAAATGACCAAATTGGTCAACGAAGCACTCAATAACAACCCCAACCTCAATGCCGCAGCAGCCCGTCTAAGAGCTGCAAAAGAAGGCACCGTGGGTGCCAAGGCTAACCTACTGCCGACAGTCGACGCTAGAACCGGTGGATCGCGCACTAGGATTGGTAATGGCGACGACGAACGCTTTTACACCGAAAGCTATAACCTCAGCCTCAACGCTTCCTGGGAGCCCGACCTATGGGGACGCCTCAGAGACCTTCGTGACGCCTCTCTTTCCGGCTACCAAGCCAGCGTCTACGACTACCGCGGAGCCCGCCTTTCTCTAGCAGCGAACACAGCCAAATCGTGGTGCAATCTCATCACCGCCGAGAATCAGTACACCCTTGCACAAAATATCCTTGGCAGTTTCAGCAAAAACAACGCGATCGTTGAGCGCAACTACAAGGCCGGCGTACCCGGCACCCGCGCCATCGCAGTTCAACTCAGCCGCAACAATGTAGCGCAAGCCGAAAGAAGCCTGCGGTCGCGCAAACAACAGCGCGATGAAGCCGCTAGAAAGCTCGAGCAGCTGTTAGGGCGTTACCCATCAGCCAATCTCAAAGCAGCCAATAAGCTCCCAAAACTCAGCAAGAACCCACCCGCCAGCATCCCTGCTAGCCTACTCGTTCGCCGACCAGATTTAGCATCAGCTCAAAGCAAAGTCTACCAATCGGCTAAAGTCGCAGACGCTGCTCAGAAGAACCTCCTCCCCTCTATCAACCTCACCGGCTCAATGCGTACTAACAACACGGATTTCGGGAATGTTGTCAATCCACACTTTATCGCCTCCAGCGTGGCGGCCTCGCTCACCCAGAGCGTCTACCGCGGCGGCGAGCTCAAAGCCAATGCCAGAGCTGCCCTAGACAATAACAACGCCAGTATCTACGATTTCAGCGAGCGCTCCATCAGAGCCTTCCGCGAGGTTGAGGACGCCCTCGCAGCAGATCGCTCGCTCGCTCAACAGGAAAAGTACCTACGAGTAGAAGTCCGCCAAGCCCAGCTCGCTGTCAAATCTGCCGAAATGGACTATTCTGAAGGACTCGACAACTCAGGAATCTTAGAAATTCTCGAATCCCAACGGCGTGCTAACAACTCACGCGCCCAACTTATTGCCTTGAAAAACCGACGATTACAAAACCGTATCGATCTGCATCTCGCGCTCGGTGGCGACTTCTCAACGCCAGCCCCGAAGTCGTAAGGGTTTTTGCTTCCCATCTAGCCTAACGCTGCCAGTCTCCCCGCATCGCATTATGTTCACTCCAAAATGGAAAAAAGAGGCCAAGCACCTCTATAAAGGCGCCAAGAAGTTCATCAACTACAAGCGCGACCTATTAGTTCAAGATCGCATCGATGAAATCGAATCACGTCGCGTCGACCTCCAAAAAGCTTGTAAATCCAGTAACAAAGAAGAAGCCTCAGAAGCGGGCAAGCAACTCCAAGCCTGCTGTGAACAAGCACTTTCACGCTACAAAGCTCCGGACGCGGTTGCCGAAAATGTCGAAGTTCTCTTCGTCGCCATCGTCGTAGCTCTAGGGCTCCGAGCCTACTACCTCCAGCCTTTCCGCATCCCAACTGGCTCCATGCGCCCCACGCTCAACGGCATCATCGGTCACGTAGAATCCAAAGACAAGTGGCCAGCCCTGCCTGTGCGCCTCATGCAGGAAGCCTCCCACGGCCGCAGCTACCTTTCCATTGTCAACGATACAGAAGGCGACCGTATTGTCAGCATCGAACAAAAGCAACAATTCCACTTTTTCACACGCACCGTCATCACCTTCGCCAGTGGACGCAGCCAGAACGTTTCAGGCTCCACCACCGCATTTCTTGAAGTACTCAACAAAGAAGGCCTCCAAAAGATAGTAGGAGGACAACTAAGTCCGAACCCAGCACAGATGCTCCAACAGCTTCAGCCCATCAAACTACCAGCTGGTTTTGTCGTTGCTGAAGGTTACATTGAAACTGGCGACCTCGTCCTTGTCGATAAATTTTCCTACCACTTCCGCGCACCTGATGCTGGTGAAGTTTTCGTTTTCGACACCCGTGAGATCAAACAAATCCAAGCCGGTGAAAACCCTGGCTCGCACTATATCAAACGCCTGATTGCCACACCTGGCCAAAAAATTGAACTCAAGGAAGGCACCGCTCGCACTCTTAGCTACCAAAAACCAAACGGCCAAATTGGCGTAATGCAAGTCAACGACCAAGCACTCGTCTATATCGATGGAGAAAAATTGCAGGCTCCCGGCGTGTTGCGCGTAGAAGCAGCAGCCAATGGTTACGGCGGCTACCAAGCCACTGCTCGCCTTGCACCTGGCCGGTATGTCAAACTAGCCGACAAGCCATCAACTGGAAAATCTGAATACTGGGCTCAGGGCGATAACTCCTACAACTCTTCCGACTCAAGAATGTGGGGCACGGTCAAAGAATTTAACCTCGTAGGCCCAGCCATGATTGCGCTCTGGCCGTTTGGTTCAGGCCATTGGGGATTCATTGATTAATCCACTTCTTCTAAAGTACGCAAGCCCCGCCTATTTTTAGAAATTTCTCATGTCCGAAGCCGCGACCATCACCCAAAAAGCAAAGTCGAACCTAGCTTTCGCATTCCTCTGTCTACCCAAAGACAGACGCGATGACATGGTAACATTCTACGCATTTTGCCGAGTTATCGATGACCTTGCTGACGACCCAGATATCCCAATGGTCGAAAAACGCGCTGGGCTCGACTCCTGGATCCAATGCTTCAAACAAGGTGGCAAAGCTGAAACGCCACTACAGAGCGAGACCCTCCAACTGCAAGATCACTACCAGATCGACAACCAGCTTTTCCTCGACCTGATAGAAGGCTGCGAGTCCGACCTCCACCCACACCGTCGCTTTAACAACTGGGATGAACTTAAAGACTACACCTACAAAGTCGCCAGCTGTGTAGGACTCATCTCGATCGAGATCTTCGGTTGCACCAACCAACAATCAAAGAAGTACGCCATCGCACTCGGCCACGCCCTACAGATCACTAACATCCTCCGTGATGTGGGTGAAGACCTGGATGACAACGTCCGAATCTATCTCCCCATCGGTGACATGACGCGCTTCCAATACACCGAGCGCGACCTCATCGACAAAGTCCACGACCACCGCTTCGTAGCGATGATGAACTACCTCGCCGACCGCGCCGAAACTTACTACCAAGAAGCAGTAGATAATCTCCCGGAGTGCGACAAGCGAGCCCTCCGCGCCGCCGAAGGCATGCGCAAAATCTACCACGGCATCCTCAAAAAAATGCGTGAAGACAACTTTAAAGTCTTCCACCAACGCTACTCCCTCTCAAAACCCAAAAAACTCCTCCACCTGGTCAGCTCCCAGCTAGGGCTTTAGGAGCTGCGCTCCAATTAAGAATTAATAATTCCTGTGCTTTCGCGTATTTCAAGTATTTCGCGGTAAAAAAATCGAGCTACCCTAACACCCCGATTTTATACACCACGATCTCACCACCTTTTTCTTGGGTAACTATTTTGCGCACAACTTTCGAGCCTAACAGTTGCTCGATCATTCGTACTTCTTGAGTGATCGCAGATGGGAATACTGCAAAGATTTCTTGCATTGGGTGGTGGTACTCCTCGATACAAAATCCGCCTTCACGAGTGTACTGGCACCTACAAAAGACCCCAGACTTCTCGCGTAGTTCTACCAGCCGAGTAGCCTTTTCCACCAATGATTTACCTCGGCTAACGTGGCTAGCCCATTTACTGCGCAGTTGCTCGTAGTGGTGGAATAAAATCTTCTCGGGCGCGGAATCGCCAAAGAAGCGTTTTACCCCTTCCATCACATTGAGCGAAAGGTCAACCCCTGCTTGAGGGAAGAGCGTGCTGCATTTTTCTGTTAGCACGTAGAGTTTCTCTGGTCTCCCAGCAGCTTTACGGGGCACGCGCCAAGTCTTTAAATACCCCAACACTTCTAATCTCTCACATTGTTGCTTCGCTCCCATGTAGCTAAGCTCTACGGCTTTAGAGAGCTCCGTCACTGTCATACCCTGTGATTTTTTGATAGCCTCCATAATATTAAGGACATTTGGCTTGGTCAAATCTCTGAAGGAGTCGGAAAACATTACACCAGCAATCTCTACCTATCTCACAAGAAATTCCACACAAAAAGGTGGTTAATTTAACTTAAATTTAATCACTCGGAATACATTCTCCCTTTTGACATCTTAGTAATTATAAGTATGTTGTCCGAGCACATGACCAACGAGGAATACGATCAAGCGATGCAGATGAAATCCCACGCTCCAGGCTATTGGCCTGCTGAGGCGCTGGAGCGATGGACCGACCACAAATGGCAGCTCCGCAACCGCATCAACTCGCTCGAGGCGATAGAAAAAAGGATCAACCTGACCCGCGAAGAGCGCTCAGGCATCTTGCTTTCTGGTAACAAACTCGCGATGTCGATCACTCCGCATTTCATGAATTTGGTGGATAAGGATGATCCGGATTGTCCGATTCGCCGTCAAGTGATCCCAAGGATCGAAGAAACATGGGATGATCCTACCGAGCTATCTGATCCCTGTGGCGAGGACTCGCACATGCCAGTTCCCGGTCTAGTGCACCGCTATCCAGATCGTGTCCTATTTCTTGTGACCGACCTCTGTGCGTCATACTGCAGATACTGTACTCGCTCGCGAGTGGTCTCAGGCGTGGGTGAGCAACAACTCGAGACACAATACGAAGCTATTTACGAATACCTAGAAAATACTCCAACAGTGCGTGACGTCCTACTCTCCGGTGGTGACCCCCTGCTTTTCTCCACAGCAAAGCTCGATAAGATCCTCACACGCCTCCGCCAAATTCCGCATATCCAGTTTGTCCGCATAGGCTCGCGCATCCCGATTTTCCTCCCTCAGCGCATCACTCAAGAACTCTGTGACATGCTAAAAAAGCATCACCCGCTGTTCATCTCGATACACGCCAACCATCCGAAAGAGCTCACAAGCGAAGTCCAAGAAGGCCTTATTCGCCTTGCAGAAGCAGGTATCCCGCTCGGTAATCAGTCCGTACTGCTGAAAGGAGTGAACGATGATATCCCGACTCAAAAAGCCTTAGTGCACAAACTTCTCATGTGCCGCGTAAAGCCTTACTACCTCTACCAGTGCGATCTAATCGAAGGCTCATCCCACCTCCGCACCAGCGTGAGCAAGGGGCTGGAGATCATAGAAGGACTACGCGGTCACACAACTGGCTACGCCATCCCACAGTACGTCATTGACGGTCCAAGTGGCGGAGGGAAAATCCCAGTGAACCCTAACTATGTGGTTAAACATACGGATAACCAAGTAGTGCTTCGTAATTATGAGGGTAAAGAATTCATCTATCCCGAGCCTAATAGCGCTCCGGCCTTTTTAGAGTAGTGGTAGTAGTAGCAGTCCCAAACAGTTCTATATTCCCAAAAACAGGGAAATGAAGTAGGAACCTATCACTCTCTCGCTCATTTCTTCGTCAGTGATCGTTGCAGCAGCTGATCCATCCGGGTAAACGTATCGGGCTCGAATCCAATCGCTTTCTTCAGCAAATAATCACGTTGAAGAATATTGTTAGACTTCTTGATCTGCCAATGGTCGGCAAAGGCGAGCTTGCCGCAGAGCCATGGACCAATGCCTGAAACCGGCACCGGATAGTCGCTGCCGTGGATGATACGTTGCTGCACCTCTGTGGGTAGAATATGCTTCAATGTGCGCGCCCGATTTGGACTACAAAGCGCACTATTGTCCGCGTAAAGATTCGGGTAGTGCTTAAACATTTGAATCAAATCTTCAGTCCAGTCAGGGTCAAAAAGACCACTGCGCCCAGCTGAATGGGCGGCTATCACGGTCACTCCACAATCGAGAATTTTCGCCAATTTCTTAGGGTCACCAAAACTCGCATCGTAGACCTTCACCGTCAGTTCACCGCCAGTATGCGACAACAAAACCATCCCAACCTCGGCCATCCTTCGCCAAAACGGAAGGAAGCGATCGTCCTCGTAGTCGATATTGAGACAATTTGGCAGCAACTTTAAAACTGGCGTCTTCGCCTCGATACAGCGCTCCAGTTCCTCCATCGCATCAGGCCGACCGGGATGAATCGAACACGCGGGAATTAACTCTGCTGGGTGCTTTTTTGCCAAATCTGCCACGTAGTCATTCGGCACGTAAAACTGGGCGTCATTTGGCATCGGTCTGCCGTCGTCACTGTAGGGAATATCCTGCGCCAACACCACCGCGGCATCCAGATCACTCTCGCGCACTTGCTGGGCTAGATTCTCAGCGTATTGCTTATCTAAGCCGGACTTGAGCGTGCTCAGCGGCAAGCCCAATCCTCGGATCATCATCCGCCCCAAGAACTTCTTATACAATGTAGGCAAACTAAACCAACAAGCACTGCCGGATGATCCATCGCCCACTAAATGGACGTGGCAATCAATTTTTCTCAAACGCATCGGGAGTCATTGTGGGGTTTCAAATTTAAGCCAAAAGCTCCAGTAATTGTTCAAGATGCTTGGCCGGCTTCACCTTTTCCAGAATCACCTCGATCTTCCCATCCACGCCGATCACGAATGTGCTGCGTTCTGTGCCCATGTACTTTTTGCCATACATTTGTTTCTCCACCCAGACGCCGTAGGCTTCCACGATGCGCTTCTGCTCATCACTGATCAAGGGATACGGAAGTTGTTGTTTTTCGATAAATTTCACATGGCTCTTGATCGAGTCGATACTGACGCCAAAAACCTGCGCTTTCCCATCGAGCTGAGACCAATCATCACGCATGCCACACCCCTGAGTCGTGCAGCCAGGAGTGTTGTCTTTCGGGTAAAAAACGAGAACCACCCTCTGCCCGGCAAACTCTGAAAGTCTAATTTGTGTTTCTTGCTTGTAGGCGCCACCAATCACTGGGGCTAAAAATGCTGGTGCTTGACTGCCGATTTCTGGTTTCATAGGCGTTTGTTGGTTTGCTGAAATGCGATGCTCTGTTAATACTTCCACGTCCCCTCTCTCTCAAGTCCTAACTCCGTAATTGCTCACCACAGCCAGTCTCATTCAAAGTGAATCCTGCCAACGCCATCACCACCATGCGCCTTTTGCTGATCCCCATATTCGGGGTTCTAGCTGTGATGTATGGTAGATCCATCCAAGATGGCGCACCTGTAGAGGCTCTCCGCTACCTGGCTCTGGCAGCCTTCATCATTGCAGCTGCCAGCGACGGTATCGATGGCTACGTCGCCAGAAAGCTCAACGTCACTTCAAAACTAGGCGCGGTGCTCGACGCCCTCGCAGATAAGGTTCTCATGCTCACAGGACTCGTCACACTTTCGTTTGTCTCTTGGGGGGATGCCGACTGGCTCATCCCCATGTGGTATCTGATCATGGTAGTGGCTCGCGATGTCAGCATAGGCATTGGTTGCGCCATGATTCTATCTCTCAATAAAAAGCTAGAAGTCGACCCCCACTGGAGCGGCAAGGCAACTACTATAGCCCAGCTATTTACATTGGGCTGGGTCATGCTAAAGGTCGTCCCCTGGTCGCCGCTCTACCCAACTATCATTGCAGCAGTGTTGACACTTTGGTCCTCTTGGGCTTACAGCCTCAACTGCATACGGCAGCTCAACCACATCAGCGTCAAAAAAAGACATCAAACATAACGAAGTATAAGTTCACCGCACTTTACCAAATTTGCGAAGTAACTCACTCCAACTTATCACTTCAGACTTCCAACTTCACACTCTTTCATACTTTGAAAACACCAACCATCGCCATCGTAGGCCGCCCAAACGTAGGTAAATCCGCGATCTTCAATAGACTCGCCGAACGTCGTATTGCAATCGTCCACGATGAACCCGGTGTCACACGTGACCGCATCGCTGCCCCTTGTAAAATAACCGACATCCCATGCGACATCATCGACACCGGTGGTATCGGAATGGAGCTGGACGACGGATTTCACGCTCAGGTAACGATCGAGGCTGACATTGCTATGAGCTCTGCTGACATGATTCTTTTCGTGGTAGATGCCCGTGATGGCCTCACCCCGACTGATGAGCATCTCGCACAAAAGCTACGCCGCGCAAAAGCACCCATTTTCCTTATCCTCAATAAAGCCGATCACTTCGAGCAAGAACTGATGATGGGCGATTTTGCACGTCTCGGCCTCGGAGCTGGCTTGCCACTTTCTGCCGCCCACGGCCGCGGCTTTGGCGAACTCGCTGACTTGATCGACGAAACCGCCCAGAAAGTCCTAGATGCGGCAACTGACGAAGAAGAGGAAATCGAAGAAGTGGTCACACGTGAAGGTCTCAAGGTCGCCATCGTTGGTAAACCAAATGCGGGTAAATCTTCCCTCATCAATGCCATTCTTAAAGACGAACGCACAATCGTTTCTGAAATTGCAGGAACTACCCGTGATGCGATCGACATTCCCTACACATGGGGTGAAGAAAATCACACACTTATCGACACTGCCGGCCTGCGCAAGCGTCAGCAAATGGACACCTCAGTGGAAGTTTTCTCAGCAATGCGTACCGAGAGGTCCATTCGTCGCTCAGACATCTGCCTGCTCGTAGTCGACCTCGCAGCCGGCATCTCGACGATGGACAGAAAGATCGCCAAGACGATTAAAGAAGAACGCAAGCCTTGCCTCATCGTTCTCAACAAGTGGGACCTCTTCCACCCTGGTGGATCTCGCCAAGCCCGTCTCGAAGAAGCGATAGAGCTCATCCGCACCGAACTGTTCTTCCTCTCATGGGCACCTTACGCTTGTGTCTCAGCAAAAGAAGGCCAGCACATTTCCCAGATCTTCACTCAGATCACCAAGATCCGCCAAGCTGCCAGCAAACCAATCACCACTGGCCGCCTGAACCGACTCCTAAACGACGCGATCGATATTAAGCCACCATCACAGCACAAAAAGTACAAAAAGCGGGTGAAGCTGATGTACGCGACTGCAGTGGTGAATGACAAATACACTGCAATTCCAGTCCCTCAGTTCATCCTTTTCGTCAACGACAAGAAACTAATGCACGAGCACTACGAGCAATACCTTTCTAACCGTATCCGCGAGCAACACAACATCCTCGGAGTACCCATCGTTTTCTCTATACGTTCACGCAACCAATCCAAAGGTGGCGGTACACACAGCGGCGGCGACCTCGGACGCGCAGCAGACGAGAAAGAATAACATCCACACTCCTTTTTCTAATAGCACAGCCTCACCCGCTGTGCTTTTTTGTTTATATATCATTCACTTTCAACAGACTCACTCCGATGACTCCACAAAAAGGCGATAACGACACCTCTCCCAGGTGCCGACTACTGACCAATGACTCCCAGCTGGGAACTCAAGCCCCATTCGTGTAATTAGTGAGATCTGTGGTAAAACTGCATCTACCTAGGCTTATCTGGCTGCCCCCTAGAATGCCAAGATTCCAACAAATATAAAAAAGCAAACCTCTGGCAATTGGCAATTAGAAGGAGGATTTCCTTCTATGCTTGATATCACCAGCCCCTTTCTTAGGCTCCACCAATGTTCAACCAATTACGCGTCCTCGCCCTTTCCACAGTCCTCTTAAACATCAATCTAGCTCAGGCCCAGGAGCAGAAGAAACCAGCCGGCAATTACTCCGCCGCAGTAGCCGACATCGGCATCGTGGTGAAGGACCTAGAGAAATCTGTCAAATTCTACACCGAAATTTTGGGTATGAAGGAAGTCAAAGGCTTCAACGTACCTGCTGAGAAAGCCGCCCGCTTCGGGCTCACCGACAACCAACCAGCGACCATCCGCGTCTTCGTTCTCGATCAAGCCGATGGCCCTAAGACAAAGTTCAAGCTCATGTCCTTTCCTCAAGCTCCCGGGAAAATGCAGGACCAGAAGTTCATCCACTCCACAGTCGGAGTCTCTTACGTCACCCTCTTCGTCACCGATATGGACCAGGCCATCGAAAGACTCAAGAAATCCAAGGTCAAGCTGCTCGGCGAAACCCCTTCTGATCTCGGTGGCAAAACATTCATCACCGTCTTCCAAGACCCCGACGGTAACTTCATCGAGCTCATCGGACCGATGAAATAGAACAACTTGCACTATCCGCGTCCTCCCGTAGCGCGACCGTCTCGGTCGCTTTAACCATCCAGCGCAGCCTAGCTTTCAACAAGGAGTCATGCTCTATTTACAATCAATCTTCTAGAAATGCATGCTTCACGACGCGGCATTCCCTACCCCTCTAGGAAGCATGGAACTTATAAGTTCTAAGCTTGGTCTATCAGCTTTCGTTCTAACGGCGGAGCTCCCAAAGACCACTCTTCTTGAGTCTTCCTTTCGGTATACTGCTGCCGCCTTTGCGGTCAGGGCTCAGGCTGTCACAAAGAATCAGAGAACAACTCTATTGATCCAGTATAACTGTGAAGATGGTATAAGAGCTACAACAAGGATCTGGTTCACCTCCAGACACGTTTGCAGAGTGCTATTCGGGTGAAGCTTAATAGGTCGCAGGCGAACACGAATCCAAAGTTTGGAACGGTGGATTTCAGTGGTACGAATCTGGATCACTTCTAGGTGATTTGACAATCCGCCCGTGAGTATATGGGGAAATTGATTTTTTTTGAGAAGGCGATGGGTGTTGTGGCGCTTACCTACGCTTTGAATCACGCTCATGCGCGTGAGAAGTCTGATCGAGTTTAGCAGCGGTGGCGGCAGTAGTGGCGGCAGTAGTGGCGGCAGTAGTGGCGGCAGTAGTGCACGTGGCCGCAATGCTACGTTGGGTGAGCAAGCATCGAGCAAGGGCTGGATGAAGCAGCGCAAGCGGATCGAAGCGATCTGGGAGAGGCGGGCGATGGATGAGCGGCTGGCGATAACCCCCTTCCAACCCATCTCCGATCTCTCCCACGACGTCCTCAGAGACACCACGCAAAAAGCAAATACCTAGCAATAATACCTAGCAATAATTTACCTCTAGCGATTTAACTTAGAAGGTAGTCAATGACGTCAGCCGACTGATAGGAGGACTTGTCTCTTCCTAAAAGAGTTGAAATGCTAGACATGTCTTCACCGCAAGTGATCAGAGTTGGCTCAATGTAGGAGTTGTTTGAACCGTTCTTACGAATTTGAGCCAAACCGATGTTCGCCATCAGGCTATTACAAAGGCATTTTCTGCCGACCGTGTCTTCTAGTTTACCTCCTTTTTTGACGTATTCTTTTGGGTCCTCGGCTTTGCAGCGCCAACCGAGAGTGCCATCTTCACGTTCGTAGGACTCCCGTAAAAATCCTAGGTCACACTGGCGACAACGGTCTTCGTAGATTTCGGGGTCAGAGAGCGAGCCTTTGACTGAGAGTACTTGGAAGGGGAATCCGGTGGGGGATGCGAGCGGATCCTTGAAGACTTCTAGCTCTTCGGCCTCTTTGCATTTTTCCACGATGTCTAGTTTGAGATCGCTTCTCAGGCCTGATTCATCACTGAAGGCGAACAAGGTGCCGAGCTGGATGCCTGTGGCGCCTGTTGCCTTTGCTGAGGCTAACTTTTCTGGACTTCCATATGAACCCGCTAACCAGAATGGTAGACCTAAGGATTGAATCGCGTCGAAATTCACCTCATCACGTGGCCCGTAGATAGGCTCGCCTTTTTAGTTGAGCTTAGTAGCACCACGTGGAGGAGCATTGTGGCCACCAGCGCTTGGGCCTTCGATTATGAGACCATCCACTTTCCCAGCACATTTTTTCACCATTACTGTGGCGAGAGTCACTGAGGAAACAATGGGGAAGAA
>NZ_MQWA01000001.1:227109-257893 GCF_002954445.1 Rubritalea profundi
TCAGAAGAGGGGGCGTTTCGTTGGTGTAAAGACTTCAGAAAGCGCTGTTTGAGGATCGAAAGTAAGAAGGTGCTCATTCTTAGTTCCCTGCACATGGAGGGTAAACGTCACTTCCTCACCGCGGCAAAGCCCATCAATTATTTTAGGGATTTCCAATGGAATGCCTGCGCCAACAGCCACAATGTCCACATTCGCTAGCATCGCTCCGTAGAGAGCTGGCAATAAAGGACTCTGAATCTTGTGTAGGAAGTTGATTCCGACCAGTCCTTCGTGGCCTTCTTTGGCTAGGTAGACTTCTGTAAAATTAGCTACGATGATTAGCTCTTTTAGTCGCCAGCACATTTTTTCCGAGGCCATGGGCTTCGGCAAGAATAGTTGATCGTCTGATTTGCCGCCTTCTATGAAATATTTCTCCAAAAGTCGTGCGATGACACTCTGATCAGGAAATGCCTTGAACGCGCGCCTGAGGTGGCCACCTAAGTCACCCATTTGTAGCTTCCTGATAAGGACCAGCTCAATGGCCGTGCTAGACACTATTCCTATTTGACCTTTGAGTGAGACTGACCTGGCAAGCTGCCAGCTCGAGATTCCAATACCCATACCGCCTTGAATGATTTGAGGAAATTCCATGACGACAGCTTTGTGAACCAGTCTGGTTAAATAAACAATAGAATAAAAGAGCGTTTATTCTTTTGTTTGTTCATTTGAAGAAAAGATTGTTACGGAACCTAGAGTTGGTGAACAAAAAAAGCACAGCGGGTGAGGCTGTGCTTTGGGGGAAATTGGGGGACGGATGTTATTCTTTCTCGTCTGCTGCGCGTCCTAGGTCGCCGCCGCTGTGGGTGCCGCCTCCTTTGGATTGGTTGCGTGAGCGGATCGAGAAGACAATTGGTACTCCGAGGATGTTGTGTTGCTCGCGGATGCGGTTAGAGAGGTACTGCTCGTAGTGCTCGTGCATGAGCTTCTTGTCATTGACGAAGAGGATGAACTGCGGGACGGGGATCGCTGTGTACTTGTCATTCACCACTGCAGTTGCGTACATCAGCTTTACCCGCTTCTTGTACTTTTTGTGCTGTGATGGTGGCTTGATATCGATCGCGTCGTTGAGGAGTCGGTTCAGACGGCCAGTGGTGATCACCCCCCTCTCTCCCCCTCTCCGATCTCCCCAACAACGTCCTCAGGGACACTCCGCAAAAAGCAAATACCTAGCAATCAATTAGCAATTAACTTGAAAGCTGCTGGTTCCATGGTCATATCCACGTATGCGGATTACATTATTTATCACCAGCCTGATTCTGGCAGTCCAGCCGATGTTGATAGCGGCGGTTCCCCCTAACATCGTATTCATCCTGAGTGATGACCAGGCGTGGACCGACTACGGATTCATGGAACACGCCGAGATCAAGACTCCTCACCTCGACAAGTTGGCCGCCCGCAGCTTGGTCATGCCAAACGGATACGTCGCAGCGCCACTTTGCCGACCGTCCCTCGCGTCGATGGCGACTGGGCTCTATCCGTTTCAACATGGGATCACCGGCAACGATGTCGATGGAAACAAAAATCGCGCCGAGCTGGACGTCCCGATGCGAGCGGCATTTCACCAGCACCCGAGCTTCATCAAACTACTCACCTCCAACGGCTACCTCGCCCATCAGTCAGGAAAATGGTGGGAGGGATCATGGCAAGATGGCGGGTTTACCCATGGCATGACCCACGGCGACCCCAAACGTGGCGGACGTCACGGCGATGAAGGACTGAAGATCGGCCGCACAGGCCTGAAACCGGTGACCGATTTCATCGATCACGCAACTCAGGAGAAAAAGCCGTTCTTACTCTGGTATGCACCCTTCCTGCCGCACACCCCGCACAACCCACCCAAAAGGCTACTCGAAAAATACACTAAACCTGGACGCGCCGCGGATGTGGCGAAGTACTTTGCTATGTGCGAATGGTTCGATGAAACCTGCGGCGAACTGCTCGATTACCTAGATCAAAAAAAAGTCCTAGAAAATACCATGGTGATCTACATCTGCGACAATGGCTGGGCCGCTCCGAGCACCAACAAAGAGGATCCGAATCAAAAACTCTGGGGAGGCTACGCCCAACGCTCCAAAAGCTCACCCTACGAAAATGGCACCCGCACACCCGTCATGATCTCATGGCCCGGCCATACAGAGTCGGCCCGAGTCCCTGACTTAGCGCATGCCATCGACCTGTTCCCTACCATTGCCGCCGCAGCCGGTATAGATCCGCCCGCCGACCTCCCCGGAATCAACCTGCTCGACGCCAAAGCCCGCCAAGCGCGTAAACGTGTGTTTGGCGTGTGCAACTCGACACACAACATCACCGTGGGCAACCCCGACGACACCCTGCAATACCTCTGGTGCATCGAAGGCGATTGGAAACTTCTCGTGCGCCATCACGGTAAGGATACCACCAAATACAAAAACCTCCACGTCTGGGACACACTTCCTGTTAGACTCTACAACCTTAAAAACGACCCTCAGGAAAAAAACGAATTGTCCGCCAGCCACCCGGAAATAGTCGACCGCCTGAAAAAGAACATCAAACAATGGCACCCCGTCCCCGCACAATAACACCTGGATCCTAACTTGAGCGGGCACCGATGAAACAGTCGCAATCATCGTATTTGGATTCCTCGTCTACCTCATTGCGGCCGTAATACACCCCTTGTCGGCCTTTCCTAAAACCTTGCCAAAAAGCAAAATTTCGAGCTATCCCGCCCTTGTTGATTTTCCATGGCGCAAGCAATCTTCAGGTTACGCCATTTTCTATGCCGGAAAAGACCCACTTGAAATGTGGATTAATTGTGCGAAATTGCCAGCCTGAAGGGATCAGCACGAGCTATCGAGCTCGAAGAATAATTTCCCCGTGATGAAAGGTGGGTCGCCTATACATCGTAAGAATGCCATTAATCCCAGCCAATAAAATTTCCAAATAATTTCATATGAGAAGATTTCGAATTACCGCGGTAGCATGCACCGCACTTCTAAACATTTGCCTGATTGAATGGGCAGCAGCTTCGGCGGATAAAACGAAGCCAGAAATCACCTTTCAGGTCTCGGATAACGTCGAGGCAATATTGGATAAGCGTTGTTACTTTTGCCACGACGAAGATGAACAAAAAGGCGACATCAGGCTGGATAACCTGAACGATCTAGACACTCCAAAGCGGTTGGATCTTTTCAACCGGATGCAGGAGCAGGTTTACTTTCGGCACATGCCGCCGAAAAAGAAGAAGCAGCCCACTGAGGAAGAACGAAATGCTCTTCTGGCGTACCTCTCAACCGAACTGGGTATTCACAAAGCTTCGACCTTGGAAGGAAAGCTGCAGAAACCTGAGTTTGGCAATTACGTCGATCACACAAAGCTCTTCTCCGGCGAATACAAAGATGAACCTGGCTTCACCTTTGACCGGCGCTGGCTGATCAGTGAATATATATTCAACGCGAAATTTCAGAGAATCCTAGAGAACAAGTCACAAATAAAACGCGGCAAACAAAGAACATCCGTCGTGGGCGGCAGCAAGATTCAGAACCTAAGCCTAGCCAACCCTTTTCTTCTGCCAAACGCCTCTGGAGTCAGGTATTACGCCAACGAGGATCTCACTGGTGGCCACTTGTCGAGCATGTTGACCAATGCCCAGAATACATCCGAATACATCACCAACGTAATGGTGAAGGGCAAAAATGCCAAATATCTTCCTGCCATCAATCAAATCATGGCGCTCGAAGACCAGCATCATGCGACATTGGCCTCACGCCGCGAATTCCTAGAAAACTTCATCGCACGACTCAGTGACGAGATCTATGGCGATGAAAACATCACGCTGCTACCCAGCTACCAGCCGGTGACGCTGAAGGATGTCAAGGAGCTTGAAAAGGGGGAGAAATACAAGAAGGCCCCGATCCACGTCGCCCAGAAAATGCTCAAGGGGCTGGAGGCCGATACCATGGTTTTTCGTCTCCTGATGGACCCCGTACACTCGGAAAAATCCGATGACCAATTCCGTGATCTATGTGAGCAAACTTGGTTTTACTTCGGCGACCACGAACGGAAAATCCAGGGCCGCATGACGCTGCTGCGTGATTACCTCACCGAGTTCCGCGAGCACGTGGAAAAAGCCCGACGCAAGATCAAACCTCTTATCTACAAGCCTCTCGCTGATTCTGAAATGGCTGTGATCGAATCGGCGATCCGCAAGCATCGCAACAAAGGCCATTACTATGGTGAAATTATCGAGAAATGCATGGCCGAGTGGACGCATGGTTTTGAGCAAGACCGCATCGCCGCAGGACCGCCGTCAGACGAACTCCTGTCCGCTCTCGTGGGTCAGCTGAGTGTGCAAATCCTGGAACGGTCTCCCGATAAAAAGGAAGCGGATGAGTATCTCACTCTGTCAAAGTCCTACGTGGCCAAACTCGGCAAGCTCAAGGCCATCCAGAAGCTCATCCAAACCTTCATTCTAGCGAGCGAATTTTCCTACCGTCAGGAATTCGGTGGCGGATCAGCAGACGAACATGGACGGCAGATGCTTTCGCCGCGCGATGCCAGTTACGCGATTGCTTACGCGCTAACAGACCAAAGCCCCGATGCGGAATTGGCCAGTGCTGCTGAGAGCGGCAAACTGAATACCCGGGAGGATTACAAACGGGAAGTCCTGCGCATGTTGAAGAATAGAGATACAAATTATCTCATCGATCCAATCCTCGCCGACAAAAATTATAACGACAACTCCACCAATGCGACTATTCGGAAGCTACGGTTCTTTCGCGAGTTTTTTGGATACCCCGCTGCGCTCACGGTTTTCAAGGATGAGAAACGGTTCGGTGGAGACCGGCTCGGGAATGCTACGTCGCGGCTCCTCAACGAAGCAGACCGGCTTGTCGAGCATATCCTGGAGAACGATACAAACGTTTTTGAAGAACTGCTAACCACCGAAAAATTCTACGTCTATCACGACGGAGACAATGAGCGGATGCAGGTAGCCTCGGACAGAATCAAGAGCATCTACGAGCACTTTAAGGACACCGACTGGAAGAACTTTAAGAAAGAAGACCTTCTCGATCACAAGGAGTTCCTGAAAGAAGTGAAGATGCGGAGTATCGATCCAGACAAACTAGATGCGAGAAACCGCCAGGGCGATACCATTAAGCTATTCAAGAAGTCGATGACGACTATTACCGCTAGGCTGGACAAAGGGCAAAAAGAGGCAGCTCCTTTCGACATGTATCGAGGATATGGATCTGAATTCATGCAAGGTGAAAACGTCGCTAAATTCTTCAACTACCGTAAGGATAACTGGGATTGGGCCGCCATCCAACCAGCAAAAGTAGCCAACCGTAAAGGTCTTCTCACCCACCCTGCCTGGCTGATTGCTTTTGCTAAGAACACCGAGACGGACCCGATTCACCGAGGTAAATGGGTGCGCGAAAAATTGCTCGCGGGCACCATCCCCGACGTACCTATCACCGTCGACGCCGTGATTCCGGAGGACCATAATAAAACCCTGCGCGCTCGGTTGGCAGGAGCCACTGGCGCAAAATCCTGCTGGAAGTGCCACGTCCACATGAACCCACTGGGCAACACATTCGAAAGCTATGATGACTTTGGCCGATTTAGAACTCAAGAGTCGCTCGAATATCCTGATAACCTCATCGAGAAGAAGCCAGATAAGCCCAAGGAGCGCAATCACCTGCTAGATCTTCGTGACATCTACAAGACGTTACCAGTTGATTCAAAAGGATACCTGAAGGGCACCGAAGACGATGCTCTGGATGGGGAACTGAAGGATGCAATTGATCTAGTTGAACGCCTGGGTAAATCTCGGCGGGTCCGCCAGTCGATCATCCGCCACGCCTTCCGCTATTTCATGGGCCGCAACGAGTCCCTTTCAGATTCAAAAACACTGATTGACGCCGAACAGGCTTATGTCGATAACGGCGGTAGTTTCGATGCCGTCATCGTATCACTGCTCACTTCAGATTCATTCATTTACCGCAAACCCATAGAGAACTAGACCGATGACAAACCGAAGAAATTTTTTAAGAACTTCAGCACTTAGCGCAGGTGCGATGTCTCTAGCCCCATCCTTTAACCAGCTGTTCGCCGCTCAAGGAGTTACGGGCACTGGGATGCCAAAGCGCTTCATCTTCATCCGAAAATCCAGCGGTATCCGTCCCTCTGAAATCGCCTTGCCTGATTTTTCAAACAAGGACAAAGCGCTCGATGAGAAGAAGCAACCACTCGAAGTGGATCTGGACAAACACGAGTTACCCAAGTGGTTGCGAGGCTTGGACGCACACAAGGCGAATATGACCATCCTGCAGGGGCTCTCGGCCAAAATGAGCGAAAACGTCCACTTCTCGTACTCATCGGTCATGGGCTGCTTCAAATCGAATCGAAACACCCTCAGTGCCATCAAGCGGGCAACCATCGACTTTGAACTAGCCAAGCTATTTCCTTCCCCGTTCGGCCACGTCGAGCTGTCATTCGCCGGCGGCCGCACTGGCATTGTCTCTGGCTATTCCGCACCATCACCGCAAACGCGAAATTACTGTTATGCGGATCCAGATACGGCACGAAGCGAACTCTTCAAATCCGTGCTAAACCCGCAAGCTGTTAACTCTGACAATGACATGCTGTCGTTTTTGCAGGGCAAAGAAGGTCTAAGAACAAGCGGCATAAGGGGTCATGAAAAGAGACGTCAGGAGGCACAGATCGAGTCGATTAATGCGATTCGCCAGCGCAATAAAAAACTGATCGCGCTTTCCGGATCGCTCGCCAAGCATTTGCCAGAGCTTGCACCCGTGCATCTAAATGGTGGCGCCAATGCGAGCACGCCTGAGAAACAAGAGGCCATGACAGAAGTGCTCATTTCTGCTTTGAAAGCCGGTTTGACCAACGTCGTCACCTATACGATTGATGACCTGGGAACGCCAGTCACCGGTCTACCTGGAAATGAAACGGACCGTGTCGGCATTCACCCCTTAGGGCATGACGAAGCCTTCGGCGGTGTGCCAGCCTGGAAGACCCGCGAGCAAATCCGCATTAGTCACGTCAATCAGATCAATACCATCGTCGAAAAACTCAAGCAAGCACCCGAGGGAAATGGCACCATGTTCGACAACACGATGATCATGTACTTTCCGGAAAATGGAGAAACCCACCACGGCATTGGCTTGGAGTCCCCTTTCCTCATCATGGCTGGCAATAACTGTAATCTGGATATCGCAGGCCGTTATATTCGCCTGCCGGTCCTCGGAACCGAAGGTCACAAGACCCTTGGCAACTTGTACACCACGCTGCTCAACGCCCACGGAAACCCGATCGAGCACTACGGCGACCTCGACCTGGAAATGGCACGCAAAAAACTCGACCAATCCGGCGCGATTAAGCAATTTATGACTTAATTTCTAGCCCCAGATTACTCAGATTTAACAGATTCTTCAATAGGTCATTTCTAGTATGGATCGGCGTGCGTGCAGCTCTATTTTTTAGGGAGTAAGGGCTTTTGATGACTGACACGATAAGGAGCTGTGATGCAACTTCTAACAGCCCAGTCCGCATTTGATATTCTTTGGCTTGGTGGTTCTACGAAAAATGGATACCAGCCCAGTCAAAGGCGTACCCGTATCGCTGGAATTATTTTCCCCGATTTAGCGAGTTTGCTTGCGAGGCGTTGGACGTATTTTCCGGCCTTATTACTTTTCAAGGTTGCTTTGACCCAGCTGTCCGGGATTTCACCCAGTGCGTTGATTTGAGTGATGGCATTGATGGTGTTGAGCTGGGCATATTCGTTGTTTTTTTTTGCGATTAAGCTCAGCCATGAGGGCGGTGACGGATTGTTCTTTTTTACCTAGGGTGAAAAGATATTGCGCGGCGGTGACTCGGATGGCCGACTGGGAGTCTGTGAGAAGCCGGGTCATATCGGGTTGGGCATGGTTAGCGGATTTCCCGGGGATGAGGATGCCTTGTGCTGCCCAATAGCGGGTGACCGGATCTTTGCTGTCGAGTGTCTTGATCAGGAGTGGCAGGTTTTTGGTGTTGCGGTCCGAGGCGGTGAATGCGAGGTCGGCCAGGCTGGGGAGCTTTGCGGAGCGTGTGTTCCAATAGCTAGAGATCGGTTGGCTGTGGGCAAGTTCGGCAAACATGGGTTCGGGGATGAGCCCAGTGTCTTTTACCTCGATCATTTTATTCTTAAGACGTGCCCGCATGGTGGTGAGGCGTTTAACGTGGCTGGTGTCGGTCGCGAGGTTATTGACCTCCCAGGGGTCGGATTGCAGATCGAAAAGTTCCTCGATGGGTTGATTGCCCAGCCATATGTCTTTATGCCGTCCCTTCAGTTTGCCCTCTTTCCAGGCTTGTTGCCAGGCGCGCCATCCGGCTTGACTGAATTGATAGTAGCTGTAGGGAGCCGCTGATAGATGCGGGGTGAACCTGCGGATGTATTTCCAGCGACCATCGGTCAGGCCTCGGCGCATACCGTAGATTTTATCGAATCGATCAGCGAAGAGGAAAACCATGTCGTCCTTGGCTGGCTCAACCCGATGGGTACCGAGAAATGCCCTGCCTTGCATTTGTTCGGGTTTTTTGGTGCCTGCGAGTGAGAGCAAGGTGGGGGCGAGGTCGACAAAGGCGACAGGTTCGTCGACTTTTTGACCTGGCTTGAAGCGTGAGAGGTGCTGCCATTTTTTGGGCACTTGCAGGAGCATCGGGATGTGAGTCCCGCTGTCCTTGAGATAGCGTTTGCCGCGTGGGGTGATGCCTACGTGGTCGCCGTAGTAGAGGATGATGGTGTCATCACCGAGGCCGGCATTTTTCAGTTCATCGAGAAGTTTTCCGACCTGGGTGTCGAGGGCCGTCATCGTGTCGTGGTAGATCGCGATGTCGGACCGAATTTCGGGCAGATCCGGTAAATAGGGACGGATGGTGACCTTGGCTGGATCGATCCGTGTTTTTTCGGGATGATGCCTCGTGCCCGGTTGTTGTTGATTTTTTCTTCGAACAGCGAGCTTTCGTGGGAAACCGTCAGGTTGAAAACGGCGAAGAAAGGTGCGCCATCGGGTCGGTTTTTGTAGTGGGCTTTTCTCGAGCATTCGTTCCATACGGAGGGGTCGTTGCCTTTGAAATTATAATCTGTTTTCGACCTGTTGGTACAGTAGTATCCGAGCTTACGGAGGTAGGACGTGTAGGGTTTATAGCTGGCCGAAATCGGGTGTCTGCTGCGCATGTGCTGGGTCCCCTGGGTGACGGCGTAGGCGCCGTTGAGGATGGTGGAGCGTGCGACGGCGCAGACCGGTGCGTTTGAGTAGGCGTGTTTGAAGAGCACACCGTGAGATGCCAGGTCATCCAGCCGGGGAGTTTGGGCTTCGTTGTTGCCGTAGCAGCCGAGCCAGCCGTAATCGTTATCCTCGGAAGTGATCCAGAGGATGTTAGGGAGGTCCGCTGCGATGGTGGGCAGTTGGAAAATGAGTGCGCTGACCAGCAGCAGGAAGGTCTTCATGGGTGAAACCTACCTTCTGGTGCAAGACATCAAAGTAAAATAGAGGTGAATCACTTTAGCATTGAATAGTGTCCTAGCAAGATTTTGGAACTGTGGCCGCTTGTTGATGTCGGGTACGTCGATATAGCGGGTGATCCCCTGCCAAAGAAAAATCGTTTTTGTGGGAAATAAACGTTGCCGGGTAGTATTATGAAAGTAGTAGGAAGAGATGTTTCATTTTTAGACTAACGTTTGAGGCTTGCCTCCCGCTACTGGGGGCACACCTCCGACTCAAGTTTAGGTTTGTCATCGCCCTCAGGCTTTGACTCCGGGCCGGGAGCGGGTTCGTCAGCGTCGCCTTGTTCGCTGTTTTGTTCAGCAAATGGATCACCCGTAGTATCGTCGTCCTCTTCAATACCAACGACTTTGGGCAACGTCCTCTCAATCAACTTGCCATCAAGTTGGTCAAAAAAGAGTTCGGCCTTCTCCTGTACGGTCAGAACATAGGTGCCACTTTACGAGCTCGCTACTATTCCTGAAATTCGTGGTAGAAGTCACTGTGCTCCAATTAGGAGTTAGGAGTTTTTACTTTTACGTGTTTCGCTGAGGAAACCTTCCCTGCCTTAGCTGCGGACCGATGCTACGTCCTTTGAGATCTGCATTTTGAGATCGTCCACTGAGTCAAATTTTTTCTCTGGGCGGATGAATTTGAGAAATTTTGCTTCGATGACTTTGTCATAGAGGTCGCCATTGAAGTCGAAAACGTGGACTTCTAACAAACGCCGAGCATTCTCGTTCTCGACAGTGGGACGTCGGCCTAAATTACCGATTGCTTTAAAATGAGCACCATCGATGACGGCTTCCAACTCCCATACTCCATCAGGTGGGAGTTGCTCATTGTGAGCCACCACATTGGCGGTTGGAAAGCCTAGCTGGCGTGCCAATTGCTTCCCCTTCTCCACTGTTCCCACCACGGTGTAATCGCGACCTAACATCTCCTTAGCTGCAGAAATATTTCCGTCACGGATCGCTTGGCGAATACGTGTACTGCTCACACGTTCACCTTGCACCATTACCGGTGGTGCGGCATCGACTTCAAAATCGAGTTCACTCCCCCACTGCTTCAAGCGCTGGACATTACCTCCGCGCTCTTTTCCAAAAATCCAATCTTCTCCAACAGCAATGTGCCGGAGTTGTCCTGAGTTCTGAGCGAGGTCTTCAATAAACTCCCTCGCCTCACGTCTTGAAAAATCGAGGGTGAATTCCTGGACGCAAAGGAAATCGACTCCGAGCTCAGCAAGTAGGTCTGCCTTATGCTGGATCGACGCCAAGATACGCCGGGGCGCGCGCTCAGGTGCTAGAACCCTGATCGGATGTGGCTCGAAAGTCACTACTCCAGCAAGTCCGCCATCTTTTTTAGCCGCCTCGACGGCGTGTCGGATGACTTCTTGGTGTCCCACATGGACTCCATCAAAGACACCTAGTGCTAGATGCACAGGCTTCTCTAACTGACGAAGTTCACCGATGTGATGGAACACCTTCATTAAGGTTATTCGGAAAGCATTTCTGCGATTTCATCGAGCTTGATCATCTTTTCGATAATTTGCTCGCGGGTGGCAACTTTGAGGTCTTCCGTCTTGATTGCTCGGCTGAGATCAAACTTACCTGAACGGGTACGGCGGAGAGCAATAAGGTGCGCCCCACAGCCAAGGTCTTGACCTATATCATGGGCGTAGGTGCGGACGTAGAAGCCTTTGGTGCAGTTGACGGTGAAGTCGACTTCAGGAAGTTCCACCCGGTGGACTTTGTAGTCCATGACTGTCACGGCTCGTGGTTTACGCTCCACGGTGATGCCTTTACGAGCAAGCTTATAGAGTGGCACACCGTTCCTCTTGATTGCTGAAACCATTGGTGGAATTTGCTCGAAATCACCCGAGAATTTCTTGAACGCTTTATCTATGTCCTTCTCGGAAAAGTCGGGAACATCCTTTACCTCTACTGTGTCGCTTTCTTTGTCTTGCGAACCAGTAGTAACGCCTAATTTGAGAGAACCGACGTAGACTTTGTCCTCGCACATCAACTTGTCCTGAAGCTTTGTCGCCTTTCCGATGACTAACATCATCACCCCAGTCGCCATCGGGTCAAGCGTGCCGCAGTGGCCAATTTTCTTAAATTTGAGTTGGCGGCGCGTGATGGCCACCAAGTCATGTGAGGTCATGTTAGGGTCTTTATCTACCACCAGCACACCGCTAGGAATTTCTTCAATATCACTCATCGATCAATTGTTTAGGAGTTTGCATCGAGACGGTCACGTAGCTCGGCAGAGACTGCGTCGCGGACACTCTCGATGGTGCCATCAGTGCGGATACCAGCAGCCATTGCGTGGCCACCGCCACCAAATACTTTGGCCACGTCACAGACGTTGATCTCCTTATTCTTCGAGCGCATACTCACACGGATCATACCATCTTTGAGTTCTTCGTAAAAGACTGCGACTTCCACTCCGTCGACAGCGCGAATCATATCAATGAGTCCTTCGCTATCCTCAGGCTTGAGTCCAAGTGCTATTTGCGTGCTGTAGACTAACTGCCAATCGGCCAATCGGCCGTCCTCGGAAAGTTGCAGGGTATTAAGTAATCGACGAAGAAGTTCGACTCGGCGGTATGGGTGGCTGTCGTAGGTTTTAGCATTGATCTGGCCAACCTTGAGGCCACGACGCATAAGATCAGCTGCCATTTCGTACGTTTCCGCCGTCGTGCTACCATACTGGAATGAGCCTGTATCGGTGGACACTGCTACGTAGATGGCATCGCGAGTCACATCAGACAAAGGGAAACCTTCTGAGGTGATGAAGTTGTAAAGAATCTGGCCAGTCGCTGGGGAGGTGGAATCGATGTAATTTAAATCTCCATATTCAGGGTTAGATATATGGTGATCCATGTTGATCCAGAGCTTTGCCTTGGATGCGGCCTTAAGCGCATTATCACCGAGACGTGGCTTGGTGGCGCAGTCGAGTGCTATGGCGACCTCTACATCGAGCACTTCTCCTTTAGGTTGAATGAGATTTTCTGAATGTGGCAAAAAGGCGAGATTATCCGGCAAGCCATCTTCGTTGACATAATAGACAGTCTTGCCCAATTGCTCGAGCGCGTGGCCGATAGCTAACTGCGAGCCAATAGCATCGCCATCAGGACGGACGTGGCTCATGATGATGAAGGACTGGTGCTCGCGCAGAGCTTGGGCAATTTCAGGAAAAGTGGAGTTACTCATATTGATAAAAAAATCTTAGAAGGTGTTGATTGTCTCCAGACTCCTAGTTCAAGCAAGCGAAAGCATTGATAGTTTGAAGATTTATGAAATCTCTAATCTATCCTCAATGCTTTTGCGCTGGTCTTTTTTTAGACCAGCCACCACCAATCGATACGAATGCTCCACCAGGTCGTGAAGTAATGCGGTAGGCAGACTACCATTAAGTTCGACGGTATTCCAGTGGCGCTTGTTCATATGCCACCCTGGCTGAATGGCATCATATTGGTCACGCAAATCCAGCGCTCTTTCTGGATCGCATTTCAGATTTATCCCAACAGGAACCCTCTGAGGGTCAGTCACCGCAAACATCTTACCAGCCACTTTGTAAACCAACGCATCCGGCCCAAAAGGGGTCGTTTCTTCCACCTCAGGCAAGGACATGCAACACCCAATCATTTCAGCCAAATCCATTGCAGCCACTTTATAATACCTATCAAATAGTATCAACCCTCACATAATACCACTGAGAGATTGAAAAGAGACTAATGGCGGAGCTATTTTCTGAGAAATCAAGACTTGATGAAGGAGTGATGCTCGCATCGTAACTGAAGAGAAACGCTCGATCAGGAGAAGTGAACCATCATCAATCGGTCATTGCTATGTCCCCTATCACCAGCTAATCATACGCCATGAAAATAAGAATTTTCTTCTCGCTATTATTGCTTTGCCTTCTCTCGCAGAACGCGTCTTCCATCATGCTGCGTGGCGAATACCCGTGGGACGTGAAGCTGCGGAGCTTCTATGATCTCGAGATGGAGAAAACACTGAAAACGGTGCCCTGGCTTCTCAATCTCGGGCCAACAGGAATCCGCGCACGCATCTACCCCGACAAGCCGAACCAACTCGCGGTCAAGTATGTATTCCAGGACAAGCAATCGCCCGCTAAAGCTTATCGAAATCGATGACATCATCGTCGGCGCCAATGGTAAAAGGTTTAAAACATCCCATCGCTTTGGCCGCAACCTCCGCGGCGGTGGTGGCTGGGACGGCCCAATGATGGAGCTGGCGGCTTACATTGAAGACAGCCAAGGAAGTGACGGAAAACTCAATCTTATGGTTTGGCCACAAGGTAAACAAACAGACCAAAAAACGGTCACCGTACCACTCAGAGTGGTCGGCCGGTTTGCTGACACCTTCCCCTACAACTGCAAGCGCTCCGAGATGATGCTCGAAGAACTCTGCGACTTTATCGTGATGGACTACTAGTCAGGCAACTGGAAATCACCAAACACCTTCCACGGTGGCCCACATAACAAGGCGCACCAAATGCTGGCTCTGATGGCGAGCAACAACTCGAAGTATAAGAGCGTCATCAAGGACAACATCAAGAGTTACTACAATCTGCGCTACCAACCTGACGGCGGCGGTTTTCAGACATGGAGGTGGGGATTCGAGGGCATCGTCATGGGTGAGTACTACCTCTTGCATAAGGACAGAAAACTCCTACCAGCCATCGAGTCACTCACAGCTGCCATGCCACTAGGTTCACGTAATGGCAACGGCATCTACACACACCGCGCCGAGCTCAACCTGAGACTCACCGGCAAAAAGCCCTATGCCTCCATCGCCGCTATTTCTGGACTGCAAATGATCGCCATGAGGCTGTTCGACAAAGCTGAACTTCCCTACGACGAATCTCTCTACCAGAATATCCATCAACATTACCTCAACAGCGCGACACCAGACACGGCACAAATCTCCTACGCCTTCAACTCCGCGGACCGCTTCAACGACCCTAAAATCACCCCCCGCCACGCCATCATCAAACTGAAAAAACCTAGTAAAGGCAGCAAAAGCGGCAAGGGAGCTGGCTATTTGCTCCCCAACGGGATGAAAGACATAGGCGACTATGATGTATTCTGGCCAACCAAGGCCGATCCCCGATTTAAGCCGACCGATTGGCTCGAAAAGGAAGCCGACACCAATATCGTTACCGAGCTGATGGATAAGGGCATTCTGCGCGTGGACCGTAATCACCCGGACTACAAGCAAGCTCCAGAGCCAAAGAAAGCCTACAAAACAACCCGCAGCGGCTCACACCTAGCCCCCGTTGGTATGGGCGCTGTGGCGCACATGGTGCGTGGCGACATTCCTACTTCCTGGAAATATCTTGGCAGACATCTAGCCAACACCTGTGCAATCGCCCCCGGCAACGCCTTCGACGGCCACGCTGGTGGTAACCTCCACGGATTCTGGAGTATTCTCGGATCTGCGCAGAGTGATCAACCGAAGCAGCTCCGTGCTTACTTCGATTACATGAAGACCTTCCTGATTCTCTCAGAAACTCACAACGGAGGTTTGATCCTCCAGCCGTGGGGCAGAGACCGCCCGAACTGCAACTCGGACTGCTCCTACGGTCCACGCACCCTGACGACTGCCACTGGAGCCATCTTGTTGTCGCTCGGCAAGAGGCACCTACAAATCACCGGCGCTGGAACATCGGCCGCTGTTAGTAATTCGACTCCGAAAAGAGGATTCAGCAGCCCACGCAGAAAAGCACGTTCCATCTCCGACGAACGCCGGACACTTCTGGACAAGGGACTGATCAAATTACTTTCCGAGATCAGCTACGCCAACGAGCTGAAACCAAACCCGATCAGCATATCGAAAGCTCGAGGGAACATATGGCTGGCGAAAGTCGAGAGCTCGAGCAAACTGACATTCCAAGCGTTGAAAGGCGATAAACAGGCAACTTTTGATTTCACCGACCTCACTCCAAAAGATCACGCCACGCTGGCACAACTGGTGGCAACCTATCGCCCAGAAAACAAAGAAGCTCTGGCATCTGCAGGGTTGTATAGCGAAATCATCGGCGACACTAAAACAGCCGATGCCTACTACGAGAAGATAGGCTCCGAGCTGAAGGAAACGATCTACCAGTTGTTCGAGTAGTCATAACACATAGTGCTTCAAAAGAAGCCCCTAAATAACCAACACTGTGCAAGTCGAGTCGATCAAAGTGAAATCCCTACTAATGCAACTAAAGCCGTCAAACCTACTTAAATTTAAACACCCACGCGCTGCTGCCTCATTCGTGGCCGCAGTCATTTGTTTCACTTCCATTCATTCAGCTGATGCAGCACCGACTGCAAAACAACCAGAGACATCAGAATTGGGATTAACTGTGAGTGAATATGCCCCCGGCGGAAGTGACCCAGCAGTCTTCAAGGGAGCGACACACATTGCCTTCGGGCCGAAAGGTCAAGAAATCGTCACCGACCTTAATAACAACCGATTCATGTATCGTGACGGCGCCAGTGACCTACTCAAGGTGTCACCAATCAAAGTCCGCGGCCACCACTCGGTCATCTACAATCCCGTGGATAAGCTTTACTATGCCAACGACACCGACAACCACAGGCTGATCTCCTTTGCTGATCTCTCGAAGGCTAAGATAACCGCCCAGACCAATAAAATCCAGGGTGTTGCATTGAAGCGTCCGCACGACATCGTGATCGATCCCGCCACAGGTTGGATCTATGCGCTCAACCCCAACTCGGGCCACGTCTTTCGTTTCTCAGCCATCGGAAAAAACGAGAGCGTTCTCAGTCTGGGAAAACACCTCGGTGGTTATTCTCGGAGTTTGACTTTTGTGAATGGCCACTTGTATGTCATTGGCTCAGCGGCTGGCCGTATCATTGAGGTTCTCGATTGGGACAAGGCGCAGGTCAAGGTTTACAATAGCTTCAAGAAAAAGCGCGGTGCGCCTGCCGGATCTTGGACCAAAACTGGCTTGGTTCTCAATGACGCCGAGTTTTTCAATGGATTCTGGTATGCGACCAGTTATTTTAGCCCGAAGTACTCTAGCGGAACCAACCCCGACGAGAACAAGTTCATTCGCTTCGCCACCCTCGACGACCTCGTCACCGGAAATTGGCAAGATCTCAGCGGTTTGGTTCCCGACGGAATGACCCCCTACTATCTCACCGCCCGAGCCGACCACCTCTACCTCGCAGTCTTCGACGACGTGAAGCTCGGAGGTGGAAACGATGTGATACTCCAGCTCTCCCCACTCAAAAAGTAAATCCCTTGCAGATATAGACACACAATATTTACAAGTACCGTGGCGGCGGTTTCCAACCGCCAAGCCCAACACTATCAAACACGGACGAGGCGGTTAGAAACCGCCGTCACATTCTCGCACATTTAGACGCACAATATCCCCAGAAAATATAACTCCCCTCTAGCCCAACGGGCTTCCGTAACTTAGCCCAGTGTTGGGACGAAGTTCCTACGCTGGGATAAAACACCTCTAATAGGACAACTCTGTAGGAGTTGCGGAACTTGAGACACCGCATCACCCTTCCACAATACTTTCAGCATTGCCCACTAGATCATACGGAAACCCAAGGTAGCCTCCTGTTGTCGGCAACCATTGGGCTAAGTTCCGATAGCCCTTCAGGCTAGCAAGGTGAAGCACGCAGATTTAGACACAATATTTCACGCACCGTGGCGGCGGTTTCCAACCGCCAAGCCCCAACCTTATCAAATACGGACGTGGCGGTTAGAAACCGCCGTCACGATCTTAGACCTCTGGATGGATTACTTCTTTGACTTGAGGGATGAGAGGTAGGCGATGAGGTCGCGGATCTGGTCTTTTTTAAGAATGGCGCCCATCGGAGGCATCGTTGACATTGCCTGAGGTAGGTTGGCGATATCCGTCTTTTTACAGACGGTGTCCTTCTGAGTCTCAGCATTTCTGACAACGACTTCGGTGTCAGTATTAGTCATGAGCATACCGGCAACCACACTTCCGTCCTTCATGGTGATGGCGATAGGTGAATAGCCGGGGCCGAGCTTGGCGCTGGGTACGATGATGGACTCCAGAATGTAGGACGCGTCCTGTCGAGCGCCGAGGCCCAAGAGGTTTGGTCCAGCATCTCCACCACGTTTACCGACCTTGTGACACTGTTGGCAGTTGGCTGAACCATTGCGGAAGAAGATCTTCTTACCGCGACCAACATCTCCACCGGCAAGGGTGATCTCGAATGCCGCGAGCGGGTCTGCCTTATCAATGCTAGCTTCATAGGCGGTGAGAGCTTTGGCGAGTGACGGCTCGGAACGCTTTTTGGCGGCTTGGAGAATATCCAAGCGAATCGCGATTGGTTGCTCTTTGAACGTTTGTAGTAGTTTCAGAAGAACAGTAGAGGACTCTGGGTGCTTCAGCGTGCTGAGTAGGGCAATGACAAGTTGCTTGTCGAAGTTTTTGCCTGAAGCGAGTGTCTTCTGCGCCACCTCAAATGCTTTAACTGAATCCATCCGCGCCAGCGTCTGAAGCGCTGGTTGGCGCATCTTTGAGACCTTGTCGGCTGTGAGCTTGACCAATAGGTCTGTAAAATTCTTAGCCTTCGCAGACTCGAGTTTTTTCATTGCCTCCAACCTTATTCCGAGAAGGTTCTTCGGATTCATCAGCTGGCCAATGGATGTCTCAGTCGAGATTTCCACTTTGAATTTCCCAGCCATTTTGAGGGACTCGGCGAGGAGGTTGCCAGATGTGCTGGAGAGCATAGGAAGCAGAGCTGCCCGGATTTCCTCACGTGTTTTTGGTTCAATTTTTTGCTGGCCTTCGATCGGGCGATACATTCCCGTTGTCGTCGGTAGGAGGTGCTTTTTCAAATCTTTCTATCAAGAACAATGCCTCGGTGCGTGCGTATTCGCTCAGGCTGGTATCGGACGCCACTTTGATCAGGCGTTTGGCATTTTCATCACCACCTGCGCGGATCATGGCATTGAGAATGCGCATGTCGACCGGCCAAGTTGATTTCCCTAGCAGGTGGGTTGCGGCGGCGAGGTCTTTGCGAGCGCCCTCGATGTAGTTGTCGTTGATTGCCTGCACAGCCTCGACTGCGATGCTCAGGTCACTGTCGTTGAGAAACTTGCCGATGCGGCCGTCTTTGAGGCGGCGGAATGCGAGCACGATAGCGCGGCGTACGGCGGGAGATTTATTGTTAGCGTAGGCGAAGATGGCATCGGCATCGCCGATTTTCACCATCCTTGGACAGCACCATGGCGAAGGTATTCATCCTGGTCGTTGTTTTTTTCAACAAGGGCCATCAGAGCGGGAACCTGCGCTTTGTTACCGAGCTTTCCAACCGCAATCGCGGCGAGCATCTGAGTTCTTGGGTCAGTGTCGGTAAGTAGTTTGGTCGCGGTTTTGATGCCAGCCTTGTAGCCGCTGTCACCTAGTGTTTTCACGGCTTGGCCACGGACTCTAGCATCGGCAGCGGAACAGAGCGCTGCAAGTTGTTTCGCCGAGGCGGTATCATTCTTCAGACGTGCCAGATTTCCCAATCCCCAGACACCGTGCAATTGGGTGGTGATGGGTTCGGAAGGCTGGGTGGCGGCGATGAAGACACTGCGGTTTTCCATATTCTCAGCGAGGGCGAACTGCGAACGGAGGCGCACACGCATGTCTGGGTGACGAAGGAGCTTCGCCAGCTTTTCAGTATTTAACTTAGCAAATCCCTCGGCGAAGAGCCCGCGCACTTCCTTGGTTTCTGGTTTTGCGAGTTCCTTAGGATCATGGAAGGTAAAGATGTTGCCAAACCCATGGGTCGGCCAACTGCCGACGTAATCGGAGATGTATGCCTTGCCGTCGTAGCCGAACTCGATGTCGGTATTGAGTAGTCCTGAGACGAAATTCTCACTGCGTTCGATCTTGAACCCCGCACCATCGGGCTCCATGCGGAAACCGATCACGGCACTGCCTGAACCGGTGAAATCACAGACAAAGAAGTGGTTGTCCCATTTTTCAGCCAAGCCTGTGCCTGGGTTGTAAGCTAGGCCTGATGGACCTTTAGTCAGGAAACCGGATGGGCGCAGGATAGCACGAGGGCGGAGCTTGCTGTTCATGTCCCAATGGCCTTCCTTCATCCAGTTTGTGTCGTGGCGGCGGGTGCCGTAGACAAGATTGGTGAAGTATGGGAATGCTTGGTGGCCGCGATGCCAACCAGAATAGGCTCCCTCGATGATATCCACCACGCGTGCCTCATCGCCCATGTCCATATTGTTATCCACCGAAAAGACGTTACCAAAACGATCGAAGGCAATTTCCTTCGGGTTTCTCAAACCTGAGTGCACTACCTCGAGCCCGCTGCCATCGCGCTCCATCCGGAATGCGGCACCTTCGTATTGGCTGTAGAGATGACGGCCGTCCTTAGTTTTGAGGTTATAGGCACGGTCGCCAATGGTGAAATAAATCCGATTGTCGGGTCCCAGAGCGAAGCCGTTGAGGTCGTGGCCACTGAGGCTGACACTGATGCCGTATCCTTCCTGAAGTGATTCCCGCTTGTCAGCAACGAGATCACCATTGGTGTCCTCCAGCATCCAGACGTTTGGAATACAGGCGAAGTAAACTTTACCATCCAGAGCCATCACGCCAGCGGCTGTGCCATCGAGCGGATTGTTGAATCCTTCCGCATAAATCTTATTCAAATCCGCTTTACCATCGCCATTGGTGTCTTCAATCACGCGGATCTTTTCGGAAAATTCGGTATAATACGAGAGTGGTTTTTTATCGGCGTATTTCTTGTACATCGCCAAGCGCTCAGCGGTGGACGTCAGCGCGTAGTCGTCTCCGGTCCAGTGGCCGTTACGTCGGTTGTCCTCGACTCCACGAGCAAAGCGGTGGGTTTCTGCTATATAGACACGGTTTTGTTCATCGATAGAAATCGCAGTGGGGTCCTTCACATACGGCTCCCTCGCGAAAACAGTGGCAGTCATTCCCTCAGGATACTTGATCGTGGAAATCAGTGCCTTATCAGCATCGACGACGGGCAACGGTTTAGGGTTAGCAGTTCCTTCGATCACGCTAACATCCGCGTCAGTGACGGCGAAAACGGTGAGTAAGGATGCGCTTAATACAGCGGCAATAGTGAATTGAAAAAGGGTCGAATAATACTTCGGCTTCATGGCGCGTGATTCTTGCTATTGCCGCGCATTTTACGATCAAAAAAATAGGATTTAATTTTTACAAGCATATGAGTATTTTTGCCCGGTATTTCAAAAAGAAATTCTTAGCAATCAAACTCATTTCCTCTATTTTTTTCATTGGCAGATAGCTGCTCATTCTTCAGTATCTACCAATTCCCGCGCTTCCCCAGCAGCGGCAAGCTTCAACCGCCCTCAACAAAAGCAAATTACAAACAAAATTCACACCCATATAACGTTAGACAGAATCTTATGAAACATCATCTTATTCACCTCATTACATTGAGTCTTTTTGCCATCCAGGCATTTGCCGCCGAGCCCGTATGGATTTGGAAAAAAGGCCCCATAGCCAGCGAAGAGGCAAACTTTAAAACCACTCTCACGCTCAAGGCGAAACCCGCCAAAGCTCCCCTGCTCATCACCTGCGACAATTCTTTCAAATTGCATATCAACGGCAAAAAGGTCACCGCTTCTAAAACTTGGGAAAAGCCAGTGAAAATGGATGTGGCGAAGTTCCTCCAGCCCGGAAAAAACCACATCTTGGTTGAGGCCGACAATGAAGGCGCAGCGGCCGGTTTCATCATGACTCTTCAGGCTGGTAAGCAAAAAATAGTAACCAATAAGAGCTGGATGGCGCAGTCCCACGAGGGCGAGTGGCACCAGGCAGTGGAAGTCACTAAGTATGGCGCTGCACCTTGGGGTAAAGTATTCAACACATCGGTCGGCCCTAAAAAAGCCGTCGCCGCGGCAACACCACAAACCATACCACTCGCTACCCTAACGGGCTTCAAAGCCGAGAAGATTTACGATGTGGTCAAAGCCTCACAAGGCTCATGGGTCGGAATGACTGTTGACCCTAAAGGGCGCATTATAGCAACCGACCAGTACGGCGGAATTTACCGAGTTACTCTAAAACCAAAACTTTCGGTCGAAAAACTCAATGTCAAGGTCACCGGCGGCCACGGCGCGCTCTACGCATTTGACAGTCTCTACATCATGGTGGGCGAAGGCAAACGCGGCCTCTACCGCCTGCGCGACACCAACGGCGACGACCAGTATGATTCAGAAGAATTTCTCATCCCTTTCAAAGCCAAAGGTGAACACGGATGTCACAGCCTCGTGCTAAGCCCAGATAAAAAATCTATCTACGTGGTTGGCGGAAACAACACTGACATGCCAGCGTCCGCTACCTACCACCGCATGGCTCAAGCATGGAAAGAAGATCACATCCTTGCACGCATGGCTGATGGCCGTGGCCACAACAAAGGACGCATGGCGCCTGGCGGATTCATCATGAAAATCAGTCCTGACGCAAAGAGCCAAGAAGTCATCTGCCACGGTTTCCGTAACCAGTTTGATGCAGCATTCAACCTCGATGGCGAACTCTTCGCGTTTGACGCCGATATGGAATACGACGTCGGTTCCCCATGGTATCGCCCTACCCGCGTCAACCACGTCGTTTCCGGCGTCGATTGGGGATGGCGTCACGGCACAGGAAAATGGCCTGACTATTACACCGACACACTCCCAGCCACCATCAACATTGGACCAGGTAGCCCGACAGGTGTTAGCAATGGCCTGGGAGCTCGCTTCCCTGCCAAATACCAAAAAGCCATTTTCATCAACGACTGGACCTATGGAACGATGTACGCAGTGCATCTCGAGCAAGATGGCGCGACCTACAAAGCGACCAAGGAAGAATTTGTCTCTGGCAAACCCCTTCCACTCACAGATGTTATCATCCACCCAGATGGCGACATGTACTTCATGGTCGGCGGACGTCGCACCACCTCCGCGCTCTATAAGCTCACTTACGTTGGCGACGAATCCACAGCTGCAGTTCAACCAAAAGCTGTCCACCCTGACCTAGTTCTACGCCGTAAAATCGAAGGCCTCCACGACCAAGGAGTCGGCACAGAAGCGATTGCTAAGGCTCTGCCCTACCTCAAGCACCAAGACCGCTTCATCCGCTACGCCGCTCGTGTAGCCCTAGAAAAACAGCCAGTAGCAAAATGGCAAAAGCACATCACCACGGAAAAATCTCCTTGGGCAGTGATCGAACTCTCCACCGCGCTAGCACGATTGGGCACCAAAGACCAACAGCCTCACATTCTAGCAGCTCTGAATAAGCTCGATTACAAAAACATGGACACCCAGCAGTTCTTAGCTGCTATTCGTGCCTATCAGCTGGCCTTCACTCGACTCGACAAACCGAGTTCAGCCGATGCCACAGCCGTCGTCAAAACCCTGAACGACCTCTACCCACACAAGGATAACTTCGTGAATCGCGAATTGAGCCAAGTCCTCTTATTCCTCAATGCACCCGGCGCCGTGTCAAAGACTGTGCAAATGGTCTTGAACGCCACCGACACCCAGGAAAAAATCCTCGATGACAAGGTCCTACAACGAAATGACCGCTACGCAAAAGAGGTAAAGCGTACCGAGCAATTCCGCCCGAACGTCCAGCAGTTTGCCCTAGCTTTCTCACTTCGCTCTATCAAAGAGGGCTGGAGTGAAGCAGACCGAGCCAGCTACTTCTCATGGTTCCCTAGAGCAAAAACTTGGCAAGGTGGAAACAGCTTTGGAGCATTCATTGAAAACTCCCGCAAGGAAGCACTCGCCAGTGTCACTGATGAAGCAAAACGCACTAAATATGCCGCAGCTTCCGCAAAATCAGTTGTCGCCGCCAGAGCCATTCAAACACCTAAAGGCCCCGGCCGTGCTTGGAACTTGAAAGATGCCGTTGCTGCCGTTAAGGGCAACTTGAAAGGACGAGACTTCGCCAGTGGTGAAAACCTCTTCCACGCCACTGCCTGTGCTTCATGCCACCGCTTTGCTGGTCAAGGAATGGGCATCGGACCGGACCTCACAGGCTCCGCAAACCGTTACACCCTAGAGGACATGCTGGAAAACATCATCAGCCCATCCAAGGTGATCTCTGATCAATACATCAGCACCCAGTTCACCATGAAAGACGGCTCTACCGTCATCGGCCGTGTTGCCACGGAAGAAGACGGACAGCTCCATCTCATGACGAATCCCTTCTCCTCGGACAGCAACGTCCAGGTAAAGGTAGCAGACGTGAAGAGCAAAAAGCCGTATGAGGTCTCACACATGCCAGCAGGATTAATCAACACACTCAACCCTGATGAACTCAGCAACCTCATCGCCTACATCTTCTCAGCTGGAGATGAAAGCCACGAGTACTTCTCGGCAGCACAGCACCAGCCTAAGCTGGAAGGCGCTGAGTCACTCTTCAACGGCAAGGACCTCAGCGGTTGGAAAGGTGATCCAGATCTCTGGTCGGTTAAAGACGGCGTCATTCACGGCTCCACTCACGGCAAGAAAATCAAAAACACCTTCCTCATCTTACAGGGTGACGATCTAGAAGATTTCCACCTCGTTTACCAAGCTCGCTGCTTTGACAACAACTCAGGCGTTATGTACCGCAGTGAAGTTGTTGATCCTAAAAAGTTCGTGATGCGCGGATCCCAGTGTGACATGCACCCTAAAGCTGAATACCTCGCCATGATCTATGGCGAGAAAGAACGCGGCATCGTCACCCAGCGCGGTCAAACCATGGTGATCGATGAAGCCGGCAAGAAAAAAGTCGTTTCATCCTTCGTCCCTAAAGCGTTAGACATCACCCAGTGGATAACCTACGAGATCATCTGCAAAGGCAACCACATCGTCCACAAGGTAAACGGCGAAGTCGCCATTGACCTAACAGATAATGACAAAAAGCGCATCCGTAGCGGAAAAATCGGCCTCCAGCTCCACGCCGGACCACCGATGAAAGTCGACTTCCGCAACATCCGTCTCAAACGCTTCAAATAAGCCACCAGCTCCCCCCCAAAGCTGCAGCACAAAAAGTAGCCAACCGAAAATGAGCTAAATCACTCAATCACCGGTAAAACTACTTTTCCAACATTTCAAAAAGCGAAGAGCTCACCCTCTTCGCTTTTTTTGTCCCCCCACCTCTCAGCTCGCATCCAGCGTAATGCTGCATAATGAATCCTCTATTTTTGAGATCCTTTACCAACAAAGGAATTGATCATCTTTTAGCTTTGTTAGTCTAATATTCAAGTGTCTAACAATCCCGAAAACAAACTAAAATAAGGTTCACTTTTTGCCACCAATTTTGTTAATATGTTTTTTCCAAATGAGTTCTAGAGCCTTGTTGACGCGAGCATCAAAATCTTCGTCGAATCTACTGTAGAGCCTGACCCAATTCTGATAAATCCAAATGCCTCTGGCCGTTAAGTTGGGTAAAAAAAAGACATCGAAGGCAAATTTACCCTCCATGTCTCAAATTCGAGTCTTATAATTTGTTTACCACAACGAATTCAGCCTCGAACTATGTCTAGCTTTACCTACCAGCCCCTACTTCGTTCCGCCTTAGCTCTCGTCCAAGGACCAAAAGAATACCGAGAAGAGCGTGATCCGCTCATTCGGATTGATGAGCTTCTAACCAAATCAGGACTGGAGTAGCAATCTATCGAACTCTCCTTCAAGCATCGTCAAATCAATGCTGAGAATCACAGCTCTAAAAGTCTCGATTACATAAGCCAGTCAGCAGTGCTCGCGCTGCGCAGCAACATTGCCAGACACATCACCCAACTCAGCCATCGGAAAATTTTTGCGTCTGGATTACTGACAGCACCTTGCTCCAGTGATTCCTTCAAATAGGTCGAGTCGACGGAGTAAAATCTATCACGTTACACGATGAAAACATTAGACCAAGAGGGAGATTTCGGCCACTCAGTGAACGCGTTGCGTTTCTCGCTTGCTAGGTGGGAATTGTTGAGCAACTGCAGGATATCTTCGAGATCCTGCCGGAAGATAATTTTTTGCTTCATCGCTTGAGTGAGTTTGCGAGTCGAGCGCAATTCACAGCCACAAGCGAAGCTGAACAAGAAAGCCAATGAAACAAGAGTAATTCAATCCCCCATCTTACTGCTAGGAGTTTGCTTTTTTTGTCATCATGTTAGTTGCTGTGTTCAATTGTCAGAGAGGTTGCGGGGAGAAAAGGTGCGGGAAAAATTTAACTGTGGCGGGTGGCCAGTTATTCGGCAAAGAAAAATAGCAACAATTGTTAAATTAGCAGAATCGCGTGGGTTTCGGACGGTCAATAGGCGGACTTACAAGGATTGATTACTTCAGTTTGATACTCGTGAACGCAAAAAAGGGGTGAAATAAGGGGGGGGGCTTTGTTAGACCGTTTCCAGTCTGCCTGTGGAGTCACCGATCCGCTCGGACTTTACTCCCATGCGGTCGAGCAGTGAGAGGTAGAGATTGGTCATCGGGGTGCCTTCTTTTGCCTCGATAATACGACCGGGGTTGAGGCTGCCATTGCCGCCGCCGGCGAGGAGCACGGGGAGGTCTTTGTGGTTGTGGCTGTTGCCATCACTGATGCCGCTACCATAGACGATCATGGAATGATCGAGCACGGAGCCCTCACCTTCGCGGGTGTTTTTGAGTCGGTTCAGAAAGACGGCGAACTGCTCCATGTAGAAGAGGTCGATTTGTGCGATTTTCTCCAGATGTTGTTTGTTCAGCCGGTGGTGGGAAAGTTCGTGGTGGCCACTGTGAATATCCAGCTCAGGGAAGGAGCGATTCGACCCATCGTGGGCGAGCATGAAAGTCGAGAGGCGAGTGGAATCGGTTTCGAAGGCCATTGCCATCAGTTCGAACTGGATGCGGATGTGTTCTTTGTAGGAATTCGGGATGCCGTTCGGACGCTCGGTTTCGGGAACCGCAACGCGAAATTTCTCAGCCTTCTCAATGCGTTGCTCGATGCTGCGCACCGCGGTCATGTATTCCTCGATCTTGCCACGATCGGTCGATCCAAGACGTTTTTGCAGGCGTTTTGCGTCCTCGTTGACGAAGTGAGGATGCTGTGTTGGTAATGGCGGCGGCGTGCGTCCTCCTTAAGATTTCCAGAACCAAAGAGCTTTTCAAAAACTAGGCGTGGGTCGCGCTCGGCAGGCGCCGGGGTGTTTTCATCGAGCCAGGATAGGTTGTATTGGTAGGCGCAGGAGTAGCCAGAGTCACAGCGGCCTGAGCGACGTGGAGGATCGGTGGAAAGCTCGAGTGAGGAGAGTCGCGTGTGGTGTCCGATTTGTCGGGCGGCGAGTTGATCGGCGGAAACCCCCAGCGAGATGTCAGCACCCGCGGTCTTTCTTGCCTGGCAGCCGGTGAGGAAGGTGGCATTGGCACGGGCGTGATCGCCGGCACCGTCACCATTGGCGAAGGCTTTTTCGTGATTGAGGTGGTTGAGAATCGAGAATTGATCGCGCAGTCCGGCCAGTGGCTTGAGTGTTTCAGATAGTTGGTAGTTGGCACCGCTGCCTGTTGGCTGCCATTTTGCTACGTTCACGCCATTGGGAATGTAGATGAAGCCCAGTCGCAGTGGATGGACCGGCGCTGTTTTTGAAACCGCTGCGAGCGATTCGAGCTGAGGTAGCGCAAGTGTCGCGGCGATGCTTTTTAGAAATGTCCGGCGTGAGTGCATAGTGTTAAGGTTCTATCGATTATACTGAGTGGGAGGTTGAAGTCTATCAACCATCGCCGCGCCTGTATTGGAAGGGCACGGAACGGATGACTGCCTTGATCATCGCACGCGTGCCTGTCCCAGCATTTTCGGTTTCTTTGATAATGCGGTCGATGGCCGGTTTGTCATACCAGTCGGTTCCCCGGCCCAACGCATAGGTGAGCATTTTAGAGGACACTGAGCGGAGGAAATCGTTCTGGTGATCTTTGGTGAGTAGCGCGATGAGTTCGTCAGCCCCCTGAAATTCCCGACCGCCATCGAGCTCGCCAGTGACATCGATGGGTTTTCCGTTTTCGGTCTTCCGCCATGAGCCATCGGCATCGAAGTTCTGAAGGCTAAAGCCGATCGGGTCCATCATGGCGTGGCAGGAACTGCAGCGTGGGTCATCACGGTGTTTTTCCATTTGTGCGCGCAGGCTCAGGGCACTGCCCTTTTTCGTGGGTGGCTTGAGCTGTGGGATGTTAGGTGGCGGCGGCGGTGGTGCGATATCGAGCAGGTTTTCGAGCACGTACTTTCCTCTTAGGACGGGGGAGGTACGCAGCGGGTGAGAGGTGATGACCTGGAATGATCCGTGGCCCAGTATCCCACGGCGTGGCGTGCCTTTCAGTGAAACCTTTTGGAACTTGTCGCCGCTCACGCCCTTGATGCCGTAGTGCTTGGCGAGCCGTTCATTGACAAAAGTGTAGTCGGAGTTTAGCAGGTCGGTTAGAGGCGCATCTTGACGGATCATGTGAGCGAAAAGCATTTGGGTTTCGCGCATCATGGCCATGCTCAGGGCGTATCGGAATTTCGGAAATGCTTTACTTGAAGGTGTTGAGGTGGCCAAGTTGCGTAGCTGCAACCACTGACCTGTGAAGTTGGACACGAACTCCTCAGCCCGTGGGGAGTCAAGCATACGCTCGATTTCACTATCCAGATTGGCACGCAATTCGCCTTTGTCGGCGCGTTGCATCAAGGCACCGTCCGGCATGGTGGACCACAGGAAATAGGAAAGACGAGACGCGAGCACGTGCTCACTGACCGGATGAATCAGCTTTGGATTATCAGGTTCGGGTTGGGGTTCCTCACGGAAAAGGAATGAGGGAGAAATTAGCATGGCTTCTAGGCCTTGGCGGATGCCGTGTTCCGCGCTTTGGTTTCCTTTATGAGCGAGGCGCACGAAGTGTAAATAGCGCTCAGCTTCTCCGGGCTCAAGAGGCCTGCGAAAGGCGCGCTGGGCGAAGCGTTTGAAAATGTCCGTAGCCCACGCTTCATCCGAACCAAAATGACTACGCTCACCGTAGATTTGGCGGTGGCTTTTCGGTTTGTTAGAGCGAGGTCCGTCGAGTGGTCCAGTGATCTGCATCCCTGCGACAAGCAGATTGCGGTCACGTGCGTTCGGGTCCGGGTAGTCCGGGTCGTAAAAGTCGTTGGTGAAACTGACCGCGAGCTCTTGTTTTTCAGCCTGCTCAATATTGACTTCAATCTCGAAGAAATCTGGGCGATCGAGCGGAGCTGTCACTTCCCAGCTCTTCAGCTTTTTGCTATTAAGGTAGAGTTCCATCAGTGGTGCTTGTTTAGCACCCATCGTTCCTCCGGCGTGGATGCGTAGCTTATAGCGTCCGGCTTTGGTAAAATTGACAGATCCTGACGACTCGCCGTTCTGAGTGAAATAGTGCCCGCGTCCACTGCTCCGGCCAGATCCCTTCAGGCTTTTTCCCAATATCGTCTGAGTGGGGTAGGGCATGGGGCCGGGGTGAGTCGTCTTATCCAGCGCCATACGCGCGGTTCTAAGCAAGCGCTCAAGGTGTGCGGGCGAGAGCGTCAGCACGTCGCCGATATTGTCGAATCCGTAGCCTGAGTCATCCGGAGGCAGCAACTTCTGCACCTTGATCTTTATGCCGAGAAGGTCGTTCAAGGTGTTCTCATACTCGATCTTGTTGAGCCGTCGCAAGGTGACTCTGCCGGGGTCGGGATTGTCGGGATCCACCGGGAAGACAGCAGCATCTATCCAGCGGAGTATTTTTTTGCGTTCTTCGCTTGTCGGCTGTTCTTCATCGGATGGCGGCATCAAGCGCTGGCTGATGTGGGTGCGGATGCGTTTCCAGCGCTCCCGATCTGCCTGCATCTCGGCGATGCTGCCGAAGTCATCCAGCGACAGGTCGCCTTTGTGCGATCCGTCGCCATGGCAGTCGTAGCAATGGTGCTCGACGAGCGGGAGAACTTCACTTTTCCATCGTGCTACAAGTCCCTCAGCCCGTGCCATGGCAAAGCAAAACAGACAGGATAGAACAGCGACTGCTAGGAATTTACTTTTTGGGTAAAGTGTTCGGAAAGGCTGCATGGGCGGAGATAGCGGGTTGACTTGTGTCTATGATGCTAGCATCTCAGACAGGTGGCCAATCAATCACCAGAACCAATTTTTGCAAGTTCTTATAATTGCTTGAAATTTGCTTTTCCGGGGGAGCAGCTGAGGACGCTATTGAGGAGATAGGAGAGGAGGATAAAGTATTTACCTCCCCACACGACAACCGTCTACTGGGCCCACCGACCCAGCATAGCAGATCCTTAATACGCCTTTTGCACCTCTACCCCTTTACCTCCTTTTTGGCGGCGAAATGAGTCCCACCCCTTGATTTCTCTGTACTGAATAACACCATTAGAGTCATCCAGGTTCTGGAGAAAATCCTTCTGTTGGAGTTTTTTGCCCTGTTCCCTTTGCTGCTCTGGCTTGGCATTGGGTAAGACGCGCTGACCAAGGTGGCTGGTGCCACGATAAAATGCGTAGCGCCCTTTCTGACGGGCAATGACAGTAGCGCTGCCATTGAGTCCCTTGGCAACAAAGATGCCGCGCAGATCTGTGTCGCCACTCTTGAATGCATTGTCACCTGAACCGATCGCCTTGACGTGCACGTTAGCCTGGTAGCCCTCGTTGATGGTGTCACGCACGTTAACACGCAGTGAGCCGGCCGCCGGCGACTCTTGGATTTCAAGTTTCAATGGGGTAACGAGAACCATGCCGCTGGTGAACAGGTCGTCGCCACGGCAGATAACCAGGTAGGCACCTTCGTCCTTGAGTGGCAGGAACGCCTTTTGTTCGCGGTCGCGGTAGTCCTTGCCATCGCCCAGCTGGAGGGTCAGCTCGCTTTCCGGCTCAATTCCAGCGAGGTGGACCTTGGTGATGTTTGAAAGATTCTTCTCGCGCAGATAGAGCTTCATGAGGTCAACCTTGTAAACTTGGAGATATGCCTCTTTGATGTTGCGGAATTTCAGGTTCAACTCGACCTTTTCACCCGGTTTGAATGTCGTCACTTCGTCCATGCTAATCTTTTCCTCTTCGAAATAGTCGATCGCATCCTTGGCGTCGGGGTAGAGTTTTTCAACCTTCTGATACCAAGCGATCGCCTCGCCGGGTGCTCCTTATTTATGAGACATACAATTCTTATGATATTTATGAGACATACAATTCTTGTGGGAGGTTCACATTATTGAGTGTCGTGGGAGAGGGA
>NZ_MQWA01000001.1:259634-292613 GCF_002954445.1 Rubritalea profundi
CCCCAGCCATAGCCCTTCATAGAAAATCGACGAAACCTAAGATCCTTTATAGATACGAAGGTTTTTCGATTTCCATCTCATTTAGTCTGTCTCATAGATTGCATAGACGACGAGGTTGTGCACTCCCATCGCTTCAAGTTCACGGTGCAGTCCGTAGCCAAAGGGGCCAGCTTCGTAGCAGCTGTAGACTTCTACGGCGAGTTCCTGCTGCCGGGAAATCCAGGCAATGAGCTTCTCACGGTTAAACCGTTGCGCTGGCTGGGGAGTGTCGGATCCCATCTGGCGGACGACGACTTGTTTTTCCGTGTGAACATCAATGCCGAGAAAGATGACTTCAATCTTGGCGGACTTGTTTTGGGGTGTTATGGGTTTATTTGACATGGTGGTTAGGTTTAGTTGTTTCAAGCTCTTCATTTTGAGCACTTGAAGCATAGCGATTCGATTATCGAACCGCCAGACCTATCCCCATGTTATCTTTCTCCTCCTCGCATGATGCTCTCGACCACCTCACCCAAAAAGCAAATTCCTAGCAGTATCGCCAGCGGAGTGCTATTCATGCGCCGAAATCGGCTAGGGCACATTGCGACTCACGAATGACCACGCACGTAGTAGGCGTTTGGGCTAAAAAGGGGCCAGTAGTGCCGAATCTTTTATCCTCTATCTATCAATCCACAAAAATTATGAAACGAATTGCCATTAATTTATGCATTGCAGTTGCTGCAATTGCATTCTCTTCGCACACCGTATCTGCCGATCCGATTAAAGTAGCATGTATTGGTGACAGCATCACCTTCGGTGCCGGCGTGAAGGATCGCGCAGAAAATGCATACCCAGCCCAACTGCAGAATCTTCTCGGTTCAACCTACAAAGTCAGTAACTGTGGCACAAGCGGCATTCAAATGCGGAACTACCTCAAACGTTGGCAAGACAAAATCACGGTAATCCAACCCGATATTGTTACCATCAAACTTGGCACGAACGATACACATTACCGCGACTTTAAAAAACCAGATAATAAAAAGATATTTGATACCAAATATCGTGATGCCACGCTTGAGCTACTAGAGTTTTTAACTGGGCTCAAAAGCAAACCCAAAATCTACCTTTGTTATCCAATACCATTCTTCAAGTCTAAGGACAAAGAAAAGTCGATCGTAGAAGACATCATTCCGGCTTTAGCGGCTATCGCCAAAGAGAAAGACCTGCCTACCATTGACCTACATAAAGCGCTCGAAGGCAAAGGCAACCTGGTCCCGGATGGCGTACACCCCGGTGCGGAAGGTCAAACCATTCTTGCTAAAACAGTAGCCGCCGCACTCAAAGAACCAAAGCCCGAGAAAAAGGAGCGTGCACCACTCTATAATTTCCGCAACAGCGATGGCTCCCAATCATTTAAAGCTAGGCTCAAGAGCTATGATGCTGCCACGGGCAAAGTCACCGCCATTAAGGCTAACGGCAGTCTCACTAGCTTCAACATAGACATTCTCCATCCAGATGATCAGAAGTATGTGAAGGCGCAAAACTAACAACGAACACTTAGGAACAGCAGATCGGTGTAGAAAACTTTTAGGTTTTTGAACCCCAAATAGGGGCATAGAAATGTATCATCGTCGTCTTACCCCCATTTCCTCTGCTAAGCTCCCCTCATGCCCCGACAAGCTAACCAGTTATTGCTAGGAATTTGCTTTTTGGGTGAGGTGGTCGGAGGGGCTTTCATGAGGTGATAAGGGGGTTGATACGCTCGATAGCCGACACCAATTCCCGTGTTGGTGCTTTTGTCCGATTCATTGATAAAGATTGCAATTGCTAGGAATTTGCTTTTTGGGTGAGGTGGTCGGAGGGGCTTTCATGAGGTGATAAGGGGGTTGCGGGGGAAAAGAGGGGGCGTATGAATTAAGAATGGTGAATTTTGAATGATGAATGAATGCGGACGGATCGGCTGTATGTGGTTTTACAGCCATCCTGAAGGCTTCATGCGGAATTACACGTGATTCACGTTAGATGCAAATGTAGTCCCCTTACCCGCCGTGCCAAGAAAAATTTTAGCAACGGGTGTTTTTGAATGATGTTGTAAACGGGGGTTATGTGGGATCGAGAACCAGGGTGCGTCCATCGCCGAGCGGGATTTCTTTGGGCTGCCAGGCGGGGGTTTGGTCATACTGTCTGGAATCATCCCCTACAGGCTTCCTTTCCTGGTTGAACCAGTTCAGGTCCGGTTCGTCATCGGGGATCCATTCCTTGATGGCTTGCAGGGTGGCTCGATGGGTTCCATGGTTTGATTCGCCCGCCCCGCCGGCGGGCTCACCCTGCGGGCTTCGGCTTCGCCTCCGTCCAAAAACGCCTACAAGCCTTCGGCGTTTTTCAATGTCGAAGGGCGGCGGCGGTGGACGGGGAAGATGGATGATGCCTTCCCACAGACCGTGGAGGCGGAGGAAAAATTCGATTTCACCCGGACGCAGGTGGGTGCGGACGTGCTGCATGTTGCCCTTGCAGCAGGGACACTGGAGCGGGTCGCCACCCCAGACCTTGAGGATGAGATCGCGCCAAAGGGGCCGCATGTCGCGGGCTCGGCGTTTGGGTGGTGCGGGAATAAGGAGGAGCTGGGTGGATGTTGGAGGTTTCGAGGGTGGCTTGGTTTTTACAGGGCGGAGGATGGGTGCGGAGCTACGCGGGTTGATGCCGCGGGATTTGTTGGAATAGATGCCGTAGTAGCGGACGGTTTGCTGGCCTTTGGGCGGGAGGTGGTCGATGGCGGCGGCGATGAAGTCGGGGGCTTTAAAGATCTGGAAGTTGCGTTTGATGTTGTGGTGACGCTTGGATCGGTAAATGACGGTTTTGCTGCTGGCGTTCCAAGTAATTTTCTGGAGAGAGAACGGGTGGCGTAGGAGGTATTGTGCCAAGCGTTCGCGGCCAGCGGTATCGTCCGGGGCGATGGGTTCTTCGCCACCATTGTCGATATTGAAGCCGGAGTGTTTCCAGGCGCGGAGCTGATCAAGCTTCCTCGGGCTGATAAGTTTGGCTTCGCACAGGTTGTGGAGAAAGCGGTGGCGGAAGAGTTGATTCAGGGCCGCCCCACGGCCCTTCACCCCTGCGGGGCACGTCACCCGCTGCGCGGGTTCCTGTCCAAAACGCCTACAGGCCTTCAGCGTTTTTCAATGGCGGGGGCGAGGGATTCTTCTGGCATGCAGTGGAAGGTGCCGTCGGGGGTGAAGAGTCCATCGGCGGCTAGGATATGGAGGTGGGGGTGGAAGATGAGGTAGTCGCCGAAGGTGTGGACGGCGGCGACGGCACCGATGCGTCCGTCGGGGAGGTTGAGTCGTGTGCGGAAGGTATCCTGCAGGGTGGCTGTGGCGGTGTGGAACAGGAGGGTGAGGAGCCTGCGTCGTTTGCGGAAGATGCCGCGCAGGATTCTGGGGATGGTGAAGACGAACTGACGGTGAGGAACATCATGGCAGACGCATGTGGCGATCCATCCGCTGGCACTGCGGACGCGACGCTGGTGGCACGCGGGGCAGAAGTGGCGGCGCTTGCAGGTGAAGGCGAGCAGTTTTTCGTGGCCGCAGTCGGGGCATTGGAGGCGGGTGAAGCCAGCAGCGAGGTCGCCGCAGCGAAGGAATGACTCGACGGTGGCTATGGTGCCTGTACGTAGCGGTCCGAGGTTCTTGCGGTGGTGCTACTCGTAGTCTGTGAGAAAATCATCCCACCCGTGGTGGACGATTTGACTTCGTCTATGCAGTTTGGGCTCCGCCAGGCTTAGATGCCGCTCATCGCGGCATGGCATTGCCAGAGGGGCGAGGCACGCGGGCGGCGGGGTTGGTAGATGGACGGCATATAGTATGTTCATACGAACAATGTCTATGCAGGTCAAGACGGGGACGAAAGCTTCGTTTATCCTGATGATTTGTATTCTGGTGGGATTGCTTTCCTGGTTGAACCAGTTCAGATCCGGTTCGTCATTGGGAACGCTCCCGCCGCATCTATGCGGCGAATGGCGAAAAACAAGATCCGGAGGAGGGTCTTGCAGTCTGCATAGCCAGAGCGGAGCGTCGGCAATCCATTCCTTGATGGCCTGCTAGGGTCTCCCCTCCCCCTTGAAAATTGCAAATTTCTGGCAATCCAATGAATGATGCTGTGGCACAGATACGTATCTGTCGCTGGAGCAGCTTAGCAGAGCAAAGGCTAGGCCGCTCGAAACGGCCGAGCCGATAGGCGTAGCACCATCCGTTAAAATACAAATTCTCTTTCAAAACACATCCAATGAAACTCTTCAAATACATACTGATCGCCATGCTATTGCCCTGCTGCATGGTGGAGGCGCAGATCAAGGAATCGGAACAAAAAGATTTCAGAAATCGGCTGTCCAAACTGCATACCAAGATTGATACGGTTTCCAGTGCTTTGGAAGAAGTCGAAGGTTTTCCAAAGAAGTCGGGGATGATCGATTTGCAGGTTGCCAGGTTCTTTGCCGAGTATGTGGCATGGGAGCTGGAGCATCCGGAGCTGACGGCAGAGGCGTTGGGCAGTAGTGAGTTTTTCAAGAAGATCGAACTTGATGAGGCCGAATGCCTGAGGCGCTATCGGGCACATATCAATCGTGAACTGACCGGCTCGATCGAGATACTTGACCAGGCACTTGGGCGTATCGGTTCAAAGAAAAAATGGCCGGAGGTGAAGGAAATCGAGTGGGATAAAGCGGTCTATCAGGATAACTTTTTCAGGGTTAACGGCGAGCCGGTGTTTTTCGGTGGGTTCAACCTGCTGCTGTCGATGGGGGTGACCAATGCTAGCCATTTTCCCGGATGGGAAAAGAAGGATAATGCATATATCAAAGAGTTTCTGCCGAAGATGCGAAAGATCGGTGTGGGGATTCTCGGCAGCTCGACAAGTGTCCCGGCTTTGCTGAAGAAGGATGGCACGGTGAACATGGTTGCCATTAGAAAACTTGCCAAATCGATCAAACAATACGGAGAGATGGGTTTCAAGGTCGATGTCATGCTCCACTGGGGAGGAGACAAGAAGATCCTAGAGAAGTTCTGGCCGGGGATTACCAAGTATTACGCCAATGGAGTCTCCCTCGACATCGATCATCCAGGAACCAAGGTGATGATCGCGAAGGTAATGGCCGAACTGATGCCAGCCCTTAAGGAGCTGGATGCGATTGCCTCCTGGGACCTTGCCAATGAACCATTCTTCGACATGGACATGTGGAGCGAACACACGCTGCGGAAATATCATACGTGGCTAACAGATCAGCATGGCACGATCGAAAAACTCAATAAAGTATGGCAAACGAGCTATGAAAACTACGCCGCTATCCCCTTCCCCAAGGACTTGACCGATGAGCGACCTTCGCCGGCGCAATGGTATGACAGAGTGACATTTCACAACCGCAGAGTGACCGACTTTTTTGAGTTCGCTCAAAGTCAAATCAAGAAATATATCCCGGACGCCGTGGTTCATCTTAAGGGGCAGGACAACTCGAGCCTTGGGCCGATGGACGGGTCCGTCACCGACGGAATCGACCGGGAAATGCTGACACCTTCGGCGAGTCTGCACGGGCTCGACACCAGACCGCTACCGGTAACCGAAAAGCGTATGGCGGCCGGCAACAAGGGACGCAATCCGAATCAAATCCTCCACTACGACGAATCCCCGTATGGTTTCCATTGGTTGGGGCAATCGTTTTTGTATGACTATCTAACATCACTCAAGCCTTACAGGCCGATCATCGATTTCGAATACCATGCGTTTTCAATCAACGCGATACGCATTCCGGATATGAAACAAAGCCATTCGAGTGCTTCTCTGTGGCTAGCGCACCTGCATGGTCTTGTCGGGAATATGGCGTGGTATTGGCAGCAACGGTACGGACCGTATCCATTCCCTCACGAACATTTCAAGGTGTGGTTTTACGGTAGTCTGTCTGCTCAGCCACTGGTCGCTACGGAGTATTTTCAGACGATGCTGAACTTGAATACCTTCTCGCGTGAAGTCGAGGCCCTCGCGTCCGTCGACACAAAACCGGTTCGTCTATTTGTCTCCAAACCCTCGTACATTCAAAACCGTTCACACATCGATGCTCTTCACAGGGCTTATGAGGGCGTGTGTTTCCAGGGCCTTAGAGTTGGATTTCTAACTGAGCAGGAACTCGCACGCAGCGGTGCTGATGGAGATTGTAAAATGATTATCATCCCCGATGCGGAATTTGTCAGTGCAGAGGCATTGCAGGCGCTGGAAAAAGCCAAGAAATCAGGAGTGCAGCTCATCCGATTTGGCAAAATAAAGACCACACGCGATGCGCACGGACTTGCACATCCGCCGGAGTTGATCGCATTTTTAAAGGAGGTTCCAGTTGTTGCTTATGCGGATGCGCGCGCATTGTCTAACCAATTTGAAAAACTGCTAAAACCTATCACCTCCGATTTGAAGGTGCGGGTTACCCACACTGATGGCAGCAACGCATTTGGGGTGATGCACCGGCAGGCGGTGGTGAATGGCAAGCGGGTATTGTTACTTGTCAACGTTTCTGACAAACCCGTCGAGGTTCAGCTGCGTTCAAAAAAATCCCAATTTGTGGACGGTTTCGATAGGCTAAACAGCGAGCCAGTCAAAGGAGCCAGCATCAAACTACCCTTCCAGGGAGTTCGTCTGATAGATATTTCATTATAATAAAATCAGCATTCGTATTCCCGACTTGATCAGCTGGATTGCGATGATCGCTCGGGCCAAGGGTGCCCGTTTTATACCATCTTCACAGTTATACTGGATCAATAGTTGTACTCTTATTCTTTGTATTTGCAGCAAAGCTGATTTGGAGAGGGCTAAACAATACAGCGAGATTAGCTTCGTTCGTTGTCAGTTGCATAGCTCGCTATGCGTCTTCCTCCCGCCTTGCTACTCTCACCGTCTTGTTTCGCTATTAATCCACTCTAACTATTCAAATGGTATTATTTCTTCTTGGGTCCATGGTTCGCCTTTTCCCGTCCGTCAAAGTATTTGTCTCGGATCCACTTCGGCTGCCAGACATCGAGCACTCTTTTGACCTTGGAGTAATCCACTTTAAGCGGTTGGGGCTTGGTGACGGACAGAGGGTCTTTGTCGCCGACCTTCCGACGCCATTTTCCCATTAGATTGGTCAGTTCCTTCACCTTTTCCGGATGGCTTGCTAACAGATTGTTAGTTTCGTCGGGGTTGCTTTCAAGATCGAACAATAACTGATGGTTGATTTGTGGGTAAATATGCAATTTCCACCGACCGTCATTCACCGCTCTTTGATTATTCTGAAATGGCAGGAACAAGGAATCCCGTAGAGTTTCTTTTTCCCCTCGAATCAGCGGCAGCAGGTTTTTGGATGTCACTCCATCTGGTGTCGGGATATTTGCAAAATCACAGATGGTGGCATAGAGGTCGTGCACGTAGGTGAATGCGTTGGATTTCCCCTTGGCGATGCCCGTTCCGTTAATAATAAGTGGGGAACTCATGCTCTGCTCATACACATTCTGCTTTCCCAGCAGCCCGTGGCTTCCCATCGCCAATCCGTGGTCGGCAGTGTAAATGATGATGGTGTTTTCAGCGTGGGGGCTTTCTTCAACACTTTTCACGATGCGTCCGACCTGTTCATCGAGATGGGTGACTAAACCATAATATTCACAAAGTTGATCACTGATGACGGCTTTGGTTCTCGGCCACGGCGCCAAACATTCATCCCGCCCCATCCCTCGCATGGGCATGTTGCTGAATGGATGCTCGGGCAGGAAATTCTTCGGTAACGGCGGTCGATTCTTGTAGTAAATCTGCCGGTATTTTTCAGGTGGATTCCGTGGGTCGTGAGGCGCCGTAAATGCGACGTAAAGAAAGAAGGGTTTATTGGTCTCCGCTTTCTGAATGTAGTTGATGGCGGCACTGGCGAACTCGGCGCTGGAAAACTCTTTGGCCTTTCGTTTGTCCCCCAGCTTGCCCTGGGCGTAGTCCTGCACATAAAAATCCGCATGGTCGACCATGCCGCCCATGTAAACTGAGCTTCCCGAGGAAAAGGCACTTCGAAGAGTCTCCTGGCCGTTGTGCCATTTACCTACAATAAAGGTCTTATAATCTGCCTTATCACGCAAATACCGGGGCAGCACGGGTAAGGCACTCCAGCCGGATCCTTTGTTTCTACCCGGAATTTGTTGCCAGTGCCGACCGGTCATCAACATCGCCCGACTAGCCACGCACACGGCTCCACTAAATGATCCTGCGCAATAATTCTTCCGAAAAGAAAAACCTGAATCAGAAAGCTTGTCTAGATTCGGTGTTTGAATATGCGGGTTGCCGTGAGCTCCGATGGTGTCCGCCCTCTGATCATCGGCAAAAAGAAGAATGATGTTAGTTTTTTTGCTTTCTGCCATAAGCTTCAAGCAACCGAAAAAAACGATCGAAATGACTGAGATAATTTTCATGGAATAATACTATTGAAGGGATAATTGTTAGTTGTTTTTATGGACTGGGCCGATGGAGATTGGAGAAAGGAACTGCGGGGGCGATGCAAACAGATGAACGGTGCCGAATGAGCTGGAATCTGGCGAGAGAAAAGCAGCACAATGGCTCAAGGCTGAGAAATGGTGCAATCACACTGGCCGCACCCTAGTTCTCGACCCTACATAAACTCCCACTACAGGAAAAAATATCCTTGGTGCGGGTGGAAAGGAAACTACATTCTCATTCCAGAGAAATACACGGAATCCGACTATTTCACCGCCACCAAGGACTGAGCCCACTCATGAAGTGTGCAGGGATCTCCCTTTTGTCACGTATGACACTCACAAGATGACGAGCAAGATTGCACAATTGTTAACCAGCATACTAATGGCAACCTCGCTTGCCACGGCCCAACAACAGCTCCAACCGCTAGAGCGCATCATCATCAAGCCAGGCGAAGAGCGGGCGCAGTTCATCCTCAAGAAATCCAACAAGCCGTTCTTCGCAAAAGGGTTCAATTACATCCGCCTGCGTGGTGATCACGCAACCTTCGACGCCGATACCCAAACCACCAAGGCGAACTACGACCCGAAACAAGCCGAGGCGATGTTCCGCATTTTGAGCAAGTCGGGCTATAACACAGTGCGCGTCTTTGTCATCGGACGTAGCAAGGTCAACCCCGGCATCGCCGGAAACTATAAGTCAACAACGGCGCTCTACGAACCCTACATGGAAAACTTCCTCGACTTCCTACGGCGGGCGACACGGTACAACATCCGCGTCTTCCCAACCTTCGGAGACGGTGGCCTGCCACTGAACGCTTACTACCGTGAGAATGTCCAGGGAGGAGGACACAGCAAAAACATCTTGGTCCTCACCAAAAGAGGAATTGATGCGCGGGTTAAACACATCACGTCGTTTTTGTCCTACATCAAAAAGAAAGAACCCGCCCTGCTTCCCACCTTGCTCGGGCTGCAGTGCCAGAACGAGGCCTACCTCCGTGCCGACCAGTGGCCCTTTACCGAGAAGGAAGGCAAGTTCAAAGCCGCCAACCACAAAACTTATGATCTCTCCAAAACCGATGAGCGACAGGCTCTCATGGACGAGGGCTATCGCCATTACCATCAACGCATTGCCAAGGCGGTGAAGAGAGTTGACCCTGAGATGTTAGTTTCCGAAGGCGTCTTTGTCCCAAGAGCCGTCGGCAAAGACCCGAAAAAACACGCCGGGGTGTGGCCTAGAAAGACCAAGGACGAACGCTACCCACCCACACTAACCACCATCGGCACGGGCTCCCTCGATTTCCTCGACGTCCACTTCTATCACGTCACAGCCAACCCGAAGGAGGTGGCCAATCAGTTCCGTCGCAATCTGGAGTCGACCCACTTCTTCACCCCCGAGATGGCAGAGATCCGCAAGAAGACACCTGTAGTCATGGGCGAGTTCGGCGCCTTTGATAACCATGAAAAGACATTCGCCGCAGCGATCGATAATATCGTGCAAGTCCGCGATCTGGCAAACAAAGAAAACCTCAACGGCATGCTCTTCTGGACCTACGACAGCCGTGAGCAGGCGAGACTCTATCACGCAACCGACGACTGGGAGCTATTCTACCAAAAGATGGGAAACTTTGAACCGAAGAAATAACCGGAAATGGTTATGAGCCCCTAGCATCAAACAAACCTTCTAGGGAGTTCGATTCATCGATATTTCATTATGATCCTCTGGTTGGCCACCACCACCCGACCTTCGACACCGAGACAAAAACCCATCATTCCGACAAGATAATTGGGAGAATTGTATAAGCTAATAAGCACCTAGAAGCAATGTGTTAGTGCGTTCACAGACGCACTGAACTTGACCCTCAGCCAATGATGCTGCGCCCATGGTTTACCCCGCCATGCGGCCGCTTCAAAAACCTGCATTGACTTAGTGTTTACGAGTGGTTACATTGAAGTATTGTCGATGCCGACTATTGCTGCTAGAATTTGTTAGGAGGTCCCCTCTTTCTGCCCACGACTAGCCAATCTAGGCAGCTACACCAAGTAGAAGATAATTGGCATATTTCTTATTTGTGAAGAGAATAGCATGACCCAGAAAAAACATAACAATCCGAAGACGCCGACGAATCCGATGCCCGCTCGGCCCTCGGGGGCTGTCGACACACCGGCACCATCCTTAGCGGATAAGGAGTCCGGCCAATCCGATGATCAGCCGCTAGGCGATAATTTTCCGATCGTCGGTATTGGAGCCTCAGCTGGAGGCTTGGCGGCCTTCGAGGACTTTTTTGCCGGCATGCCCACAAAGATTGCCCCCGGGATGGCATTTATTCTGGTGCAGCATCTGGCCCCAGACCACAAGAGTTTGCTGAGCGATCTCGTCCAGCGATACACCCGCATGGATGTCTTCGAGGTTAATGACGGAATGGTAGTCCGGCCCAACTGCGTCTACATCATCCCTCCGGGCCGAGACATGGCGTTTCTGAATGGCTCCCTACAATTGCTTGAACCCAGTGCGCCCCATGGCCAGCGACTGCCGATAGACTTCTTCTTCCGATCCCTCGCTCAGGACCTGCACGAGCGTGCCATCGGCATCGTACTTTCAGGCACCGGTAGCGACGGCTCCCAGGGAGTGCGTGCAATCAAGGGCGAGGGCGGCATCGTGATGGCGCAAAAAATCACCTCGTGCCAGTTTGATGGCATGCCGAGCTCTGCTCTAGCAACCGGCTTGGTGGACTTCGAACTGAGCCCAGCCGAAATGCCCGAGAAGCTCATTGCCTATGCCAATCACGCCTTCAGCATAGGGACGCGGGTCGACAACGTTGAGAAATCGACGGACGAGAACGTGATGAAGAAGATCTTCATCCTACTGCGCACGCAGACTGGCCATGACTTTAGCCAGTATAAACCGAACACAGTTTATCGGCGGATCGAACGGCGCATGGCCGTCCACCAGATCACTTTGCTTGAATACTACGTTAAATATCTTCAGCAGAATCCGTCAGAGGTGGAGTCCCTGTTTCGCGATCTCTTAATCGGAGTGACCAGTTTCTTCCGCGACCCGGAAGCCTTCCAGGCGCTGCAGGACCAGGCCATCCCCAAACTTTTTGAAAGCAAGCCAGTCGGAGGCTCGATCCGGGTCTGGTGCCCGGGATGTTCCACTGGAGAAGAACCCTATTCCATCGCCATCCTGCTGTTGGAAGAAGTGGAGAAGCTAAAGAAAAACTACAGCATCCAGGTCTTTGCCACGGACATCGACAACCAAGCGATCAAAACCGCCCGTGCCGGCCTCTACCCGGCCAGCATTGCCGCAGACATTTCGCCGGAGCGCTTAGCTCGTTATTTCACGGAGGAGCAGGAGGGTCGCGGCTACCGCATCCACAAGCGCGTCCGTGACCTGCTGATCTTTTCCGAGCAGAATGTGATCAAGGATCCGCCTTTTTCCAAACTCGACCTCGTGAGTTGCCGCAACCTGCTAATCTACCTGAACGCGGAATTGCAGAAAAAGCTCATTCCCCTGTTCCACTACGCCTTGCAACCGGCCGGCATGTTGTTCCTCGGGACCTCCGAAGGGGTGGGCGAGTTTGGGGATCTCTTTGGTGTGACCGACCGCAAATTTAGGGTATTTGAGCGCAAGGAGGGTTCTCACCTCATCCGTCATCTGAGTGTGGATCGGACTCACCCACTTCATATGCTGCAAGCTGGACAGACGTCCGTTGACATGAGTCGCCCCCTGTCACGTCAGCAATCACTGCGCAAAGTGACCGAACAGGCGCTCCTGCAGGAAGTGACCCCGGTTGCCGCGCTCGTGGATCACCGCGGTGATCTGCTCTACCTGCACGGTCGAGCTGGAAGCTTCCTTGAGCCTAGCCCTGGAGAGGCTGGCACGAGTAATATCCTGAAAATGGCTCGCGAAGGATTACACACCAATCTGAGTGCAATCCTGCGCAACGCTGTACATAGCAAAAAGCTGGTGAGCAAACTAGGACTGCGGCTTAAAACCCATGGCCACTTCATTATGGTCAACCTGACTGTCCGCCCTGTGACCACGGGTCCGATCGCGTCGACCGAGGCGCCACTCTATCTCGTCATCATGCAAGAAGCCCCTCTCCCCGACCCTCCTGCGGATGTCCCAACCGATGAGCCGGGGAGCGCGGACGATATAGACCCACGCATTCTCGCCCTGCAGCACGAATTGCGGGCCAAAGACGAATACCTCCAGAGCACCCATGAGGAACTGGAAATCACGAACCAAGATCTCAAATCTTCCAACGAGGAAATGCAGTCGGTCAACGAGGAGCTGCAATCCACCATCGAGGAACTCGAGACATCTAAGGAGGAATTGCAATCGGTCAACGAGGAACTCGCCACCGTCAATGCCGAGTTGCAATCCAAGGTCGTTGACCTCTCGCGGCTGAACAACGACATGAAAAATCTCCTCGATGGCACTGGTATTGCCAGCATCTTTGTTGATCATCGCCTACGTATCCTGCGCTTCACACCCACCGCCATTGGGATCATGAACCTGATTCCCGGCGACGTGGGGAGGCCGATGGGCGACATCGTTGCCAATCTAATTGGTTATGACAGCTTGGAGAAGGATACTCAAGCTGTGCTGGACAGCCTAAAGCCTCGGGAGGTCGAGGTTCAGACGGTGGCTGGCGCATGGTTTATGATGCGCGTGATACCTTACCGCTCCTTTGAGAACATGATTGAGGGTGCCGTGGTCTCATTTATTGACATCACAGAGATGGTGCAGACGCGCGAGGCGCTGAAGAAGGCCAACTATCAGCTTCGTAGTGCGGTGATCGTGCGCGATGCCTCCGATGCCATCAGCATGCAGGATCTCGAAGGCCACATCCTCGCCTGGAACCCGGCCGCGGAGCAATTGTATGGCTGGAGCGAAGCCGAGGCGCTGCAGATGAATGTGTACGATCGGATTCCGCAGGAGTTGCAAGAGGACGCGCTGGCTCGGCTGCGTCAGCTCAGCCAGTCTAAAATTCTGAAACCTCACAAGACGCAACGGCTCAACAAAGAAGGAATGATTGTTGAGGTCACCATCGTTTCCACCGCGTTGATCGACGAGGGCGGAGAAATGTATGCCATTTCGACCACCGAACGGGCGAGAGCAGCAGTTCACAAGCAACTTCCGCGCAGCACACCATGATCGATTACAATCCAGCTCCAGACCACCCAGCCCATGCAGGGGATCCGCAGGCTCTGCGCCAGATGGCCGAGGCAATGACACGGGGAGGCGAGCCCCTTACGCCAGCCCAGATCACGGCGATGAGTTCTACCGAAGTGCTTCAAGTGCTACATGAATTACAGGTCCATCAAATCGAACTGGAGCTGCAGAACGAGGAACTGCGGCAGGCACACGAGCAACTGGAAGTTTCGCGTTCGCGATATTTCGATCTCTATCACCTCGCTCCAGTAGGCTACTGCACCATCAGCGGGCAGGGACTGATCCTGACGGCGAACCTGACAGCCTCTACCCTGCTTGGACAACCACAAAGCGAGTTGGCCAAAAAGCCGATCAACCGCTTCATCTTGGCGCAGGACCAGGACGCCTACTACTTACAACGCAAGCAACTCCTTGAAACGGGTGAGCCGCAGGCGTGCGATTTACAGATGGTAAGGCACGACAGCACATCCTTCTGGGCTCATCTGCAGTCCACCATTCAGCCGAACGGGTCCGCAGAGTCCGAGATTCTCTGCGTTCTGATCGATATTAGCGAGCGCAAGCAAGCGGAAGAATTACTGGCCATGGAGCAAGACCTACTGAGTACCCTGGTGGATTTGTTGCCCACCATGGTTTTTGTCAAAGACTGCGACAGTCGCTTTTTGCTGGCCAATGCCGCGTGCGCTCACTACATGGGCGTGTCCTCGCCTGAGGAGTTGCTTGGCAAGACCGACGCCGACTTCTATCCGTCAGAATCCTCCACGAAATTCCTCAGAGATGAGTTGAATGTGTTGCAAGGCATTCCGCTGCTGAACAGTGAACAACGCAGGGAATTCCCCGACGGTTCATGGAAGGTGCTGCTGACCAGCAAAGTGCCTAAGCTGGACAGCGAAGGGAATATCACCGGGGTGGTCGGGACCAGTTTCGACATCACGGAACGCGTGAAAAACCAGCAACTGCTGGCCTGGGAGAAGAGTGCCCTGGAATTGATTGTGAGCTCGGAGTCGCTCAGTGAGGTACTGGATCAGGTGATGCTCGGACTGGAGGCACATGCGCCGGGGGCTATTTGTTCGGTGCTGCTGCTAGATGACGACGGCGTGCATTTACGACATGGTGCCGCGCCCTCCTTGCCGGAAGCCTATAACGCGGCCATCAACGGCGTCACAATCGGTGCGGCGGTGGGATCATGCGGCACGGCCGCGTTCGAGAATCGCCGGGTCGTGGTCAACGACATCGCCAGCGATCCCCTTTGGGCCGACTACCGCGATCTCGCCCTCGAACACGGCCTGCGTGCCTGCTGGTCCACTCCGATCCACTGCCTCGAGGGGAAAGTTCTGGGTACCTTTGCCATCTACTATCGAGAGCCCCGCAGGCCAACCGCAGCCGAGATAGATCTAACCGAACGGGCGGTGCATGTGGTCCAGCTCGCCATCGACCGCGTGAGGTCATCGGAGGAACTCCGGAAGTTCAGCGCCAAACTGGAACAGCGGGTGGAGCAACGTACCGCGGATCTGCAAACGGTCAACGCATCGCTCAATGACTTCAAGGCTGCGCTCGACGAACACGCGCTGGTCTCCGTCACCGACGCGGAAGGTATCATCACCTACGCCAACGCCAAGTTTTGTGGGATTTCCAAATACCTGCGGTCGGAATTGATCGGCAATGATCACCGCATAGGCAATTCCGGGTATCATCCAAAGGCATTTTTCCAAGACCTCTGGGAGACGATCATCAGTGGCCAGGTGTGGAAGGGAGAAATCCGGAATCGCGCCAAGGATGGCTCGTTCTATTGGGTCGACACCACTGTCGTCCCCTTTCTCGACCCGGACGGCAAGCCACTCCAGTTCATGTCCATCCACGCCGACATCACCCGGCGGAAGAATGCCCAAGACGATTTACTCCTCAGCAAGGCGCGTATGGGCATCGCGACCGAGGCCGCCGATATGGGAGTGTGGGAGTGGGATATTAAGAGCGGCATGGTCACGTGGGACGAGCGCATGTTCGAGATCTTCGGCCAGTCGGTCACCCCGGACGGGGCGACCACCTACGAGAATTGGCAGAACCTGGTCCTGCCGGAAGATCTTGCGGAGAACGAGGAGCGCCTGCAGCGGACCATCGCGACCTGCGGGCGCGACCAGCGTGAGTTTCGGGTCGTTCGCCCATCAGACGGGGCAGTGCGAGTCATCCATGCAGCCGAAGTGGTGATTCCCGGACCCGACGGCAAGGCAGCACGCATGGTAGGCATCAATCGCGACATCACCAAGCGCTGGCGGAACGAGCAGAAGATCACCAAGCTCAACGCCAATCTCGAGAGTCGCGCCGCCGAACTGCAAACCATCAACAAGGAGCTTGAGTCATTCAGCTATTCCATCTCGCACGACCTGCGCGCCCCCCTGCGAGCCATCACCGGATTCGCCCGCATGGTGCTCGAAGAGCATTCCGAGCAGCTCAACACAGAGGGGCAGCGCATGCTCGGCGTGGTCCAAAGCGAGGCCCGGCGCATGGGCCATCTCATCGACGACCTGCTGACCTTTTCACGCCTCGGACGACAGAGCATCGAGATCTGTAAGATCGATATGGAGTCCATGGCCCGGGAGGTCTTCGATGAGTTGGCTGCCCGCGCTCCCGAGCGCAAGTTGCAGCTTAATCTTCACGCCCTCCCCCCCGCCCACGGCACCGATTCAATGATCCGCCAAGTGTGGATCAACCTCATAAGCAACGCCCTCAAGTTCACAAGGAAACGTGAGACCGGCGAAGTCGAGATCGGCTCGCAGAAGGGCCAAGACGGCGAGGTGATTTATTACGTCAATGACAACGGAGCCGGCTTTGATATGGGTTATTATGAGAAGCTCTTTGGCGTCTTTCAACGCCTGCACAGTCAGCAGGAATTCTCAGGGATCGGGGTGGGTCTAGCCCTCGTACAGCGGGTCGTGCAACGACACGGAGGTCGCGTTTGGGCCGAGTCAGAAGTAGATCACGGTGCGACCTTTTTTTTTCACTTTAGGAAATAAAAAATTATGAGCTCAGCACTGGAAATCTTACTTGTAGAAGACAACCCGAATGACGGGGAACTCGTGATCAGGGCTCTAAAAACGAATAATCTCGCGGAGCATATTGTTCATGTCACCGACGGCCAGGCTGCGCTCGATTTTCTGTATGGCTCAGGTGCCTACGAGGGGCGCGATGTCAACCAGCAACCCAAGCTCGTGCTGCTCGACTTGAAACTCCCGAAGATCGACGGAATCGAAGTCCTGCGCCGGATCAGAGCGCAGCAATCCACGAAACTGCTCAATATCGTGATCCTCACCTCATCGAATGAAATTCAGGATATCGAGGCATGCTACCGGTATGGAGCCAATAGCTATATAGTCAAACCAGTCGACTTCGAATCACTCGTTAAGACGGTGAGTACAGTAGGGATGTATTGGATGAAAATCAACGTATCCCCCATCAATTCCACTTCCAATTGTTAACCCCATATAAAATGCAAAAAAACTCCCAATCTCTCCGAATCCTTGCTCTTGAAGACTCCGAAATCGACGAAGCCCTGATCAACCGCGAACTTAAACAGGGGGGAATCGACTTCGTTTTCATACGCGTGGAATCCCGCTCCGATTTCGCCCGGGCGATCAAGGATTTCCAGCCCGAAATCATTCTCTCTGACTATAAACTGCCGACCTTTGACGGCGCGCAGGCTCTAGTAATGGCCAAGCAACTCTGCCCTGATGTGCCGGTTATCATGATCTCCGGAGTAGTGGGCGAGGAAGTCGCGGTCGAACTGCTCAAAAACGGCGCGACCGACTTCGTGCTAAAGGATAAGCTTGGCCGCCTCGTACCGGTGGTCCAGCGGGCGCTGCAGGAAGTAGAATCGAGGAATGCCCGACGCAGAGCTGAAGAGCAACTGCGGGAGCTCAACGAAAAACTGGAGCATCGCGTGGCAGAACGGACACGAGAATTGTGGGAGAAAAATACCCTCATGGAAGAAGATCTGGAAATGGCTCGCGAGCTGCAGATGGCATTCCTGCCCACTACCTTCCCGACACTTCCACAGGGTGTTTCACCGGCCACGAGTGCGGTAAAGTTTTGCAGCTTATTTTACCCAACCAGCCGCGTCAGTGGAGATATCTACAATATTGTGCCCTTGTCGGAGACAGCCGTCGCGGTCTTTGTTTGCGATGTTATGGGCCATGGGGTGCGCGCAGCGCTGGTGACGGCAATGATGCGCGCCTTGGAGGAACAACTGGGCGATTTGGCTTCCGATCCTGGTAAGTCGCTTACCCAGATCAACCGATCCTTGCACGTCATTCTGCAACAACTGGACACCACCCTCTTCGTCACCGCCAGTTATTACGTTGTAGATATCGTCACCAAACGACTCACCTACGCCATTGCTGGCCACCCCAGCCCGCTTGTTGTTCACCACGGCACCGAAAAAGTCGAGGTCCTCACCGACTCGTTCGATACCGGCCCGGCGATGGGTCTTTTTGAAGACGTCGAATACCTCACAGGGGAAACCACGGTCGAAGAAGGGGATTTCATTCTCACCTTTACCGACGGAATCTTCGAGGTGGAGAACGAGCAAGAGCAAGCGTTCAGCGAAGTGCGACTGCGGGAATCGATCCAGAATCATGTGGGTTTGCCTATGCTAAAACTGGTTAATGAGGTGTCCGATGAGATCGTGCACTTTGCCAAAGGTCGGGAATTTACGGATGATGCCTGTCTCATTGGTATGGAAATCACACGACTGCCTAAATGTGGCACAGGTGTGGCGTAAAATAGCAAATCCATCTTAAGGGAGCAGCCTCCGGTAACTAGTTATGATGGCTTTCCCCATAGGTCTAAAAAAGCTCGCTACCAGTGAGGAGGTTCGAACTGCTTTGTGCCCGTAAGCTTATGCCATTTAGAATTTAACGCTACGACCAGCCTCTTTGTATCGCTTTAAAGTGGTTTCCAATTCTTTGCCTATTTCAGGGTGCTCAAGATACAGGTTTGTTCTTTCTGTTGGATCTTTCTGCATATCGTAGAGCTGAATGATTGGGTCTAATTTTGGCACCTTAGTTCTGCCACCAGAGCCGCGACCAACAATGAGCTTCCACTTGCCTTTACGTAGCGAAAACATACCACTGACTGAATGATGCACAGTCGCCTCTCTCAGTGAGCCAGCTTGCTTTTCATTTAACAGCAAAGGCAACAAGTCATAACCATCTTCCGCCGCATTCTTCGGTATTTTAACTCCTGCCACACTCAGCGCCTTAGGCATGATATCCGTTGTACAAACCACTTGTTCTGACATCCTCCCTTTACCCATTTTTTTTGGCCAACTTACAATAAATGGCACTCGGTGACCGCCCTCGTAAATATCTGTCTTTTGCCCGCGAAAGTGGCCATTCGGTCGATGACCAGTCTGTACTACTTGATACAATTCAGGAATCGCAAACGAGCCATTATCGCTGGTCAGCACAATGAGAGTATTGTCGTATACACCAGATTTTTTCAATTGCTCAACCACCTGTCCAATGACCCAGTCGGTCTCCATCACGTAATCGCCGTAGTCACCGATGCCTGATTTCCCTTTGAAACTCTCATCAGGGAGAACCGGTTTGTGGGGAGATGGTAAGGGGAGATAAAGAAAAAATGGCTTCTTATTCTTCGCACTTTGTTGAATGAACCCAACGGCCTGCTTACCGACTAAGGGAAGGTAATCAACATGCTTAAACTCCGGCGCTATCACTCCACCCCTACAGTACGCAAGTTACTCTTTGATTGCTTTGAATGTCTCTGTCGGTTGTTGGACGAAACGGTCATTTTCAATCAAGGCATACGGTGGCATATCCAACGACGCTGAGATCCCCATAAAGTAATCAAACCCCAATGCTATGGGTCCTCCTTCGATCGGTTTCGTATAGTCCCACTCCTTACCCGATTTCGCGATATTCATACCGAGATGCCATTTCCCGATACACGCAGTTTTGTATCCTGCCGACTTAAGCCCAGAGGCTATCGTCATTCTCTCGGGCTCTATCAATGCAGGGCTATAGCCATTCAAGACCCCTCGTTTCAGCCGCGAGCGCCAGGCATATCGTCCCGTCAAAACACCATAACGAGTAGGCGTGCACACTACCGAATTACTGTGACCATCGGTAAAGCGTAATCCATCTGCTGCAATAGCATCAATGTTCGGCGTCTTTATCTTCGACTCTGGGTTGTAACAACTCACGTCACCCCAGCCCAGATCGTCTGCTAGTATCACCACTATATTTGACTTCCGCTCTGCTGCCAGAATAGGAGACATTAGCGCCATTGTTAGAACCACCTCAGCCACATAGTTCTTTTTAGCTTTGCCGCTTACTCTATTCCAAAAACCTTTCATCTAGATCTATAATGACCAATCACTGCAAATATTACATAAAATCTTTTATGGTGGATTATCATCAATTCCACTCGGCTATGACTCACCACCAAATTCAGTTTGGAAAAAATGAATCCAACGCGTCAACTCGACTTGGCTGGGAATCTCTGAAGCAGCGAGAGCATTATCCATGAGACAAAAATCAATTTCATAAAATGCTCCATGCGAGTGAACTTCACCTCCCAGTCTCTTAAACCACGACAGTGCCCGGTGGTTTGCATTGAGCACATTCGCACGCAGGATCTGCATTCCTAACAAGCGCGCTAACACCCAGAGTAAACCAAATAGGACAATGCCTAATCCTCGTCCTTGGTAATCAGGCAGAATAGTAAGTGAAATCTCCCCCACGCTAGGGTCATTCTTTAGCCTCCATACCGAGCCTGCTCCATACCCAGGATCTTCCAATCGTTCAGGATTCAAGGCACACCACGCTAAATGATTAATTTGATCAGCACTTGTTAGTCTATCTAACAATTCGTCATTTATGTCTATTAAATCGCGCCAAAACCGCATTGCTATATCGCCAGAGTTCAAGCGGTCAAACGCATCTATCGCGCGCTCACGGTCAGCAGCCGTGACCTCACGTAACAACAACTCAGAACCATCACTCAATTTTGCGAATATGGATGCGGGCACGAAATGCATAGAAAACCATCATCTCGCAATTCTTCCCGAAACTCCAGTGAGAAAATCTAGCTTGTCTCAGACTACAGCTATGAAATGATGGAACCAATGCCAGCGAAGAAGAACAAGAACAAGCCACTGGTAGGCAAAGCGCTCATCAAAGAAGTCAATCGAAGGATCCGCCTAGCTCGTACGCAATGGGACGCACACAACAACAAAGCCTGTAGACGCGAGCGGGATCGGGCTACTCAGCTCTACGAAACTCTGGACCAAGCCCAGCGCGAGCAAGTCCCACAAACTCTCAGAGTCTGGCTACGCTACCGCAGCGAAAAGTACTTCGGCGAGCACAGAACCAAACCCAACGATCCACCACCAAGTTAGCAGGGCTCCTACACTAGGGAGACTATCTAGGTTGATGCCTGCGGTGCTCGACAGAATTTACAGCATTTTTCGGAATTAACCAATGATGGTCGACGCTCTTGCGATATTTCAGAAAGAATGAAAAGTTTTCCGTCCTTTTTTAGCCCCGTTTTTTGAGGGATTCTGTAGAATTCTTCAAAATTTATTCTGTCTAAAAAGCCCCTAGTGCACTGACCCTGAACAAGTTAGCGCTTCTTCTTGAGCGCTTGGTCAAACCAGTTCAAACTCGGTGACTTCTTAGTCTCAGTACTAAAATAGGGCTTCTGCTCGGACTGCTCAATCGTCCTCGATTTATTCAGCCAAATGATGCTAGCTCCTGGATTTTTCTGATCTTTAGCGAATCGCGAATCATTCTGCTCAGCTAGATGCCGCATCAGTGAAATAGCACGCGGAGCGATCACCGCCACACCAGTGAGAGCCCCGTATCCGTGAATCACTTTGAGCCCTTTGAAATTCCCATAAATGGCCTGATCTAGAGCTTGGATGATCATTTGCTGCGCAAGTTCCCAACTCTCGCCATTGTGTGCCACATCGACCTCATACATCGCATTGCGCCCCATGTCCTCACGGCTAGCCTGACACTTGGGACAGCTGCTTTGGTTTTCAAGTGGAAATCCACAATGACGGCAATGATGCATGCCAGATACATAGTGCTATCTCTAAAAAAGAAAAGCCTCAGTTCCAAATAGAGTTGAGGCTTGTATGGGAGGGGGGGAACTTATTAGGCTAACCAAGCTTCAGCATCGTCGCCCCGATCTAAATCAAAACCTTTGATGTCGAGCCCAGGGAACAAGCATCCCTCTAGGTCGGCCACCTTTTGAATCCACGTTTTATCCGCTAGTATAGCTATCTTATCGAAGCGTTTCATCAACTTAAGCAAGCTCGGCAGCTCACCCATCTTGACCATCATTGCTCCGAATGTTGGCATTTGGAAATTCTCTATACGGTAGAGCATCCGTACATTATCCATGCCTTCTAATTTATCCTCAAATTCATCTAAAACTTGACGCATTCCTGCTGAGTCTATCTTGCCGCTAAACTCCATATCGACACGATTTTTTCCAGTAATTTTTAAACTAAACATACCGACATTTTACGCTAAACTACAGAGATTCCCACACAAAAAGGAAGGCCTCATTTCCTATAAGGAAATGAGGCCTATTAAATGGCTCCGGCACTTGGGATCGAACCAAGGACCTAGTGATTAACAGTCACCCGCTCTACCGCTGAGCTATGCCGGAACTTATTGTCTTGAGCGTTACCACTCTCGACGGCGGGAAACTGCACTAATCACTGGCATCGCGCAAGACAAAACATGTGGTGGATCTCACTTTTTTTAGCAGCCTGTAATAGCAATCGCATTGGCTGCTGCGTATTGCTTTGCATGCGTGAGACTTATCTTCACTGAGACTATTTTATTCTGCTCCATGAAAACTTTACCCGCCCCGCTGAAGACCACACTCGGTTCGCCACTTGGAGCTCGGAGAATCGTCATATCGAGCCAAGAAAGTTCTTTCCCTATGCCCGTGCCAAAGGATTTGGCAATCGCTTCTTTCACGGCAAAGCGCCCAGCGAAGTTGACGTGTGGACGTTTTTGAGAATCGCAATACGCGCGCTCTTCGGCCGTGAAGAGCCGGTCGAGGAATTTGTCCCCGAATTTCTCTATCGATTCCTCAATCCGTTCGATCTCGACAACGTCGATGCCTATACCAAAAATCTGCATATTGAAATGGATTTAACCCCGATAGCCCTTCATCAGTTCAGTCATTTCAGCCACTGCTTGCTGGAAGCCGACTCGGACTGAACGGGCGACAATCGAGTGACCAATATTGAATTCGGCAAGGTGCGGGACATCGTAAAGATCCACAATGTTCGTGTAATTGATGCCGTGCCCCGCATTGACCTGGAGACCGAGCGTGTGACCTTTAGTCGACGCGGCAGTGAGGCGATCTACTTCTACTTTGCGTTGCGGCCCAAAGGCATTGGCAAAGCAACCGGTGTGCAGCTCAACCATCTCGGCTCCGATGCGAGCGGAGGCTTCGATTTGCTCAATGTCAGGATCGATAAACATGCTGATCTTGATGCCCGCCGCCTGCAGAGTTTTGATCGTTGGTTGGAGGCTTTCAAAAAGCCCGGCCACATCGAGTCCCCCTTCGGTTGTCACTTCCTCACGCGTTTCCGGAACTAGGCAAACAAACTCAGGATTTACTTTAAGAGCCAGCGCGAGCATCTCCTGCGTATTTCCCATCTCAAGGTTGATCGGAAGACCGCACTGCTCTTTCACAGCAAAGGCGTCTGCGTCCTGCATATGTCGTCTATCGACTCGGACATGGATGGTGATGGAGTCAGCTCCACCAGCTTTAGCATCTTCCACCACACTCACTGGTGATGGTTCCGCATTCGGAGAGTCAGGTAACAGCGCGTAGCGCGCCTGACGGAGAGTAGCAACATGGTCAATATTGACGCCCAAAAGTAAGCTCATGCAATGGATATGCCTCAGCCACTCCCATCTGTCAAAACCCCTTTGCTAGGAGTCCAGTTCGGGTCGACTCACCTTGCCCACAATCAGCCAGACTATGATTGCTATGATCATGCCCGCGATCCCGTCGATGATGACGTGCTGACGCAGCGCAATGGTCGACCAGATGATGCCGAGTATCCACAGAATTACACCGACTTTAGCCGCAAGGTTGAAGCGCTTGGAAGCGCAAGCTGCGATTCCAGCAACCACAGAGAGCGCTACATGAAGCGATGGGAAAGCATTCCGCGGTGCATCGCAGGTAGCCAACCAATGGTAGTAGACGGGCGCATCAGGCAAATGAATTTCCATCCGCGATAGACCATTGGGGAGCAGCAAAAATATCATATGTGCCACCATGGCCGTCCAGCCGATCACGTAGAGATAACGGAGGTAGACTGGACGCTCGATAAAAAGTCCCACCACTCCTAACAAAAGGTAAAAGGTGTAATAAAACCAAAGGCTGTGGAAATTGATAGGAATCGCATTATCAAACGCAGTCGGCTGGAGCCACCAAATCTCGCGAATGGCAAACTGCTGCAATAGAATGTAGGGCGCAAGAATCCAGATCACCAAGATAACCCCAGAGAACGCTCGGCGCAGGAAATTTTCAGTGAGATCATTCATGCTTCATCCGCTTTTCCGTGTGTTCTCGGAGCCAATTCAAAAAGGACTCTTCACTGTGCTCACCTGAAGCGAGTGCTAGATAATGTGGATATTTTTCCACTTCACCAATCGTAAACTGGTAGCCATTTAGGATCAAAAAGACCTCACAGGCAATTACTGCAGTTCTCTTGTTTCCGTCAAAAAATGGATGGTTTTTAGCGAGTCCAAATGCATAAGCCGCAGCCATAGCACAGATATCAGGCTTAGGGTCTCCATATTGCCAAAGCTGAATGGGCCTATTTAGCGCCAACTCTAATAAACCCTCATCACGTAAGCCATGAGCACCTCCGTGTTCGCGAATTTGTTGATAGTGAAAACTATCCACCACGATGCGATCTAACCATTCAGGCTCCATTACTCTGCTAGTTTTTTGAGCATGTTACGGTTCTCCCGCATGACCTTTTTCGCAATTTCAAGCTGGCGCTCCTTCTGCCTATCATAGGGAGAAATCACCACGCCTGCAGCCACTTCAGTGAGACTCACTGAATCGCCTTGCTCCAAATTAAGCTTAGCCATTAGTTCTTTCGGTAAAATCAACGCCGATGAATTCCCTACTTTCGTCACTTTTGCTGTCATAGCCATACCTTCAAGTTATAACATCCATTATAACGAGGCAAACTCTATTTTGAGAAGCTCGGAGCTGTCTCACTTAAACAAACCACGTACAGCACCAACCATGATACCTATACCGCCAATAGAAAACAGGGCTGGGAACCAAATAGAATAACCTGCGGCCTTGGTATCGTGCGCTAAAATAGCCTGACGCGGCTTGCTAGGATCTTCTGGCCGTTGTGGATTGACGAAACATACTGTTTGCTGATCCACGGGGTATTGCTCGAGCCGTGACTTCACCTTTTCAATTGAGTTACGCCAGCGTTGGCCTCGTGGCTTATACGTCTCACCGATATTGTCTTCGCCTTTGTATTGGTATTTGAAGGCTACTTCCCAGCGGTACTCCGCTGAAATGTTGGCAGCTGAGCGCGTGGCCAGTTCAGAGCGAATGATCAAACATGGTGTCTCTACCCATTTGCGGGTGTCACTGGCGTTGCCAAAGCTCTTGGCTAATAACCAGCAAAATCCAGCACCTAGGAAAAAGAGAAACAAGCCAATTCCGAAGAGGTAAATGGCACCTGCTTTACTTTTCTTTTCCATCGAGCTGAGTTGTGAAATCTACTTTTCTTCGTCTTCCTCAGGAGCTGTGGCCAATTTAGCCACTTCATCGAGAAGGTTGACGATCCCCACCCCACGCTCGGCGGAAGTATCAGCGCGAAAGATAAGCACTGGTGTACAGCGAAGGTTCGTACGCTTATTGATGTACTTCTGAATCGCTCCTTTATGCTTAGTAAGCTTCTCTAGGACATTAGCCATATGGCCACCAAGCACACTGACAAAAACTTTGCCTTCGCGGAGATCATCAGTGAGTACCACATCACTAATGGTGACGAGAGCATTTTTAAATTCAAACTCCTTCTGAACGAAGCTGCTGATTTCACGCTTCATGAGCGCGTTGATTTTATCGAGTCGTTGGGACATGTGAAATTTTGGTTAATTATCGATTATGCTAGAGCTGATCCTCTATTCATAAAGAAAAAGAAGCCTCAGGCAGATTGCTCCGCCCGAGGCTTAAAATAATATTGCTTAGAGCTCTTGAGCGAATTTATCCAAGAGGTAACACTGAATAACGTCACCTTCTTCGTAGTCATTGAAAGCACCGAGCTTGATACCACATTCGATACCAGTCTTGACCTCTTTGACTTCGTCCATGAAGCGACGGAGAGTAGACATCTTGCCGTCGAAGACAGGAGTTCTACCGCGAAGCACACGAGCGTGAGCAGTACGAGTGACTTTACCGTCCTTGACAATACAGCCGGCAGCCTTGCCCTTGTTGACCTTGAACACCTGCTTGACATCAGCGTGACCGATGATGGTCTCACGAGTTTCAGGGTCAAGAAGTCCGAGCATTGCGTCGCGCACTGTGTCGATAAGTTCGTAAACAATGGAGTAAAGTTTGATCTCTACACCTTCACGCTTAGCTGCCGTTACAGCTTTGCTTTCCACCTTGGTATTGAAGCCAATGACAGTAGCATTTGCCGAGCTGGCGAGAAGAATATCAGACTCAGTAATAGAGCCTGATGCAGCGTGGACGAAACGAGTCTCGACCTTTCCTGATTCGATCTCACCGATAGCACCAGTGATAGCTCCTACGGAACCCTGTACGTCAGTCTTAAGAATAAGCTGGAGACGCGCTTTTTGCGTTCCACCTTTAGCCCTAGACATAAAATCAGTCAAACGGCTCTTTTGAGCACCACCGAGGCGCGTATTGCGCTTCTCGCCTTGGCGCTCACCAGACAACTTCTTGGCTGCACGCTCAGTATCCATTTCTACGAGTTCGTCGCCTACGTTTGGTAGTTCGGCGAATCCGAGAACTTCAACAGGAGTTGCAGGGCCAGCAGTCTTGATTACTTTGCCGTGGTCGTCGAACATGGATTTGATCTTACCATTGAATGGTCCGCAGATGAAAGGCATGCCAGCTTTGAGAGTACCAGACTGAACAATCACTGTTGCAGTTGGGCCTTTACCAGCTTGGATGCGAGCTTCAATTACTGAAGCTCGTGCATTCGCGCTAGGGTTAGCATTCAATTCGAGAACTTCAGCCTGGAGGGCGAGGAGTTCTAGCAGATCACCCATGCCGTCGCCAGTCTTTGCAGAAACATCGACACATTCGACGTCGCCACCGAAGTCTACCGGGGTCAGACCGTGCTCCATAAGCTGCGTCCGAACACGAGTTGGATCAGCACCAGCTACGTCACACTTGTTGACTGCTACGATGATTGTCTTCTTCGCCGCCTTAGCGTGATCGATTGCTTCCTTAGTCTGAGGCATGATGCCATCATCAGCAGCAACCACGAGAACTACGATGTCTGTGATGTCTGCTCCGCGAGCACGCATTTGAGAGAAAATGGCGTGACCTGGAGTATCGAGCAATGTGATCGGACGACCTTGGTCATCTTTTACACCGTAAGCACCAATGTGCTGGGTGATTCCACCTGCTTCACCAGACGCGATACGAGATTTGCGAATGAAGTCTAGAATAGATGTCTTACCATGGTCAACATGACCCATGAAGGTGATGATAGGTGCTCGGAGCTCTAGCTTATCTTCAGGGACGTTTTCCTCTGGTTCTGGCTCAACGAAAACTTCTTCTACCTTATGCACGCCAGCACCCTTCTCACGCTTTTCGCGCTCGAATTTGAAGCCGTGTTGAGCACAAAGAGTTTCAGCGACATCTGGCTCGATAGCCTGGTGTGGCGCAACGAAAACCTGAAGCTTAATTAGATCGGCCATCAACTGGAATGGCTTGAGGTCCATTGCTTCTGCTAGCTCACTGACAATAATCGGAGGTTTGAGGTGGATCACCTTTACTCCGTTGTCAGCATCTTCGACAGTCTGAACGGCCTCGGAGGCTCCAGACTTAGCTGACTTAGCTGACTCAGTCTTCACAAAATCAAGATCAGCCTTTGGCTCATTCAGTTTGGAAATACTTGGCAGCTTAGCACTGCCCGACCCCTTCTTGATGACAGAGGTCTTCTTCTTGCCCTCTTCGTCAAAAATGTCGAGAGCCTCGGCCTTTTTGGTGTCGAGAGTCTTCACCTCAGGTGCTACTAGCTTAGAGGCTTCTTCACGCTGACGTTCACGGCGTGATGGCTTCTTCGGCTTGCTGTCGTCTAGCAGGTCGAGAACCTTCTTCTTTTCGTTTATATTATCTTTCTGATCAGCCATTGAGCTATCTTTCGATGTAAGGTTGGTAAGACAAGACTGCGCAGTATGCTGCCAGTCCTGATTGGGGCGAATTAGGCGTCAGCATCCTGCTGAGCTTCTTCTGCTTTCTTGAGAATTTCTTGTGCTTTTTCTTCGCTGGCTTCGATCGCTTGCGCGATATATTCAGCTGGCATCTGGAGAACGAGCTCTATGGTAGCACCGCCTGCGCGGAATAGCTTAGCAGCAGTTTCATCATCGATACCGAGTTGGTCACCCACTCCGTGGGAGGCGTCAGAGACACGAGCGTCGAATTGCTCTTGCTGGCTCTCGTCCTTGCGGACTTGAACATCCCATCCCATTAGACGAGATGTCAGACGCGCATTCTGGCCTCGACGACCAATTGCTTTGGCTAGTTCGTCTTCGTCAACTGTGACGCTGACAATTTTCTTCTCTTCATCGAGGTGAACAGAGCGGAGAATTGCCGGTTGAGAGCTTCGTGAACGAACTCTTCTGGATCATCGCTCCAACGGATGATGTCCACTTTTTCGTTATTGAGCTCACGGACGATGTTTTTAACACGTGCACCGCGTAAGCCAACACAGGCTCCCACTGGATCCACATTTTCATCGACGCTAGAAACAGCCACCTTTGTGCGGTAGCCAGCTTCACGTGCAATACCGCGAAGCTCAACAGTGCGATCGGAAATCTCACTTACTTCCGCTTCGAAGAGACGGCGAACAAAGTTAGGGTGGCTACGGGAAAGGATAATCTCTGGGCCACGTTGCTCGTTTTCAACAGCAACAACGTAAGCTCGGATACGATCGCCGACGTTGTACTCTTCAGTAGAAACACGCTCACGTGAAGACATCTTCCCTTCAAATTTTCCAAGGTCTACCCACACATCACTCTTTTCAAAGCGACGCACAGTGCCACTGACGATGTCGCCAGCGCGATCCTTGAATTCGTCATAAATCAGTTCCTTCTCAGCCTGACGGAGACGCTGCATCATAGTCTGCTTAGCTGTCTGGACAGCAATACGACCAAAGTTCTTAGGAGTCACGTTGAGCTCAACTTGACCACCAACGGCAACGTCGGACTTGATCTTACTGGCGGTCGAAATAACCACTTCGTTCCACTGATCCATCTGATCATCATCAGCTACAACATTCAGAGTAGCGAAGATCGTAGTGTCACCTTTTTTCGTATCGATAGCAGCACGAAGCTCCTCGATGCGTTCGGAACCTGGTACCATTTTACGGTAAGCAGAGAGAAATGCGAACTGAAGCGCAGCAAGTACCTTATCTCGGTCGATGCCTTTTTCCTTCTCATAGTAGTCAATGAGAGCGACGATATCGTTTGTCATGGTCTGAGTATGTGTCTAAAAGTTAATCCGCGTTACAGGAGAGATCCTGATACAAAAAAGAGTGGGTAAAATCACCCACTCCTTCCTCACGGCTGAAGTTGTCTGCCCTTCCATTATCCAAATTCCTCGAAATTGCAAGACTTATCTCGCTTACTAAAGAGGCCTTCAATCGTTGTAATTCTCTTATTTCTGACAATTCAAAAATTGTCCCAAATTCGCGCCACTCACACAAACTCAAAAAAAACACAAAACATCCTTGTCAATTTATCGAAGACAGACTAATTCTCTGCCCGCCTCACAGGAGGCATACAAATCATCAATAACGCGCAGGTAGCTCAGTTGGTAGAGCAGTTGGCTTTTAACCAATTGGTCCTGGGTTCGAATCCCAGTCTGCGTACTTTTTTTTAAAGGTAAAAATATAGCCTCAAGTGTTTCACAACCTTGAGGCTATTTTGTGGCAAGATCGGATGAGAACCCAGCCAAGCGGATTCCTAGAACCGAGCCCGGCGGCTCAGGATTCGACTGCAAGCATGGAGAGCGGGAGTAACAAACAATGCGCAGCAAGATTCACCGGTAAACCCCGTACAAATATTTGATCGACTAGGATATACCTAGTTATGGTCGTGCCTAGTTATTTTCAGCCTCAAACGGACGACCTATCACAGCCGAGGGAAACGACCTAGCTTCGACCGCAAATACCCTCAAGGCCAACAAGGGCGGCCAAACCACTACGGATCTACAACCATAATCCCAATGAGTAATACAACATAGTACCCCCTTTGACTTCAGTAAAATCCGCGTTATGTCTCGTCTGTTGTTGCCGATTTATCGTCGCTGCCTGTTATAGGTTCAACAGCCTGCGGCTGACTATCGGCTAATTTTGCTTTTTGCCGGCGCTTCTCTTGCTTCTTTTCTTCCTTCTTTTTCTTTTTAGCTATTTCTTTCTGGCGCTTTTCATATGAGTAATTCGGTTGCATTCGTTTTATTTTCTATATAATTTTTGGATAGGCATTGTTAAAATACAGGATATTTTAACTGATTGTGCTCTTTGTTTCACTCACAATATAAGAACACATCGTGAGGCAACTGGATCAATAGCAGACCAAGCCCATAAGGTAAAGCACACCAATCACTGACTTTTCAGTGCTCATAGGTTTTGGGTTGATTTTGCAATTGTCATAAATCGGCGCTCTATCAGCTGGTCAGTGATTCGGTGATGTGTTCTGCAAATTTTATAGTGATTCAAATTAGCTCACAAGCAAGTTGGAGTGGTAGCAATAGCAATTAAGCTAAATACTGGCCGTTCATTTTTAGGGTTAGAGTCTTTCTTACTTGGTTCTTTCCGAATGTAATTATCCTCCCATGGTAGTCCTGTGAGACCTGACATTTGTTTATTTTTTTTAGCCGAACGTCAAAGTCCTGCCACCCGCTGCGGGCGGCGCGCTTTGATCGCAGTGTTAATCGTTATAGTTGTCATTCAGATTTCGAGTCCACGCCGGCAGCGGTTTGGTAGGACGTCTTGTTCGTCTGCCGCAGTCAGTATCGAAAGTTGAATCTCCGATCGGGCGCAACGTCCCCTTCAAGGAACAGTGACTCGATCGATTTCAGGGCGACATTGTCGATCCACTTAAAATCGAACCCTTGTCGCGGTCCGCGCGGGAAGAGGGCGTTCGGCACGGTGAGTTCAAGTTGCTTGCCCTGGCAACCTATCGCAATCTATCGCAATCTTTCGGAGACTTCCCACTTCCCGTCGACCCATTTCGCGCAGGTGGATTCGGATTCCGGCTCGGCCTTGTAGTTGATCGCGAGATCGTATCCCTCCCATCCGGTCTCTTGGTTCTGGTCCTTGTCGATGAGCAGGATCATCCAGTGCGGGTCCGTGGCGGGTGTCAGGTTCTCGGCGGTGCTCACCGCGAAGTGAACGTGTTGTGCACCCTCGACGACCGGTGCGGAGACGATGTCGTTTCACCCGAGGGTATGGGTGTAGATTGTTTTCGGGTCCGTCCCCCGCAAGGAACGGTGCATGGTGTCGCCCTGAGGATCGGTAAAATGAGCCGGGACTCCTTCCCAGTCATCGAACTTCCCATCAATGACGATTTCGCGAGCTTCCGGACGCTCGGGTGGGGCGGCAAGCCCCTTGAAGCGCCGGATGTGACCCACCATCTGGTAGTAGTAATTGTCGGTGAAGCCTCCCTTCATGGGCGCGATGTCCCGAGTGAATTCGGCACTGAACACGTCGACGAACCAGGTGCCATCCTTCAGCGGAGGACGCCCGGCGAAGGGTTCGGTTTGATCTTCCTTGATGAAGCGCATCGCGATCCATTCGTTCCAGCCCGTAATCATGACGACCTTCGAACCACTTCGTGGGCGCGTTTCCATTGCTCCTCGAAGTGGAGCCCTTGAGAGGTTAACTCGGTCAAGTAATCGGGTCCCACCGGTGGCTGAGCACCATCGTGGTAGCTTCGACCGATCGAATTGGTGGCATGGGACGCCGCAGTTACCGGGATCTGTTCGGGGATGTCGGGTGACGCGCTCCACCCGTAGTCCTGAGGCGAGGTATCGAGCCATTGCCAATGATCCGGCTCGGTCTTAGTCGCGGTCCATGCCCAACTGCGTTTGATCGTAAAATAGTCCTTGAGCTCCTCACGAATTTTCGGGTCGTCCTTGGTTCCGAAGATCACGGGCTTGCCGTCCCATTGGAACCAGAGGTCCTCATGTTGGCCATCTTTGTAGAAGCGGTCATGGATGCGATTGATGGTCGCCCCTCCTCCTCCGTTGGTGGTGAAGACGACCCCGAGAGCATGGATGCCTTTATCCCGCATCGCTCGAATAACTCCGAGCAAGGCATCCACCGACTCCTCGTAGATCAGCCCATTGGTGACGTCCAGAAAGAGGAAATCAACACCGGTATTCACAAGCATCTGCATGTCGCGCCGGATCACCCACGGGTCGGAGGAGTGAAAGTAGCTATACTCGGGTTCGCATCCGAAGTGGGTCGCCTTGTACGGGCCCCACTGCCGCTCTTCTTCCGGCACCTTCAGGATCTTGGTGATGTCATAAACCTTTGGGGTGTGATTGCCGACCCAGACAAAGTAAAAGATGCCAACGAATTTTCCGGGTCTCCTGTCTCCGGTTTCGCGATGGACTGGAAGATGCCTTCCCAAAGCATCAGTGGCGACCCAGTTGTTCGAGGGCCTTGTAAAATCTTCGCCACGGAGCCATTCGGCACCCGAGAGGTTCCAAAGCAGGAAAGAAAGGATTAATGCAGCAGGACGATTGACTATTCTCCCGCTGCTCGGTAGGCGGATCATGGACAACCATTTTGGTCGAACGTAAAGCACGCGGATCACTGACCTCTCAGTCCACTTCAAGATTTGGGTTATATTGTAATTTGTCATAAAATTAGGGCTCTCGCAGCTGATCCGCGATTGGTTGATGCGTCTTCCATGAGAAGGTTATGCAAGTTATTTATGTAGAATCACACTACACGAGGAAAATGTAACCCGTAACCTGTTGAAAAATAGTCACAAAGTGACGGGTAACCTTGACTCAGGTGAGGGCCCTTCAAAATTTGGGTGCTTA
>NZ_MQWA01000001.1:293852-299995 GCF_002954445.1 Rubritalea profundi
GTGGGATGGCATTTGAGCATTGCCACAGCCGCGTGTATTCGTTTTGAAACTAGAGAGAGGAAGACGATCAACCGCTTCAATGATGAAGTGAACAAGGTCGTCATCAGCTACCCAGTCCCGTAAATCCGGAGGCAGTAGCATCGGGGTGTCACGGTCTACAGTTACGAATCTCTCAGCCATGAGCGAACTCTAGCAGATTTTAAGATTGTGAGGAAGGTAAGTCCGACAGACTCTTAACCTCACTTTACTAGCCACCACCTCCGACGGAAAGTCCTGCTCTAACAAAAGTCGCTATAGGCGATTCCAAGACTTTGTTCTTAATTTCTCACTATGCCTTTCGTCTGTTTCGAGGTTCATTCTTAGTCGTATACCTAAGCCTTCAACTGGGTTCGTGTTGGCGATGGATCGTACAAACTGGCAATTTGGACGTAAATACATCAACTTCCTAGCTATCGCCATTATTGCAGGAAAGGTTTCTATTCCGATCATTTGGAAAGTCCTCCCAGCTAAAACGAAACGAGGAAACTCTAACACTGCTCAGCGTATTTCCCTGACAAAGAAGCTACTCAAGATCATCCCAGCAAAGGACATCAAGGTCTTGACTATGGATCGAGAGTTTGTGGGTAAAGAGTGGCTCTCTTGGCTCGATAACAAAGGAGTCGGCTATGTTGTGCGTATCAAGAAAAACACGCTTGTAGGAAGTTTTTCAGCCTTGGAATTAGCAACTCGCCGTGGTCGTAAATCTCAGAGGTTACAAACCGTCTTTGGACTCGAACTTTTCTTCGCCTGTAAGCCAATGAAAAAAGACGGACGAACAAGTCATTTACTCATTATTAGCAATCGATTTACAGGCAAGGAGGCACTGAACCTCTACAGTTTACGGTGGGGAATTGAGAGGCTTTTGGGGCATTTAAAGAAAAGGGTTTTGACCTCGAAGCCACCCACATGACCAATCCAGCCAAGCTTGAAAAGCTCTTTAGTATCCTTACAATGGCCTTTCTATTGAGCTTTGCGTGGGGGTGTCATCTTCGATCCTCGGAGCAGAAAACCTCTGCGGCAACAAAGCGCAAAAGCCTGTTCCGACTCGGCCTTGAAGATATTTTGAATCTAGCTGATTGCCATTCAAAAGACTCAGGTCATCGAAGCAGACTCAAGGAATTTCTCCACTGGCTTAGCTCTACAACCTTCAACTCAATTTTCCTCGTGTAGTGTGATACAGCATAGAGAGTCAAAAGAGCTGAAATCTCACGATTCAGAAGCCAATTGTATGAATTCTGTCAAAAAAAGAACCCACCGCGCTAGCTAGTCGTATGGAGCCCAGCCGCGCTCGTCAAGCCGAGCCAGCCACAGAGCGTTGTCGAGCCACACGCAGTCCAGAGGGGAGTCGCTGCGCTCCAATTATAAATTCATGAGCATGGAGGTACGCTGGCAAAATATGGGTGAGATATGGATCCTGTTGGTGGTGAGGGATGGGCGGTTGGAAACCGCCGCCGCACTTCAGCCTTACTATTCGTGCGATTAGTGTGATTCGTGGTAGAGCAGTTTCATTGTGCTGGCCCTTTAACGCCTTTCGTCTTTTTCGCGGTAGAAAGGCTTCATCTGGCTGGGAGAATCTGTATAAATCTGTGTAATCTATGGTGGAAACTCGCTTAAATATGCTGGCTTAGAGCAAAGAGGCCGGAAGCGCTCTTCTACGCGCCTCGCTGGTCAAGTATTGCGCGCTAGCGTGCGACAAGAAGAGGATGTTGCCAATTATGGGGGCAGCCGAGTGTATGTAGACGCAGCTCTGGACAGAAAGCATGGTAGAGGCTTGAGGTCTAGCCTGGCTTGGTTTTGACTTTTCCCATCTAATTTCTTGTCAGTTGGTGGTTTTCAGCGGACACGTTTTGAACTACACCTTTCTAAGTAACACACCTTTCCTTCTCACTCACACCATGTCTGATTCCAATTTCGAGCCAACCTCTAGCGCTCCCAACACTCCCGACGATGTCTCACTGCGACCTCCAGCATTCAGCGAGTTTCACGGCCAGGAGAAAATCAAAGAACGCCTGATATTGATGGTGGAGGCTGCCCAACAGCGAGACGATGTGCTAGAGCACGTGCTCCTATCCGGCCCTCCGGGCCTGGGAAAAACAACCTTGGCCAATATCATTTCCGGAGCGACAGGCACCCAGCTGCACACCACATCCGGACCTCAGATCGAAAAAGCTGGCGATCTAGCTGGCGTTCTCACTAACGTCCAAAAAGGTGACATCCTCTTTATCGATGAAATTCATCGACTCCACCCAGCAGTTGAAGAATACCTCTACCCTGCCATGGAAGACTTCCGGCTCGACATCATCATCGACTCGGGCCCATCGGCACGCTCAATCCAGCTCAGCCTCCCGAAATTCACTCTGGTGGGAGCCACCACGCGCGCTGGCATGCTCACCGCCCCACTGCGTTCGCGATTTGGCCTAGTAAACAGGCTCGACTACTACACGCGCGAGCAACTCTCTGTGATTATAGTGCGCTCAGCAGGCTTGCTGGACATTTCGATCAAACCAGACGGCGCGCAAGAAATTGCTTCACGCTCGCGTGGCACTCCGCGTATCGCCAACAACCTGCTGCGCTGGGTTCGTGACTTCGCCCAAGTCCGCGGCGACGGAATCATCGATGGCGACACCGCAGTCAAAGCTCTAGCGATGATCGACATCGACAATGACGGACTCGATGAAATGGACGTGCGGATCCTCGAAGCAATGATTTACAAGTTCAACGGAGGGCCGGTAGGTCTCTCCTCAGTTGCGGTGGCTGTCGGTGAAGACGCCTCCACTCTCGAAGAAGTCCACGAGCCCTTCCTTATAATGCAAGGCTTCATAAAGCGCACCCCACGTGGCCGAGTCGCTATGCCCGCCGCCTACAAAAAAATAGGGGCAACACCGACCAAAGCACAAGGCGAGTTGCTTTAAACAATCTAAATGGTTGAAAAGTACACTTCCACACATTAAATTCCTTGACCCAAGTGCGTTGAACTGTTTATCTCCGCGTCAGAAACAAAAATTTCAAAAATTATGGCAAAAGTATGCAGCATTAGAGGATCAAAAGTACGTGTAGGTCGCAGGATCCACCGTTCTGGTCTCGCAAAGAAAAAGGGTGGTATTGGCCGTCACGTGACTAAAACAGTCAAACGTAAGGTTTCTCCAAACCTACAGACTAAGCGCATCTTCGTTCCTGAACTAGATCGTTACATCAAGCTCAAGTTGAGCTGTAAAGCGATCAAGACCATCAACAAGAACGGCGCTTACGCTACACTCAAAAAAGCAGGTATCATCAAGTAATTGATCACCTACTCTTTCTAGAGTAACCCATTTTAAAACGACGCATTCCTTTTGGATTGCGTCGTTTTTTGTACCTCCATTGATCGAAGTTCGATCCTCGATCTTCACCTGAAAAATGAAAATCCTCAGAAACTCCCACATATCAACTTCCCCATCTCCATGGATCCATACTGAGCAACTATCAGGAAGGAATGATGACAATTCACCCATTGCAAAATAAATCGCAGGCCCGCGTAACTCTATATTTCGTTCTTCGGGAACAAGGGATTAGTACCAAGACACTCAGCAGACCACTCTGTGCCAGCTAGAAACTCTTCTCTATCGGCAACCGTGCAACTTTGGCGAAAAACATAGTTCAAATCGCTCATGGCCCACTGCGCGACGACCTCAAGATTCCGAAACTCACCATAGTAGCCTGCGCTAATAACATTTTCACAGTTACCTTGGAGTAATGATTGGTTTTGAGCTTGGTGATTTGTCAGCCAAGCTGAATTCTAATATAACTATTCAAATTGTATAACACCGCATTGTGGCTAGCGATGTAAGATCCCTACATCTATGTTGGCAGCCCCACATCGTAGACTCATCGGAACTTAACGCTCCAAATCTAAAGAGAAGCATTCCGATGAGTGTGCTCAGTGGATTCAAGATCGGTTCTCTCTTCTCTTGGCTGGGTGTAAGGTTTTCGGACCTATTGAAGGAGTGTGTTAATCCGATTTTAACATCACCAGACCCTCACTACTTTACGAGTTGGTTTAAAGTGTAGCAAAACTGTTTATTCATTAGTGGCTCGCCGCTCTCGCTCATCAGTTTACTATTTTTAGAAATTTCGATCCAGTAAACTCTACCGGCTTCGAGATTCTGCACATTTAATACAATAGTGTCGCCCTCATTTGATTCGACAGAAGTCACTTTTTCATTTCTTTTATCAAGTTGCGGCCCCCCGTAGCTCCACTTGTCTTCGTAGCGGAACGAACGGACAGAAAAATCTTTAGATGCCAGTGATTTCTTATCGAATGAATGTGTGAACTTAAGATCAAAACCTGTTTCGCTAAGCTTGACATGCTTCACATCAAAGGGCTCTTTTCCAAGATAGGTGATCCTTGTTAGTCCCTCGCCAGGCTTGCCCCATCCTCTAACAGTATGACCAACGAAGAGCGTTTTCCCATCATCGGTAAAGACAGCTCTATTCCCGCCAGTCTTCAGTCCCACGTCATTGAAAAAATGCGTGCAAGCTCCCTGATATTTCCCCTGAACCTTCTCTAGCATAACTCTGCTAATACGCGTTCCATTGTTATCAGGAATCAGTAGCTGATCAGCAAATGGTCCAAAATTCTTCGGCACCTGAGCTGGCTCTGATGCCGAGCGATTAAATTCCTTGTGAGGTAGTAGTACCGAAGCTCTGGTCCTCATCGCATCGATTTCTGTTAATGGCATCTTCAAAGGGTCTTTCCCTTTTGGCCACTTAGGATCCCAGACTAGGCTTGATGGATGCCCATAAAAATTACCTTTCTCAATATGGTATAGCGGAGTCGTAGCACGCCAGTCACCCTGATTATCAGTTGCCCAGATGTTGCCCATTTTATCACGCGTGATTCCATTATGCATGCGGAAGCCGCTCGCATGTGGAGTGACCACACCATCCTTAGAATAATGCATGATCCAGCCCTTCCATTTCACCGATGAGAAGTTTCTTCCGCGTCTTCCTGTTTTAGAATATTCACCCTTCACATTATAAAACGTAGGGCCATTGTATGATGCAGTTCCCACCGCGATATAGTATCCGCCTTTACCATCTGGGCATATCTCATTCGTTTCATGGTAATTCCCACTCACGCCCCATGCGTCTGTTAGGTTTTTATAAGAATCAGCCTCACCATCACTATCGGTATCTTTGATCTCAGTCAGCTCCGCCATTTGACTAATGAGGATATGCCAGGTGCTACCACCTCCATACCGCAGGCATTATGAAATCCTGAAGCAAATAACTTCCATTGAAATTTACTAGGATCTGCAGTCGGTTTGGCCATCAAAATATCACCTCGACGTAGCGCAACATATATCGTGCCTTCGGTATCAAATTTCACTGCACCCACCTCAGGCGGAACACCCTCAGGAAGCTTGATTTCTTCTATCGAATAGTAATCCGTGATCTTTGCATTCTCAGCGGCCATCGCGGTATCAGGCACACAGCAAAATGCGAGTAAACAGCTGGCGGTGTATTTTAAAGTTAGATTCATTGTTATTTGTTTTTAAAGGTTTTGATATAGAGTAAAAGTGAATCCACTTCGTTCTCTGGAAGATTAAAGACAGGCATGTAATTTGGTGGAAAGCCTTCCACGACTTTTTTGTTTGGAGCTAAAATAGATTCCCTGATGTAGGCATCATCAGCCAGCTGTTTTTCCTTCATCCCGATGATAGGTCGGTGGCTCCCAGCGAGACCCAGTAATGTAGGACCATGGCTCTTTGCTCCATCAGCGCTGTGACAAGTAGCGCATGCCATCTTGTTAAAAATGACTTCACCACTCGCTGCGGAGACATCTTTAGCCGCAAGGGCTTTGTCTATCTTCAGCTCATATTGCTTAATGGAATCTTGTGAAATAGTAACGACTAGTTCCTTGTCAGAAACCTTCTTTACCTCAGTAGTCTCAGGGTTTGTTGGTGAGTAATCCAGCTTGCCCGTGCCGATCAACTGAATACGTTGTTGAAAGCTGTTAGGTTTCGATGTTGGCAATATCGTAGTTTGAATTTCACTACCCGCACCAGTTTTATACATAAACACAACTTGCTCCTTAGCTTTTTTAAATCCTAAGTATCGAGGAG
>NZ_MQWA01000001.1:301685-302952 GCF_002954445.1 Rubritalea profundi
TCAGAGTCACAACCGAGACACCGTCCACAACAATAGGATGTTTGCCTTTCGCTAAGTAAAAGAGATTACCAACAAGCTCGGGCACATATCCAAATGACTGCCTGTTTCCTCGCTTAGGATCACCCCAGTAGTTCTTCATATTCATGAACCCGCCATCCCATACATAGAGTAACCTACACTCAACAGTGTCCCAGCAATAAGAAAGCTTCGGGCCGTGATTGACTCCAATGGCGGCAGGCAATCCAGTGATAGGCTTGTACTCACCTTTCACATCCTTACCAGCTCCAGGACTATATATTGGTGAATTTAATCCCAGGTGATGGTTCGGTAAAGCCTCATCTGTTAGACCCACCTTAGGCATAAAAGTCCGCAGAACTAGAGGTCTTTGCGCACTCCCCATTGGAACATTATTATAAGTTAAGTAAGGAGATTTTTGAGCCTGTAGAGTAATAGTATTACTGCATAGAAGCAGCATCGTAATAAATAATTTCTTCATCTTTTTATTTGGATTTCATTGAAGCGACCTGATTTTTCAGATACTTAAGAGCACTAGCAGGACGTGTATCAAGATTGTCCCATCCGCATTCCATGGAGACACTACCGCTATATTTAGCTTTATGTAATGCCTTCAGATAAGGGGTGAAATCATACTGCTCCGTCCCGGGTGCAGAACGTTTCTTCTTCTCCGCGATATGACAATGCCGCACAAAGTTCACAGTCTTCATGATGTCTTCAGGAGGTTCTTCATTACGGGCCACATGGAAAATATCACACACCATCCCTAGGGCCGGGTGATTCACTTTTTCAATAATAGCGGCGCCCTCCACTTGTGTGTTGATGAAATTATCTTCTTTTCTATTCAGTGGCTCTAGCCAGATCTCTACTCCTTGAGCGTGCGCTAGTGGAGCCATCTTCTTTAGCAGTTCGACAAACTGCTTCTCAGCATCTTCACGCTTATCTCCCTCTTTTAATCTTCGTGATCCAGAGCTTCCAAAGACAATACCCTCCACGCCAGCTAGCTTAGCGCGTTTGAAGACTGTATCTGCACGGTTCAGCACTCCCTCGTGATTAGCATCCTTACCCACGCTCCTAAGCGACCCAGGCATAAAGCTATTACAAGCTTTCACTCGCACTTTGCTCTCGTTTAGTTTTTTTAGCATCACTGCAAATTTTTCATCACTCTTTGATGGCATAAGTAGGCCATGAGTCGTTTCCTCCGCGTAATCATAGCCCGCATACTGAAACTTAGTAGTGAACTTATTAACCC
>NZ_MQWA01000001.1:303934-365986 GCF_002954445.1 Rubritalea profundi
CAGGTTAATATCAAGACTAGTGCAGACCCCGAACTCGGTGAATAGCTCCTTCGCATGTTCGCCCTCTTCTGCCATTGCATGACCGCAAGCCAATGATGCTAGGCAAGATGATAATAGTCCCTTGGTGAAGTCTCGTCTGTTTAAATGATTCATAGTCACAATACCGGGCCCATATTCTAAAACTATCATCACGTCTACACCATTATTTGAATAGTCCAGCCTTCTAAAAAGCAGAAATTGTCACCTCCGCCCCGCCTCACCAGCTAAAGGGAGGACTAAATCTGATATTATACCACTTAAAGCTCCAGAAGAGACAAACGTTGTTTTTTTGGGTTTTAAGGGAAGTGCGCTTCGCGGAACGAATGAGATACCGGTGGCTTTCTTGCTAAATCAGCGTTTCTCCTCAGTCATGGTGCCCGCACCACTCCTTCGTCGTGCCTTGATTCATCAAGAAATCACTCCGGCATTAGTCTCTTTTCAAACTCTAAGTGGTATTATAGCAACTCCATTGAGCTCCGAGAGGTGTTGGGTTTTAAGTGTTATGCCCACCCTTGGTGTGGAAATTACAAACGATGGAGCGTAGCAGTATAGATCCGTTCGTATAACTGAAAAAATAGCAGCGCGAAGTTTGGTATAAAAAGAGTACCTATCCTGGATGAAAAGTTTTTCTGCACATCGCTTCGTAGCTTTCCGTTCACGTCTAGCTTTGACTGATTCGGCCAGTGGGTTCTTCACTGTCAAATTATCCTTTGACACACGGATATCCAGTGCGTTGTTTGAATTATGAGGCACTGTTTCAAAAAAAAAATTTGGACAGTAGCTTGTCTGTCACTTTCATATCTTCCTGCTATGGCCGAAAAAAACTCGATTGCTGAATTCACTCCAAAGGAGGCTGACTCTCAAGGATGGCGCGTTGTTGATGATGGTGTGATGGGTGGACTTTCCAAAGGGAAAATCGAGATCTCGAAAGATGGCATTTTAAATTTCTATGGCAATCTCTCCCTTGATAACAACGGCGGATTTTCCTCCCTAAGGACGAGCAAAATGAATTTAAATTTAAGTGGTGCCGAAGGTTTGGTGGCACGAGTCAAAGGCGATGGACGCACCTATCAGATGAGATTCAACACTGATGCTCGATTTCGCGGTAGGGAAGTTTCTTTCAAGTCAGATTTTGAGACCAAGAAGAATCAGTGGATCGAAATCAAAGTTCCGTTTGAGGATTTCTCAGGAAGCTTTCGCGGGATGAACCTTAAGAAGGAGAAGTTTGATCCGGCCAAGATCCAAAGGATTGGTCTTTTACTTGGGGATAAAAAAGCTGGACCATTTGAACTCCAAGTTGATTGGATTCGAACCTACGGAAACAAGGCTGGCTCCAGTGACATCGTTTCAGCGGCTCTCGCCGACGGACGATTTGGAACACTCGCTACCGCCCTTACCGAGGCAAAACTAGTGGCAACTCTGCAGGGCAAAGGCCCATTCACGGTTTTTGCTCCAACCGACAAAGCCTTCTCCAAGTTACCTAAAGATACCGTTGCTACTCTTCTAAAACCAGAGAACCGTAAGCAACTCCAAGCAATACTCACCTATCACGTCCTCTCTGGTTCAGTCGATCTGGCTGGAGCGCTCGCAGCAAAGCAGGCTAAGACTGTTCAAGGTGCCTATGTTAAAATTGGTTTTAGTGATGGCAGAGTCCGGGTCAACGACGCGGCCATACTCAATGCTGGCATCAGGTGTTCGAACGGAATAATCCACGTGATCGACTCGGTTATTCTCCCACCTGAACCTTCTAATGATATCGCTAGCGTGGCTAAGGAAGCCGGTAGCTTTAAGACTCTGCTAGCAGCCGTCGAGGCTGCCGGCTTAACGAAGGTCCTTACTGGTGAAAAGCCTGTCACAGTTTTCGCACCTACCGACCAAGCTTTCGCAGCCTTACCTGATGGCACAGTAGAATCACTTTTAAAACCTGAAAACCGTGACCAACTGATTGCCATTTTGAGTCTTCACCTTGTTTCTGGCAAGGTTTCTGCCGGTGACGCATTGAATACAAAGAAAGCGAAGTCCCTTAGTAATGGTGCTTTGAAATTTGGAATCATCGATGGAGTCTTTAAGGTGAACAACGCCACGATCGTCAAGACGGATGTTCTTTGTGATAACGGGGTGATTCACGTGATTGATTCCGTACTTCTGCCTAAAATGAAGGCTGCGCCTGAAATATCAGCCATAAAGCGCATCAAAAAAGCGATTGATAAAGGCGTGCCAATCTTCAACGGCGGCAACCCTGGCAAATGCGCCGATATTTACCGCGACTGTCTGCTGGCTATTTCAAAGGCTCAGAACTTGACGCCAGTGCCGCAAAGATGCTTGATGAGGTGCTACAGCGTGCTGAAAAAATGAATGACGACACCCAACGTGCGTGGGTGCTGAGAAAAGGGCTCGATAAAGCCTATTCGATACTCGCAGGGAAATAGATTTCTTTTGATTCTTTTAGAAAGAATTTCATCACGGCTAGCACGAATTTCCACGAACCTATGGACTGGGATGTTTCTCCGAAACGCACGGCTAGGTTGACTCAAACTTCTGAATAATCTTCTAAATTTACCGTCGAATTATGAGTTATTCTTTCGGACTGGCGTACTGATGACGCTCATCTGGGCTCCAACAAAGACTTAACATTCTAAAATAGTATTCACTCTTCGACCACAGAGGGCACTCGGATCCCATCCTTTATGCCGTGGATTTTTTTCTTATCCGCGGGAACGATAGTTGCCAGTGTGCCGCCGAGTTTGTTTCCTCCGTTCTTGGCGGTGAAACATTTGGACATTTGCCATTTACATACCGTTTTCTGGCCGCTGATGCGGGGGTAACGCCGCTATGGTTTCGCCGATGCGCTCCAGGCTTTCAACACCGACACCAATCCTTCCACGCTGCGGTCGGTTCACGTCCATGATTACCATGAGGATGGCTCCGATGAGAAGTCCCAGCGCCATGATCGCTTTGCGCCCGCCTTGATTTGCCGCGCCGAAGGCCCAAGCCAGAAACCCTATTGATAGAGCCGCGACAGCAAAGAGCAGTATAATCAGTGGTGCCGGTAAATAGTTCTCAATGGACGCGAGCCGTAACTCGTGGATGTCGATCACCTCGTTGGTGGCGGTTATCAACGAGCCCATGACCGCATTGCTTCGGTCAGGTTGGTTGGCTCGCTCGACCGTTGACCACAGCGTGGCGTGCATAGATTCACTTTTACTACGGGCGTTCCGAAGGGTGGAGAGGTCTGTCCTGGACCCACCTAGCGCGATACGGGCGTCCGTGTAAGTGCGCAGCGCATCCCGCAGGTCGTCGCGCAATGGCTGTTCAAGTAGTCCGGCCCGCAACCAGAGGGTGCCGATGGCGTTGGCCTCGTTGACAATCACGTCACGCCGCGCATCCCAGCGGGAAACCGCCATGGACAGGGAGAAACCGAGTAGCAGTCCGAGCAGCCCGAGCATAGCGGCACCCGTGCCGCTCATCAGAGATCGGAAGGAATCCTTCGATTTGCGCTTCTGGGCCCCTCGACGGAATCCAATTTCACCAGCAGCTGCGATCAGCGCAACCATTGCGAAGACAATCAGTCGGTGGTCTACCAGGTAAAATTCCACGTCGAAATTCATGGATCTATGTTCCTTTCTTATGTGATGGCTTCTTCATTTTTATGATCTTGAGTGACACTCAAGGCTTCTGCCCCACTACTTCCAATAGCACCTCGCCAGCAGCACCAGAAGGTGGTCGCGTTCCGATGGCTGTGGCCAGAGTGAGCGCCACATCTACGGTATGGACGCGGCGCGAAACTTTCTGTGGCTTGATCCCGTTCCCGGCGAAAATGATCGGCACATAGGTGTCATACCGCCAGGGTGAGCCGTGCACACACGCAACCGATAGCCCGTCTAGATCGTTGATGAACCAGCCGGGATTGAAAACGACGTAGATGTTTCCAGATCGCGCAGGGTTGTAGTTATTAAGAACGGCTCGCGTTAGTATGTTTTCAGGAACCGTGCCTCGCTCGAGCGAGGTGCTGGGCACCGCGTAGGACACGGAGGGAAAGGCAACGAGCTCTTTGGCGATCATGGTCTCCAGCGCTGCGAGGTCGATCTTGGGGTCTTTGATAATCTCGCTGGTCAGGTAGATATAGGGATGGTCGTAGCCTTCGATCATCTTGCCTTCGATGCCGAACTTTTTCTTGATCCGTGCGATCACCGGTTTCTTGTCCCATTTGTCGGGCGAAACATAGTCGGCGGGGATCCCCAGGCTCTTCAGGTATCCCGGTGACTCGGGGCAGCCATGATCGGCAGAGAGCACGATCAGGGTGTTCTCGAGACCAACCTCCTTATCCACGTAGGCAAAGAGATCGGCGAGGGTCCGATCGAGTCGCAGGATATTATCCTCGGCCTCGAGGCTCGAGGGGCCGAAAAAATGACCGATGTAGTCGGTCGCGGAGTAGCTGACGCCGAGGAAGTCTGTGATCGGGTCATCCCCCAGACCCTCCTTGTCGATGACGGTTTTAGCGAGATCCGTGGTCATCTCGTCGCCCACGGGGCTGATCGTGAGAAAGGTCGAGAAATACGGATTCTTGGGTGTTGTGAACTTGTGGGGGAAGGTGCGCCCGTAGCTATCGAGTGAGGATTCCCACTCCTGATCATCACGGTCACCAAAAAGGTAGCTTTCGATCGGGAGCATCAATTCCCAAGCAGTATTCGCATAACTCTCAGGAAGTTTTTTGGCGTTCCAGTCAACGATCCACTGGGGGTATTTATCGTAGTAGTAGCTGCTGGTTACAAACTGGTTCGATGCCTTGGAAAACCAGAAAGCCTTGCCTGCATGACCCGCCATCGAAACCGCTCCTCGATCCTTGACTGAGACGCTGAAGATCTTGGCCTTGCCTGCAGTGAGCACGGCGAGCTCGTCGGCGAAAGTGGTGGTTAGAATCGCCTTAGGCGAGCGGCCGTCGCTGGTGGCAGCTTTCTGAGTGGGGTCGATCTCGGTAGCCGCGTCCACATCCGCGCCCTTGGTTAGAAGGTGATAGTCGGGGTCCTCGATATTGTAGGTGGTGGCACCCGTCGCGCGATCAAACCAGAGGTTGCCGATCATTCCGTGGGCCGCGGGGTGAGCGCCCGTTGCCAAGGTCACATGGCCGACAATGGTTTCTGTGTTGGCATGGGCATGATGGGCGTTGTTGTAGTGAATCCCCTTTTCCAACAGATATCGTAAACCACCCTTGCCGAGTCGGTCGATGTAGCGCGTTGGCAAGTCGCCCCGTAACTGGTCGACGGTGATCTGGACAATAAGCCGGGGTTTCTCGTGCGTCGGAGATGGTGCCGCCGCGGACGGGAGAGCCAAGGCCACGCCGAGCATGGATACCAAAGTCAGGTGTTTCGTCATGATTGATTGATGGTTTTATGTTAGCTTTTGATAGGTTGGTCTCTATGCTTTGGCGGATCTTGGCTCTTGGGACGTAATGGGATTACTTTGCCTCGACCGGAGCCGGGAACTTCCAACTGCCGTCGAGGACCTCCTTCTTCGGCCGGTAGAGCCTCACGATGTAGTTCCAGCCCTTCTCGATCGGCAGGAAGTTGTCCGCCTTGGGATCGCCGCCGAAGTGAATGGTGATGCTGCCGTCCTTGTCCTTCTTGGCGGTGACGTTATTGAACGAGTAGGCCTTGTACTTGTTGAGTGGTATCCAACCCTCCTCGTCGTAAAGGGTCACGGACCAGAAGGCGCCCACCGGGACGTCTTTCGCGGTGAGGGTGTAGGCGGTCTTGCCGTCGTTCTTTTCGGGGACCACATTCACATAACTGGCAGCCTCTGCCGGCAACCCGCCCCAGCCGAGAGCAGCGCCCAGCAACCAGTAGACCTGATCCAGTTCCTCTTTCTTGCCGAACATCTTTCCCGCATCCGTGACCGTGGAGGCAACCACATTGATCGTGGCTCGCATCTTCTCCACTTCCTCCTTATTCCAAGCGGGCAGTTCGAATTTTCCGATATCAGCCTGCTTGACGCTGACCGCATCCTGGAGCAAGTGCGCCGCCTTCACGTCCTTCTCATCGTTCGGATCCATGAAGGTCCGCATGACCAGACACACAAAGCGCGTTCCCACCTTCTCCTCGGTCAGGACACCTGTCTTCGGGCCGTAGAGCCCCCAGATCGAATGATCCTGGCTCACGATCATCAAGGATTGATAGCGCCCTTCGGTTTCCGGAAGCGTGACCGTGAGCGGAGACCTCAGGTCAAACACCCCAAACGAGTAGAGGGTGTCCCGGTTGCCCCGAACGGTCACCTGGATATCCACGTCGTAGGGCTTCCGGAAATGCTCGAACTTTCCAAAGTTCTTGTAGCTCTCGACGTAGCCGATCATTTGGATGTCCGACTCGGCACGGACGTAGTTGTTGGCCGTGACCTTGGGGGCCTCCGCCGCATGAGCCGTCGCCAGGGCAGAGATGGAAATTCCTGCGGCAAACAGGGCTTGTAGGGTTCGTTGTCGTTTCATTGTCGTTTTCATTGTCGTTTTCATATTCGTTGTTTACTTGACCAACTCCAGGTCCGGCATCTTGAACGTTTTGTCGAAAAAAGCATCGGTAGGGCCATAGAAGCGAACATACAGAGTCGGTTTCTTGCCTGCCGTTGGAATCCAGTAATCCTCAAGCCCTTCAGGGGCCTTCGGGCCGAAGTACAAGGTGACGCTTCCATCGTCGTTCTTCTTCTTCTTTTCCATGTCGTAGCAGGAAAGCCCATGGCGATCTTCTTTGTTATAGATGAACGCCATGGTGTAATAATCATAGATCGTCAGCGACCAGAACTGCTTCACCGGCATATCGGCGGGAAAGTTGAGCGAATAGGTTTTGCCTGCCTCCAATTCATTCCCGTCTTTGTCAAGAACCCCACCCAGATATACGGTGGCCGGCTTTTCCGGGAGCTTGTTCGGCGCGTAGGTCGCCCAATGGTAGAAGTGAAGAGCCCGTGCCTCGGTATCGAGCAGGTCATCCGTTTCCCAGGAAAACCCTCTGTTGGAATCGGAATACTGGGCCCAACGCCATTGCCTGTCTTCGTAATACGGTTCATCAGGCTCTCCCACCAAAAACGTTTCTTTCATATAAAAGAAGGCGTCGGCGGCCGCGGCCCTCATCGCTTTTTGGGTCTTCTCGTCCGGCTTGTAGGGTTTGCCCTTTTCAATGCCCAGCGAGGCCAGCATCCCCATCATCACCTTGTCGCGAGGATAGGCATTCTCAACACTGAAGATCTGATACAGATCGTCGAAGAAGTCTTCATCATAAGGTGGTAAGGTTGAAAAACGCATGTCGATGGGATCCACAAACTGGGTGGGTTTGGGATTCGGAAGCTCCGACAAGTAGTACATCTTCAGTGTTTTAGAATACTCGTAAGCCCGCTCGACGGTGCTGTCCGGCCCTGGTATTGAGCGAAACGCAAAGTTCACTTTGTAACTGGGGCTCTTCACATGGATGTAACCTTCAGGGATCTTCTCGCTATATCCTGGAGGAGTTAGCTGGATTTTTCCTCCCTGGCCCTTGTCGATACCGGAAGGGCCGGCATCGGCTATAGTGACCTGCCAGTGATCCACCACCTGGCCAAACAAACTGGCATCTTCAGATGCCGCAGGAAGTTCCAGCACCGCTGGGCCATTGCGCAGATCAGTATAAGCAAGAATGTAAGGAGTGACGGTGTTCGCAGTCAGGAGTTCAGCTTTCTGTCTCGCAGGACCGGAATAAGCCAAAATGACATTGTCTCCGAATCCCAACTCTTTCGTGCCTTTTTCAAAGCCATAGATGCCAACGGCAGGAATACCCCAAAGTACGGCCTCGAAGGCGCGCTGGTACTTCAGCTGGTAGTCCAGATCCTTCACCGAAGGCTTTGACCCCGCTGGCGGTTGGCCGCCGATCGGATCGGTTGCTATCTTGGATGATTGCGCCGACGCTGAGGTCAGCATGCTGACGCACATCAGCGCAGTCAGCGCAGTCAGGGCGGTTGTAATAGTTCGTTTTGTTTTCATTGGGACAGTTTCCTTTTTGCTTTCAGGGTGTTTTTCTGGCTGAGGTGAAGGTGAATCAAGCTGAGCCCTTAGTTGTGCAGGTGATCAGGAGCGACCGTATTCTTGGCGATCTTATCAAAGGAACCGATGACTTCGTCTAATGCTTCACGGCTACCCTTGACCTTGGCGGCGCCCGCTTCGATCTGCTTGGGCAACGTGGTATCACCGGCCATGATCTCAGCAAGATTCCGGAAGGGGATCTCGATGGTGGCATCGACTTTCTCCGGCACAGTCGCACTCACCTCCGCCACACCCCGTCGCACGTGAACGGCGTATGATGCTTTCTTGTCGGTGAGTTTAATCTCAACGATGCGGTTAACCTTTACGCTCTTGATCGGGTCGATGTTGATCTCAAGCATTTTAAGCGTCTGGAGAGGATCAGCCGCCAAGATGCTGTCCACGGTCGCTTCTCCAAATAACAGCATGGCAGGCGGCTTGTTCCAATCCAGCTTGCCTTCCAGGTGCAAAGCCTCCGTCAGCATGAAATTGCGCGTCTGGATGCCGGATTTCGTCGTGTAGGCCATTTGACGCAGAGCATCGGCTTTCAGTTGCTTCGCCTCCTTGTTCTCTGGTTCCGCAGCGATGACGTAGAAAAGCAGCTTGGCAGACAGGTTGTATTTCTTCTCAGCAAAGGCCGACTTCGCCTCGGCGATTAATTGATCAACTCCGCCGGAAAGTTTGATGATTGTTTCCCCCATCTCCTTGTCCGTGGGCGGATGAAGGTCGGCCGTATCCTCCTGGAACCAACCGGCGATTCCACGATATTGGCCGCGCACGTTGTACTCGTGATCGACATAGGCGGGGAAGAGCCCGGGGTTGTCGCGCAAATGCGCGGGCAGACGGGCTGCCTCGACCATTTGCTCGGCGTTCATCCCCTTGTTCAAGCTGCGGACCGCTTGGTTGAAGGTAAATGCGTAGGCGTCACGTTGAGCTGTCAAGTGCTCCGCCGCGTCCTTGCCGCTGAGCGGAAGTCCGTGGACTCCAATCACATATTTTGCATTCAGGCTGCGCAATTTATCGATGCTGGCCACCATATCGACCGGGGTGCGATAGTAATCGCCACGCAGAGTGTAGAGCGAGAATAGCAGGTCCGTGACGGCGGTGTTGTGCAGCGCCAGATCCAGCTCCGGAAAGTAAGCAATAATACTGTCGCGAGTATCTGACACCACGTGGTGAAAAACGACCTTAAGGCCATCGATGATGACTTCCTCACCATCTTTGACCGGGTGGGTGACTGGCAGGTGACCGTGGGCATTGAGTGCGGCATCCTTAAAATGAGGTTCAGCCGGACCATAGGCCGCGTCAGGACCCTTTCAGGGGCAGATAAAGACCAGCTTGAATTCCGGTCCGGCGGTTTTGCATAGGGCCTAACAGACCGGAAGACGATGCCAGATTTTTGTCAACGTCAGGGTGACCGTAGACATCCATTTTTTTGTCTGGGTTGCTTGCCGCATAGGCTTTGGCACCGCCGGTATAATGGAAATGAGAGTAGATGATGGCCACGACCGGCTTGTTCACCTTTTCCTGAATCATTTTCAACACCGTCTGCCCCATTCCGATGTTAGCGCCAGTATCAAACGCAATGAGGCCCGTCTTGCCCTCGACAAAGGTGTAGTTGCTCAGGCTGTAGCCGGCAACGCTCCAAACTCCTTTGCTAACCTCGATGATCTGCGTACCACCAAAAGAGCCTTCTGACACGAACTTCTCATACTGGGCATTGGCCTTGGCGCCGTTGGGAGCTTCGACGATCTGGTCATCTAACCCACCTCGGTAAAAGGGCTTTTCAGTCTGGGCGCCTAATTGAGATCCCAGGCAGAGGCTCAGGGCGGCGCCCATCGCACAACGCAGGGCTGTTGTAATGGTTTGTTTTGTTTTCATTGTGATAATTTTCTTTTTTGTGTGGATGGCCGGACCATCCCCGCGACGCGCTGGCGTCGCCGCGAAGTGATAATTCCTATTTGACCTCTTTCGGAGCCGGGAACTTCCAGGTGCCATCGATGATCTCCTTCTTCGGCTGATACAGCCTCACGATGTAATTCCAGCCTTCCATGATGGAAAGGTGGTTGTCCGCCTTGGGGTCACCTCCGAAGTGGATCGTGATGCTGCCATCCGCAGTCTTCTTGGCCGTGATGTTGTTGAAGGCATAGATGTCCCGATCATTTTTCACCATGAAGCCCTTACTGTCGTAGAGGGTCACCGACCAGAAGCCATCCACCGGCACGTCCTTCACAGTGAGGGTATAGGGTGTCTTGCCGTCGTTCTTCTCCGGAACAGCATTGATATAGATTGCGGCTTCCTTCGGGTTTCCACCCCATCCATAGGCACAGCCCATCATCCAGTGGATGGGATCGAGATCTTCCTTCTTGCCAAAATACCCGGTGGTATCCGTGATTGTGGCGGCCAGAACGTTGACCGCTTCGCGCAAGGTCTCGACACCCTGCTTGTCCCAATTAGGGAGTACGAGTTTGCCGATGTCGGCCTGTTCAACCTTGATTGCATCCTGCAGCGCATGGGCGGCCTTGATGTCGGCGGGGTCATTGGCAGCTGCAAAGGTTCGAATTCCAATCAGGATATAGCGGGATCCGATTTCCTCCATCGTGAAGGTCTTTTTGGTCGGGCCGTAGATGGTGGGCAGGATGGAGTGATCCTGGTTGACCACCGCCATGCTCTGGAAACGATCTCCCGGATCCGGCAGTGTGATGGTGAGGGGCGAGGTCAGGTCGAAGGTCCCGAAGGAGTATATCGTGTCACGATTCCCGCGAATGGTGACCTGATTATCGACGTCATAGTGCCCCCGATTGTGATTAAACTTGCCGAAGGAGTCCATCCCCTCGGCGTAAACCTTGATTTGAAGGTCGGTCTCGGCACGGACGTAGTTGTCGGCGGTGACCTTGACGGCATCCGCCGTATGAGCCGATGCCAAGGCGGAGATTGAGATCCCCGCTGCAAACAGGGCTTGTAGGGTTCGTTGTCGTTTCATTTGTGTTTTCATGATGTTTTTTGGTATTTATGTTCTTACGAGATTCGAGCTGCGTTTTTCGACCCACTCACTTCCGTAGAGGGTGGAAATCCGGATTCTCACTAGAGCCTCATGGACTGGCTCGGGCTTGCTTCTTGGGTGTTTACCAAACGCTTCAATAACCGTGTGGGCATCGAGACGGTTGAGCGCGAAGGCAACTGGGCGAGGCTCGAACCTAGCAATCAAACCTTGCTTCTGGTCAGCTTCAATCCGAGAACAAGCGGCGTCATCAAAGGCTCCGAGAAAATCCGACCAATCCTGTTCAAAGCGGTCGTCGGTCGTTGCTGCGTCAGATATGGCTCGGAGAAAAGGACCTCGTTGGTAGCAAACATGAACCATTCCTTCTAGGCTCTCATGGGTCAAAGCAACAGGATCTCCAACACCTGCAATCCATGGTTTCGCGGCAGCAAAAATCTCCTCTGCCAACATATCAAGCAGCTCTTTCATCAACTGGTGGATATCCTCAAAATACTGATAAAATGCTGAGCGACTGATGCTCGTTGTGGCCATCAGGGAGCTGACGCTCATTTCACGAAACGGGCGCGACCATACAAACTCGAGCGCGGCATTGAGAATGTCTGCCCGCGTCCGATCAGATTTGATGATCCTCTCAGCTGACTTCGGATTGACACGTAAATGATCTGAACCATTTTACATATCTGACACAGTGTCAGAAAACGACATTCATTGTCAAGTTTCTAAGCGGCGTATCAACGACACCACAAGGCCATCGAGCTCTCCACCTAAAGAGATGAGCCAACGCCGTCACCATCAAAGTCATAGACTTGTAAAATACGGCAACTCATCATTTATGATTTTGGGGTTATCATGTGAACATCGCGTTGAGGGAAAGGTATCTGGATGTCATGATCTTTAAATTTCTTCCATATGGAAAAGAGGACATCACTTCGTGGTCGTCTGCGGCCTACGGCAATGTCATCGACCCAGAAATTGAGCGTGAAATCCACCGAGCTATCCCCAAAATTAACCAGAAAACACTCTGGGGCAGGGTTTTGACTACATCTGGGATTTTCGTTCGCCGCTTCCAAAATCAGTTCAGAGACTTGATTTAAATCCGAATCATACGAAACCCCAACATCAATGGATATTCGCCCCTGATTGCTGCTAAATGTCCAACTGGTCACCCTGTTAGTTATGAAGTCCTCATTAGGGATCATGACCTCTCTTCCTTCGAACGTCTCAACCAAGGTATACCTAGCTCCCGTTTCCCTTACGAAACCTGATAACCCTTCATTCATCTCAATCAGATCTCCTTCATTAATCGATTTTTCAAAAAGTATGATGAGGCCACTGATGAAATTTGATGTGATTTTTTGGAGGCCGAAACCCACACCTATACCAATTGCTCCGCTAAAAATAGCGAGCCCCGTAAAATCGATACCTAACACCTGTAACCCGATCAGCAATGCTGTGAAATACACTGCGGCTTGATAAGCCTTGGCTAATAATGATCGGCTATTGCTATTGATCTTTCGAATGGAGCGGATTCGATTTTTTCCAAATTTAGCAATAATACTAGTCACCCAAAAAAGCACCAGTATCACTAACAGGTTTTTTATTACCATGAACGCTGAAAAACGCATGCCACCTAGCCAAAATGACATTTGATCAGAGTCCAAAAGCTCTCTCACTGGGTTAATATAATTGAGAGCCCCCAAAAACAGTGAACCTCCCACCACACATAGAATAAACACCATGCCAACCCAAATGCGTGGAGTTAAAAAGAATTTGGTCATTTTCACCATAACAATATGACACTAACTAAACTAGAATCGATTGTCATTGGTAAACTCAAGGGAGTCTCCGTCAACAGTTTCAATAAATTACCTTAAATATAACATGACACATTAATCCTCAATAGAATATGGAATTATATTTTCAGATTGTTGAGCCTTATCGAAGAACAGGTCTGTGTTTTTAACCACACATTCTATATTAGCTACTACTCCTCGATCACACAAGGCACCAGTATACCATCCTTCATGCCGTGGATTTTTTTCTTATCCGCAGGAACGATAGTGGCCAGTGTTCCGCCGAGCTTTGTTTCTCCGTTTTTGTCGGTGAAATAATAGGGACAGAGTCGCACACGGCCCTTCATAATTTTTTCTTCGCCGGTTTCTTGATCGAAGTACGGATGCTCGACCACGCGGCCTGCGTGGTACTGCTGCATGACCCATGGCTGGTGATCAAATTCTGAGGTTGCATGCTTAATAGCAGCGGCCCATTCATCACGTGGCATGTCGTGACCTATCTTCACACTCTTGGAGCCCCAAGCTAGCTCGCTGAAGCCACTAATCTTGACGACAAGGCGTCGGTCTTTTTGACTAAACTCGCCGACGTCCGACCATTGGTTGACATCAAGTCGAGGCAAGGCTGCGTGTGGTGGAAGCTCAACCGGATCCATCATCCAACCAAAAGGAACAATCTCTTTGACACGTTCAAGGTGCTTGCCGCGCATGGCCTCTTGCCAAAACCATTTTAGCGCTGGCGTCCAAAGCAAGGCGAGCCATAGCTTTTCCTCAAGGTGCGGTTTGCATGGCGTAGTGAGATTCGCCTGAGCGGCCAGCTCTTTGGCGGCAGAAATATTTTCCCAATCGAACCATTCGAAGAAGCGGTAGGAAGCCTCATCCGTTGCCTCGGCTGTTTCTGCGGTTTCGACGCGGAAGCCGTCCCCTAACTGCTCGGCTAACCATTCCATCTCAGGTCGGTAGTCAGCGCTTTCTTCGGAGACTAAAATGCGTCCACCGTCTGGCATCAGTGATTTAAAGCCCTCGGTGACACCATCGCGTCCACCAAGGATATCAAAGCCCGCGTCTGCATAAAGGTGACTCAACCAAGTGGTGATTCCCATACCACCAGGAACACTATCCAGCTCGGTGAGCGCGAAACCATTTTCCGTGAGGATCAGATCGGGACGGATCACCCCCGGCAATGCATCGCGCAGCTTCTCTGAGCGTTGTTGATCGATCAACCATTGCGGCTTCCCTGCATCTAACACCTCAGAAATCCAGCGTGGGACTCTCCCCATCGCAGATCGCTGATAGAGCGTGTCACTTGCGCGCTGGAAGTTCGCCAATACATGGCCGAGCGAGGACACTTTACGCGCCTCCTTTTTACTCAGCACGAAAGGTTTTGGAGAAAACAACCATTGCGCTCCATCTCGAAGTTTCGAGTCGGGCAGCGCCTTTTGGATGTCAGATAATGAGAGTTTCACTTTATATATTGGTCGCTAAAAATGAATAATTCAAAGAAGTATTCTTACCACGAATCACACTAATTCCACTAATAGTAAATACACATCTAACTATTCGTGTCTATTTGTGAAATTCGTGGCCAACAGAGTATTCCTTAGATATCCAAGAAATTCTGAAGCATCTCTCTACCGTGCTCGGTAAGGATCGACTCTGGATGGAACTGCACTCCGTGGATTTCTAGTTCTTTGTGGCGCAAGCCCATGATCACTCCATCATCTGTTTCAGCAGTGATCTCTAAGCAATCGGGAAGCGTCTCACGCTTCACGATCAGAGAATGGTAGCGGGTCGCAGTGAATGGACTAGGAAGACCTTTGAAGACACTCTTCCCCTGATGGTAGACTTTAGAAGTCTTGCCATGCATCAATTTCTCAGCACGGATCACATCACCACCAAAGACCTGTCCCATAGACTGGTGTCCAAGACAGACCCCAAAGATTGGTATTTTGCCAGCAAAGTGCTCTATCACCTCACAGCTAATGCCCGCTTCAGTAGGTGTGCATGGACCTGGTGAAATACAGATATGTGTCGGCGCGAGCGCTTCGATGTCTGCGATGCTGAACTTGTCATTACGCACCACCTTCATCTCCTGACCAAGCTCGCCAAAATACTGGACGAGGTTGTAGGTAAAGGAGTCGTAGTTATCGATTACTAAAAGCATGGTTCGTTCGGTTATTCGCTCTTGATGGTTTTAGCTAGCTCTACAGCACGCAACATTCCCATCGCTTTGTTGCAAGTTTCTTCAAATTCGTAGGTTGGATTGCTGTCCGCCACCACACCAGCACCCGCTTGCACGTAGACTTTTTCGTCTTTCACCAAGCAAGTCCGCAGCGTGATACAGCCGTCATGGCTACCATCCCAGCCGAAGTAGCCAACCGCTCCAGAGTAGGTACAGCGCTTGTTCTTCTCGAGGCTATTGATGATCTGCATGGCGCGGATTTTAGGTGCACCACTCACTGTTCCAGCGGGGAACGTGGAACGAAGGACATCGTAGGCGCTGAAGCCATCTGCTAGATCGCCGTGGACATTAGAAACAATGTGCATCACATGGCTGTAGCGCTCGACGATCATGAAATCGTCCACCGTCACACTCGCGTGCTTGGCAATCCGTCCAACATCATTTCTAGCAAGGTCGACTAACATCAAGTGCTCGGAGCACTCTTTAGCGTCGGCTAGAAGGTCAGCAGCAAGCGCATCATCTTCCTCCTCCGTCTTCCCTCTCCAGCGAGTGCCAGCAATCGGACGAATGTCAATACGACCTTTGACCGAGCGCACATGCACCTCAGGAGAACTGCCGACTAAGCAAAACCCGTCGAGCTGGAGAATGAACATGTAGGGAGATGGATTCACATGGCGAAGCGCCCTGTACAGATTCAGAGAAGAACCCGTGTAGTCAGCCTCGAAGCGTTGGCTAGGAACCACCTGAAAGGCATCCCCCGCAGCGATATATTCCTTGGCCTTTAGCACCATTGCCTCGTACTCGTCTTGCGTCGTGTTGCTCTTCGCTTCAGGTTTAGCGTATTCCACCAAACCGTTAAGAGGAGCCACATGCACTGGCACATCGAGCTTCTCAATCAATGCTTCAATCTTTGTCACAGCATCCGCGTAGGCTGCATCTGGAGATTCGAACGCATCGAGCAACGCATTCGATACAACCAACAAACGGCGAAGTTTGTGATCAAAAATGAGCATCGTTTCAGCAAGCATGAACACCGCGTCAGGCAGGCCCAAATCATCTTCAGGCGTCTCCGTGATCGTTGGCTCAAATTGCTGCACAGCATCGTAACCCAAGTAACCGACCATGCCGCCATAGAACGGAGGGGCATCGCCGTGAGTCACCGGCTTGTATGGAGCCATGAGCTTCTCTAGCTCAGCGAGCACATCTTGCTCAGCTGTAAAAAATTGAGTGTCATTACCAACTTGCCACTCTATCTCTTTTCCATACGCTTTAAATACAGCACGGGGTTCGCTACCTACAAAGGAATAGCGACCACCAGCGTCAGTACTCTCAGCGCTGTCTAACAAGAATGCTCCATTTTCACCAGCGATCTTAAGATACGCGGAGACTGGAGTTTCAAAGTCGGCAGCAAGCTGAGCATACACAGGAACGACATTTCCGCGCTTAGAAAGCGTACGAAACTCGTCGAGACCAGGTTTTACAGGCAGTTGGTTCACGCCCCAAACAATGCGTTTCCTCCCAAAACTTGCAAGTGAGAATTCAGTCTTGGCAATGATTTAACCATTCACGACCCGCTCATTCCTCTATAATTTTAAAAATGCCCCGTTTTTTCCAACTAAGTGCTATGAGATTCGCCAATTTTCATTAATAGTAGATCAAACGATGCGACCACTCACTATAGCCACCACTTTATTGCTGTTCAGCCCGCTCAGCCACGCCGAAGTCCCAGCGGCCAAGCATAGTAGTGTCGCTCCCCCCGCCTATGAAGCCACAATGCAGGCAGCTCCATTTCTCAAGATCTTAGAGAAATATATTCAGAGTGCTTTCGAAGACACCGAAAAACCCGTCGATGTCGACGGCCTCTTTGCCGCTACAGGCCTTAAGAACCTGAACACCATCCAGCACAGCAACCGTCAAGTCGCGGACACATGGATCAACACCTTACGGCTGCACACAAAACAGCCTAAACCTGGAATATTCAAACTGTTAGGTACAGCCTCGCCAGAACTCAATGAGCCATTCTATGCTCCAGCCAGCAGTGATATAGCAGCGCAGCTTTCTCTCGAACTCGGCCACCTTCCAGGCCTACTCACCGCAATCAGTGAGCAAACCCAGCAACAGAAACAGACCAAGACCTTCCTCGAACAAAAAATTGGGGAGAGAACGCTCAAGGACCTCCTCGAGAAGAACCGTGCCCGCCTTCATCTTGCCGTTGATTTCGACGACAAGGTCCCCTTCAACCTCGGTCGTGTGCAAATTGGCCGACCACATGTGCTACTGCGAATCGATGGCATCAATCCACTCATTGAGGAACTGATTGAACACTACATCAAAACGCGCAATGTCCTACTCAAACGAACTGAGGAAAACGGCCATATTGTCTACCGACTTCCCAAATATTTCATACTCGCTAGTGCTGGATATTTACCAGTCATCACCCTAGACCCGACCGCCAACACCACTACTATAGCAAGTTCACAAATGGTGTTAGACCGAGTACGTAATTCCAAAACAACGCTGGCAGACGACCCACAATTCCTCCAAACATGGCAAAAAATGCCAGCCAAAAGCTCGGCTCAACTCTATATTTCAAAACGTCTACTCAACAGCACCGAAAAGATCTATAAGCGAGCCCTCAAGGAAGAATGGACAGATAACCCGCAATTTCTAGCCAATCAAGCGATCATATCTCAGCTCATACATGATCTCAATAGCTCTACATCAGGAATTGCATTCAGCCATGTGAGTAAAAAGGACCAGCAAATAATGAGTCTGAAAGCTCCCTTTCCCAGCATTCTAATACTGTTAGCTATTGCGCTGCAAAACTAACATCCTTCATGCGCATCTCCGAAACAACCTTTACTGCTATCGACTTTGAATCGGCAGGGACAGCCCCCGGTAAAACCGACGCTCCGGTACAGATTGGCACCTGCACTTGGAACACCGAGCAGGGTGTGAGCGATACCTGGATTTCCTATATCCACACAATCCAAGACATCACCTGGTCTGCTCAAAAAGTCCACGGTATCACCCACGTAGACCTGCGTGATGCACCAAAACTCATGCTACTCTGGCCTAAAATAAAGCGCCGACTGAAGGGGTGCGCAGTGGTTGCTCACGGCCACGGCACAGAGAAACGCTTCCTCCACGCATTCCCCGGACATGGCTTTGGTCCATGGATCGATACTCTTCAGCTCTCCAGAGCTGCATGGCCAGAGCTCCCTAGCCATTCACTCGGCGACCTCTGCGTAGCACTCGAACTCGAAGATAAAGTGAGTGAAATCGTCCCTGAGAAAACTTGGCATGATGCACTCTATGACGCCGTGGCCTCTATCATCTTACTAGAAAAAATCATCGCGGATTTCGCACTGACAAACGAGCCACTCAGCCATTTAGAAAATCCGGATACCCGCATCTGGCATAAACTACGTGGATAAAAATTCTCTGGATAGGCAATCCATTTGCTCCTACTCTCTCCACTTATGAAGCTAGTCTTACGTCACACTATTACGCTATTCCTCTGTCTGTTCACTCAGTTATCTGCGGAGAATTTCGAAGCGCACTTTGCAAAGCAGACCGGGCTCTTTTTAGACAGCCTAGATGCCACACAAAGTAAGCAATGCTTGCTAGCAAATGACGACCCACTCCGCTGGAAAATGCAATACACCGGAGGCAAACGAGCTGGTCTCGAGATAAGTAAGCTTAATGACAAACAACGCACTCTCTTCGAATCCACCATAAAGCTCGTCCTCTCTAATGAGGGCTGGGAAATGGCTAATAAAGTAGCTAAGCAGGATGGCGAAATAGGCCTAGGCAAATATTTTGTCGCTTGCTTTGGCGACCCTAGAAAAAAGGAAGGCTTTGCTTTCCGACTCGCGGAACACCATCTCACCATCGTCAATTTTTCAGTCGCTGAGGGAACACTTAATGAATTTGGTCCCATCTTATTAGGAGCCAACCCTCCAGAACTGTGGAAAAAAGACGAAGAAGCATTACTCAAACTCTGGCAAACCATCAATGACCCAGCAGTATTGGTCAAAAACAAGAAAGCAATCGCTAGTAAAGCCATGGCTGAAGACCAAGGCGTCGATTTTTCTGAACTCAATCCAAAGGCACAAGCTCAACTAGCCCACACATGGAAGCAACGACTCAGCATCTTTACTCCAGCGATGCGTCAAAAAATTGAAACCCTGCATAACAGCCGAGGCGGCCTCAAAAATTCGCGCATCGCATTTTACAACGAGCCACCCACCAAACGCTGCACCGACGGCGGTAAATGGGACTTCAAATGCGGACTCCCCGGTATGGTCTGGGACTATGAAGGCAGCCGAGGCCACATTCACCTGAGCCTCTGGATAAAGCCTAACTAAAGCCCCAAGGCCCTCACATGTGCCTCTACGCAGTTTGCTAGAATCGTTGGTTCGTATCCACCTTCAAGAACCGACACCAAGCGACCACCACAATATTGCTCCGCGTAGCCGCAGACCAATTTGGTGAGCTCGGCAAAGCCAGCGGGGGTAACCAACATCTCCGCGAGAGGGTCACCAGCGGCAGCATCAAAGCCTGCACAAACGAGGATTAGCTCTGGCTGAAAACTCTCCAAAGCGTCTCTCAATGGCTCTCTCCAAGCAGACAGAATTTCCTCGTCTCCAGCTCCCGCCTTGAGTGGGATATTGAGAGTTGTTCCTTTGCCTTCTCCTTCACCAATATCATCGGGGTCTCCACATGAATAAAAATGCCCTTCTTGGTGTGTTGAGAAATAGAAGACACTCGGGTCACTGTAAAACGTCTCTTCAGTACCATTTCCGCAATGCACATCCCAGTCGACGATCGCCACCTTCTTTATGCCATATTCTTTTTGCGCGTAGCGGGCGGCAATCGCTGCGTGATTGAAAATACAAAACCCCATTCCTAAGTCTGGAGTCGCGTGGTGCCCCGGTGGACGCACGGCACAGAAAACTTTATCGACGGCGCCACTCATCACTGCATCCACAGCATTCAACACACCCCCAGTCGACAACACTGCAGCATCATAGGAGTGTTCACCAATGGCGGTGTCACCAGTGCGTAAATTCTCAGCGAAATTCTCTACATCCATCTTCACCATGTCGTGATAATGCGCTGAGTGCACTAAAGTGATTTCCTTAACCGACGCGATTCGGTCGTCGATCCTCTCCAACTGAGAGAAAGCATTTTCGAGCCGATCCAGCACAGATTGATAACGCCTTGGCGACTCAGGATGCCCCGGGCCAGTATCGTGCTTGAGCAATTCTTCAGAGCTCCAAATGGCAACTCTTGATGCCTTTTTCTTCTTCTTCGGCGTAGCGCGCGTCTTCACCGCAGCTTTCCTAGGCTCATTCACCTCAATATTCTTGCGCGTTTCACTCGCCTTTTTCTCCTCCCAAGCTATCGCCTGTTTCACTAGATCGTCCACGTCCATGGTGAACTCATCGCTGTCATCACCCGCAATCCGCTCACGCTCAGCCCCGCGACTCATGAAGAGCTTTACCATTGGTTTATTGCGCTTCTGAACTGATGCCCAAAACGTTTTGACTCCTCGTTCCTGCGCAATTTTTGCAATTTCTGAAAGCAAGTAGTTCGCAATCCCTTTTCTCCGCGCTTTCTCATGCACCAAGAAAGCAACCTCCGCCGTCTTCCCTCCACCATCCAGATAGAATCGTCCAACGGCACGCAATAACTCGCGGTGGTTGTCGCGATAGAACACCCCGATTGCGAGGTCTTTTGACTGATCCACTGCCGACATCCTATAAGCAGAACCTTCGTCTAACATCGGCATCGCGTGGCCGTAACGCAAACGAATGGTTTCTTCGTCCTGCGCATAAAAAAACTGCTGCAACGAGCGCACATCGCTAGGATGCATAGGCCTACTCATGTATTGAATACTGCCAAAACTCACCCGTTTGATGTCGATTCCAGCATCCTCATCATGGATACCTGATGGATTAAATCCATAGATTTCTGGGATCCATTTTTGCATTCTGGCTCCCTCTAGCAAGGACTCACGCACATCTGGGTGTGCAATTTCGACGAGTCGAAGAACTCGTTGCCTAATCGTCTGCCCCACTAGATTAGCCACACCGTATTCAGTGACCACATAGTGCACGTCTCCCCGTGAACTGCAGACACCACTCCCCGAGGTCAGTCCAGTCACGATACGGCTGGATCCGTCGGCATCCCTTGATGCAAGCGCTATAATAGGGCGCCCGCCATTACTCATAGCAGCCCCACGAATAAAATCCTGAGTGGCTCCAATACCGCCATAAAACCGATGGCCACGGGAATCACGCACCACCTGACCAGTAAGGTCAATTTCACGCGCACCATTGATCGAAACCATTTGCCTATTTTTTGCAATTCTATGCGGGTCGTTACACCACTCACTTTTATGAAGCTCAATCTCCTTATTCTGGTTCACAAAATCACAAAGAGCTTGAGAGCCGAGGCAGTGACTGGCGACACTTACCCCCTTATGATAAGCCTTCATACTATTATCAACAGCACCAGCCTTCACTAGCTCCATCATCTCATCCGTAAAACAACCCGTATGAATTCCCAGATGTTTATGCTTAGTCAAAGACCTCAAAACTGCTTGAGGACTATTTCCCATGCTGACTTGCAAAGTGGATCCATCTTCAATCAATTGCGCTGCATACTCACCAATTTTTTTATGGTGATCAGCATAATCCCAAGATTCTAAAGTAGGAAGCTCGGCGTCCTGCTCGACATAATAATCAATCGAAGCCATCGAGATCCGCGTGTCACCATACGTTTGCGGTACGTTTTTATTGATCTGTGCCACCACCTTTTTCGCAGACTTCACTGCGGCGCAGATCACATCAGCACTCAGACCTAGCGACACATAACCGTCAGCATCAGGTGGACTCACCTGTATCAAAGTAGCATCAAGTGTGATAACCCCACTCTGAAATAAGCGCGGAATCTCTGATGTCGGACACGGAGTGTAGTCAGCCCAGCCCTCCCCCACGGCCTCACTCATCCTGCGAGAAAGGAAGAAACTGTTGGTTCGGAAACTGCCTTCATACTTGGGGTCCACCCACGCAGATCGCCAAGTGTGTGAATATGCAGTAGCTCCACATCCTGAAAGGACTCATGCTTAGACAGCAGACTATCCATCAGCGCAAAGGGAACCATCGCTCCACCTCCAATAAAAACTCGACCGCCATTCGGCACAATTTCTTTCCACGGCAATGACTGCATACAAATGAACTAACACGTAGATATCTCATCGACCATCTTGAATGATTTATCTTCGAACTCATCTGCCACTAATCCACTCAAACTCAGAGCCATTAGGGAAAGTTAAAAGAAATACAAGTTATCCACCGAGATTTCAATTGACAGTTCACTAGCTGGCTCCTAGTTTGCCCGCCCTTCCCCGTGACTAGAACGACAACTCGTCTTAGCCTCGACATAAGGACAAACAAGAAATTTATAATAATGAAAACATTTTCAGCCAAAGCTCAGGACATTGAGCGCAAATGGTATGTGATCGACGCAGCAGACAAAGTGCTCGGTCAAGTCGCACGTGAAGCCGCAGTTCTACTTCGTGGCAAGCATAAGCCAATCTTCACACCCCACGTTGACTGTGGAGACCACGTCATCGTCATCAATGCTGAGAAAGTTCGCCTTACAGGCAACAAAGAGACTCAGAAAATTTACACCGCTTACACTGGATACGTTGGTAACCAGAAAATCGAGACTCCTAAGAAAGTCCGTCAGCGTCACCCAGAGCTCCTCGTTGAGCGCGCGGTAAAGGGCATGATCCCACACAACAGACTTGGAAGCGCTATCTACAAGAAGCTCCACGTCTATGCAGGTACTGAGCACGCTCACGTGGCACAGAATCCAGAAGCTTTTGAAATCGCTTAATTTTTAATACACTAACATTTTATCACTATGAGCGAAGCAAACGTATATAGCGCAACAGGCCGTCGTAAGAACGCCGTTGCACACGCATGGATCACAACTGAAGGCACTGGAGAAATCTCCATCAACAAGCGCCAGTTCGAAGAATACTTTCCTACACTTACTCAGCAAAATGCAATTCTCGCACCGTTCGAGATCAGCAGCCTCAGTAAGAAGTTTGACGTACGCGTCTCCACCAATGGTGGCGGACTCAACGGCCAAGTCGGAGCAATCCGCCTTGCCATCTCACGCGCACTCATCCAGTTCGATCCTGAACTCCGTCCAGCTCTCAAAGCTGCACTCCTCCTTCGTCGTGACCCACGTATGAAAGAGCGTAAAAAAGCTGGTCGTCCTGGTGCACGTAAGCGCTTCCAGTTCTCCAAGCGATAATACGCAACACGGACACGGATCACTCCGGTTCTTTTACAAAAATCCACATCTGCTCGCAGGTGTGGATTTTTTTCGTTTAAAAACCTACGTAGAAGCGTGCTTCCAGCCGCTTTTTTCTTATAACCAGAAATGCAAGCATGATGCAAGCGGCTGGAAGCACGCTTCTACGGCACAACTCAGGATTTCCTCTGATCCTCCCAAATGAGAAATAATCGTATCAATCACTCCCTCTAACGGATAAAGTTGAGCTCATCCTCAGTGAGGTGCTCGCCATGCACATACTGAACCAACACCATTTTCGCATCTATGTCTTGCCGCTCCGTGCGCTTCCAGCGGTAACCCCAGCGCGACTCGTCATCTTCACGAGCCTCGTAGACCCAACCATCAGAATCGATCACTAGGTACTCACACTCACGCACATCACACCACTCCAAGCGACGGTTGGTTTCGACCAGTGAACTGGTAATACCCAACCATCCCTCTCGATTCACATCGTAATATTTCAGCGTCGATATCTCCATGGCTCTAAATCAATGATTACCATATACATAGCACCCTAGAAGGCATGTGGGAATAGAAATCTAGGAAGTCCACGCACACATATCACTTCCAGAGCAATTTCGGATCGGTGACAGGGGCCTGACAAGTTTCGCCTTCGCAAAGGTAGCCCGTCGTCTTCTCACCCTTCGCTTTCAAACCTTTTTCAAAGTCATCCACCAGCCCCTTATTCCCCATCAGCGTGAGGTTTGGTCGGTATCCAGCGGCTATTTTAGCATAAAACCCAGCGTCTCCATTGGCCCCCACAGCCAGCACCAAGCGCTGCCTCTTCGAGTGGTATAAATCCAAAGCCTGAAGCATGCTTGTCAGCGAAGTCGGTGCAAGCATCATCAGCTCACCATGCGCCCTAAAAGTCCCCTCAGCAATCTTCTGGAAATCTTTTCTCCCAGTAATCTCAGAGAGTTTCAGAAACTCCATCACAGCAATCGAGCTCGCAGTGGGCATCGCTCCATCATAGCTCCCTTTCAAGCGCACAATCACATCATCCGCTACCGCACTTCCAAAAAATCCACCCTTTTTAGAATCGTGAAATAAAGCAATTGAAGCCTCAGCCAAATCGACAGCAAATTCCAACAACTCAGGATCCAAGGTCATTTCGTAACAACGGCGACTCGCCTGCAACATAAGCAAATAGCTCTCAGCCTGTTCCGACGCGTCTAAGCCGTCAGCATGCCAGCGGTGCGCTAGTCGCTTACCGTCCCACATTTCCTTCTTCACAAAAGCCATAGCCTTGTTAGACGCAGCAGAATACTTCTTTTCACCCAGCACTATGCCAGCTCGCTGTAACGCCCCGATCATCATCCCGTTCCAAGAGGCCAAAACCTTATCATCGGTGCTCGGACGAATACGGCTAGATCGCGCCACTTGCATTTTTTTAATCCCGCTCAGAACCAATGCTTCGCGCCCGGGTTTTTCACCTAGCCACTTTTCTCCCTTCACCAGAGAAAGTACATTTTGTGCCTTCAATGCCTCTGGGTCACTATGGTCATAAAAATTCCCCTCATCCGTGACTCCAAAATACGCACAGATCTCAGTGAATTCGTCAGGATTTAACAGCGACTTCAGCTCGCTAGTAGTCCAGCAGAAATACTTACCTTCCTTCCCCTCACTTTGTGCATCTTCAGCACAGTAAAACGCCCCACCTTCAGCACGCATAGCTCGTAGCACATACCCACATATCGAATCCGCGACATCTGCGTATTTCTGCTTTCTAGAAACCTGATACAGGTCCAGGTAAAAATCTAACAACTGAGCCTGATCGTAGAGCATCTTTTCAAAATGTGGCACCAACCACTTGCCGTCGACAGTGTACCTATGAAAGCCACCTCCCAGATGGTCATGGATACCACCCTTAGCCATTTCTCTGGCTGTTAGCTCAACGAAATCAAGCACCTTAGAATCACCACTACGCTTCCAAGAACGCAGCAGGAAACGAAGATGCGACGGCATAGGAAACTTCGGGCCCTTATCCCATCCCCCTTTTTGGGCATCGCCACTCTCCATCAACAACTGAGCCGCCATACCTAAAACCTCAGCATCTGGCACAGTCTTAGTCAGTTTACCGGCTACAGAGCTATCCAGCATGTGCTGACGGAGCTCTTTGGCAGACGCCAGCACTTGCTCTTGTTTATTACCCCACGCATCCTTGAGCTGCAGCAGAGCATTCTTAAATCCAACACGATCACCACGGTCAGTTGGCGGAAAATAGGTCCCACCGAAAAAGGGCGTCAAATCCGGTGTCAGAAACATATTCAATGGCCAGCCACCAGTCTGACCCGTCATTGTGTGATATGCCGTCATATACACTTTATCCACATCTGGCCGTTCTTCTCGGTCCAGCTTGATCGCCACGAAGTGCGCATTCAGAATTTTAGCGATCTCCTTATTCTCAAAACTCTCACGCTCCATCACATGACACCAATGACAAGTCGAGTAACCAATACTCAGTAAAATTGGCTTATTTTCCTTCTTTGCTTTAGCGAATGCCTCCTCACCCCACGGGTACCAATCAACCGGATTCTTGGCATGCAGGCGCAAATACGGCGAAGCTTCCTTAGCCAATCGATTCTCTTTCACCTGCCCAGCATCCGCGGCTGGATCGGCATCACAACTCACCGCCAAAAAAATCAGCGCAATAACCCCCAATAAATGTCGTACAGCCTTCATGCTTTGAACATAGCGCTAGCATCTTTGTCCACAAGTCCAGTTCTCCGAGTTCTCACGTTTTTTAATCTAGGCTTAACTATCCATAAAATCACGATAAAAAATCCACCGCTACCCTGTATTGAAAGCTAGACACCGTCTGCCCACCTTATAATGAACCGACTACTCACCCTTGCCTGCGGCACCTTATTTTTAGCATCCTGCTCAGATAAAACCACTACTCAACCCAAGCAGCCCAGCACGCAAAAATCGAGTAGCGAAGTAGTTCAAAAAAAAGGAGACTGTGCTCCCCTCAAGAATATCTTTCAACGAGCACATCCAGCCCATCCTCTCGGCCTCATGCTACCATTGCCACGGACCGGACTCTGGCACCCGCTACCCAGAGGACGAACCACTCAGGCTCGACCAAGAAGAAGGAGTCTTTAGCGCCAGAGAAAGCGGTAAACCCGTCATCATCAAGGGCGATCCAGACAATTAGTTTTTACTCCAACTGATGGAGAGCCAGGATGCGGATGTCGTCATGCCACCACACCCGAGCAAGAACCCACACGGAAAAATCATGGATCCAGCGGAAATTGCCATGGTCCGCCAGTGGATTAAAGAGGGTGCAGAATTTGAGGCGCATTGGGCCTACATCGCCCCGAAGAAAGCACCCCTACCGGCCATTCAATCTGAAGAATGGGCGCGTAACCCGATCGACCACTTCATCGGGAAAAAACTCGATGAAGCGGGGCTCAAACCAAATGAAGAACAAGACAAATCGAGACTCCTTCGCCGTTTGAATTTTGACCTCACTGGGCTCCCTCCAACTGCCGAAGAGGCACAAAGCTTCCTCAATGACAAACGTGACTTCGAGTCCGTCTACGCTGAAAAAGTGGACCAACTACTCAAAACTGGCGCTTACGCTGAGCACTTCGCTCGACACTGGCTCGATGTTGCGCGCTACGCGGACACCCACGGTATTCACAACGACAATTATCGCTCGATCTGGCCCTATCGTGACTGGGTCATCAACGCGTTCAAAAGCAACATGCCCTTTGACCAATTCACCCGCGAACAAATTGCGGGCGACATGATGCCCAACGCCACCATGGACCAGAAGATCGCATCTGGATTCCACCGCTGCCTCCCCACCACTGGTGAAGGTGGTGCTATTGCTGAAGAATATGACGCTATTTACGCTCAGGACCGCGTCGACACCACCTCGGCAGCTTGGCTGGGACTCACCGCAGGCTGCGCGGCATGCCACGATCACAAGTTCGACGCGATCTCCACCAAAGAGAACTACCAACTCACAGCATTCTTCCGCAATACTACGATGAAAGCTCTGGACCGCAATAGCGCCACTCACCCGCCAAACCTTCTGATTCCCACCCCAGACGACCTAAACCGCTATACCGTTATCGATAAAGAAATCAGCGAGGCTGACAAAGCCACCCAATCATATAAGAAGGAAAACGAGCCACAATTCCAGAGCTGGTTTAAATCCGACAAAACAACGGATAACTCAAAAATTGCCAAGCAAGCTCGCCTCATCAAACTCCCACTCACAAACAAAACAAAAGGACTAGTCGACACCTTTGGCAAAAGCTACACCAGCAAATCGCCACTCGAATGGGTAAGCAGCTCCGGTGGCGAAGCCGTGCTATTCAACAAGCAAAACAACATCAACCTTGGCAACCAAGGTGACCTTGAGAATAATGACAAGTTCAGCTTCGGTGCTTGGATCAAGACCCCTCATAACATTTCCGCTGGAGTCATTTCTAAAATGGATATTGGCGACTCTCACCGCGGATACGACCTCTGGGTTGAAAACGGTAAGCTCGCAGTCCACCTGATCCACTCATTGCCGCAAAACTACATCAAAGTCACCACCAAACAAAAAGTGGCTGAGAATGAATGGACCCACGCATTCGTCACCTACAATGGCTCCAAAAAAGCCAGGGCGTGAAGATCTATATCAACGGCAAAGAACAAAAGCTAGAGATCAAGAGCAACAAGCTCACTGAAACGATGAAGAACAAGGCCCCTCTATTGCTAGGGTCTCGCCACGATGGACAACACTTCACCAACGGCCAGCTTCACAGCTTCCAGCTTTTCAATAAAACCCTCACCACCGAAGAAATTGTTGCGATATCCATCAATGGTCGCATCAACAACCTTCGCGAGTCATCCAAACAGGATCCAAAGCTCGTCGAACAGATCCGTAGCTACTACTTCACACACATCGACAAAGCCACCAAAAAGCTCAATGACAAATCCATTGCCCTTAAGAGCGAAAAAAAGCGATCGAAAAACGTGGCACCTACACCCTAGTGATGCAAGAGAAAGCAGACCTGAAGCCCACTGCACACATCCTCATCCGCGGCCAATACGCGGTGAAAGATAAAGAAGTACTGAGCCCTGATGTACCCGCCTCACTTCCTCCAATGACCGCTGAAATGCCAAGAAATCGTCTTGGCCTAGGCATGTGGCTTTCCGAACCAAGTAACCCACTTCCCGCTCGTGTCACAGTCAACCGCTATTGGTACTACCTCTTCGGTAATGGCATCGTGGAATCCACCAATGACTTCGGCGTCATGGGAGCCCGCCCTAGCCACCCGAAACTACTCGACTGGTTGGCTAGCGATTTTGTTGAAAATGGATGGGACTTCCACCTCCTCCTCAAAACGATCGTCACCTCATCCACCTATCGTCAGTCTGCCACCTTCACGGATTAGAAACTGGAGCAGGACCCGCTCAACAAGCTTCTCTCTCGCGGCCCGCGCTACCGTCTCGCGGCAGAACAAATCCTCGATCTGGCACTCAGTTCGTCAGGACTCCTCAGCAAGGATATGGGTGGCCCCTCGGTCAAACCGTACCAACCAATCAACGTCTGGGAATCCGTTGCCATGAAAGGCTCCAACACTAGACACTACAAGCCAGACTCAGGATCCAAGCTCTACCGTCGCTCGCTCTACACCTTCTGGAAGAGAACGGCCCCCCACCCATCGATGGAGATCCTCAACGCCCCATCACGGGAAGTAAGCTGTGTAAGGCGCGAGCAAACAAACACACCACTGCAGGCATTTGTGGTCATGAATGACCCACAGTTTGTCGAAAGCTCACGCCAGCTCGCTGCCCACGCCCTCCTCAACTGCAAAGAAAAACCCACAATCCTCCAGTTCATCGCAGCTCGCCTACTCAACCGTGAACTCACCACCAGAGAGATAGAGATTGTGAATCAAACTCTCGACTTCAGCTACGCCAAGTTCAAAGCAGCCCCCCGACAAAGCCACAGCGCTCATCTCAGTCGGCGAATCCAAAGCACCAGCAGAACTAGACCCAGCTCAACTTGCGGCCTGGACACTCATCGCCAACCAAATCCTCAATATGGATGAAACGCTTAACAAATAATCGATTGCCCCACCCTACTACCTCCAAAAAACAATAACAAGAGACATCGGACAAATGACGTCTTCAAATGGAGTACGGTTCAAAGCCGAGGTATAAACAGCGCGGCCCCAGAGGTCTGCCCCTTAGTGCACTTCCGGCTCTCATCAAAAATCTCTGCGGCTCTGCGGCTCTGCGCAAGGCTTTGAATTCATTTCTCGCGCAGAGGCGCAGAGGCGCAGAGGCGCAGAGCAAAACTTGATGATTCGGATTTAGGACTTCGTCATTCTTTGGGTCTTTGGCTAATTCGCCATTTCCGCCCTCTCGACTTCAAGACTCCGGCGCCACGCCCACGATGAACTAAATAAATAAACGAATAAACAAACAGACTAATAGCCTCAATAAGCCTAACTCCTAGAGCCACATGTTTTTTTAAAAAAAATCACCCTGAAAGGAACATCTCAATTTCACAGCTAGGCACAAAAATAATGATAGAATAAACAGCTAAAGCCTGTAGTCTAAGTCATAAACTTCGAATGTTGTCACCTTTTATGAAGAACCGACTACTCACCCTTGCCTGTGGCACCTTGTTTTTAGCATCCTGCTCAGATAAGCCCACGACCCATACCAAGGACACCAGCGCACAAAAACCGAGTAGCGAAGTAGCGCAAAAAAAGGTGACTGAGCTCCCCTCAAGGATATCATTCAACGAGCACATTCAGCCCATCCTCTCGGCTTCATGCTACCATTGTCACGGACCAGACTCTGGCACCCGCTTCCCCGAGGACGAACCACTCCGACTAGATCAAGAAAAAGGAGTCTTCAGCGTCAGAGAAAGCGGTAAACCTGTCATTATCAAGGGTGATCCGGACAACTCATTTTTACTCCAACTGATGGAGAGCCCGGATCCGGACGTTGTCATGCCGCCACACCCGAGCAAGAGCCCACATGGCAAAATCATGGACCCATCGGAAATTGCGATGGTCCGCCAGTGGATTAAAGAAGGTGCAGAATTTGAGGCGCACTGGGCCTACATCGCCCCAGAAAAAGAACCCCTGCCGGCGATTCAATCTAAAGACTGGGCGCGCACCCCAATTGACCACTTCATCGCTAGCAAGTTTGAAGAAGCTGGACTCAAGCCAAATGGTGATCAAGATAAAGCCCGCCTTCTGCGTCGCCTGAACTTTGACCTCACAGGCCTCCCGCCCACCGCTGAAGAGGCAAAAAGCTTCCTCAATGACAAACGTGACTCCGAGACCGTCTACCAAGAAAAAGTAGATCAACTCCTCAAAACTGACGCTTACGCCGAGCACTTCTCTCGACACTGGCTCGATGTGGCACGCTACGCGGATACCCACGGCATTCACATCGATAATTACCGCTCAATCTGGCCCTACCGTGACTGGGTAATCAACGCGTTCAAAAGCAACATGCCTTTTGACCAATTCACCCGCGAACAAATTGCGGGCGACATGATGCCCAATGCCACCATCGAGCAAAAAATCGCCTCCGGTTTCCACCGCTGTCTCCCCACCACTGGTGAAGGTGGAGCCATCGCTGAAGAATATGACGTCATTTACGCTCAGGATCGAGTCGACACTACCTCGTCAGCTTGGCTAGGTCTCACCGCCGGCTGTGCAGCCTGCCACGACCACAAGTTCGACGCTATCTCCACCAAAGAGAACTACCAGCTCACGGCATTCTTCCGCAACACCACAATGACAGCGCTAGACCGAAATAGCGCCACTCACCCGCCAAACATCCTCATCTCAACCGACGAAGACAGGACGCGTTACGAGAACATCGACAAAGACATCAAGACAGCTGAAGAAGCATACAAAAAATATAAATCTGAGCACGAAACTCAGTTTCAGACTTGGCTCAAATCTGAGAAAAAAACTGACAACTCCGATGTCGCGAAAGATGCTTTAGTCATGAAGCTCCAGCTCACGAGCAAATCAAAGGGACTAGTCGACACTTCAGGGAAGACATACAAGAGCAAAAAACCTCTCGAGTGGGTCAGCAGTCCAGACGGTGAGGCCGTACTCTTCAACGCTCAAAACAACATCAACCTCGGAAATGTCGGTGACTTCGAAAATGACGACCATTTCAGCTTCGGTGCCTGGATAAAAAACCCAGGAAAAAACAGGGCCGGTATCATCTCAAAAATGGACATCGAGAACTCATACCGCGGCTATGATATTTATGCCGAAAATGGTAAAATTGCTGTCCACTTGATCCACGCGTTTCCACAGAACCATGTTAAAGTAACCACCAAAAAAGCACTCCCTGACAATGAATGGAACCACGTCTCATCACCTACAGAGGATCGAAGAAAGTCTGGGGCGTGAAAATCTACATCAACGGCGAAAAACAGGAAGTCACTAAAAATAGCAATAAACTCACTAAAACAATCAAAACAAAAGCACCCTTCTTGTTGGGATCTAGACATGAGGGACAATACTTCACCAATGGCCAACTCCACAGTTTTCAGCTATTCAATAGAGCACTTACAGAAGAAGAGGTTATCGCAACTTCAATCAATGGTCGCATCAACAAGCTCAAGAAATCTGCAAAACATTCCCCCAAGCTGGTCGATCAAGCCCGTAACTACTACTTCATTTACGAAGACAAGGCAGCCAATGACCTCAATGACAAATTGGTTGCTATTAAAAACGAAAAATCAGCGATCGAAAAACGTGGTACTTTCACTCTGGTGATGCAAGAGAAAGCTGACACTAAGCCCACAGCTCACATCCTCATCCGCGGCCAATACGCCGTGAAGGATAAAGAAGTTCTGAGCCCCGGAGTTCCCGCCTCACTTCCACCAATGACGGATGAAATGCCAAGAAACCGACTTGGCCTAGGCATGTGGCTTACAGCTCCAGAGAACCCACTGCCAGCCCGGGTCACAGTCAACCGCTATTGGTACTACCTCTTCGGTAATGGCATCGTGGAATCCACTAATGACTTCGGCGTCATGGGCGCCCGTCCAAGCCACCCGAAGCTACTCGACTGGCTGGCTACCGACTTTGTTGAAAATGGATGGGACTTCCACCACCTCCTCAAAACAATCGTCAGCTCATCTACCTATCGCCAATCGGCCACATTCACAGATGAAAAACTGGAAAGAGACCCACTCAACAAGCTTCTATCCCGAGGCCCACGCTACCGTCTCGATGCTGAACAAATCCGAGATCTAGCACTCAGTGCGTCAGAATTACTTAATACCAAAATAGGTGGGCCATCAGTCAAACCGTATCAGCCGACTAACATCTGGGAGTCAGTCGCCATGGCTCAGTCCAATACCAAAAACTACAAACAAGACACTGGCGAAAAACTCTACCGTCGTTCACTCTACACTTTCTGGAAGAGAACAGCCCCCCACCCATCGATGGAGATTCTCAATGCTCCATCACGGGAAGTAAGCTGTGTAAGGCGCGATCTAACAAACACACCACTCCAGGCCTTTGTGGTGATGAATGACCCACAATTTGTAGAAAGCTCACGCCAACTCGCGGCAAACGCTCTGCTCAACAGCAAGGAGAACCCCGCAATCCTGCAGTTCATCACGGCTCGCCTACTGAACCGTGAACTCAACACCACAGAGATAGAGATTGTGAATCAAACTCTCGACTTCAGCTACGCCAAGTTCAAAGCAGCTCCAGATAAAGCCAAAGCACTCATCTCAGTTGGTGAATCTAAAGCACCAGCAGAACTAGACCCCGCTCAACTTGCGGCCTGGACACTCATCGCCAACCAAATCCTCAACATGGATGAAACTCTTAACAAATAAACGATTGCCATGAATTTCGAAGACATCATCAAATCAGTCGACCTTCAGAACAAATCTGTCAGTCGCCGCCAATTTTTCCGTCACAATGCCATGGGCCTTGGCGCGGCGGCCCTCTCCTCACTGCTCCCCAAAGAAATGATGGGAGCTTACGACCAAGCAACAGCCAAATCACACTTTGAACCCAAAGCGAAGCGGGTCATCTACATCTCCCTCATTGGTGCTCCATCTCAGCTTGAGATGTATGACTACAAGCCTCACTTGAAAAAGGAATTCAAGAAAGACATCAAAGACTTCCTCGTCAAGTCTGGTCAGAGGCTCACTGGTATGACTGCCAACCAAACCGCATTCCCAGTCGCCCCAGCATTCTGCGACTTTAAACAACACGGAGAATCCGGAGCCTGGGTTTCAGATATCTTGCCGCATACTGCTAAAATGGTCGATGACATTTGTATCATCAAATCGATGCACACTGACGCCATCAACCATGAGCCAGCTAACCAATTGATGTACACTGGCTCAATGCAAAACGGTAAAGCCTCTATGGGCTCATGGCTTTCATATGGTCTGGGCTCGCTCAATAACGACCTCCCCACCTTTTGTGTGCTCCACGCCCAGCACTCCAGCCCCTACTCAAACGTCCAGGCAATCTCATCACGCCTTTGGGGCTCAGGCTACCTCCCAGGCAAGCACTCAGGCGTCAACCTTCGCTCGCAAGGAGATCCAGTTCTCTTCCTCAAGGATGCCCCAGGCATTGACCGTGACATGCGCCGCTCCATGCTCGATGGCTTATCCCACCTCAACCAACAAACTCTTGAAAGTGTTGGCGACCCGGAAATCCAAACCCGTATCCAACAATATGAGATGGCATACAGGATGCAAATGTCAGTCCCAGAGCTCACCGACATGTCAGGCGAATCTGAAAGCACCTACAAGCTTTACGGACCAGACTCTAAAAAGTCCGGCACCTTCGCACACACCGCTCTCATGGCACGCAGACTGGCGGAACGCGGAGTTCGATTCACCCAGATTTTCCACCGAGGCTGGGACCAACATGGTTCGCTCCCTCGTGATATTAAGTCACAATGTGGCGACATCGACCAAGCATGCTATGGCTTGATTCAAGACCTCAAACAGCGTGGACTGCTCGAAGACACGCTCGTAATTTGCGGCGGTGAATTTGGACGCACCGTCTATTCACAGGGTGCCTTAACTGATACCAACTATGGCCGTGACCACCACCCACGCGCCTTCTCACTCTGGATGGCTGGTGCAGGTGTCAAAGGCGGCATGGTCTACGGTGACACTGACGATTATTCCTTCAACATCACCACTCCAGACCAGAAAGTTCACGTCCGCGACCTCCATTCCACCATCCTTGAACGCTGCGGTCTAGACTACCACAAATTCTCCTACCTCTATCAAGGACTCGAACAAAAGCTCACTGGCGTGGAACCATCCAGAGTCGTCACTGACATCCTCAACGGATCACACCTCGCCAAGCATTAGCGATTAAATCAATCACATCCCATCAAGTTGATGGAATAATTTGCAATCTTAAGTATCTTACGCACACTATGAAGAAACCCATACTCTATGGCTTCATTTCCGCCGTGGCCATTATATCGGGCTTAGCACAAGCGGAAGACGCCAAGAAACCCGCCACCGAGCAAGCTGCAGTCGACGTAGCCAAGACTTTAGAAGGCAATCTCCAGATCCTTGACGGCGATAAATACGCGCCAGCTAAGGTCGACCCAGCAGTCAGCCACTACGTGGTCTATTACACCGCGAGTTGGTGACCACCCTGCCGCGCCTCGGTTTCACAGTTAGTGAAATCTTATAACGACAAAATCGGCCCTCTCAAAAATGTAGAGCTCGTAATGATGAGCTACGACAAATCCAGCGATGATGCTCTAGCATGGGCCAAGGAAGAGTCCTTCCCATGGCCTACTGTTCTTGGTGAAGACAAAGAAAAAGTCCACTTCGGCAGCGTAGAGGTGCTCAGTATTCCCACTTATATTCTTTTCGATAAAGACGGAAAAGTCGTCACCAAAGGCAAGGAAAAAATATTTGCCGAAATAGCTAAGATGAAAGAGACCAACTAATCGCGCTTTGAAGTTTATACCAAAACCCTTATCTAGCAGCCACTAGGTAGGGGTTTTCCTTTTTTAAATTTATTACTTCTTCTTACTGCCCATCAAACGGTAGACCAAAGCTCCTAGAGCCGCACCAATGATGGGAGCGACCCAGAATAACCAAAGCTGCTTGACTGCCCAACCGCCCGCAAAGATTGCAACACCTGTACTGCGGGCTGGATTCACCGAAGTGTTTGTCACAGGAATACTGATCAAGTGAATCAAAGTAAGACCTAGCCCAATCGCGATCGGCGCTAGCCCAGCCGGAGCACGCTTGTCGGTCGCCCCAAGAATGATGATCAAAAACATCATCGTCATCACGACTTCACAGATAAAACCCGCAGTCATCGAATAACCATTAGGCGAGTGCTCACCGTAGCCATTTGAGGCAAAACCACCATCAAGGCTGAAATTTTCATTTCCTGAAGCAATCAAATAAAGAACCCCTCCTGCAACGATCGAACCAACCAATTGCGCCACGATATAGGGAACCAGTTCTTTTTTATCAAAACGACCACCAAGCATCAAACCTATCGAGACTGCTGGATTTAAGTGGCAACCAGAGATGTGGCCAATCGCAAATGCCATCGTCAGCACAGTCAAGCCAAAGGCCAACGCCACTCCCAAATAACCAATACCCACGTCGGGAATACCCGCAGCCAATACGGCACTACCACAGCCCCCCAGGACCAACCAAAATGTCCCAAAGGACTCTGCTATATATTTGTTCATATCTCTATTTGTGTTGCAAGGAAAACCCCCACTGACTTACAACTAACAAAAAAATGAATGCACACCAGAAGCATTTACAAACAACCCAGTCACGCTTCACCAAAGAAAACAAAATGAGTTCTAGTTCGCTAAGGTAAGACTTAGTAACCACCTAACTAATCGCCCTGCTAGTGTCTCCAAATTAAACACTCCTCCACTCGACAAAACTGGACACAAATACACAAAAAGGCCCCATTCCAATAAGAGTGAGGGTATTAAAGAAGCACTTCGCTTTAAACAATTCGCCAGAACTTAGCTGCCTGTTTTGGGCGTACGATTCTTGGGGTTTTCAGCCTACTTCATCTCGCCTGGGGCTGCCCCATTTGACGGTTGAGAGTATTCACCAGGATTTTTGCCTCGGCATCAAGACAGTAGTAAAGAACTGATAATTCACATCTGGGTATTCGAGCTAAGAAGGCTTAATAACTTCAACTGCCTTCACATCACTGAACATTTCACCCTTGTGTCTTATATTGAACGACAAAAACAAGTAGTTAAGACTCCGGTAGAAGTTGTCCGACATCCTACACTCAAAAAAAAGAAGCCCCGTGCCATAAAGGCACGAGACTTCCCCCAACTATATGAAAAATTGCTTTTACGGATTACTTGTCGTATTCCTTACCTACGATTTACCGACCATAAACTGGTCGCCAGTAAAATCAGCGAGAGAATTCATGGCGTCAGGTGCTAATGAATCATTCGCGATGGTAAGACTAGTATTAATGCACTTTAGATTTTGTGCAACTCTTTTCGAAATTTTCTCAAAAAAAGCACCACAAGCACCACAAGCACCATCAGCCATAAAGAAGATCACTTCTGGTTGATGCTTCATATTAAGTGCCATTTCCAAAGAAGTCTAACAAGCCGATCAGTAAGCGAGTGGCGGCTAGTTAATCTGAATGGCTGAAAGTGACTCTTCAAAAATATCCTTATACCCCTTCAACTAAAATGGACTGCCCAATTTTGAACCTTTTGCCTGTCAGTTATGCGCGCTTTGCGAGCCAATCATACTCACGTCCGTCGTACTCCACCAATGCGGACTTTCTAGTCTCAGCCATTGTAACTTCAGATCCGTCAAGTACTGCTTCTGCGATGATTCTTGAGTATCTACTCATATGTGTAAATGTTTAAAGGCGCTCAGAGCTTCGTCTTCAGTAAACGCACCAACCTGGACGAGTATTCTACCCATTCACAAAAGTTCTTTAACTTATAGCACCAAAATCTCAGCGAGTGATCGAAGGTGCTCTAGCATCTCAAAAAGTAACACTACTCCACTCAACAAAACTGGCCGCAAATACACAAAATACCCCCACTCCAATAAGAGTGAGGGTATTAAAGAGTCACTTCGCTTTAAACAAAGCGCTAGAACTTAGCCGCCAGTTTTAGGGTTCTGCTTTTTAGGCTTCTTCGCCTGTTTCATCTCACCGGCTGCGGGATTCGACGCTTGTGAGTTTCCTCCTGGCTTGCGGCCGGCTGCAACTTCCTGCTGGCGTTGCACATCTTCCATCCGCTCAGCAAGCTTCTCAAACATTCCCTTCTTACGTGGCTTGCCATCGTCTTTGCCTGGCTTCTCAGACTTTTCATTAAGCTCTGGCTCAGGAAGCTTTTTCATGAGTAGCGTCTGAACGATAGACACGATGTTCTGAGTCGACCAATAGAGCGCGAGCGCTGCGGCGTAGTTGTAACAGAAGAAGAAGAACATCAGCGGCATCAACATGAAAATACGACGCTGCATCTTATCTCCAGACTGAGGTGTGAGACGCATCTGGAACACCATTGTGATAGCCATCACAATCGGCAGAAGGTTGATAGGGTAACCGAGGATGTGTGCTACTGTGTCAGGACGAGCAAGATCACTCACCCAGAGAAATTCAGCTCCACGTATTTCCACCGCGGAACCAAGCATTTTGAAGACACCGAAGAAAATAGGAATCTGCACCAACATCGGAAGACAGCCACCCATCGGGTTCACCCCATAGGTTTTGTAGAGCTTCATTGTCTCCTGGTTGAGCTTCTGCGGGTTGTCCGCATACTTCTCACGCATTTCCTTCATGATCGGCTGCAGCTTGCCCATACGCTTCATGGTGCGTGTGGACTTGTTGTGCAGCGGCCAGATAATGATACGGATGAAGACTGTGAGAAGGATCACTGAAACACCCCATGCCCAGCTAGCAGCACCAAACCATCCGTGAATGGTATTGAGAGCCCAACTCATAAACGTAGCTACAGGTATAAAAATGAACCATCCGTAGTTCATAACCGCCTCCGTATTCACAGCTACATTACTGATTATTTCACGCTGCTTTGGCCCCATGTAAACATCGAGACTGTAAGTTTGCTCGCTTCCAGCATTGAGCATCTGGTGAGGGAAATTTACTCCCATGGTGAAGACCCAGCGCTTGAGCATCTTCTCATCCTCTTGGATGTCACGCTCGACACCGGTCGCCCAAATGGAATCAGCTTGAAAGCCTTTAGGCATGAAGAAAGTGGTGAAAAATTGGTTATTTACACCTGCATATTCGAGAGATGAAGGCTTAATAACCTCCACAGCTTTAGCGTCACTAAACATGCCCCCTTTGAATGGTCCCTGTTTATCAAATTCAAAAGATCCATCTTCGTAATAGAACCAGCCCGCTTTGTCCTGCATTTCTTTGCCGTGCAATGGCGCTGCAGTACCCGTGTAAACTCCATAGTCAGCTAGATTGATTGCAGCGGATGATGCATTCTTGAAATGTACATTAAGTGTGAGTTGATACCCTTTTGCTTCCTCTTTTTCTACAAGCTTCCAAGTTTTTGTGACCTCTAGGCCACTAGCTAGCTTCCCCTTGTAGGTCACAGAACTTTTGCTCTTCTCTACGAGTTCATAAAACGAGCCATCGATTTTTCGGTAGTCCGAAGCAATCGCGCCAACTGGATAGCTTGATAGTTTATTGAGTTCGATGTGGCCTTCACCATAAATCGTCTTCTGTTGCGGAAATTCTGCAGTCTTCACACCGCCACCGAAACTGGTGAATGTGTAGATCACGTCAACCACCTCACCATCTTTACCGACCAGTGTGTGTGGCTGATCTTCTTTAGGTTCTGGGAGCGTAGGCTTCTCGGTGACAAACTCGGTTTCTGGTCCCGACTTCTGCACTTCTGCTATTTGCTCCTGTTTCTTTTCTTGTAGCTCCAGTTGTTTGCGAGCCTTGTCAGTATCTCCCATAAACATGGTATTAGCGACGAGGCCTATACCACAGAGAATGAGGATGATCCATGCTTTACGATCCATAATGATTACTATCTAAAATTCTAAAATTACGATGATTTCTTTGGTGGAACTGGGTCACACCCACAGCCGCCCCACGGGTGGCAACGACAAAGGCGGTAAATCCCAAGCCAACTGCCGTACAGTGCTCCATGGGTATTTACCGCCTGATAAAAATAATGCGAGCAAGAAGGTGAAAATCGACAACCGCCATATGGCCCACTCACTGCTCGCAAAATAGGATTCAGAAATTTCTGATATCCGCGAATTCCGAGTTTTATACATGTCACTGGCAATCGTTTCATGAAAGTTCGGTTTTTAGCACTCCCAGCTTTCGCGCTAGTTTAAGCCATTCGCGCTCGAGTTCCTCATAGCTTGCCTCGGAGGCTCGCCAACGCGCAATAGTCACGATGTAGTAATCATCACAGATCAACTCACCATGGTTTTGCATTATTGAACGAAAGACTCGCCGAAAGTAATTACGCTGATGCGCTTTGCCTACTTTCTTGGTGGTTATGAGTCCGTACTTGAAGTGATCAAGCTCGTCTGAACGCAAGACACTAACAACAAGATAGCGCCCCGGACGCGACTTACCATGTTCTCTCACACGGGCAAATTCTGACCGGTGACTAATTGAGAACTTTCTGGGAAGACGCATGGGGCGCTTCTCTCACCGTAGTGATTAGTGCTATCTGAGCGAAACCAGAGTGGCTTCGCTCAATTCACACTAAAGCAATACTAGGTGTGTTGCTTGGTGTGACGCTTGAAGTGGATTTCAGCGCCCTTAGGGATAAGACGTGTGCGACCCTTTTGACGACGACGGCGAATACAATCGCGGCCAGCTTTAGTAGCCATACGTGCACGGAAGCCGTGCTGACGCTTGCGAACACGCTTAGATGGTTGGTAAGTTCTTTTGCTCATGGTGATGTTCCTGTTGGAATATTAAAGATTTCCAATCTACCTACTCAGAGGCAAATGGAATGGCGGGCAACCTAAGTATTTAGACGCCTTTGTCAACACGTCATTCTCATTCCTTGCTCTTTTTTTCGAATATGTCGGGTTTTTCGTGGCTGAACCTAAAAATCACCGTAGAGTCCCCCTGTCAACCATGAGCGAATCCAACACAATCACCCCATCCATACAGTCCAGCGACGCCCCACGCGTCGAAACAGCAACGATCGAAGATCTCGATCAGATCACGGAACTAGTAATGGAACTTTTCGAACTGCAAGACGATTTTGATGTGGATAGAGAAATCCAGCAACGAGGACTACGGTTGATCTTAGAACAGCCAGCTAGGGGCCGCATCTTCGTATTAAGAAATGATCACAATATTTTCGGCATGGTAAACTTACTCTTCACTATCTCAACAGCCCGCGGCGGAATGGTCATCTTATTAGAAGATTTCATCATCCACCCCACTCATCGAGGTCAAGGCTACGGATCGATCTTAGTGGATCACGTCAAACAATTCGCCAACACCAAGGACTTTTCTCGCATCACATTGCTAACTGACAAAATCAGCGCAGACTCACAGAAGTTCTTCCAAAAACTTGGGTTCAATTATTCTAGCATGATCCCCATGCGCCTCAATTTAGACTAGTGCTCTCACTGACTTTAGCGGCCCATCATAGAATTGGTATCACTCACACCAATTCCATTCGCCTGATCCAGGCTATAGACGGGTGGCGCTGGATAATTACTTTTTGAGGCTGACTTAGCATCACTAGGACGCACTACCGCATTGCCACGGTTAGCCGCTCCAGTGTTTCCAGCATAGCCGGAAGTTGCATAATTTTCTCCTCCCGCAGCGGCATTCTGACCTTGGGCATTCGCTTGCTGCTGCACAAAGTGAGGTGAATGCTGGAACCGGCTACCATTCTTGTTGCCTGAGAAATTCTTGGCATTGAAATCCTTGTTGTTCCCCCAGCGTTTTGATCGATAGTTTTTCTTACTATAGTCTTCGCCACTATAGCCTTTAGCTCCAGCATACGTTCCCCTGCTATCGAACTGGCTGCGTTTGTCGCTATCCGGCCGCACATTGCCTTCCTCATCGGTAACATACCGCACGTCACTCATATACTTATCAAGACCTCTAGCTTCAGCCTTTTCATAGGTGATTTTGCGCTCACTTGCACAGGAAACCATAAAAATAGGAATCAGCAGGTAATAAATTGAAAGCCCAGTGCGCATAACAGTCGATGTAACCAATGCTAATTGGCATGGCAAGCACACAAAATCGCACTCACACGACCAAGTCGCGAACTTACGCGTCAGTCACTGTATCTATCCTAGTTGCCATTTCTATATCAGCTTCTGTTACACCACCAATTTCGTGAGTGATAAGAAGTAATTTCACTTTTGAGTAGCGAATATCGATATCAGGATGGTGGAAAGCGGCTTCGGCAATATCAGCAACCACATTCACAAACTCCATAGCATCCCCAAAACTCTCAAATTCCCAGGTCCTAGAAATCCCATCTCCATCCACTTCCCATTCAGGACAACGTTTCAGCTTACAGGACAGCTCGATAGGGGAAATTACTTCTTCAGACATAATATAGGCGTTATAATTCACCTCATATAATACTATGGGTCAAATACTTTCGACAAGTCAGATCGAATAAAAAAACGATCGAACCAGCTACTCTATATTGAAATTTCCTACCGATCCATGTAAAGTAAATACATGATTCATCGGATCTTAACCATAAGCATAATTCTAGTGGGAGCCTTTACGCTTAGCAACTGCGCTACAAACCCACGGCAAAAACGCATTGCTAAAAACCAAGACATGTTCACTCAACTCACCCGAGATCAGCAAGTATTAGTCCAGCAAGGGCAAATCAAAAAGGGCATGGATAAAAAAGCGGTTTACCTCGCCTGGGGTGACCCATCACGTAGCTCAAAGGGCGCTGACAATGGAACGAGTTTTGAAAAGTGGTATTACTACCTCTACTCTCCCACATACTCAGGTGGATTCTTCGGTGGCTACGGCCACAGAGGATATTATGGCACATCAATCACGCGAACTAACGATTACACCCGCGAACTAGAATCCAAAGTAGAATTCCGTAAAGGCCGTGTCTACAATTGGGAAAATGCCAGGTAGCTAAAGAGTGGCATATTCTTTACCTACGATTTTTCTATTGCACCGATTGCTAGATACAGCTTTAATGCACTCTAACATGAAAAAGCAGATACTTGTTCTATTCGGTGTTGCCTGCGTTGCTCTTCTGAGCTCTTGCCAACAAACCCCTAGCCTCGGAGCGTACGATGCGTACAACCGTCCAGCTTCCAAGCCATCTAACCCAAACAATGTCCGAGTTAAGGTTTCTACTAGCAACCAAATGGCCTACGTTATGGAGGGCAACAAAGCTCTTCTCGTAATGCCTATTTCTGTTGGCACGGCCTCGACCCCGACCCCCAAGGGCAACTTCACGATCTACAGCAAGCAAGAATACCGCCGAGCACAAACCCATGGCTACTATGTCTACGGTAATGGTCAGTACGGACAAGGTTACCTTAGGAATAAGCCAGCTGGTACTAGCTTTGTTGGAACTCCAATGCCCTACTGGATGGAGTTTAAATCAGCCTACGGATTCCACACTGGCTGGATGAAAGACCGCCCATGCACGCACGGCTGTATCCGTATGCACCACAACGTAGCTCCTAAGTTCTTCGCTATCGTCAAAACCGGCACTCCAGTCAGCATTTCTAGCTCACAGCCTGAAGATGCAACGATCGGACGCAATATTCCACGGCCTCCAGATGCCTCTCCGCTTCCAGACTTCCCACTTGACTACATGGTCACCAATAAAGTCTACAAGCGACACAAATCACCTATTTTCAACTAACAAGAACAATCAACTCAACAATCTAAATTGAAAAGCCTGCGACACTCTCGTAGGCTTTTTTGTGTCCTAAATTCACATAGAACCTCATCGCTGAAAAAAATAATTGCCAAGATGGGATTCAGCAGGCAGCATGTATAAGTCGTCACGACACGAAGAGGACATTGAACCACTTCGGGATTTCCTGCACTAAACTCTTTTAGCTGCACCGCATCGTCACTATTCCCAATGACCTACTGCGTAAGAAGATTTCCACTGACACGTGCAATAGCACAATACGTGACACTCCTGCATCTATCACCAACGATATTTCTATTTCCGACGCATTCCGGTATCATTCCGTCTTGTGCCCCAAATCCAATGAGTGGCAATGATCACTCCTGACCGTAATTTTCATTACGGTGACACTTTATCTACAATTACACTATGAGCGAAGAAGGTTCCAAGCCTGAGGACGTAATCAACGTCAAAACAGCCGTTGCCAAGAAGGCAGCTAAAAAAGCAGCGAAGAAAACAGCGAAGAAAACAGCGAAGAAAGCTACTGCTAAAAAAACGGCCAAGAAAGCAGCAAAAAAAACGACTGCTAAAAAGGCCGCTAAAAAAGTAACCGCAAAGAAAGCGACAGCAAAGAAAGCGGTGAAGCAGGCAACTCCTGTGGTCAGCTCAACTCCTGTAATCAGTTCTACACCTGTGGCGACTCCTGCTCCTGTAGCTCAGCCAGCTTTTATTCAAAAGCCAGCTTCCACTCCTACCTCCTCAAATACCGACGAAGCCCCGCAGCAAAGCTCCGCACGCTCAGAGTCTGACAACCAGCCACAAGACGGCAACAGACGCAGACAGAACAATCGCAACCGCAAGCAACGAAATGGCCGAGTGGAAGGTGGCGGACCAGTCCACCAAAACAACCGCGATAATAACAACCGCGATAATAACAACGATCACAATAACAACGATCACAATAACAATGATCGCAATAACAATAGCCGTAACCGCAACAATCGGAATAACCGCGACAATAACAACGATCGGAACAACAACGATCGGAACAACAATAACCGCGGCAAAGGCAAAAACAACCGTCGCAACAATAACGACCGTCGGGGACCTAAAGAGCACCAAGAAGCTAAACCTGTAGTATTCACAGGCCCACCTGTAGCAGTGAGCGGCATTCTCGAACTCAGCCCGAAAGGATTTGGTTTTTTACGCGAACTCTCAGGCGATCTAGAGCAATCTAACAATGACGTTTTCATCTCCCCTGACGTTGTTCGCGTCAATGGATTACGTGTTGGTGTCTGGATTGATGGAATCGCCCAGCAAGGCCCACGTGGACTTCAAGTCACTGAGCTTAAGAAGATCAATGGTATGCCACCAGAAAAGGCGCGTAGGCTCCCACACTTTGACGAACTCAAAGCGGTAAACCCAAATAAGCGGATTCCGTTTGAAACAACATCTGAGCGATTCACCACACGCGTACTCGACATCATGGCTCCTGTCGGCCGAGGCCAGCGCGGCCTCATCGTCTCCCCTCCGCGCTCTGGCAAAACAACCATGATGATGCATATGGCTGAAGCCATGCAGCAAAAGTACAATGAGGACATGCACCTCATGATTTTATTGGTTGATGAACGGCCGGAAGAAGTCACAGAATTTAAAATGAGTTTACCTGGCGCTGAAATCTACGCCAGCTCTAACGACTCAGGAGCAAAGAACCATTGCCGCGTTGCCGAACTATGTATCGAACGCGCTAAGCGCCTTGTCGAAGCCGGCGAACACGTCTTCCTCATGATGGACTCCATCACCCGCCTCGCTCGCTCATACAACACCGTGATGGGTGGCAGCAAACAAGGAAAAGGTCGCGGCATCCAATCTGGTGGTATCGTCGCTGGCGCTTTAGAAATGCCACGTCGCCTCTTCGCAGCAGCACGTAACACACGCTCTGCAGGCTCACTCACCATCGTTGCCACAGCATTGGTCCACACCAATTCGCGTGCTGACGATGCCATCTTCCAAGAATTCAAAGGAACTGGTAACATGGAGCTCGTACTCGACCGCCGTATTGCAGAACAGTACATCTATCCAGCAGTGGATATTTTTAAATCAGGAACCCGCCGTGAGGAACTCCTCATGCCCGAACACCTGCTTCATAAAATCCACCTCATCCGACGCGGACTCTCCGGAGCACGCCCGCACGAAGCGATGGAGCGACTCCTTTTCTTCCTCAAACGATTCCACAACAACGCACAAATGTTGTTAGAAATCAAAGGATAGAACAACTAACTAGATGGCCAAGGATAGCGCACAGATGATCACTCGCTTTGCTCCCTCCCCTACTGGCCATCTCCATCTCGGTCACCTTTACGCCGCCCTTTTTGCTCGCGATCTCGCAACCAAAAATGGCGGTCGTTTTTTGCTCCGATATGAAGACATCGATATCACGCGCGTCAGAGACATCTACTACACTCAGATAGAAGAAGACCTTCATTGGGCTGGATTGGAGTGGGAGAGCCCAGCTCTGCGTCAAACATCGCGTGTCAGCATCTATAGAAATGCTTTAGAGAAACTCAAAGTCCTCGGTGTCGTCTACCCCTGCTTTTGCAGCCGCAGGGACATCCAGCGCGAGCTCGACAACCTAACACGCGCACCACATGGCTCAGACGGACCACTCTACCCTGGCACCTGCAAACAACTCACGCCGGACGAAATCGTCGCAAACATCTCAGAAGGAATCGAACCATCGTGGCGGCTCGACTCTGTGGTAGCGCAAAAAATCACAGGAGCACTCACTTTTACCGATAGCAGACTCGGCAAACAAAGAGTGAACCATAGCATGTTAGGTGATGTGGTTCTCTCGAGAAAAGACATCGGCACCTCTTATCACATTGCCGTAGTCGTGGACGATGCCTTTCAAAATATCACTGATGTGACACGCGGAAAGGACCTGCTAGAGTCCACCCATATTCACAGAATATTACAGTCGCTACTAGGGCTACCCCAGCCACGCTACCATCACCACGATCTCGTCTGTGATTCTCAGGGCAAACGCTTAGCCAAGCGCGACAATGCGCTCGCCATCAAACAGCTCAGAGCTGAAGGCATTACGCTAACAAAGCTCCAACAGCACATTGCCGAACACAGTTGCTAGATCAGACCACTTTCGAAGCACTGGTTCATATCCAGAGCAGGGGTATTCGCCTTGCCACGTATTTTTGCTGGCACACCAGCGACGGTGACATGCTCAGGCACATCAGTTAGAACAACACTCCCCGCTCCAACCTTAGCGCAACGGCCGATTTCAACGCGTCCAAGAATCTTAGACCCGGCACCGATCATAACGCCCGAGCGAACAACCGGATGACGGTTGCCACTGATTTTACCCGTACCACCGAGAGTGACCTCATGAAGGATAGACACATTATCTTCGACGATTGCTGTCTCACCGATAACGACACCGGTCGCGTGATCTAATAGTAATCCACAGCCGATTTTCGCCGCAGGGTGAATATCAACTCCAAAGACCTCACTACAGATACTCTGGAAATAGAGAGCCAATGGCTTGCGGTCATTATGCCACAGATGGTGTGCTATCCTGTACGTTGTAATCGCCATGAATCCTTTGAAAAATATCATCGGCTCCAAAGGTGACTTACACGCAGCATCGCGCTCAAAAATCGCCATCATGTCAGCTGCGGCACTTTGTGTCACTCGTGGCTGGTTCACAAAAATATCAGCTAACAATGGAGTCAATTCTTCACGATTCATCTCTTCTCTAGACAGTTTCCTTGAGAGGCGAGCGGCTAGAGCCTCGCCGAGGCTGGCTCGATTAAGCACAACATCGTAGAGCAAGGCCGTTAGCTGAGGTTCGCTATCAGCGATCTCCTGAGCATGGTCTCGCACCTGAAGCCAGACTTCTTCCGTTGATACATTAGTACTCTTACAGAGATTGTGAGGTTTAATGCTCGATTTATTGGACATGATATGGTGTGGATGTGTGCGTGAGAGTATCCCAGAAATTAGAATACGCATGCCGGGCTATGGCGCAGCTAGCGAAGCAAGCCGATGCTAAGACCATTACACGACTTGATGAGATAGCACAACGCGAAGCTGTGTCTTCAAACTTTTTGGTGCAAATTCTCAATGATTTAAGGAGGTCAGGTCTAGTGACGAGCAAGCGCGGCAAATTTGGCGGATATTTACTTTCTGGCAAGGTTGATGATATAACACTTTTCGATATTGTGCAATCAGTAGAACCAACATTATTGGAGGACACAACCAATACAGAGGGTGCCTCTGGAGCTGCTGTCAACAAAGCTTGGAGCTCTGCTAGTACAATTTTTGCTGCAAGCCTCAGAACTATCAAACTCACAGATCTGACCGAGACTGATTCAGGACCAATGTTTTATATCTAATCTCCTTTATTCAATAGGCACCCCGTCATATTCCAGCATCGTCTGACGGAAGGTGAAACTTTTCGAACGGTTAGTGTTTGGTAAAAGGGCAAAATTGACCCACTCCGACTGAGTGCCTTTCTCAGTGGTGACTACAATTTTTGCCGCGACAACGACCTTTCCGTCAGCTTTCGGATAGAGTTGGAAAGTATCTGGCAATGTGTAGCTCGCCAACCAGCGTGGTTTTTTAGCGAGCATAGCAGCATCGCGCTCCAGTTCTTCTTTCGACTTTTTCTTGAAGCTACGTTTCGGCTTTGGCAATTTCTCCAAGACAAACGCACTCTCGCCACCTAACATTGAGTGAGGAATTTTCACTGATCGCTTAGTGCGAGATGTCGATATTTGCATTCTATCGACTCTCATTGTGAGGTGTTCCCCCTGAGTCCCTTCAGCCATGAACTGCCAACGCAACGGCCCGTCAAAGTTCTGAGTGGAAGCCCTATAGATCAACTTCTCCTTCTCGATCATACCGACCCCCTTCAAAGCTTCGACATTGCTAAAAACCTCAGCACCGTTGACCCAGGCTCCTGGAGATTTACGCCACACACCGCTGGTTGCTGGGTCATTAGTTGCGCAGCTCACAAACAATAAAGGCAATAGGAACAGGAAACATTTCATACGTGTCAGAAGTTAACAAATGAAAGCAGTCTGCCAACACCATATTTCGGGCTTGCATGCTTTGCGAGATACCCTCTACTCCCAGCCATGAATAACACTTTGGGCATCATCATCGCCATTTCACTGTTCGCACTCTGGAATCTCGATCTTATCTCCACCCTTCTCAACCTCAAGGCGCTCCAACCAAAGCTCCCCACTGAATTCAAAGGGATCTTCACTGAAGACAAATTTGCCGAGTCCCAGCACTACACCCGCGTCAACTCGAAGTTCGATGTCATCCAGACAACATTTTCGCTCGGAATCACCCTCATCTTCTGGTTCACCGGAGGATTCGGCTACCTAGATCAGTGGGCTCGTGGGCTTGGATATGGCGAAATCATCACTGGTCTCGTCTTCATGGGCATTCTATTTGTTGGTCAAACTCTCATCGGCATCCCCTTCCAGCTCTATTCCACCTTCATCATCGAAGAAAAATTTGGCTTCAATAAAACCACCTCAAAAACATTCATCGTCGACCAGATCAAAGGACTCATCTTGATGGTACTCATCGGTGCCCCTATCCTCTCGCTCATTCTCTGGATTTTCAACTCGATCGATAACGCTTGGCTCTGGGCATGGATTTCCTTCACCGTCCTCCAATTACTACTCACCTACCTGGCCCCGACATACATCCTGCCACTCTTCAATAAATTTGAACCGATGGCTGAGGGTGAACTAAAATCCGCGATCAATGAACTGGCCAAGAAGTGTGACTTCCCTCTCACCGAGATCTGCGTCATGAACGGCTCCAAGCGCTCTACCAAATCCAATGCGTTCTTCACTGGGTTTGGAAAGAATAAGAAAATTGCCCTCTACGACACACTGATCGAAAACCATACCACCGAAGGACTCGTTGGAATTCTCGCCCACGAAATTGGCCATTTTAAATGCAAGCACATCATCCAGCGCATGGTGGTAGGTATCCTCCAGAGTGCCGTGCTTTTCTTCCTGATTGGCATCGCAACCGACAAGGACGGAGCATTCTCACGCCTACTTTTCGATGCATTCTACGTGGAGAAAATTTCGGTCTACGCCGGCCTCATCTTCTTCTTCATGCTCTTCTCACCGATCAACAAGATCCTCAGTATTTTCTCCAACATGAGCAGCCGCAAACACGAGTTCGAAGCCGATGCCTACGCCGCCAACGCCCAAGAATCTCCAGAGCACCTCATCGGCTCTCTCAAGCAACTCTCCGCTGACAATCTAGTCAACCTCACCCCCCACCCATTCCCAGTCTTCATGGAATACTCACACCCGCCAATGTTGACGAGAATCGAGGCCCTCAGAAAAATAAAGTTTGAGACCAAGTAATGGTTTCAACTACAGTCCTCGCTGACCATAAACTCGTTCGTAAAGGCCCTCCTCATCACAGTTAACATTGTGACTCTTTGCATTGCTGACTACACAGCGCTCACTATTGGTGGATGCGCCACTGTGGTTGGTGTCGCAGCCTATCAGGCATCCAAACTTCCTGATTGCGCCAATGCCACCACTCTATCAAAAAGCTACGGCACCGACTTTGACTCCATCACCCAATCTCTCGAACAAGATGTCTCTCTGAAATTCTCAGACAAGAAGGTCACACTCAACGACGACATCCTAGCAATCATCGCCGAGGTCAACGCCAGTGATGTTGACATCTACAAAAATACGATGATGCCGAACTCAATGGCCACGTCGCACTCAACAACGCGGGAACTGGCAGCCTTCTATTGAACGGAAAACCCACCACCTGCCTCCTCTACGTCATTGAGTGGAACGAAGTAGACTACTTGGTCTGTATCAAGGACTCTTTCAAAAGTAAGGCGAAAAAAGAAGCCCTCGAGCCAAACAACTAACTGATAGTAGGGCCTATAGAAATACTGATAATTTTTTCATTTTGTGAGAAATTTCAGTTTTGAACTAACCCAGCTATTAAGACTAACTCCGTCCTCAGTACTCTATGCTGATAACCTTCTGTGGAGAGTCGGCTCGACTCTGAGTAAGAATTTACCTGAATAGGGTTTATCTGGCTCTTCAACACTGCGCCTTGAAAAGTGATCATATCCTTCAATCCAACCACCTCTTCGTGGAAGATCTCGACTTGATGCCAAATCTAATAGGAACGTCGAATATCGGTAGTAGAGTCTTGCGCTGACGGCTGTTCACATAAAACAGTATTTCTCATTGGCTACTCCTTTCGTATTTTTCACGGTAGATCACCCCACCCCCAGTAACCATTCGTGGGATTAGTGAGATCCTTGGTAGAAAATTTTCAGCGTCCTCGCAGTTTTAAATGTGCTTCATAGCTTTGATCGTATTTTAGTAGAAGAGGCTTCCAGCCTCTTTCTCGCAGGTGTATAGCTGTCGGAGATTATTCGTACACCACCTCATGTCTGTTTCCGTACAACCAAAGAGGCTAGAAGCCTATTCTACGCCGCGCTACATCATTGATCTCGCAGCTCTCCGCAGGAACCTCGCGATTCTTGCCGAGGTGAAACAACTAGCCGATTGTAAGATCGTGCTTGCCCTCAAAGGCTTTGCTCTTTGGAAAACATTTCCAGTGATCGCTGAATACCTCGATGGTTGCTGTGCCAGCGGACTGTGGGAAGCGAAGCTCTCTCACCAAAAATTCGGCAAGCACACCCTCAGCTATTCGCCCGCCTATAAAGAACAAGAAGTCGCTGAGTTGTTAGAAATTACTCACCATCTCGATTTCAACTCGGCCAGCCAATGGCAACGCTTCCGTGAAATGGCCACCAGCCACCCACGCTACATCTCTGGCGAACTCAAATACGGCATCCGCCTCAACCCCGAACACTCGACTGGCCAGACCCCCATTTACGACCCCTGCGCTGCAGGATCACGTCTTGGAGCCACAGCCAAATCCCTCGAAGGCGTCGATCTCACTGGCATCAGCGGTTTCCACTTTCACACACTCTGCGAGCAAAACTCTAACGCCCTCGAAACCACCCTCGATGCACTCGATGCACATTTTGGTGATCTGCTTCGCCGACCAGAGATCAGCTGGCTCAACATGGGAGGTGGACATTGGATCACCAAACCCGAATATGACCGCGAACGCCTTGTCCGACTCATCCAACAAACTCGCGAGCGCTATGGACTCGATGAAATCTGGCTCGAACCTGGTGAAGCCATCGCCATCCACACAGGCGTGTTAGAAGCTTCAGTCATCGACATCGTTGAAAACGCAGGACTGAAGATTGCCATCCTCGATGTCTCAGCCACCTGCCACATGCCCGACGTGTTAGAGATGCCCTATCGCCCAGGTCTCTTTGGACCCGATGGCTCACTAGCCACCACAGCGGGAGAACACCTATACCGACTCGGCGGTCCGAGCTGTCTCGCGGGCGACATCATCGGCGACTACGCATTTACAAGCGCCCTAAAGGTCGGCGACACCCTCACCTTCGATGACATGGCGCACTACACCATGGTGAAAACCACCACATTCAACGGAGTCCCCCACCCTGCCATCGCCCTCAAACACGAAGACGGCAGCATAGAAACAGTCCGAGAGTTCAGCTACTCAGACTTTCGAGATAGGCTTTGTTAGACCCACTCTCGGCTCCAAAACGAAATAAAAGTCTCAACCACAGATTACACAGATTTTTTCTCAACCAGTGCGAGCGAAGCTCGCACAGCTCAAGCATAAAAATTCTGTTCATCTTGTAAATCGTGTCAAAAAAAACACTGCACCCGAATCTGTATATTCAGTGAAATCTGTAGTAAACTCCCTCGAAGCGCAGAGCCCCAGCTCGGCAGCAATCAGCATCTGGACTGCCGTGGCTTGACACAGCTCTGCGGCAGGGTCGGCTTGACGACCGGCGGGATTTCATCGTGCGGGCGGTCAAGGGGCTTGGTACGATGAAGCGACTTCCAACCACAGATTACACAGATTACACAGATTTTTTCTCAGCCAGTGCGAGCGAAGCTCGCACAGCTCAAGCATAAAAATTCTGTTCATCTTGTAAATCGTGTCAAAAAACCACTGCAACGGCATCTGTAAAATCAGTGTAATCTGTGGTGAAAAAACTCCACCTATCAGCGTCCCCCAATAGAAAATCAGAAAACCACGCACGGCAATCTTCAATTTTTTTATCGTAAGTTCACTGTGGATTGTGCTTTTTAGGCACATGACCGTGACTCAATCATCCATCGATCTAACGACTAGCACAGGAACCATGCGTTGCAGCGTGGTGAGACCAACCAACGATGGTGCATTTCCCTCTGTCATTTTCTACTCCGAAATATTCCAAATCACGGAACCTATTGCCCGTACAGCTTCCTATTTAGCTGGCCACGGATACGTCGTCATCGTTCCTGAGGTTTTTCACGAACTCAATGAGATCGGCACCATTCTAGCCTACGATGATGTCGGTAAGGACAAAGGTAACGATGACAAGTTCACCAAACCTCTCACCAGCCATGACTCAGACACAGCAGCCATCGTCGACTGGGTCGATACGCAAGCATTTTGCAATGGCCGCATCGGTAGTTTCGGCGTCTGTCTAGGTGGTCACTTAGCCTGCCGCGCCGCGCTCCACCCACGGGTCCAAGCCGCAGCCTGCCTGTACGCTACTGACATCCATTCTTCGACCATGCCTGCCGGCACAAAACCTCAAACCATTGAGATTTTAGAAAATATCTCCGGCGAAATCATGTTCATCTGGGGAAGACAAGACCCACACGTTTCGTTAAAGGGCCGCAAACTCCTCTATAGCACTTTGAACGAAGTGAATGCGAATTACACATGGCACGAATTCAATGCCCAACACGCCTTCATGCGTGACGAGGGAGATCGCTATGATCCAGAACTCGCCACAATCTGCCACAGGCTAACTGTCGATCTATTCCACAGGTCCCTGCGCTAGGAATTCTCACTTCTCACTACATCAACGGCACCCCAAACTTCTTCATCACTAGATGGAGAAGGCCAAAAAGCACCATCGTGCCCACGCAGTAAGCCGCCATGGTCCAGCCGAAATGAATCCCCCTTTTCAGCATCCAAGGGATCACAAGAAACATCGGTAGAGTCGGCAGCACATACCAGAACGTGAACCAAGCGTGGTTGCCAATCTTGTCAGTCTGTTCCTGCCCACGCAGTTCTACAAACATCCAGATCATCGCAATCGTAGTCACGACAGGTAAGGCTGCAATCAAGGCTCCGAGCTTATCACTACGCTTGGCAAACTCTGAAACGAGCACAATAATGCCAGCGGTGATAAGGTATTTTAGAAAAATTGGCATAACTTTGAGATTAGGAATTTGAAATCCAGTGCAATTGCAATTAGAAGACTCTTACCTCTTTATCTCAAAGCCTTCAACTGCTACCTCATGAAATTCGTTCCCATTCTTGCCCTCAGCCTACTACCGCTGCTTTCCTGCTCCTCCACTCAGGCCACCTCGCCCGTTCTAGTTAAGACAAACAGTGGGTCAAAATTAAGTCCATCTCAGAAGAAAAAGATTGGTAACAAGATCTGGCAAAATGAATCTGGTGGCTCAATCAATGGACTCACCACTTGGAACACAGGTGAAGAATTTCCATCGATGGGTATTGGCCACTTCATTTGGTACCCTAAAGGCTTCAATGGACGCTGGACCGAATCCTTCCCGGATTTCGTACGCTACGCCCAAGCCTCTGGCCGCAAGGACATCCCAGCATGGGTGCTCCAAGCCAAAGATTGCCCGTGGAATAGTAAGGCTGCCTTCCAAGCCGACTTCAATGGTGCCAAACTCAGCGGCCTCAGAACTTTCCTAGCTAACAGCGTCACACTTCAAACCGATTTCATCATTCAGAAATCTCAGGCAGCTCTGCCAAAAATGCTCAAAGCCGCTCCAGCTGCAAACCGCCAGCGCACCCAGACGAACTACCACCTAGTCGCCACGACCACCAATGGCACCTACGCCCTCATCGATTACGTCAACTTTAAGGGAGAAGGAATCAATCCACGTGAGCGCTACAACAATCAAGGATGGGGGCTCCTCCAAGTGCTATCTAACATGCGCCCCAGCAAAGGTGGTCAGGACTCAGCCAGAGCATTCGCTGACAGCGCCAAACTCACACTCAACCAAAGAATCAAAAACTCCCCAGCAGAGCGTGGTGAGAAACGTTGGAAGGCGGGATGGCATAATCGTTGTGAGACTTACGCTAGAGCTTTTTAAGTGTTCCGCTTTCAGTGTTCCCTTTTCCGACTCGGAAGATGCTAGTGGACGATGAAGTGGATCTACCGCGAAAGATTCGAAAGGAACGAAAGCTTTGCACTATAAGCCCAGTAAAGCACGGATCGGCTAATGATTCGTAGAAGAGTGCTTCCAGCCTCTTTGTTCTACGCGGGGCTAGGTTGTTTCTTTCACCACAGATTTCTGGAGAACGGTCTGGCATAATCGTTGTTAGACTTACGCCAAGGCATTAAGATTTTCTGCTTTCGGTGTTTCATTTTCCGACTAGATGGATGCAGACTCAAGATGAAACTCATGACTAAGCTACTCCCATCGAAAAATCTTGCCTGGGTTTTATTATTGTTAGGTATTGCAGGTATCAGCCTTCTCTATCAGGTAGCTTTGCACAGCAAGCGGCTATGCATCAGCGTGGTCCTGAGTGCGCTCATCGTCTGGTGTTGTGCACTACAACTCCTCTCGACCTATAGAAAAGTATTCTAGACTCTCATTTCTCTCTCTTCACTCACTGTAGCAGCGCTGCTCTTCTGGCCATTAGCTCATTACGACAAGCAAGCTATCCATGCGAGTTACCTACAAAACCTAGTAAAGTATGAGGGCGTTGACTACCACTGGGGAGGAGAGAACCACCAAGGGATTGATTGCTCTGGACTCCCTAGGCGAGCTTATCGTGACGCTCTTGCCGCAGAGTCGATTAAGCAAATGAATCCAGCACTGGGCCGCGAAGCGCTCTTACAATGGTGGCAAGATACTAGCGCCAAGTCATTATTAGGCAGCTACCGAAATAATACCACAGCCCGAGGGACTTCAGGCCTCATCAAGAATTTTGAACCTAATGACGCCCAAGCCAGAGACCTAGCAGTCACAAAAAGCGGCCTCCACGTGATCGTCTACCTTGGTGACTCTCGCTGGATTCAAGCCGATCCAGCAGAGGGTAAAGTACACACTTCATCAAACACAGGTGACAGTATTTGGTTCCACATGCCAGTGGAAATCCTCCATTGTATTCTGTTAGACTAAACTCTATGTGCGTTATTTAAGATCTGGCGACTTCAGAGTTCTGCCATTTTTCGTTACTTTCGCGTCTTTCGCGGTAGAAACTGTTTCTTCTAACTGCTGAACTACCCTTCAGGAGTCAGCTCGCTGATCGCCTGCATGACCCTGTTAGAAATTTTCTGGTAACCATCTTTGCCGCGGAGCTCTTTGAACTCTTCTTTAGTGAAATGAATTGGGTCGCCGACAACGATGTCGATTTGGTTGCACTTCATCTTTCCTGATCCACGCGGTAGTGCATCATAAGCTCCGAAAATACGCATTGGTTGAACAACTGCTTGAGCCTTTGAAATAATTAAGCCGACACCAGGCAAACCAGGATTGAGTCCACCGTGAAGCGTGCGTTCACCCTCAGGAAACATCACGACTTTTTTGCCGGCCTTGAGGGCTCTGATGATATTTTTGAGACCTGTCATATCAGGATTATCCTGATCGATAGGGATAGCATCCCACTGGGTGTAGAGCCACTTACCGAAGCCTGTAAAAAGCGTCTTTCGGGCGAGGTAGGTCACATTGAGTGGATGGACAATACCGATCAATGGTGGATCCAAAAAGCTTTCGTGGTTGGCGCACATGAGTACGCCACCCTCCTCTAGGAGCTTATGATCGTTGATAACTCTGCGGTTAAAGAACGCTTTGCCAGCGCTCATAAAAAAGGTGTAACCAATCCAGTAGACAAGTTTCATAGGTAGTCAGGATAATAAGTTAGTTCGCTTTAGCGAGAAGTTCTTCAGAGGCACCACGTTCACGCAGCACAGTCAATGCGGCTTGCACGACCTGCTCGACATCCATCTCACTAGAGTCGATCACTACTGCTCCCTCAGCGATCACTAACGGTGAGCTCTTGCGTTTGCTATCTTCCTTGTCGCGAGCAGTTGGGTCATCAATGATTCCCTCGGCTGCACGGCGCTTGCGGCGCACTTCCTCAGAAGCATCGATGTACATTTTGAAGGGAGTGTTAGGGAAAACAACCGAGCCGATATCACGGCCCTCCATCACCACTGAGCCAAGCTCTAGGTAGTCGCGTTGCATACTGACCAACAGCTCACGGACTTCAGAGATTGCGGCGACCTTTGAGACTCGGCTATTGACTGCATCTTGGCGAAGCGCATCACCTAGATCGACACCGTCGACCAGGACGGTAGAAAGGTTATTCTCTACTCCACAGGTAAAGTCCACGCGATCTAACAAATTGATCACAGCCGCTGAGTCAGCTGGATCCACTCCGTGCTGGATAGTAGCCCATGCCACAGCACGGTACATCGCGCCAGTGTTGACCATGATCAGACCTAGGCGTTTGGCTAATGTCTTAGCGACCGTACTTTTACCTGAGGCAGCTGGGCCGTCGATGGCTACTGCTATATTACTATTGCTCATGATTTTGTGATCTAGGCTTCACTCACGCTCGCGAGTCGTTCAAAAAAGTCTGGGAAAGTTTTCGCCGTACAGCCTGGGTCATTGATGGTGACGCCGCAGTCTGGATCAAGAGCTACTAGGGAAAAGCACATTGCTATGCGGTGGTCATCGTAGGTATCGATGGTGGCATGTTGGATTTTCACTGGTGGTGTGATTTCGATAAAATCTTCACCTTCTACAACTTCAGCACCGACTTTGCGAAGCTCCGTAGCCATCGCGAAAAGACGGTCGGTCTCTTTGACCCGCCAGTTGTAGATATTACGAATGGTCGTCGTGCCTTTGGCGAAGAGAGCAGTTGTAGCTATCGTCATCGCTGCATCAGGAATATGATTCATATCCTGATCCACCGCTGTGAGTTCGCTGCCATCGACGATAATATATTCATCGTACCACTCTACTTTAGCACCCATGTCTTCAAGCACTTTGGCAAATGCTACATCCCCTTGAATGCTTTTCTTACCAATGCCAGTGACCTTGATTCTGCCACCTTTGATGGCTCCAGCCGCGAGGAAGTAAGAAGCTGATGAAGCATCTCCTTCCACCATGAACTTGCCTGGTGATTGATATTTTTGCCCAGCTTTCACAAGGAAGCGCTGGTAGTTATCATTTTTCACCTCCACACCAAACTGGGCCATGATGTGGGTAGTGATGTCGATATATGGTTTAGAAACTAGCTCGCCAACGATCTCGATCTCCATGTCATTTTCAGCATACGGAGCTGCCATCAAAAGTGCCGTAAGAAACTGGCTAGAGATGGTTCCGTCTACTTGCACTTTGCCACCTTTCAGACCATTCGCTTTGATCAAAAGTGGTGGGTATCCTTCGTTTTTCAGGAAGGTTATATCACAGCCTATTGAGCGTAACGCTTCAACTAGGGCATCTATCGGGCGTTCTTCCATCCGTTCGATTCCAGTAAGAGTGAACTCACCTTTGCCAAGAGTCATGGCGCCAGCGAGCGAACGCATCGCCGTTCCAGCATTGCCGAGGAAGAGCTCTAGTTGCTCCCCTGTTCCGAGCGGTCGTCCAAGCCCCTGCACCACGCAGCGTGTACCACCGTCACTCAGTTCGTAACTCACACCTAGTGAGGAAAGAGCCTCCAGCATCCGTTGCACGTCATCGCTGTCGAGCAAGTTGCTAATCTCAGTCGTCCCCTCAGCTAGCGCTGCTAGCAAGAGTGCTCGGTTAGATAGGCTCTTTGAGCCCGGCATGTTTACCTCACCATTGATCTTAGCGATCGGTTCTAAAGTGATAGATTCCATAGAATAAATTATTTCCTTAATGTTGTTAGATGAGCCCTCTTTTTTGCTTTGCTTCTTCAAGATAGGCATGCATTTGCTCACGGTCATCTTTTTCAAGACAATCCATAAGCTTCACGAGGTCTGCAATACTCTCACGCATCGAGCGCTGCAGAGCATCACGGTTTTCCATCAAAATTTCTGTCCAGAGTCCAGGGTCACCGCCTGCCACTCGGGTTGTATCGCGCATTCCACCGCCACTAAGTTCTGCGATGTCATCATATGCGAGCCCTACTGTGGCTCCAACAGATGCTAAAATATGCGGAAAATGGCTGACACGAGCGACTGCGTAGTCGTGGTCTTCAGCAGTCATGCGCCGCGTCTTGCAGCCTAGGCTTCGCCAAAATCCTTCGAGCAACTCCAGTTGGGATTCCGCGACACCATCCTCATTAGTGACCAGACAAGTCGCCCCATCCATCAGATCGACGCGCGCAGCTTCCATGCCTGTTTTTTCTGAACCAGCCATTGGGTGACTGCCGATAAACTGCACAGCACTGCCTTTGATCAGTGGAGCAAGCTCGGCGTGAGGGAGGCGCTTCACGCTTCCCACATCAGTTAGCAACAACGGAGTATCCCCCTGGATCTCCACAATTTGAGCTACTAGATGTTTCATCACTCCCACAGGAGTAGCAAGAATACATAGATCCACACCTGCCACAGCCTCAGCAAGGTCCGTCGTGATACGCTCTACCCCCATGCTCTCGCCACTTCTAGCGGTTGCTCACGTCGCCCCCACAATATAAGCTCCAACTCTGGTCGGTGTTTTTTCACAGCCAGAGCAATCGAGCCACCGAGCAATCCGGGGCCAAGTATGGAAACGCGTTTGATCATTCGCACCGATATAAAAAGCGCCGAGCCTAATTTGCAAGGCTCGCGCTATAAAAAGTAATTTACTCTCAGCTAGGGCTAAGGCACGCGGAACTTGTGTGTCATATCGGTGTCATAAGGATCACGCACGAGAGTTCCCTGTGGGATACCGCGCACATCCACCTGATTTTTGGTGTACGGGTTAAAGACGAAACCTTGTTTACCTGGAACCTTCGTTGCGTACGGGTAAGTCGCGGGTGCTGTTGGAGCTACTCCTGTAATGTTAGGGTCTACAGTTGGAAGACCATTTGGCGTGCCGCCATTCTCAAGGCGCAGACGAGCTTCCTCGAGTTGCCTCTGCCCTTCATCATTGATTACAGTCTCATCCTTAGGCACTGGTGGAGTCACCGTTTGGTTAGAGTTTTGAGACTGATAGGGTGGATAGTAACAGGAGGTCATCAGACCGCTGAATAGTACGGAGATCAGAGCGAATATAGAAATTCTCATCATGGCTAGGCTTATTTAGATCAGAGTAGTTAGTTAGAAACAGTATGAACTGTTGAGCTGCAAAAACAGCACTGGACGATTCTTGCCGCAAGCTCTGATAAAGTCAAGTAGTCGCGTGCAAAAATCATCATATTGCTCTCGTCTCCATAGAGACTTGAACTCTTCAGCTCGATCGCATTTACTCAACGCGTAAACCAGTATGCAGAATTCATCCCACTCACATGCCTATAAAAACATCCTAGCAGAGATCGAATCCTTCATCCTCCAGCCTGATATATATGAGGGTAATTTCAACTCCTTAGCCTTGCGACTTTTCCTCTACCAGCTCAAGCATAACTCTGGATATTCAAAAATCTGCACCGCGGTAAACAAGCGAGAAGCCAATTGCTGGCAGGAAATCCCCTCACTCACCACTGACGTTTTCAAGTTAGACCCCACACCCACTTGCCTCAAAGCTGAAGAAACATCGCTCACCTTTATGACATCTGGCACCACTGGGGAGGCTCGCGGATGCCACCACTTTCGCGATACAAAGCTCTACGACTTATCCATTTTGTCAGCTTGGGAACAACTTGATCTACCCCAACCAAGCAGGTTGTTCATCCTCACGCCTCCCCCCCAGCAAGCTCCGCATTCCTCACTTTCGCACATGATGGAAACCCTGCGTCAGGCTCATTGCCCAGATGCTTGCTACTTGATCGACAACGGCAAGCTCGACCCAGCCCCATTACTTGAAGCTTTAGCAGCGGACCAACCTGTCAGCTTATTGGGAACGGCGCTCGCTTTCCTCAACCTCTTTGAAGTCCTCCCCACTCCGATTCAACTGCCCGCTGGAAGCTGGGCAATGGAGACGGGTGGCTACAAAGGCAGTGGACGAACTCTAAGCAAAGAAGAACTCTATACCGAATTTGAAACAATGCTCGGTATTTCTAGTGACCTAATCTGGAATGAATACTCCATGACCGAGCTAAGCTCCCAGTTCTACACCCGCGGCATCGGCCAGCCGCACCAAGCTCCGCACTGGATGAAAATCAAAGTACTCGACCCCGAGACCGATCAAGCCGTCGCTCCGGGAGAAATGGGCTATCTGGTCATTCACGATCTAGCAAACATCGATTCCGTCTCCGCTTTACGGACGCAGGATCTGGCAATCTACCACGATCCGCATAGCTTCACTCTAGTTGGTCGTGACCCTTCTGCCCTTCCCAGAGGTTGTTCCCGCTCAATCGATGAAGCGCTGAATCAGTAATTCTCTTTACCTCCGCTAGATCCTAGCTTACCTCTCTCAGCGATTCATATGCACGCTTACGAAGACATTCCACTCAACCTCGCTGGCTACGCTCTCGCAGCTTGGCTTATTCTTTTACATCTCTGGATGTTAGTGAAATCTGACGAAGCCATGGAATTCCTCAAGAAGTTCCCGCGCAATCAGATTGCAGGAGGTATTCTGATGAGCATCGGTATGGCTTGGTTCTGGTTGCTTATTGTCCCTTTTAAGTCCCCTATCGCAATGGACCTTGGTGAGTTCAATGGCGCCAAAATGATCTTACTCGTTGCAGTTCCCGTTGTTGCTTACCTCATGATCACAGGCGTGAAAGAATTTCTCGCAGTCCGCGGACTCGGTGTTGTCTCCCTAATGGCAGCCGCTCCACTCCTAGCAGCGGCATGGATGGAACCAGCTACCGGCAGATTGCTGGTGCCTATCTTCGCCTACGGGATGCTCACAGTTGGTCTTTTCTGCGTTGGCATGCCTTATCTACTGCGCGATGCTATCACTTGGGCTATTGCCAGCTCAGGTCGCTTTAAAGCCCTCGCTTTCGGCGGTTTCGCCTATGGCATTGCGGTGCTCGCCTGCTCCATCCTCTGGTGGTAAGCCCGTAGAAGCGCGCTTCCAGCCGCTTTCATCTGTATGGTAGAAAGTGGCAATGTCGTTTAGCCCAACCCTCAAGTCACCTCACCTTAGGACACCAACCACTTTTCGGCGTCATCAAATGCTTCATAAGCAAAGGTCTTGATCTCGGCTCTCAAGAAATGCCGAGCGAGTTTGGGCAAGGTGTTAGCCACCTTTGCATCGCTCACTATGGCTACTTTTTCGATCTCCTGATGATGGTCTCGCACAAAACGCATATGCCCGATGAATCCCTCAAAATCCTCCCACCCTGGGAAATCATCAGCATAAATCATCAGGCCTTTCAATTTCTGGTGACTTGCTAGGTAGGCATCCACAGCCTCGCTCAGTATTACAAAATCTTCAGTACTCAAGGCTGACTTCGGCCGGACAATTACGATCCCTTTACTTGGGTTGATGGTCTGTTCAATCATAGTTATTTGTTAAAATTATGACAAAGAACCTAACTGCTATCGCAATAGATGACGACATAAAACTCTCACAGAAGACGTCTATAGCTGTCCTGTTCC
>NZ_MQWA01000001.1:367916-371270 GCF_002954445.1 Rubritalea profundi
TCTAGCTCAGAAGAAGGCAGAACCTTTTCAAAAAATCATCGACAATCCAGAGATAGTAGTCGAGCCACATTGTTGGACTTCATCTTGAAAAAGAGCTTGAGCTGATCTCTTAGTGCTGCCAAAAAGGTGAGAGGAAAAGCCTGTCAGAAATGGTTGTTTTTTGTTCACATATTAAGGAATCATAGACAGCCTTTTCCTAACAGCTAAACCGCCGATAACTCCCCTTAAGTCCGTGCCATTCTGCTCTGTCCCCATATTTTACCGTTTGACCCCTTTTTTTTGCCCTGTTTACATTATAGGCCTCAATCATGCCCCGGTTCACTTCATGCACTCCCATGCGGTAGTTATAGGAGACTCCTCCGTAGGCAGTGTCTCCACTTAATCCGTCATTGGCGTTGCCCGCGTTGACGATATCGACGAAGTCCATGTTAAAGCCTGTGAAGCTGTCAGCTTGCACCAGCGATGCGCTTATTAGTAATCCGAGAAGCGCTGCTGATTTGATTGTTCTTTCCATAGGTAATTTTAAGTGGTCGAAGTTGCTAGGAACCATTGCTAGGAATTTGCTTTTTAAGTAAGTGTTCGGTGGGGGTTGCGGGGGGAAAGAGAACACGTCCTTTGATTGGGAAAGGAATGTAAAAAGCCATCGCAGCGAGTGCTGAACTAGAATAAATGCTTTATGGATCCTGCGTGACTTCGATGCTAATGAAGATTTTTTCCTGCGCTGTGCCGGTGACGGTGGCGGTGACCGAAACTTCGCCGCCGGAGGGTGTGCTTTGGGCGAAGTTGACGGTGGTTCCGGAGACTGTCGCGCCGCCATCGTAGAAAGCCGAGAGGTCTTTGGACCAGACGTATTTCGCAGTGAGGTCTGAGGAGGGGCTGTCGTTGATCGGGTGGGTGAAGGCGAAGGTTGTGGTGCTATCGCTGATGGTCACACTGTCGGTGGAGAGCCCAGCGCTGAAAGAATCCGGAGCCGTGCCGAAGTAGTTTTCCATCGCATTGGGCACGCCATCGAAGTCGAAGTCGTCGTCTGGGTTGGTCAGGCCGCCGACGCTGAAGCCGCCGATCCAATCGGAGTAGGTGTTCGGGTCTGGTAAGATTTTGGAGATACGAACATCGTCTATAATAGCCATATCTTGTGAAATCGTACTACGAATACGTAAGCCCAAATCCATGCCGACCATCGCGGCGTGGTTGGCATCAGAAGAAAAGGTGAATCTCACGTAGTCAATGCCCCCTCCCGTCGAGATCTCACCCGTTGCTTCGTATAACAAGTGACTACCTGCAGGAATCGTTGATGTCGGACTTCGATCTGCACCCTCATCAAAAGCGATGAGTTGTATATTGTATTTCCTCCCGCTGTTTGAGCTGTCTTCCACAGCAGTAAATTCCACCACATAGGTCGTGTCTTCCTCCAGAACCTCGATCGCTCCAACGGCACTGGTCATACCTGACCGGTTTTGATAGGTCATTCTATAAGCCTGATTGTTGCTCACATCGGCATTGCTGAAGTAGCCACTGTCTTCGTTAACGAGGCCATGCAGATTCCACCCATATCCATCTGGTGACGTCGGGGAGATCCAGTTTCCATTGTTAGGTATCGTTTTCGTGGACCAGCCGGAGACCACTGGGCTCTCAAATCCTTCAGTTAAGAGCGTTTCGGATGGCAGCCATTGAGCATACAAGTTGAGGTCAGCATCCGTGGCATAGACGTCACGCCCCGCATAGGCAGTGCCTCCGCCGTCTATTTCTGTGGCCCAACCAGAGAATATGTAGCCTGACAGCGTCAGAGCCGATCCGTCTGAGAGCTCGGCATCGATTTCATAGGTTTTTTTCCCTTCGCTGATGCTTCCGGACCCATCATTTGCATGGTAGTTGACCGTGTAGGTTTTGATCACAAAAGAGGCGTTAAGTGTCACGTTAGAAGAAACTGATGATTCCTGACGTGTCGCAGTGGTGCTTCCGTCGCTCCATTGTTCAAAGTTATGCGACAGATCTGGTACGGCGGTGACGGACGTGCCATTATTTCCTGAAAGAATAAGTTGGGTCGTATCGCCTAAGATGCTTCCGCCCCTACCGGCGGTGTACTGAATAGTGCTGGCGGTGGGGTTATACCACTGAGCGTATAGCGTTGTGTCATTGCTGATGTAAAAGGTATCGTCTGACGTGTAAGCGAGCCCCGTCCCGTTTGCAGCTGTATTCCAGCCGGCGAAGTTGAAGCTATCCTTGCTTAGACTGCCCGTATTTCCCAAAACCGTAACCGCCTCACCCGGATGGAACTCCGTGATGCCAACGGGAATAGCACCACCATCAGCCCCGTTGTCATCGTAGTTGAGCTGGTGCTTGAATGGAGGGCTGATCTTTTCGACGATCACATTGTCGTAGCTTGCACTATGCGAGCCCCCATGGAGACGGACGGCGAGACTTTTCCCAATTTGAGCAGCATGGCTATCTGGGTCCGCCGCAAATTCGAATGAAACGGTTTCAAACGTCCTATCTAATGGCGCGTCGCCGTTGTATGAAGCCAAGGTAACACCAATACTTGGTCGTAAATCATCCAAAGCAGCTCCAGAGTCTAATGCTACGAATTCTATAGTGTAGGGAGTATCCGGGTTGAAAACTCTGCCACCATCTGCATCTCGGACAACATCGACGGTAATCCTATAGGTCGCGCCCCCCTCAAGTGATCCTATGACGCCCTCCGCAGTAGTGATTCCCGTATTACTATCCCGACATGCAAAGGCCTGATGATTGGGGTCAGGCGCGGAGAAATCATTGCCATCTTTGTTCACGAGTCCAAGAACATTGCTTCCATGGCCATTCGCGGATATCACCCACTGACCATTATCGGGAAACGAGCCCTGGGCGTAGCTTGACACCACTGGGCTTTCAAAATCTTCTTGAATGAGAGAATGAAATGGAGACCAGTGGGCGTAAAGAACCGTATCTGCGGTGACATCCCAGTTATTGGCACTCTGCATTTGGTAGGTGTAGTACTGGGTGCCCTCGCCAAACGTTTCGCTAAAGTAGCCGCGAAATAGATAGCCCGTGCGGGTTGGCACTGTTGCCAAAGGCATAGCCTTGCCATAGGTGGCGGTGGCGGTGGTCGCCCCCCCTTCACCCCCCTGTTGATCAAAGCTTAGGTGATAGGTATCAATCGCATAGGTAGCTGTGATCGTGGTTGCATAACCAGGCACACTATAGTTGTCACTCGCCGTAAGATCGGAAATGATTTTACCATCCGATGAAATCCATTTGTCAAAATGGTAATTCTCCGCAGGTGGGTCTGCGGTGATGGCAACATCCGTGCCAGGGACATAGGATCCATTTCCCGATCCATTTACTACGGTCAAAGGG
>NZ_MQWA01000001.1:372486-373851 GCF_002954445.1 Rubritalea profundi
GAGTGATGATGACGTGCCCCCTTGTGATAGTTCCGCCCTGATTGACGGCAAATGAGAAACTATCAGTTCCAACAAAATCCACCGCAGGTGTATAGATGACGTTTTCACCGAACCAGCTGATGGTGCCGTGGAGTGGATGGGAAAAAGTCGTGTTGCTTGGCACACTGCCCGACACATTTAGAGGTATCATTGTAGCATTTCTGTTTGGAATGGTGAGAGATCGGTCTGCTTGTTCGATCACCGTCACCGTCACCGCTTCTACAGAACTGCGTTCGGTCGAGTAGCTCCAGGAGTCGTTTAGTTCATGATACACCAGGTCCTCAGAAACGGTATCAAACTGCACGGCGAAAGGTTCCGAAGCTGATCCCCCCGGCAGTCCCTGGACATGTACAAACTGCGCGGTGTCATAGTTGCTTGGGGTAAAGGTCAGATACTTGGGATTAACAATCGCTGCTGCGTTAGAAACGGATACCTGAACAGTGACGGGCTTTTCTGGTGGGAGGATGAACTGAACCGACATGGTTTCGGCTGTGGTCGGTGTGACCGTGTGGGCATTCACGGAAGAGGGCATCACCTTGAACCCAGGGGCTCTCATCTGGCAACGGCCAACCCGCCAGGCTGTTTCGTACCCTATTTTCTGTGCTTGCCACCGATCTGTCATGGGGGATGGTTTCACTCCTAGTGGGCACCGCCCCGAATAGAGCGTGTACATGTAATTAGAGATTCCGTAGCCATGTCCATAACTCAAGTGCCCAGCATTATCTGCAAGAGGGTTGAGATCAGGATAGACTTGATGAAGCTGTGCCCAGAGAAGCCTCCATGGAACGATTCTGGCTGTCGACCCACGCGTACTCATATGATTTGCAGACTTATACTCATCATGAATCTGGCCTATATGAGTATCATTTGCTGTCGGGATCGGTTGGTTCCATGTGTAGGACCGAAACTTGTACCCAAAACCTAACTGCCACTGAGAGGCATCAATTCTGTAACTTTTACTGCCGCCGCCTTCTCGGCCATGATTCCACGCATAAGGTTCTGCCCCTGCCTCAAAACCAATCTTGCTTCCGGCTATCGCGGACCGGCAGGCCAATTGTACCCCGAGTTCCGTACTGCTTCCCCAGTTCTCAAAAAAGATAGACCGCCTTTTGTCGTCTAACATCAGGTAGGGATTCTGAAAACTAAATTTGCCCGTATATTGCTGAACTCCGATGTTGGCGGTAACCGTAGTCTGGACAGTCGCGGCGACTGCAGGCAAAGGGTTGTGACTAGATTCCGCTGCACTTTCCCCCCAGATGCGAGTGTAAACTGAAGCTGCAGCGATGTAGGCGCCATTTGTGCTTGGGTGTGTGTCCCCGATTGGTA
>NZ_MQWA01000001.1:374481-403087 GCF_002954445.1 Rubritalea profundi
TGCTTAGCTCCGGAACTGGAGGTCAGTACCAAAACCGTTGAGGCAGCGCTACGATTGCTTGAGAAGGAGGGCCTGCTGGTCGCTCAAGGCGCCGGACGCCCTACTATGAGACCGCCCGACTATGAGACAGACTAATTGACCTGAATCAGACAGACTAATTGACCTGCAAGGCGCCGGACGCCGGCGCAAGATCATACTGCCTGAGGAACTGCTCAGACCGCCCGACTATGAGACAGACTAATTGACCTGAATCGGAGGTCAGTACCACACACACGACTATGAGACAGACTAATTGACCTGAATCTGGAGTATTTCCTTTATCTGTAAGGGATCTTGAAAACTGATCTTGGTCTATGGAGGACTATAACAGCCACACACGACTATGAGACAGACTAATTGACCTGAATCTGGAGTATTTCCTTTATCTGTAAGGGATCTTGAAAACTGATCTTGGTCTATGGAGGACTATAACAGCCAGAGTTGTGTGGGGTAACAGGAGTGAATGGCAGGCAGAAGTGCGCAGGTGAGGTCTGAGCGCTGTGAGTCAGCAGCTTCGCTGGTATTATTTTGCAAGTTCGGATTGGTGGCCAAAAGTTACGTGGAATGCACTCAATTACAGCACCCGGGATGCTCCATATTCAGCTAATATGAGCCTCATAATAAGAGGGTGAGTTGACTTCAAAAAAACTCCAGAAAAGTCACTATAAAGCGTCGAAGACGCTTGACTTTGAAGGTGGGCGCCAGACCATTTTTATGGCCTCTATTCCAAACTCAATCCAATCAGCCTCCGCCGTCCAATCTCATATGCTCTCTTACATTGACGAGGCAGTCCAACAGGCCGATAAGCAGCACAAGAGTCGTGTCAATTCTGACTCAGACTGGGTGAGATACGGAATAGATCGTGTGCTACACCGTGCCATTCAGGCCTGGCCCTTTTTACATCCTGCTATTGTTCAACTCTACCGCATGAGATGGGATATTGAGAAGGTCTTCGATGACTTTAAAAATAAACTTGATGAGACGAAGGCTTGGTCGAAGAGTCTAACAGGTAAGTATATGCAGGCTCAGTTTATCGTGCTGGCTTATAATCTTCTTCTTAGAATGCGACAGCATATTGAAGAATCTGAAGATCTCAAAGAAGAGGCAATTATCAAAAAAAGTGAGCAGCGTTGGGGTCAAACAAAGAAGGTTTATGCAGACGCCAAGAAGTCGATACCGTCGTGGCTCGAAAAGCTTCGGAGAATCACTCAGATAAGTGTGAAGTTCATTCGTTGGGCGCGAGCACTATTTACACGGCAATGCTCGTGGGATACATCCTTGGAACTGCTGGATCATGAATACGGCCTAAAATAAACGCCACTTTTAGCCACCGATGGTTATTTTCAATATCCAACAGCCGACCATCCTACGCTAAGGTTACGGCACGGCATGGCATGGCACAACAAGGAATATCCAACTGAAGAAGGAACACAAATCCCAAGATGAGCAGCTTCAGATATCCTCGGCTGTGGACAAGAGTGCCCACCCTCCGGAGATGGGGCCGTGGATTGTAAATGTTCATCAAAGAAAAACATTGGTTGTGAAACTGACAAAATCACGCATAATAGAGGTATGGCAATTACCAAAGAACTACTCGAGAACGTGCTTAGCCTCCCCGACTCGGACCGTTCCTATCTGGTAAGCAAGCTCCTTGAGAGCCTTGATGATGGTGGTGTGTCCACGGAGTGGGACGTGGAAATCGCACAGCGAGTGAGCACCATCGATGACGGAAGTGCCCGACTGATTTCACATGACGAAGTCATGGCCTCAGCTAGTCGCGCCATCGGAAGCTAATCATCGAGTGATATGCAACCGAGTTGGCATGAAGAAGCTACGGGTGAATTTTGTCTATCCGCCGTTTACTATGAGAGTAAGACCGAAGGGCTTGGAGAACGTTTTATCATGGAGGTTGGAGCCACGGTGGCACGGATACTCTACGACCCCGAGTCCATCCGCGTATTTGGGCACGGTTGTCGAAAAATGAACCTCCGCCGCTTTCCTTATTCGGTGATCTACACCGTGCGCGAAGATCGTGTGCATGTGGTGGCTGTCATGGCTCATTCAAGAAAACCGGGCTATTGGATTAAGCGCTCATAATAGGTGCCTTACCGACTTCAAGACTCCATCACCGGCCCGATCGCCCCTCCCTCAACAAACTCGGCTTTGATCCACGTCTGGCGGGTGCCTTCTTTTCCGTCGCTGATGTTCCGGACCCAGCGCACGATGCGGTTCACTACCGGCGACGGCTCCAGCGGATATGCGAGACCGATGGCCGACACTTACCTCCTCTATTAGTCTGTCTTTTTCTTTTGCTTTGCAATTGCACTACCTCGCTTTCATGGCTTCATCAAATGAAACCATTTTGCTAGCATCCCCGGTCTCGATGGTCTTGATCATGGCGCCCCACTGCTTCGCGAATCTGCCGGTGGTGATATTCATCTTTTCAAGTCTCGGCAAAGCATGTTTCGCGCTACCGCCATATTTCGGCAGGACTGCCATCAGCATGCGAATCTTAAAACCATACTTGCCGCCTTCTTGATCAAACGCAGCGAAAGCATGTTTGATACCGCCCTCAATTTTGAGGTTGGCCAAGACCGTAATCGCACCTGTCCTCGGGCCTTGGCCGTGGTAGGAATGATAATTCCGGTCGAGATCAGTGACGATGTATTTAATTTTATCGCCGACATAGTGAAAATCCTCGATCGGCATGTGTTCGATCATGGTCAGACCAGAGCCGCGTCCGCTCTGGCGTGGGTGGTCGATTAATTTGCGGGCTGCTGTGTAGAACAACTTTTTATCTTTCACCAGTCCGGCCTTAAAGGGGTCAGCGCAGAGGAAGCTCAGGCCACGGCCGACCGCTTCGTCGAGGTGACCCAGTTTGTCTTTCGGTTGATCATCAGCAATCATCTTAAGCATGTCCTGGTAGTAAGGATAGGCGGATATCCCACTCATGGCCAGTGCACTCGCCGCGCTTGCCCGCAGGTAGAAGTCTTCGTCCTTGTTATTCATGACATCAGCCAGATCCTTGGATGCCTGCTTAACAATCTCCGGTGGACACTTGTAGCCGAAGTAACCGACGGCGCTGCGGCGTTCTTCTGGGGTGCCGTTCTTGATCATCTTGTTTATTTGGGGAAGGTAGCTGTGGTTCTTTGAGCGCAGTGTCCACAGGGCACCTCCGCGCACCTGTGGCATCTCATGCCCAAAAGCGGCGAACAATTCCTTATTACTCATGCCCGAGATATCCAAGCTCGCGAGCGCGATGGTATCATCAACCGCCTTGCCCTTCAGCCAAATCGACTTGTCGGCGCCCTTGCCAGTGATGTGGAGCTTAGCTCGTCCGAGGCAGTAGTTCACTAAGTGTGCACCCGCATCACTCATGCCGCGGTAGGTATAAATGCCATTTTTGTAGGAACAGCAGTCGTATGTGAAATTCCCATCCCACCTGCGGTTAAGTGTTTGCAGCCAGCGTGTTTCCTTAAAAAAGGCGACCGAGGCTTCAGGGCCGGACATGTTCGCGCCGAGTCCCGTCCAAAGTTGATTGAAGAAGTGACCGGTGTGTCCTCTTTCCAAGCCCTTGTTTGCCGCCACCGCCATGCGCGAGAAAAAGGCAGTCCCCTTCTTGTCTCCTCCAGCAGCAAAGGCAAGCGCAAGCGAAGCACCCTTTCCGTTGTCATCGTAAGCTTTGGAAAAGGGGTTGTGCACGCCGTAAGGAAGCGCACCTCGACCCACAAAACTGGAATAAAAAGTATGAAGCTGTTTGATAGCCGCCTGTATTTCAGGGTCCCTGACGCCACTCTTGTCGGCCAGAATCAGTCCCAGATACATCGGCGTACTGGTGCAATTCATCTGAGCGTAACCTGGCAGGCGTCCGTGCAGCGTTCCCTTATTGTCATTCTGTTCTGTCCCGGCAGTGGTATGCCCCCACATGCCACCGCCATCACGTCCCTTGGCAGCCGCGATCGCATTAGCCTCGATCGCAGGCAGCACATATTTGTCGCCTGTTAGTAAATAATATTCACTCAGTAATATCGTGGTATAAGCCAAATACCATACCTTGTTATTTTTCGTCAGGTCGAATTTAACATTGGGCTTCGCCCAAGCCGCGCTGTGAATCACTTTTTTAACGACTTCAATATATTTATCTTCACCCGTAGCCAGCAGCCCCAGTAATCCGATGTTCATTCCTCCACGGCCGTACTTCTTCGACTTCACGATATAATCAGCCGTCTGCGTAATAATCGCATCCGTTTTGGCGCAGCGGTATGGCGCAGTCGCGCTGTAGCTACCGAGCACCTTCAGTTGCAGTGTCACGCTCTTGCCTCCGTCGAGCATCAGCTTCAAGTGGCCCTTGCCCGCATCCGTCTCAGCCGCATCAATAGCATCCGCCAACTCCGTCCGGGTGTCCTTCTCAAACTGCTTGCCGCCCGCGCCAACGATCACATCGCCCGCCTTGATCTTGCCAACACCCGGAGATTTATCCTCGACCTTAACAATCTTGATATTAGTGGCAGATGTAATCCCATACAAACCCGTCGGCCCAAGACTGTGCTCCGCGTGGTAAAAACGGGCATTCAGTGTGCTACCGCCAAAGACCGCTAACGCGATGATGAATATGTGAATAAGAGTTCGAGTGTGATTGTTGTTCATAGGGTGGAGCTAAGCGTATCTGATTTCATATAATCGTTCATTCTGGCATATACTGTATATTGACTGATGCAAGGCTTTAGGAATGGTAACGACGCAGAGGCTCAGCCAAGCGCATCTCTCTACGTGGGCAGAGTTAGCGTGAGTTTAAGCTTGAGAATAATCGTAACATCACGTTCTCAAGCAAGTTATGATACGGCAGTTTGAAGATCAAAAAAACGTAACTACTCAGGCCGTCCGGCTGTAGACTATAGGAATGTGACTGCGTGTTTTTTTAACCACGAAGACTTGACACGGAGAGCGCGAAATTGCTAGGAATTTACTTTTTGGGTGAGGTGGTTGTGAGCATTGTGCTGGGGGAGAAAGGGGTTATCTTGGCGGCTTAGCGTGAGATGATTGGTTAAGCTGGCCTGCTGGTAGAGTTGCTAACCAGTGAGGAACAAAAAAATCACAAATCATGATGCGTGCCAGTATAATCCACTGAAGTGTGGGCCGCAGGTATTCGAAGAACGACGGTCGCGGCTTTCACGAGCCAATGAAAAAGGCCGGTCAACCGCATGAATAAATTGACCGGCCTTTGAAATTTAAGAACCGCTTACTTGCGACGGCGCTAGATTAGGACAAGCCCTCCAAGACCAAGTAAGGCTGTGGTGCTTGGCTCTGGAACAGCTGCGAGGAAGGAATAACTCACAACTCCCTGATCTTCATCGTCTCAGCTGATGTCCTGAGAGCCAGCGAGTCCTGTGATATCGCGTGGGCGCGATTACTGGGACTACAAAGTCTCCAGACTTTGTAGATTGACATGAGACTTTCTGACCATAGACAGCTACAGTAATTGACCAGAATTGTAGTTACTCCTTTTCACTGAAGTATGAAATCCCAAGCAAACAGGTTTACTGGGATGTCTAAACTTATGGCAAGTTACTTCTTCGCCCAGGAATCTCTCAATCCGACGGTGCGGTTGAAGACTGCTTTCTGACCGGAGATGTGCTGTTCACTGTCTGAGCAGAAATAACCAACGCGTTCGAACTGGAAAGTTGTCCCTGCTGCGGCAACGCCGAGACTAGGTTCGAGCTTGGCTGTGGTTTTCACCTCAAGGCTGTCCGGGTTCCAGCAGGCCATGTAGCCACCTTCGAAACCGTCAGGGTTTTCCTCAGTGAACAATCGATCGTAGAGGCGCACCTCGGCATCGACAGCGTGAGCGGCGCTGACCCAATGGATCGCAGCCTTACACTTTACTCCCTCAGGCGGGCTCTGGCCCACGGTTCCAGGAATGAATTCCACATGGACTTCAGTCACATTGCCGTCAGCGTCATTTTCATGGCTGACGTACTGGATGATGTAGCCACCACGGAGACGGACTGCACGGCCGGGTCCTAGACGGAAATACTTCTTCGGTGGATCTTCCATGAAGTCATCACGCTCAATGAAAACCTCTTTGCCCAAAGGCACGAGTCGAGTACCAGCCTCTGCATCTTCTGGGTTATTCTTGCATTCCATTTCTTCCACGGAGTCACCATCCCAGTTGTCGATGACGATCTTAAGCGGGTCTAACACTGCCATGCGACGCTCGGCGATTTTGTTGAGGTGAGCACGCAGCTCGAACTCTAACAATGCCACATCAGTGATGGCGTTGAATTTAGTAACACCGACCTTCTGGATGAACGATTTGATCGCTTCTGGGGTGTAGCCTCGGCGGCGCATCCCTGAGAGTGTCGGAAGACGTGGGTCATCCCAGCCATCGACGACCTCTTCTTCCACCAGCTGGAGCAACTTTCGCTTGCTCATGATAGTGTAGGTTAGATTGAGCCGTGAAAACTCGATCTGGCGAGGAGTCGCTGCTGTCGGGCAATGGTCAACCACCCATTCGTAGAGTGGACGATGGTCTTCAAATTCGAGGGAACAAAGTGAGTGAGTGACCTTCTCTTTGGCATCTTCTAGTGGATGCGCGAAATCGTACATCGGGTAGATATTCCAAGCATCGCCAGTTTTGTGGTGGTCGATATTGAGGACGCGGTAGATAGCGGGGTCGCGCATGTTCATGTTGCGCGCAGCCATATCGATCTTAGCTCTCAGTACTGCTCCACCGACCTCGAACTCGCCCTTCTTCATCTGTTCGAAGCGTGTGAGGTTCTCCTCCACGCTTGAATCGCGGTAGGGTGAATCAGTACCAGGTGTCTTCACATTGCCACGGCCAGCACGCATTTCTTCCACATTCTGGAGGTCCACATAGGCATTGCCTTGTTTGATAAGGTGCACAGCGCAATCGTAGAAATATTCGAAATAATCCGAGGCGAAATAGAGGTTCTCACCCCAGTCGAAGCCTAACCAAGCCACATCTTTTTTGATGGCATCCACATAGGCCGCATCTTCCTTCACCGGGTTGGTGTCATCAAAGCGCAGGTGACAAACGGCTCCAGAGCCTGCGTTGTCTTCAGCAATGCCAAAATTGATACAGATCGCCTTGGCGTGACCTATGTGCAGGTAGCCGTTAGGTTCTGGTGGGAAACGGGTGATCGTTGTCTGATGCTTGCCGTTGGTTAAATCCTCTGCGATGATCTCGCGGATAAAGTCTTTTTTGTCTTTAGAATTGCTCATGTGCTTGAACGAAAATTTGTTGTACGTTTCATGCTGTAATTTTCCCCAGCATGCAATCCCTATCAACTCAGATTGTTGAGTTACTGCTCGCCATTGGCTTCACGGCTACAAATGCAGGCATAAGAGTTGAGCTCATAAAAAATTCGGTTACCGTATTATACTCCACACGCTTTTCCCTCACCAGCCCCATGCCCACCTTCTCCAGCTTCGACACCACAGCGTTCCGCTACCAACAATGGGGAGAGGAGCAATCTCCCACGGCTCTCGTCATCGGCATCCATGGATTTTGTGGTGCGGCTTGCGACTTCAATGGCCTGGCTCACTTTCTCTGCCAGCAAAACCCCCAGCTCGGCTTAGTCGCCTACAACCTTCGGGGCATGGGGCTAGATCCTGTGACCGACCGGCGAGGTGACATCGAATCAGCCGACTACTGGGCGCGTGACCTTGTTAGTTTTTGCAGCCACATCCGCGCGCTCTACCCAGACGTCCCACTTATCTGGTGCGCTGAGTCGCTCGGCGCATTGATTGCCTGCGACACGCTATCTAGCTACCCACATGCTCGGGGATTTTGTGACGCGCTCATCCTCTACTCACCAGTGGTTGCAATAGACCAACAAGTGGCTTCATGGAAAATAGCACTCGCACGTGGGATTGCTGGTTTATTCCCTGAAAAACGCATCCCCCTCGACCTCTTCACCGGCTCGCAATCGGTGCAAGTCACTCTGGGAGCTGCCGACCACACGGCCCAGTCCAGCACCAATAGCTGGCACGTTTCAAGCTTCTCTATGCGGCTTCTCAATGCTATTGCTAGCTTGATCGAAGGTATGCCCCACGCCGCCGCGTCACTCAATCACCCAACACTCGTCATCAATGGCGGCCACGACTTTTTCACCCGGCCAGCGGCTCTAGAGCACTGGCTGACATTCCTCCCTGCCACTAACTCTGTGGAGCACAGCTATTTCCCAGAATCCTACCATCTCATGCTCTATGACTCGCATGCAGAAGCCATCTTTTCTCGTACTGCAGATTGGCTCGCCCAGAAAATATAAATAACTTTCCTATTGCCTCACGCTCAGAATCTCGCAACCATCCGGCATCTATGAAGCCACTTCACTTTCTTTTCATCGCCGCAGCAGCTGGAGCTCTCAGTAGCTGTGGCAGCATGAACGATCCAATATATTACGGGGATGGAGAAGCTAAGGTAACGGAGGTGAGCCAGCAAAGTTTACCCCCGGTGGCACAAGGCGATACCCCTACTCCAGTCACCGCAAATGTGGCACCTGCGAATAAAAAGCCACAAGCTCCTAGAAAGACCAGCCCATTCATGCTGCCTAATGTCTTCGACATGCCAAAAACTGAAGACCTCAAGGAGACGCCAACGTCCACACGCAATAACTCGGGCAGCCACGGTCTCACAGTGCCGAACCGATAGTTAGCGGCCGCGGAAAGAAATACAGACCCGGATCTTCTTGATCTTTTTTCCACCAGCAGCGTTGTCTTCAACCTCGAATATTCCGTATTTATTTCCGAGACCCTTAGCGGCGGATCACGATGTTCAGGCTCGATCCTCGATAGTGACCAGGGCGACAAGAAGATTGGTAGTAGCTGCCATTACGATAATGGCTGCGGGAATAATAATTTGGCCAATGACTATAGCCAAATCCGTATCCAAAAACATACCGGCTGTTGCCATAGATTGCTCTGCCGCGTACATGGGACTTCCGCCAAATCCGCCGAGCATCCCACTGGTACGCATCCTTAAACAGTGGTTCCTTTTTTTCCAGCTCAGCCGAACTCTCATCCTTGGCTAACACTCGCACCACATTTCCCTCGGCATCGTACCATTCTTCCTCTTGCGCCAAAGCTGGACTGACGAGCAAGCAACTGATGAGTAAATAAAAGACTTTCATTCCACCTCAAGATACACCACACCCTCTTCGAAACGAAACATTTTCATCAGTATGCGCCCACACAAGAAATTCGTCCCCTTCCCCTTCGAGTACCACCAAGAAATCGACATCACCGTCGACTCCCTCTCCAATCTTGGTGTAGGCATCGCTAAAGTCGATATCCCTGCGTCACAGGAAGAAGGTGAAACCGAAACCACTAAATGGGTCGTCTTCGTCCCCTTCGCACTTCCTGGCGAAAAGGTTCGTACCCGTATTTTTCGCAATGACAACAATTGCTCCCAGGGCGACCTAATAGAAGTTCTTGAACCGTCCCCACACCGCATCGAACCCAAGTGCTCGCTCTTCGGTGAATGTGGTGGCTGCCAATACCAACACGTTGATTACCCGACTCAGGTGAAATGGAAGACTCGTCAGGTTGGCGAACTCCTCCAGCACATGGCCGGTATCGACCACCCAGTGCTGCCAGCCATCGAGTCCCCACGCCAGTGGAACTACCGGTCTAAGCTCACCCCCCATTTCCAGAAGCCTAAGAATGGTAAAATCACTTCAATCGGTTTCCTCCGCAACGGCCAGCGCAACAACATCCTCGATGTCCCACAGTGCCCGATCGCCATGGAAGAGATCAACGATGCTCTGCCACTTCTTCGCAAATTAGCGCACCAAAATGCCAAGGAATACAAGAAAGGCGTGACCATGCTGATGCGCGTCACAGAAGGCAAAGTAGAAACTAACCACCGCGCAATCGCCACAGAAAAAGTAGGCGATCTCACATTCAATTTCCTTGCTGGCGACTTCTTTCAGAACAACCCATTCATCCTGCCAGCATTCACTCAGTATGCTGCGGATCAAGCATCAAAGGGCGGTGCTAAATACCTTGTTGATGCTTACTGCGGCTCAGGTCTCTTCGCTGTTTCACTAGCCTCGAGCTTCGAAAAAGTGGCGGGTGTGGAAGTGTCAGAAACTGCCGCTGACTGGGCGCGTGCCAATGCCCGCCAGAACAATATCACTAACGCCACATTCAAGGCGGCAAGCGCTGAGGCGATCTTCGAAGACATCGACTTCCCCGCTGACGAAACTGCTGTAGTCATCGACCCGCCGCGGAAAGGATGTGACGAGGTATTCCTCAACCAGCTCTTCGCCTTCGGTCCATCACGCTGTGTTTACATTTCCTGTAATCCATCCACCCAGATGCGCGACCTCAAGTCCTTCCTAGATGCTGGCTACATCCTCGAAGAAGTCCAGCCCTTCGACCTCTTCCCACAGACCCGCCACCTCGAGTGTGTTGTGGTCCTTAGAAAAGGAAAATAAGTCAAGCTTGTGCACAGCCCTTGGTTTGCTCAGAGTCGATAGATGAAAATCCTTTTCGTCTGTCTCGGTAACATCTGTCGCTCACCTGCGGGCGAAAACATTTTCCGCCACACCGCCCGCAAGGCTGGTGTCGCAGCTCAGTTTTCTATCGACTCGGCTGGCACTGCTGCTTGGCATACTGGCAAGGGGCCTGATGCTAGAATGACTCAGACGCTCACATCCCGTGGTGTCGAAGTCACAGGAAAAGCCCGCCAAATCCAGCCAGCCGACCTCGCAGAGTTCGATCTCATCCTCACGATGGATGACGAGAACTACGCCAATGTCAGAAAGCTCGATCCAGCTGGAACCTTCGCTGAAAAGATTCAGAAATTCACCAGCTATTGCCAACACCACGAGCAATCCGAAGTCCCAGACCCTTACTATGGCGGCCAAGATGGATTTGACCTCGTTGCCGACATGCTCGAAGAAGGCAGTTCCTGCTTGATTGAGAAGTATTCATCATAAAACCTCTAAGAATCCACCCGACTTCTGCGTATGGAATGCAAGTCTCCCGACTTATCGCTTGCGCTTGGCGCTGGCTATTCCATCATACTTTTTCAATCAAGCGCGCATTCGACATTTTTCTAAATATCAACACCACCGCTCCAAAGCCCCTGCACACCCCCCCTATCGCAGGCATACAAAGCATGTTGCCGCCACACAGCCCAGCTGTTACAATTACTTTAACGAAAACTAACTCAAGGAACCAAAACTATGAATCTTCTCGCACACACTTTACGCATCATCGGAGCTTCCCTGCTCGCCGCTAACCTGCTCCAAGCGGCAGAAAACCAGCATGCACCCTACCTCTCTATCAAGCTTGAGATGGAGCACGCTATCGACAAGGGCAATCAGTTCCTCAAGCAGCAGCAAGACCCAAAAGGTTTCTGGAAGAATGACCAAAACCCAGCCTACACAGCTCTCGCACTCACCGCGGCTCGCCGTTCGCCAAATGATGCCGATGCCAATGCTGACCACATCAAAAAAGGATACGAATGGCTCGTTTCCACTCAGAACAAGGATGGTGGCATCTATGTCAAAAGCCTAGCGAACTACAATACGTCCACCGGTCTCATGGCTCTATCAGCCTCTGGCGACCCCGCGCACAAGGAACCCATTCTCAAGGCTCGCGGATTCCTCATCGGCCTCCAACAAGATTGGGGTACAAAAGGAGAAACCGACAATGCCAATGACGGCGGCATCGGCTACGGTAGTTCCTACACACACTCAGACATGTCTAACACCTACCTCTCGATCGAAGCTCTCAAGCTCTCCGAGTCGTTCGCCAAAGACACTGGAACTAAACAGCCAGAACTCAATTGGGAAGCCGCCATCAAATTTGTTTCACGCACCCAAAACCTCGAAGCCACCAACGACTTCGAAGCCCCCAAAGACGATCCAGGTATCGGCAACGACGGCTCATTCGTTTACTTCCCAGGTAACTCCAAAGCTGAAAACGAGAAGCATGCCGATGGCCGCGACACCCTCCGCGGATACGGATCCATGTCCTACGCCGGCCTGCTTTCCTTCATCTACGCCGACCTCGACGAGAACGACATCCGCATCAAAGCTGTCATATCATGGCTCAACGACAACTACACGCTGGAAGAAAACCCCGGTCTCGGTGACCAAGGCCGCTATTACTACTACCAAGTCATGGCTAAAGCTCTCAACGCCGCTGGTATCGACACCCTCACAACTAAGGATGGTGTTAAGCATGATTGGCGCAATGAGCTAGCCACCAGAATCCTCTCCAACCAAAAACCCGATGGATCATGGGTCAACGAGAATTCACGTTGGCGGGAAAATGAGTCAGAACTCGTCACTGCATTTGCGGTTCTCACTCTAGAGCAAATCTACCATTCCATTCCTGAAGCGAGGAAAGCGAAGTAGTCCACTCAACCCCATTTCAGAAAATTTCTGCAATGCCTTATCCCATGACTCCAGCTCAGCGTGAGCACGTTACTTCTCTCACAGCGGCTGAGCGCCACTTTCATTTCATTGATAAAGTAGTAGAACATCAAGCTGTCTGGACCCTCAAAAAGGGAGAAGAACTGCTACTTTTCCGTGACGACAATGGAAAAATGAGCATCCCCGTCTGGCCTCACCCTGACTATGCTCAGGTGATCGCGCCAAGTACTTGGCGCAATGCCTCCGTGATGCGCATTGACCTCGATTCATTCCTCAACCGCACGCTTCCGAGCTGTGTCAAAGACGACGTCCACTTTCTCGTGTTCCCAGTCTCGGACAAAAAAGGCAACGTTGTAGCCGCTAAAGATCTACAGCAAGAGCTCTCAGACGCACTTGAAAACGCTAAGAATAAAAAGCCTCGCACTCTCGATGACCTCCCCACACTCCCCGACGACTTCATCGCCCAGCTCTAGAACACGCGGCATAAGTTAACTTTCATGCCCTCCTTCTTGTAAGGATGTAAAGAGCTCAGCTAAGACCCCATCTAGTTCACCCTGACTGTCTAAAGTCTAAATGTCCAAGGTCCAGCTTCATCGCGTGGTCGCGATTTTATTAATAAAATAAAGTCACCAGACTTTCTAGCTAGACTTTCGACTTTCCGACCTTTGACAATCATAGCTGCCAAAGGAGTTCCAGAACTGGCTATACTCTTCCAACTTTTCACTCCCAACTTATCACTTCCCCTCCCGTATTTGGTATTGAATAAACCAGATCCCTTGCCCATCTTGCCGCCATGGCAACTGAACACATCGACGTCCGCTACGTGGCCGATCTGGCTCGAATCGAACTCACCCCTGAGGAGGAAGCAACATTCCCCAAGCAGCTCGACGAAATCCTCGGCTACATCCACAAACTTTCCGAGCTCGACGTAGAAGGTATCGAGCCCACAGCCCACGCATCTCCAGTCTTCGATCGCATCCGCGAAGACGTAGCAAAACCCGGCATCGGCCGCGACGCATTCCTTAGCAACGCGCCAGACTCCGCCAACGACCAACTCCGCGTCCCAAAAGTCATCGAGTAGCCCCCTTTTGTTTCATCAGTCCAGTCTGAACACTGCTAACAGAACACTTTTTAAAACATGCTTTCCACAGAATCTATCACCTCGCTCCGTGCCAAACTCACTGCCGGAGAAATCACCCCAGTCGACATCATCGACTCGCTTGAGGCCTCCATCAATGAAAAGGATGCAGCAATCGGCGGCTACCTAGCATTCGACTTCGACACCGCCCGTGAAGAAGCGAAAAATGCTGACCTTAGCCTCCCGCTCGGTGGCATCCCGATTGCCATCAAAGACAACATCAACGTCAAAGGCCAACCGCTAACATGCGCATCGAAGTTCCTCGAAGGAGCTTTCATTTCACCTTACGACGCCACCGTCATCACCAAGCTCCGCGAAGCCGGCGCCATCCCACTCGGGCGCACCAACCTCGATGAATTTGCCATGGGATCCACTTCTGGGAACTCTGCAATCAAGCGCACTAACAACCCAGCAGACCCCTCCCGCGTTCCCGGTGGTTCATCTGGCGGCTCCGCAGCAGTCGTTGCAGCCGACACAGCGATCGCAGCTCTAGGCTCAGACACTGGTGGATCAATCCGCCAGCCAGCCTCCCATTGTGGCATCGTTGGGCTCAAGCCATCCTACGGCCGCGTGTCCCGCTACGGACTCGTCGCCTTCGCCTCATCACTCGACCAGATCGGACCGATGACCAAGTCAGTCGACGATGCAGCTTTGTTACTCAACGCGATCACTGGCTACGACCCAGCTGATTCGACTTCCCTCGAAGACGACAACACAGACTTCACCGCGGACATCGACGGTGGAGTCAAAGGGCTCAAACTCGGCGTACCGAAGGAATACTTCAGCGATGCCATCGACCCAGCAATCAAAGCAATCTTCGACGAAACTGCCGCCAAGCTCGAAGCCGCTGGCGCTGAACTCGTTCCAATTTCACTTCCGCACACAGAGTACGCAGTAGCCACCTACTACATCATCGCCCCAGCCGAAGCATCTTCTAACCTCTCACGTTTCGATGGCATCCGCTACGGCAACCGTGCTGAAAACCCAGAGAACCTCATCGATCTCTACCGCAAGTCACGCGCACAGGGATTTGGTGCTGAAGTGAAGCGCCGCATCATCCTCGGCACCTACGTTCTCTCCTCTGGTTACCACGACGCCTACTACACCAAAGCACAAAAAGTCCGCACACTGATCCGTAAAGACTTCACCGACGCCTTTGCCAATGTCGATGCCATACTCTCACCAGTAGCTCCAACTGCAGCGCCAAAGCACGGAGAAAACGCCGACGACCCGCTCACGGAATACCTCGCAGACATCTGCACCATCGCAGCAAACCTCGCAGGCATCCCCGGCATCTCAGTGCCAGCCGGCACCGTAGAATCCGACTCAGGAACCAAGCTCCCAGTAGGCCTCCAAATCCTCGGTCCAGACCTCGGCGAGTCCATCCTTCTCAAGATAGCCAAGACAGTAGAGTCACTCTAACGAGAATATCCAACATTTCCAAAAAGCGAAGAGCTCACGCTCTTCGCTTTTTTGTATTCTGATGTCACCTATTACTGCTCATACTCCATGGCGACTTCTGTTAGTCAGCCTGATACTTTTTGATGTACTCGATTAAAAATAAAATATGACATCCCCACGCGGCTTGTAGAATTGTTAGAATGGGCTGTGGCTTACTCCTGATAGCGTTTCCAAATTTCGAGGGATCTGGGGAGGTAATTTGAGGGGGCTTCCGGTAGTTTGAAATTCATCAAGCCGACAGCCCCCTTGTAGCCAGAACTTTTCAGGATCCTCACAAATCCCCTAAGGTCGTAATCCCCCTGACCCAGTGGTTTGATCGTGCTGCTGTCCCTGGCGCGTGCTGAAGAGTAGTCGGCGACCTGATCAGTCCCGGCCAGAGTAACGGCGCCGAGTCTGTGCTGGACCCGCTTCATCACCTCATCGAGTCGCGACCCGTTTTTTGCCCTAATCTCATGGTATAAATGGAACGCGAGTTTGAGCTGAGGGTGGTTAACTTTCTCGACAAAGGGCAGGGCTTCCTCAGCCGACTCGATATAACAACTGCTATGAGGATAAAGGATGACTTCCACCCCCTTGGGTGCAGCATAGGCTACGATTTCCCGTAACTTCCGCTCAATAAAGGCATCGTTTACTCCTTCGGTTTTCTTCCCGAAAATCAGCCAAATTTGGATCTTTTTTCCAGAAATCTTATCCACAACTTTTTTCCACCTTTCCCTTCGTTGTGCGGGGTCTTCGAAATTGTATCGCTCAAAAATCGCATCGATTCTAAAATTATCAGTACGTTCAACGGCTTCGATATGACGGTCGATATTTTGAAAATCCTCAATGGTGGCGCATTTCAAAATGATCCCGTTGTATCCATAACGATGGAGGAGCTTGACCTGATCCTTGGCTGGAAGTTTTTCTAATCCCCCAAAATTGTAGCTCGTCACCGGCCATAGATGACCCGTATTGATAGGGACGCCACCATCCTTACCCAGAGCACTGGAAATCAGATGAAAAATACGACAAGCAGCAGTTTACAAACAGAATCCCTCAAAGACATGGTGCGACTTTAGATCGCCAGATGGGAAAAATAACTCAAAAAATAGGCCGGCAGAGTAAGATAAAGAGGCCTGGCAATGAAATTATCTATTGCTCAAACAACATGAGCTAAAAATTGAGCAATCCCTTTATCTGTAGCCGCTCTTCATAAACCGTCTGGGTCTATGAAGGCCTATCGTGGGGTTGCCGCTACTCTGGGATTGAAGCTATGACCGAGGCAATGAGAATAAACCAGCGTTTCCCTAGTGGCGGTGCCCTTTATAGACATTACGCTTCTTGCCAGGTGAGGACGGAGAAATTTTAGGGAAAGGCTTTGGCTCTGGTAGGTACCAAAGTTTACGCTGCGCGCGATCCTGCGGGCTCGCTTGATCCTGCTTATCTGGATCTGAATACTTATAAGGAAGCACACTCTCGCCCGCCCGTAGATCTCTGACTAATTGTGACTTGTCCCCATTTTTCTCCTGCAGCGCCATGAGGTCAGATTGACCTTTGACTATTTGAGGGCTAATAAAGATCACTAATTCCTCGCGAACTACCTCTTTATTAATCGTAGAGAACAGACGCTTGAGACCTGGAATATGCATCAGTACTGGTATACCACTCTCAGTTGACTCATTGCGCTCTGTAATAAGACCACCCAGCACGACGGTTTCTCCATTAGGCACGGTCACTGTTGTTTCAATACTCTCCTGGCCGATAGTGGGAATACTATTCCCATCGATCACGGTCGAACCGATGATATTGTTGTTCACAAATGAAATCTGGAGCGTGACTTCATCTTTAGAGTTCACCAAAGGAATCACCTCAAGCTCCAACAAAACATCGCGGTAAGCAATATTGGTTGATTGCGAAGCGTTATTACCAGAACCACCTTGGGTGAAACTATTGGTCGGAACTGGTATTTGTTGACCAGAGGAAAGAATGGCACGGCGATTATTGGTGGTGAAGACTGTCGGCCGAGCCATCAGGTGGAACTTCCCGCTATCTTCCATCGCTCGGAGGGTTGCGGTGAAGTGCTTACCGATCTGTCCGTAGAGAGAAAGGCCAGCCACATTCTCAAATGCTCCTAGATTTGTAAGTGTAGTAGGATCAGCAAGGATAGGGTATCCCGTTCTGTTCTGCCCAGCAAACCCTGAGTTTGCTCCACGTGTAAGTTGGTAAGTACGCGCAAAATCCATCCCGAAATCGATGGAGTCTCCTAAATTGTACCTACCAAAGACTGCGGTGATTTGCACCTGATCGGTGATGACATCCATCTCAGCAATGAGGTCTTTAACTACCTTAATAGAAGAAGGCGGTCCTTTGATAATGAGAGTATTATTACTATTATCGGCAACTAATAGCGTTTTGCCAATAATGACAGCTTCTGGACCCTCTTCGCGGCTAGTCTCAGCGAGCGACCCGCCTGCATTATTCTGGCTAAATGAACCATTGCCAGAAGCTTGCCCGCGGTTTTGATTACTTTGTGATCTATTATTACCACTTGAACGATTATTCCCACCAGTTTGGTCGGATGGCTTTACGGAAACTTGAGTAATCGCGTTTTCAGCAATATTTAGGAATTCTGAGACTGAAAGGAATTTGAGCTTATGCTTATAAAAGTTTCGTTCATCGAGAGGTGAGTCGTAGCCCTTGATCAAGCTTTCAGCGATCTCTACATCGATCGGTCTACCAATCACAAAAATGCGATTTGTCCGCACGTCCGATAAAACTTGAACACTACTAAAGCTCTCACCGCCAGTAGTGCGCTTTGTCACCGCCGCTGTATCAGTTCGACCACTTGGTGCTACCCCTTTTACTACAGTGCGAGTTGCCGTCCCACCTGCTGCTGCAAACTGGGTATTTTGTGCCGCACTAAACTCCATTATAGATTTCACACTCTCTGCCGTTTCTTCAGCATCAGCATGCTCCAGGGCTACCCACTTTTGCTTCGCTGCTTCTTGCGGAATATCGATTCTCTCTTTGATTTCTATCAAAGTGCGAATCAGTTGAGAGTTCTCAGTGAGAATCAGGGCATTGGCGTTTGGAACAGGAACAATAGATCCATGCGCACCGAGTTGGGACACAACACCGGTGAAGATGCTCATTGCCTCCTCTGGCTTGATATTCTGTAGGCCCATCACATAGGACACGAGTTCCTCTGAATCAGGCAATAGTGAAGCATCAGACACCAATGGGTTGCCTCCAACAGTACGGGCCCGTGGTGCTAGCAGTAATTTTACTTCATTTGCTCCACTAGGGACAAATATTAATCCTTCTAGAAAGCATGTCTTCACTAGAAGATCTGCAGCCTCGCGGTACGTAAGTGGCCCTGGCTGAACAAAGCTAATCTCTACAGCTAAAGCCGCCTTGGTAAGAATTACGCGCTTACCAGTAAATTTGCGATACATAATAGCAATCGCTTCACCGCTCAAAAGTGGTTCTTGGTAGCCCTCTTTGATGACAGTATCGGGGTCTACGAGCGGCTTTGCTTGAGCTACTACTTGAACTCCTGGCGCGGGTGGAACTGGAAGCCCAGCCTGTGGCAGCGGCACCTGCGCTAGAGTGGTCCCAGCAATGGTTAAAGTCACTGAAAGACCTGTAAGAGATTTAGAAAATGAATACATAAGGAAATGGTTCTATTTGGAGCGGGGCACAGGTGGAGTGGGAGTACGGCGGACACGCGGTCGGCGCGTACTAGCACCGGAAGTTGGAACTGAAGGTTTTTTGGTAGCAGACGGAATTGGTGGTCTATTGGTAGTCCTAGGTTTACTTGTCACTTTCGTAGCCTTTGCTATGCTACTCTTAATGTCAGCAGAGTTATAACCAATCGTTATTTGCCGCCCCCCGTTATTCACAACCACTGTGGTTTTCAAGTAATCGTCAGCATTCTTGTCCACCTTGATCAACTTGAGACCCTTAGAGTTTTCGGCCGCCCCCTCGCGCAAGAAAATGCGTTCTTTTGGGCTTTTCCGATCCACTACAGTCACAAACCAGCCATCATCAAACATAGAAACACCTCGAAGAGTGAGTGAGTTATTTATAATTGGTGCTCGAGTTATAACCGGGGGCTTTTTAATCTGGAATGGTGAGCGAGATAGCAACGGGCTATAGTCAATCATCGATGGGTCTTTCGGCAACGCCGCCTCTAACCCAAGAGTGAGTAGAGCCAGAATTGATACTAATGTTATAAAGTGAGGCATGAAGGTGTTCTTGTATACTATAAGGAATCAGAATTAGAAGCAATAAGCCATTGTTCAGCGGTGAGTGTGCAGATGATGAGTCCGTCATCATCCACTTTAGCGGTGGGACGCATCACTATCTGGGTCACGGCACGAAATTCTGTTGGTTGGTGGATATCAACCAACCATTTATAGATCTGATCTTCGGTTGCTGTAGCCTGAATTTGAATCTTTGTCCGCAGGTATTTATCACCCGTATTGGTCATCTCAGTGAGTTGGGGTTTCACTGGAGTAAAGCCAATCGAGGTTGCTGAGCTTTTCAGAAATTCCAGTAACTTACTTTGCTCATCACCAAAGGTGGATGGCTCTGGTTCATGTTTGTCGACCCAGGCCACCTCTTCAGCTATCAGCACAGCATTTGAACTACTATTTTTATAGCTCACGGCTTGAGCGGCTAAGGCCATCGCCTTCCCCTCTTTTTCACGGTAGCTTGTAAGGTATTGTTTAATTCCCCACACGTGTGCAAACAGCAGCACTATACCAGCAATCAGCAGCAACATTCTTCTTTCTCGCTTATTCATGGCTTAGTATTCGTTGTAGCCGACAGGCTTGGCGTTGTACTGAAAATCCCAACGTCCAGTTTTTGTTGATTTTTTTTCTACAGGAAATTCCCATTCGTAATCTTCAAAAACTACAGACTTTCGCAATTTTGGCTTAAAGCGATTGAGCGAATTCGTATCCTTAGCATTGCCTTTGATCTGCACAAAACCGTTCTGAACATTGATATCAGTAAACCGAATCGGTTGACCACTAGGAATACTCATCACACATTCTCTATAGACCTTGAGTGGCCAGTTTTCTGTGACAACTGGATCGAGCTCAGTCCAGTGTTTAAAGTGCTCTTGGTTATCTTCCCACAGTGGTGCGAACTGGGCGACTTCATCGGTGAGTCCGGCAATTTTTTGATCTTGTTGGTAGCTCTTCCACCAAAGCACACCAGCAGCGATGACGTACAGGGCGGCGACGCCCATCAGAACGACACGCAACCGCATCATCGAATTTACGCGTTTTTCCCACTCACTTACGGCTGTAGGCTTCAACTTTATCGAACTTGGTGGAAAACTCGGGACTGGCCTGGGTTCCTCTTTCAACAGGATATTGATAGTCACTAGTTCAGCTTCGAGAGTCGCCGTCAAATCTGTGGCAGACCACAGAAGAAGTTCGTGTGGCTCAAAGGTGATCCCTTTGAGCGCCAATTGAGAAATGAGCAAATGGATCGAAGTGGCCAAATCAACGATTTCATGACCAACAGGCTCGATGAGAAATGCCACATTGTTGTGGTAAAACGCGAGACACCAAGTGTGTCGTTCCTTCCAGAGTGCTATACAATCACCACTGAATTTTGGTGTATAAAATCGAGCTGAGTAGTCGAAAGAATAATGGCGCAGGTCATTCTCCTTGTTGAGTTCTTCTTCTAGAAGATACACAGCGGAGACGAACGACTGGCCCTCAGATTTATTTACAAGAACACAATCCCAGCCTTGGTAGTTTTCAACATCCACCAACAGACCAGCATTTTCCAATTCCAGCTGGCAAGCCCCGCGGTAAAGTTCTTCTTCATCGCTCGGCACCATAATGGGTAGAGTCGCGACTCGGCAGACAGAAAATGCAACACAAGCTCCAGGCTGCGCATCAGATTTAGCCACAGCGCCCTCAAGCGATTTCACGTGCGTGACATTTCCACCACTCTGGCTCCATACCTCCCAACCGTCGCCCTCCGACGGTAAGATCACTGATTTATCTGATTTACTCACTTGCTAGTTGCTTTTCTTGATAATCCAAAATGTCAATCTGTTGCCCTTTGGCACCACTAATGACTTTGATTAAGTAGCGAAAGTTACCTGAATATCCTATACTCTCAACCCTTAAAATCTCACCAGCAGTGGTAAAACGTTGAGCTATGAGCTCCCTGCTGTCTGTCGGTGATACTAAATCATCCAAAGCTTCTCCCACCGTGGCAAAGCGAATATCATCTTCTGTCCCCATTATTCCATCATCCCCCGCCACAAACCCACGGAACTCCGTCGCCATTGACACCTCCACCTCTGCGGCTGCGGCAATCAACTCAGGAAGTGCTTCATGGATATCCAGAGGGCCATTCGACCACACTGTGAAGTAATCACGCCAATTTGGCTTTAAATTCTCAATCAACCCAAATCCACGAACTAAGGGCACTTCATCTAACTCTCGGAACGCTCGATTGTATGGTCGGTCACTATAACCTAGATCTTTATAATAATTTTCCTCTGCACCGTTGAGGCTGATCAACTCATCGCCATCGACCCAGTCAATCAGAGCATCAACTAACATATCGACCTCTTTGTCTCTAGCCCCCATAGTTTAAATAAACTAACGAGAGTTCCTTTATCGTTCGAAGTCAGCACGGCATTGATATTCAAGCGTGATGCTTCGGGCTCGATTTTCACGGTATAGCCTTCATCGTAACCGGTATCTGGGGCAAATAAGATGGGATCATCTCGCTTCACGCCTGGGTGAAGCCCGAAACTCAATCCCGCATGCGCTTGTTGCCAAGCTGCGAATGAGTGTACTTCCGCCACATTATCGTCCACATCCACTTTGAGCAAAGTCAGCGTCACCACTAGTAACGTCGTCATGAAAGCTACCACCCACAAGACTGCAATGAGAGCAATCCCAGTGCGAGGCTTTGAAGGTAGTCGTCTATATAGCATTACTTTTTAGGACCCAAATTGGACATCGTTTCGTAGATAGCCTGAATCATGGTGTATGAGAGTAGGCCGACCAAACCAGCCATCGCCAAAAGAACGATAGGAGAAATGAGAGCCAGCACACTTTGAATCAAAATAGTCAGTCGCTTATCGTAGTACTCAGATGCTCGACTCATTGCTCTGGCAAGTTTGCCAGTGTTTTCACCTACACCAATAAGATCCACCATATTTGGAGGGAACATCTCAGTTTTGCGCATACAGCGGGTGAGACGATAACCATCTCCCACCCCATCAGTAATGCCGAGGAGGCGTTCTTTAAAATAACGGTTGGTCACAGTCTCTGAAGTGAGTTGCAGTGCCTGCACCAGGGGAACTCCATTGCAAAGCAAGTTACCTAATGTTTGCAACCACTGAACGTAGATTCCATATTGGATGACTTTACCAATGATCGGCAGAGTGAGTTTCACCTCATCCCATTTGGTTTTGTTCACCTCTGGCTGAAGCCAAACTTTAACACCCACCATCGCAGCGATGACTAAAATGAGAAGTGTTACCCAGTGCCCGCGAAGGATATCCCCAAGAGTAGTAGCTAGTTTCACACCTATGGGCATTTCCGACCCCGGCATCCCTTCCAAGAGACTGGTAATCTGAGGCAATAAATAGAAGATGAAAACGAGAGTCACGATTATACACGCCAAAATCAAGAAGCCGGGATAGATCATCGCTTGAGACAGCTTTGACCTGAGCTCCATTTGCTCTTTCATGTACGCTCCATGCTGTTTGAGAATGGTTTGGAGACTTCCGCTCGCCTCACCAGCTTTCACCAAATTACAATAAAGTGGGTCAAACTGCGCCGAGACTCGAGGGAGGGATTGGTACATTTGTTCACCTTCGGTCACCCAGCGCCTAAGTTTAGCGGACGCAACCTTTAACACACCGCTTTCATCTCGTTCTTCCATCGAAGCTAAGGCTGGCTCCAGTGGCAAACCAGCCTCTAGCAGCTCACTTAGTTCTTCAGTAAAGGCGATGATATCTTTAGTTTTGAGAAACACTAGTTCATCTATAGAATCTTTCTCGCTCATTTTGCCCTTACTCTTTGAAGCTTCGACAATAGAAACTGGCCGCAGACCTTGCGACTGAAGTTGGCGCATCGCCTCAGGACGTGATCCTAGCTCCAAGTCACCAGTTTGCTTTTTACCCGCCGCATCCACTGCGACATATTTAAAAACCTTCACCATGACTAGATTTGGTCTAAGCCTGACTGGGAATGAGTGCAGGAAAGAACCTCTTCTATCGAAGTCACTCCCTTCATTACCTTACGCCATCCATAATCGCGCATGGTTTCAAACCCCTCTTTAACAGCCTGCTCAAAGACCGCATTTTCATCGGATCCTTTCGCGATCAACTTTTGGATCGACTCAGAAATCTTACAGATTTCGTAAATTGCAGTCCGTCCCTGGTATCCAGTATGTCGACACTCGGGACACCCGACTGGTCCACATGGCTGCCCGCCAAGTTGGTAAATCACGTTAGGAATTCCTAATTCCTTAGCCCGCATCTCTGACCAATCTTTAACTGGCTCAGCACAATGAACACAAAGCCTACGTACGAGTCGCTGACCGAGGAAGGCGCGAACCGATGCTGACACCAAGAATGGCTCGATATCCATATCTAATAGCCGGCTAACGCCACCGATTGCGGTATTCGTGTGAAGCGTACTGAAAACCAAGTGGCCTGTGAGTGAAGCTCGAATGGCTATCTCAGCAGTCTCAGTATCTCGGATCTCACCAATCATTATGTTGTTAGGATCGGCACGGAGAATTGAGCGCAGGCCTTTGGCAAAAGTCAGCCCCACCTCAGGGCGCACAGCAATCTGTACAATCCCTCGCAATTTATTCTCCACAGGATCTTCAATCGTGACGGTACGGGTTTCTGGCTTATTGAGATAATCGAGGAAGCAGTAGAGACTGGTCGATTTACCGGAGCCAGTTGGCCCCGTGGCCAAAATGACGCCGTGTGAAAGCGCTAACACCTCGAGGATGGACTCTCGGACAGAATCCTCCAACCCGAGCGCATTGAGATTAAATTTCTCCTGATTCAGCAAACGTAGACTCACGGTTTCCCCTTCCACGGAAGGAATAGTAGCAACACGCACATCGATGCTCTTGCCTGCATTTTTCAAGTGAATTCGTCCATCTTGAGGCATTCTTCGCTCAGCCACGTCGAGACGCGACATGATTTTCAAACGCGCCACCACAGATGACTGCAGGGCATTGATGCGTTCTGGTACGGGAACATCCAGCAACTGACCATCCACACGGTAGCGGATACGTAAAATATCACTCTGCGGCTCGATGTGGATATCCGTCGCCTTATGGACTAAAGCCTCGCGGATAATCTGGTTCACGAAACGTAAGACACTCGCTTCATCCGACTCGTCATCATCTAACACGGATGCCTCATCCTTCTCGGCCAATTGATCAGCATCAATGTCACGGCCCGCGAGGATCTTCTCAAAAGTATCAGCACCTACACCATAAATCGCACTCAGCGAGTTGCGCACGTGGCGGCGCTCACCCATGACCCAACGAAGAGTATAAGGCAATTTGCGTGACAGCGCCTGTCGAGCTTCCATGCGGTAGGGGTCGTAGCACACCATTGTTAGAACATCTTCTTCTAACTTGAGTGGCACGACTTGGTAGCGGATTGCCAGTGCCGCGCTACAAATTTTCTTCAGCTCAGGCACATCTTCAGGACTAAGCTCTCCATTGACTAGTGACATCCTCACCATCTCTGACAAACCTTTGAAGAAATATTCCTCTTGCACCAGACCGGCATCTAACAATGCATCGATCATCGGCAACTGCAATTGAGCAGCATTATCGATTAGCTCCTCAACACTTGCTGGCTCGGCACGACTCGACGCACAAGCTAACTCAAGGAGTTGTTGCACGATTGGGCTTCTTTCTAAAATTTCGCTCATGTTGGATTCAGCAGAGGCCGCGCATTGTAGGGTTTAAACATTAGCGACGGCAAATTGTAGATTTTTCTTATCCTACTCACTAAATAGTTCAAGGAGGGATTACATTTCGAAGAAGTTAACTACCTATTTATCTATTTCGAGCCGACTATTTGACAAAGCATCGTAAATGGCTTAACCCAATTGAGCATGAAGTGTCCACCCACAAAGAACCGATCCCAACTTCGCAAAGCATTCACGCTCCTAGAAATGATGATGGTCATGGCAATTATTGCCATCCTCGTCGGTGGAGTCATTGGCCTCACTAAGAATTTCTCTGGGGGAGCCCGAATCCAAAAAGCGGAGAGCGAGATGCAGAGTTTAGCTGCTCATCTACTGCAGTATAAAAACCTTGCCGGCCGTTTCCCCTCCAGTGGACAAGGTCTAGACGCTCTCGTCACTAAGCCAACCTCAGCGCCAAAACCTCGTCGCTGGAATCAATCACTTAAGGCAGTTCCAATGGATCCATGGGGCAATCCATACATCTACAAAATGCCGGGCAAGGACCCATCCACCTATGAGATTATCAGCTTAGGAAACGACGGCCAACAAGGCGGAGACGATGACATCAGCTCACAAGACGCTCAATAAGCGGTTCCAACCTCGTGCTGGTTTCACCCTCTTAGAGATAATGGTCACCTTGGCTATTATCTCTATAATCTCGGGCTCGGCTGTCCTTTTTGTAGCAAACCAGAGCAATGGCGCGCTCGATAAGCTTGCCCAGCAGACCCAAATAATGGCGAAGGAAACCCTGCGTAACGCCAAACTAGAAGAACGCCCATTTTCTATTTACATCACGCCAAGAGAAATTTGGGTTCAACCAGAAAGCATGCAGTTTGAGGAAGAAAATACTACCTCTCCTCAATCCTCACTCATCGTCCCGCAGGGAGTTCGCGTCTCACTTCTTACCAATCAAGGCGACGACTGGTTCACACTAGGTAAAAATGATGCCCCCTTTATCTGGACCTTCACCCAGTCTGGCCTTTGTGATTCTCTTGAAATCCGATTCGAAGACGATGACAACATCCAGACCATAGCCTTCCACTCACTCACTGCCGGAGAAGTCATCGATGAAGACTAGCCTAAACCGTCACCGATCCGGCTTCATGCTTCTAGAGGCACTCCTAGCCTTCAGCATTTTCGGGATAGCTGTCACCAGCATCGTCATTGCTCTCCACCGCACCGCGGAACTAAGTCAAGCAGTGGTCCACGAACAATGGATCAAACAAGAAGCACAAAACATCCTCAAGGAAGTCCTCACAGCTGCCAGAACCGGCAACGACTTTGCGCGCGACGACAGCTTCTTCATCGATCCCACCACCGACGCTCGCATCCTGATAGAACCGCTGGAAGCTGTAGATCAAGACGACAACCTGCTCGATGAACTCTACACGGTTACAGTCACCATCTATTGGGACAACGACGGCACACGCTCAGAGCAAGTCTTCTCAACTATTCACTATGCCAACATGTTCAATGCAGCAACCCGAGGAGGCGGGCGATAGATGAAGAGAAACTCTCACCATTCGAAAAATGGTTTCACCCTGCTAGAAACTATTTTGGCTATGTCGATGTTAGCAGTCATGATGTCGGTCATTTTTTCTGTCACCACAAGCTCAGTTAGCCTTGGCCGCAGCATCGTAAGCATCCAGTCGAACTCACGCCACCAAGCGGCATTCTACAATTACCTCAAGCAGCTATTCGCCAACCTCCCGAGTGACGCTCGCATCACGCTAGAGGAAAACGACCAGAATTTTCAGACACTCACGATAGAAAACCCAAACACTGAGTTTCCCGCACGTGGTCGCCAGCACTTAGCTAAGCAACTCTGGGTCGCCATCGGTACCGACCGTGATGGACTAGTCAACCTCAGCCTAGAAACATCGAATCAACTCGAAGATGGATCGAACAATCAGGAATCGATATACTTCCAAACTGAATTGGTGAGATCACTGACTAACATCCGATGGGAGTTCTACGATGCCAACCGAGACGAGTGGAGTCCCGAATGGACACCAGCCATGGGTCGCCCCTCACAAATCAAATTCTTTTATTCCTACCCCGGCCACGAAGATGAGCACATGCATTACTTCTGGATTCCAAACCGCAAGGACCCACCACTCAAGGCTAACACTCAGAAGCCGACCCCTCCCCCTCGACCGTAGCCAGAGCTCGCATTTTCAGCACTTTAGTTAGACTGCGTTTTGCAGGAAAATGGACGTGATCCTCCTTGTTCACCCAACAATTTAACAATTCCGATTGATTAAGTCGGCCATCTAGCTACCGTTTCACAAATTCGACTAACTGATGATCAATTTGAGGACAATAGAAGTACCCACCCCGACCGACTACTTACGTGGCGTCGGAAATGAATCTCTAGGTTTACCCCAAAACATTTTATTCTTCCGGAGGACAAGTAAACAGGTACTCCAACAAGAGAGCATCAAGAACCGCTCTCACCACAGGATTGTCGCAGTCTTTAACCTAGAGACATCAGCCTATATCCACCTAGATCACCTCGAAGTAGAACTGCGCCCCAACGAAGCACTCGTCATTCCCCCTCACCAGTTCCACCATTTTAGTAACCTTGAGACCACTAAGCTCAACTGGCTATTCTGCACCTTTGAACTCGAGCGCCCCTCCTACATCGAACCCCTGCGCAACAAGGTTATCCCCATTAGTGAAGCCGCCATGCAGAGCCTCGGCGAAGCTCTCAATGCCTACATCAACGAAAGGCAAACCCCACACTCCACTGATGAGGTTCAAGCATTGGTGCTCACCACACTTATCCGTCTAAAGAAAGCCGCCACCGACCACTCGGCCCTCTACAAAATCATCACCGACGACATCGTTAGTAAGGTCAACCGCGTCCTCATCGAGACACCTAACATCGAGCTCACAATCGCTGTGATCGCAGACAACTTCAAGCTCTCCGAATCCCGCATGCGCACCGTCTTTCGCGACTCAGCGGGCGTCTCACTCGGTAAATATATTTTGAATTATAAAATTCACACGGCCCTATCACTACTCGCAAATACGAAGTTGGCAGTATCCGAGGTAGCTGACCAAGCCGGCTTCACTTCCCTCCAAGCCTTCAGCCGCACCTTCAAAGAAAAAACCGGTCTTCCCCCAAGCCACTTTCGCAAAAAAACAAACCTGATTTAGCAGCTTGACCACACCAGATGAACTGATGTGGCTGGACTAATACTTAGGTGGTGCCTCTAAACGTACCTAGCACCAAATCACACTACACGACAAAAATTTAAGCACAGGACTCTGCAATCAATGTGATCGATCAGTGTGACAAAACCTTGGAGTGCTGAGGCTTGACTCAGCTCTGGTGAGGCTGTGGCTTGACACATGGGGGCGGGAGTTTCAAGTGTGCAAGTTTTCAGTGTTCCGACTGATAGGATGAAGCCTGTTGCTGTTTGTGTGGTCTGAGAGTTAGGAGGGTGGTTATATTTCGGGTGGTCCTGCCACCACACGCGTCAAGCCCAGTCCGCCGCAGAGCGGTGTCGAGCCACACGCACTCCAGATCATCGGAATGATGAGTTTTCGAATCATAAACCAATTGGGGTGATTTTGCG
>NZ_MQWA01000001.1:406289-406882 GCF_002954445.1 Rubritalea profundi
CGTCTGAGAGTTAGGAGGGTGGTTATATTTCGGGTGGTCCTGCCACCACACGCGTCAAGCCCAGTCCGCCGCAGAGCGGTGTCGAGCCACACGCACTCCAGATCATCGGAATGATGAGTTTTCGAATCATAAACCAATTGGGGTGATTTTGCATATTTATGAGACACATATTTATAGATATTTATGAGACATGCTTACGATATTTATGAGACAAGATATTATTTATGAGACAAGATATTATTTATGAGACAGTATTATTTAGTAAGCGGTCAGTACGCGACCCTCGCTTTGGACTTCACCGTTGCAACGTCAATTTCATAGATGTCATAGAGATATTATTTATGAGACATACAATTCTTAAGGGAGGTTCAGATATTATTTATCACTATTTATGAGACATACAATTCTAAGGGAGGTTCACATTATTGAGTGTCGTGGGAGAGGAATATTCTCCTTTTAGTGTCTTGCTAGACAATTTTGCTCCGTTTATTTCTAAAGATGGCGATTTCTATCTGAGTGAGCCTAATATCACTATTTATGAGACATACAATTCTTAAGGGAGGTTCACATTATTGAGTGTCGTGGGAGAGGAA
>NZ_MQWA01000001.1:410211-411691 GCF_002954445.1 Rubritalea profundi
TCCCAGCCATAGCCCTTCATAGAGAATCGACGAAACCTAAGATCCTTTATAGATACTAAGGTTTTTCGATTTCCATCTCATTTAGTCTGTCTCATAGATTGTTCACATCTCATTTAGTCTGTCTCATAGATTGTTCACAGTATTTGCTCTAGCCCAAGGGAGCCAAGGTTGATGGTTCAATTTTTTCGGCGAACCTCCTACGCTGAAGCTGCGGCGGTCAAGAAGCTGCGAAATGACGGATCTTGCTTGGGTTGATGCGGATGGTAAAACGCCTAACCCACCTCTACTTCACGGTTTTCCCAATCTCCACCTCAATAGTCTCGGCCACCTGTTTTGCCAGCTTGTTGCGGCCATCTGGCGTAAAGTGAACATTGTTTGGCGCGATGGCATGTTTCTTGAGTTCAGGCTTAACCAGTGCGTGGAGGTCATTGACCTGAATTTTGTGTTTTACCATCACCCGCAAGGCGGCATCGAGGTATTGTTGCTCGAGGGCTGGTGCGATGACAACATCGCTGCTAAAGCGCCGTTTCATGGTGACTTCAGGCTCGGGGCATGCCGGGGTGGTAGTTGCCCAGATCAATTTTGCACCAGTTTTTTTCAAACGCAGCACCAGAGACTCCAACCTCTTTTCATAGATCGCCGGTGAACGATCTTCTTTGACGTATTCCCAGCCATACATATCCCATAATCCAAAGTTAAAGTGAATGAGGTCCCACTGGGAATCACCCAACCATTGGTCGATGCCTGTCAGCCCTCGGATGGTAGGGCCCGCATTTCCTTTGTGGTGAATCACCTCTGCTTTGCCTTGCAGCAGATTTTTAACTTGAGGGGTGTAACCAATAGATATGGAATCGCCCATGATGAGAACCTTGGGCAATGCGCGATCGGGCTCCATTACTGACACCTGACCATTGCTCTGGCTCTCGAATAGCGTACCAATGACTTGGGCGTAGAGACGATGGCCAAAATCATTGGGGTGGTTGATATTATTCCCGCTTAGATCAGAAAAATGCTTCCTTTCAAGCAGTTTCCTCCACGGCGTGGTGACATCGGCATGTACTACATTTGGCAGGTCAATTTGGTGAAGTGCATCACGAAGCTTGAGTACTCGTCCGTTCTTCCTAGCGTTAGGATTGTCTATCATGGGGGACACCAGCACTATGTCAGCATCAGGGGAATCCTTCTGCACCACCTCCACCATCTGACGTATAGTTATTTGGAATTGTTCGGGCGAAACTCGGTCATTCATCCCAAAGGCTAGGATCACAAGGTCTGGGTTTTCTTGCTTCACTTTGCCCGCCATCTTCAGCCCCCAACTCGCGGTCTTGCCAGCTACAGCCAGATTCTTAGCCGTCACAGGAGTTTTAAATCGTAGTTCAAGCGCCTTTGAGACGAGGCCGACGTATGGCGCTTGATTGCGCGGTGCCTTGGAACGCTTGAAGCCAGAGGCATTATACCCCTGGGTGCAATGGCACTTAAT
>NZ_MQWA01000001.1:413648-441037 GCF_002954445.1 Rubritalea profundi
GCCCCCCGCCCCATTGACGGCACCCGTGTAGGGGTCTTTCAGCACGCCAGGCATACCTGCATAGGTTGTCTTGAGCAGTGGTTCGGCAAAGGCTTTGACGTCTGGCTTTGCTGACTTCATGACATCAGCAATGGCGCGGGTGGAGCTTGACGACGCAGAATCAACCGTGAAGGAAGCTGCTGTATCCAAAATAGCAGGCAAAACGATTTTGTAATGCTCCGGCGCTGTGGCAATCTTTGTCAGAGTGATAACCGCAGCGGTTTGAACCCAAACGCTATCGTAATCCAAAAACTGCAGCAGTCGGTCACGGTGTTTGCCAATACGCTCTGGCTTGGCCCGTTTCAGCGCTTGGATTGCATGCATCGCAACCCACCATGACTCCTCGGGATTATCCACCATCGCACCTACCAGGTCATACATTTCCGGGGTTACTTTATCCTCTGAAAAAGATCCTCCTTTGAACATCCCAGTGAGGGTTAAAAGCCCTGCATGCCGGAGTCGCGGATCGACCGACTTCAGCAGCGGAACCACTAACTCAACCCGACCACGTTTCACCACTTGATCCATCGCCATACTACGAAAGCCGTACTCGGGATGGAGGATGTATTTCAAGAGCGTTTCCTTGCTCGCTTTCGGATCAACCAGTTTTTGAATAACCCCCACTGAAGAATCTTCCTCAACTGTCTCATTCAAGAGGTCCTTCATGGTAAGCTTGACGAGATCGCCACCCAGTATGGGCTCTGGAGACTGAAATATATCATCGGCAGCATTGCCCCATGGGCGCGCTGGCAATTGATAGCTCTTGGCCCACTTACTCCGAGGTGCTCCACACATTTGCAGGTGTTTGCGAGGATAAGTGTAGGTGAGCGCAAAATAGGTGCCCCACGCTCTATTGCCTGATGCTTCTGATACCGACCGATCATATCGATCGTCCATACCGGCGATGCCTATACTACCATCAAATCGGCGCGACAGTTCCATCACCCAACGCTTGAATCCAGATAGGATCGATACGGAGTCGGTCGCTTTTCACGCATCAAGCTCACTGCTCCATGGTGCCATATTTCCCCAATGCCTCCACCGGTGTGAGCGGCGTGGAACCAATTGGTCGCGTAGAAGCTCTTCATGGCAGAGTTGTCACGTGCTTTGGCATAGACGGATGATTCACCATCAGGTGTGAGTTTTGCGGCAACTGCCATGGACATAGCCAAGCCTCCTGTCTTACCATTGTCACGGAATCCACCTTCTGGCAGCCCGTTACCGTAGGCGACATTGCCGTGCCCAGCAAAGCGATAGAACTGCTGAAGTGACCTGTTTAACATGTATTCATCCACTTCCACGCCACACAATCTGGCCATCAGCAGGAACGTCATGCAGTTCATGCCCGATGCGTGGACTTGTCCGGTTCCGGTAGAATAGGTGAACGCTGCTGGTGCTCCGCGACCACTCCAACCACCGTTGTACATGTTCACCTTGAGCTCTTCTGTCATCTGCTTGATGACCGGCAGCACGGATTTATCCCCTGTTCGTAGATAATATTCGCAGAGGCCTGGACCCTTGTAGCCTTTCTCCCAATTCATCCCTCCGATGGTTTTGATGTCTTTCATCCACTTGCGCACGACCGCAAGATCCTTCTCCTCGCCTGTGGATAGCAAGAAGATGACCGAACCCCATTTGGGCTCTGCGTCTTTGGCCAGAAGGTCGGCAAGATTTCGAACAATCTTGTCAGATTTCGGGCAATTTTCGGGCCATGTTTTGCTGTAGCCGCCCATCACTGGAATTTTAACCAGCACATTGCCAAGACCCTTGATCTTCAAATTGATTTTGCCATCCGTTGCTTCGGCTTGGGTAATGATGTCGCCAAGGATAATGCGCGGATCGATCTTTTCGAGCACGACGCCATTGATGCTCTCAATGATTTGGCCCTTCTTCAGTTTGCCCGTGGCTTCCGCCGGCGAAGCTTTCTCCACATTGTTGACCTCCATGGTCATGCCCGGCCGCTTCAAATTGATACCGATCCCGACTGGCCCAAAATTGCGTACCAACCATGATTTATTGCCGCTCCTGCCAGTGTCATTTGGGTACGGGTTAAACATCAACATACCTCCATCCTTATAATAACTAGGCGCACTCTTGGCAGCACCCTTCTTTTGGGCGACCACCGTGCCTATTCCTAATGCCAACGCGGCCAAAACAATGAGTGTGCTCATGATCCTTGAAACGTCCCATTTGATTGTATTCATTTGTTTGTTATTTTTTAAATGGCTGAGAGGTACGACCCGGATCAAAGAGCTTACTTGTGACCTTAGCGGACAGATTGGGATACTTTAGAGAAATTCTAAGATTCAAAAGCGAGGGCATTTTTTAAGAACACTGATCACATTATTCAAGATGACTAACAATTGAAGAAAAAAGAAGAGTCGAGAGATTGCCGAAGATAGGAGTTATCTCATCAACAATGAATCGTCCTGATCCAGCGACTTTCATTGTCTATCAAGCCGTAACGAAGCCAGAAAGCAAAAGTTACGGAGTGGAAGAAAACCCTGCTGAGACATGCCCCATTTCCCCCCACTCGACGGAGCCCTCAGGGATTCTAGCCCAGAAACAAATCTCTAGCACTTAGTCGATCTTTTCCCCTTGCCTGACCGTAGTCCACTCGTCACTGTCCCACCTATTCCAGCCCCAGCCCCCCTATCTCGACACTCAACCGCACCCTCAAGGACGCCACAATAAAGCAAATCCCGAGCAATCTAACCGTAAACCTATTATGAAAAAGATCCTTCTATCTCTACTTATCCTGTGCACCACCACGACGCTTCGCGCTGAAGTATCGCTTCCTAATATCATGGCCAGCCACATGGTTCTGCAACAGAAGCAGGCCGTACCAATCTGGGGCTGGGCGAATCCTGGTGAGAGCGTCACCGTCACCTTCGCCGGTCAATCCAAGACAGCGACCACCGACAAGTCGGGCAAATTTATCGTCAAGCTAGATGCAATGGCGGCCAATGCGACGCCACAGGTGCTACAGATAGGTAATGTGAAGCTGACCGATATCCTCGTTGGCGAAGTCTGGTTGTGCAGCGGCCAGTCCAACATGGAATACGGTTTTCGCGCCGAGAAGGACGTTAAGCACAGCAACGATATGGTGCGCATGTTCCATGTTCACGATCACGTTAAGAGCTCGTTCGCCATGGAGGATACAAATGGAGCATGGAACAGCTTCAAAGAGGGCAATAGCCACCGCTTCTCCGGCGTCGGCCTTTACTTCGGCATGAAGTTGCAGAAAGAACTGGGTGTGCCGATTGGTCTAATCGACTCGTCATGGGGCGGCACACCGATCGAACAGTGGATCGCAGATGAGGGCTATGCGCTCATTGGCAAGCCGCTGAAGAATCCGGACTTGGAGTCGGTGATCCAGCAGCAGGACAAGGTAATCAGTGAGGTCGAAGCGTGGCTGACGAAGGCAAAGCAGGCAAGCTCGGTTGGAAGGGTCAACCCGTTCACCGTTAAAACAACAGTTGGTGGCAAGGCGCCCAATGGCATATACAACGCCATGGTGGCACCGCTCGCTCCGTTTGCGATCAAGGGATCGATTTGGTATCAGGGTGAATCGAATCGCGGTCGTGTCGATTATTTCGATAAGCTCAAGGCGTTACAAGGCGGCTGGGCCAAGGTCTTCAACGCGCCGGAATTGCCGCTTTATATCGTTCAAATCGCACCATTTGATTACAATCGCGGCAAGCGCTCGGCAAAGGATTTAACCCTTTGCAACACTATTTGGACGGCTCAATACAAGGCGGCGGCAGAGCTCAAAAACTGTGGAATCATCCCCACTCACGACACCATTGCTGGAAACGTCAAAGATATCCACCCAAGTGACAAGAAGCCAGTTGGCGAGCGTCTTGCCGCATTGGCGCTGAGCAAAACCTACAGTAAGAAGGTCGTCTGTTCCGGTCCGGCGTTTAAGAGCGCTACGGCGAAGGGAGGTAAGGTTGTCGTTGCCTTTCAGGCTATCGACCAGGGCCTTGAAACTGCCGATGGCAAAGGCCCGACCTGGTTCGAGCTGTCTGCCGATGGTAAGAGCTTCGCCGCTGCGGACGCGACGATTGATGGCAACACGGTGATTGTGTCATCGGCGACAGTCGCTGCGCCAAAATTTGTGCGCATGGGCTGGAACGAGATAGCCATCCCGACACTGCGCGACAAGAACGGCTGGCCAGTTTTCCAGTTTTCCGCGATGCCAGTGAAGTAGCTGAACTTGACGGATGCCTTCTGGGTTTATGTTTTCGCGCCAGCCTCCGTCCCCAACCCAGGCTGGCGTTTCAAATTAGCCATCAGCTAACAAGTGCGGCCCAATCGGGTGATGAAAGTTCTAGCGGTAGTGCTCCTAAGGAGCCCCCCTATCTCGCCTATCAAGAACGACATCAAAAAAATGTATTTATTTGTCACAATATCATACCTGAACTGCAATAGTGGGTAACTCAGATACAAAAAACTATGAAATTATCTTCAAACACACTCAAGAATATTGCTATTTCAGCAGGTATAGCAGCGGCTGCGGCTGGTTCAGCTTCAGCGGAAGGCATCGAGGCTGTTAAGCCTATACGAACTATATGTAAAGCCGCTCCTATAAAGCCAGAAAGCAGGACCATTAAGGACTTTTTCACCGCTGCGGACGTCAACAAAGATGGAAAGCTTAGTGCAGAAGAATTTAACAACGCATATCGCGCGATTGTAGTTCAAGAGAAAGCGAAAGCGGCCAAAGTAAAACATCCAACACCTAGGGTTCACATAGACAATTGCCCAGGTTGTGGACTCGGTTAGTTTTCTTTTTCAATAAACTCCATGCCCCACGTCGGACTATCGTTGATGCCAGAGACTCAGTTCTTGCAGGCATCTATGCCGTTATTTGAGGCTGGCGATGTGGGGGCTGTAGAGTGGAGCTTTGATACAGGTTGGAAAAATGGAGTCAGCGAATGGCTCACTAGCTTGATTGGTACCTACTCTGAAGCAGGCCGCTTAACGGGTCATGGTGTGCACTTCTCTCTCCTTTCCGCAGACTGGACTCAGCGTCAGCAGGGTTGGCTGGAGAAATTCAAAGAAGAAGTCACCCGCCACCAATACCTTCATCACACTGAACACTTTGGTTTTATGACCGCTGGTGACTTTCACCGCAGCGCTCCCTTGCCTGTTCCACTGCTCGAAAGCACACTAAAGCTGGGACGGGAACGCTTCGCCCAACTCGCTGCTGTAGCTCCTTGTCCAATGGGCCTTGAGAATTTGGCATTGGCCCTGTCCGTTGATGACGCACTGGAACAGCACGACTTTCTTGAGAAAATAGTCTCACCCTCAAATGGATTCCTTCTGCTCGATCTTCACAACATCTACTGTCAACTTTGCAATTTTAACTTGTCTCCAGCTGAACTACTAGACAACTACCCTTTTCACCTAGTTAGAGAAATTCACGTGAGTGGCGGCTCTTGGGAACCCACGGCTAGCTCGAAGGAACCTATCCGCAGGGACACACACGATGAGGATGTGCCAGCTGAGGTCTTTAGTCTGCTTGACTATGTGCTGCCACGTTGCCCAAACCTAGAAGTAGTATTTCTCGAAAGACTTGGTAACACCCTACATGAGCACCAATTCGTCAGCTTTCGTAAAGACTTCCACACTCTTAAATCAATCGTAGCCAATGGATAAAGCCTACATCGACAAAACTCTTGCGGCTTCACAGCGGGAGATGGTCGAAATTTTTTCTAAATGCACCACAACTGATGAGATCCGGCATCACATTGAACACTCGGCGATTCAACCAGAGCTGAAATCCTGGCTTCTCAGCTGCAACCCAGAGATGCTGGAAACAGCCGCCAGTTTAGTCACTAAGTGGGGATCGACAGACTCTGCAGATGGTGTAGGACAGTAGACCACCATCATCGACAACGCACGCCATCCTACTTATCCATTCACCTCCATCGTATGAATCTCCGCAAACCATCTCTTGCCCTCATCCTCGCTTTGCTCGCTAGCTCGTTCCTAGCTCACGCAGCAAAGCAGCCCAACATCGTCTTCATCTTCGCCGACGACCTCGGTTGGTCAGACACCACGCTCTACGGCCATACGAAGCTCTACAAAACGCCCAACATTGAAAACCTCGCAAATCGCGGTCTTACTTTCAATCGCGCCTACACCGCCAGTCCGTTGTGTTCGCCCACCCGCTCGGCAACGCTCACTGGCCTGAGCCCCGCCCGCACAGGTCTCACTGCCCCCACCTGCCACCTACCCAAGGTCATTCTCAATGCCAGCGTCCCCAAGGCAGGCAACCCCAGCTTTCCCTACTTGAAGACGGTATCCGTCACCCGGATGGACACGAAACATCCAACGCTCTCGAAATCACTCAAAGCAGCCGGCTATACCACGGGCCACTTCGGCAAATGGCATCTCGGCCCCGAGCCCTACTCACCACTTGAGCATGGATTTGATGTCGACATCCCACACTGGCCAGGCCCAGGCCCAGCCGGCAGTTTTGTCGCACCTTGGAAATTTAAAAACTTCGATCACGACCCGGGAATGCCGAAACAGCACATCGAAGATCGCATGGCCAAAGAAGCGGTGAAGTGGATGGAAAAAAACAAAGACCGCCCATTTTTTCTCAACTACTGGATGTTCAGCGTCCACGCCCCCTTCGATGCAAAGGAGCAGCTGATCAACAAATACCGCAAAAACATTGACCCCAAAGACCCACAGCACAGCCCGACATACGCCGCGATGATCGAGAGCATGGACGACGCTGTCGGCACGCTGATGGCGGCCCTCAATCGCCTCGGCATCCGCGAAAACACGATCGTCATTTTCACCTCCGACAACGGTGGCAACATGTATGACAAAGTAGACAACACCACCCCGACCAGTAATGCTCCTTTACGCGGCGGCAAAGCAACGATGTTCGAAGGCGGCACCCGAGTTCCCTGCGTGATCGAATGGCCGGGCATCACCAAGGCTGGCGCTCGCAGCAACGCACTGATCCAAAGCGAAGATTTCTATCCAACCTTCCTCAACGCCCTCGGCCTCAAAGCCGCACCTGGACAAATCTTTGATGGTATCGACATCACCCCCGCCCTCCGTGGCAAGCCACTCATGCGCAATGCAATTTTCCAATACTTTCCTCACTCCCCACCTATTGTCCCTGACTGGCTACCACCGTCGGTTTCGGTGCATCGTGGCGACTGGAAGCTGATCCGTCTTTTCCATGCCACCAAGAAAGGCGGCCACCGCTACCTGTTGTTCGATCTAAAAAATGACATCGGTGAAAAAACCAACCTCGCCAGCCAAAAGCCGAAGCTTGTGCAAGAACTTGATGGCTTGATCGAAAGCTTCCTCAAACGCACCAATGCGGTGGTGCCCGCAGCGAACCCGAATTTCGTCCCGTCCAAATACCGGCCCGAGCTGGAAGGTGTCCCGAAAAAGAAGAAGGCCAAGAAGAAGGGCTAATGATTATCACACTACACGACAATTTTTCAGACAGAATTACCAGAATTTCTCAAAATTGTCAAAATGGGTATCTGATGCATCAAAGCTCATCATACCAGAGTCAATAACCACTCTCTCCCATGGAGTGCTGGGCCTTGACGCGCGCGGTGGCAGGACCACCGGAACATAACCACTCCCCTAACTCTCAGACCACACAATCAGCAACAGGCTTCATCCTATCAGTCGGAACACTGAAAACTTGCACACTTGAAACTCCCGCCCCATGTGTCAAGCCACAGCCTCACCAGAGCTGCGTCGAGCCTCAGCACTCCAATATTCTTTTGATACAGAATCATCAAAACCCCTCAGAATCACTCCAATTGGTTACTGATTCGAAAACTCATCATTCTGATGATCTGGAGTGCGTGTGGCTCGACACCGCTCAGAGGCTGGGGCGATTAGATGAAAAAAGCTCACCAGCGTAGATGCATGGTGAGCTTATTGAGTGATAAATTATCGAGCGAAGACTACTTCGCTTGAAGCAGTTCTCTGATGCTTGGGAATGTTCCTGCAGCAAGTGCTTTCTCGGCGGCTGGGAAGATCGCTCCTAGTTGCTGCTTCATTTGTGGGTTCTCCACTTTCTCGAGATAAACTTTTGCGGCAGCGAGGTCTTTTTTTGCTGCGTCGGTGTTGCCAGCAAGGAAGTTGAGCCGTGCGCTCATGAGTTTTTTGTGCAATTGCTCAGGAGCTGGTGCGTCGGCAGGAGTTGCTTCTATGCTGGCAAGAGCTGCTACAGCGTATTCCTTTGCGCCTTCTCCAGCTTTCATGCCGAGTGCTGCATACTGATCGAGATCTGAGACCGTAATTGGTGAGTCTTTCTTACTGAGGAGCCCTTTACGGCTTTCAGTGAGTGACTTCCAATCGCCTTTTTCAGAGATAGCGGTGACCTGAAGCTGAAGTTTAGCTGGGTTGTTGTCGTCGAGAGTTTTTGCGAGGGCTAGAATGCCGTCCCAATCTTTCTTTTGGAACAGAGGCATGAACTTAGCGCTTAAGGCAGCTTCTTCTTTTGCTGCAGCTTCTTTCTTTTTAGCTTCTGCAGCCGCGTCGTATTTACCCGCAAGCATGTCTTCGATACTAGAATCTTTTAACTGGGATGGGTGACCCGAGTAGAGGATTTCACCATCCTTGATGAGAAATGCGTGTGGAATGCCCTTTACCCCAGCTGGCTTGAGCCAGTTAGTGGCAAAATCAGCTTTGCTACCACCTGAGAAAGCAACACGGTAGGACATGGCGGCTCCTTGTTTCTTGAGGAATTCTGTTGGAGCTTCGATCTTGTCTTCCCATACGTTCATTCCGACAACGACGAGGCCTTTGTCCGCGTACTTCTTGTGGAGGTCATTGACGTGTGGAATGATGGCAACACATGGGCCACACCAAGTTGCCCAAAGCTCGAGCATGTAGACCTTGCCCTTTTCGTCAAAGCTCTTCACCGCATCGCCTTGAAGCCATGTGATGCCTTTAAGTTCTGGGACTTTGTCTCCCACAGAAAGTGTGGCAGCAGCTGCTGCTTGCTCTTGAGCCACTACTGCAGATGCTGAACTGAGTAGGGCGGAAGTCGTTAGAGTAGCTGTGGCTACTGCAGCGAAAACTCGCTGGAATTTTTGTTTCATAGTGGAAGTAAGTTAGTGAACATTGCTGACTCTGCAACAAAATGTTTGAGCAATTTAAGCTGAGTCGAATCGGTTATTTTACGGCATCGATGGCTTGGCCGATAAACTCAAGAATCTCTTTGCGTCCTTGGCCGTTAGGTGAGGCGCTGATGTAGGTTCGCGGTGGAGCATCGCACCATTCCAGCATCTCCTTATGGAAGGCATCGACGTTACGCTTCACTGCGCCTGGTTTCATTTTGTCAGCTTTGGTGAAGACCAAGACGAAGGGGACTTCTGTCTCCATCATCCACTTGGTGAATTCCAAATCAATTTTCTGTGGTGTGTGGCGTGAGTCAATCAGAGCGAAGACACAGGCGAGGTTGCTGCGGTTGGCTAGGTAGTCTGAAACAAACTCGTTGAACTTATCTTGCTTCTTACCTGAAACTTTCGCGAATCCGTAGCCTGGGAGGTCAACGAGGTGCCACGCATTATTGATGCGGAAAAAGTTGATCATCTGGGTGCGACCCGGAGTTTTCGACACGTCGGCGAGCGCTTTGCGCTGGTTTACAAGCGAGTTGATGAGCGACGACTTCCCGACATTTGATCGACCAATGAAGGCGAACTCAGGAAATTCTGGGTCTGGACACTTCTCTAGTTCAAGGGCGCTCGTCTGATAGGACGCATTGTGAATCTGCATGACCAAGTTCTTGCCAAATAATTTACAATGATCCGAGACAAAGTTTTATTTACTGCGGGGAGTGTGTGTTAGCGACAGGTAATTCGAGTGAGGTGATATCTGAAATCTGGAATTATTAGCACGCGTATCACTCGTATTACTATGAGTTTGCATTTTCTCAGGCTGTACCGTGAGGACGTTTTTGAGGAGACCAGAAAGGTGATGCAAGGGAGGGGGCGGCTTAGTCGAGACCTGCAATGTTTTCACGGATATGGACGCGGGCAGCGGAGGCCTTGCCGACCCGCTTGATGGCGAGGACGAAGGCTGCGGTGCGGAGGTCGGTTGAATAATGGGCGGCGGCTTCGATGACGTCGTTTGTCGAGCGCGTCATCACCTTGTGGAGTTCCTGGTTGACCCTCTCTCGATCCCAGCGGAATTGTTGGATGTTCTGAACCCACTCGAAATAGCTCGCAGTAACGCCACCAGCATTGGCTAGGATGTCGGGAATGATCGTCACGCCTCGTTCGGTGAGTTGGCTGCTGGCGTCGGCACTGGTTGGTCCGTTGGCACCTTCCACGATGTAGTTGGCCCGCACTTCATCGACGTTGTCCTGGTTGATGACGTTTTCGAGGGCGGCGGGGACGAAGACATCGCAGTCGAAGGTTGCTATGAGGGTGCCGTCGAAGGCGTCGCCGCCCTCGAAGCCGGCGATCCCACCGTGCGATTTCGACCAGTCGATGAGTTTTGCTATATCGAGTCCTGTATCTCGGCTGGTGCCGCCCGTGTGGTCGGCGACCGCGACGATGATCGCCCCAGCGTCGGCCATGAGTCGGGCGGCGTGGCTGCCCACATTGCCAAACCCCTGGACGGCAACTTTCATCCCCTTCAATTCGCGGCCCTGCTGCCGCAGGACTTCTTGTAAGACATACAGCACACCGCGCCCGGTGGCGTCTTCGCGGCCCTCGGAGCCGAAGAGGTGAAGGGGTTTTCCGGTCACCACGCCCGGAGAAAATCCGTAGTGGCGGGAATATTCATCCATGATCCAGCCCATAATTTCGGCATTGGTGTTCACGTCTGGGGCGGGGATGTCGATGGTGGGCCCGATGACCTCCTTGATGCGGCCGACGAAACTGCGAGTGATGGCACTGAGTTCGCTGGTACTTAGGGCGCGCGGATCGCAGTTGATGCCTCCTTTGGCGCCTCCGAATGGAATGTCCACCACGGCGGTTTTCCAGGTCATCAGGCTGGCAAGGGCAGTGGCATGTTCCTCGTCCATGCTCGGGTGGTAGCGAAGTCCGCCTTTCATCGGGCCGCGGGCATTGTTGTGTTGCACGCGGAACCCCATGTGGTGCATAAGATTACCGTCATCGCTCTCGGTGATTATCTCCACCTTCACGATGCGGCGCGGGGTGAGGAGAATCTTGCGGATACAGTCGGAGAGGTCGAGGATGTCGGCTGCCTTTTGGAAGAATTGGTGGACGTCTTGGAGCATGGGATAGGAGAGTTCGCGATTGAGTAGTCCTACTCTTTACAAGAAGATGTACGAAAAGGGGAGGGAAAAAGGCTTTTTGACGATAAGACCCTGAGGGTGTTGGAACCGTGGGCGACGATCCAGTGGAGTTCGTTATACGATTGGAATCGATTTGTGAACTGGGTGAAAAGTCCTTCTTTTTTCACCGGGGGGTGGTTGTTATCGGGCATAGCGACGAGGTCGTTAATGCGTGACTAAGTTTACCCATCCTTTGAGTTGAGTAGAATGGCTGAAGTGACATTTTTTGAGGATGTGCTTTCTATTGATTGAGCTATGAAGGATAAGTCTTGGACTTGAATATGGCAGGAACATCAGAGGATCACGTTGTCGTGATTGGGAGCAGCATTGCAGGACTGCTGAGTGCGGCTGCGATGTCGCCGTATTATTCAAAGGTCATTTTGGTGGATAATGATACTTTCGGTGGAGAGGGAACGGTGCGGAAAGCGACTCCTCAGGGGCACCATGTGCACGGCTTGTTGAGTTCCGGCTGGACGGCATTGCAGAAATTACTTCCCGGTGTGGAACTCAGGCTCAAGCAAATGGGGGCCGAGTGGGTTCATTTTGGTAAGGAATTTAGGTGGCATCACTTTGGTAAATTTAAAGCAAATTTCGAGGATCTGATGGAAGGGCCTTTCATGAGCAGAACTTGTTTGGAAGAAGCAGTGCGCGCAGAAGTGACGGCGCTTGGCAATGTGGAATTTCTTAGTGACGCAGTGGTTGGATTTATCGGTGATAGTTTCGAGATAAGTGGAGTTCGGCTGGCCTCAGGTAAGGAACTGAATGCGGCTAGGGTGGTAGATGCCTCAGGGCGAGCATCACGCTGTCCACAGTGGTTAGAAGAAATTGGAGGAAAGGTGCCACGGGTTCAGACTTTGGCTGCGGGCTTACGTTATAGTTCTTGTCGGTTCAAAGTTGCTGCAGACCATGGTACCGAGAAGTGGAAGGCATTATTTGTGATTCCTAAACCACCAGAGACGATGTCAGGAGCTGTGTTTCCTCAGGAAGATGGTAACTGGCTCGTGACACTGGCAGGGCGAAAGAAGGATACAATGCCCACTAATCAAGAGGAGTTTTTAGAGTATGCAAAGCAACTGGGCTGCCCAGATGTCTATGAAGCAATAAAAGATGCCGAGCCACTGAGTGCGCTAGCGCATTACCGATTTAAAGAGAGTAGAAGGTATTTTTACGAAAAGAGTTCTATGCCTAAAAACTTGTTAGCCATTGGGGATTCAGTTTGCAGCTTCAACCCTATTTTTGGGCAAGGAATGACGGTTTGCATTCTGGAGGCTCTTAAAATGTCTGAGCTGATAGAGCGTGGGGAGTGCGCCTCGCAGAGTTATTTTAAATCGATCTCAGGTATAGTGAGCCATGCGTGGGAAATGATCACAGTGGAGGATATGCGCTACCCTGAGCTGCATTCTCAGAGATCTCTTAAAATCAAATTGATGCAACAGCTGACACAGAGAGTGTACGAGAAAACGTCAGAGGATGGAGAGCTCAATAAGATGCTCTACGAGGTGATCCACTTTAAGCGGCCCGCTACTGATTTGTGTAAGCCATGGGCTTTGTTCCGTCTCTTGTAGATTGAAAAAAAGCCCAAGCCCTGAGATGAGCTTTGGCTTTTTTGTTGAGATGTTTAAGGACGACTTACTTCTCGAGTCGAGTTTTTAGGAAGTCGCTGAGGTAGTCAGGGGTGAGCAGCTCGCGAGTGACGTAGGGTGTCGAGTCCCCAGGTACGTAGAGTACGTTGACTGGGATAGCTGATCGATTGAGAGTATGGATCGCCTTCGTGGCCTCAGGGTGCTTCTTGGTCATGTCTGCTTTCAAAGTTACGATACCTTTATCGAACATATTTTGGCGGACCTCTGCGGTGTACGCGGCTGCCTTGTTAGTCTGGCAAGTAAGGCACCACTTTGCGGTGAAGTCGACATAGACGGGGGTTCCTTCGGCGAGAAGTTCTTCGACCCGGTGGGGTGACCACTTTTCCCAGCTAAGATCTGGAACGGCGCTTTCAGCAGCGGCGGTTTCAGGATCTTCTGGCGCAGGTGGCATAGCCAGGACTACACCGCCAGCGAGGAACAACAGAGATAGAATCTTGGCTTTGATTCGAGTTGATTTTGCTTTGATCGGGGTGTCCCAGCGGCCAAAGATCCAGCCTGCGGTAGCGATTGATGTGATGCCGAGCATGATCGCGAGCCCTTTTTGTCCTTCTTCGCCGATCTGACCATTGTAAACCCAGAGGAGGTAACCAACGGTGGCGAAAAGTAGGAAGGACATGCCCTGTTTAAAGGATTCCATCCAAGCACCCGGACGAGGAAGTTTGTTCACAAGCGCCGGGAAGAATGAAAGAGTGATGTAGGGAAGAGCGAGGCCCACTCCCATCATCAAAAGTGAGATAAAGAAGAGCGGCCCATCAAATTTCCAAGCGGCACCGATAGCTGGTCCTAGGAACGGCGCCGAACAAGGAGTGGCGATGACTACGGCGAGGACGCCAGAGAAAAAGGAACCAGAGAGACCCTCTTTATGAGTTAGATTCCCGCCAACACTTGTAGCCTTGGCTCCAATCTCAAACAGGCCAGCCATGCTTAGAGCAAGTAGGAGCATGACCACTAAGAGGACGAATACGACCCATGGCTCTTGCAGTTGCGCTCCTAGTGTGGTGGTTGCTTTGAGTGGGTAGAGAAAGGCGGCGAGGAGGAGAAAACTCATAAGCACGCCTACGGTGAATGCTATGCCGTGGAGTTTGATTTTCTTTTTATCTTCACCAGCCTGTTGCACAAAGCCCATGATTTTGAGCCCAATCACAGGGAAGACACAGGGCATCAGATTGAGGATGAGTCCACCTAACAAGAGGGAGGCTAGGACCGCTACTACTCCAAGTTTACCTTCTTTGGTTTCAGCGTTTTCGCTAGTGGTAGCTGCTGCGGCGCCTGCTTCGGTAGAACCACCAAAAGCTACATCGATCCAGAATGCGTGATTGCTGGAGCCTGCTACATCTGAAGAGGTGTAAAGAATGCCTCGAAGGTTTGCGAGCTTGGGACCGGCCTCACCACCAAGCTTATTTCCCATATTACGGGTCGCGGCGAATGTGTGAGTGCCACCATCGTGACTGACGGCACGCTTGGCTTGAACATCGATTTGTTTGTCGTATTCAAAGAATTCGAGGTCTTCTGGCAGTTTTCCAACAATCGAGAGAGTGAAGCCCTCTGCGGTTTCCTCGGCTGAAATTGTCCAGTCCTTGGGGAGGACTTTAGTGGGGAATGACTGGAGTCGGTAGTCGTCTACTTTTGCATAGTCGGAGTTCTTGACTGCTGTGTCGGCAATGGTGAGTGAAAAAGTGAATTCCTGGCTGTTGGGCGGGAGGCAGCTGGAGTCATCACAAACCTGCCACGAGCTATCGACAGTGAGCTCAACCTTGTCGCCAACCTTGGCTGACTGAGGAACTGTGAGTTCAGTGAAGAAGTAGTTAGTGCCTTCGTAGCCGTAGACCTTGGCTCCAGAAAAAGCAAACTCGTGCGGGGCTGGGAAAAGTAATTTTGAGGCTTTCCATCCATCAGGAAGCTTCCATTCTGCGGCCGGAACGATGGAGTTACCCAGACCGTCATTTATAAAGTAGGAATGCCAGTGCTCCTCATGTGTCAGTTCCACAGCAACGCTGAATGTTTGGCCGGGGGTGACGCTGGTGTGCTCTGGGAAGAGCTCAGCCTGGGTTTTTGGCTCTCCGAATTGCGCCTGGATCGGGCTGGTCATGATCGCTAAGAGTGCGATGATAGCTGACAAATATGCGTGGGTCATTGGCGTGGGATCGATTGTTTAGTGTCTAGAGTAGTTGATGGTCTGGTGACTCTAATTGCTTTCTAGTATGAGGGGAAAAGGCAGGTGACTTATTCCCTAAAATTCTTTCCTTTCGAAAGAAAAAAGGCACCCAGATGTGGTGCCTTTAAAGATTTGGGGTACTCAGCTGACTAGCGATTCTAGCGCTGAGCTTTGTCTTTTTCGTTGCCGATCATGTATCCGCCAGCTCCGCCAGCAGCTGCGCCGATTGCTGCTCCTTCGAGTCCTTTACCTGACTGGTGGCCGATGATGCCGCCCGCGATTGCGCCGAGCGCTGCGCCTGTGCCAGCGTTTGCTTGTGCGTTGTTCTGTGGTTGGCAGCTAGTGAATGCTGCTGCGGTGGATACTGCTGCGATTGCTGTGATTATTTTTTTCATGATTTTTAAAATGAGGTTAATAAGTAGGCTAACAGCAAATTATTTCGCTGCAAGTTTATTGAGAATAGAATGGATAAGCGGTGGGCCGTGATAGATGAAGCCTGTGTAGAGCTGGATCAACTTTGCACCTGCGTCTAGTTTCTCGATCGCGTCGTCAGCATTCATGATGCCACCGACGCCAATGATTGGGATCTGCTCACCCAGGTGAGAGTAGAATGCCTTGATGACTTCGGTGGAAACTTCAGTCACAGGCTTGCCCGAGAGCCCGCCAGCCTGTGTGGCGTAGGGCTTGCCGAGCACTGATTCGCGGCTAATTGTTGTATTGGTCGCGACTAGTCCGTCAAGGCCGCCATCGAGGAATACTCGGGAGAGGTCTGCAATTTGCTCTTCGCCCATGTCGGGGGCGACTTTGAGTGTGATTGGCATGTGGAGGCCTGTCTCTGAACTGAGGCGTGCTTGTTCCAGCTTGAGAGCCTCTAGTAATCTAGCAGTGTCGTCAGCAGCTTGCAGATCGCGGAGGCCGGGGGTGTTGGGTGACGAAATGTTGACAGTGACATAGTCAGCTACTCCCCAACAACCGCGGAGGGCTTTGAGGTAGTCGTCGACAGCATGCTCGTTAGGCGTGACCTTATTTTTGCCGATGTTGAAGCCGACGATGCCTTTGAAGGTGGTGGCTGAGCGGACATTTTTGACACCTTGCTCAATACCGACATTGTTGAAGCCCATACGGTTGATGATGGCTTCTTCTTCGATGATACGGAAAAGACGCGGCTGTGGATTGCCCGGCTGCGGCTTGGGGGTGATGGTACCAATCTCCACGGAACCAAACCCGAGGCGACCAAGGGCATCGATGGTGGAGCCTTCTTTATCGAGTCCTGCAGCGAGCCCTACTGGATTCGGGAACGTGAGACCCATGCATTCGACCGGTTGTGCTTTGGGAAGCTTGCCTGCGATGAGTTTGAGTACGCCAAAAGACTCAGCCTTCCGCATGAGATTCAAAGAAAGGTGGTGGGCGTCTTCCGCATCCATTTTGAACAAGAGATTGCGTGCGAAATTGTACTGTGCGCTCGTCATACGAGCCTCATAGCGAGACATGGGTCATTGGTCAATGGTCATGAGTCAATGGGGCTAGCGCGATGAAACCAATACAGCCAAAGTGATCCGCGAAAGATCCAAAATAATCGAAAGGCTGAGCTAGTGTTTACTCGCTGATAAATTATTCTGTGCGAAGGGAACTGTTCTCTATTACTCGGTTTCGAGTTGTGGATTCATATGGAGAGTGAACGGGCTGTCCTCAAAATGTTTTGAAAATAGAATTGGATTCACAGGCCTGAGCCATCGGGAAGAGTCTCTTTCGTTTTCTAGGTCATCCGGACTAGCTAGAAATACAGAACCATCTTCAAGTTGAGTTTCCCATTTCAGAGAATAAAAGCTCACCTCTGGATCTATGGGGATAAGGGTGATCAGCTCATGTTTTCGGGAAGAATCGTAGTTTAGAGTCGTCCAAGTGTAGCTTCCTTTCAGTGGAATACTAGTATCCCCACCCCTGCAGCATGAGGAAAACCAAGCGTCATACTCTTTATCCTTCAAAGCAATGACAACGCACATAATATCCCTGCCATCCCCTCATCATCCAGACTTCTTGGTATTCGGAGGTGGTTATTAGCTTTTCCTCGGGAACCTTGATAAGAGGTGATTTGTGCGGTTCAGCAGAAGTTGTCGAACCAGTTTTTTTCTGGCAGGCGGATAAAAAATGGTGGATGTGACAAGTATGGCTCTAAACATTACGGGAATCGAATGGGTGGAATAGGCTAACGGATGAACTGACAAAAAAATAGATTCCCCTGCGATTTAAGTATCTTTCGAGATTCAGGTTTCATCGTTCCAGCCTAATGACCAATGACTATTGACCAATGACCCGCCTCATAGCGGGATGGCTTTACAAAGGTAAGACATCCCGCTATGAGGCGACCATGTCAGAGTTACCAAAAGCGTATGAGCCACAAGCTGTAGAGAAACAGTGGTATGAGGCTTGGACAGCAAATAAATGCTTCCAGGCTGATGAGAATTCTTCGAAAGAAGGGTATTCCATCGTCATCCCACCACCAAACGTCACTGGTATTCTCCACATTGGCCATGTTCTGAACAACTCTATCCAGGACATCCTTGCTCGTCGTGCGCGTCAGCAGGGTAAAGAAGTGCTCTGGCTTCCAGGCACAGATCACGCAGGTATCGCTACTCAGACTAAGGTCGAGAAGAAGGTGCGCGACGAAGAAGGAACCACTCGCCGCGAGCTCGGCAGAGAAGAGTTCCTCAAGCGCGTGTGGGACTGGAAAGACGAGCACGGCGGTATCATCATCCAGCAACTCAAGAGACTTGGTTGTTCCTGCGACTGGGACCGTGAGCGCTTCACAATGGATGATGACTACTCGGCACAAGTTTCAAAAGTATTCGTAGACCTCTTCAATGAAGGCCTCATTTACCGTGGCAAGCGGATGGTGAACTGGTGTCCAAAATCACTTACAGCACTTTCTGACGAAGAGGTGATCATGAAGCCAAAAGTATCCAAGCTCTATTTCATGAAGTATGAGCTGGTGGATGCTCCTGGTGAGTTCCTCGAAATTTCAACCACACGGCCAGAGACATTGATGGGTGACATCGCTGTGGCTGTGAACCCTGATGACGAGCGCTTTAAGAAGTTCGTCGGCCGCAAGGTTCGACGTCCATTCCCAGCAGCTGAGATCGAAATCATTGCGGACGACCACGTTGACGTGGAGTTCGGAACGGGTTGCCTCAAAATAACTCCAGCGCACGACAAGGCTGACTTCGAGATCGGCGAGCGCCACAACCTAGAGATTATCGACGTACTCCACGCTGACGGCACAATCAATTGCCCAGAGGTCCCTGAGCTAGACGGTCTCGATCGTTTCCAAGCGCGCCGCAAGGCTGCTGCAATGCTCGAAGAGATGGGTCTGCTGATCAAAGTAGAAGAATACGAGAATAACGTAGGCTTCTCCGAGCGTGCTGACGTTGTTATCGAACCACGCATTTCGATGCAGTGGTTCCTCAAATACCCAGCAGTGAAAGAAGCTACAGACGCGGTCAATAATGGCGACATCACTTTCCGCCCTAAGCGTTGGGAAAGCACTTACAACAACTGGATGGGCAACCTTCAGGATTGGTGTATCAGCCGCCAGCTCTGGTGGGGACACCAGATTCCAGTTTGGTATAGGAAGGAAAAATCATTCGAGCTACGTGAGAAAGAAAGCCTTGATATGAATGACCTCAAATCTGGCGATATCTATGTCGGCGTGGAGCCACCAACTGACGGTAGTGAGTGGGAGCGCGATGAAGACGTGATGGATACATGGTTCAGCTCATGGCTCTGGCCGTTCGCCACTATGGACGAGTCTACTAAGAAGAAGTTCTACCCAACTGCGGACCTCGTGACTGGGCCAGATATTATCTTCTTCTGGGTGGCTCGCATGATCATGGCTGGCTACAGATTTGCTGATCAGCTTCCATTCAAGAATGTGTTCTTTACCTCTATCGTGCGTGACGATAAAGGACGCAAGATGTCCAAGCAACTAGGTAACTCACCAGATCCACTCGACCTGATGGACAAGTTTGGTGCTGACGGCCTCCGCTTCGGATTGATGAGAATCGCTCCAACAGGGACTGACATCAAGTTCGACGAAGACACCATTTCCGAAGGCCGAAACTTTGCAAACAAGCTCTACAATGCATGTCGTTTCAGACAAATACAGGGCGCTGGGGTGATCGCGCTAGACTCATTTGATAAGCTTGATTCACACCACATCGACATCCTCGCTAAACTTGATAAGCTCGATGTGAACCTCGACGCAGCATACGATAACTACCGATTCAACGACGTGACTGGTCAGCTCTACGAGTTCTTCTGGACCGAGTATTGCGACAAGTTCCTCGAGGCGATCAAGTTTGATTTCAGATCTGATGATGAGTCCGCAAAGGCTCGCACATTGGCTGTGATCGACACAGTGCTCGCACGCTACCTTGCACACCTTCACCCGCTGATGCCGCACATCACTGAGGAACTCTCAGCAAAGATGGGCTACCTTCCAGCGGGTCAATTCCTGATGACTTCGACCACTGACAAGACACCAGTGCTTACAGGCCTTTCAGCTGAGAAAGTTGAAGAAGGGCAGCAGATCGCGGCTTCACTCTACGAGACAGCTGGTCGCTTACGTAATCTCAAGTCCGAGTACAACCTAGCTTCTAGCAAGGACGTGAAGTTCGTTGTGAAGCCAATCGCTGACTGGGTTGGTGGAGAATGTGACACGCTTGCTACTCTAGCTGGTGCGAAAGAAATTCAACTCCAGGCTGACTACGATCCTCCTCAGGGAACACCCGCAGCGGTCACGACCTTTGGTGAAGTTTACATGCCGCTCGACGGCCTCATTGATATGGATGCTGAGAAATCTCGTCTTGATAAGGAAATCGCTAAGATCACCAAAGAAGTCGAAAAGGCTGGTAAGAAGCTCAGTAATCCGAACTTCATCGAGCGAGCAAAGCCAGAAGTTGTGGACGTTGAGCGGGCTCGGCTTGCTGAATGGGAAGGCAAGCTAGAGCAGCTGCGCAGTATGCGTGGAGCTCTCGCTTAGGTCACTAATTTTGCCCACCCCATTTTCATGCTTGCCGTGGAAATGAGGTTGGCCCTATCTCTAATAGAGTTAAAACTTAAGTATGCGAACGTTGTTAGATATTGAAGGCATAGATAGTGTCACGGCTTCCTTGCTCGAAGCTGCTGGCTACACTGATATTGATGCGCTCATATCTAACAAGCCTGAGGTGATTTATGCTGAATTGGCGAAGGCCAATAAAATGCTGAATATCATGGAGCAAGAACCGAGCCTTGAGCTGGTGAAGTCTTGGTTTAAATCATTCACTGAGAAGGTTGAACATCCGAGTGTCGTTGTGGCTGATTCCCAGCCCAATTCAATACTAAGTACCGACCCTTCTATAGTTGAATACCGTGTGCCCTCAGCATTACCTCTTGCAGAAGATTTTGTTAAAAATCAAGAGATTGTGTTAGCTCAGCTTCCTAGGGTTACAAAAATCTCTGATCAAACTGGAGACGCAGAAGTGTCTCTAGAACCTTCGGAGGAAAAACGCTTACCAAAATCTCTAGATAAGAAAGTCAAAGCTCATGCTATACGTAGAGTGGAACCTAGGAAACCTGAAGTTGATAAAACGAGGCTGCAGTCGATAGACGATTACCGTATCAATGGCAATGGTGTGCCCTCACATCAGAAGCAAGAAGACACGAATAACGTACGTGAAGCGATGTCTGGAACCAATGCGGGTGTTGACCCGAGTTCTGAGAAATACATCAGAGGGGTCTTACACAACGATGCTCAAAGAACTTATTTTGGAGCTTGGGGGCAAATTCTTGCTTGTATATTGTTAGTGGGCTCGATTGCACCCATTGTTTATATTCTGTTTCAACCTGAGCACTACATTTGGGGCTGGATTACGCCAGTGGTACTTTTTTTAGCATTAGTCGTCTATGCGCTTGTTGCGCGTAAAAGCTCTTGTCCAGTTTGTCGTCAACGTCAGTTTGTCCCTAAGGCATGCCGAAAGCACGTGAAGGCTCATACCTGGCCAATGCTTGGTAATATGCTACCAACGGCATGGCATCTAGTGAGGTACAAATGGTTTCGCTGCATCTTTTGCGGAACCTCTATTCGTCTCAAAGAGTAACTCCCATAGGGGGAGCTATAGCGGTTGTGCCGCAAAAGTTTTCACGACTTTACGTGGAATTCTAAGTGGTGCCAATCTCTGAGATCGCTTCTTGCTATGCTAGGGTGGGTTCACTAGGATTCATAGCATGCATCGCAGAGGATTTTCATTGCTCAAAACTATTATAGCCATCGTTGTGCTGGTGGCGCTCACCAGTATGGCCGCTCATACTGTCATGTCTTGGGTTCCAAGGAATTTACAGGATGTCGATGGCTCTGGCCCTGCCGAGGAGGGTGCTAAAATTCCAGACCTTGCGGAGCGACTCAAAGAAGCCATAGATAAATCCTATGAGGTGAAGATCACGGAAGAAGAATTGAATCGCTATATTGCATCTAAACTAGAGCTCACACAGTCATCAATTGTTGATGATTATGTTGAAATTACAGGTGTCTACGTTGATTTGAAGCCGGACTTGATAGATGTCAGCATCGAGCGTGAATTTGATATTCCTAATAATCAACAACCAGACGGGTCAAAAAAACTTGGTTTCATGCCGTTTTCTCAGACAGTGTCTATGCAGATAGAGCTACGAACAGTAGACAATGTTGATGGTGGCAAGATGAGAATAGTCAGATTTCCTGGTGGAAACTTTGGCAAATCACCAGCGCCTGGCTTGTTAGTTAGAGTTGTTAAGCCAAGCTTTGATATCATTGCTGAGGTGTTTGAGGAGGAGATCAAACTTGGTTATGAAGAAATGACGAGTGTGGTTATCGGGGATGGAATCATTACCCTGAACTCTAAGCCTGTGAACGTCAAACAAGGGCGCCCGTAATAGGTGAAGGAACTTTACTTATATTTCTGGGCAGCAGTTTTCTCTATCGTACTGCTTACTAACTCATCTCAAGCTCAGGAGGTGCCCCCTCAGGTGGGAGAAGACTTGGGGCCTAGTCATGTAGTTGAGACCTCAACTAATAATATTCAGAAAATTGTTGTCCGAGGCAAGAGAACTAAGCTGCGTATGGCCATCGCGTCGATTGCTAATACAATGGCTAAGGAGTTACACGAATTGTTAGATGAAGAGGATTCTTACGCCGGAAAGCGTAACATTTACATTGAAATGCTAGATTCCAAGGGAGGGCGTTCAGACATTCAAGTGAGGCCAGATGTGAAACCTTTTGGAGACTTAGATCTAATCATTCGACTCTTAGTTAAAGCAAACACTCGACTCAACCGCGAAACTTTAGATCACGGAATTATCGATGTACTGCTTTACCGTAAAGGACTAGAGGGGGTTCAGACGCTCGATGAGTCACACAAAGTTCAAGTCCCGATTTGGTTGAGTTATGGAATTATCGAAACAATTTCATGGAAAAAGGATAGCTCAAAAAAAAGAGTGTTGTATGAGCTCCTTTTATCGAAGCCAGAATTGTTTCCCTTAGATAATGTGTTGTCAGCTTCAGGCAGAGATGTCCGAGCTTTTGATGCCACCAGTGAAACCTTTTTTAGAGCGGCGTCGGCTGCGTTGGTAATGTCCTTGCTAAGGCAAGATGGTGGCAGAGATTCTATGCGCGCATTTCTTTCAGAGGTTGTGTTGTTTGATGGTGAAATGGATATTCTTTTACGTAAGCACTTTCCGCCGTTGAGTATAGGTGCCAACGCAATGCAGAAAGTTTGGAGTCTTCAAGTCGCTGAAATGGCTGCTCCCAAGTTAGTTGAAAATCTAAGTATTGCTGAGACTGATCAACGACTAACAGAAATGCTGGTGCTCAATATTGCCGATGGGAATGGTGATGCACAGTTAGTTCCCTTCGAGGATTTTAAGATTTTAGATGGGATGACAGTGGCAGAAAAGGTTCAAGCCACCGAGGCTATGCGCCAAGGTGTCGTTCAACTATCTAACCGTTGTCACCCAATCTATCGTCCTTTATTACTAGAGTATACAATGTTGGCATCTGAGATGTGCCAAGGTGAGCTTAAAAATATAAGCGGACGTCTACCTTTACTTGCTGGAGAGAGGCTGAAGATGGTGCTAGCCGATGAGAGGGTCCATGATTACCTCGATTGGTACCAGATAACTAGAGCTCATGAAGTAACCGGTGATTTCTCTGGATACATGAAGCTTAAAGAGCGCTTGGCTATGGAGCGAGAGGAACGCAAAGATGAAGTTATTGATCCCTACTTGGACCGAGTGCAGGCATTGATGAGGCGAGATGTAGAGGGCGATTCAGGTAACTAGCGAAGGGGGCTAAAGAATCGTTATACTACTTAAAGTTTGAAAAGAGACTGGTACTGTAGTGGTTTCTTGATAAATCAAGGCGCACCGCTCCTTCGGCGTGCCCAGCCTGCTCATAGCAAACTGACCACGTGCATCCTAGGGGACAAAAAATAAACTTACACTGGTCGGCACTCCTGTGCCAGCCACTCACGTTCTTCGGCATTGAGCAGAGGAGAGAGTTTTTCAAGCACCTCAACATGATAGTTGTTGAGCCATTCGATCTGATGGGCTGGAAGCATTGATTTCTCGATCAAATCAGTATTGATCGGACAGAACGTCAGGTTTTCGAACTTGAAGAACCGGCCGAACTCGGTGTCTTGGCCGAGCACCGTGTGAACCATGTTTTCGATCCGAACTCCATGTTTACCGGCGCGGTAACAACCGGGCTCAATTGTGGTGATCATTCCGAGCATCATTTTCTCAGTACTTCTGCCGGAAATATTCTGCGGTCCTTCGTGAACCTCAAGGCCGAAGCCCACACCGTGGCCGGTGCCGTGTTTAAAATGACGTCCGTGTCTCCACAGTACTTGGCGGCAGACACCGTCGAGTTGCGCCCCGTTGGTGCCTTCGGCAAACTCAAGCATGAGTAATTCCAGCATAGCTCCAAGAACTGCAGTGTAGTCCTCTTTCTGAAGTTGGGTGGGTTCACCCATCGGAATGGTACGTGTGGTGTCTGTGGTGCCGTGCAGGAAGTTTCCGCCCGAGTCGATCAGGAAGATATTCTCATTCTTAACCGGCTTGTCCGATTCCTCATCCACGGAATAGTGGTTGAGCGCGCCGTCTGGGCCATAACCCATAATCGACTCAAAGCTCACATGGCGGAAGCCCTCCACTTCAGCGCGGAATGCCTCCAGTTTGCGGCTAGCCTTGAGCTCGGACATTTCCTCGCCCTCACGCATGCTGCGGTAGAGCCAAGTGAAAAATTTAACCATCGCCGCACCATCATCGATGAGTGCTTGCTTGAGATGTGCGACCTCGACTGGATTTTTGACAGCTTTGATGTCGGTCGCAATGGCACGGCCCTTGATCAGCACGCAATGGCTGGCAGCCTTGGCGAGGCTGAAACCAGCATACTGCGCGATCAGTAACAAGCGAGCGGAGGCATCCAGCTCGCTCAGCGAAGATTCGATCTCGTTATAGCCCTTCAGCTTCACTCCGGCCGCTTCAAATTTTGAGACTGCTCGGCAGTCAACTTTTCAGAATCCACAAAGAACAACACGTCCTCGGTAGTCACTAAGGTGTGACAGTAAGCAGTGGGAGCCGCCTCGATATCCGTACCACGAAAATTCAGCAGCCAGCAGGATTCATCAGTGCGGCCCATGAGGTAGGCATCGAGTTTCTGTTGCTTCATCTGCTCGCGCACTTCTGCGACTTTCGCTTCAATGCTCTTGCCTGCATACTTATCGTCCACCAGGAACAGCTCACCCTTGGGAGCCGCCGGGCGGTCCAGCCAAAGTAGATCGACTAGATCCAGATCAGTGCGTACGTTCAGGCCCGCTTGTTCAAAACTCTCACTCCAGGCATCCGCCTGCTCAACGCTTGTGTCAGTGCCGTTGAACCCGACCGTCTGGCCTTCATCAAAATGTGCCTTCAACCATTCATCCACGGTCGCTACACCCACGTCACTCATTTTCACCAACTCGATTTCGGTACCTTCAAGCGACTCTTCAGCCATTTCGTAGTAGCGGCTATCTGTCCACAGACCGCTCCAATCCGCCGTCACGACGACCATTCCGTTAGATCCAGTCATACCTGACAACCACTCTCGGCAACACCAACGGTCAGCGACATATTCATTATTGTGTGGATCAGCATTATCAACGATCAGCGCGTCGATACCCTCGGCGGACATCGCGGCCCGTAGTCCAGCTAGCTTTTCTGCTACCGACATCCCGGACTCCTGTCCTCCATTTGCCAGAGAGGTCGATCCTTGACCGTCCTGCGGCGTTCTTGATTCTGAATTTTTCACTTCTGAGATTAGATTGTTGTTCATTTTTATGTGGAATTAGATGGTTTTGACCGTCGTGACAACTTCAGGGAGAAAGAAATCCAGATCCATGACAATGGGCCTCGGCAAACTGAATTTCATCACACCGAAGACGCAAAGCACCCGAGGCGGAATTTGTGGTCAGCTTGGAGGCTGTCATTCTCCCCCTCCATCCTCAAGAGCATTAAGCATTCTATTTACGGTAAAGTGACGTCTATTTGCGACAATTCGGCTTATTTCTTAGCGGGGTCGACTAGCCGGATGGCGAGAAAAGTCGCTAATCGGGCGCTCTTCCATATTGCCCTTTTCATCCTTAAAAACCACCGACGTGAGTTGCCGGAGGAGCCATCTAGGCCGTATTGTTCGCTGATTGAACGCCCCCCCGAAGTTTCAGACGATAAGCCATTGGTGTAGTTCCTTCGCAGGTGCGGAATCGTTTCCCAAGATCACTGGCGTCGTAGAAACCCGCTTGGATTGCCACTTCGATGAGTGTCAAATCAGTCATTGCCAGTAGATTCTTTGCCGTTTCTATCCGGTGCTGCATGATGTACTGGCGAGGTGATTTACCCATGAGTTTGCGAAACACCCGGTTGAACTGACTTACCGAGTAATGGCAAGTGGCGGCCAGTCCCTCCGTCGATAGTGACTCCACATGATCGCCATGAATCAACTTCAATGCGGGTTCGATTCTGGAAAATGAACTGTGGATGGCGGCTGTGCCAGAAATTTCGTGCATCACACCCGCCACACCCGCGATTGTGCCATCAGCTTTACGCACCAGGGTTTTGCTCGATAGCCACCAGCGGAGAAATCCCTTCGCGCTGGGCACCATCCAGGTGTGGTTTGTCACTGCCACCCCCGACTCCATGATCTGTTTATCCTCCGCGAGGTAGCGAGTCGCTATCTCCTGATGGTGGAGATTGAAATCGGTAAGCCCTATTCCCCCACCGGGCTTCAGACCGTGATATTCCTCGAAACGCCGATTGCACCTGATGAATACTCCATGCGTATCCTTCATATAGAACATAACCATCGGAAGCTGATCGAAGAGTCTTGCTATATCGTCACCGGAGTAATCGCTACATGGAATTATCATGCGCGGATTATACCATAAATTGCTGCATTTAACATTGAAAATTTAGACCTGCATGGCGTACTTTATTGACATGCGAACATCCGTGCCAATTCTCGCCGCTCTACTGCCCACGCTTGCCGTTGCAGAGAAGGTTGATTTCATCACCCAGATCCAGCCGATCCTATCGGAGAACTGTTATGCCTGCCACGGTCCGGACGAGACAAAGGCGGAAGGAAAATTACGCCTCGATGTTCGTGAAAAGGCACTGAAAGGTGGTGAAAGCGGCCTAGCCATCGTGCCAGGTGACCCGGATGCGTCCCTCATTCTGAAGAGGATTCTTCACACGGAGCCGGACGAGTTGATGCCTCCACCGGATAAAAAGAAGCCCCTTAAGCCCGAGCAAATTGCTTTGATCCGCCAATGGATTTCCGAAGGTGCTGAGTGGGGAGTTCACTGGGCCTTTGAAACGCCGGAACGTCCAGAAGTACCCAAAACCACCAATTCCTCATGGTCAAAAAATACGATTGACCACTTTGTTCTCGCACGGCTCGAAGCGGCAAAGCTGAAGCCCTCACCAGATGCAGACCCCAAGACCTTTCTCCGCCGTCTTTCGCTCGATTTAACAGGCCTACCACCGACGCTCGATGCATTGTCCGCGATTGGTGAAACCGAAAAGGAAGTCACGCGTCTGATTGCCAGCCCGCACTTCGGAGAGCGCTGGGGCCGCGAATGGCTCGATGCCGCACGCTACGCCGATTCTGCGGGCTATGAGAAAGATCTTCCGCGCTATTAACCTG
>NZ_MQWA01000001.1:442220-571742 GCF_002954445.1 Rubritalea profundi
GGGTTAATACCATCATTTCTATCGCGATTGGGTTGTCAACGCGATGAATAACAACATGCCTTATGATGAGTTTGTCATCAAACAGATCGCTGGGGATTTGCTGCCAAATGCCACTCAGAGCGACCGCATAGCCACGGGGTTCCTGCGAAACTCGATGACCAATGAAGAAGGTGGAGCCAAGCCCGAGCAGTTCCGTATCGAGGGAGTGTTCGACCGTATCGACGCGATTGGAAAGTCCATGCTGGGTCTCACCGCGCAGTGCGCGCAATGTCACACACACAAGTATGATCCTCTGACCCATGATGAATACTACGGGATGTTTGCCTTTCTGAATGGCATTGAGGAAACCTCAATTGCTGCACTCACTCTAGAACAACAACGAGCTACAGATAAACTGTTTGCTGAGATTTCTGCGATCGATCGAGAAATCACGAAGAAATCCTCCAAAGTCGATACAGCCTACAAAAAATGGCAAGAAGAAATGCTCTCGCTACCACGCACAAAGTGGCAGGCACTAGAGCTTTATCAACTAGGCGACTCCGGCCAGAAGTACTTCCCACTGCCAGATAAATCCATCATCAATATGGGCTATGCTGCCACTAAGGGCACCGAATCATTTACCTCCTCGCTGGAAATCCCAGTCGTCCGTTCGGTGCGCTTTGAGGCGATGAATGATCCTTATTTACCGATGCTAGGGCCAGGACGCTCAACCAAGGGCACTGCTGCGCTCGGTGAGTTCATCCTGCTCGCGGGAACCGACCCAGCTAAATTAGAGGATCTTAAGTTCACCAATCCGGTGGCCAGTGTGAACCCACCAGTTACCACGCTCGATCCTCTACGCTTCCCGAAAAATGCCAAACGGGATCCAGATGACCGCAAGACTGGCCCAGCAAGCTTTGCGCTAGACGGTGACAGAAAGACAGCATGGACCAACGAGCGTGACCCGGCCCGGAATAACGAGCCTGCAGTGCTCACGCTTGAGCTTGCCGAGCCACTCAAGGCGGATGCTAAACTCCATTTCAAATATCGCCTCGTTCAGCCGCACGGCGGATTCAACTCTGACGACAACCAGACATACAACTTCGGACGCGTGCGCATCTCGGTGGCTCCCACCTTGCCCAACACTCTGGATCAGATGCCGCCATTGGTGCTGGAAGCGTTGCTGACAGACCCGAAGAAACGCACCACCGAGCAGTCAGCCCGGATGTTCGCTCATTGGCGCGAAAACAACCCCAAGTTTGCTGCCGAAACAAAACAGATCGAGAGTATTTACAGCAAGGTCCCCGAGCCTACCTGGGCGCTGGTAGCTGCGGAAACTGCCAAATCTCGCGAGACCCGACTGTTCGACCGTGGCGAGCAGACGCACCCCAAGCATTTGGTGAAGCCGCACGTCCCCGGATTTTTACATCCACTGCCGGAGGGAGATCCAGAGTCCCGCCTAACCTTTGCAAAATGGATCGTAGACCCCGCGTCTCCGGTTGCCGCCCGCGTTATGGTTAACCGTATATGGCAGGCCTACTTTGGGATCGGACTTCTGGAAACTTCAGAGGACTTTGGCCATCAGGCTGCTGCAACCTCGCACCCTAAGTTGCTAGACTGGCTTGCCGTCGAGTTCATGGAGAGCGGCTGGGACATGAAGCGTATCCATTACCTCATCACCACCAGTGCGACCTACCGCCAGAGCTCGCTCGTCAGCCCGGCCTTGCAGGATCGCGATCCCAAAAACCGCTTACTGGCACGTGCCTCGCGCTTCCGAGTCCCTGCGGAAACCGTGCGTGACATCCAACTCGTTAGCTCCGGCCTGCTCAATCCCCAGCTTGGCGGACGCAGTGTCTTCCCCCCGGCTCCTAGATACCTTTTCGAGCGACCTGTCTCCTACGGCCCTAAGACCTGGCTTGTGGAAGAAGATTCGCAGAGATACCGCCGCGCGCTCTACACCTTCCGCTTCCGTTCTGTCCCCTACCCAATGCTGACGACCTTTGACGCACCGAGCGGTGCGATTTCCTGTGTCCGCAGGACGCTTTCCACGACTCCACTGCAGGCGCTAGTGACACTCAACGAGCAAGTCTCGCTAGAAGCCGCGCTTGGTCTCGCCCATAGGATGCTCACCGACGAAGGAAGCTTGGAGCAAAAGCTCAGCCGCGCCTTCGAGCGCTGCACATCGAGGACACCTGATGCCGAAGAAGTCGCAGCCTTGGTTTCTGTCTATAAGGCAAACCTCACTCCCGATTCCGAGCAGGCGAAGTTATTCAAGAAGACCTACAACCCGGTCACACTAGATCTCTCAGCGCATCCTATAGAGAAACTTTTCGCCGCAGCCACCGTTGCACGGACCCTTCTCAATTTAGACGAAACCATCACCAAGAACTAATCTATGTTTCCCAATTCTACACTCAACGACACCCAGCGCTCCTTTTCTCGCCGATGGTTCATGAAGGACTGCGGTCTCAGCCTTGGTTCCGTCGCGCTTACAACCATGTTAGGAAAAGGTGCCGCCTCTGCATCCCAGGTAATAGCAAACCCGCAGGCTCCTAAAGCTCCTCATTTTCCCGCCAAAGCGAAGAACGTCATCTTTCTCTATATGGGTGGTGCGCCGAGCCATCTCGATCTGTTCGACAACAAACCGGAACTGCGTCGCATGGATGGCACAGTCCCCCCTCCCGAGCTTCTTAAGGGCTACCAATCTGCGTTCATCCGACCAAACAACAAGTTGCTCGGCTCGAAATTTGAATTCAAGCGCTACGGCAATTGCGGTATGGAAATGGCCGACATCCTGCCCCACATCGGCTCCTGCGCAGATGACATCTCGCTGATCCGCTCAATGCAGACCGATGCGTTCAACCACGCCCCAGCGCAGATCCTCATGTCCACCGGTTCACAGCAGTTCGGGCGTCCGTCACTCGGCTCGTGGGTTTCCTATGGTCTAGGCTCGGAAAACCAGAACCTTCCTAGCTTCGTCGTCATGTCATCAGGTACTAAGGGCCCCTCCGCCGGTAACTCTAACTGGTCCTCGGGTTTCCTACCCAGCGTGCATGATGGTGTCACATTTAACTCCACCGGTGAGCCAGTCCTCTACCTTTCTAACCCAAAAGGCATTACCAGAAAGCAGCAACGTGACACGATTGATGCAGTCAACTTCTTCAACGACAAACGATTAAAGTCGGTAGGTGACCCTGAAATTAATTCCCGCTTGGCCGCCTTTGAAATGGCATTCCGCATGCAGGACGTCGCTCCAGAAGTGACCGACATCTCGCTAGAATCAGAGAAAACAATAGAAATGTACGGGGCGGAACCCGGCAAAGCATCCTTTGCAAATAATTGCCTGCTCGCCCGTCGCCTGGTCGAGCGCGGGGTGCGTTTCGTCGAGCTTTTCCATGAATCATGGGACCAGCACGGAAACCTCGAGAAAGACCTCAAGAAAAACTGCAAGGATGTCGACAAAGCCTGCGCTGCACTAGTCAAAGACCTGAAACAACGAGGACTGTTAGATGAAACCCTGATCGTCTGGGGTGGCGAGTTCGGCCGTACTCCTATGGTCCAAGGCGGCAACGATGGTCGCGACCACCACCCTAACGCCTTCAGTATGTGGATGGCTGGCGGCGGAGTCAAAGGCGGTATGGAACTCGGCAAGACCGATGACCTCGGCTTCAACGCAGTCGAAGACAAAGTGCACGTCCACGACCTCAACGCCACGATTCTCCATCTTCTTGGTTTCGATCACACCAAACTAACCACCCGATCTCAAGGCCGAGACTTCCGCCTCACCGATGTACACGGCAATGTGGTGAACAAGATTCTAGTGTGATTAATTAAGTGGTTGAACGTAGTGCGACCGCCTAGGTCGCCCCAAACCATTCCGGCGAAGCCGCTAGAATCCGTTATTAGGTTTTAGCTTCGCCTCGATAATTAAAGCGACCGAGACGGTCGCGCTAGTGGAAGTCATCCGCTAAACCACGGTATCAATCAAAAGCGGATACGGCCGCAGAATAAACTCATCTCTCTTGGCTGATGTTGGGGGGGGATAGGGAGTTGGTCATCTCAAGAGTTTGTATGCCTGTGCCGATGTCATTGCTGGCGGTAGGGTTTCGGGGGTGAGCTTGGCGCGTTCGGCCTCGGCTTCTTTCGCGTTATATTGTGGATTGGCTGGTAGTGATTTGACGGCGCCAAAGCGCTCGTAGCTGGCATCAAGTTCTTTACGCATCATCTCGTAAACCTTAGGCCGGGTCTTCGATAGGTCTTTGGATTCACCGATATCCTCCTTGAGATTGTAGAGTTCATAGCCGTTGTCCTCATAGCGATGGTGGATTTTCCAGTCACCACGGCGCAGGACTGTGCGCGGGCATCTGGCTGGGTTTTTAGGGCTATTGTAGGAAGGGAAGTTCCAAAATAGGTTGCGCTCTCCTAATGCTTTACCAGCAAAGAATACTTCGCTTAAATCCTCACCATCGACCTTGTCTGCATCGCTCGGCTTCACTCCCATGAACGAGCAAATCGTCGGGTAAAAATCGATACCGGAAATGGGCTCGTCCGAGCGCTTACCTTCCGCCACCTTGCCTGGCATTGAGGCAATCATCGGCACCCGAATACCGCCCTCGTAGAGCTCACACTTTTCTCCCCGCAGTGGTTTTTGACTGGTGTATTGGCTGACGCCTCCATTGTCTGAAATAAACAGAACGAGGGTATTTTCGCGCAGTCCTAGAGATTCAAGCTTATTGATGATAGCGCCCACCGAACGATCGGTTTCTTCAATCATGGCGGCGTAGACTGGATTGCTGTGACCCTGCAGATCTTGACCCGCATTTTTCATAGCGGCGATCTTGCGCTGGTACTTGGCAACCACCTCTTTTGGTGCAGTCAGTGTCGCTCCTTCTTTATTTTTGATTTGGTCATGTGGCAGGTAGGTCGAAAAGTAGAGAAAGAACCTTTCCTTCTGGTGGCGTTCGAGAAAGTCGACACCTGCTGCTCTAACATAGGGCGGTAAATAGGATCCAGCTGGAACATTCTTCGGTAGGAACGGAAGCTTGAATGGAGCGAAATAATCGATCGGCAATCCAAGGTAGCCACCTAGGTAGCCTTCCTTAAAACCGTTCGAGGGAGATGCCCCCCCGACGTGCCATTTGCCAACGGCTCCGTTGGCTATGCCAGCTGCTGTCAGCACGGTCCCGAGCGTTGGGAAATCCTTTGGCATGAATTGGTTATTCTTTAGCGGAGTCACCTTCCAGTGCTCTTTTTTACCGCGATTTCTAACCACCGTATAAACTCCGTGCCGTGAGGGCTGTGAACCACTTAGCATGCAAGATCTAGACGGCGTGCAGATATTAGCCGCCGCGTAGGCGCTGGTGTAGAGCGTGCCAGTTTTCGCGAGAGCATCAATATGCGGCGTCTCATAAACTGGGCTGCCCATGCATCCGAGATCGCGCCAACCCATGTCATCAACGTGGATAATCACCACGTTCGATGGTTTTGCGCTTGTGACGGCTGCGGAAATACTCTGAGCCACCAACAGACACGCTGCACTGGCTATAATAAAAAATTCTCTTTTCATAATTAATGTTTACCGCCTTTTAGCAGTAGGTTGTTCAACTCTATTTTTCACCAGCCTCTTCAGTTGCTTCAGAGCTGATGAAGTAAAATGCTGGGCGCCTCCTTGATTATTCTAGACTCACCCTCAGTCACGGTGCTCGCACCGCGGCTTCGTAGTGTCTTGGCTCATCAAGGAATCACTCCAGCATGTGTTTCTTTTCTAATTTCGAGTGGTATGAGCCTTATTCTGGACGGTGGCGCTCAAGCAACTTCTGAGTCGCTTTCACACCTTCCACTGGTGACATTTTCTCGCCCTCGTATTCGATCGAGATAATTTTCTTATATTCGACATCATTGATACTTCTGATGAGTCGGAAATAACTAAGGCTCTTCTCGTCACCCTCTTCATTGAATCCCCAGCTCTTGGCTGAAACTGACTCTGAGTATGGCAGCATAGCCACCGTGCCACAGTATGGATCGGATAGCTTACCGAAGTCCGGCATCAAGCGGCAAGCTGGATGTTTCATTGTCCGCGCGAGAGCCGCGAGGAAATGCCCGTTTCTAGCCCAAGTTGACGCACCAGGTTCGATAACCAGCATCACGCCTTTTTGCTTCGCGTAATCGGCAAGTGGAGTCAGGGCTTCGATCGAGTTAGTGATCGCCACCTTGCGCTTCCCACCGTCGGGAGCCTTCAGGAAAACACGCACGAACTTGGAACCAAGGATCTCAGCATGGTCCACATACTGGCGAAATGCATCTCCACCCTTCTTGCGCTCCTCGGCTGTTTCACCCGTAGCATCCACCGCACCAGCCATCACAAGGAAAATGTTTGTTCCTGCTGCGTCTGAGCGCTTTTTCAGCTCTTTGTAAAAATTGAGATCGTTTCTCTTATCTACCGGGAACCCACCGTCCCAGATATCAATCTCGGTGATGCCAAATGTCTTTTTCGCAAATGCAGGATAGTCCAACGGCTTCAAACTCCCGTCTTTAAACAAATGACGCAGCGAATACATCGACAAGCCAATCGTGTAGCTCTCCTGCTTTTGCTTTTTCTCCTCCGCCGCCAGAGCTGGGACAGATGCTCCTGTTATCATTACTCCTAACAATAGGCCGGTGAATGTCTGTCGAATGCGTGTTATCTTATTCATTATTTTGTGATTCTTTGGTCAATAAAGTCGCTTGAAACTTTCTATACAAAGCCACAAACCGCAATAACATATTTTTTGAAATACGGGCCACCAGCATCCACGTTGCTTTACGAACTGATAATTTATCGGCCCCCGATGTTATACTCAGGTCTACTCAGGTTGTTTGGTGCGCAGAGATCTCATATTTGCTTAGGTTGGGACTTATCGGCACCTCCGGCAACTACCGACGATGCTGTTTTGTATGTTTAGGTTGAAAATTTGTAAGTGAAGCTTAGATGATTAAAATAGAACCCTACGGGCAGGAAAGTAAACCTGCATCATCATCGCTAGTTGGCGGAGCTACCCTTATAAAACTTCGGGAACAGAGGTCAATTTTCAAAATCCTGTAGAGTTCTAACATTTATTCATGAAATAGAGTTTGCTGAGGGACACAATTTACCCAAAGATACCAAGTAACTACAACGAGATGAATCAACCTGAACCACATCCCAAAAGACGACGTCGCCGCCCGGCCTCGTCGTCACCGAACTCCAGTGCCAATCCCGCGGAGGCTGGCCAGCAAAAAAAAACTCAGCTTATGGGGCCGACGAAAGCCGATACAGCTCTCTTACCCGCCTTCCTAGGACTTTCTCCAGACCAAATTTACGTGCCTGGGACCCGAGCTGAATGCAACAATGCCGTCGATGAAATTCTCGCCGCTGGGATTGGCGGGTTTGACACCGAAGCCAAGCCAATTTTCCGAAAAGGACAGAAATGTGACGGCCCCCACGTCGTGCAATTCGCACTCACCGACAAAGCCTTCATCTTCCAGCTTCATCGGAGTGAGTGTGAGAAAGCCGCCGCTGATCTCATCGCCTCAAAGCAGGTCCTCAAGGTGGGCTTCGGCTTGAAGAACGATCACGCACAGATCCGCAGGCGATTTGGAATCGCCCTCAACCACGTCCTCGACCTCGACCAAGTCTTCCGCGAGATGGGCTACCGCGGACAGATCGGCGTCCGTGGAGCCATGGGAGTTATACTCCAGCAATGCTTCAAGAAATCCAAATCAACCACCACCAGTAACTGGGCGCTTCGCGAACTCACCCCACGGCAATTACTCTACGCCGCCAACGACTCCTTCGCCGCCCTGAAGATCATGGAAGCACTGCAAGCTGAAGGCCAACTCGAGCAGTGAATCTGGATCAAGGGATTGGCTTCAAGTTCTGACCCGGATACAGCATAGCTCCTCATAGAGAATTCTCTATTTTCAAGCCGATTATAAACAACGAGATTAGTCAATCTCCAGCTCAATCAGCTCAATTAGTCTTGGTGTTTTCGCGCAGCTCTTTACCTATTTTGGGATTCTGACTCATCCACTTTCGGACGTCAAAGGCCATGTCCCCACCTTCTTCTTTTGAAATAAAGCGAGCCCCTACGTGGGCGAGTGCCTCGGCACGCAGAGTAGGGTCATCGATGGTCGCTGCCATATCCATGGCTCTTGCCGGTTCCTTTTCGGAAATTGTCGCCACACTGGTGGCAACGGCGATGTCCCTCTGATGCGAGGGCGGGAGAGTATTGGCCCATTCAGCCAACTTCTTCTGCTGCTCTGGCTTCCACGACCACGCGGAGACAATGCTGCGGATAGCGGCGTCACGCGCTTCGCCAGCAGGAAGTTTCTCCAGCCAAGCTGCTGCTTTCCCTATACCCTCATCCTTCTCGCCATCTTCAGTGAGCCACCCGGCGGTCCATCCCGCGGCATGAACGAGCAATACAGATTCAGCGGATGTTTTATCGTCGCTGTTCAAGCGCATAGCGACAAAATCCGCGACGGCTGGCAAGCCCTGTCCTCTCCACCCCTTCCATCCTCCTAACGCTGCTTTAAGGGCGGCAAGGCGTTGATCTGGAGCGGCAAGGCTGATCGCTTGATCGTATGCCTTCGCGCCTTTCAGTTCGCCGTAATTTTGAGCCAAAGTTTCCACCAGCTTGAGGCTATGGAAAGGAACGCTGGAATCACCGTCGAGTTGCGCGCGCTCCCACAATCGGATGGCAGCCGCTTGCGAGGCTTCTGGATCCCGGTATGGCCACTCAGTGAATAGCTCGTTCAAAGCTTGCTCACGCACCCTGCTAGATTTGAGGGCGATCATTACCTCGAAGGCTCCCGTTGGATCGTGTGGAATCCAGGTGTCGATCGACCTCTGGTAACTGCCCGACGGCTCGTAGGACGGATTCGATGGAAAGATACTAGGTTTAGGCTCCCAGCGTGTCAGGTCGGCTAGGGCGAAGCGGTCAGCGAATAGGAGGGCCTTCACCGGGTCCGCTTCGGCGATCCCAGCAAGAAGTGCCCGCGCCTCAGCATGGGAATTATCCGACAATTCTTTTTCCGAAGGACTAAAGCTCTCGGCGGCTCCGTCAGGATCTGTTCTGCCCCAACCAGTGAGCACCGGAGTTCGGTCACGGAGCAGAGACTCGGCGCCGAGATAGGCAAGTGCTTTTCGCGGTGCAAGCTCCCCCCAGCGGCTTAGAAATTCTTTACGAATGCTCATGTCCGGCCGGCGCTCGGCGAGTTGCATGACTGGGGCTGCCAGAGTTTTCATTTCAGCAGCTTTGGCGTCCGCAAAAGCCGCCCTCACCGCCCTCGACCTCTGCTCGGCGTCGATGATCTCACCCGCCTCTACAAGCTTGCTAAGAACCTGACTGGCAACTGGCTTGTCTGAGGAGACGGAAGTTTCTCCCGTCGGCATCGCGAACCAGCCGATGGTGACTCCCGCTATAAGAGCTAAGATTCCTGTCGCGATTTTATTCATCGTCGCTTCCTCCTTTGTCGTTATTTTTTCGTATGAGTTCCAGCCGCAGTTCAGCAGCCAGCTCCGGGTGGCCGACCGACCAAGCGTCGAAATCAAAACTCACTGAATCACTTTGCTTTTTCTTAGGAAAAATATGTTTGGCGAGAGACTCGAAACAAAGGCGGCGCGAGCGAGGGTTGCCTATAGTAGCAGCCCACCTCAAGGCTCAGCTTGGATCATCATGATCTTCCAATTTGTGAACGAGCCAGTAAGTGGCATCGTCCCGACCCTTGGAGGGAGGCAGTGATGCGAGCCATTCCATCACAGGTGCGTACTCCCGCTTCTGGGCTTTTTGGAAAACCTTCTCATTCACCCAGCCATCGGGCGAGGCTTCTTTCCGGGCAATCTGCAAAGCCTGATCGAGCCGAGTGTCCGCAGCAGTTTTGATACCCGCCTCCCGCAATCGACCAGCGGGCAAAGCCTCTACCCAGGCGATCGCTTGTTTGAAATCGCGTTGTGCTAGGTTCTTGCTGACCAAGCGTGCGGCAAAGTTAGGGAAGTCGGGACCGCCGGGATCTTCGAAGGAGTGATTGGCAATCCCCGCTGCGGCGAAGCTGGCCGCTTCCTCAAGATCGAAAATGAGCCAACCGGCGAGCGCTCCACCGAGCGCTGCGGAACGCTTGTTTTTATTCTTAATTGCGGCAGCTCTGTCCCAGGCAGCCTTTCCTTCTAATATAGCGAGTGAGGCGGCAGCTTCGCTGATCAGTTCCAATCTGTCGTGGGATCCTCCGCGGTCCGTATAGCAGAAACGATCAGGAAGAGGATAGTTACTATCCTCCTCGTCAACTTCGATTATTTCGGCTTCCTCGGAGGGGTCACTTTCCGCGAATGGGTCGGCATTAATAGAAGATCCATCTGAATACACATATGCTACGTATTTGGGTAATTCGATGATTCTCTCGAAGGCCTCTCGTGGGTGGCGAAGAAGGTAAGCCTGCATCGCCGTGTGGGTGGTGGACTCGCGCAGGCCGCGGTCGGTGATCTTAGCGAGCGCAAGTTGCGCGGCATCCGGGTCTCGTATCATCCAGTTGGAAAAAAGGGCGTTTAGCGAGGCTTGCTGCAAGTAGTCGTATCGGAGTGTTAACATTCCCTTTAGCGCACCTTCCGGATCCCGGTGAATCCACGAGTAGAGAGCCAGCCCGAAGGTGTCGTATGGACGTTCGACCGGGACATATTCAAGCAGGTCCAAGCTGGCGGAATAGCGGGCACGGATCTCGTCGCGGTTTTCAGGAGTGAAGTTATAATCACTGCCAATTTCCTGTGCATCGGCAAAACGGAGTGCTTGGTGGGATCCACCGCGCAGAGTCCATCAAGAATGGCGTCTTGCAGTTCGCGTGAATACTGACTTTCGAGTTTTGGATCGTAGGCTGCCACCGCGGCATCGGGATCGGTCCGCGCCCATCCGGTCCAGACGGCTCCATCTAGCCCAGCCCAGTATGACTTGTGGCTCTTGAGGGATTTCAGCGCCTCGAGCGGCGCGAGCTCGCCCCAACGACCGTAGAACTCGTCGCAGAGAATCCAGCCTCCGCGTCCGCCTTCTTTCTCGGAGAATTCTCCAGTAAACTTTTCGACCCGCGCCACAAGAGGCGTAAGCTCGGCCAATTCGAGATTCGCAAAAACGGCGCGTGCGGCCCACCTTTGTTGCTCTTCGTCGCTATGCTTCAGAGCAGTCGAGAACTGTTCCTCGTAAGTTCCGGCTGAGGGTTCAGCAATCGCAACTTCCACCAGGGCGTTTCCACGGTCAATGGTTCGCAGGGTGATTCCAATGCCGATTCCGCAGACAAGCAAGATAATCACATTTCTAGCAATTCGTTTTTTGAGTGAGGTGGCTGAGTGCATCGTGCTGGCGGTGAAACGACCCATTTTCGTGCCTTTCACTAATTTGGGATTTTAGTCCCCTTCCCCGCCGTGCCAAGGAGATTTTTCGCAGCAGTGTATTTTGAAATACGGAGGTAAATGGAGTATCTGTGGGATCGAGAACTAGAGTGCGCTTATCGCCGGTATCGTCGCCGTCAAACAGAACCTCACAGCGTTATTAGTCTGTCTAATAATTCGAACTGTTCAAATGGAATGTGTGAACACGAAGGCATGAACAGAGGGAGTTCAAGGCGAAAATCCTACATTTCTATGCCTGCCCGTTGTCCTCGTGGCTCTACTGGTCCAGCCATTCCTTGACGAATTGTTGCCAACTCTCCTGCGCTTCATCATTCTTGCCAAATTGAGACCACAGCTTGGTCTCTTGATACGCACTCCCCGCTAGCGGCAAGCGACGGTTGGCTGGCTTGCGATTGACCAGCAAGGGGTCTTTATCTGGTGGACATGCTTCCTGTAGATTTTTGATAAGCTTGAGGATGTAGGGACCCACAAACCATGGCGTCTCATTCTCGCCCTTGTTTCGGTAATACCTTGGTGCCATGTATTCGATCACCGGTTTGTCATCCGTATTGATCGGATACTCAGCGAACAGCTCCTTCGAAGCCGTGATGTTTCCGCCATAATACAACAGCGCCGTTTGTCGATTGAGGGTGGTGTAAATGTCGTCTTGCCCATTGCTCTGGAGAAAACGCATCTTCGCCTCCGAATCGTCGATATCACATGCTGCCAGCGGTGCGTCACCATTGTGCCCCACATAGGCAATCACCTCATCAAATGGTGCAAAGTCACAGCGCCAGAGCGAAACCTGATCAAACACCTCCAGCATCGTTCGGCCAATCACGTGGAATTCGAAATCCGTCACCTGATAAGCAGGCAACCATTGGACGAAGATCCCGTCCGGATTGAGACGATTTTTCACACTTACAAAATGTTCTTTGGTATACAGGCTGCCGGCACTTGAACGGTGGGGAACGAATAGATCCGCGTCGATCACATCAAACTTCTCCTTGGTAGCCATCAGATAATGCCGACCATCTTCTACCAGAACCGTGGAGCGCGGATCTGTAAAAAGGCCGTTGGTGAGATCCACCCCATCCACATCGGTCATGTACTCTTTGGAGGCGGTGATCACATGGGGTGACAGCTCGCAGGTGACCACCCGCTCCACCTGAGGAAAGCGATCAGACAGAGCTGCACCCGCACTGATTCCCGTTCCCATTCCCAGAAAAAAGACCGACTTCGCATCGGGCTTGAGCATCAGCGGGATTTCAGCCTGACAAGCTTGCCTGATGCGACCCTTCGTCGACCCTAAACCGTAGTCGGAGTTAATTTTGATAGATAGCCCGTCGTTGCCTCGCACCACCGAAACCGTGCAATCGCTCCCCTCCCATGCTTTCAGGGTCACTTCATCCTCGCGCCCCTCGAGCCCACCAGTCACCGGCAGTTGGGACGGGTTGAGCGCCGTGAACAACAGAATCAGCCCGGCAACGCTGGCACTCTTTATCACAATGCCCGCGCGACCGCGAACCGCCGGCATCCCTACCGCCATCAGAAAGTAGATGCCACCGATGATCTGCATGGAACGCCACATGCCGAATAGCTCGAGAAACAGAAACGCACAGACCATCGAACCGAGGACCGCTCCAATGGTGTTGATCGTCGCGAGCCGTCCCAAACTCCTGCCTGGCGAGATGGTGTATTGCTCCTCAGTCTTCAGCAGGTAAGGGAAAACCGTACCCAGCAACAAGGCCGGTGGACCAATGGTCAGCACGCATATCTTGAATATGAATAACACAAAATCCACCCACGTCGCCTTCAGTGCTTGGAACTGGAATGAATCAGTCAACGCCATGAAAACAGTGGGCGTCAGAGCGATCGCCAGCCCGCTAAGGCTAAGCAAGACCGTGAGCACAAGGTTCGGCGACCACTTGCATCGGGCAAGCACGGAACTGATCAATGATCCGCCGGCAAGGCAGGACAGCACCACAACAAGAATCGCAGCAAAGGTGTAGACCGAATTTTCTAACACTAGCGCAAACATCCGCGTCCAAAGCACCTCAAGTGACAGCACCCCAAACCCTGACATAAAGCAAATCGCCGTCAGCACGATCCGGTTCCGGTCGCGCTTCAGCACCCCAGCCGGCTCCTTCCCGCTAGACGGAGCTTCGTCTTCATTACTATTAGCATCAACCACCTGCGATGCCGAAGACGAACGGGAAATCAGAATCGCCAGAACCGCGATGATCAACGTGATCCCGATGGCGGTGAAACAAGTCCCCCGAAACCCAAACCAGAGCGGCATGAAAAAACCGGCCAGCAATGCGCCAAGCGTCGCTCCCAGTGTATTGATTCCATAAAGCAATGCCGAGGTCGATCCGAACTGGGACTTGATCCGGATCGCGTGTTGCCCGATCACTGGTATGGTCCCGCCCATGCAAAATGCAGGTGGAAAAATCAGCACCAGCGCCAGCAGGAATTTGACCAATAAAAGCCAAGCGCCCGAATGCACACTTTGATACAACTCAGGATAAATAACGTGGTAGCCCTTCATCACCACAAAGTACAGCAGCGCTGTGGTGGCAATCCCCAGCTCCAGCCCAGCATAGATGCGCAGCGGCTTTCGGCTTTGAGCTGAGCGCTTTCCCCAGAACCAACTGCCGACAGCTAAACCCGCAAAGAATGCCGCCAATGTCACCCCAGCAGCATGCGATGTGTTACCAAACAACAAGCCCAGCTGCTTCATCCACAGAACCTGATAGATTAGGGCGCAAAAACCTGAGAGAAAAACGAGAAGATAAATGATCATTGAAATGGGTTCGGTCGCAGCATTCGCCGATGATTCAAACTAACTGCTAGAAATTTGCTATATAAGTGGCGTCCTTGAGGCTGCGGTTGAGATGGGCTTGATTATGTGGACACTGACCATTGATCTAAGCTCAAGCAAGGGGAAAATCCCCACAAGCACATGCACGCGAACGCAGTTTCTCCGAGCCGATTTATTGATGAAATCTCAGCCCTTTATCCGCAAAAATTACGCGCCTATAATTTCATCCATTCACCGCTCATGGAAAAGTGACCGTTGAGATATTTCCAAGTAAACCCAGGAATCAGCGCCCTCATCTCATCTATTGTCCGTTCCGTGGATTCTTTGCCACGTAGCGCGACCGTCCCGGTCGCTCAAAAAAACCCAGCAAAGCTGCTAACCCACAGCCCCCACCGCCAAACTCCAACTCCCCCAACAAGCCCTCTACTAGTGCTTGTCCCCCAAAACAGATCTGTCATTTTTCACATGCCGCGGTGTTCTGGAAAAGAGCAGGTAAACCTAGGCTGAATTACAGGATTTCTAAAATTGGACAGAGTGAAGAGCTTTGGAAACTGAGCCATGCGTTTTGGATCACCCATCCATCATAGAAAAGTGACAGTGGAGGTATTCCCTGTAAACAAAAGGATCGGAGTCTTCAGGTCACATATTGTCTGTTCTCTCAGGTCGCACCTAGGACGCTCATTCAAAGTCGCCAGCAAAGGCAAACCCGTAAAGCAGCTCATCAGCTAGCTTGTCATTTAAAGTTGAGACAGTAGTAACTTGTTTCGATAGTTGTTAAGAATTGGCAGTTGAGGCAACTACAATATCCTGCTTAGATACCACCACACCACCGGGTTGCTCTAGAGTAATGACAAAAGCTTTGGGCGCTGTGACAATTAGAGGGTTATTGATGGGGATGACCATGGGTTCCCCACCGGATGGTATGTCGAAGACTCCCCCATCCACTGGCTTCTCATCACGGGTCGGGTCAACAATCCATAGTTGGTATTGATTTATCTTAGGATCATTTGACGCAAGGTTTGTAAAAGTCATATATCCTTCCTGGAGTTTATCACTCCATACCACCTTACCGGCCATTCCTTCATATTGCTTCCCCCCACTGAATTCTAGTTCAACTATGTCAGTTGCTTGGTTGATGAGTTTGTCCCTAGCTTCCATTGCTGGAATAGGGGATGCAGCAATAGCTGGGTCAGGAGTTTTTTGGGAATTAGGTAAGACTGCATTTATGACTAATAGAATAGCGAGCGCTGCGGCTACTGCCCAAGCAGTCTGAGGTGCAGCAAATACTTTGTTCCAAATTGACGGCCTTATAATAGTATCTTCGGACTGGGTTTCTTCATTTGCCTCATTGATAAATTGAGCTTTTCCCAAGTGTAAGGCCGCTAGTAGGTTTTCAGGAACGACGGCGCCCTGATACTGGAGAAACTCGGTTTCTATGGCCGAAGCTGTGAGCTCTAGCGAGATGTCGTTCTCACTGCTAAATAGCTTGGAAAGATCTTTCCATTCCTTTATCTCAGCGGCAACTAAGTCACCGAGAATGTATCCAGCTTCGAGCTCTTCGTAGCGTTGATGATTATGTTGATCGCTCATTAGTTGGCTGAGGTTAAGGGTTGAACTACGTCGAGATGGCGTAGTTTGTTTCGTACTTCGATTAGACCTCTTCTGAGTCGCGTCTTTACAGTTCCTAGAGGGAATCCGGATTTTTGGGCGATTTCGGAGTGTGTCATTCCTTCATCAAAGTATTGATAAAAAATGTTCTGAGTTTCTGGAGGGAGTTCTTTAATTGCTGATCGGATATCTTCACCTTCGCAGGAGATTGGGATTGAAGGAGTTTCTATTGCATGATCCATCGATTCAACTTCGGGAAGTGACTCAAATTGAGGTTGTCTGCTTTGTTTGCGAACAAAGTCAATAGATCTTCTCCGTGCAAGCATGCCGATAAAAGTGCACTCTGTAGAAATATCTGGGTCGAAGCGATCAGCGACTTTCCAGAGTTCTGTGAAAATTTCCTGAACGAGATCTTCAGCGGAAGATTGATTCTTCACATAACGTTTGGCAATAGTCCACACTAGGCCACTATATTTATCTATACAGTGATTCATAGCAAGTTCAATGCCTTGAGCTACGTCTTTGAGGACCTCACCGCCAGAGGCGTATGAATTTTTTTTCTATCACCTGAGTAGAGTACAAAGTGGTTAGAGTGGGTCAATATTTATCTCCGTCGCCACGAAAGTGTGGCAACGGAGAGACTGAGGTGGATGCTTTCTTACTTAGCTGGTGGTAGGATGACTGTGTCGATGACGTGGATCACACCATTGGTACAATCGATATCAGCCTTGATAACTTTGGCGGTAGAATTAAGTGTTAGGGATTTACCTTTCACAGCTAGAGCGATATCTTTTTTGTTTAGGGCTGTAGCTTTATCTAGGGTTACAGCTGTTTTAGCCATGACCTTGCCCGAGACAACATGGTAAGTGAGAATTTCAACGAGCTTATCTTTATTCTCTTTTTTCAAGAGGTTTTCGACTGTTCCTTTTTCCAGTTTAGCAAATGCTTCGTCAGTGGGGGCAAAAACTGTAAACGGGCCATCACCTTTCAAGGCGTCAATTAAACCCGCGGCCTGGAGTGCGGCAGCGAGAGTCTTAAATGAGCCAGCGGCTACTGCTGTATCTACGATGTCTTTCTTAGCGGTAGCTACGGCAGAATTGTTGGCAGATTTAGCATCATCCGCAAATACTGGTGTGGCGAGAGCGAAAAGACCGAGTGCGATTGTAGTAGTAATGTGTTTCATAGTATTTCTATTTAATATTTTGTGTTTTGTTAATCGACCCTCAGTTGGGGTCTTCATTGTAGTATTCGACGATTTTTCGAATTCGGATTCAAGAAATGCTAATTTTTTCAAAAAAGTGCATTTTCTGTAAATGACGCTCCAGTATACGGCACTATTTAAGCATTATTTAATAATGCCATATTTGTAGTCAGTAAAATACCAATCGATGGCGTTTGGACGTCGTCCGCCAGGCAGGCGCCGCACCGTGACGGCAAAGAAGTCACGTTCACCAAGAATTTCATCGGGACCAGACTTGCTGAAAAACAACAACTCGCGAAGATGAGTCTTCAGGTCACATATTGTCTGTTCCCTAGGTCGCTAGGTCGAAATACCGCGATGGCACAATCTACTTGAAAATTGGATATTCCTTGTTGGCTGTTGGATATTCTATTGGATAGTAAAACCCACGCCCATTGATAGGGAGAGGGGTTGAGAGATAGTTGGTTTTCCGAAAAAGGCGAATATCCCTCGCTCGCTAGACCAAATAATCAGTTACCATCTCAAGGATTCTATGTCTCATAGGTTAACGGGCAATCAGCAGCAAAAGAGGATCAAAGATAGACATCGCGCCGGTGTCCCGCCTTGACGACAAGAACAATGAGAGAGTCATCCTTGATCTCGCAGAGAATGCGATAATCCTCAATGCGATAATCCTCGATGCGGTAACGCCAATATTCGCCGAGGTCGCCTCCTAGAGCCTTGCCAAATTCACGAGAGTTATCACCACCTTGAATACGTTCATCAAGAAACTGAATTATCTTGCGTGCTGGCTCGTGCCCGAGCTTTTTGAGTTCTTTACGAGCTTTGGCAGTGAAACTATAATCCCAACTCACGCTTCATCTCCTTCGAGCTATAAATACGGCCGGGGTTCTTGGCGGCTTCAGCGGCTAGGTAATAGTCCTCCAAGTCCTCCAAGTCCTCAAGATGCTGCTCGATGGCCTCGCGGGCATAGAAAGTCTTCGTCCTACCCGTCTTCTTTGCAAGAGAGGCAAGCCGTTCCTCGAGTTCGGGCTTTAGTCGGATAGCTAGCATGGGTGAAGAATTCTCGTGCTATACATGTAAAGCAAATGGTTTTTATCTTTTTGCCTTGCTACAATACTACTAGTCAATTCGTGCTTCATAGAGCCTTATAGGAGGGACATCGTTTTGCATATTCCTCATAAAATAGAGGATTGGAGCAATTTAGTCGATATTAGTCTGTCTGTTTATTTGTGCGTGCCGAGCTCTATTTTAGAGTATCAGTTTTTTTGATTGGCTGAGTGATACTTGGGAGTGTGACGGCGGTTTCCAACCGCCTCGTCCGTATTTGATACTCTTGGGCTTGGCGGTTGGAAACCACCGCCACTACACTCAGAGTTAACAAATCTGAGCTTGAAATCATGCCATTTAGATCAGTCCTTTGATTCCCATTTTAACCGTTCATATCGAATAAGCGTGAATTCTTTTAAGATTCGCCATTGAATCCACTCCATGAGTCGGAAGAAAAGAAAGTCTGATAGTTCTGCAGAAGATCAGCAAATCCCCAATGCGTTTGGAGCCCTAGACGCGCTCGGAGACTTGCCGGCAGGGCCGGAAGGATCTCTGCCTGTTGTCAGCACTGAGAAAACCCGCGGTCAGAAAAATACCAATCGAGGGCGTGTCGACATCGTCCGCCAGACGGCGCACCGCGGTGGTAAAGCGGTCACGGTCGCCAAGGATTTCATCGGAATCGGACTTGCTGAAAAACAACAACTCGCGAAGAAGATCCAGAAAGCCTGCGGTGTAGGCGGCACCGTCAAGGATGGCTGCATCGAAATCCAAGGCGACAAACGAGACGAGATGAAGCGCATCCTAACTGAAGCCGGCTTCAAACCAGTTTTAGCCGGTGGCTAGGGTATATCTTTCGCCAGTGGCAGTTTGGGTAGATCAGAGGCATCTAGATCTTATTAGATCACCCATGCATCGTTCACAGAAAAGTGAATCTGAAGAAATTCCCTTTAAACACAGCGATTGGTGTCTTCAGATCACCTATTGTCTGTTCCGTAGATTACCCTAGATTATTTATTGTTTGCTCCGTAGATTGCTCACCGAAGCAGAAAGTAAGGCCAATATGCTAGCCTCGCCGAATATGCCTTAGTAGCCTGTTCGCACTTCTATAGTAGGAGACGATTTTTTCATCGCTGTTATAAAAATGTCTGTCTCCACCTGAGTAATGAGAGGATCCTGCGCAGGATGGGATGGGATGATTAGACTTTTCAGGTTCTTCAGCTCTAATCGATGACCAACTCAGATGCCAATAACGCAACTTCTTTAGCTGTGCCAAGCTTTTCATTCCTTGAAGGCTACTTCGGGCATTAAATATCATTGGGGCATAGATCCTCTCTAAATTTTTCAATTTCGATAATGGGCTAAAGTCTGAAAACCCGATATTGTATAATACTAATTCCTTCAACTTCTTCAATCCAGCCAAATGCTCTAGACCCGGGCCCGTTATTTTCATTGTTTTTGAAAAAAAATAGCGACCAATTTTTGCAGCTTAGCCACATGCTTTAAGCCCGCGTCGGTTACCGTGGAGCGCTCTAAATTAAGAAGTCGAGCATCTGGATTTTTAAGAACAAACTCCTTTAAATCTTTATCATTTCTGATGGCCGATGGCCCGTAGCTTGCCGCCTCTTTGCTGGCAAGTTCATGGAATAAACTAGCATCTCCGATTTAATGTCTGTAGGCCGAGTCCATCGTACCTGCGGGCATCGCCTCGGAAGATTCAAAGGTAGAAATGATTAAGCCAAGCAACAGCATGACTCTGAATAACGGGCCACCAAAGAGGTATCTTGACAAGGTCGGGAAGTTAGAAGTTTCCATGTTTCTCACTGACTGACTGCTAGAAATTTTCTTTTGGGGGGAGATGTTCGGAGGGGCTTTCATAGGGCACAATTGCGAAGACAGACAATATTAGTCCTTAATCGACTATTGTTTTACTCTATAAGCACCGTTGCCACAGCGAGAAAGTGCTTGATGAGCTAAAGACTTAACTCGAAGAGCTGCCGCTCATGAGCGAGCTCAAAGGAGGCTAAAATTGCGCACGCACTCTTCCTGTGTTTTATACCATTTTCCCAGATATATTTACGGAATGACGAGTTTGTGGGTTTTCTTCTAGCAACAGAGCTGAGTCGTTGAGGGACTCTGAGGCTTTCAAATTCTCTGAGTCATTCCGACAACCTAACTGCTCAAATGGTATTAGTGACATCTAAAATCACACTCGTTACACGTAAATAGGTAATCAATATACCTTAACCATCAGCAAAGTGAGATTAAAAAAATTAGCCTCTAATTTATGGATATAGAGAAATAAATGAAGCCCCATAAGGGGGTTTTAGAGGTGATTGATCAGGTAAGGATCAAACAAAAAGACCCTCTAATTTTAAAATTTAAAGCACTAATAAGAGATCCCCTATAAAACTATTTTTACAGCTTTCCAGAGCGGGGACTATTTATAGAATTCTGGGCTGTGAGCCTGAGCCAACAAATATTTCGAGACACACCCAGCCGATTTTTCGCCGTACTAACATGGCGTTATGGTCGACTCTATATTGATGCGCTTGATAAGATTGAAAGCATCCAGCGCCACCGTCACGGTGTAGGCCTCACACGCCCAGAGCTGATCCAAGTCTGTGACGACATCATCGTTGGAGGCATCGAGAACATCGACCTCCCTGAAGACCTAGACGAAGAGCTGAGCCGCATCACGGCAGCTGAAATGCTGCGCCAGATGCTTCAGTCCGAGTGGTTAGAGGAGCCCAAGCGCTCAGATTACCAACGCGTTTACTATCTCGATAGCCGTGCTGAACTTCTGCTAGAGTGCCTACGCAGGATGGCGTACCCTGAGCAAGTCACCTTTACTGACAAGCTCCACCTCGTGTGTTCCCGAATCATGGACAAGGATGCTTTCGATAAGCACCCACTTTCCGACCTTGAAGCCTGCACCGACAACTTGCGCTACGGCTTACAGGAATTGCGCTCCATGCAGCAAGGAATGGCCCGACTCACTCAGCGCCAACTTAAATCCGACTCGATCAAAGAAAACCTCCGAGTTCTCTACGACGACTTCTCAGAGAACATCGGCCAGCGCGCCTACAAGTCATTAATTGACCTCGACATTCCAGTGCGTATTCCACTAGCTCGAGAACAACTCAACGTGATCCACAGCAACCCGACAGTCATTGCTAAGATGGAGTTGGAGCTACAGAAGCGTCACCCAGAGCTGACTGACAAAGAGGTCGCCTCCCGCGTACAAACATCCCTCGCTGACACGGCTAGCATGCTCGATAGCGTGGAGCCACAGGCTGAGGCTGTCGACCGCCGTGCCGCCGATTTCGCCCGCCGTTCTTTTGCCCGCTTCCGCTACCTCCAAGAGGTTTCCAGTGGCCGACGATCCGAGGTTCGTGAACTCTTTGAACGTGTCAATGAGCGTTATGCTGAATGTAAGCTCAATGCTCTTCCGGAAGAGCTAGAACTACCAAGCCTTAAAATCCCAGCAGTGAGTCTGCTCGCTGGTATCGACTCGTTATTCAAACCTCGAACGACAAGAGCCAAAGGGGAACCTTTGCCTCTCAATGATTTCTACGACGACGATGATTCATTCTACGCTCTCGAAGAAATGAGTAAAAACATAAACTCCTCACTCACCACCTTACGAGCCAATCGCTTCTTCCAAAATCTCAACGTGGGCTCTGAGGGGCTAGCTTCGAAAGACATCCCCACTGACGTAGATCAATGGTTACTCAACACAGTAGGTCTCCTACTCCATAGCGACACACTAGCAAGCGAGTACGAAATCAACACACCGCGTGATGAAACCACGCACGCCCCCCTTCCGCAGCCAGATCTAGTCGACGAAATGCTCCTCGATCAATTCACCATCCACCCTAAAGCACGATGAACCCAACAGCTATAGTAACTGATACAGATCAGTCATTGTTCAACAACACCCTGCGCGATCGAGATCGCCAGATGCTACAAGATGTAGCGCATCGTCTCCTAGCACATGGATCTCTCCTTCGTGCACGTGGCGCCGAGCGTCCTCTCTACGATTGGTCGGTCGAACACCAACCATGGTTAGAAGAATGGGCGGTGCTGTTAGGGCTAAAAATCATTATCCAACGAGACGAGAGGCTCATCATGGCGATCCCTGAGGTCCCGTCCCTCACCCGTAAACTCAAACGAGACGAAACCCTCGTGGCCCTCGCGCTCTGGTACGACTTCGACGTCGAAGTCCGAGAAAATGGAGCGCACGATGTTTATTTCAACCTCCGAGAATTTAACGAGCAGTTCCAAAATAAATTTCCTAGCATGCAGTCCCTCTCGCAGTCACGCATGAAGGAAATCCTCCGCCGCTTCACGCGCTTCAACCTGATCGAAATGGATTGGGAAGAGCAATTCACCGACTCAGTTATCCAGATTCTACCGACACTTCGCTTCGCTATCCCGTTTCCTGGCGTCGAACAATGGGTCAAAGCTGCTAGTATATTCCAGGCCGAGCCGGAGTCCACCGACCCGACACTCGATGATGACGACAACGTCGATGATGACGACACCGAGTCAGATGAAACCCCTATCATCACAAGCGATGAAACCGACAAAGCAGAGGGAGCATCCAAGCCCAAATCAGCACAGGCTAAGGATAAAGACGATGATAACGAAGAAAAGGCGCTCCTCGATTTCGATGAAGACGAGGAATAACACACACCACATAACTCTTAACAAACTTTCTACGCATGAGCCGAAAAATCGAACTCACACGCATCCACGCTATCAACTGGTTTGGTTACCAAGATGTTTTTGACATCCATGGAAACCTTCTTATTGCTGGTGTCACGGGCTCTGGTAAATCCATCTTGATGGACTTGATCCAGCTTGTCCTGATTGGTGACCAGAAGTCCAAATATAACCAATCTGCAACTGGTAAAGCTTCATCACGTACGCTAAAATCCTATTGTCTCGGTGACACCAAAGATGAAATCGATGGTCTCCCCCAGTACATGCGTAATGATGGAGCTACCACCTACGTCGCACTAGAATTCACTTGGCCTAACAGTGAGAAGGTGGAAACTTGGGGGCTGCGTATCGAATTCGATAGCGCAGCTCAAAACCAAGCATCACGCCGTCATGGATTCATGATCCCGCGCCGATTGGATAAGACTGACTGGATTGACCAATTCGACTTCCCGCTCGATTGGTCGAGCTTCCGCGACTACGTCAGTGAATGCGAAGGCAAGGTCTTCGACACCATGGAGTCGTACCGCCGCGAAATGGCTCTACCAAGCCACCTCAACTACGATCGCCAGACTCTCGACTATTTGCTTCCGGCGGCAATGTCCTTCACCTTCCTCGATAATTTCAACAAATTTTGCCGTAATTACGTTCTTCCACCTGATGAAGTACGCATTCAAGAAGTGCGCGATTCCTACCACGCATTCCTGTCCCTTCGGCGAGAACTCACAGCCCTTCGCAAGCAACTAGATTTACTAGAGTCGATTGGTAAAGACTTCAAAACGAATAAACAGTCGATCATCGACAAGGACCTCTACGCCGATATTTCCCGCGATCTCCAGTGCGAGGAACTGCGTGAAATGGTCGAAGAGTTAGAAGAGGAAATCAACGAACTCGAGAAACAAGCCAAGTCAGAAAACTCACGTGAGACAGAGCTTGAAAGTCTCCTCAAAGGTGGTCGTGAACGCCGTGATATTTTACGTGACGCGCTGAACGAGACCGAAGACGGTCGCTTGTTCCTTCACATCCGTGAAGACAACCGCAAGCTTGTAGCTCAGATCAACCAACTCCGTGAAGCTGGAAAAACTATCAGCGAGGCACGTGTGCTACGCTGCCGCATGATCCGCAACTGGGTGCAGTCACTCCAAAAAACTGGGATCAAACTCCCCCACGGCATGGTCAAGTCTGTAGAGAAATCCCTCACAGCCACGGAGAACTGCGAACTTCACGAACTCACCGAAAATTTAGAAGAACTCGCCGACAATGTCCGTAACCTTCACTACGCATCGAAAGATGCTGAGAAGCCATTGCGTGATGATGTGGAGAAAAAGGTCAACAAACTGCGCGGGCTCTCAGCCCGACTAGAAACTCTGGATCGCGGCAAAGTCAGCCAGCGCTCAGTATTGTTAGACGCCGTCAACACCACTCTACCTCGCCGTAGGAATGGCGACCCAGCAGCCTTCGCCCTGCGTGAGCTCTGTGAGGTCAAAGACGAACGCTGGCGTCCAGCCATCGAGATTGCCTTTAGCCGAAAGTTCGCCGTAGTCGTAGAACCCGAGAACTACCGTTTCGCTGAAACAATCTACCGTGAAATGAAAGGTGGAGCACCTGGTGAGTCATTGATCAATCCAGATCAAGCGCTCGATCTCAACTCACGCTGTGAGCCTAACTGTTTAGCTGACCATCTAGAATGTCACGACCCAGTAGCACAGTCGATTGTCGATCACCTCTTTGGGCGCTTAATTTGCGTGGAAGACGCTAAAGACCTCACCAAGTACAATTCATCGATCCTCCCGGATGGTTTCACCTACCGTAAGCCATTCGCTGAGCGCCGAGCGCATTACGACAATATTCCGTACATTGGTAGCCGTGGACTCGAGCAGCAAAAAATCACTCTCGAAAAAGAGCGTGAGCGAATCCGTAAAGAACTAGAGCGTCTCCAGCCACTCGCTGAGTTGTTAGCTGAATGTGAAAACAACTACCGCAAACAACGTCTCGATAGCCCAAGCCTCGGCGCCCAACTCGCCGACCTCCAACAGCTCAAAAGCTCTGAAGACAGACTTCAGGATAATATCAATCGTCTCAAGACCATCGAAGGTGGTGGATTCGAAGAAAAGGAAGCGGAGCTCGGCAACCTCGATTACACACTTGGCGGCTACGATCGCGAACTCAAGAGCCTCAGAAAATCTGAACTCAAGCTCGAACTTGGACGCCGACAAGGCAGCCTAGAAGATTACCAAGAACAACTCGATAAAGCAGATGCTGAACTCGCTCGATTCCGCGCTGAATGCATCGGTCTCGGTGAGCACGACGAGCGACGTGAACAACTCTATCAAAATCTAATGACTGAGTTCCCGGCGCTAGATCTCGCAGTCTCACAGTCTGCTAGACTCGAGCGTGCCTGTATCGACAGAGCACACATCTCGTGGGCATCTGTCGTAGAAACGCGTAAAGAGCTCGCTAGGGATTTTCCAATCTACAATGAATTCTCTCCTGAGGATGAAGGCAATACTCCCTGGAATGAGAGACTTGAGCGCATTGCGCAAAGTGATATTCCAGCCTACGAAGGCAAAGCCGAGCGCGAGGAACGCAACTGGCAAGAAATCTTCCGCAAGCAAGTTCTCGTCAAGTTGCGCAGCGCACTGATGCGAGTCGACCTCACTCTCAAGCTCCTCAACAAAGAGCTCAACAAACCGATCGGCGTTCATCTCTACCAGATCCGTAAGAAGCGTAATCCAGACTACGCAATCTATCAGAAATTGGTTGATAACAGCGCACTCGCCGATGAAGATTCTCTCTTCTTTGAATCCATCGATTCGGAAGCGAAGGAAGAAGTCGAACGAATCTTCGACACTCTTGTTGAAGACCCTAACAATGCTGAAGCTCTCAACTTCCTCGACTACCGAAACTACTACGACTACGACATGTCCGTACTCGACACCCGCGACCCAGATGGCCGTGAAACATCAGTAGACAAGCATTCAGGCAAGTTCTCAGGTGGTGAGAACCAGTCACCCTACTTCATCGCTATCCTCGCCTGTTACCTCCGTGCATACCATCGCTATGAGCGCCGCGGCAAGGAGCCTAGCATTGGTCTAGTCCCTATTGACGAGGCATTTTCGAAGCTTTCAGGTGAACGTATCCGCGACTGTATTGACGCGCTTACCCAGCTTGGTCTTCAGGGAGCTTTCTCGATGTCTTCAGGAAACATCCCTTACGCAATCGACCTTTGTGACCAGACGATGGTTATTTCTAAGAAGGAGACAAAGGTAGGCCGCGTCAATCACATCCGCAACATTGCAGTCTCACTCACCCGTAAGGAAGCGACTGAAAATCTAATGAAATAAGGCGCATCACAGATCTAAGCTTCTGCATAAGAAGCCAACTAAAAGTGAGGGGCTTTCGTAGAACCTCTCACTTTTTGGTGCGTCTAGGCCGACGCCACTAACAAAGAACTTCCATTTAAAGTTAGGAGCCGTTATAACTTAGATACCGTTCACACAACTATGAAAGAAGCTACACCTCCACCCAGCGCCCTGCTAGAAGCGAAACAAGCATTGAAGACTCTACGCGAGGGAAGCTGGAAAGACCTCTTGGTGATCTATATCGCCTTCTCATTGGTCTCAGCACTCATACTAGCTCCAATGGTAGGCATCACTATTCAAGCCATTGTTTCTCTCTCTGGCCAAGCTGCTTTGAGTGACACGGAGATTGCCACATTTCTACTTAGCCCAATTGGAGCTGTCGCAGGCATCCTGATTGCCACACTAGTGCTCACGATTGCTTTCATCACCTATGCCGCCCTGTTAGTCGGCAGCCACGCGTATTACCACCACTCACACGCCCACCTGACAGGAATTTTTAGAGCGATCACTCGTAGGGGCCCGCAACTCGTCAAACTTTGCCTACGCTTCACCTTTGCCATTCTGCTTGTAGCACTACCCTTTGTTGCATTGATTGCAGCTGACTATCTCTACTTTATCAGTGAGAATGACATCAACTATTACCTAGCAGAGAAGCCTCCTGAGTTTATCAAAGCTGTTATTATCGCAGCCGTATTGCTCATCGTCATGGCCATACTCTTGATCAAGCTTGCAGTCAGCTGGTTCTATGCCCCCCCGCTGGTTTTATTTGCCTCGATCTCTGCAAAATCTGCAAAGAAACGCAGTACAGTGATCAGCAAAGGCCAGAAGAAACACATCACTCTTTGGCTCGCATTATGGCTCTTCGGCACACCTTTGGTGATCTCTCTGTTCAACTCTCCATTCAATCTAGCAGCCGGCTGGCTCATTCCTCAACTATCAGACCGTCTTCCATTGCTGGCTCTCACTCTTGGGGGCTCTCTCGCTATCACTTCCGCGATCTCCTTCATCATAGGCTTCATCTCTATCTGCATGCTAGCCCACCAGAACCTCCAGATGTTTGAGAAGTGTGGACTAGACACTACTGTCCCCGTCCACTTTGGGGCTGACGAAAAATTTCACCTGCCGCTTAAAGAAAAATATGCCTTCTTCGCTGCACTCACGGCACTCGCGGTCTGCGGCGTATTTTGCTACTACTGGATCGGCAACCTTCATCAGGAGGACGACGTCCTCATCATTGCACACCGTGGCTCCTCAATGGATGCCCCAGAAAACACCCTCGCTGCGATTCAAATGGCTGTCGATGCTGGCTCTGACTTTGTCGAAATCGACGTGCAGGAAACAGCCGATGGTGTCGTTGTCGTATTCCACGACTCGGACTACAAGCGGCTAGCTCGCAAGAAACTCAACATCTGGGACGCTAAGTCACGCGATCTACCCGGCATTGAGATCGGCTCGTGGTTCGACCCGAAATTCTCTGACCAGACAACCCCGACACTCAAGCAAGTCTTCGACATTTGCCGAGGAAAGTCGGGAGTATTGATCGAACTCAAATACTACGGACACGATGTAGAGTTAGAACAAAAAGTCATCGACATCGTGGAAGCTGAGAAAATGACCGAGGAAGTCATGATCATGTCACTCAACTACAAAGGCATCCAGAAAGTGCGCAAGATGCGCCCCGATTGGAAAATTGGTCTACTCTCGACAGTAGCGTTAGGCGATATAACCAAGCTTGACGTCGATTTCTTAGGGCTCAACAGCCGTGCTGCAACTCCAAAATTAGTCAAACGAGCACACGACAATGCCATCCAAGTATTTGTCTGGACCGTCAACACCCCACTCGACATTTCAGCCATGGCAAGTCGCGGAGTCGACGGTCTCATCACTGACACCCCGACCACCGCGCAGGAGGTTCTCCAACAGCGAGCTGAGCTAGAGCCTAACCAACGGCTTCTTTTGGAACTAGCTCACACATTTGGCCGTGAGACCAACGACCTCATTCAGTAGCCTCAGTCCTGCTTGACCTAGGCCTGACCTCCCTCTAGCGTGTACCGATCTGAGGCGCACTCGCTCCTCGCAATTTTCATTACAATATTCTAAATCATGATCGTTAAACCAAAAATTCGCGGATTCATCTGCACCACCTCACACCCAGATGGCTGTGCAGCACACGTGCAGGAGCAAATCGACTACGTAAAGTCCAAGCCAAAGAGCGAGAACGGCCCTAAGAATGTGCTGGTGATTGGTTCATCCACTGGCTACGGTCTGGCTTCACGTATTGTCCCAGCATTCGGAGCAGGTGCAAACACCCTCGGCCTGTTCTTTGAGAAGCCAGGATCAGAAAAGCGCACAGGATCCGCCGGCTGGTACAACACTGCTGCTTTCGAAAAGGCAGCAACTGCTGAAGGCATCTTTGCAAAATCACTCAATGGCGATGCCTTCTCTAACGAGCTCAAGCAACAAGCGATCGACATCATCAAGAACGACATGGATGGCAAGATCGACCTGATCGTTTACTCACTCGCATCGCCACGACGCACCGACCCTAACACTGGCGAAGTGTACAAGTCTGTGCTCAAAACCACTGGCGGCGAGTACACTAACAAAACCCTCAATACCGATAAAGGCGAAGTAGACGAAGTCACTATCGGCGCTGCCACTGCAGAAGAAATCGACAACACAGTGAAAGTAATGGGCGGCGAAGACTGGGAATTCTGGGTCAACGCATTGGCTGACGCTAACGTGCTTGCCGAAGGCGTCAAAACTGTTGCTTATTCCTACATCGGACCTGAGCTCACTTGGCCGATCTACACCGATGGCACCATCGGTCGGGCGAAGAAAGACGTGGAGAAATCCTGCGCTAAGCTCGATGCTAAGCTCAAGGCATCACTCGGCGGCGAAGCATTCGTTTCCGTCAACAAAGCTCTCGTCACTCAGGCATCCTCCGCGATCCCCGTCGTGCCACTCTACATTTCGATTCTCTACAAAGAGATGAAAGCGAAAGGTCTCCACGAAGGATGTATCGAACAAATCGAACGACTCTTCTCCGACCGCCTCTACGCAGCCGACCGCAAACTTGACGAAGCTGGCCGCATCCGTATCGACGACTTGGAAATGCGTGATGACATCCAGGCTGCTGTCGCAAATATCTGGAGCTCAGTTTCCAACGAGAACTTCGCAGACGTAGCAGACTTCAAAGGCTACAAAGACGAATTCCTCAAACTCTTCGGTTTCGGAATCGACGGTGTTGATTACGACGCTGAGATTGACCCAGCTACGGGTGTCCCATCACTCGCTGAGTAATCGTAAAAGAGGCGTCTCGCCTCTGACCCAAATTTCCAAAACGCCTCGTCCGAACTCACCGGCTTGGCGTTTTTTTATAGCAGTCCCAAAGATAGCCATGAAACTAGAATACACGATTACTCCTGAAGCCAAGATTGAAAAAAAGTCTAACGCAGCACCTACTTGTTTCATCGTCCCAGACGTAACACGTAACAACCTAACAACTAACACCTAACACCTAAAAACAAGACAATGAAATTGTCCTCCAACATCCACCTATCCTACTGCACCAACATCCACCCAGCTGAAACATGGGAGGAGACATTTACGGCGCTTAAAGAGCACACGATAGTCGTGCGTGACAAGGTGGTAGCAGCCCAGAAGCTCGACTCAGACACTCCCTTTGCCATCGGCCTTAGGCTTTCAGCTAAGGCTGTTAGTGAGTTCACTGATGGCGCAAAACTCGATGAATTCATCGCTTGGTTAGAAAAGGAAAACACCTATGTCTACACGATCAATGGGTTCCCCTACGGCGCATTCCACGGCACACGGGTGAAAGAAAAAGTCTACCAGCCAGACTGGACCACGCCAGAGCGCCTCAGCTACACGCTTGAGCTTTTCAACATCATTGCCGAACTCGCACCTGCAGACGCTGGAGGTTCGGTCTCTACTCTGCCAGGTTCCTTCAAGGAATTTGATGCCGACGAGGAAAAAATGTTTGAGAACCTCTACGCCTGCGCGATGCACATTGATTTACTCTCTGAGCAATACGAAAAAGATCTCCACCTCGGGCTCGAACCGGAGCCGCTAGGGCACTTTGAAAACACCCAGGAGACGATCGAATTCTTCATCCGCTTCCACCAATGGGCGGAGAATAACGAACTTCGCGCTGACGTTCTCTCGAAGCGGATCGGCGTCAACTACGACACCTGCCACTTCGCCCTCGAATATGAAGACTGCCACGACTCGCTCACCCGCTTCGAAAACGCAGGCATCCGCATTTCTAAAATCCACCTGTCAAATGCACTCTCGATCGACCCGCACAACAGTGAGGCGCAAAAGGCAATCCGTCCATTCGACGAACCCACCTACCTCCACCAAGTATTGATCAAGAAGTCTGATGGCTCGATCCTACGCTTCCGTGACCTGCCAGAATACTTTGCAGCAGCCGAGCAATCTGACTACCCACACGATGGAGCCACCGAAGCCCGCATCCACTTCCATATCCCGCTCTATGACGATCCCGAGTCGCCGCTGGGATCAACCCGCGACCACGCCGAAGCAGCTCTCGCCTATCTCAAAGAAAAGCCAGAAACCTGTCCGCATTTAGAAATGGAGACGTATACTTGGGGAGTTCTGCCAGACACTCTTCAAGTTCCGATCGAAGACCAGCTTACCAAGGAGTATCTGTGGACGCTCGAACAAGTAGCGAGTAGGTAGTAGCGAGCATCCTGTACGATGAAACTCGTAATTCCGAGATTCATCGTCCTAGCAATCTCCAATTTCAAATCACAAATTTCAAATCACATTATTCATGACCAAATTCTCTGCCATCCTAGCGACTGGCCGCATCTCTAACTTGCCGACTGTCTGGTGTAATGTCTTGGTGGCCTTTTTGCTGGTTCAGCTAGCACCTGTGATGTTTGGAGACTTTCCTAGCTCCATTTTTTCCGTCCCTTTGTTTCTTGTCACTTGTATAGCGGCATCATGCCTTTATGTTGGTGGTTGCTTTCTTGGCGATGCTGTCGATGTGGAATTTGATAAATCGAATAAGCCCGACCGGCCGATTCCGATGGGTGTTCTTGATAGAAATAGTATTTACGGGTATGCCGCCTTTTTATTGACGACTGGCATCGTTCTCCCATTCGCCTATATTAAATTCTCAACTGGGAGTTTCGCTCCCTCAGCTCTCGTTGCTAGCCTTTTGCTAGCTGGTGCCATTATCATTTACTCTCTATGGCATAAACGCTCGCCGTGGATTGGCCTTCCCTTCATCGGTGCTTGCAGATTCTTTCTTGTGCTCTTTGGTGCATATATAGCGATCACGACAGTTCCAAGTTTACAGGAAGTTTTCGACTCCCACCCAAAAGCTCCCAATGACACTTCAATTACAGTTGTTTGTGGAGACGAAGGCGTGCGTCCAATTCCCTTTCTCTACGCCCTCTGCGTCGGACTCTACACCATCTGTTTCGCCAGTGTCGCGCGCAGTGAATCTTCACCGAAGCCCATTACTTGGAGGAAATCGCTCATGTTAACTATGCTGCTACTGCCTCTTCTAGCATTACCACTGAACCTCAATATTCTATTCAAAGCTAACTTCGACTTACCTAGTCTTTCAGCCCTGCTGCTCTACTGGCTCTGGATGGTCAGTGCTTTCCGCCAGATCAACAGCAACAAAGACAAGTTCGTTTCGATGTCTTTAGCTGGCTTCTGCTTGCTGGATGCCACCTTCGCGGCGCAATTTGGCTGGCCATGGATCTTAGTCTGTCTCGTGCTCTTTGGCCTGTCACTCATGCTCCAGAAATGGGCTCCCGCCACCTAAGCTCAACAAACCCATTCATGTCATCACCCACAGTCAAGTAGGTCTAGGTTAAAGCCAAGTTCAGAGCTCTCTACAAAGAAGTTTCCAGAGAAGTCCCCACCGGTGAGACGAAAACTGGCATCTTCAATAAAGCGGAATGGGTGACAGAAATCGTCACTGAACTCGAATACGATCGCGATTCGGATTGTGAAATCAATGGCTAACAACTCACAAAGGATGCCGCAGCGGCTGTGGAGGCACTCATCACAGACGGCTATGAAATCCTATCCATCATCCGGTCACCTCTGGATAATGGAAACATAATATCCAAAAAATGACTGAGGCCGGGTAGGGTTACGGCTATGGATACAGCATCACCGGTGGCACTAGCATTATCGCTAAAAAGCTCGCCAACTAAGGCCGTTCTGCGTTATTTTGTTTGGTTCCCCAGCAAATCTGTGAAAAATGTGAATTTCCAGTTGCAAATCCCAAAACTTCCTCCTAGCTTGCGCCCTCACACCCAAGTACAATTTTTTATTATGTCTAAGCATTCAAGTCTCAAAGCAAAAGGAAGCGCAGCAGGTAAGCGTTCAGTAATGAAGCGTTTCGAGCGCGTAAAAGCCCTTCAGGAATCCGGTAGGTGGGAAGAGGGCAAGTCCCCAATCGGTCTTCCTAAGACAAAGGTTACTTCGTAATCTTCTTTTGCTAGAACCTTTAAATACCCGCTCGGTGTTCATTTCACCCTGCGGGTATTCTTGTCCATAGCCTTTGTGCTAGCATTAGCACAAAAACATTAAGGAAAGTAACCATGTCAGACCAAGAACTAGGCATTCGCCTCAACAAGTACCTCGCATCCTGCGCGGTTGGCTCACGCCGCAAATGCGATGAGCTCATCAAGAAGGGCAGCGTAGTCGTCAACGGCAAAGTCTGCTCTGACCTTTCCACCACTGTCACCGAAGACGACTTTGTCAAAATCGGTAACTCCCGTGTGCTCCCACGTGACACGACGACTATCCTGCTCTGTAAGCCAAAAGGTCTTATTTGCACAAAGGACGACGAACTAAAGCGCGAGACTATCTACGAGCTGCTCCCGCCCAATATGCGCCACCTCAACCACGTTGGCCGCCTTGACCAGGATTCCGAAGGTCTGCTAATCATGACCAATGATGGCGACCTCGCTCAGGAACTTTCGCATCCGAAAAAGAAGATCGAGAAAGAATACCTCGTCACCGTCAACCAAGCCTTCAGCAATGAAGTGCTCGATCAATTTCTCAAAGGCATCTGGACTGGCGATACTAAGGCTCACGCCAAGGCGGTCAAACGCCTCTCACCACGCCGCTTCCTCATCATCCTAGAAACTGGCCTCAAGCGCCAAATCCGCATGATGTGTAAGGCCGCCCACCTCAATGTCGTAAAGCTCGTCCGCATCCGTATCGGCCACGTCACTGGCGGCGGTCTAGCACCTGGTAGATACTCCGAGCTCGACGCTCACGACATCGAGCTCCTCCAGCGCAATCCAAAGACCGACAAGGCCTACCGCACTAAAGCGACCCTCAAGGCTAGACCAATTGCAGCGACAAAGAAGAAGACAGCGAGAAGACGCGCACCCGACAGGACTGCTCTCCCCACAAAAAAGACCTTTAGAAAGCGCCGCTAAAGAATTTATTTTTACTCACCATTTCAAAAAAGCCCATTCGAATACGAATGGGCTTTTTCGTTTTCACGCCACAAAGCCGTGATCGCAGTCGCAATCGTTACATTTATCATACATCTGTATAATATTCACAGAATTCATCATTGTCATGAGCGGATCTTCGCTGCTAAATTCCGCTCAGAAATCACTCTTATTCACCCAGTGACCCAATTATTTCATGAGTACCAATAACACACTCGTAATCGACGAAAACACCGTCATTCACCCTTCCAAGGAATTTTCAGCAAAAGCACGCGTATCCAGCATGGAGCAATACGAGAGCATGCACAAACAGTCCATCGAAGATCCAGACACATTCTGGGCTAACGAAGCTAGCGACCTCAAGTGGCAGAAGAAGTGGGACAAAGTCCTCGACTGGAAAGCACCCTACGCCGAGTGGTTCCAGGGAGCTAAGCTCAACGTCTGCGAAAATGCTGTCGACCGCCACGTCGAAGCCGGCCGTGGCAACAAGGCTGCTATCATCTGGGAAGGCGAGCCCGGCGACAAGCGCACTGTCACCTACCAGCAACTTCAGCATGAAGTTTGCCGCATGGCCAACGTACTGATCGCGAAAGGCGTCAAGTCTGAAGACCGCGTACTCATCTACATGCCAATGGTTCCTGAAGCAACCATCGCGATGCTAGCCTGCGCACGTCTCGGAGCAGTTCACTCTATCGTCTTCGGCGGTTTCTCCTCAGAGTCTATCAAAGACCGTCTCGAGGACTCCAAGGCTGTTGCCGTAATCACCTCTGATGGCTCATGGCGCCGCGCTGGCGTTGTCCCTCTCAAAGACAACATGGACGAAGCCCTCCAAAACAACGACACCGTCAAATCCGTCATCGTTCTCAAGCGTTGTGAGAATCAGATCAACATGACTGAAGGCCGCGATTTCTGGTGGCACGAAGAAACGGCCAAAGTTACAGCAACGCACAAGCCTGAAGGGTTCTCATCCGAGCACCCACTCTTCATCCTCTACACATCCGGTTCTACAGGTAAGCCAAAAGGCATCCTCCACACATCGGGTGGCTACATGGTCGGCACTTACACCACCTGCAAGTACATCTTCGACATGAAAGAAGACGACGTCTACTGGTGCACTGCCGATGTAGGCTGGATCACTGGTCATTCCTACATCACTTACGGACCACTCTTCGCTGGCGTGACTCAGGTCATGTACGAAGGTGGACCAAACTTCCCAGATTGGGGACGCTTCTGGAGCATCATCGAAGAATACGGCGTGACTATTTTCTACACAGCACCGACAGCTATCCGGGCCTTCATCAAGGCCGGTGACGAGTTCGTCGACAAGTACGATCTCTCCTCACTTCGCCTCCTCGGCACAGTCGGTGAGCCTATCAACCCAGCTGCTTGGGAATGGTACTATAACAAGATCGGTGGTGGACGCTGCCCGATCGTTGACACATGGTGGCAGACTGAAACTGGCGCAGCGATGATTTCACCGCTGCCAGGTTGCACACCCATCAAGCCAGGCACAGCCACTCGCCCATTCTTCGGTGTCGATGCTGCGATCCTCGATGAAGACGGCAAGGAATGCGAAGTCGACCAACCAGGTCGCCTCGTTATCCGCAAGCCATGGCCATCCATGCTCCGCAGCGTCTACGGTGACAAGCAGCGCTACGAGGACACTTACTGGAGTGACTACGACGGTATTTACACAGCTGGTGATGGTGCCCGTAAGGACAAAGATGGCAACATCTACATCATTGGCCGACTCGACGACGTACTCAACGTCTCAGGCCACCGCCTCGGTACTGCCGAGATCGAGTCCGCTCTCGTTGCCCACAACTCAGTAGCCGAAGCCGCTGTTGTTGGTAAGCCTCACGAAATCAAGGGCCAGGCAGTCGTCTGCTTCGTCACCCTCAAAACTGGCATCACAGAAACTGACGAGCTCAAAGTCGAGCTCCGCAACCACGTCGGAAAAGTCATCGGTGCGATTGCAAAACCAGACGCGATTCACTTCGCACCCGGCCTGCCAAAGACCCGTTCAGGCAAGATCATGCGTCGTCTCCTCAAGGAACTTGTCGCCACCGGCAAAGTCACAGGAAACATCACAACGCTTGAGGACAGCACAGTCATCGCAGCTATCCAAAAGTCCATCACTGGTTAGCCCCTTAACAAATCTCAATTTCAAAAGCGATGGTCAGCAATGCCCATCGCTTTTTTGTGCGCTACACAGCTCTCTAATTAGGAAGCTCTATGCTTCGAGTTCGGGCTTTGGGATAGGCTAACCCATCTTTAACATGCTAGTGATGGGCTAACTTTGAGCTACCGTCTTCGATGTTGGTTTCGTAGATTCCCTGCCAGAGGGAGTGACCTACAGCCCTCCCAGCTTTGAGATAATGCTCACGGTTGAGAGCTTGTCGAAGTAGATTGACTTCAGCTTCTTCAGTCGCAGTTCTGAGTTTTAGCCTCGCAGTGGGAATAGGCAATTGGGTTAACTTCACCGCTTACTATTGAAAAAATGAGGCTCACTGTTTAGCAAAATGAGTTCTAGTCCGCGTAAGACTGAGTAACTGTCTAGCCAATCGCCCAGTCACCCTCTAAAAAAGCACAAACCTACGCTCGACACCTGCCAAGCTTATGCTGATTATGACGTGACCAATGCTAACAGCAGATCGCTACATCGGAAAACAAATCATAAGCACCACAATCTTTGCCGTGCTCATCCTCAGTGGAGTCTTCTTACTGGGTAACATCTTCAAGGAGGCTCGCCCACTCTTTGTAGGGAAGCATCCATCGGCCTATCTGATTTTAGAGTTCATATTCAGCGTTTTGCCGTTTTCACTTATGTTCACCATCCCATTCAGTTTCTTGGCTGCTGTGATGTTGGTATTTGGACGTCTCTCTGCAGACAACGAACTAGTCGGCATGCGTATGGCGGGCCGTAGTCTTCCCCGCATTGCTCTGCCTGTATTTGCCTCGGCCATCCTACTCTCTGGTTTTTGTTATTGGCTCAACGTCAAAATTGCTCCTGAGGCAAAGGGCAATGTGAAGGACCTGTTGATCCAAGCTGTCAAAGAAGACCCCAATAAATTCCTCGACCCTGGCGTTGTTCAGACCCAACTCGACGACAAGCGCATCTACGTTCAAGCCCGCGAGGGTGACATCCTTTACGGAGTGCACATCCACGATATTGGCGACGAGAGCACAGCATACGGCGAAAAGCTCTACACCTACGCTGAAAGTGCGCACCTAGATATCGACATCACCAAAGGGCAACTCCAGCTCAAACTTCAGGACGCAACGATTGAGACCGTGAGCAAAGACGGCATTCACACACCCATCACAGTCTCAGCAATCAACCCCGTGATCTTCGACTTCAGCCTAGAAAAGAAAAAACGCATCAAGGCGTCCTGGATGACGAATACTGAGATCACGCAACACCTGCAGGACCATCCCAATCTTAAGCCTGAGAAAGTCACCGAGTTTAAGAACCAAATCACCCACCGCCAATCGTACTCGCTCGCATGCATCGCCTTCGCTCTCGTTGGCGTACCGCTCGGGATGTCATCTCGACGCAAGGAATCCTCCAGCGGCTTCGCGCTCTCGATCGCCATCGGCTTAGGCTACTTCCTGTTCCACATTTTTGCCAATCAGGTCGATGCTGACTCAGAAGATCTGGCGACAATTCTCTACTGGATGCCCAATTTCCTCGCACTACTCCTAGGCATTTACCTGTTCCGACGCGCGAGCAGAAAATAACTCACAGTCCTCATGGCTAAGCACAGTCACCCCTACAGAAACCTTTGGCGAAACGTCTGCACATTTTTTCGGGAAAATGCGCTGGACCCCTTTCCTATTCGCCATTCCTTGTCGGAACTGACTCCGCGCAACATAGGAGCCGACAGCAAAGCGGCACTCAATGTTGCTTTGCTGACCCTCCCTCAAGGGATGGCCTATGCAGCGATTGCGGAACTGCCTATATACTACGGCATTATTTGCGCGATCATTGCTGGCGTTCTAGCACCTATTTTTGCGGGCTCACGCTTCACTATTCTAGGCCCCACCAATGCTACGGCATTCATGGTCTTTAGTTTCTTCGTATCCCACCCGGAGGTCGACATGCAGAGCAAGATGCTAATGATGCCGCTCTTAGTATTTATGGTCGGAGCTCTCTCGGTCGCTGGAGCGTATTTTAAAGTAGCGGACCTTTTGCAGTACGTCAGCCGCAGTGTGCTGGTCGGCTACATTACTGGTGCAGCCATCCTGATTATGACCAATCAGATGAAGCACATCCTAGGGGTAGCCGAACCCATGGCTGAGGCTGGCGCTAAAACCTTTTTTTCTATCCTCCATGCGATGGGGTCTTTCTGGCAATCCTACCAATGGCAACCCTTCCTTCTTGGTGGCTGCACCTTAGCCCTCTACCTTTACATGCAAAAACGGCTTGCAGCCCTCCCCAATTTTGCAATCTGCCTCACTGTCACCACACTGATTACTTACCTACTAAAAATGTTTGTGCCAGCATTCTCAGAAATTGCCACCTTCACTCCCTTCAATGATTTTTCCTTCTCCCCCAGCCTACCCACCCTCGATTTTGATACTATTTCTGTACTTTTCGGAGTCGCTTTTGCCATCTCTTTTCTAGCGTCGTTAGAAAACACAGTGATGGGCAAATCACTCGGCTCGCGCAGTGGCGAACGACCTGATGTAAACCAAGATATGTTTGCCGTCGGCATGGCCAACCTAGGAGCGTCACTACTCTCACCCATGCCAGCCTCTGGCTCACTCACTCGCTCAGCCCTCAATTACGATTCTGGAGCTAAAACCCGCTTCGCCTCAATCTATTGCTCGCTACTCTGCTTGCTCGGTTTTTGGGCACTCGTTGAGCTTCCCATTGTAGAACATATCCCCAAGGCCTCACTCTCAGGCCTCGTCATAGGCATCGCCATCACTCTCATCAAATGGCACCAAATCCGTATCTGCCTCCGTGCCACCCATGATGACGCCCTCGTCATCATCAGCACCTTTAGCGCCACACTCATCACTCGGCTCGACTACGCTATCTTCGCGGGTGTAGCCCTCTCTATCACACTCTTCTTACGTAAGGCCTCTAAACCACACCTCATCGAATACGAAGTAAGTGATGAAGGCGACCTGCGAGAACTTGACAAAAAGAAAAATCGCCAAAACCCTGCGATCTCCATCGTGCACGTCGAAGGCGACCTCTTCTTCGGCGCTGCTGACCTATTCCACACTCAAGTCCAAATCACAGCTTCTGACCCCAACCTCAAAGTCATTATCCTGCGCCTCAAGAACGCACGCCACCTTGACGCCACCAGCGTCATGGCCCTAGAGAGTCTGGTGAAACACATGCGAGAACAGGGACGCTTCGTGCTCATCTCAGGAGCGACCAGGGAAGTCTACAAAGTTCTCAAGCTCTCTGGCGCGCTAGAAACTATCCAAGGCGACTGTGACCGTTCTCAAGGCGAAACAAACGTCTTCATTTATGCACCAAGTAACCCCAATTTATCGACACGTGACGCTCTATTACGTGCTCAGGAGCTACTTGGCACCAAGACTGCGGATATTAAGATCTTTTACGACCCGTCTCATAAGAAATCGTAATCCTCTCCGCAACTGGGGTATTGCCATCACCACAGCTCCACTTTATAAGTCTTTGTGATGTTTCGCCACCCACTGCTTCAGTCCCTCATATTTAGCTCCCTACTCATTGGCGCTAAAATCCAAGCTGAGGGCGGCAAAATATATCCTCTACTGAAGACCCATTCTGGCCAACAATTCTCAGAGGTCAAAGTCCTCCAAGTCGAGCCCGACAGCATCACCATCATGCACAAAGACGGCGGTTGCCGACTCAAGGTCGAAGATCTTCCAACTGCTCTCCAGCAGGAACTTGGCATTAGCTACAACGACTCAGCAATAACCTACCGGGAAAAACGCAACAGCGAGCGCTCAGTCGCTCAGAAATCCGCCCAGATAGCCCATGATATCGCAGCCAGAAAACGCCAACGAGCGATGATCTCGCGCATTGTCGAGCAACAGGAGCAAGAACTCTCACAAGTGACCAAAGTCAAAGTTGTTAAAAAACATGCTGATGGCTACCTGTGCAAAGTTGTCTCCCCAATCACCATTGATGTAACCCAACAAATCACTACCACACTCGGAGGCAGAAAAACCATCGTCGTGGGTAAAAAGACCGTTTAACCAAAAGAATTTGAAGCTGAACTCATTTACCTCATTTCAGAAAAGCCCCTTGGGCGCGGAAGAGAGTACGTATTGAGAATTCTTCACGAAGAACCCTATAGCTACACCCCTGATACAGGGTACACTGCATACATCCAGAGATACAAAGTCATCAAGCAGTGAGCACAATTCTCCTATTCTTAAGGAAATTTGGTTGAAAATCGCTCGATCCACATCCAATAGTTTCTCATGAAGTCATCATTAGTCATTGAACTCATCCATCTACCCGAGGAAGGGAAATCCTTCGAGGGCCAGATTGATCCCGCAATTTACAACCTGCCAAAACACGACGCCCAACCCGTCGGACCACTCCACTATGAACTCCATGCCCAGCGATTTGAAGACGAACTTCTAGTCCGTGGATTCATTTCCAGCGCATTTAAATTTAGATGCAACCGAGATAACCAAGAGTTTATCCAAACAATTTCTTTAGACGAATTTGGTCAATCGTTTGAGATTGAAGAAGGCAACGTAGACCTCACTGAAGCCTTACGGGAAGAGGTTTTGATGAACTTCCCTAGCTACCCAAGATGCGATGAAGCCGACGAGCCGCACGTCTGTGAAATAGAAGAACAATATTTAGCAGTAGACAAAGACCCCGATGATGGTGTAGACGAAGCGCCCGAGAGTAACAGTGACGACCAATGGGCCGCACTCGATGATTTCAAAAAATTTAAAGACTAACCGTCCAATAGAGACCTAAGATTATGGCAGTACCAAAGCGTAGAACATCCAAAAGTAAGCAAAGAATGCGCCGCGGCGCGAACCGTTGGCATGCGCCTAAACTCCAGACCTGCTCCGAGTGTGGTAGCCGCGTTCCTGGTCACATCGCTTGCCCATCATGTGGCAACTACGGTGGCCGTCAGGTTCTCGAAGTTGACTCTCTTTAATTAGGCCTCGTGCAATAATCGCACGACCACCTGAAACTTTTCAAAAACGTGCTGTAGTATCATTTACCGCACGTTTTTTTCGTGTCCAAACCAAACTAATACATACAGAATAGTCATGAAGATTGCATTGGATGCCATGGGCGGAGATAAAGCCCCGCTCGTCAACATTATCGGCGCTAAAGACGCCCTCGCACTCTATCCAAAGATTGAAAAAATATTTCTCGTCGGTGACGAGGAAACCCTCAAGGCTGAATGCGCTAAACATCAATTCAAGGACACACGAGTCGAGATTATCCATGCACCTGACGTTGTTGAAATGCATGAGTCCGGAGCTAAAACGCTCCGTTCAAAGAAAAAGTCCTCTATAGCCGTCGCTACAGAACTAGTGAAACAAGGTGAAGCCGATGCTGTCGTGAGTGCCGGAAACACCGGTGCAGCTGTCGCGACTGCCACCCTAAAGCTCAGAACTCTCAAAGGAGTCGAGCGAGCCGGCATAGCATCTCCAATGCCCAACGAACACGGCGTCTGCAACCTGCTCGATGCTGGAGCCAATCCTGAAGCCACAGCCAAACACCTCGTCGCCTACGCTTTTATGGGAGCCATTTATTCTAAGCACGTGATGGGCGTAAAAAGCCCCGTTGTAGGTCTTATGTGCAATGGCGAAGAAAACGAAAAAGGTAACAGTCTGACAAAAGAAACCTTTGCTCTACTCAAAGAATTAGAAGCAAGCGGCAAATGCCCATTCACTTTCAAAGGAAACGTTGAAGGTCATGATCTGTTTGAAACCAAACTCGATGTCGCGCTCTGCGATGGCTTCACAGGAAACATCATTCTAAAGTCATGCGAAGCTACAGCTAAAGCCATGTCCAAATGGCTCAAACTCGAATTCAAGCGTAACCCATTCCGAGTCCTCGGAGCGGCAATGTCACGTGGGGTTTTCAAGGCTGTAAAACAACGTTCATCCTATGAATCCTATGGCGGCAGCCCACTCTTAGGAGTGAACGGAGTCTGTATCATCGCTCATGGCGGCTCCTCAGCACTCGCTATGCAGAACGCGATTCGAGTGGCCATGGAAACTGTGGAACAAAGCGTCAACCCACACATCGAAGAAGCTCTCGCAGCATTAAGCGAGTAAACCTCTTCAAGATCCTTTTCACTAAAACTAAGTGAACTACCTGTTCACTTGGAGTTTTCATAAGGAATAATGACTCGCATTGTAATATACGCGGCCCAATTTAGCCACTAACATCTAAAAACTATGTCAAATAAACTAAGCAGCCTCAAAGGCTATACCACCATCGTTGCCGACACTGGTGATTTCCAGTCCATCAATGAATACCAACCTCAAGATGCCACCACAAACCCTTCACTCATCCTCAAGGCTAGTCAGCAGGACGAGTACCAATACATTCTTGATCAGGCGATCAAGGAGCACACGGACTCACCACTCAAGGGTCCTGCACTCACGGAATCCATCATCGATCGACTCCTCATTCTCTTTGGCTTAGAAATCCTTAAAGTAGTTCCAGGTCGCGTCTCAACAGAAGTTGATGCCCGCCTCTCCTTCGACACCGCTAGCACTGTAGCCAAAGCAAAACAACTCATAGCAAGCTACGAAGCAGCAGGTATCAGCCGAGAGCGCATCTTGATCAAAATCGCTTCTACTTGGGAAGGCATCAAGGCTGCTGAAGAGCTCGAGAAAGAAGGCATTCGTTGCAATCTCACTCTGCTATTCTCAATGGCGCAAGCCGTTGCCTGCGCCGAGGCAAACGTCCAACTCATCTCACCTTTCGTTGGCCGCATTTACGATTGGTACAAGGCAAAAAATGGCATCGACTACACTGGGGCTGAAGACCCTGGAGTGATCTCTGTCACTCAGATCTTCCATTACTACAAACAGTTTGGCTACAAAACTGAGATCATGGGTGCCTCGTTCCGAAATGTTAGCCAAATCATCGAACTCTCCGGTTGTGATTTACTCACAATTAGTCCCGGCCTCCTCCAGCAACTCCAAGACACAACTGGTGAGGTTGAGCTCAAACTCAGCAAAGCAAACGCAGATGCTAACCAAATCGAAAGAATCTCTCTCGATGAAAAGGGCTTCCGCTTCATGCTCAACGAAGACGCTATGGCTACAGAAAAAACAGCAGAAGGCATCCGCCAATTCTCCGCTGACATTGTTAAACTAGAAGACTTGATCTCAGCTCGCATCTAGGCGACCTATTTGGGCATAAAACAATGGCTTTCTACTGTATCGGCGACATTCACGGGAAATTCCCCGAACTAGCTCAAGTTCTCTCTGAACTCCCAATCGGAGCTCAAATGGTCTGTGTTGGAGACATTGGATTAGGATTCAGTGACTCTCAATCACCTGAATGCCTAGTCGAAGTCGATACTGTAGCATCGTTACGCGGCCAGAAAGTCTGGCTTATTCGAGGCAACCACGACGACCCAGACATTTGGCTTCGCCGTCGCTCAGAGTGGAATGCAGCACTCCAGAGCGTCCGCATTCCTGCAGATATCCACCGCATGAAGGTAGACAACATCCACGTCATGATGGTCGGTGGAGGCACCTCACTAGACCGCAGTCACCCAGATCGCGTGGAAGGCCAAACTTGGTGGAAGAATGAAGGAGTCTCAACTGCGGCACCAAAACAAGTAGAGCTCATGGTCGAGGCCTATGGCAGAGCTGACATCTTGATCACCCACGCTGGAGCGAGTGAAGCCATGCCATCGCTCGAGCGCGACAAGGAAACTTTCGACCATTACGCTGATGTAGACCCGACACTCGCCGCCGAAGTCAAAGCTGAGCGCGAACTACTCTCACAGATAGTCCAAGCCAGCCAAACGAGCACTACCGCCTTTGGCCACTACCACGTCAGCCTAGAGAGCAATAATGGCCCCATCCGCTATCGATGCTGTGCCGAACTCGAAGCCTGGCAGTACGCCAAACGCAGCGTCTTACCCCAGCTTCCTAGTTTAGGCGAATCGGCTACTTTTTCTTAAAGAGTACCCACGAGCCAAATTTCTTCATATCCTCGAGCATCAAGTAAACGCTCGGTACTAGGATGAGTGTGATCGCCGTGGCAAAGAGAATACCAAAGCCTAAGGACACGGCCATTGGAATTAGGAACTTCGCCTGCATATCTGTCTCGGTAAGCATTGGCATCAAACCGGCAAAAGTAGTCAAAGAGGTCAGCAAGATAGGCCTAAAGCGGCGCGCTCCAGCATTCCATACAGCGTCCATCACCCCACCATCATCTTTTCGATGACGGTTGGTGTATTCCACCAACACGAGTGAGTCATTCACAACCACTCCTGAAAGCGCCACAATCCCGCACAGAGACATGATGCTCAGTTCCATTCCTAGCAGCACGTGACCGCCGACAGCCCCCACTATTCCAAACGGAATGACTGACATCACGATCAAGGGCTGGCTGTAGCTCTTGAGCGGTATTGCCAACAAGATGTAGATCATCAAAATTGCAAAGATGAATTTTTGCCCCATCTCCTTGATACTGGTATTCTGATCCTCTTGCTCGCCTCGGTACCCCCAGGTTACTCCAGGGAATTTCGCTTGCAGCGACCCGAGGACACTTTCATTGAAAGTCGCAACCACGGTATTGGCATTAGCTCCAGAAGTCTTATCAATATCTGCAGCAATCGTCAGCGATCGTTGACCGTCGACTCGGTTGATCGAGGACAAGCCACGGTAGGGCTCACCAGCGATCACCTGCTTGATCGGCACTTCATCTCCAGCGGGAGAAATCAGACGAATTTCTTCGAGAGTTTCCAGCGATTTGCGTTCATGCTCAGGATAGCGCACCATCACCTTGACCTCATCACGGCCCCGCTGAATCCTCTGCACTTCATCCCCAAAAAACGAAGAACGTAGCTGCTGTGAGACATTGGCGACGGTAAACCCCAGAGCCTTTCCAGAATCCGTTAGGTCATCACGATGATAAACCATCTCAGCCTTACCCATCCGCCAGTTAGTACTGATATCGGTGACCCCACTCATATTCGCCAGTCCATCGGTGATATAGTCAGACGCTTGTTTGAGCTCGGCGAGATTTTTACCAGTGATTTCAATGTCTATCGCATTGCCGCCACTATTGGTTTCTTGCTTAAAGGAAAGCTCTACAACTCCTGGAATTCGCCCAATCTCTTTACGCCAAGCTGAGATCACTTCACCGCCATTCCACTCGCGCTCAGATGCAGGAATGAGCTCCAGCGTAATTTCTCCCAAATGGCTATTTACCGAGTCGCTGTTAGGAGTAAATCCTGACTGGAAAGGCTGCGTCCCAGCACTTGCTAGATAGTGAGAAATCACACTTTTTCCATCGTAGCCTTTAAACTCTTCACCCACTTTTCGAGCCGCAGCTTCTATTCTTTCAATCGCATCGTCAGTAGTCTCAAAGTTCACTCCCACAGGCATGATCAACTTCGCGGAGATCACATCGCCCTCGACTTTAGGCATGAACTCGAACGGCACACGGCCACTCCCCACCATCCCCACAGTAACTAACAACACCGCTACGAAGCAGGACCACACCACCCAACGTGAGTGCAGCACCACGCGTAGAGCTGGACGATAGCAACGCTCTATAAACCATTCTAGACCATCGGCAATCCAGTGCTGGAGCCGAGTGATCGGTCCATGGCTCTTATTGGCATCCCGCGACTTCAGCATCGCCAAATGCGCTGGCAGAACAAACTTCGACTGGATCAACGAAAAGAACAATACCGGGATAACCACCATTGGTATGTTCGGCCAAATTTTTCCACTGACACCACTCAGCCCAAGCATCGGCGTGAAAGCGGCCATAGTCGTTAGCACCCCGAATGTCACCACCACTCCCACCTCGTGGGTACCCTTCCAAGAAGCTTCTCGTGGATCTTCTCCACTACGAATGCGACTATACACATTCTCGCCGACCACAATGGCGTCATCCACCACAATACCTAACACTAATATAAAGGCAAAGAGTGAGATCATATTCACACTCACACCGAGTTCAGGCATCAGCCAAATTCCACCAGCAAATGAAACGGGAATACCTATCGCCACCAAGGCCGCCAACGAAGGCCTCAGGAAGAGAGCCAACACTATGAAAACTAGCAGTAGCCCCCAGCCACCATTGCGGCCTAACAAGGACAAGCGACCACCCAGCATTTTACTCTGATCATTCCACAACTCCAAGCTCACACCTGGTGGCAACTCGGACGGCGCGACATTCTCAATATAGTCGCGCACCCCTTTTGCCAAAAGCATCGTATCCTGCTCACCGGTACGGAATACATTTACCAAAGCTGCATTGCGCCCATCAAATCGGGCCTTTAGATCTACATCCTCAAAGCCGTCAATCACAGTGGCGATTTCACCCAACTTGAGCTGTTCGCCGGTACTATTATTGACGATGACTATCTCTTTAAAATCCTCAGCGTTGGAGACCTTGCCCATTACTCTAACAACGACTTCACCACCACGCTCCCGCACACTACCAGCTGGCAGGTCGATTGAGGCATCTCGTAGGGCATCCGCTATCCCGGAAAGGCTTAGACCATGGCGACGCAGCACCTCGTCTGGAACCTCTATTGAAATCTCATACGGTCGCACATTAGCCAATGACGCTTTCGTGATTTTCGGCTTACCTCTGAAGGTTTGATCTAACCGCTCAAAAATATCATCAGGCTCTCCAGCCTGATAATTAAGCAATCCATCAAGGACTGTCTGAGCAATTTCTCGCAGAGTCTTTTCATCGACATCTGCGCTCACCGCCACGCTCATCACCTGATAGGACAACAGTAATTCTTCAACGATCGGCTTTTCCGCCTCCTCGGGAAAATTGCTTATAGCATCGACACGACTTTTCACATCGTCCATCACATTGCGCACATCATAGCCAGTCTCAACCTCCACTGTAAGACCACCGCGTCCCTCAGTCGCAGTCGAGGTGTAACGCTTGATCCCATCCACATCGGCAATGGCATCCTCCAGTGGCAACAAAATACCATCCTCCACTTCTTCTGGTGTAGCATTTGGAAACGGAACAGAGATGGTGACAGCATCCAAGCTAGTCTCGGGGAAAACCTCCTTCTTCAACTTAAACCAAGTTGAAATTCCGGCCACCAACACCACCAGCATCAGAAAGTTACCGGCCACGTGATTGCGGCTAAACCATTTGATCATTCCACCCATCAGTTCAATTGGTTAGTCTGCTTGCTCACCGGCTCCACCTTCATCCCATTCACTGGGAGCTCTATCGGACTTGTGATCACCCTCTCACCATCATTGAGCCCATCGGTAACGACTACATAATCGCGCTCGCTTCGCTCCACGTGCACCTTTCTGACCACCAACTTGTCAGTGGAATCAAGCACCCAAACAACATCGCCGCTCCGTAGAGCTTCTCGCGGTACCTTCACCGCTCTTTCAAAAATTTCACCTTCAAATATCCCCTTCACAAACAGCCCGGCCGGTGGAACTTTAAACCTTCCATCTCCATCGGCTTCATTGATTTCTACCACTATCATCATCGTGTGAGTTGCCCTATCGATTTTTCCTTCACTACGTACGATCGAGCCAGTCCACACCTTAGGCTCTCGACCCACCTCAGCTCTAACAATAACATTCGCACCCACTAGCGTCTTCGGCAAATAACTCACATCTTCTAAACTTAAGGGCAAACGCACCTGCATCTTACCCGCAGTGTACACTTCAGCCACCCTTCCACCTCTCGATAAATAACTGCCAGTATCAACCGAAGCTGAACCCACCATGCAATCATAGGGCGCCTTGATTTCAGTTTTGATTAACTCACGTTGAGCCTGCACCGTATTTGCTTGGGCAGCTGCGAGCTTTGCTCTCGCACTCTTGAGTTGTGGTTCACGCGTCACCAACTTTCCTGGCTCACCGCCACGGCCCATTTTTTTCCAGTCGCGCATCGCTTGCACCGCTCGCGCTTGCTCTTGAATAATCTGAAATTCGGCATCAGCCACACTCGATTTTGCCTGAGCCAACTGGGCTTGGTAATCAGCAAAACTCACCTTCAGCATACTCTCACCTTTTCCAAATTGCCCACCTGTCTTCAATTTGGGAGAAATAAACTCGATAGCCCCCGCCACCTCACTTATTATTGTTGTTTGCGTAACTGGCACCACTTGGCCTTGAGCACTCAGCTCCACCTTATACTCATCAGCCACAAGATCGAAAAACTCCACCCGTGGCTCGAAAACTTCCTTATCCTGCTTTGTCGCCTCCACAGGATTCCCCATAAAGAAGCCCATCACCGCCACCCCCACGCCTAACACTAAGATTACTGCGATTAGCTTCACCAATGGTCTCGTTACTTTCTGCTGCTCAATCATGGCTATTTTCCTTCTAATCTAAATTCTCCACCAAGGGCCAGATGCAAATCCACCCTATTCTCTAACTGGATCCTACGTAAAACTAACAACTGTGAGCCTAACTCGACAGCTCGGCTCTGGCCCGTCAACAAGGTCAATATATCTCCTGTACCTTCTAAATAGTCATCACTGGCAGCCTTCGCTGCTTCATTTGCCAGTGCTGAAGCCTTTCCCATATCTTGGACGCGACGCTTAAGCCAGCCTTCTAACATTAGGGCGTTTTCAACCTCTCCGAAAGCCCCCAAAACAACGCCCTCTAAATTAGCTAACTCTTCACGCTCCTTTGAAGTCCGAATTGCCTGCTCCCCCTTAACTAGCCCACCTGTCAAAAGGTTTTGGGTGATTGTGGCTCCAATCGACCAAGCACTAAAATTATTATTCACGATTTGCTCAAGCGCATCACTGGCTGTGCCGCCCGATCCCGTAAGACTTAAAATTGGGAATATCGCACGCTTCGCCTCTTTTAGCCTTGCTACCGATGCGACATACCGACGCTCCGCGGCAATCACATCCGGCCTTCTCTGCAAAAGAGCGGATGGCACCCCGCTAGGAGGGCGCGCTGGCATCTTAGTGAGGGACGAACTCCCCTTCATTTTCCCTGCAGGATATCGACCACAGAGCAACTCCAAACGTCGTTGAGCCATTCTCACTTCACTCTCCCTCTGCGAGATCACAGCCTTGGAAGTGGCTTGATCAGTTTGAGCCAATCGGAACTGACTCGCTGATCCACCATCATTACCCAAATTTTGTGCAAATCTCTCACCTATCGTCTCAACAGAATCATCGCGAATCTGAGCCACACGCTTCGCTAAAGTGAGTTGTTCATTTGCCTCACCTAAAGAAAACCAAGCCTTACAAACCTCGGCAGCAAGCGCAGCCTCAGCCGCCTTCGCATCGAGCTCCGCTGCCTGAGCGTCAGAAATGGCAGCCATTTGGCCCATACGGATTCGGCCCCAGAGATCAATTTCCCAATTCACCCGAAGATCCGCGTAACTTCCATTCTCCACAGATGAACCACCAAAGGGCATCCCAACAAATTGCCTCTTACTCCTGTCTCCCTTAAATTCAGCAGCCAATGCTGGGCGAGCCGCTGCCCCAGCAACATAGGCCGCCTTCTGCGCCTGCACCACACGCTCTGCAGCCGCGCGCATATCTGGATTTCGGGCGACCGCCTCGGCCACTAATTTATTCAAACTAGAATCACCAAAGCTCTGCACCCACTCCCTGTCCACACCAGATTTCCCTTCCTGGCTAGCAGTCCAACTATCAGGTGCCATTTGCTCTACCTTGAGCATCTGAGACTCAGGAGGCTTCGTCGCGCAGCCAACTAGAAAAACACTCAGTGACACCAAGCTAATCAGCTTCAGAGATCTACAAAAACGTTTGTTCAAAAAAGCACACCATTGAATGATGGTTGGAGAGCCAACTGAAGCGACGTAACAAGTCTTTATGATCTTAACCATTTGAACAACACAGCTTCTCATCATTGTGTGCTCGAAACCTAACTTGGCACCAAGATCCTGCAACTCTAAAAACAGTCATGCTAGACATCCTTCGTGAACAGCCTAAATCGCTAGGCTAAGTTCACAGCTATGTGCAGAAAAATCTCCCCCAAAGGAACACATCCATAAATCCTCAAAATCAGCAACGGATTTCAAACATTTTTCCAGTTCATCGTCGTTCCGGACTGTTGATTAGAGATACGGGTATGACCCACCAGCCGTCACCATCTCTTTCTAATCGAATAGGTTAAGGATTACAGTAGGACCTTCACCTACCTGTTGATAACGTTCGCAGGCTTACTGTCTCATAGATTGCGCTTATCGGTGCCAGTGATAGTCACACTCAATAACTGCGTGATGACGCAGATTTCAACCTCTGTCTATCAGCTCTCACTCTGATGCACGAAATAGCCTTAGTCGTGCTGCTAGAGAAAATTTATAGAGCCGCCATTATCAAACAATGGGGAGCCCTACTGTAGAGATTAAAGACTCTAAATAATCACCTCAGAAAATCCGAGTCAACATCGGTATGCTTCTTTCCTTAAATCTCGGAGACTGTATATCTCTGTGCTCGTAAAGTGCCGCTGCTCGAACGCCTCTCTAGCTCGACAGGGTTTGAAAACATCGAAACATCTCCTCCGACAAAGGTTTTAGCAGCAAGGCTAACAAGGAGATGGGGAAAATGTGATACCTCTCGTTGTCATGCCCAAGAAGGGGAAGTTGAGTAAGGTAGAAGTTACCGAACAGGCTAACAAAAAATGGAAACAACTTCGGCTCGCCCACAGTGCGATGGAATGCGACATCAACTGCCTCGAACACCACGGGCGGGACAGTTGTCCAGACAAAGGCTACCCTAGATACAAGTGTTATGTCGGCTCAGGAGTATTGGCCTACAACCAGCACAAAATCGGCAACGAGTTACAAGCCGAAGTCCGGGGAAAGGCGAAGAGGAAACGGGCGACTTAACCCGATCAAAAATCTAATACAGTGGGAGACCTGCGCCCATGTAAGAAGCATAGACCACCTAACACTACTCAGAATGATGGATATTTAACGAAATCACGGAAAAAATTCATATACCAGTCAAATGCTGTTTCTAAAACAAACTGTTTAGCCAAAATTGGCTATTTCCGACTGGGTACTAAATGCCACTATAGTACCGTTTCTGGTTGCATTTGGCTGTATATCAAAGGTATTTCGGCAACTTTTCGCATTTTCAACACACTCCTCATCAAACAAGAAAAGCCAGTAACCTATTACAGTTACTGGCTTTTAAATTGGTAGGGGTGGAGAGAATCGAACTCTCGGCCAAGGGATTATGAGTCCCCTGCTTTTATTTTTAACCCATATACAAGCGATACAGCCAACTTAAGAACAAACTTAAGAAAATCTTTCTGAGGTAGTAGTTAGTTTATAGGTACAACGCGCAGTTTATCTTCAATCCATACTCGTAATACAAAACAAGGTCCCACTGCTGTGCAATTCTTCTACCTTGTCCGGCCATACAGGATTCGAATCTTTAGTTACGCTATCACGCTAGTAATAACCACTACTCCGAGCCGGTTAGCTGTCGGATGCAGCGAATTTTTTTCAACAACCTATAACTCTCATGCTCCGCTATCGCTCCGATAAGAAGCTATCTCTGGAATTAGACCTGTACGATTTCATGGAGTTTAGATGGTGTACTAATCGTGAGTTTCACCAAACTTACGCTCCAAATATGCTTGATGCTCCACGTCAGTCTGAGAGGTCAGCTCGAGCCTTTTGCACTCTAATCTACCAACACAAAACTGAACTCTGTTTAAAGACAGTGATCCACATCTAAAATCATCTACATAAGAGCTAAGATCTTCAATGTGTATGACATTCCTTGGAATCTCAGTCTTGAACTGTGCGTCACCTGAAAATACAACTAAGCCTTGGATTTCATCTGATGGAAGAAAGTCCAACAGGTGCCGTACAGCTTTTAGATGCTTTTGGTTCTGGAGAATTGGATTAAGAAATTTATACTTAAGTTTGTATATAACCTGGGTCCATTGAGGTTGTCTTTCGTGAGCAAATAGCCAGCCAGTGTAATGCTTAGTTTCGATTACTAGGATGCCGTTTTCTGTTATGAGTATATGGTCTATTTGGGTTGTGCCGTCCTTATAATCTAAGGTGACATTGTTGAGAAAGTGTGATGTTGAAGCTTCGCAGTATTCTGTCAGTAACTGTCTTACTGCACCCTCTCCTTGGTTTTCATGCCAAGACTTTCTGCGATTCCCATAATAAAATCCAGTCCCAAAGATGATTAGAGGAATTAGAATTATTAGTGCCAGTATCAGATAAGCCATGTGAATTTAGTCTAACTTAAAGAACAACCGCAGCCTAGGCAACAATCGAAAATCTAAAATGGTGTTTCGTGAGTGACCTCTGCGTTCCGAGTACGGTTAGCTGTCGGATGCAGCGAATTTTTTTCAACAACCGATAACTCTCATGCCCCGCTATCGCTCCGATGAGAAGCTATCTTTGGGGTTAGGTTGTTTAGATATCTACGGTATGGCGGCACTTGGGGTAGTTGATGCACCCCCAGAATGTATTGCCAGCATGTTTACCCTTGGTTGCGGTGCGACTGATCATCTCAGAGTGACACTTAGGGCATACGGGGGTGGAGTCATCATCTTTGCCCACATCGGAGATTGGCATGAGAGGCGGCTCATCCTTGGTCGCTGCGGTTTCATTTTGCATTAGCGTCTGTTCTATCCTCTGGGTGGAAGGATTTGAGCTTGGGCCATTTCCTTCGTGAGGTGGCGAGGGAAAATGAATATGTTCACTCAACTGAGCCTGAATGTCATGAGTCACATACCCCTTGGCGGCTGGGATGTGGAGGATAGGTAGCCCTGCGGCTGCGAAGACTCTATCCACAAGCTCATCACGCTGCTTCCTGTCCTCTCTCTCATGAGATCTATCATCCAGCTCTACGGCGAGCACTGGCTCCATTGTGCTAGTGTCACAGATTACGAAGTCTACATGCTTCTGGCTGATCCTTCCTCTGGCTCCTTTATTCTCATGGGGCCGTCGCACAAAAAACAGATCTCCCAGATTGACCTTGGTAAGCAGGTAATGCTCATCGGTCAGGATTGTTTGCAGCACATGGAAAAACGAGATCTCAGCAGCCGAAAGAAAATCATCTCGTTTGCCATAGGGTAATCGATCCTTGCTGAGTTCATAGGTAGGAGGTGTGGTCTTCTTGAAAAAGGGGGCTAACAGCATGCCGAGGCAGCCAGTTGGTGGTGAAGTGGACATGATATGGAGAACTCTCTACATAGAGTGATGTTAGAAGTTAGCCCCACCCTTTAGGCTGGCAAGCCTAAGTTCTTAATGCCTCTCCGCATCTATTAAAGGACCTTCATCAAACTTGCGCACTGAACTAACATTTGCTTCGTTATTCCACGTGCTTCCATTTGTCTTTTATTGGCCGCTAGAACCCACTCACGTCGATAATGCTTTATTTCCGGAAATGGCTGTTTCGTGACCCAATCCATTCGTTTGTATCCAGCCTCGGCAATGTCAGGTAGAATTGAGCACGCCTGGTCAGACGCGACCAAGCTCGCCATCTGCAGTAGAGACTCACAATGGATCCGATCTGGGTATTGATCCCCTACTGCCTCAATCACTGTTTGAGCGAATTGACCGCCTCCCGTCGGAACAGCCAGCGGGAGCTTTGTATTTGTTGCTCCAAATAAAGAATACCCACATCCCCCGATAGGCAGGATCATCAATTTATCCTTACTCCCTGAGATTGCATCATTCCGGACCACAGCAAGATCAATCTCACCAGTCCTGAGTAACCCTTCAGCAGCGCGACTCCTCATTTGGACCATTTCTAGCTCAGCACTCAACAAATTAGCTAGTCCCACCGTGTGAGGAGTAATCACCCATTGCATTGTGCTGAACCCTGCTCCCACTCTCAACACCGGCCTCTCTCCAGACTTCCTTAGCTTGTAGTCTTCTAGTTGACTGAAGCAGCGCCTTGCGACTATTGCTAACTCTTTACCTTCATCAGTCACCTCAATCGTTTTCCCCTTACGCCGGGTGAGTTCGACTTCGAAGAACGCTTCAAGCTCTCGAATTTGACGACTCATAAGACTCTGCCGGGACGGCTCTCTATCAGCCGCTTCAGCTATACTTCCCTTCTCTACGACGAGCAGAAAATTCCTTAATCGATCCATTGACAATCCTTGCTTCGAGAAGAGCGCTTCAAACATGGCTATAAAGTTACATATAATGTAATTTAAGCGATACAAAAGTAACTATCTCATGTTACATTAGTAACGTAATGGAAAAGCAAAAATACGACATAATCGGCGACATCCACGGGTGTCATGACAAACTACTCCTCATACTAACCGTTCTAGACTACAAGCTGGTCGATGGGTGTTACCGTCATCCTCTCGGGCGCAAAGTTGCCTTCTTAGGTGACTTCATTGACCCCAAAGGCGACATCCCCCACGACGTTCCTGCCGTACTAGAAATAGTTAAAACTATGGTAGATAAAAAAGAAGCTGTGGCGGTAATGGGTAACCACGAGTTCAATGCTGTTGCCCACGCCACACCAGATGGGAACGGTGGCTACCTTCGTCCTCATCTCCCCAATAAAGACAAAGGTCTGAAAATCACACTTGAGGCATTTAAAGACGGCTTCGATGGCCAAGAATGGAAAGGCTGGATCGACTGGTTCAAGACCCTCCCCTTCTACCTTGAATTGGACGGGTTTCGCCTGGTGCACGCCTACTGGCACGAAGAGGCAATAGCAGAGCTTGCAGGCAAAACGCTCCATGATGACGGCTTCCTTAAACTCGCTGCCACAAAAGGCACCAAGGAGTACGGGTGGATAGAAAATGTCCTAAAAGGATATGAAATCCCAATGCCTGGTGAGCACAAATATAAAGACCACACTGGTGAGTGGCGTGACAAATTCCGTGCGCGTTGGTTCGACCAAGCCCCAAAAGGAAAGTTGGCGTGCGATCTAGTCTTCCCAGCCGGCAACTTCGATATTCCAGCGGAACTAGTTCCAGATGAAACTGCGGCTCTCATCCCTGGCTATGCTCAAGCTGAACCACCTGTGTTCTTTGGTCACTACTTCAAGCCCGAGGACTGCCCGCTCGAGCCAGAGCTCACTAACCTAGCCTGCCTCGACTACAGCGTCGCCAAAGGAGGACCAATGGTCGCCTACCGTTGGGATGGAGAAGCAAAACTAACCCCCGAAAAATACCTCGCAGTATGAACGAAATAATAGACCAACTCTTTGAAAAAATCACAGAGAGAACACATGATCTTGACCCCATCTATTATCAAAAAACCGACAACTTCCACACCGAACTAGGTATCGTCTATCAGTACGGGCTGCCGCAGCTAGAGAGAAATCGATTTGTCCGAAGGCTCCATGACATCGCCTCTGATGTTCTCGAGGAACTCAGTTTCGGAGAGCTCCATGAGATAGCCTCTGTTCGGAACCTCAAACGTATTTGGGAAATGCCGGCAGCACTCAATGATAATCCTCGCAACCGAAGACGTCTCCATGCTCACGCAATGCACCATCTCGTTAGCAACTACGCTCTCAGCACATACCCTCAACTTTTGAGGTGAATTAAAGAAACTACTCCACTTCCTCCCCCACTACATCATCGCATATAGCTCTGAGCAGGAAGTAAGTCACCTTAGGGAATGTTGCTCAATTCGATCAATTGTAGTTAAAATCACAGGATCTTGCGCGCGCGTGCGTGAAAAATGCCAAAAATGGCTCATAAAGTAACTACAAAAATCATGTCAACGACTTCTAACACATCCCCTACAGGTATCACAAAAAAGGAATGGAATAAGGCCTCTCATGGCACAGACCTCATTCAGGTTATGCGTGACGCTGTTTCAGCTAATCAAATTTCTGAAATCCTCCAGGATATGCTCCATGCTGACATTGTCACCAAGGGCGGAAACACTCGGCCAGATTACAGAACAAGAGAGCGGGCTCTGACACTCGTGATGAGCTACACCCTTGGCACCCCGGTCCAACGCCAAGAGCAGGTGAACTACAACATGGATATGAATGACCTGAACCCGGCGGAGTTAGTCGAGAAGCTGTCTGAGTCTCCGGCTATGATTCGCAAACTAGAAGAAATGCTCGCCGAAGCGAAAACTAAGGCAGCTCTCGATATATAGTCCCCCCTCTTGTCAAAACCGACAAAAACCCCGCAGCATCCCTCCTTGAAATGTATTAAAAAAGAAGTCACGCGATAAGACTCTATAATAGCAGTCTGCGAATATTATATTTGTGAACAGTGTTAGGCCTGTCCAGGCAAAGGAGCTTGAAGCCGTGACTCAATGAAACGGGGCTGCATAAGCAGCCCCGTGACATTCTGCATCGCTAGTTGATTTCAAGCGACTGCAAATGCACCTAGTGGAGGTCCCGGCGTCACGTGAACATCCGACCGTTGTACCTCCACTGATTATCAATATCCTGTATGATCACCTTGTTACGATCAGCTCTCTGCCACAACAACGATGCGCTCCTGTAGTCAGCTAGTGGGATCTTTCCATCTACAATCTCGGCTCCGGAAATGAAGGATAAAACTTCGACAAACGAACCTGGCTGCATACTAGAGAACTTAGCATGAAGTTCTGACCTACGTTCATCCGTAGTTGATAGCGTGGACTTGTAGGACCTGGAATATTGAGGCTTACCTTCCTTGTAGAAATCCGGGTTAAGTTCAAATTCTGAACTATTATCTTCCATCTTTATTATGACATGAGCAGCACGAGCCTGACTGTATACCATTTTAGCTGTGAGTGATGATTGATTAGTTGAGAGCGAGCCCCCTATAATCCAACGAAGCGTTTGCCTGTATGTTGAACGTTTAGGGAAATTTTCAAAGACTTCTAGTAATTTGTTATCTGGCTTCTTGGGCATGTTTACTATTTAGCGACATGACAACATGCTGTCAACAAACATAATTTATGTACAAAAAAAACAGGCCAAAACACGCCGCATTAGACCTGTTGTATTAAGTTACCGGTCTCAATAAGACGCATTCACATACGTTCCACGGAGTTTTCACACCCTCGAAAATTGTCCTTATTCGTCAGTCTCAACAAGCAATACGTGCTTTTAGTGTTCCACGCTACACATCGATCGCAGCTTTCTTGTCAGCATCGCTCAACATCTCACGGAGCTTTTCACGCATGGCCGGAGATTCTGACAACTTATCGATCAGTTCAGCAGGATTGAGATCATTCATGTCCAAGTTGACGTTCACCTGCTCTTGTCGCGGGACTGGAGTCACCTCTCGGTAGGCTAGATAAAGCCGAGCAGCATCGAGTTGGATGCCGTGTGCTATTCTGATTAGGCTCCTTTTTTCTCAACCTCGGTCGTCATAGGTTCAAATGCGACTTTTGCAACTCAGCTCGGATGAACTCATTGGCCAGTGCCTTCATCAAACTCGTGCCCAGCAATGTGCACAACACTTACGGGCTGAAGAGTGGGTTCTCGCGTGAGCTACCCTCATGAGCACATTCAACAATATGCATGGCTGGACCTACGAGATAAAAACGAAGGGGCTGAAGCGATCCATAGCTAAGAAAAACGGACATTAATGGAGTCAAACCACAGTGGGTTAGTTAGTTAGGTGTCACCCATGGAGCGATTTTAACAAAAAATTAGAAATGTAACTCGAAAACAACTCTACTAGTCACTCTATTTAGGCTAGTTACGACGCAAATTGTTCATTTTAAATTTTAAGCTTGAGAGCATTCAGTTGGTATGAAAAAATACATATAGCCACTGCGTAATGAGCCCTTAAAGGCTCAGTCTACGTGGAGCGTCTATGTATTGTTCCGTACCGATGCGGGGTACTGTTGTTGTTTAGGAAGTAGTTAGAGTTCGGAGCTTCCAAATTCCTTTATCTATATAAAGTAGATGAGTATCGACCTGATTTATTTTTTATCATTGCTTACCCAAAATTCACATGGTAAAAGGATTTTGCATTACCATTATAATGGGGTTTGCTTCTTATCCTTTTAGTTAAACCTAACAATCCCAGTTAGATTTCTCACAGTTCTACACCTCCCTCTGTATAACGCGATCTTATGTTTCGGTACGACTCTAACGTACTCAGAACTCATGTTCGTCGATCTATTCGAACCACATATTATTTAGATGCAGTAGATATTTACTCTAAAGTGTTTGACGATTCGGGTTACGGCAGGTAATTTTTTCCCATGTTGACTATTTAGGAACAAACCAAAGGAAAAACCAATAGCTTAGAGCGTTATGAGCTCAAGCAACAAAAAAGCAACATGCCAACTCACTTGAATAACGCACAACAAACACTATAATGAATACTGAATTAACTGCAAAATTTGAAGGCCACAAGGTCCGTGTTCTAGGAACAGCAATGGAGCCAATGTTCGTAGCGAAGGATGTCTGCGATGTCCTGGAGATTAAGAACAGCCGCCAAGCACTCGCTAGATTAGACGATAATGAAAAGGGTGTCACGATAGCTGACACCCTTGGTGGCTCCCAAGAAATGACCTACGTCACAGAGTCCGGTCTTTACCACCTCATGTTCAAATCCAGGAAACCAGCAGCAAAGAGATTCCGCCGATGGGTTACTGATGAAGTCATCCCCTCAATCCGAAAGACTGGCTCCTACGTAGTCAGCTCCCCAACATTTGAAGAACTCGATAACCAATTAACCAAAACGCTGGATAAGTGGATCAGCCGCGGAGTCTCCCCCGATAAAGCATCGGCATGTGTCAGCAACATCTTCAAAGAATCTGGCAAGGGTTGCGTCAACATAGATCGATCGAACAAAACCACACCTAACCTCTTACCTAAAGCACGTTACGACTCAGAAACCACTACAACTGATGAATTTGATTTCGACGCGACACCAACTCTATAAATACCTATATCACTAGACCTTCTCAATAAATTATGAAATCAAAGTTAACCATAAACAATGGAGACCTCTAGATAATGGATTTTAGGAAAACCAGCCAACGAATGAATGATCTAAACGAAGCCTCCGACATCAACGACTACCGATACTATCGCAAGTTAGTAGGCACACAAAAGGAAGTCGCCAAGATGCTCGGGTTCAACCGTAAAACTCTATCCTTCCGGGAAAATGGTAGGGCAGAAATCTCGGTAGAGTCCGGCCTAGCGATGCGTGAACTCGCTCGCCAAGTCGGCTACATGGTAGATGATTAATCACCCAGCTTCACTAATCCAGGAATCAGCTTAATGATCTTCTTGTTGGCCAATGCTTTTAGAAAATCCTCTTCCATCTCGAAGGGGATATTCTGAAGCAGTGGGGCCACCTTCTTCATCAGCTCCTCCATGCGTTTATTCACGGCCACATTCGCCAACTCCTCACTCAGCTCCAGGTTAAATGTATTGCCACTCCCCCGCATCTCTATCCAGAGAGCCTGGAGCTCCTTGTACACTTTAGTCTTAACGCCATACCCTAAACCCTCTATCAGAATGCGCTCAAACGTCTCATACGACACTGGCTTGTCATGCTCGACCTTGAATACGGTCGCTACATTACAGTCGGCTGCGGTCGCGACTGCGCGCATTGAGAGTTTCTTGACGTTCATCCTGTAGTGCTTGAATTGTTGAGCTAAGTGAGAAGGCATAAATCAATCAATAGGGAATGTTTACAGTATGGCAACATCCAAGTCATAACCATAGGTTATGAACGACCAACTTTAAGAGTTCCTGGATAGTTTCGATAATACCCCCATAAATGTCCCACCCTCCCTTTAGCGTGGGAACATGACTCGCTCAGAACTCGATAAAGTAAGCGCAGGTGTCGGTGGCATGATCCACCTTGTCGACATGCTCACGCAGATCACTCGTGCTCTGCATTGCCCGCTGGTACGATCCTTAGCTGAGCGTACTAAAGGCCCTGACTCACTCTACGACTTCTTCGCTGATGGCCCGGGAGATCCCCCTGCCGGCTATTATCTGTATATCGACGAGGACACGGACCCTGCACTCGCAGCCTACGACACTCTCAACCTTGTCTACGGCTACTGCGCTGAGGTCCAGGCTGGCGAAGGCTACACCTTCCCCTTCATCAAATGCGCCGACAGACGCTACGCCCTTATCAAACTGGAAGAGTACACAGGGAACATTCACTAACATCAGACTCCTCACTCCCATATCCCCAGGCGTAAGCACCCCAATTCATAATTCATAATTCATAATTCATAATTCCTCCACCCTACCCCCATAAATGTCCCACCCCACCCTCTATATTCTTTCCAGTAGGTTACCCCTTGGTCGTGTCGACCATGCTTAATCCCTAACTAGAAAGAATACCCATGAATAACGAACTAACTGAAATTGCATTTATTCTCGACCGCTCTGGCTCCATGCAGTCACTCACCGATGCGGCTATCACAGGATTCAACTCCTTCCTCGACGATCAGCTCGATGCGCCTGGCGAGGCTCGTCTCACTCTCGTCCTGTTCGATAACGAATACATCCTGCACGCCAATCGTGCTCCGCTCAAGGAAGTCCAAAAGCTCGACACACTGAGCTACGTTCCGCGTGGTACAACTGCCTTGCTAGATGCCATTGGGCGCACCATCGAATCCATCGGGGCAAAGCTATCCTGCGCCCCGGAAAAGGACCGTCCAGGATCTGTCACCATCGCCATCTACACCGATGGCTACGAGAACGCCTCGACCGATTACTCCGCCACTCGGATTCGCGAGATGATCAAACATCAGACCAAACAATACAACTGGCAGTTTCTGTTCCTAGCAGCCAACGAAGACGCCATCGCCACGGCGGCGCACTACGGTATCGACAAAAACAATGCCGCCCAGGTCCTTTTCAGCCAAACAGGAATGCACTCCAGCACTCAAAGTATCTCCCGCAAAGTCAAAGCGTCACGTATCCGGTGCAGCGAAGTTTGGAATGATGATGAACTCGCCAAAGACGCCGACGTCGACCTCTCCGAAATTGTCGCAGAAGAAACTAAGAAGCAAGCAGACGCCTAAGGCGAAAGACTCTCCCAACCCGCTCAAGTCATCGGGCTTGCATCCCCTCAGTTATCCCGATGCCTTGAGCAACACCTCCCCCACTCAAACAACGTTTAAAATAAAACCCTAACTCACACAACTTAAGACACCTCTAACACAGTCAAAACTGGCCACCGACTTTCCCCTTGCTAGAGCCATTGACTAATTGCTACACCACTCCATTCGTTTGCTTACTTAGCTTACGCCTCCTCCCTATGTTTACTTTCCTCCACACCGCCGACATCCACCTGTATTTGTCCCTCCCTACATTCTAACGTTGAATCATGACTCGGACTGAACTCGATAAGGTAAGCACACGTGTCGGTGGGATGATCCATCTAACCGACATGCTCACGCAGATCACTCGCGCCCAAATTTTTATCAACAAGTGTACTCTATCCCTTTTGATTATTAACATTTTCTAACTTTCAGCTCGTAACGTATTTCAAGCCCTGTTATCTCATCTGCTAAGATGATTATTGTCATTCACAAGCACCTCTTCATAGATTTCACTCCCAGCTCCATGTGACTTAAGTTGCACGCCCTCCCTAGATGACCACCCCGACACCTCGTAGACTAATCAGTAAAATTACGAATTTTACAATTTGCAGAATACTACTGCTTATTTTTTTCGTGTCTTTATCCGTCAATGCATATGGCGCAGACCTCAAAATGATCGAAGGCTGCAGAGCTATTGATGCTGACTGGTCAGACGGAGACAGTTTCCCTGTAGAGACTCCTAACAAGGAAAAATTTACTGTCCGCCTCTATGGAGCTGACACCTTGGAGTCCACTGTAACTAACACAACTGACGCTCGCCGCCTGAGAGCTCAGAGGAGGTATTTTGGTATTACCAAAGCCGATGGTTCATCCCAAGCTTCTATCAAACTTTCTAAGCAGCTCGGTGATGAGGCAACCATACTTAGAAAACAACTCTTAGCGCAGCCCTTCACTGTCTACACTGGCTTTGCTGACGCCCGAGGAGACCGTCGCTACAAACGCTACTATGCATTCATCAAGCTCAGTGACGGCCGAGACTTAGCAAGTGTCCTTGTCGAGAAAGGCTTAGCCAGAGCCTTCGGTGTTTACAGAAAGACGTGGGACAACCGCGATGCGAAGACTTATCAGGCCTCGCTAAAAGACTTAGAAATGCTCGCGGCTAAAAAAGAGAGAGGCATATGGGCTCACACTGACTGGGACGACTTCATCTCTGCGAGAGAAAGTCAACGGGAGGAAGATCGCTTAGTATCCATGGCTCTCGACTCTAATAAAGTCATTACCGAAAGCATCAGTATCAACACGTCTTCAAGAGACGAACTGATGCAACTCCCAGGCATTGGGGAAACTACCGCGAATGCGATCATCGAAGGTCGTCCATTTAAACTGGTCACCGACATCACCAAAGTACGCGGCATCGGTCCTAAAACTCTCGAAAAACTCAAACCCTATATAACCCTCTAGCTCTAACATACATTCACATGAACCTACTAGAAAAACTACAATTTGGTTTCACCTACTCCACCTCGGCCGGAACCACTGCAGCTTGGATTTGGGCTATACTCATCACCCTCGTCTTTTTCTTTGGATTTGGCATGGTTTGGGGCAAACTATGGAATAAAAGCTGGAGTCTCACTGATTCGGGTATGCGCGTCACCCTCGTAGCCGTAGCTTCCATTCTTGCTGGGTACGCCACCCTCAACCTCGCCAATGTCCAAAAATTTGATCAATGGCTAGAGAATGAAAGAGCCCAACTCGTACGCTCTGTCACATCCTCCGGAAAATTCAACCGAGACGTATTTGTCGACGCTTGGGAGATCATCTCTGCCAATAGTGATCAGAAAGGACTAACCCACCCTGACGAAGGCGGCGAAGAGCTCCGACTCAACGAAAAAACAGATGCCAGCCACCTTGCTTCAGCATCAGCGAGTGAAGCCTCAGCAGTCCTCCGGAAAAAAGCCCCATTCATCTGGGGTGTCCCATTCTCACCAATGCTTCCTGAAGTCGCGGCTGCATCCACAATCGAAGCTGTAGGCCTGCCTGACAGCGAGTATCCAGCAATCGTCCTAGCAAACAACGACTGGACTCGCACAGCGGCAACTATCCAAGCAAACCATTCCCTCGAAGCCTTTAGAAAGATCGTCGGACCTGAAATCGAATCCCTCAGAATGGGCTGCACGGGACTTATTGGCTTACTGGCCGCCCTCCTCATTTTCTTCATACCCTCCATTGCTCTTGGAGAAATTCAAGTAAATCCAAAAGCTTAACATCACTTTATCCCTAACATGAAAAATCACTTATTTATCGGTCTTGGTGGCCAAGGTGGCAGCACTCTTGCTGAACTCAAAAAAGTAATTGAGACACGGAAAAAGGATGTCCTCCATCTTCAAAACCTCAAGAATCCAGTAGCTCACGACTTTCTGTACATAGACTCCAGCAGGAGTGAACTAAATTCTAAAAAGCTCTGGAATTATTTCGGCAAAGACTTGAGTCTTAAAACCGCAGATCTAGTACCGCTCAAGAGTTCAAGTCAGAGTTTCGATATTGATAACTTAGCACAAAGAAGAGACATAGCCCCTTGGATTGGAGACCTATCCTACATTCGGAAAATTAGCCAGGGTAAAGAAACTGGGCAGGGTGCCAATCAACAGCGCCGCTTTGGACGAATCTTATTCGCCCAAAATTCGGCTAAAATAATGAAAGGTGTCACCAATAAGGTAGACTCCATGCTCAGTAACAGTAACAGCTGCGCATTTCATATTTTCGCGTCACTCGCTGGGGGTACAGGTAGTGGCGGCATTGTAGATTTGGTAACCATGCTTCGAAATAAATATGAAAATTCGGATATCGAGGACGGATTCCCTATTTTTCTATACCTCTTTGTCACAAGCAAAGACAGCCAACAAAAAGTTGAGTACTTTCACTTGAACCAAAACGCGGCTCTCCACGATTTAAATGCTCTGATGTGCGAGAGAATCAATCCAACTATATTAAACACTATAGACGGTAAGGAATTTGTGGGGAAAACACCCATCAACCTAATCACACTCAGCTCCCAAGTATCTGAACACAACAAAGATGTTAGCCTTGAGAAGCAGCGTCAAATCATTGCTGAAGGAGCCTTTGAAAGAATCTACGCATACTGTAATGGAAGCCTAGACCCCAATGACCAGCGTTTTCTTACAGGTGAAGATTTACTTAAGTTGATTCCCGCTGAACCCAGAATTGCGCCATTAAGAAGCTACCGGTACTCTAGCTTCGGTATGCAACGCTGGGAGATACCCACAGAAAAAATCAGTGAACTCCTTGAATGTGATGCTCTGGAATCAATTTACCATAACCTCTTGTCTCACAACTGGAGTAAACGTAAGGGTTACCATTCCGATATAGACGCGAGTTCGGACGAAGTGTTGGAAGCTAACTTCATTAAGATTTTCAACACTGAAATTGATCCCAAGCGTATCAACTCCAAATTATCTGACCACCTTAACACTATCGGTGAAGAAATTTCTAAATACTTTTGGAGTAAAGAAAATGCAGACCATAGAACTTTAGAGCACTTCGAGAAAAACCTCACCAGACGGATCGATTCCCAAAAACAAAATTTCCATGAGATCCTCGATGATTCCTCGAGTGAGATAGCTCGCTCTAAAAGAGTCGCTGAACTTGAACGAAAGATTCAACAATCCATCAAAGAGAGTTGGAAGAAAGGGATAGGTATATATACCATTACTAAAACCTTAGAAGCAGCCACTAATTCTATCTCCATGAGAAATTCCCAAGCGGATGTTAGCTCTCACAGTGATTTAGATCTAGATGCACAAATTAATGCTCGAAAAGGTGAATGGATGAAGCTTACTCCACTGTCACGGCTCAGCACTAAGCCAAAAAAAATGTTAGCCGCGCATAAGAATGACATTATCAATCAGCGTCTAGCCATTCTAACCAATGACACAAAGGCTGAGAACGATCTCTTTGGAGATGAAGTGGTCATAGCCATCAATAGACTGGCTTCTAGGTACGCAGAGCTCTCAACATGTATTACACAGGAGCTTCAAAAAACTACCAAGCGCAAAGACAAAATCGAAAGCGGACTTGAGGGCCAAGAATCTGAGGATAACACAAACAAGAGCGAAGTCACCCTAGCCCAACTAGCTGACATCCGAACTCAAGTAACCAAGGATGCGGAGATAGCTAAGTCTCTGGCTACTACTTTTAAAGACGAGGTCATCAATTCGACACTAGAAGCATCTGATAGCCTAGACCGGATAGCTGCGATAATTTCAGATAACAAAGACGGTCATTTTAAACAACTTTCTGAAAAGGTAGTATACGGAAAGTTGAACAATTTAAATGTTCTCAATGCAAATAAAGGCACCATGTCTCATGATATTATGTCCCTTTTACAGGATAAGTATCATAACGACCCAGAAAGCTTAGAAAGTGAAATTCAAGATTTCATTAGTCATTGCGCCGTCCTTATCGAAGTCGATGATGGCCAACTATCTCCAAAAGTTGTCTTAAACTCAAGCGGTATAGATGAGATGCCACGAAAAAGTTACATCATCGGCCTTCCTAAGAACCACGCCTTCAATAAGCAATTTAAAGACACCTTCGAGTCCCTTATAGACCTGTCGAGTGGTTACACCGTATCAGTGTACGAGCATGATGACGAAACTCAGATTCGAGTTTATGTGACTGTAACATGGATGGCAGCAAGATTTGCTAACGTCGTTCAAGAACTCAAAGTGCGTGCAATTGAAGACTCACTTGATGACTTAACAGGTGAAAAAACCTACTTTCCGAACATGGACCCATCTGCCGAACGTGGTTCGAGACCTAGCATCTTACTCCCCGCACCTAAGGTAAGAGTTATGATGCTTAAGTCAGCATTATGGCTTGGTCAAAACCTAACAAGCCCTGATGGACAAGAACTCATACAAGACGAACTTGATGATGGCATATTCATCATTTTGGCAGATAAAGACGGGAATGAGAGTCCGGTCCAAATAGCCTCTAATATGGAGCAATTGAAACAAACCCCAGATATGAGAGCCATCACTCTTGTGACCGACACTGTCGAATCCACTGTCAGAGAATTACCTGCCGATCAGAAGCTAAAACTAGAACAGATGATCGCAGAACACGATCTCTCACTGAAAAGTGAACATCGTGTAGCCAGTTCAGTCTACAGAGATTGGGTTGAACAACGCACTTACCTTAACTCCTTTTTCTCTAAATGATCCCCAAATACTTCAAATGCGGTGACCCTGAGGGGAAGTGTACTCTCTGCGTCACTAAAGAAATCGTAAAGAGAGACCCATCGTGGACGTGCCCATCGAAGAACGCCCGGTGTGAGAGCTTCCAAAAGGAAGTAGGACTCGTCGAAGGCCTTAGCAACGGTAAACCCGGGCTCTTCTATGGTATCTTAGCTGCAGCCGCCCTACTCATTCTGAGTCTAGTTATTATGAGCGGTACGGACAGTTGCCCCGGCATCATCCAAAAGCATGAGGCCTCGCTCAGTAGCATCAGTTCCTCCGCGTCTGCTCTGAAAGCTCAAAAGAGTAGTAAGCCTACGCCCTCTCTCAGTGCTGGCACCTTGAGTAAGCTGGAGGCGACGACGAAGGATTACTCAAATAGAGCAAACCACGCTATCTCAAATAATAGTGACGTAGAGGTGGCTCAATTAAAGACACTCCATCCTGGGCTCATAGCTAAAATTGACAAGGCATCTCAAACTACAATTGCCGTTGGTGCAAATACTGGCTCCAATGTAGCAGAAGGTAAACGCCTACTGACAGAGCTACGGACTCTAGAAGAGGAAGTGAACTTGTCGGCTGAGCAAGCCAATCAAGCATGCGGGGATCACAGTGAAGAGTTCGACACTCTACTCGACAGCATATCCTCTGAAATGCGCACAGTCCGTGGCATTATTCGCCCGAAAAAGCAACAAGCCCCTAATGCTGCATTCAAGGACGCACTTACTTCCATCAAGAAACAGCTAACTGTGACGAAGAGTGCGTTAGACGCCTACCAACCTGCTCCTACAACTATCGTCACACAGCCGCAGCGACTGCCGTTCACTGCAGCCAATGCGACATTCCGAATCAATGCTCCCCAAGAACTCAGCCAGACCCTGGTGCGGCCACTCTTAGAATCATGGAGTGGATCGTCTGCTGTGATTAGCAAGATTGATGGCTCGATATATTTAAAGGCTGGTGAGAACAACATACTGATCAGTGTGTCTCCAGCGCAAGCAGACCTCACCTTTAGCGCTGAAAGCAACCAGAAGCCACTATCTCGATCTAATGCAGAAGTGATTGCATTGGACGCACTTACTCTACTCGTCCACCCGGATAGTTCTAAGGACCTGTACAGCTTGCAACGGGACTCACTTCAGAAATTGATTTGCCCGAAGGGGGACACATTCATTCTCAGTAAAGCGGCGAGCTTCGGCTTAAGCAACACTTCTGAAGCACAAGGAACTTCAGAAGAACTTACCCTTAACAGTCGCAACAATGTCGCCCTCGGAGTTTACCACAGGGAAGCTAACGTGCGGTCTAAGCGTCTCAAAGTAAAAGCATCGCCAGTTGCTGCCGCGCTCAAGCCTAGTCCATTCACCATTGCCACAGAGGACTACGCATTCACATGGCGTATCATAGCACACACACCAACCTCAGCTAGCTCGAAAGCCTTGGACTTTGTCAAATTCATCACCTCGGAAAAAGGGCAAATTATTGTCGATCGTTCCGGCTATGTTGACCTTCGCCTCAAGCCAATGAAAACGAAGGTAGCTCCAGAAATTTTAGCTGCCCTCGGCGAAGCATTAGGAGTGGACAGTATCCAGTCTGCTGCGCGCCTATCCACTAACCTACGCTTTAACACAGGCGATGCTAAACTCGATATCAAAGCCTTAGCTGACCTAGAAAGACTACCTAGATATGTGGCCTCTAACTACGCTGACCATAAGGTGGTCATCCTTGGCTTCACCGACAGTTCGGGAGGCCCTAATGTCAATGTTCCATTATCTAAGAAGCGTTCTTACTCTGTAGCGTCAGAGCTACGCACATCTGGTGTGGATTCTCACTCGTCAGGACTTGGTTCCTCACTACCTGTAGCATCTAATGATACAGAGGCTGGAAAAGCTAAGAACCGAAGAGCTGAAGTATGGGTAGTAAAACCGTAAAAGAAAAATCATGAATTACCCAGTATACCTTTCTGCTCTTTGCGGTCTAGTAGCGTTTGCAGGAATCATCGCCTCGTTTAAAGCGATGGCCTCCATCGCTAAGGAAAAGAAGAACCTCGCTAGAGCAAGAGTTCAGTTAATTTCAGCCGCACCTTGGGAAGAAGCTAAGGTCGACAACCAGCAAAGCCTGGACGCCTGGATTTCAAGCCAGAATATTGAGAAAGCATCCCACGTAAGATCTATTATTCGTACTGCTTGGCTATCTTGGTTTCTTGGTCGCCCGGCCAATGCGGCAGAGTTCCATGCTAATATTGCTCGGAGGGAGCGCAAACGCCACTCAGCTCGACTCGCGTCTGGTATTGCAGCTACTCTTTTAGTCTTCGGAATCGTCTCGACCCTCTATTGCGTGAAAGGCGTGCTACAGGAGTTTCAGATCGCCATTCACGCTGACGGAAAAGTTTCTAGTGCATCAGCAAATGCCACTGAAGCAAATGAACTCATGCATAGTCTTGCTGATGCATTCCTTCCTAGCATGGTAGCTCTGGGTGGAACCATTCTTGTCGTCATCTTCAGAGGCATGTATGTCTCGAAACTACACCACCTTGTTGTTGATTTAGATGAGCTGACAGACACCATCATCTTACCGCGGTTTCGTGTAGCGCCCTTGAATCAGCAATTTGAGAACATCACGAAAAAACTTTATGAGGTAACTGAGCAAATTCAAAACCGTGATAAAAACTTTGCCTTCGCTGTTGATGCTATACAGGGTTGGTCTGATAAGATTACCCCTACCGTCTCAGAATTGAATGCGGCAACAACTGCCTGTACCAATGCCGCCAGAGCTTTATCTGAGAACTCCAATTCTTTATCGGTTTCTCTTAACAATAACCTGGGTGAAGGTTCATTACTCATCCGCTCACTTGATAATCTTGGCTTTACCTATGATGAGGCTCAGAGTGTGGTATCCAATGCTTCTGAAGCATTAGAAAATATTGAAGTCGACCGAGAGAAGGCCCATAAAGAATTAGTTTCAATGCTAGGGCTAACCAAAGAGTCGATCTCTAAAGTCCCTGATCAACTGTCTGAAGTATGCGTAGATGTGGGCGATAAAATAGCTTCAAATTTTGACGGACTTCTAGAAAAAAGAGAAGAACGTTTTGTCAAATCAGCCGACAAAGCTACCCAAGAAATCTCAAAAACCATCACCCCTCTCGCTAACCAACTAAGTACCTCGGCAAACTCGATAGCTAAGTCAATAGTTTCGGTGGAGTCTGACACTTCTATCCTTAAAAAGAATATTTCATCTTCGACCAAGGAGCTCATATCAGTTGCTCAGCAAGAAATATCCGCGACTTCTGAATCCACACTAGAATCGATTAAGTTGGGTCAAGCCACACTGCTCGGAACCACATCAAATCTTACTAAAGTCATGGATTCCGTTATTGAGGCGACTGGAACCTTGAGCACAAATAGCGCTCAAATTGACAACAATAGCTCCATTATCGAGGAGACAGTTACAAAGCTATCTCAAACGTCTCAAGACCTTGAGTCATCATCCAGGAAAATTAGCAGTGATCTTACTAACATTGGTAAATTAGACGCTACGTCTGAGAAGCTAGAAAAATCACTTAAGGAAGTAGAGGGCGTCCTTAGTAAGCATAAGAAAAAGAGCGGCTTTTTTAATCGAAATAATTAAAGCTTAAACACCTTTCCTGCAATGTTACCGGATCCATACGACGAGAGTGAGAGCATCAGCTACTGGCCAAGTGCTGCTGACCTCTTCATGACCTTATTCATTATCTCCATCGCTGCCATTGCGGCAATTATTGTGGCCTTACTGCCTACTAATGACTTAAGCGACCAGGAGGCGATAAACAACGCTGTGGGAATCAACATGTCAAAAATTCGTCAACCTGTTGGAGAGCTGCGTACCACTCTTGAACTTCCCCCCATTTCCGAGAACGCCAAACCTAAGCTAGTCATCAGTAAGCTCGAAGAGACCTGTCAGGAAGCCATTAAAGAAATCGAAATACTCTCGTCCAATACCTTAGCTGATGAATTAACCAAACTAAGGAAAGAGGTCGCTACCTTAAAATCTGAAAATTTGATTTTAGAGAACAAGAACCTCGTACTCCTAAACGAGAATCAGTCATTGAAAGCTCAGCTCAAAAAACTTGAAAGCGCCCAGAAAATTATTGATCAATTGGAACATGATTATGGAATACTCCTAACCGAGAATAACGACTTACGCCGACAGCTCAACGATAAGCCGCCAATCATTAATCTAACTGGCAGCTCACAGAATGCTGATGACCCGGATGCGCCACCAGCCATTGTTTTCTCATCTGGCAAAGCAACTCTGCAGCCTCGCTTTGTGCAAAATCTTGAAGGAAAACTTTTCCCCAAAGTAGGAGCAATCTTAGAAAAATACACCACAGTAGATACTCTAGAAATTGTTGGTCACACCGATGGTTCGCCTGTTTCGAGTAAGAGCAACTTGGATGAATCCATCGCATCCCACTTTGCGGGAAGTAACAATTTCTCAACCATGATAGCAGGATCAAACTGTGACCTTGGGTTGATGCGGGCACTAGCCATCCGTAAAGCGTGGAAAGACTGGTTACGTAAAGAAGGGAAATCTGATCTCTACGACGGAATTGATATTCGCTGCTACTCAGCAGCTCAAACAGCCCCTCCAATTGGCTCCAAAGCAGCCACAGACGGCCAAGTTAAATCAAACTGGTTGTCACCCAACCAAGATGCCCGTCGTATCGAAATTAGATTCACACAGCTTAAGACGCAGTAGTTTTTAATTAGAGACGCCAAGTACTGGCATAAATCCAAAAATCATCGTCAGCCATCTTGGTCTCACCACTCAAGTGGCTAAGCAAACCTCCCCAGAGCTTCAGCTCCACCAGCTAACAGCACACTACTTCTCTCATGTCCCTTAAATCACATATCAGCTTAGCTACGAAAATCGGCTTTGCTTCCCACCAGAACTCAGTCGCTGTTATTCAGGAGTTCAGAATAGAAAACCTAGGTGACGCTCCTCTCTCAAATTTAGTCGTCCGATTAGATTCAAACCCGTCATTCTTGGAGCCCAAAATTTGGAAGGTCGACCAGATTGATGCTGGGGCCACAACCAAGATTACCGATCGTAATGTAAAGCTCGATGCGGCCACACTCATGGGGTTAACCGAAAGTCTTAATGGTGAAATTTCAGTCAGCATCACAAGCTCTGAAAACGCTGAGGCGACACCGATTACATTACTAGATGAGTCTCACCCTATCGAACTTTTAGCCAAGTCACACTGGGGCGGTACAGGCTCTATGCCTGAATTGCTCCCGGCATTCTGTATGCCTAACGACCCAGCTGTAGATAAAGTTCTTAAAGCTACTGCTGACGTCCTGAGGAGGGCTGGTAAAGAAGCTTCTATCAACGGTTATGAAAACCGGTCTCGCTCTCGCACATGGGAGCTTACTTCCGCAATATGGTCCGCAGTAGCTGGCTTAAATCTAGACTACGCTCTCCCCCCTGCCAGCTTTGAATTATCAGGCCAAAAGGTTCGAACTCCAGGAGCCATACTCGAAGGCCGCCTAGCCACATGCTTAGATTCCAGTATGCTCTTCGCGTCAGCATTGGAACAGGCTCGCTTGAACCCTCTCATCATCCTGAGCGAGGGCCACGCCTTTGTGGGAGTCTGGCTACAGCCACAACAGTTTAGCCAGCTCATCACGGAAGAGGCCTCAGCTGTTCGCAAACGTGTTGAGCTCAATGAGATTCTAGTCTTCGAAACAACTCTCATCACGGAGTCTCCAGCTCCCCCATTCAGCACTGCTGTGGAGTCAGCCATCAAAAAACTCAGCGATGAAGAGTTCCTCATGGCTATTGATATTCAGCGTGCCCGCATGCGTAAGATCAAGCCTCTCGGAGTAACGAATACTACGACATCAACCGAGACGTCCACTACTGGACCTGAGGTAATTGACAGCCTTGAAGAAGCCCCTGCACTTCCTGGATTTGATGTCGAAATCACACAAGATCCAGAAAATGCTAATGACAGGGTAGCCCAGTGGCAGAGAAAGCTACTCGACCTCACAGCCCGCAACAAACTACTCCACCTCCCAGAACGAACTAAACACGTTCCCCTAACATGCCCAGACCCGGGCACACTAGAAGATCTGCTTGCTGCCGGTAAAACTATTCGCATAGCCTCCTTCCCAGATTTCGATTCAGGCGGACGAGATTCAGCTTTATATGCACAACAAAACAACGCAGATCTTAAAACCCAGTACGCAACAGATGCCCTTAGCTCGAATGAGGTCATGTCTTCACTTCCTGCTAAGAAGCTCGAAGCCGAATTGATCGATCTCTACCGTAAGGCTCGGACTGACATCAACGAAGGTGGAGCTAACACCCTCTTCCTAGCTTTAGGCTTCCTCAATTGGAAAAAATCAGCTGAGGACACGCGAGTATACCGAGCACCGCTAATCCTTCTTCCCGTCAAACTAAAGAGGAAGAGCGCATTGTCGGGAGTCACCATGACCGTGCATGAGGATGAACCACGGTTTAACCTCACCTTACTTGAACTACTCAAGCAAGATTTCGACCTAGATATTCCTGGACTAGACGGTAGTTTACCGGAAGACGACAGCGGTATCGATGTCACCGGCATATGGAATCACATGCGGGTTCAAGTGAAGGACATCCCAGGATTTGAGGTCACTACCGATACAGCTTTAGGCACCTTCTCTTTTGCAAAATACCTCATGTGGAAAGACCTTACGGATCGCCGTGAGCAGCTCACATCAAATGCCGTCGTTCGACACCTCATGGAACGAGGTGAAGAGAAATTTAATGCCTCAGGAGCTTCGTACCCAGATCCAACAACTCTGGATAAAACTATTCCTCCATCAGAACTCTTTGCTCCACTACCAGCCGATTCATCTCAACTCGCAGCTGTCGTAGCATCAGCCAACGGTTGTAACTTCGTGCTCGATGGACCTCCAGGCACAGGAAAATCCCAGACCATTGCGAACATGATCGTTCACAACCTTTCTATAGGTAAACGTGTATTGTTTGTCGCAGAGAAAATGGCTGCGCTGGACGTCGTGCACCGACGCCTTGCTGAACAGGGGCTCTCAGAGTTTTGCCTAGAAGTGCATTCGCATAAAACATCCAAAACAGACATTTTACAGCAGCTTGACCGAGCATGGAATACGCGCGGAGACTTAAGTGCAAGTAACTGGGCTAAAAAGACATCTCAACTTAAGCACCTAAGAGATCGCCTCAATACAGTCTGCGAGAGACTTCATTTCCCGCACTCTAACGGCCTCACAGTCTATCGTGCCATAGGCCAAGTTGTACGTCACCACGACTCCTCTACCCCTCGCCTGAAATGGAGCAATGGCACGCAACACTCAGTCGAAGAATTTGAAGCTCTAGGTGAAACAGCACGACGACTTTCCCTCAACTACTCAGCATTCTTAGAATCACCTAAAGACTTCTCCATCATCGAAAAGACAGAATGGTCTAACGGGTGGCAGGACTCTATTATTAGCACCGCTCAGTTACTGCCCGGTAAAATTGCTAACCTTCGTACTGCTACTGACAAGCTGAAGGAATGTTGCCAATTTAGTATTCTGACTGACACGACACAAGCAACTCAGCTGCTCGCAAACTTTCTGATTTCCATCCTCAAAGCCCACGGCAAAGATCTAAGCTTTGCCTTCTCTCCAGGACTCACTGAGAAGCTAGAAGCCGTGAAGAAATTCACCCAGCTACTAGAGGAATACCATGCAGCGGAAAAGAATCTCTCAGTCCGCTACGCTGCTGAGGCAGCCCGTCATATCGACACTAATGAACTCGACGCAAAATGGAGCGAAGCAGGCCAGAAGTTTTGGTTCCTCGCAACACTAGCGCAAAAGAATATTAGCAAGGAACTCGGCGTGAAGGCTAACACCAGTGCTCTGCCGAATGTAGAACAAGATTCCCCTGTCCTACGCAATCTAGGTGAGCTGCTGTCCAAGATGGATCAGCTATCCTCAAGCTTGATAGGCATCCCAGGATACGCAGCATTGACTAGTGACCTCACCGTTCTATCAGCAACCACTCAGCTTGCTGCCGACATTCAGCAACAACTCCCTCAGCTCATCTCGACCCCAGATGAACTCATCTCTCTCAAGACCTCAGTAAAGCGTTTAGTCACCGACGGCAACGAGCTACTCAGCCCGGATGGCCAGATCTTTATCGCCAACTCTGCACTGCAACACGCCCTCTCAGAACTTGATGCCACAGTGTCACAGTTCTCAGAACTCTGTGCATCTGAAAACCTCCAAGGCTATTCCCTCGATCAGCTAGAAGCTGCGTCCAAGAAAGTCACCTCCAAACAGGCCACGCTAAGGGCATGGTGCGGATGGCGTCGTGTTAGAGTCAGCGCAATCCATCAGAACCTCACACCTCTCGTAGAGGGCATCGAAAATGGCAGCATACCGAAGGATGATCTCGAATTAGTCTTCCTCACAGCCTACAGCAAGTGGTTCGCCGCAAATGCGATTGATAACGAACCCGTTCTTCGAGACTTCGTCACAGCTGAGCACATGGAGAGCATCGAAGAGTTCAGACGTATCGATGAACAAGTTTCCAAACTCGCAGTAGAGTACACTCGCACAGTACTCTGCGGACGCCTTCCTAAGAAATCGGAAGTCGGTAAAAAAGACGGGTACGGTATCCTTAAACACGAGATTCAGAAAAAGCGCATGCACAAGCCTCTGAGGCAGCTTGCCAGTGAAATGGGCGAAGCCTTCTCTAACCTCGCCCCATGTATGCTTATGAGTCCCCTCTCCATAGCTCAATACCTACCAGCAGATCAACAACAGTTCGACCTCGTCATCTTTGACGAAGCGTCACAGATCAGTCCATGGGATGCCGTGGGATCCATAGCGAGAGGAAAGCAGGTAGTCATTGCCGGTGACCCTCGCCAGATGCCCCCAACCAACTTCTTCCAACGTGGAGCCAGTGGTGCTGAATTTGACAACGATACAGAAGGTGATCTCGAAAGTATCCTTGATGAATGCCTCGCAGTGGGAGTGCCCCGTCACAGCCTAAGCTGGCACTACCGTAGCCGCCACGAAAGCCTCATAGCCTTCTCTAACCACAGTTATTACGGAGGTAATCTCATTACCTTCCCGGCAGCTGTCACTCGTGAGAGTGCTGTCAGCTGGGTGAAGGTCGACGGAGTTTACGCCAAAGGCAAATCACGCACCAACCAAGCCGAAGCCAAAGCCATGGTAGCGGAGACAGTCAAACGTCTCACCGACTCAGCATTCACAGATGCCGGTTACTCATTAGCTATCATCACCCTCAACACTGATCAGCAAAGGTTAGTAGAAGACCTTCTAGACTCTGCTCGTAAAAAGCACCCAGAGATCGAGCCGTATTTCTCTGATAGTCTATCGGAGCCAGTCGTCGTAAAGAACCTTGAAACCGTTCAAGGTGATGAACGAGATGTTATCCTCTTCGGTATAGGCTACGGCCCAACCGAGCCAGGCTCCCAAACAATGTCGATGAGCTTTGGCCCACTCAACCGCGATGGTGGTGAGCGCCGACTCAACGTGGCTCTCACACGCTCGAAGCAAGAGATGATGGTCTTCACCTCCTTCGATCCATCTATGATCGACCTCAACCGCACCAGCTCACGTGCGGTCCGAGACCTCAAACACTTTCTTGAGTTTGCTGATCGAGGCCCACGCGCCTTGAAAGAAGCTGTGAAAGGATCAGTCGGCGGCTACGACTCACCATTCGAAGAAGCCGTGTCTAACCGCCTCCAAGAAAAAAGGTTGGCAAGTTGTTCCTCAAGTAGGAGTTTCTCGCTTCCGTATTGATCTTGGTATCGTTCACCCAGATAGACCTGGCGACTTCCTCGTCGGTGTCGAGTGCGACGGAGCCACCTACCACAGTGGAGCCACTGCCCGAGACCGCGATAAAGTCAGAGCAGCTGTGCTAGAAGGCCTAGGATGGAACCTTCTTCGTGTTTGGTCCACAGATTGGTTCACCAACCCGGAGGGTGAAATTGAGAGGCTTGATGCAGCATTACGTGAGCTTTACAAATCTAGCCGTTCCGCCAATGAATCTGACATAAAACAAACAGATATTTCCGACGTTCCATCAACACCGGACAACATCATTGAAATAGCTGATGAGGTCACCCCCTCAGAGCCTCTAGCAATGGTAGCTAGCTCTCCATCCTCCACGACATCAGAACCTACTGAAGTAGTTCAAGACGATCCTCAGACGCCAGCTACGACACCCGAAGTGGCATCTAAGGCCAATTACATCACAACGGATTTCGCATCACTACAGCCAAAGATTGATCCAGACCTATTTTACGATGACGCGTACACCTCCACGCTGGTTGAAATGATTGAACACACTCTTGAATCAGAGGCTCCTATCTCGGACGAGTTACTCGTTCAGCGCATTGCTCGTGCTCACGACTTCAAACGCTCAGGCCGCCGAATTAGAGAAAAACTATTAGAACTCATCGACGAGCATTTCCACCTCAGAGAAGACCCGGTAGAAGGTAGCTTCATCTGGAAAACTCCAGACGGTCCAGCGACCCACTCAGTCTACCGCAGCCCAACCAACAGCCAGTCAACTAGACGTATCGAAGAAATCCCCTATGAGGAAATCTCAGCAGCTCACCGAGACCGCAATACCGACGCCACAGATATAGCTCGCACATTCGGAATCAAGAGACTGACCGCTAATGTCAGAGATCGCATCGAACGTGCCATAGCCATTGCACAATCATAAGACTAGCGTCTCGTTATTGCAAAAAAACATAACATAAATCGATCATGCTGAGCATGGTCAACGGTACTCCCAACAAAATGAAACCCCTAAAAATCCTACTCACACTCCTAACCCTACTCGCCCTTACATCTTGCTCAAAACCCGCAAAGGATCTCAGTTCGTATGAGTCAGCTAGGGCGTGGATTAGTTCTGAATACACGGCCGAGGTGATGGAACCTAGCAGCAGAGACATTCATCGTGTTGAGTACTACCCCGGCAGTCCGCGTCAATGGTTGATCGTCTACTTCAATAGCAACAAATCCAAAGGCTACCTCTACCAGAAATTCCCCTCTTCACTCTGGGCCGATTGGAAAGCAGCCGACAGCAAAGGGAAATGGTACAAGCTAAACCTCAAAGGAAATAGAACCTATTTCTTCACCCCCGAATAATCATGGCAGTTATAAAGTTTACCCTCGATGAGATAGAATTTGCCAAAGCCGTCAACACAATGAGGCAGGCCATCCGCGGGCGCGGTGTACGCACAATACAGTGTTCACTCACCAAAACCCACCTCAAGCTTCAGTGCCCAGAATGGGGAAGCGTGCGCGCTGCAGTTAAGAGTGAAAATACATCCCGCTTCGTTATTACACCAAGGGCTTTGGGCCACGCTGTTGGTGCATACCGCGACTTTAAAAAGGGAAGCTCTGATGAAGCTTACGCCGTGATGGACAAGAAGCTTGGCTTCTTCCGTACACACAGAATGGACATCACAATAAAGTGATCACCATCACCCATTTTCTTTTTTCTTCATGTTTACATATGAAACGAAGAATAGAAGTGCACCGCCCACGGCCCCATGGAGCGCATAGCTCTTAACCTTAATAATTTTAGTTAAGCGTATCTGCTCAGACGCCATTGTGATCTTGTCGGTCCCTAGTTCATCGTAATAGGCGTACTGCTCATCCTTTAGCATTTGCTTAAACTCATCAGATTCGCTCATAAACCGCCAACTCATGACACCTTGAACAAGTGTCGCAGCCAACAAGATTACCCCAAGTAAGCCCGCTGCCGCTGTAATTGTATCTTTCATACGCCCACTCTCTAGCGCGACACGCTCGAGTCAATTATTTTGAGCCCTAGAAATAATGGTAACTGCCAATGTGCTCGTAATTTTTGAGGAATCAACTTCGCGTTTGTAGAGAACTTCACCAAACCACAGGTCTGTCCCCAATGGACTTGAGTGCTTGATTTTTAGTATCCCCCCACTTGAATGTAGTGAGGTTCACCTTGCACACTAGAGTTCAGAGCTTTCAATTTAATTTGAGCATCTTTCAATCTAGCTTGGTACGCTTCTTCGTACGTGATTTTCTTGCCCCCTTCAACATGGGTATCAACGTAACTTGAGTTCCATACTGATTTAGACTGGTTGTTCACATGCTTTATGTAAAACAACCCAACTGACTCGCCAGTAGCTTCTAACTCCTTACGTTGAGCAGCTACAGACGGCACTGGATACCTTTGTTCATGCTTTAAGGGGACTGCTGCGGGAACCTTAGATATTTGACTTTGCTGTTTAAGAATTTTTAAAGTCTCTATGATTTTTTGAATATTAGATTTTGATGTAGCTTGGACAGAGAATTTGTTCGATGACGCGGTTTTTCTTGGCTTACCTTCTAGACTATCACCCTGCATGGTTTGCCACGTCTTAACCGCAAATGAGGTGGATGATGGGATAGTCACTGTGAATGTTCCACCTGTAAAACCACGTTCTTGATGCAGCGAATTAACTCCGTGATCTAAGCTCAATGAATTCAAGGGAATGACACTCTTAATAATTCCGAATTTAGATGGGGCACTGAATGTGTAATGAAGATTTGTCCCATCAAAGTAGACGGATTCATACTCAGCAATCTCATTCTGTAGTATCCTTCGAGTAACTGACTTGGCTGAACTAGCTGGGTCATGGGCTATTATAGCCTTTTCTACTCTGACGTCTTTACCAATAGGTTTTGAATTAATTGCAATTATCTTTAATTCGCCTTTGTCAGTAGTGATTTTAAGCTCACTAGACCGATCGCCTTGAAGAGTCTCTTTATCATTCTCAAGGTGTATTTGAAATCGAGATCTGACTGTAAAAAGTTTACCTTTTTGCACTTCAGTAACAACAACATCTTGGGGTTTGACTATAAACTTACGGGTTCCCCATTTATCTTCATAAGTTTTCTGGTCAGCATGGATCTCAGCCCGTGACATCACCTCTCCAAAAAAGTCTACCTTAGCTCCATAGAACTCAGTATTCTGCTTAATCGATTGTGAGCTGGATTCCCCTGCTAGATAAAAATTCTGCATAAAACCCACAACATCAGAAGTGTTAATAGTCGAGTCTTGCGGGTTAACCTTTACCTCGTCCTTTAATAATTCAGTCAATACCCGTGTTGCAAGCTTACTTCCGCCCTGTTTTGCCAACTCGAGATGTTGCTTTGATTTCTCGAAATCTTTTGCCACACCTCTCCCATAGTAATACATTATTCCTAGATTGCATTGAGCTGTGGCATATCCTTGCTCTGCGGATTTTTGAAACAACTCGAAAGCTTTCTTCTGATCTTTTGCCACACCTATCCCATTGTCGTACATCGATCCTAGATTATTTTGAGCTAAGGCGTTTCCTTGTTCTGCGAATTTTTGAAACAACTCGAAAGCTTTCTTCTGATCTTTTGCCACACCTGTACCATTGAGGTACTTCAATCCTAGATTGTCTTGAGCTGAGAAATGTCCTTGTTCAGCAGCTTTTTGATACCATTTTAAAGCTTTCTTCTGATTTTTTGCCACGCCCGTCCCTTCATTATACAATAGTCCTATTGTGTATTGAGCATCAGCATTACCTTGCTCGGCAGATTTTAGAAACCACCCGAAAGCTTTCTTCAGGTCTTTTTCCACTCCATCCCCTTCAGCATACATCATCGCCAGTGGATAGTATGACTTTTCCCAGCCTCCATTACTAGCCTTCTCAAGCCAGTAGCGAGCCTGTTTATAATCAGCTCCCTCACTTCGTGTTATAGGTTTAAGCCCATTAGGAGTCTCAACCTCACCTCCTAGATAATAAGAACCTAGTATATGCTGCGCTTCTAAATGCCCTAGAGTAGCGGCTTTCTCATAAAGTTTTATATCCCCAGCCTCTTCAGCCATAGAAAATACTGCCTCAACTGAAATGTCCTTCCTTTGTGCTATAGGACTTGGCTTAGACAGCTCAATTTCGCTCACCGTTATTTCACCTTCACTGGGTGAGGCTGAATTCGTTTCTGCTACCTCTGCTACCTCTGCTACCTCTGCTACCTCTGCTACCTCTGCTACCTCTACAGTTTCTGCTGTCTCCACTGATGATTCAGACTTCGAAGCTTCTTCTTCATTTTCTAAGAAAGAACTTATCCAACTAAAGCCAAAAACAAGCACTGCGGCGACTAGCCACTTCCGTGAGAACTTCTTTGTTTTTGAGCCTTTAGTTATTTTATTAGCAGTCTCTGTAGAAGGCGGAACAAGCTTAGGGGGGAGAACAAGCTTAGGAGGCTGAACGCGTGAAGAACTACTAGGCAACTCCTTGACATTATTCTTCTCTTGCCCAGCAGTGCCATAGCCTTCGATATGGTTATTCGTTAAGTTAAACCTATTCCCATCGAGTACGATAAGAGCAGGTAGCGTGGCGCAGTCGTGTACTATTCCTGTAACCCCGTTTACTTCAATATGATTAGAAGTACGCGAAACAATTCGAATCTGTTTGCCTATTTTAATCTCTACAGAAAATGGTTCTCCCCCCCTAACGATCACGTCATTTTTAGGATCACTACCGATAAGAATTCGCCTTTTAGGGGAATCCAACAAAAGAGCTTGGTGCTCTGTATTCGTTATAGTGACCATAGAGGATGAACTATGCTCCTGTAGAGATGATACCTTTAAAGTCTGTTGGCAAGTAGACCTTTTCTGCAGGATTCTGAGTAATCACCTCGAAGCCAGCAATATACTTTTGGGCTAGAACTACATCTGCACCACTTTTAGCTCCCAATGCTTGAGTTAGGCTCTGAGCGTATTCGGCATCAGCGGCAGCCATTATTCTAATTGCGGCAGCTTGTCCAGTCGCTCTGATTTGAGCTGCTTCAGCCTCTGCTGTCGCAATAGTAACTGCAGCTTTAGCCTTACCTTCGGCTTCGGCGATTGCAGCACGTCGACCTCTTTCAGCATCCAATTGCTGGCGCATAATAGCTAATGTCTGTTCATCAGCATCAAACTGTTGAACCTCTACTCGCAAGAAGTGAACTCCCCACTTTTTACCCAATTCTGACAACTGAGAAGCAATGAGATCATTAAGTTCTTGTCTACGTGAAACTGCTTCATCCAAGTCTAAATTGCCAACTACAGCACGTAAGGCGTTTAGAGCTGCATTTTCGATAGCTACAGGTAGGTTATCCACCTCATAGATAGCTTTTACTGGATCAGTAATTCTATATGAAATGACAGCATTAGTGGTCACGTTCGCATTATCTTTGGTTAAACATTGCCTAGGAGGCGTGTCGTATGTTTGCTCAGAAAGCTCTACAAAATATCCACGCTTATTAGCTTGGGATCCCCATGTTGCCCCAACCTCTTTGATTTGCTCTAAGATAGGAATGCGAAAACTGAGACCAGAACGTTGAAGTCTAGCATACTTACCAAGACGTTCTATAACAACGACATGGTTTTGAGGAACTGTGTAAATTAAGCCCATAATTATATATTTTATTTTTATTAGTTTTTTACTTCAGAAACAACTGCGACACCATCAGCAAAGCTAACAACTCTCACGATTGTTCCTTCATCAAATTCTGAAGAGTCTTTAAACGGTGCCAGATCCCCCTCTAGCCGAATCATTTGAACTCCGTCTACGGTTTCGACCTTTGTGGAATAGCCGATCAACCGATCTAACGGCATCTCATCGATCACCGTTTTAGATATATATTTATTACAAAATATTTGTATCCCCTTTCGGAAGAATGTGTAGTGACAAAAAACCATCAGCACCCAAGCCGAGATACCAAGCGCAATGCTGTAGAGCAAAGGTAGGTCAACAAATAAGACCAGAGCATAAGCAAATATGACATGAGCTATAAGACTGGAAACATCATTCCGTATGAAAACATCCACAAGGATCAGTATGATCCCAGCCATTATCAAAAATTCGTAAATACTATCGGAAAACATGGGAGAGGTAAAAAACTAGAGTCTTTTCTTACAGAACAGACCTCAACGCAATAATAATCTGCTAGATCAACAACAATACTTGCGCTACTAAAATGTAGCGTGCAAACACTCCTAGTCTTTTAAGCTCCTGTGACTCATTCGTACTTTCATCGAGAATAGCTCCTATAGCGATCTAGGATACTGTAGTCCATAGTGTCAGCTATTTCCTTTGCTGTCGCCGTGTTGAGCATCTCAGAGTCGGGAATGACGCTGATTCGTGTTAGATCCAGTCTATCGCCATCCCAACAACAACGGATCGTCGCATTATCACTATATATTGATTCGGTGTGATCTCGGCAAGCTTCCGTGAGAGTCTGAAGTTGGGCTTCAGAAATACACAGTCTACCTTGGTCGTAGAACTCGGTTGCTAGTGTTGCTCCTCTAGATCCATGTTCTGGATCCTCGAAGTCATTCAGACGTTGGGAGTCATGAAACAGAGCGAATAAGCTAACAACCAGATCATCCCCACCTTCCCTCTCGGATAAAAATAATCCATTACGCTCTACTCGCTGCCAATGCTGCAAGCCGTGAACACTATATTCAATCTGGTGCTTCCTAGAAAGGACATCCTGCACTAGTTGGTCATCAACTTTGTCGTGTATGAACATCACTGGTAAACACTCCCGTTTTTCTTGAGCCAGCCTGCTTGATGCCGCCCATTAGGGTCATCATGCGTCCAGTGAATGACACCACCTTTGTTATTCCACTCATACACCCCGTTGAACGAAATCTCATCTCCAACTTTGAGGTGGTTAATCCTAGGAGCTAAATCAATGTTATGCGCCATCAGTAGTGTGTGCCCGTTATCAAGCCTCAAGATAAACCTCTGGTGCCTACTACCCTTGGTGTCGTCTGCTAGAATTTTAGATACGACCCCTTCACCAGACATTTGAACACCACTTCGATGATCATTATAAGCATCTGTGACTTGTTCACTACTGGTGGAGCCATTGGGTAGACCAGATATTCCACCACTAGATTTTACGTATACAAAAGCGAGTACTGCTACGACGATGAAGATGTTTAATAATTTTTTCACTGGTTAGAAGCGTAAAGCGCACGTCTCACAGACTATCAACACTTAGGTTTTGAGTTGTGTTTGAAATTGTCATTATCGGAGAAATCATGGAACACCACTGCCTCAGTAGCTGGCTACCTCCACCGAAAATGTAGACTTTAAGCTGCATCAAGGATCTTTTTAGCCTTCGCCAGAGTAGTCTTACTTAGCTTCCCATCCACTCTTCTCGAACTATCCACGAGTTCCTTCAACTCTTTCAAGGCGACATCAGCAGCTTTTGAAGACTTACGAACACCACCATACTTCTTGTCCGAGAAATACTTGGTAAAGGTTGTGCCAGCTCTAGCTAGGCAGAGTCTCCAACCTTGGAATGCTGTGGTTTCGTACGTGAATCGGGTTAGGTTCTTCTTTGATTTCATAGGGGTATTGGCTGAGATCAAAATCTAACACCGAATCGGATACGTGTCAAAGTCGAGTATTCGTCGTGCAGTCAACGCCTCTGACACGAACAAGAAACAGCTTATGACCCCTTCAATCCCCCCCCCGATTATGCTGCTCGGCATTTTCGAACTATTGCACGTCCACCGAAGTAGCCAGCAAATGCTAACAAGCCTACTCCACCACTAGCCACCGCTAGACCTCCGAGCATAGTTCCTCCACCTATCGCAGCCAGTCCAGTTGTAATTCCAGCACCAGATAAGCCCGTAATGCTACCAGCCGATGCTATTGCTGCTGTTGTACTACCCATCCCGCCAGCAGCTCCAGTAATTGCTCCTACTGCGCCAGCAACGTTCTCTTTAGTGTTGTTCTTCATAGTGCTGGGAACTTAATCAGAGATCTGCCATTGGAGCTGTTACACTCCTAACAGAGTTTTGTAACGCCTCTCAAATCTACCCCCTAACACCTCAATCGCGCCTCTTCTTCTACTTTCTCCTCTCTGGCTCATATTTTATATGGCACCCAGCGATTCCTTATGTTTAGTTGCTTCGTCGTTAGAATTTTCTAGCATCCCTCGCCCACTTTCTCCTTTTTCCTAACCATCCATGTCTGAAGACCAAAAGAAACAGCTCGAATCCCAGCTCTGGAACATCGCCAACACCCTGCGGGGTAAAATGGGAGCTGATGAATTCCGCGACTACATCCTCGGGTTTATCTTCTACAAGTACCTCTCGGAGAAAATGCACCTCTACGCGAACGAGTTGTTAGCTGAGGAAGACATCACCGAGTTCACCCAGCTCGACCCCGCCACGGTGGACGGCAAGGAAATGCTCGATGCCATCGAAGAGGAAGCCCTGCAAAACCTCGGTTACTTCCTCTACCCTGCTGAACTCTTCCACGCACTCGCTCAGAAAGGCTCGAAGCAGACCGACAACTTCATCCTCGAAGACCTAGGCAAAGTCCTCAAGCACATCGAGAACTCCACCCAAGGCACCAACTCCGAAGAAGACTTCGAGGCTCTGTTCGAAGAGATCGACCTCGATTCCTCCAAGCTCGGCAAGACTGTCAACCAGCGCAACGAACTCATAGCCAAGGTCTTCACCCACCTCGACGCCATCGACTTCAAGCTCGGTGACGCCGACTCAGACGTCCTCGGTGACGCATACGAATACCTCATTGGTCAATTTGCTTCTGGAGCAGGAAAAAAAGCGGGTGAGTTCTACACCCCTCAGCAAGTCTCCTCCATCCTCGCCAAGATCGTCACCGTAGGGAAATCCTCACTGCGCAATGTCTACGATCCCACCTGTGGTTCTGGCTCCCTCTTACTCCGAGTCGCCAAGGAGGTCGAAAATGTCGGTGAATTCTGTGGGCAGGAAATGAATCCCACCACCTACAATCTCGCACGGATGAACATGATTCTTCATGACGTCCACTACTCCCGCTTCGACCTGCGCAATGAGGACACGCTAGAACACCCAGCACCACAGCACGCCGACAAACGCTTCGAAGCCATCGTCGCCAATCCACCTTTCTCAGCCGATTGGTCAGCCAGCACCATCCACGAAGCCGACGAACGCTTCTCTGACTACGGCAAGCTCGCACCTAAGACCAAGGCGGACTTCGCCTTCATCCAGCACATGATCCACCACCTCGACGAGAATGGAACCATGGCGTGTGTCCTCCCTCACGGCGTACTCTTCCGTGGAGCTGCCGAGGGAGTGATTAGAAAATACCTCATCGCCGAGCGCAACTACCTCGATGCCGTCATCGGTCTCCCCGCCAACCTCTTTTTTGGCGTAGGTATTCCTGTCTGTATTCTTGTTCTGAAAAAGAACCGAGAAGAACATGCCGACAATGTCCTCTTCATCGATGCATCAAGTAATGAACACTTTGAAAAAGTTGGCAGCAAAAATCAACTTCGCCCCGATGACATCGCCAACATCATCGACACTTACACCCAGCGTGAAGCAAAGGACAAATGGAGCTACCTCGCCCCACTCAGCGAGATTGAGGACAATGACTACAACCTCAACATCCCCCGCTACGTCGACACCTTCGAGGAAGAAGAACCCGTCGACCTCGACGCCGTCAGCGAAGAACTCAAGGCGTTAGAAGGCGAAATGGAAGCGACCAACGCCACCATCGCCAGCTTCTGCCAAGAACTCAACATCAAGGCTCCGTTCTAAGATGAGTATGGAAAAGACAATGGTGCCGCAGTCACGGTTTCGAGAGTTTAGTGATGAATGGGCTACAAGCTTGCTTGACGACTATGCAACTAGAGGATCTGGTCACACGCCTAGTAAAAGTCATCCAGAGTACTATGATGGTGACATCCCTTGGATCTCACTAACCGATTCCAAGAGCCTCGATAAAGGATTCATCGATTCTACAAAAACTAAGATAACTGACTTAGGAATTAAAAATTCTTCAGCAGTAGTTCACCCCAAGGGAACTGTACTGCTTTCGCGAGATGCTGGCGTAGGAAAAAGCGCAGTCATGCAAAACTCTATGGCAGTTAGTCAGCATTTTATAGTGTGGAAGCCTAAGAGTGGCGTCTCGACTACATGGTTCCTCTACTATTGGCTGCAAATCATGAAACCTCATTTTGAGAGAATTGCTGTTGGCAGCACAATCAAAACTATAGGTCTACCTTTCTTTAAAAAACTAAAAATCGCAGCCCCAACTCTCCCCGAACAAGAGAAGATCGCGGCATTTCTGACCTCGGTGGACGCGCGTATCGAGCAACTCAAGCGCAAGAAATCCCTCCTCCAAGACTACAAAAAAGGCGTCATGCAACGCCTCTTTTCCCAACAACTCCGCTTCAAAGACCAAAACGGCAACCCCTACCCAGACTGGCAAGAGAAGAAACTCGGAGATGCTGTAGAAATCAATCCCAAGTCAGCACTACTCCCCGATACATTCCTCTACATCGATCTTGAAAGTGTAAATGACGGAGTCTTGTCTCCACCAAGAGAAATGATTATCTCCGACGCACCTAGCCGCGCACAACGATTAATGCAAAAAGGAGACGTCCTTTACCAAATGGTAAGACCCTATCAAAAAAACAATTTACAGTTTCAGAATGATGGCGACTACGTGGCTTCAACAGGCTTTGCTCAGCTAAGAGCAAGTAACAACTCCAGCGATTTCATTTATCAGTTATTGCTCACAGACAGGTTCACTGACTCAGTTCTCAAACGTTGCACAGGCACCAGCTATCCAGCAATTAACAGTTCAGACCTTGCCGATATTTTGATTCAAGTTCCACACCCAACCGAGCAGACCAAAATCGCCAATTTTCTCAGCACCCTCGACACCAAAATCGAGCAAGTCACCCAACAAATCACCCAAACCCAAACCTTCAAAAAAGGTCTGCTCCAACAGATGTTTGTGTAGCAACTAACGAAGCTCTCTTCCCTTACAATCACACCTCCCAAAATGAGCCAACTATCCATAAAAATCGAGAACTGTAACAACATCGATTCAGCAGAGATCCTCCTTACTGAGAATAAACTAAACATTAAGTTTGGATCAAATGGCACAGGAAAAAGCACTATTGCCACCGCTATCGCTTCAGACAATCAATCTCTTGAAACGCTGATGCCTTTTAAGCTACGCCAAGACAACCCAGAGAGCAAAAGTCCACTGGTTAGTGGGATTGACTCCATTTCTGAGGTTATGTGCTTCAACGAGGAATATGTAAATCAGATCGTATTCCGACAAGATGAGCTAATTAAAGACAGTTTCAGCATCTTTATCCAAACCCCTTCTTATAAAGATAAAACAGAGCAGATCCAGTCTATCGTATCGGGCATAAAACAAGTCTTTGCTGAAAATGCAGACCTAGAGGCATTTTTAACCGATTTAAAAACTCTATCATCCAATATAAAGCTTACCAGCACTGGAAGCATTTCAAAAGCTTCTCCTGCCTACAAAGGATTAGGATCGGGTAACAAACTTGTACATATTCCAGAAGGTCTGGAGACGTATTCAGCGTTTCTCAGAAACTCTAATAATGTTAGCTGGATTGACTGGCAAATGAGAGGTCAATCCTTTCTCGATATCTCCGATGACTGCCCTTTCTGCACAGCTCATGTAGCAGATAAAAAAGAGCAAATAAAAAAGGTTAGTGAAGAGTACGATAAAACCGCCATCAAACACCTTTCTGGTCTTATCGAGATCCTTGATAAACTAGGGCATTATTTTACGGACGATGCGAATGCTATACTTGATATAATCAAAACACTTAGCGATGGACTAAATAGCCAACATTTAGAATTTCTGGTCAGTGTGAAAAACCAAATCGATGATCTAATTAGCAGATTAGAAAATCTCAAAGTGCTTTCATCCGTCCACTTTGGACTAGGCGAAACTGTCGCCGAAAAGCTACCAGAGTATAAGATTGATCTCACGTTCTTCGACAGGCTAAATTCAGATAGAACGAACGAACTAGTAGAGTCTCTAAATGCTTCGCTCGATGACGTAATTAATAGAGCTGGTACACTTCAAGGTCAAATCAACCTACAAAGAATAGAGGTAACACAACTAATAGAGAGGCATCAGAAAGGGATAAACCAATTCCTTTCGAACGCAGGTTATCGATACCATGTTTTTATAGAGAGCGCAGATGACAGGTACCAACTGAAGCTCAGACATAAAGATTTTGCTGACAACATTTCTAGAGGCAATCAACATTTCAGTTTCGGTGAGCGTAATGCCTTCGCTCTAGTACTATTCATGTATGAATGTTTATCTAGAGAACCCGATCTCATAATCTTGGACGATCCAATTTCCTCTTTCGATAAGAGTAAGAAATACGCCATTATGGACATGCTCTTCCGACAAAATCAGAGTCTAAAAGGAAAAACTGTTCTCGTTCTCACCCACGATATTGAGCCAATTATCGACACAGTGAAGTCCGTACGTGGACTATTCAACAATCAAGTTGATGCTTCTTTCTTACGTCAAAACAGAGGCGTAATTACAGAAATTGGAATCACCCGAAATGATATTCTTACATTCTCTCAAATTTGCGACTCTGTCCTCGCATCTGAAAAAAGTCCTCTAGTGAAACTAGTCTACCTTCGAAGACTATATGAGATCGTCGATGACAAAGGTGACGCTTACCAAGTATTATCCAACCTGTTCCATAAGCGTCCAATAGCAGAAGCTACTGACAGTAGAATTCCTACCATTGCTGGTGGCGTCAACTCAATAAGCCCAGATGAGTTTGACTGTGGCGTAGCAATAATCGAAGCGAAGTTTGGAACATTTGATTACCAACAAGAACTCGATGACATCTGCAATAATTCCCACATTACTCAACGCTATAACGAATGTGATAATGCTTACGAAAAGCTCCAAATCTTTAGAATTTTAAATAGCGATCACTCCAACTCTATCATCCGAAAATTCATTAACGAATCATACCACATAGAGAACGAACTCATCTGCCAACTAGCCCCTAGTAAATTTAACACAATCCCTCAATATGTGATCGATGAGTGTGATAATCACATGGAACAAACAGCTATTGAGACAGCCGTCTAACCCTCCTTCATTGTAAGATGACTCAATCCGAACAAACCCTCGAAAATGAACTCGTCGACCAGCTCGTCGGGCTTGGCTATGAGCGCGTCAAAGTCGAAGACGAAGCTAGTCTGTTAGCTAACCTCAAGACGCAACTCGAAGCCTTCAATGGAGTGGCTCTGACTGATACCGAGTTCGGCAAGGTGATGAACCACCTCACGCGATCCAATGCGGTGTTTGAGAAAGCCAAGATCCTTCGCGATAAAATGGCGTTGGAACGTGAGGATGGAGAAACGGTTTATCTCGATTTCCTAGATGAGAACCAGCTAGAGCGCAATCTGTTCCAAGTCACCCAGCAAGTGACGATGGAAGGAAGCTACAAGAACCGCTACGATGTCACCGTCCTCGTCAATGGGCTTCCCCTGCTCCAGATAGAACTCAAACGCCGTGGGCTAGAGCTGAAAGAGGCATTCAACCAAACAAACCGATACCAACGCCACAGCTATTGGGCTGGGTCTGGCTTGTTCAATTTCATTCAGCTCTTTGTGATCACCAATGGAGTGAACACCAAGTACTATGCGAACAGCAAAGGTAAGCAGTCGTTCAAACAGACTTTCTATTGGGCAAAGGAAGACAACCAAACCATCCGTGAGCTAACAGCCTTCACCGATGCTTTTCTCAATCGCCAGCATCTCGCCAAGATGCTCAGCCAGTACATTGTACGCAATGAGGCGAACAAGATCCTCATGGTACTACGCCCCTATCAGTTCTACGCCACCGAAAAGATTGTTGATAGAGTGCTGAATCCTCCAGAATCGAACGGAAACGGCTACATATGGCACACCACGGGGTCGGGTAAGACATTGACATCATTTAAAGCATCCCAGATCCTCACAGGGCATACAGACGTGCATAAGGTAGTCTTCTGCGTCGACCGCAAAGACCTTGATTACCAGACGATCACAGAGTTCAACAGCTTCTCCAAAGGGAGTGTCGATAGCACCGACAACACAGCAAAGCTTGTCGAGCAATTCACCGATGATACCAAGCTCATCGTCACCACGATTCAGAAGCTCAACACCGCGATCAGCAAAGCCCAACATCTGAACAAGATGGAGCAACTACGCGACAAGAAGATCATCTTCATCTTCGACGAGTGCCACCGCTCCCAGTTCGGCGACACACACCAGCGCATTGTCGATTTCTTCAGAAATCAGCAGATGTTCGGCTTCACTGGCACCCCTATCTTTGCTGAGAACGCAGCCAGTAAGAATGGCAAGAAGCGCACGACCAAAGACCTCTTCCACAAGAAGCTCCATTCCTACGTCATCACGGATGCGATCAAGGACGAGAATGTCCTCAAGTTCTCCGTAGAATATGTGGGGCGCTACAAGCAGAAGGCTGACTCCCCTAATAACGTCGACATCGAGGTCGAAGGGATCGATACCAAGGAGCTAATGGAGTCTCCCGCTCGACTAGAAAAGATCACCGACTACATCCTCGACCGCCACAAAGCCAAGACCAAGCACCCACAATTCAACGCCATGTTCTGCGTGAGTTCGGTGGACGTGCTGATCCAATACTACCAGCTCTTCGCCAGGAAAAAGAAAGAAGGGAAACACAATCTCAAAATCGCCACGATCTTCAGCTACGCAGCCAATGAAGACGACAAAGACGCTGACGGCATTCTTGATGAGGGTGGTGAAATCGTCGGAGGTGATGTGGGCAACAAACACACCAGAGAACACCTCGACAGCTTCATCAGCGAATACAACGGGATGTTCGGCACGAACTACTCGACCAAGGACTCCAAGTCCTTCTACGGCTATTACCAAGACATCGCCAAGAAGGTCAAAGCCAAGCAGGTCGACATCTTGCTAGTCGTGAACATGTTCCTCACTGGCTTCGACGCAAAGACACTCAACACACTCTACGTCGACAAGAACCTGCGCTACCACGGACTGATCCAAGCCTACTCCCGCACCAACAGGATTCTCAACCAAGTGAAGTCACAGGGCAACATCGTGGTGTTCCGTAACCTCAAAGGACGCACCGATGAAGCCCTCAAACTTTTCTCTAACGTCGATGCCAAGGAGGAAATCTTCATCCCTCCCTACGACAAATACGTCGAACTCTTCAATGAAGTGGTCAACGACCTTACCGCTCAGTGTGAAACAGCCGATGACGTCAAAGACCTACCCGACGAAGAAGCTGAGCTGAAATTCATCAAGACCTTCCGTGAGCTGATGAGGCTGATGAACATCCTAGAAAGCTATGCTGAGTTCGATCAGAATGAACTAGGCATCGATGCTCAAGACTACGCTGACTTTAAAAGCGCCTACCTTGATCTCTACAACAAAGTCAAAACTGACACCGAGAAAGAGAAAGTCTCGATCCTCGACGATGTCGACTTCGAGCTTGAGCTGATCCACCGCGACGTGATCAACGTCCAATACATCCTCCAGCTCCTAGCCCAGCTCTATGACGCTGACGATGCCGAACAGAAAGCAATCAAGAAGCGTATTCTCGATGCTCTAGCAGGAGATCCAGAGCTACGCACCAAGAAGGAACTCATCGAAAAGTTCATCGAAACCACCCTCCCCACCATCACCAACGCCGCCGAAATCCCAGAGTGCTTCGAAGAGTACTGGGAACAAGAAAGGCGCAAAGCATTCGAGGAGCTAGTGAAGGAAGAACAGCTCAACGAAGACAAGCTCAAGAAAGTGATCGACCGCTACATCTACACAGGCAAAGAACCACTCTCCAACCCCGACATCATCCAGCTCATCGAGCGCAAACTCAAGCTCAGCGAACGCAAACCGACTAGAGAGCGAGTGCTAAGCAGAGTCATCGACTACGTGAGTACCTTCATCAAGGGTGTCGCTGCTTAAACTGTCTGCGACTATCGACAACAATCTCAACAAACAGTCGTCAGAAAGCTTTGCAGTGAGACTTTTCCTTTTTCCATACTCGGCTTTACACTGAACTCTTAAATAAAATAAAAAGACACTCCTCGTAACGGAATACCGTGCGCGAGCTTTACGTCCTGCTAAAATAACGCATGTCCTATCCAACAAAACTCTACTATAAATATCGCCCACTGTATTCAGACCGACGTCATAAAACGCCGCATGAATTTACGAAGTCAATAATCAAGTCATCAGAATTATACTACGCCACACCAAATACTTTTAATGACCCTTTTGACTGTAACCTAAAGTTGCATACAGATGATTCAACAGATAAGGAATGGATCGATTATATTGATTCGATGATAGTTCAATACCCCCAAAATAAAAAAAAACTAGTGACGGTCAAGCGGAAGAAGTCATGGGGACGAGTAGGCGCAATTGGAGAAAATACAGCTAAGAGTATTTATGAAGACTCCAGTGTCTTGTGCCTATCAAAGCGCCCAGACTCCATTCCAATGTTCTCTTATTATGCTGATGATCACTACGGAATTGCGATAGAGTTGCAGTTTTCAGACATCGAGGTTCCTTGTGGAATTCCTTATGGAGATTTAAGTGATCCCTCCAACCTTTACGAAAGAACAATTATTTTTCGTGATGTGGAATATCCACTTACGATTCCTGAGCTGAACTACCATAGGTTGTATGGGTCAGAAAAGTTACTCACAAATCTCATCTTTAGTAAGTTTAAGGAATGGAACCACGAAGATGAGTTTCGAATTTTTCGGCGTAACATGGCGGAAAGTTCAGTTAAGTTCCCCCAAAAGATGCTTACACGTATAATTTTCGGTTCTAGAACAGGGCAGGATGAGATTGATTTAGTTAAGACGTGGCTCTCTGCTCGCACTAACCCTGTAATTCTTGCTAAGATTGAACCATCCAAGAAAGACTTCTCTTTGAACATTGTCGATTTCGAAAATTATACGCCGTAATTTCGAACATGGTGAAATAAATAATAGTCCAGAAAAGACCCTGTCCTCAATCATTGCCGCTGAAAATCGCGCCGATAGTACGATTATCTCATCACACCTTTTGCTTCATCAATCGATACACCGTGGAGCGAGCAATTTTCATCTCTTGGGCTATCTGGGTTGCGCCGACACAAGGTTCCACAAGTTCTCTTAGCTGCTTGCAATCAACAGATTCTTTTCTACCGAACTGAATACCTTTCGCTTGAGCAGCTAACCGACCTTCATTTCAGCCAGTTCCTTTTCTAGTGCGGCAAGCTTAGTAAGGATAATTGATTTATTTTGAACTCGCCAGCCGCGATAAATGATGAAGCTTGGAATAATGAAACCTATAAGTATTTCAAGGAAGGTATTGCCAAACCTACCTCCAATGCCAACATTATAACTGATTGTATAATAGCTGCCGTCATCTCTTGTGTGGCGTTTAGAATCAGTATCATAACTGATCCAGTTCTTATCCTCATAAAATTTCAAATCACCACCGCGTGGTGGTTCATGAATAACCCAATGTAATGATTTATTCATATAGTCTACAGCAAACAAGTGTAGTGTGATTGAAACGACGGCGATTATAACCCAATGTATTTTTTTCATTTTTTTGGGTAACTTACCTCTAGTTCAGTAATTTTATGTTTTAGAACTAACAGAAATAGATCTTTTCAAATGGAGCTATTTTACTCTTTGGCTTAAAAGAGTCAGTTTCTATCTCTTTCTTTTAATCTCATTGATCTCATCATCACTGAGACCAATTTGGCTACGCTTTAAATTTGTCTCGGCACTTACAATTTCTTTCTGAATTCTAGCATTCAATTTGAGCATCGACCTCTGTGCCTCGCCCCTTATACGAGCTTCTTCTTGAAAATGGTAACCCAAAAAAGCCCCTGCTCCGTTGAGAGCATATACAAGTCTCGAATTATGCAGATCTACTGTTCCGCAATTTTTAATCGTCGCCATGTAAGCATCTCTCCAATCCAAGTCATGCGTGTCAATAAGATTAGGCAACCTCATAACCTCTGAGAAATCCTTCTTTTCATGTACAGATCTACTTGGCTTTGGATTCGGATTGGTTGAGCAGGAATTCAATAGGAGTGAGCTGGAGAGTATCGTCAAATATATGAGCTTGAAGGGTATTGCTAAATTCATAATGTTTCTAGATATAAAAGTTACCACTAAACCCCTAACAAGTGAAGTATCAAAAAAAATCATTTAGATGACTTCCGCACCTTTCTTTTTGGGTGGCAGAATTAAGCCAGTGCATAAGCTCCTTGAATTTTCTTTGATGAGCTGAGTCTTGAGAGTGGTAATCTGCTAGACTTAACACATCTATTAGACAGACTAACTGAGCTGAAATTTGAGTAATCCCTTTGTTTATAAAGGATCACACTACACGAGGAAAATGTAACCCGTAACCTGTTGAAAAATAGTCACAAAGTGACGGATAACCTTGACTTAGGTGAGGGCCCTTCAAAATTTGGGTGCTTAATACCAAAATCATCCAGGCCCTCGAGAAGGACCTTAGCTGTAATCTCGCCCGACTCAAGTGCCTATCTTTGCTCATTAGTGCGGTACTGAGACATCGCACTGTCAACCTCACTATACTAGCCACCACCTCCGACGGAAAGTCCTGCTCTAACGAAAGCCGCTATAGGCGCTTCCAAGACTTTTTTCTTAATGTCTCTCTATGTCTCTCATCTGTTTCGAGGTTCATTCTTAGCCGTATACCTAAGCCTTCAACTGGGTTCGTGTTGGCGATGGATCGCACTAACTGGCAATTTGGACGCAAAGATATCAACTTCTTAGCTATCGCCATTATTGCAGGAAAGGTTTCTATTCCGATCATTTGGAAAGTCCTCCCAGCTAAAACGAAACGAGGGAACTCTAACACGGCTCAGCGTATTACCCTGACAAAGAAGCTACTCAAGATCATCCCAGCAAAGGACATCAAGGTCTTGACTATGGATCGAGAGTTTGTGGGTAAAGAGTGGCTCTCTTGGCTCGATAACAAAGGAGTCGGCTATGTTGTGCGTATCAAGAAAAACACGCTTGTAGGAAGTTTTTCAGCCTTGGAATTAGCAACTCGCCGTGGTCGTAAATCTCAGAGGTTACAAACCGTCTTTGGTCTCGAACTTTTCTTCGCCTGTAAGCCAATGAAAAAAGACGGACGAACAAGTCATTTACTCATTATTAGCAATCGATTTACAGGCAAGGAGGCTCTGAGTCTCTACAGTTTACGGTGGGGAATTGAGAGGATTTTTGGGCATTTAAAGAAAAAGGGGTTTGACCTTGAAGCCACACACATGACCAATCCAGCCAAGCTTGAAAAGCTCTTTGGTATCCTTACAATGGCCTTTCTATTGAGCTTTGCGTGGGGATGTCATCTTCGATCCTCGGAGCAGAAAACCTCTGCGGCAACAAAGCGCAAAAGCCTGTTCCGACTCGGCCTTGAAGATATTTTAAATCTAGCAGATTGCCATTCAAAAGACTCAGGTCATCAAAGCAGACTCAAGGAATTTCTCCACTGGCTTAACTCTACAACCTTCAACTCAATTTTCCTCGTGTAGTGTGATAAAGGATCATGAAATTTCATCTCAGTCTATGGAGGGGCATCGCGTGGAAATATAAAAGCCCCCTCACCTTTCGAAAGAGTCGATAATAGGCTCTATTAGACAAGCTTTTTTGATTCTACACGCGACTTGCTTGCTGCTAGGTCGCGGAGCCTCGGGGATTGCTGATTTCCATCGACTTGCTTTTCCAATTTTCAATCGCCCTACTAGACAAACAACCCACTCTATAGCCACCACAACAGCTCACGCCTAACTTTTAGAATGTTAACCAATAGTCACACTAGAACTATCACCTATAGGGATGAACACCCCCTAAGTATCTTTCACACTATCAGATATTTTATTTTAGCTCGACTAGGGGTTTCCGTACATCAACTGTAACTACCAGAAATATCACTCCTATGACGAAAGTCAGATCTAAACTCTATGGCCCTTACTCAAATACAAATCATTCAGTCGCTCGGCGAAGCGATGAACTGGCTAGAACGCGAACTATCATGGGGAGTCGCAATGGCTGAGCAGCGGCATCTCGTGGGTCGTATTGGTGAACTCTATGCAGCGCTCATGACCAGTGGTCAGATGGCTCCGGAGACTAATCAAGCTGGCTACGATGTAGTTTCATCATCCGGTGAGAGAATCTCGGTGAAGACTACTACCCAATCTGGTCCTGGAGGCCACATGTCTTTTAACTCCAATACGCTCGACCAAGTGGATCGCGTCATGGTCTTTTTTCTCAATACTGAGGAAATGCAGGTCGAAACCTTACTCGATTGCTCAGTAACCGAAGCTAAAGGCCTTTTCTCCAAGGTCAGCAGTAGCGGCAAGTATAATCTAAGTCTCAGTAAGCTACGTAAAATAACCGATCCCATTCGACCAATCAAGGATCAACAAGTCATAGCTGAAGCGGACTACAAAGGTTTTACAATACGCGAACTCGAATCTGGTTCCATATTGGTCATAAACGATACTGACATTGAGCCTGTAACTAAACCTATTTTACGGAAGATCAGTTCGGATCTCGGTATGCCGATTATCAACTCGAACGGCAATCCGATGAATACGAGGCAACTGGGCTCACGGCTCATTAAGCAATTACAACTTGGGGTTTGATCTCTCAGCTAGGCTTCACACCATGCCACCAATTCACCAATCACTCATCGACACGCTATACAACCTCCGGGTTGGTTGCGTTGGTTCAGGTAAAGATCGCCACGAGCGCCCGCACAAGCCGCTGATGCTTTTAGCTGCGCTGGAGCTGATAGACGATGGTCTCGCAACACCAGAACACATTCCGTGGAGTAAGGATCTCTGCGATCGCTTCACTCGGATTTTCAATATCGTGAAGGCGGCTGATGATGACAACACACCGAAGAATCCATTCTTCTACCTTTCATCGGACAAGATCTGGATACCTCTTGATCAGAGTTCACTGGCAGGCCTAGCAGCACCACCTAGGAAGTCTCAGTTTGGCTCAGTGCATGCTGAGTTCAGCAAGGAGATGATCAGCGCCACTGACACCTCGGAGAAGCGACACAGTATCCGTAAACTATTAGTTTCACGCTATTTCCCTGATCACTACAAGCTCCTCATTCAACAAGTTGGCCACGATCAAGCGAGCCAGGAAGATAACACAACCTCAGTAAAGCCGGCTCGCAGCTCAGCATTCGCAAAGCGTGTGACAGACCTCTACGACTCCAGCTGCGCTGCCTGTGGACTCCGTATAAAACTCCCTAGCCACGAAGTGAGTTTTGTCGATGCCGCTCATCTCATCCCCTTCTCTGAAAGTCACAACGATCACCCAAGTAACGGCATGGCACTCTGCAAGCACCATCACTGGGCGATGGACCGTCATCTCATCAGCCCGGGCCCAGATGGAGCTTGGCATGTGAGCAGCATCTTCGACAAACGACGATCCTCCGCCGAGAGCGACCTCCTAGCCCTGGCCGGCAGCGACATCATGCTACCTAACGAAGAAGCCTTCTACCCCACTGAGAGAGCTCTCAAGTGGCGTTATGAGCAACTGCTCCACAAGTAGTATCAGTGAGATCTTAGCAGATAAACGAGTGCAGATGTAAACTAGCGTGCTCAACAGCATCATGTATCGTATTGATGCCGAACACCGGCCGCGACTAGTATGGGAGATGGCCATTCAAAAAACGATCACACGAGAACAGCTCTACAAAGACATATGGGCCAAACCCGCAATAACGCTCTCAGATGAGTATGGAATATCCGGGTCGATGATAGCACGCATCTGCACCAAGCTAAATGTACCTCGCCCACCACAAGGCTATTGGGCTAAAAAGGCACATGGCCATAAGACAGGCCGCCGTCCTAAATTGCCCAAACCGACTGAAGATCACCTTCTCGAGTGGATCGTCAGAGATCAACCCTCAATACAAACGGAAAGGAAGGCTGTGTTGGAAGCAAAGGAAATTAGTCCGCACAGAATACCAGAAAAGGAGCACCGTATCATAAAGGCTACACGCACTGCCTTACGTGGTGAGAAAGTGGATAGTGATGGATACATATCTCCAAAGTGGGATTGGAAACATGTTGCTCTCTATACATCAAAAGAAATGATGGAAAGAGCACTATCAATACTAAACTCGTTCCTTTACCTGTGCGAAGAATCTGGGGTCAAGATCCATTGCCCAGTACAAATCAACCCAAAAATTACGCCAGCGTATTACGACAGTGAGGATTCTGGTGCAATACTTCTGCGTTGGGCTGATAAAGAACTAAAGTTGTCAATTCGGGAGCCTATGACGCGCTTCATGGAGAAATCAGAATACAATTCGAACGACTATAGTTACTCACCTAGTGGCCTCCTAGAGATTACTGTTGGAAGCCGCAAAAAGCGCGACACCAAGCTGACCAAACTAGAGTCTTTCATTTTGCCGCTATCCGAATCTGTCATAAAACAGGTTGAGGAAACCATAGCCCGTAATCTGGCATGGGAAGAGGAACAGAGAAGGTACGCGTTCATTGCTGAGTACCGAGATGCCCGAAACAAACAAAAGCGGTTTGAGGAAAAGCAACACGAATCATTGCTGGAACGCTCGGCAAGCTACAAGCACGTCACGGAGCTGCGAGAGTATATTCAGATGTGTGAACAACAAGCTTCTCGACTAAAGTCTGAAGGCTACGATATTACGGAGGACGACTTTCTACAAATCCAGTGGATGAAGGCTCGTCTAGAAATGATCGATCCATTCTTAGGCTCTGGGAGTCCATGGAGGCATATTCCAATTTCAGTAGCTAAAGGACTCGAGCCTGAACGCTATTACTGGTGATACCTATAAATCTTTAATACACATTCATCATTCACTACTCCCCCCCAAAAACCATCGCGACCACGCGATCTAACCACACCCTTCGACCTTCCGACCATAGACACCCCCACTCACCAAAAAACTCCCCAACTCGAACTAGCAACTCGAACTCCCCCTCCTCTTCCGAATAGGTGAGCTTTCATAGTCCTTAGCCACGAAGTAAGGGTTCTCTTTGTGCCATGCCACATAGTGCGTCACAGTGGAGCGGCGAGACAACTCATGCACGAAACCGGCACGCACCATCATAGAGAGATACCAGCGACTACGGCCAACCTGACGCGTCAATTCCGTAAGGTTATAATAACGCTTACCATCTATTTCCACCCCTGCTTCAACAGATGACTGTGGGCTACCTTTTACCAAATGATTCATGTGCTTTATTCAAGTAGTGTTTAAAATTATCGACGATCCAATTCTCTCGCCTAGGAATATAAGCGATAGGAGGTCTGACCTCATTTACAATGCAAGCCCTTTACAATGAGAACTACTTATCTTTATCCTGTAGCAGAAAGTGTCTTCCACATTCATTCATACCCGGCACACTTTTTTTTATGAAATCTTTGATAGCTGCTGTAAAAATCACACCTGCAGCAGGTTCCATTGTGTTGTTAGATCTCAGCTCAGCCAGAGACTTTTGAAACGCTTCAGAAAGCACATCCATCTCACCCTGAACTTTGACGCGCAACTCATCAGACGGAGTTTGCATCTCTGATAAAACTTTCCCAATACACACAAATTTCTCAGCTAATGTTGCCAATTCTTCCGCGGCCAATTCAGCACTCTTCACATCAGTCACACTAAATGATACCTGAAAATATTGAGCTAACATCTCAAGATAGTGAGCTGCTAGTTCTTCGTGACTAGCCCCATTAAATTCAGGATATTCAATCTTATGGATTTTAGTTAAAGTGACCGTTGACAGCAGAAAAGAAACCACCTCTTTTTCTCCCACGCTTACTCCCTTATCTGCAAAATAACTTATATACTGCTTCCCAAATTTCTCTGATGCAGCTCCTTTCAACATTTTATTTACACGGTCTATATAGAACTGCTGCTTTCTGATCGGCTGGTTTGCTCTGATCCTTTTTTCGATATTCTCTGAATACAAATTTCTACCTCTCAACTTCTTCAGTACACCTTCACTGTATTCCTCCTCAGTTATCCCGATAGAAGATTCATCTAAGCTAGTCCCCTCATATAGTATTCCAAAAAACTTCTCCACTCCAGTTAGCATATACTCCTCGAGTACAAAATCTTCAGCGCCATGGGAGAGAGAGCTCAGGCAATTGAGAGCCAATATAAGTGATAAAACCTTCTTTAACATGGTGAAGAAATAATGAGTTCATTTACTTTTGACCACCTTAAAAGATCAACTCACACGCAAATACCTATCAGCGCTACCACCAACTACCCCTGTAGATAGGAGGTCTGACCTCATTTACAAGCCACATCATCCGCGAACAATTAGAATGTTTCCCCCAATATGAAACTGAACTCACAGCGATCATTGATCGCCTAGTGGATCTTCTGCCGCTCGCACGCGCCCATTACTACCACCCAAGCCAACAAGGAAGCTGGAGCATAAAAAAGGTACTCCCTGTCATCTGCTCAGATCTAAACTACAGTGAACTAGAGGGAGTGCAGGACGGCAACATGGCCATGGTAAGCTTCCAAGAAGCCATTCATCCTGACTGCACACCTGAGCGTAAGGATGAAATCTACCAAGAACTCGACAAGTACTGCCAGCTAAACACCCTTGCCATGGTTAGAATCTGAGAAGTCTTTACAGGGAGAGTCGGGTAATCCATTTGAAATGGCCTCCATCCGTACTCTACTATAAATAGCCTACTCCACACTTTTCGGCTTACGGCCCCGACGTTTTGACTTTCTAGATGGTTCTGGATTCTCAGCAAAGCCCCTCCCTACCCCCCCCAAGGAACTGGGCTCATACGTCTCCATTCGCCATGGTCGGTCTTCGGGATCTGTTTGGTATTCCAACTGTCGTTTTGTTCCGATACCAAGGTCTCTGATTAACTGTGGGTCATGATCCCTGACAATCGACTGCATTTTTCCGACTCTGCACAACTCCCGGAGCCGATCGCGTTGATCATTGTCACCATGCTGAAACAGAACCCAAAACACCCTGACCAATGGCTTCGTGTCCTGAGCTCCATAGCAAGTTCTGCGTAAGTAGTTATAATCATCCCTTTCGTTCAACCGCAGTAAACATGGCACGCCCCGGCTCGCCAAATATTCTGCGATTATAAGCCCCTTCTTCTGGTATTCTTTATCCGGGTAGGAGCACACCCAATCGGCACAGCAGTTGAGAGCTGACATAAATACCTTCGAGGCCTTTTCCGGGTCTTTAGCCAATATTTTTTCTCCATCACTTCGCCAATGGAAAATCTCATCGGACATCTCAGGAACCAACCACACAGATTTATCAAAAAATTGAAACCACACATCTTGCGTCATCTCAACCTTCATGGCTTTGAGCATTTCTCTCGTCAGCTCATTCAGCCTGACTTGACCTAATGCTGATGCACTCGAAGTCAGGCTAGGATTATAGGGGTCTTGCAGAAACTCAAACTTGGGATCTACTCCAACCCATGTCAATAATGCTGCTGCCCTTAATTTACCTTCCTTCGCTGCGTAACGGAGCGCAATGTGAGCTTCAAAAATCAAATCTGGGTAGTCGTCTTTGAGTTCCCGGTAGAGTCGCAACAAGAACTTGGAGCAACCTGTGGAAAGGAGTGCATCTGCAAACCCATCACCACCTCTGACATCCATACCACGTTTGAGAGCGAGCCTAATCAACTTCTCATTGTGAGTAGGGAAGACATCGCAGGCAGTCAGCCTCCCTATCGGTAGTCCATGCTCAAGTAGATACAGCACAATTTCAGCGGCTGCTGGGCTATTCTCCCACATCGTATAGTGGATCAGATCATCGATTTCCCATTGGCTTTGGAGAGCATGCTTCCAGAGAAATGTCACCATGCTATGGTTACCTATACGAGCCGCTCGAATGATCGGAGATCTGCTCACATTTTGCTTATAGGGTATCAGCGTGGGCTTGCCCTCTTTTACCCAATCCATTAACTCAAATAACTTCCCCTGCCGAACAAGTAACATGAGTTGTTTGTGCTCACCAGAGCTGCATTCTGGATGTCCTTCGTTGCCAAGCATGATAAAAATTTAGGGGGGCTACATAGTCATGCAATCCGTAAACACCGACAATTCTAATTCAAAGCATCATCCAGGACTTTCTTGAGCGAGTCCATTTCGCTGTGAGTGTATCGCTTACCCTCACCAGGCGAATGGCCCAGGATTAGATCCGCTTGAGCGTCTGAGCCTCCACCGGACACAATCAACGTCCTCAGTGTGTGACGCAGACTATGGAATGTCTTTTGAGCTATCACACGTTCAGACTTCTCAAATTTGTGATATGATTGCTTTATTCCGGCCAGGATAACTAATTCAGTGAACTCACTCGACATCCTATTCTTCCCGGACTTCTCAAAATACTGATGGAGTCCGGGACAAATGAACTCCCCTTTCACTTTTGCTAGTAGATCTGCGTATTCACTAATCATAAGAGGTACCTTGAGCTCTTTATTGCTTTTGCTGCTAGTATAAGTAAGCACACCATCCTTTAGCGCGCTGATCGGCATGTTCACTGCATCCTTTAGTCGGCACCCGGCCATCATTGCCAACATCGCAGCATAAGCCCATTCTTTCATTAGCGGATCCTTTTTCTTGATTAGCCAGGAAATCAATTGATTCGCTTCATCCAGATCGAATGCCATTCTGTCTAGCGTCTCCCCCCTTTTCACTCGCTTCACCTTCTTTGCTGGATTCACCTCTATGAGCTCTTCATCAACGGCCCTATCCAATGCTCGAGACAAGTAGTTCAATCTCTCGTTCGCTGATTTGGGAGTCATTGATTTCAGCAGTAACACATACCAATCTTCACATTTCCTCAAAGTGAGCCAATCTAAGCCACCTTTCAGAGCCCCCTCATCTTTGAGCCATTCCTTCAATTTTTTATAGTAGGATTTGTAGGCTTGGTACGACGACGAGGACACTTTGCTTTCCAAGTTCTCTATGTATCGATCAAGGTATTCAATGATTCCCATGTACTCGCGATCAGAGTTTACCACCTTGATCCCCGCCGAGCCTAGAATACTCAGCACCATCAGCTCTACTTGTCCCTTAGTGAGCGTGGTGCTTCCGGAAGGGTTGAAGCTGTCAGTGCTGTATTAGCCAATCCTAGCATTATAGCTTCAGCATCTTTCTTGTTGGTGGTCTTTGTGGACTTCGTAACCCACTTCCATTTGTTCTTGGATTGGTCCCAAACCTTGTAGGATGCTTGATAGAACTTAGAGTTGGGGTTTTTAAATACAGATCCGTCCATAAACAAACTTAAGAAAGAACTTAAGAAAAAATCAATACATATCTCAAAATCACCTAAAAACTACCTAAAAACTACCTAAAAACTAACTATGAAAGAAAAAGCCTCAATCCCTTTGGTTATATGGGACTGAGGCATCTTTTAAATTGGTAGGGGTGGAGAGAATCGAACTCTCGGCCAAGGGATTATGAGTCCCCTGCTCTAACCGCTGAGCTACACCCCCTTTCCTTTTAAGCCAATAGGTTACATTGATCGGAAATCACTTCTCAAAGTTAATTGACCACCGCTCTTGACCACCGCATGTTGACTGACTGGAGGTTATAGAATAACCAGAGTCACATGAGTGAATGGGAGACGGTGAGCGCTGAGAACATAGTCCGCAATGCTAAGTCGGGGATTTATTACCTTAGAGCCAAGGTGCGCGGCAAGATAATTCGGCGATCTTTGAAAGTAAAATCCCTTTGTATAGCGATGATCAAATGCGATGAAATGCTACTAAATCTTCGACACCCATCATTACTAACTCTGATCAAGTAAGTTAGACGTCTAAAAAATTCACCCATGGCGACTATACGGCACACATCCAAATATGCGCATTTTCAGAAGAGATTTATCGCCTGAATGTGGGTTAGTTACGCGTTTTCGATCCAGAGGGCTTTTGCTGAGTCACCGAAACAGACCTCCATCCAGACCACTTTCTCGCCATCGAATTCGAATCGTCCGTTGAATAGTTGTCCATCTAACATCTGAGGTAGCCAATGCCTGTCATCTTCCCACATTTTGTCATAGGGAATAGCATCGAGCGCGGTCCACAATGGATTGGCTTCGCGGGTAGAAGTGGGTTCGCCATCAAATGTGTTGCTCATAAATACATGGCAGTGAATGTCAGGAATATCTGACATTGCGAAATGAAGCTCCCCCATTTTTACTGGAGAATGCGGAGTGATATGGAGCTCTTCCTGGCACTCCCGCACGATTGCTTGAAGAGCGTTTTCACCTGGGTCTATCTTCCCACCTGGGCCATTGATCTTCCCCTGACCAATTCCCGTCAATTTCTCAATCAGAAGAATCTTTCCATCCTGAACAACGAACATCAAAGTCGCTGGAATTTCTGCATTCCAATTCTTCCATTCAATAGTACTTTCATTCGCTGGGATTGTGCTCATATCCGGCACTCTAGAGCGCATTCGCTGTGACCACAAGCTAGCACATCAAACGAGATAATTAACAAATGCAACTTTGTCGCATTAACGCCTTGCTTTAGATAAATTTTAGCGTACTAATCATTATCATCATGAAATCACCGCTCTTACTCATAATCCTAGCAACAGTACTTCAGTGTAGTGCTCAAACTAAAGTGGCCACCTTGAGCCCGCTACTAGCGGATCTAGCAAAGCAAATAGGTGGTGATAAAATCACAGTGGTGGATCTCATGGGGCCAAATGGCGACCCACATACATTTCAACCAAGTCCTAACAAATTGGTAGAAGCGCAGGGTTCAGCACTCTATCTAGCATCAGGCAAAAACCTCGAGCCATTCCTACCTAAGTTAAAATCGATAGTTGGTAGCAAGGCTAAGGTACTAGAAATTGGACTAAAGATCCCGTCCTTGAGAATATCTGGAGATTCATCCATCTACGCCTGCTGCCCTAAGCATGCCCAAGGGTCCATCGACCCACACTGGTGGCATTCCATTGAAAACTGGAGGCGTGCGGCCAACATTGTTGAAAAAGCATTGATCGAGATAGATCCCGCCAATGCCTCGACGTATAAAGCACGCACTAAAGCGTACCGCAGCCAACTATCCGGCCTCAAATCGTGGGCAAAAAAAGAAATTGCTACGGTCCCCCGATCTCAGAGGAATCTAGCCACAGCCCATGCCGCGTTTGGATATTTCTGTAAAGAATTCGGCTTTAAATCAATTCCAATACAAGGACTCAATAAAGAACAATCAGCCACGCCTCAGTACATTGCGGAGGCCGTTGAAACCGTAAAAAAGAACCGGGTGAAAGCTATCTTCCCAGAAAAGGGTGCCAACTCGAAAGGTTTGCAGACAATCGCAAAATCCACTGGAGCGAAGATCTCTCCAGCACTTTATGCTGATAACGCCAATTCTATTATTGGTATGTTCCAGCACAACGTCACCACCATCACTAAATCACTAAATCACTAAAATAATGAATTACTATACACCACTATTCGCTCTTACTCTGGGCACACTCACTGCCGCAGATTTTCAGCTTGATTACAATGCTCACCTCAACATGACTTTCGGGCAGGCATCAACCGATGAGGCAGCTCTCGCAACACATGCCCATGACCCCAATGATGAATTTACTATTCAAGGCCTTGAGCTTAACTTCTCGGCTAGATATGGTGACCACATTGCTGGACTTGTCAGCTACAACACATTTTTAGATAGCGACAATAAAATCGACGGTGAGTTCGAAGAAGCCTTCCTAAAGTTAGAAGAGCTCCCAGCTGGTTTCGAGCTCCGTGGTGGGCGATTCCTCAACCGAGTTACTTCGCAAAATAACCAACACCTCCACAGCTGGAACTTTGTCGATGCCAACCTTATTACCACACGCTTCTTAGGCGACGAAGGTCTCATCAGTAATAGTGCCGAGGTTTCATATAGATTACCAATCCAACACGACTCTCTTCTTTCTATCTCCTTTGGTGACGCTATAGCCCATGATGAACATGAACATCATGATGGCGACCACGACGACCACGACGACCACGGCGATCACGACGATCACGACGAGGAAGAGACGGTAGAAGGTGAAGGAGCACTACTAACAGATGATATTCTAACAGCTAGATTGAAGGGTATATACCAGCATACTGACTTCCACCAATTCATCTACGGCTTAAGCTACCTTCAAGGAAAAAATGCTTATAAAAAATCAGGCCGCATCATGGGAGGTGACCTTACCTACCTCTGGCGTGAAAATGGGATAGAGCAAGGAGGGAAACACCTCCGCGCTAGTTTTGAACCAATCTACCGAGATTTTGACTATGTCAATGAAGACGGCGACCTCTCGGGTTCAGCAAACGAATGGGGTATCCACTCAAGCCTTGGATGGGGCTTCAAAGAAAACTGGGAACTTGGCTTTAGATACGACTACCTTCAAGGAGTTGACGAACCTATCGAGGAACTCGAAGAACGCCACAGGTCAACTGCAGCTCTCACGCGATCCCTTCAGTACAACGACAGCCTAAGCGGCCATGTCCGACTTCAATACAACCGCGATTGGATAGACGGCCAAGGGCCAGAAGACGCAGTATGGCTACAGTTTCAGATCGATTTAGGCTCTGGTGGTGAAGTCCGCTAGAATACGTCCCCACTGAAGTCAAATATTTACCCGTTGGGCTCAATATCAATTGCTAGCATGCAGACGTCATCACCTAGATTGTTAGATTGCGCATGCATGGTTCCGGCCTCTATCAAGCGATCAAGCGCATCTGAACCCGTTTTCCTGGCGTTGGAAGAAAGAACCTCTAGCATTCTTTCAACGCCGAATTCCTCACCATCTACCCCCTCAATCTCATAAATACCATCAGTAAATAAAAAGAGTTGGTCGATTGAAGATAATGAAATTTTATCCGCACCATAGGGAGCTTCTGGCACCAGACCCAAGGCTGGCCCCCTCACTATTTTCTCCGAATTTAACTTTGATGCCACTCCGCCTTTTACGAGAATTGGCATAGGGTGTCCAGCTGTGGCAAACTCTAAGGTTGCCTCTTTGACATCAATAACCAGGTAGAGAGCTGTGGCGAACATTTGAATACCCGCGTGGCTGAATATATTCACCAAGCTGTCATTTAAGCCATAGAGAAACCATTCGGGGCTCGAGGCTGAATCACTCTCCTTCTCTATCAGCCCCCTTAGCATAGCAACCACGAGTGCCGCCCTCACACCATGGCCCATTACATCACAGATCAGGACACCAGCCTTAGTGTCACTTATCGGGAAGATTTCATAGAAATCTCCAGCCATTTCACTATCAGGTTTATAAAGTGTGCTAAATTTCGCAGTAATCCCAGCGCTCGCAGTTCCTCTTGGGAATGGGTTTGGTTTCAAATCTAAAACGGATTGCTGGACCTGACGGGCCAGTTCTAACTCCTCTTGGTAATCTTTGTTTCGCTCCTTTAGCTCAGCAGCTGCATTAGATAAACGAATCTGAACGTTGACCATGTCAGAGACATCACTCGTCACCCCAAAAATACCACGTACTGCACCTTTGCTGTCGAGCCAAGGAAGCTTAGAGGTCAGCACCCAAGTGTCTTTCTCGCCCTCCCAGGTTTCACGCTCTAAAGACTCTTCCTGACGCTCTAACGTCTTCATGATACGCACTTCGTCCGACAAAGACTTGTCGGCATGCACGGCATCAAAAAAGTCATGGTCAGACTTACCTACCAATTCAGATGGGCTACTTAATCCCATCTTTTCTGCGGTAGCTTTGTTTGCCATGACAAACCGAGAGTCCTTATCCTTAAAATAAATATTATTGGGAATATTTTCGATTAATTGCCTCAGTAAATGGCGCTCATCATCCAATGCATGCTCGGCATTTTTCCTACGAGATATATCAATCATCGATCCAGCTATGTGGGTGACATTTCCATCGTCATCTCGCACACAAGCGCCGCGTATACGAAGCCAAGCGAAGTGACCTTCTGGGCGACGATACCGGCAATCCACAGCAATCAATTCAGATCCATTTTTCCGTATGATATCTCTGATAGACTGTCGGAATTTTGGAAGGTCATTTTCATGTAAATACAGGTCTGGATGCATAAAAACATTGGGGGCATCGCCACTAGCGTATCCAAGAAATTTGAGCACTCTTTCTGAATAACTCACCTCTTGGCCAATAACGTCCCATTGCCAAATACCCTCATTCGAGGCACGTAGCGCAAGTTCTAACCTATCTTCTGCCGCAGTTTGCATCACTACCATAAAAACTCCCGTATTGCTTCCACGCAACAATAAACCGTCATCAATCCATACGAATCGTCAACATACAGACATCGTCATCAAAACCCTTGCCTTTCACCCAGCTTAAAGCCTTGGCGCAGAGTCGGTCTAACTCTTCAGTTTCACCGCTTTGACGCACCTCGAGGAAAGAGGCAACAAATTGCTCCTTACCCCACTCAATTCCTCGCTTATTTGCTGACTCGTAAATGCCATCAGTATAAAGCAAGGCTTCAGCTATCGTGTTAAGCTCATAAGTGCGACTCTCGAACACCGCATCTTCAAAGAACCCCAAAGCGGGTCCTTTGGGGACATCGCAATCCATCAGAACACGTGACCCTCTCTCAACAAGTAATGGTAGATCATGCCCAGCACTTGCAACTCGAAGTGCGTTCTCGTTGAAATCAGCCACTATGTAACACGCCGTAGCAAACATATCCACATCGGTAGTACCTAAAATACGACAAAGACCTTTATTCATTTTCCTTAAGAACTTTGCTGGCCAATCTGCATGATGAGACGCTTTTTCCATCAAGCCTTTAATCATAGCTACAACCAAAGCTGAGCGCACTCCATGTCCCATAACATCACAGATAAACAGCCCTACCTTTCCTTTACCTAGTGGAATCACGTCGAAGTAGTCACCGGCAAGCTCGGTAGCGGGTATGTATTTGCTCTCGATTTTTGCCAAGCCCGCAACAGTAGCTATCCGCTCATCCCAGTGGCCGTCGTTAGATGGTAGTAATGCCTGCTGAACTTCACGCGCTAGTCCTAATTCTTCTTGATAACTGTGGTTCTTAGCCTGTAGATCGAGGGCTATTTCTTCCAATCTCTCTTGAGATCCGACAATGCCAGTAACGTCTGTTGAAACGCCAAAGGTACCTGAGAGCCGGCCTCGACTATCATACCAAGGTTGTTTCACCACCTGAACAAAGGTGTCACCCCGGTGAGGCCACGTTTCACGCTGAATCTCCCCGACGATCGGCTTCCCCGTGTCCATGATTTTCTGTTCATCAAAGTGGGTATATTTTGATCCCGTAGGTGTATAAAAATCTGCGTCTGACTTCCCGATCAATTCCATTTCGGAAGAGCACCCTACCCATTCGGCCTGTCTTTTATTCACCAAAGTAAATCTTGAATGAATATCCTTAAAGTAGACTTGGACCGGGACATTATCCACCACTAGCCGTAACATTGCTCGTTCCTCAGCCAGAGATTCTTCAGCATGCTTTCGTTTAGAAATATCGATCATCGACCCCACTAACCTAACTGCCTCACCATCCTCTCGCACCACAACTCCACGAACGCGCAACCATACAATTTTCCCAGTGGGGCGCATTACTCTGCAATCAATGGCAAAAAGTTCTTCCTCCTCGTCCATCAAGGCGAGTTCCAGAATATTCTTCAAATACGCTGCATCCTCTGGCACGAGAACACTCTCAGGGTTCTTGAGGATGTTAGGAGCATTCTCTTTTTTGCAGCCTAAAAACTGACAAACTCGATCAGAATAATAGATCGAGTCCTCTCCAACATTCCAGTCCCATATCCCCTCATTGGAGGCTTTCAGCACCAGATCTAGAGTATCTTGAAAGGAGTCATGCATCTCTAACTCCCTATAAAGCCAGAATTGTTAGCACAAAGCAACAAGATTGCGCACGGCCTTGACACTTCAAACAGGGTAATTGGCTGGTTAGGGGCGCTGATGATCAATTTATTGATGAGGTTAATGTTTTGCCATGGATGATTCGCGTAGTGAGCCATTGCTCCGTTGACCTGGTCGTGCTCGTGGAATGGTATGACTGCAAGTAACGCCCCTCGAAGGAGGGCTAAAATCTTAGCTGCTTTGGGGTTACGAGTTGCGGTACTTGTCCTCTCTCCATCGACTAGTGTCTCTACGCCAATGGTTTTTATTTTCCACTGACATTGCGAGCGCAAAGAATGAAAACTTCAATAAATTGCTGATTTTCAATGAGTTTTCAGCAATCTGTTAATTGTAGGTAGTGCAGCTTAAGCTCTGAGCCGAGAGGAAATCCAGCGCCTAAGCCTAGGCCACCCAGCCCGAAGGATATCTCTCTGCAAAAACGAACTAAGTCCGCAAATTTAAGAAATAATAAATCACATAGCAGCACCGTTAGTTACTGGAGGCGCATTATATGACTCCATAAAGCTTTGACTCAGTCGCGATCTCATACAACATCTCGCTGTCCCCCAAAAATAAGCATTTTCAAAATTACTATCATGGCTACGCAACACATAGGTATCGGCATGGCTGGCTTCGGCACAGTTGGCACAGGCGTCTGGGAAACTCTCGAACGAAATGGTCAGCTCATTTCAAACCGAGCCAAAGGTGCCTTCTCACTCAGCATAAAAAAGGCAGCGGTCCGAGACATTAACAAAAAGCGCATTGAGAATGCTCCCTCTGAGCTTTTCACTACTGATTGGCAAGAAGTCGTCAATCACCCTGAGGTGGACATCGTAGTCGAACTCATCGGCGGCACCGACACAGCTTTCGACATTGTCGCTGCAGCGCTAAAGCTGAAGAAACCCGTTGTCACAGGTAACAAAGCTCTCCTCGCTGAGCGCGGCAAAGAACTCTTTGCCCTCTCCCGGGATTATGACACCCCCATTCACTTTGAAGCTGCAGTCGCTGGTGGAATTCCGGTCATCAAGGCGGTACAGGACTCGTATGTCGGTAACCGGATCGAGACCATGTCAGGCATCATCAACGGCACTTCGAACTACATTCTCGAGCGCATGACCACTGCTGGCCTAGACTATCAAACAGCACTCAAAGAAGCACAGGACCTCGGCTATGCTGAGGCAGACCCAGCACTCGACGTCAATGGCTGGGACGCAGCACACAAGGCGATCCTCCTAGCCACCTTGGCTTACGGATTCACTGTTCCCCCTGAAGAAGTCTACGTTCGCGGCATAGAGCGAGTACGCACCATCGACATCGACTTCGCCACCAAACTTGGCTACGCAGTAAAGTTACTCTCCGTAATACGCGTGCACGCTAACGGCTCGGTAGAGATTCGCACTCAGCCTTCCTTCATTCCTCAGTCTCACATTCTGTCCTCCGTCAATGGTGTATTCAATGCTGTTGCTGTCCGTGGTGACGCCTCAGGTGAAGCTCTTTTCTACGGCCGTGGAGCAGGTAAAGAACCAACCGCATCATCCGCTGTTGGTGACCTCGTCGAAGCCGCCTACACTTTCGTTCACGCTGCTGGACACCGTGGATTTCTGCCATACGCAGAGAATGGCAAGGTGCTACCCATTGATCAGACAGAAACAGCCTACTACGTGCGCTTCGAAGTCGAAGACCGTCCAGGTGTCATCGCTGAAATCGCCAACATCCTCGCGAACGACGGGATCGGCATCTCAGGCACTCAATCACCAGTCGACCCAGAACACCCTGACAAAGACTTCTGCGACATGGTATTCCTTCTCCACACTTGCCCATTTGGCAAACTTCGCGAAACGCTCAAAAAGTGTGAAGCCCTCGACTGCTCCACCGCTGAGCCAGTGGTATTCCGTATCGAGAAGCTCGCCACTGATTAGCGTAGCAGTCATACTTTTTAACAATTTCCAGATCCTACAGAGTCAGATCTGTAGGATCTTTTTATTCAGATACAAGAGAGACTTAGACAACTCGGTTCACTGGGAAACCCCAGCCCCTCTTCATTTAGAAAATGGAGATGGTGCTAATTAGTTTGGCAGTCTCACCGCCCCAGCCTAATTTCATTTTATGAAAGACAGCCTCGGTAATAACGTCACAAAGACTCTCGCCACCACAGCGGTGGCAGGAGCCACCGCCGTCCTCTTTATTACCACTGCCGTCTCGGGAAACAGCTTAGGCGGCTTCGCAGCCTACCTCCCAATTCTCATCCTAGTCACGAGCTCACTCTCAGTGGCCAGTATCTGGTTCTTCGGTCGTCCTAGGAAGTCCGATTCAGCTTCGCTCAAAAAACTCCAACAACTCGAAGCCAGAATCAGCGAACTCGAGACCCGTATCAGCAATGCCGAGATTGTCGAAAACTTCGAAAACCGACTCGCCGAAAAAGAAATCAAAGCACGCACGCAGCAGAACTCCTCGTACAGCCAAATGGAATCTCATTTGGAATCTCATTTGGAATCTTAAAATGAGACTAATGCGGGAGTTATTTCATGAGCAACGCCCAAACTTTGGACGCATCTTGATCAAGCAAGCTGAATAGTTTGGCTCATTCAGGCCGAACTAGGTGAGTTGAAACTTGAATATTAGAGTTGAACGTGCAACGTCTCGCGCATGGCTGACAAGCGCTTCAACTCACTTCCTGGATTCCGTGACTTTGCACCCGATGACTGTGCTATTCGCAACTACTTCTTTGCCGCTTGGCGCAGTGTGGCGCATCGCTACGGCTTTGTAGAATACGAGGCTCCGATTCTGGAAGAAACAGCCCTTTACCAAAAGAAAGCTGGCGACGAACTGAACACTCAGTTGTTCCGTTTTGTGGACCAAGGAAAGCGCGACATCACCATGCGTCCAGAGCTCACTGCATCGCTCGCACGTATTGTTGCTGGTCACCAGCGCAATTACCCGAAGCCGATGAAGTGGTTCGAGATCGGTCAGTGCTTCCGCTATGAGAAACCGCAGAAAGGCCGTGGCCGCGAGTTCATCCAGTTCAACGCTGACATCATAGGCGAAGACGATCCAGCTGCTGATGCCGAACTTATTTCAGTCGCCATCGATACCATGCTTGAACTTGGTTTCACTGAAGAAGACTTCGTCATCCGTGCATCTGACCGTGAGTCCTGGCTCAAATTCTGTGCTGAAAACAACGTCGAAGACACCACAGGATTCCTCGGAGTCATCGACAAGATCGAGCGCGACAAGCCAGAAGTGGTTTCTGAGAAGCTCGCTAAATACAATCTCACATCTGAGTTCGTCCACGCGTTCATCAACGATCCAGCGAACGCGTCCCCCGCTTTCCAGCAGATCCAGAAGAACCTCGATGCACGTGGACTCGGCAAGTACCTCAAGCTCGATCTCACTATCGTCCGTGGTCTAGCCTACTACACTGGCACAGTGTTTGAGATCTTCGACACCTCCCACTCGATGCGCGCTGTCGCTGGTGGCGGCCGTTACGACGATCTACTCAAGTCACTTTCTAACGGAGTCGTCGACCTCCCCTGCACCGGCTTTGCCATGGGCGACATGGTGATCCGCAACTTTGTCGAAGAGACTCCACACGCTAAAGCGAAGATGGATGCTTGGCTCAAGACTCAAAATCCATGCGACATCTATGTCGTCATCGCCGATGAAGAGCAACGCTTCAATGCACTCAAGGTCGTCACCGAACTGCGAAATGTCGGCCACAAGGTCGAATACGCAATGACGGAGACGAAATTCAACAAACAGTTCAAGACCGCTGAAAAGCTAGGCGCTTCAAAAGCTGTCATCATTGGCTCGGAATTCCCTGAACTTCAACTCAAAGACCTCCACGCCAGAACCGAGGAAACCCTTGAACTAGAGCAAGTCATCACAGCATTGGCTTAACTTATTCTGTTCAAAATGCTTTCAGCTTTGGCTCGACAATCGCAGCCACATCGCTAAACCACCCATCAATACCACTTTTTTCACATGAGAACTCATACATGTAACCAAATCAGCCGCGCAGACGTCGGCAACAAAGTCACCCTCATCGGTTGGGTGAAATCTAAGCGCGATCAAGGCGCTGGCCTCATTTTCATTGACCTTCGTGACCGTGAAGGCGTCACTCAGGTTGTATTCAAGCCTGAGAATTCTAAAGAGAATTCAGATGTCGCTGAGACGCTTCGTTCTGAAGACGTTGTTCAAGTAATCGGTAAAGTAGAAGTGCGTCCAGAGATCGACGGCCAGTCTACTTTCAACAAAGACATCGCTACTGGTGAAGTAGAGCTCATCGTTTCTGAAGTAAAGGTTGTGAACCGTTCTGAGGTTCTCCCTTTCCCACTCGATAAAGAAGTAAACAACGAAGACCTTCGTCTCAAGTATCGCTACCTCGACCTTCGCCGCCCAGCAATGGCGCGCAACATGAAGCTCCGTCACCGCATCACTAAGACGACTCGTGACGTGCTCGACGAAAGCGGTTTCCTCGAAATCGAGACTCCTATCCTTTCTAAGTCCACACCTGAAGGAGCACGTGATTTCCTCGTGCCTTCACGCATGCACCCAGGCAACTTCTACGCACTCCCACAGGCGCCGCAGCAATACAAGCAGCTGCTGATGTGTGGAGGTATCGAGAAATACTTCCAGATTGCACGTTGTTTCCGTGACGAAGATCTCCGCGCTGACCGTCAGCCTGAGTTCACACAGATCGATATCGAAGCATCCTTCGTCAACCAAGATGACATCATGGGTCTCACTGAGAAACTTCTCAGTCGTGTATTCAAAGAGTCCATCAATGCTGACGCACCGGCTAAATTCGAGCGCATCACCTACAACGACGCGCTCAACACATACGGATCTGACAAGCCTGACACACGTTTTGGCATTCACCTCAACGACCTCGGCGACGTGTTCGCGAACTCTAAGTTCAAGGTATTCTCTGGCGCACTCAAAGCAGGTGGTTGCATCAAAGCAATCAACGCTAAGGGTCTCTGCGGAGCATCCACTGGCCAGATCGACAAGCTCACAAAAGCAGCGATCGAAGCAGGCGCTCGTGGCCTAGCTTACATCCAAGTTCGTGGACCTAAGCCTGAAGATTGGCGCTCACCAATCACTAAGTTCCTCAGCCCTGAAGAACTAGAAGCAATGCAAGAGAAGCTCAACATCGAAGAAGGTGACCTCATCCTCTTCGGCGCTGGCGATTGGGACACAGTATGCGACGTCCTTGGACGTGTTCGCCTCATGTGTGCCGGTTACCTCAACCTTCTCGAAGGCAACACAGACCTCAACTTCCTCTGGGTCACGGAATTCCCACTGCTCCACTTCGACAAAGAAGAAGGACGCTGGCACGCTGTGCACCACCCATTCACTCGTCCGGTTCCCGAAGACGAAGCAAAGCTCAAAGCTGGTGAATATGCAGGCCTCCGCGCACAAGCTTACGACGTCGTTCTCAACGGCTACGAGCTCGGCGGCGGTTCCATCCGAATCCACGAAGCTGATCTCCAAGACTCCATGTTCACCGCTCTCGGAGTTTCTGAAGAAGAGAAGAAGTCCATGTTTGGTCACATCCTCGAAGCATTCTCCTTCGGCGCTCCACCACACGGCGGACTCGCTCTCGGTCTCGACCGCGTAGCAATGCTCGTTTGTGGTACTGACTCCATCCGTGAAGTCATCGCATTCCCCAAGAACAACCGCGGCACCGACCTCATGTCCGCTTCTCCAGCAGAAGTTGACTTCAAGCAACTCCGCGAACTCTACGTTCAGAGCACCTTCAATAAGGATGACAAAAAAGGCCTCAAAAAGGCTGGTGGTGATCCGGCAACAAACAGAGAGGCTGACAAGGATGATAAAAAAGGCCTCGCTAAGGCTAAATCTAAAGAAATGGTAGGCGACTACAAGAAAGACAACTAGCCTATACCAATAAGTTTCCAAAACGCCTGCATCGATCTTCGATGCAGGCGTTTTTTTGCGTTAGGTTGACTTAGCTAAGCTACTTAGCTAAAATGTAATCATGATCGCTACCATTCATGAAGCAAAGACCAACCTCTCAAAGTTGATACAAAAAGCTCTGGCTGGTGAAGAGGTCATCATCGCTAATCGCAACACCCCGGTCGTAAAGCTTGTCGCTATTGAAACGGCACAGAAACCAAAACGCAAACTTGGAACTGGAAAGCATTTGAATATTCATATTGGTGATGATTTCGATGATCCAATTGACTATTTATTTGAAGGTTATTACCCAGAAGAGGTCGACACCCCAAAAGTAGCAGAAGACAAAAGCAAATATAATGGTGAGGAGCTATGAGAGTTCTAGTCGATACACATACTCTCTTGTGGATGCTGCACGACGACCCACGCCTTTCAGCCAAAGCTGGACAGGCGATATTAGATGCGGAAGAAGCCTATTGGAGCATTCTTTCACTCTGGGAAATTGCAATTAAACAAGGACTTCAAAAGAGACAACTCTACCAACTTCCTGATAACTGGACGAAACAGATTCCAGCTATTCTTAGAGAAAATCAACTTCAAGAAATCTCAATCAAAGCTGAATATTGTAACAAACTCACAGACCTCCCGCTCCACCATCGTGACCCATTCGACAGAATGCTCATCACCACAGCTCAATGCGAAGACCTCACCCTCATCAGCCGAGATTCCGCATTTCAGCATTACGATGTGAAGACGCTCTGGTGAACGGAAGAATGCTTAGTACTTCCTCCAAATAGATGGCACGAAAAGCACGAGAATAGCAAAGAGCTCTAGACGTCCGAGGATCATCAGAAGGCTGAGGAATACTTTGGTAGCAGGCATGAAGTGGGCAAAATTCTTCGTGGGTCCTACATCACCAAAACCTGGTCCAATGTTCGATAGAGTTGCGAAGACCGCACCCACAGAGGTCACTAGGTCTATATCGTTCATGAATTCTAAGATGCCCATCATGAATGACGCGATGATCACTAGAAAACAGTAAAGACAGATAAACATCACAGTTTGTGCACGGGCCTCATGGTCGAGCGAATTTCCATTCACTTGCATCTTGAAGACTTTGTGCGGCCGGAATGCTTTGACCACTTCAAAGCGCGCTGCACGTAACATCACCAAAAGTCGGCTCACCTTCAAACCTCCTGCGGTCGACCCAGAACACCCACCCAGCAGCATAAGCAACGCGAGCAGTACAAGGGCGAAACTAGGCCATTGTTCATAATCTACAGTTCCGAAACCAGTCGTCGAAGCTATCGACACCACAACAAACCATGCATGTCGCAAGGCTGTCCAAAACCCCTCCATTTCTTTGGCGGCAATACCAATCGCGATGAGGACGGCTGCGGAGAAACTGATGAGGAAGAACCACTTCCCTTCCTCTTCTGAGCGTAGGCGTTTCCAGCGTTTCTTTACAATGACAACCCAGATCAAGAAGCTGACTGAACAAATCAACATGAATAGGCTCAACCAGAGCTCGATCACCCAACCATTTCCCCAATCAGAATAATAACCAATGCTTGCATTGTGCGGACTAAAACCTCCAGTAGACACGGTAGTAAACCCATGACTCACCGCATTGTACCAACTGAGCCCCATCGACTTGAGACCAACGATACAGACCGCAGTGATCGTCAAATAAACCCTCCAAAGACTGATCGCAGTATCACGAATCCTAGCAGTACTCGCCTCGCCAGTTTGGAATGAGGATTCATTTCGAAAAAGTGATTTAGTCCCCATCCCAAGGTAAGAAAGAAGGGCAACAAACAATACCAGTATCCCTAAACCACCCAACCATTGGGTAACTGAGCGCCACATCAATATGCCACGCGGCCAGGATTCAATGTCAGCCATCACCGTCGACCCAGTTGTGGTGAACCCTGAAACAGATTCAAACAAAGCATCTGCCGGTAGCATTGCTGGCTCACTGAGCAAATAGGGTAAACCACCAAAAATTCCAGACAGAATCCAACCCAACCCCACAATCACCACACCTTCACGCCGTGGAATTTTAACAACTTTTCGCCAACCTAGTAGCATGAGTCCACCACCAAAAGCGGCGGTCACCCCTGCCGACTTCATCAGTGCTCCCATTGACCACTCACATAGACCAGAATTATCCAGGAAAGTGAACATTCCACACAAAAACATGGCAATACTCTCAAGTAACAGTAGAGCTCCGAGGATTTTGGCTAAAATTCTAAAATTCATAACAGCCTAACGAACTAGTTTAAGGAACTGCTTGCGCACCTTTGGAGTCACGATGGCATAAATCAAATCACCAGGTTCGAGGATGTCATCAGGTCCTGGGACGGAGGCGTGTAGCCCATGAATACGCGCCACCAGAATACAGCCTTCCGGCCATTCGACCTCGCCGACCATTTTTTCTGCCACAATGGAGCCACTCTCAACTGAGGTTTCTATTATCTCGCCAGCTCCCAGTTTTTTGATGGTATGAAATTTATCAGATGTGATAAACTTCTCTAAATCGCGGCGCGTTGCCTCACGCGGGCTAACAGCAGCCAAAATCCCAAAATGACGACCACTACCTGAAATCGCCTGCGCATAGTCAGCTCGGTGAATCAGAGTAAGACAGTTTTTGGCACCTAAATTATTTGCCTGCAGACAAGTCATGACGTTATCTTCATCGCTGCCTGAAGTTGCCACAAAGAAATCAACTTCACCGACTTGTTCTTCTTCAAGCTCAGCTAACACCGTGCCATCCGTGTGGATAACTGTCGTGTTCGACAAGCGGTCAGTGAGTTCCTGAGCAAGTTTTTCATCCTTTTCAAAAATACGCACGCGGCAATTCCAGCTTTCCAACATCTGCGCGAGGGTGAATCCATATTCCCCACCTCCAAAAATGACAACTTTCAACTCAGAGTCTTTAACATGCCCCTTTTGTAGTCGCTCTGCTAGCGTCCGTAACTTCCTAGGCTCACCAAAAATAGTAACCACATCACCGACTTCAAGAGTTGAATTGGCTGTCGGCACAAAGCTTTCACCGCCGCGAGTGATCGATGCCACACGAGTCCGTTCAGGAGCTTTAAGGTCTATCAGTTTTTTACCCGGCACGTCGCTCTTGTCGCTCACTCTTACCTGTTGGAGTTCGATCCGTCCTCGAGCAATTTCCTCAACGACTAAAGATTCAGGGTTGCGTATGAATTTCGCTAGCTCAATCGCACTCAATCGTTCTGAGCTAAAAATATGATCGATTCCGAAGTGGCTACGGTAGTCGAAGAGCCATTCCTCACGTTGAACTTCTGGGTGCACACGAGAGATTACCTTTTTGGCGTCCAGCTTTTTCGCGACTGAAGCAGCCATCACGTTGATCGTGTTGTCACTGGTCAATGCCAAGAAAAGGTCGCATTCACTCACACCCGCCTCCAACAAAGTCGTCACAGAAGTCCCGTCTTCACAGATAATCCTAGCATCAAGCGACTGCTCCAACTCGGCGGCCAACTCAGGATTACTTTCGATCACAGTGATGCTGTGAGCTTCTCGTGATAATGAAGTAGCTAAATGCCGCCCCACTTCTCCAGCTCCAATGATGATAATATTCATAAGTGCGCACTACTTAGCGCGTGATTATCATCACAGTTTCTCCCTCAGCTTTCCAGTAAAAAATAGGACTCAGATTGGAACGGTATTTCTGTAGAATTCTAACTCAGATTCCTCCTAACACGAACAATCGATTTTTATCATTTAAGTCAATCGCAAGGCAGCTAAGCTAGTCAACATGGCACGCAAAGTTAAATTGGTTTCGCACATCACCGTCGGTGAGTTTTTTGAAACTCATGGAGAGAATCTCAAACTCGACCCAATCAACTCAACAGACGGATTTGAACGTAAGATCGTTGAACCTACACTAAATAGACCAGGCTTAGCCCTAGCTGGGTACATCGATCACTTTGCTTACATGCGCGTTCAAGTACTCGGAAATTCAGAGGTCGAGTTCCTCAACACGCTCGACTCAGAAACAAGAAAGAAACGCATCCGAATCCTCTGCCAGTCCGAACTCCCATGTATTGTTATCTCTAGAGATGCTAGGGTCCACCAAGACATGCTAGATATCTGTGAGGAGTTCCGCATTAGCCTTTTCAGAACCCCTCTCAACACCATGCGCTTCATCAACTCTGCGACCTTCTATCTAGAGCACGACTTCGCGCCCACCACCACAGCCCACGGATGCATGCTAGAATACCGTGGCATTGGCGTATTGATCAAAGGTAAAAGTGGCTCAGGAAAAAGCGAAACGGCCATCGGGCTCGTAGAAAGAGGCGGAGCTCTGATTGCCGATGATCACGTGAAAATTCGCAACGTGAATGGCAAACTCACAGCATTTACTGACGATTTCTCCAGAGGATTCATCGAAATGCGAGGAATCGGAATCATCAATGTCACCAATATTTACGGCTTAGGATCGATCCGCCCAGATGCTCCGCTCGACCTCATCGTAAACCTGCGGCCCTACAGTGATTTAAACGAAGTCGATAGACTTGGGATCACTCGCGAAACTGAAAACGTTCTTGGAGTCGACATTCCTATCGTAGACATCCCCGTCGCACCTGGCCGAGACACGGCTAGATTGGTCGCCGTAACGGCACTAGAACTCCAGCTCAGACGCCTTGGCTACGACATGGCAGCCGAGTTCAACAACCGATTAACCGAAAAATTAGCAGGAATGACACATCACTCACCTTACACAACGAACTACTAATCAGTAACTTTCACATCCTTTGAAATTTTACCTTCCACTTAGGAAGAAGACTCATTAGAGTCATCTAAATCCCGACTTTATACGTACAAGACTACAGCCAATGCCAACACAGGAATTTACTATCACCAACAAGCTCGGTATTCACGCGCGCCCAGCAGCTCAGTTCGTTAAAACAGCGAACAGATTTGACGCAGAAATCACCGTCGAAAAGGACGGAGAGGAAATTGATGGTAAAAGCATTATGGGCCTCATGATGTTGGCGGCTGGTCACGGCTCCGTACTCATAATCACCACTGACGGCCCAGATGCTGAGGCCGCGCTCGAAGCTGTCGGCAGCCTCATCGCCCGCAACTTTGAAGAGTAATCAGAAGTCTGAGGACTCTTGCTCCCCCCCAGGAAGCTAGCCACAGTCTAACTTCCTATTTTTGCTTATAGACTCTCCCAAATGCCAGTTATCCCGTCCAACAAAGAAGTAGTCATACAAGGCACAGCAGTGTCTCCGGGTCTCGCTTTTGCCCCAGCCCACGTCATTTCACGTGGATTGCAGGCTCCTGACGTTTATGAAATCACTCTAAAAAATGTAGAGAAAGAAATCCAACGTGTCCACGAAGCCCTCAACAACACAAAACTGGAGATCAGCAAGCTCCAGAAGCATATTGAGGAAATCACCCAAGACACCGAAGGACAGATCTTTGAAGCCCACCTCATGCTGCTTTCGGACCGCACCATGATCAAACGGGTTGAAGAAACAATCCGTGATCGGCAGCAGAATGCTGAATTTAGCTTTTATGCAGTTCTTCAAAACTACTCCGAAGCTATGCGTAGGGTCAACGACCCCTATCTAGCAGAACGCGCAGCTGACATAGACGACATCACTCAGCGAGTGATTCGCAACTTCAGCGCAGATGAAGCCTCCCTACCCAGCGATGAATGTCCAGAGCACAATCACATCATCATAGCCCACGACCTATCGCCATCGGACACAGCCTCCATGGATCGCAACCGCTCCATCGGTTTCGCCACAGAGCAAGGCAGCATCAACTCACACACAGCCATTCTAGCGCGCTCGCTAGGAATACCAGCTGTAGTAGACCTCCAGGGACTGATCATTGAGATCCAAGAACTCAGCCACACCATTCTCGACGGATATGATGGTAAATTGATCATCAATCCTAAGCCGTCGACCATCGCTTACTACCAGGACATCAAGCGCGACAAGGAAGCACGCGAACGCCAGTTAGACAACCTCAAGGATCGTCAAACGGAAACCACAGATGGCCGTGAAATCATCCTTTCTGCAAACGTCGAATTTAAGCATGAATTCCCACTAGTTGAGGCTAGTGGCGCTGCTGGAATCGGCCTATTCCGCACCGAGTTTTACCTCTTAGGAAAAGGTGAGATCCCATCTGAAGACAATCAATACCATGTTTACGCAGAGGCGGCTAGTATCACACAGCCTCACCAGGCAATCATTCGAACTCTAGATGCCGGCGGCGACAAACTTCCCGCTGAGCCACTTCCAGAACCGGAACCTAACCCCTTCCTTGGCTGGCGCGGTATTCGCGTATCGCTCACCCGCATAGGAATGTTTAAGGAACAACTCAGAGCTATCCTCCGAGCCAGCGCCCATGGCCGACTCGGAGTCATGTTCCCCTTAGTTTCCGGCATCAGCGAACTAATGAAAGCTAAAAGCATTCTTCAAGAATGCATGGACGAGTTAGACAGTGAAGGGACTCCCTACGATCCAGGAATCGAAGTCGGCATGATGATCGAGGTCCCATCTGCAGCGATCATGGCCAACGAGTTCGCCAAAGAAGTCGACTTTTTCTCGATTGGTACCAATGATTTGATTCAATACACCGTCGCTGTCGACCGCATAAACAAGCACGTCTCAAAGCTGTACAAACCTACGAATCCAGCAGTCATTCGACTGATAAAAATGACTATTGAAGCTGCCAACAAACATGGCATCTGGACTGGTGTTTGTGGAGAAATGGCAAGCGATCTGGAGCTCACACCACTTTTGATCGGACTCGGAGTCGACGAACTCTCTGTAGGGACCCACCAATTACCACGCATCAAAAAGGCGATTCGTTCGCTTTCCCATGCTGAGTGCGCGACAATCGCAGACGAGGCTTTACGTTGCCGCTTCAGCAGCGATATTCTAGCACTCACCAAAGGCTTGGCCCAGCGCTCGTATGGCGGGATTTTAGAATAAATTTCTAGCAACTTGTCCCCTCCAGCCATTCTGATATGAATTCTCAATCATGTCAGACGCATACGCCGCACTAGTCGAAAAGCACCGAGAAATTTCACTTATCCACAGCTCCTCGGCCACACTCGGCTGGGATCAAGAAACCAATCTTCCCGACAAAGCTCTCGCCTATCGAGCTGAGCAGATTGCCTACCTCTCTGGCAAAGCATACGAACTTTCCACCAATGATGCCTACTCCAAGCTACTCACTGCTGCTGAAGATAATAACGACAACAGTCAGGGTTCATTAGCCAACCTTCGTGAGTGGCGCCACAGCTTCGACCGTTCCACCCGCCTCAGCCAAGAGATTGTGGAGCGAGACTCAAAAGCATCATCACACGCCAAAGCTTTATGGATCAAAGCTCGCAAGCAATGCGACTTTAGCCTTTTTGCTCCACATATGCAAAAGCTACTCGACCTAGCAAAAGAGAAAGCCGAACTCTGGGGCTACCAAGAGGAAACCTATGACGCCCTGCTAGAATGCTATGAACGCGGTGCTAAAACGCGCGATATCGTCACTATCTTTGATCAATTTCAGCCAGCTATCATCTCATTGGCTAGTCACGCAGTGGCCAAGTCTGCAACTAACAATACCCGTAAATTTGAAGGTTCGTTTCCTGTAGCAAAACAACAAGAACTCAACCGAGCGGTAGCCAAGTCTATCGGCTTCGATTTTAAAGCTGGCCGCATAGACACGACTACTCACCCATTTTGCACCACGTTGGGTCCATCTGACGTACGCCTCACAACCCGCTACTACGATCACGACTTCACAGCATCACTTTTCGGCGTACTACACGAAGCTGGGCATGGACTATATGAACAGGGACTGCCTGAAGCCGATTATGGTTTACCCTCAGGTTCAGCGGTCTCATTAGGCATTCACGAATCCCAATCCCTACTTTGGGAAGCACACGTCGGTAGATCTCAAGCTTTCTGGAACCACTGGATGCCTAAAGCCCAAGAACTCTTCCCACAACTCCGAGATTGGAGCGTTGAAGAATTCCTTAAAACCATCAACCAAGCAAATTACTCTCCTATCCGAGTAGATGCAGACGAGGCCACCTACGATCTTCACGTTTTACTTCGCTTCGACATTGAGCGCCGATTAATCAGAGGTGAACTCGCAGTGAAAGACATCCCAACAGCTTGGAATGAAAGCTTCGAAGCAAGCTTCAACATGCGCCCTAAGTCAGATTCTGAAGGTTGTCTGCAAGACATCCACTGGGCCATGGGTGGAATGGGCTACTTCCCTACTTACACAATAGGAAACCTCAATGCTTCACAACTTTTTCACACGGCTACTCAGGTTGAAACCATTTCAAATTCCTTTAAAGATGCTAACTTTAAGCCACTACTTGATTGGATGCGCCTACAGATCCACAGCAAGGGCAGTGCCCATCTACCACAAGACTTAATGGTCAAAGCAACAGGTGAAACTACCAACCCCAGCTATCACCTCAAACACCTCAGCAACAGGTTTCTCTAATCATCACTCACCCGTGATGGGAACATATTAATCCAAACGTAATCGACAATTATGACTACTAGACGCACATTTTTAACCAGCTCATTACTTGCCGTGGCAAGTTTAAAAATGTTCTCAGTTTTGGCCAGTCTGCCAGCACTGTAAAACTCAGTAATCATGACATCAAACTTTCCCTGAAAATTGGAATGGTTGGCTTCGGAAAAACTCCCGATGAGAAGTTCCAAGGAATTCAAGAACTGGGCTACGATGGCATGGAACTCAATTCACCTGGCGGCTTAAACAAAGCCGCCTGTCTTGCCGGCTCCAAGAAATACAACTTCCCTATCCACGGGATGGTAGACTCCGCCCACTGGAAAACCCCACTATCCCATCCATCTGATGTAAACGTGACCGTGCATTTCAAGACCTCATCACCGCCATCAATGACTCAGCTATGTGTGGTGGCAATGCCGTACTGATAGTACCAGCAGTGGTCAACAAAAACACCACCCACCAAGAGGCATGGGACCGCTCGATCGAAGTCATAAAAAAAGCAATTCCTCATGCCGCACAAAAGGGACAGCATATACTCATTGAGAATGTCTGGAACAACTTCCTTTACGACCCAAAAGGCGACGACAACCAATCCGCAGAAATACTCAAAAAGTATATTGATGAAATAAACAGCCCATGGGTCCGCAGTTAATTCGACATCGACATCGGCAACCATCAACGCTTCGGTAAGCCTGCGGAATGGATTCGCACTCTCGGTAAACGCATCGTCAAACTCGACGTCAAAGACTGGAGCACCGAAAATGGATTTTGTAAAATAGGTGAAGGTGACGTCGATTGGCCCGAAGTACGCAAAGCCCTCAAAGAGATCAACTACTCAGGCTGTGCTACAGCGGAAGTAAGCGGTGGCAACCAACAACGCTGTGCCGAGATCCTCAAAAACATGAGAACTCACATACTCGGCGAGTAATACCATTTGAACTGTCAGATTATCGGAATGACGTCGAATGATTGGATTGTAGCAAGGCGCAAGGAAGGAGCATAGTGGGCTATGTGACAATCGAGTGGAGCGAGATAGCCAATCCCGCAGGGTTGCCCGGAGGGTGCGAGCGGGGCGAGCAGCAAACGCGCAACACCGCTAGAATTTAATCATTCGGCGTCACTGCCATCTCAGCTTCGCTGACTATTTCATCCAACCTTAAATAACAATCATAGCGGTAAGATGACTGTTCAACTGGTATTAACCACAAACAATTCACCCCCCCTCTCTCAAAACTATCTTGGCGACACTAGTCAAGATGGTTTTATTTTTTATGATAAAACCTCGATTGGCAAAAAAAAATTTCTCTCCAAATAAATTGGAAAGAAAGCTAGAAATTGATTGTGTCCGGTTTCCCAGAAACTGTATTACTTGACGCCTTTCTTAGAAAGCTTAGTAGCACGTGTAGTGCCCTGACGAGCTTTAAATTTAGGGTTTGTCTTGCAGATAACGTAGAGTGTGCCCTTACGTTTGACCACTTGGCAGTCTTCGTGGCGGCGCTTCATTGAGGCTAGTGATGATAAAACTTTCATGTCTGGAAAAATTCCTGTTTGGGAGGCGCAAAATACGGAAATCACCCATCTTGTAAAGTCATTTCTACCCAATTCATCGAATTTTTATTTCGCTAAGATTTATTCGACTCCGTCACGGGCGGCCCAATCGCCTCCGCTAAGAGCTGTAGATACTCTTCCCGTGGGACTTCCCGCCCACCGAATTGCGTCAAATGCTCAGTCATCCACTGGGTGTCCAATAAGCGCACGCCATCTTCCCTAAGCTTTTCGACCAAATGCACCAAGGCGATCTTACTCGCGTCACTCTTCCTACTAAACATGCTTTCACCGAAAAATGCCCCCTCATATTTAACTCCATACAACCCACCTTGCAGCCCATCCTCATCCCAGCACTCTACTGAGTGGGCAAACCCTAGCCTAAAAAGTTCGGTGTAACTATCGATGATCACCTTATCAATCCAGGTCTCTTCACGTTCGGCACACCCGAGCATCACTTCTTGAAAAGCAGTATCAAACCGCACCTCATAGGGGTTTTTCCGTAGCGCTTTTTTTAGTCCTCGTGGAATGTGAAAATTATCATCGAGAGGGATCACTCCACGCATCAGCGGTGAGTACCACTGCAACTCACCGTCCTCGGCCATAGGGAAAACCCCTTCACTATAGGCTCCTAACAATATTTGAGGTGGAATCAATTCCATTGAGTAACATCTATAAAGAAATCTTTTAGCACTGACAAGCCAGAGAATAGTAAATCCTAATCGGGTAGGCGATAGAATCTTGATCCCCCCCCCACCAACGGCCATACAGGTTCGCAGCACGACGATTTCTAGTCGTCTCAGGCTAACCAGTTTGAGCTTTGCTGAGATAAATAAACTAAGGATCAGCGGCTTGGCGGGTCGCAGTTAGGTGGCTACTGGTAAACAACCACACCAGACAGACTACAAGGTGATGAAGGTGACAAAACTTTCAGGCTCATGAGGTCCGTGGCGGTGGTTTCCAACCGCCAAGCCCAAGACTATCAAATACGGACGGGGCGGTTAGAAATAGCAGTCACACTCCCAAGAATGAAAACCCCTTATACCCTCAAAATAGCGTGTATCTGCTCATTTTTTTCAAGCAGCGGCAACAGCGCATCCATCCATTTAGTCGCCATCTTTTTTGCTCCCGAAGCATTGGGGTGGACTTTGTCGCTGATGGTATCGGTTTTCCAATCAAATTGAACGGCATGGTCTACGAGAACGATGTTGTAGTTCCGTTTGATAAGCCGCGTCGCCAGCAATGCTAATTGCTGGTTCAGCTCTGGGATGTAGGAATACTTGGGCAGCTTTCCAGCGGGAATCACCTGTGCCAAGAGGATGGTTACATCGGGATTGATCTTTCGCATCGTGTCAATGATTGCTTCGGTGTCGCGGATGATTCCAGAAACCGGCTTGTCTTCGCTGAAGCTGTTGTGCCCCGAATGGATCAAGACGATGTCGGCAGGATATTTGCTGTAAATTTCTTTTGAAATGCCGAGCAGGTATTTCGTATTCCGCCCTCCATACCCGGCATGGGCGGAGGTCAAATCCTTCCTCGGGCCTATCCATTGGAGCGCAACACCTCGCTTGCTTAATTCGGGGACCAGAATTTGACGATAACAGACGAAGGTCTTGCCTCCTTGTGTAATCGAGTCACCGAGAGCCAATATTGAAGGCGGCTCTGCCGCAAACGCGGCAACGTTCATCATTGATAGAATGACTGCGAGGATGGGCCTAAGTTTGATCATAAAAAGCATTGGTGGTTATTGTATCTCTTCAAGGCTTCTCATCCACAGCTTTCACCCAAGGGGGTCTTCCGAATTTTTGAATGTTTTTCATCAGTGCTGTTGTCAGTTGTTTTGCGATTTTTCCTTCCGCTGGCAATGGATTTTTCTCGTAGGGGTCGGCTTTTAGATCGATCAGTACCATGGGTTCGAAGGGGGAATTTTGAAGGAGCTTCCACTGACCCTTGCGGATAGCATAGTAGGCTCGCCCCTGGTAGCGAGGATTCCCCTCACGACGTCCCCAGATCATGGTGCGATCTTGGTTTCCTGAGGTTCCCTTGAGCCAGACGGGAGCCAAGCTCTGGCCTTCGATATCGTGATTGACCTCCACTCCGGCGATCTCACAAAGTGAGGGGAGAAAATCCATGGTCATGCCGAGAGTGTCACTGCGTTTTCCAGCGGGAATCTTTCCGGGCCATACAGCACAGGTTGGGACCCGGATGCCGCCCTCCCAATGGTCCTGCTTGCCGCCACGAAGCGGTGCGTTCGACTGGGCGTGTCGGACGGATCCTCCGTTGTCGGATGTGAAAATAACCAGCGTGTCCTTGCTGAGTTCGAGTTGCTTGAGGCTATTGATGACTTTGCCAATCTCATGATCCAGATGCTCGATAAAAGCGACATTGCCAGCTCTTTTTTTATCGAGATCTGGTTCCCGTTGTTGAACTTTTTCCCGCCATTCTTTTGGTGGTTGAATCGGGTAGTGGGGAGCGTTGTAGGCGAGGTAGAGGAAAAATGGTTGATCGGCTTTTTTCGAACGTTGCTTGAGGTAATCAACCGCCCAGCCGGTGAAAATTTCGGTAGCGTGGCCTTCTGGGTTGATGGTTTCTTTATTGTGCCGCATCCAGTTCACTCCACCGCGGAGGTGTTTGTAGTAATCATCCATCATCCCCCCGAGGAAGCCCTGGAAGTGGTCGAATCCACGGTCATTGGGAAGGTTGGGAGAGTCGTAACCGAGGTGCCATTTCCCAATAAGGCCAGTATGATAGCCACCTTTTTTCAGAAGTTCAGGAAGGGTGGGTCCACTGGGGTTGAAGTACCCCCAGTTATCGGAAGCGTACTGGCGAATAACTCCGGGCGCTCCGACGAGGTCAGGATAGCGTCCCGTCATCAGAGCTGCACGTGTCGGCGTGCAGACCGTGCAGTTGGCGTAAAATTGGTCGTAGCGCGTGCCCGCCTTCATCAAGCTGTCGAGATTTGGCGTGCACATGTCCTTCGCGCCGTAGCAGGCTAGGTCACCATAGCCGAGGTCGTCGACAAGAATGAGGATGATGTTAGGCTTGCTGGCAGCCAGCGCCGAGCAAGCCATGGCCACAGCCAAGAGTGGCGTGAGAAATTTGGTAAACGTAATGCTAAGGTTGTTTATAGACGGTGCGTCTTCATGGATGACGTTGATGTCGATTTGACAGGGGAAGTGATAGCGATTTCTCTTCATTTTTGAATAGCTAAATTCAAAAAAAATATTGGAAATTTGCTCTTTGCAGGGGACATTTGAACTTGTCGTTGAAATAGGCGATGGCGTCATCTTCGCCTCACGTCGGCAAGTCTGCTGGGAGAGACTCAATATTCTGGCTACCCACCAGAGCGCCAAAACAGGTGTTACGATACCGCCTACGTGGGCCAATAGTACCATTTCTCCGTCCGAGATCTATAACGACATATTGCTTTACCCATTCCTAGAATTCACTCTATGTTCCATTGCAGTGCTTACTTCACCGCCCAATGACAGTTTGTGCATTTCCAATTATCGATTGCATCGATTGTCTAAAAAATGAGTGGTCTGAGAGTTAGGGAGTGGTTCTGTTCTGGGTGGTCCAGCCACCACCCGCGTCAAGCCGCGGCCACCACAAAGCTGAGTCAAGCCTCAGCAGTCCAAGGGGGTATTATTCCTCCTTTTTGGGGGTGGGGGCCAATGACACTTAAA
>NZ_MQWA01000001.1:573321-607815 GCF_002954445.1 Rubritalea profundi
GGGGGTGGGGGCTTTGTCGGCTCCTTCTAGCGTCTGGATGTAGTGCCAGATTGCTTCGAATTGCTTGCTTGCATCGCCGTCGAAGAAGTTGGCATTGAGTGCTTTTTTCTTATCGACGGTGTACTTCGGCATGATGGTGAGTGGGCTGAAGCGTTGAGGCCAATGCATCCAAGAATCATAGTAGCCGGGGCGGAGACGTTGTCCAGAGAGTTGGAGGTTGGGTCCCTGGCCTTCGAACGCTTGGAGGGCTGGAGTTTCGCCGGCGGCGTGGCAAGCGACGCAGCCATAGCCGGTGAGCCCGACGATTTTCTTGCCAGTTTCGACGAGTGACGCATGGGCATCGGGTCTCGGGGAGGATTGGACCATGCCGGCGCGATAGGCGATTCCTTTGGCTAGTAGGTGTGAGTGGTGTGCGAAGCCTGGCATGCGGGCTGTCATCCATGGGCGAACTTTGAGGGTTTCACCTTTGAAGAGGGATTCGAGCCAATCGGTCCTGAGTTTTTCACCTGCGAGTGTGATGTCGGGCAGTTTGTTCTCTCCCGAGTGACAGGTTGCGCATTGGAAGCGTTCCATCGCGCGGGATGCGTATTCGTGAGGAACGAAGCGGCGGAGTGAGTTATAGTTTCTGTTGCCGCCAACGTTCTTAAAGGCGAGGAGTGCTTGTTTGTCATCGAGGCTGAGGCCTAGTTCCGGTGCATTTCCTTCTTCTTCTGATAAGCAGCCGTGCTCCATCCATTCGGTGTTCCACATTTTCCTCAGCCCTTTGGCTGCGAATTCATACTTCTCCTTTTTGTCGGGTTGATGGCAGGTTGCGCATCGGTTGGCGACGATGGATTTTCCTTTTGCGGCATTGCCGAAGGTGGCTTGAAGGGGCTTGGGTCGTTTGGATTCTATCCAAGCCGCAATGTCAGCAGCTTCCTGCGGTGTGAGTCGGAGATCGGGGATGGTGGTGAACTTGGCGTGTTGGCTTGGGTTAAGCAGGATAGCCTGGAGACCTCCACGGGTGAGTTGGACGGATTTTGTGAATTCCTCAGCCCATGGCGTGAAGTGGAGCTTTTCAATGAGAGATTTTCCATTCTTCGGATCACCGGTCAAAGCGGGCAGCTCTTTGTCTTTCAGAGTGGCAAGGAAGGCTGCGATGTCATTGGCTTCGTCGGGTGCGACACTTGGGCAATTATCTTCGGGTTTCTTAACCCATTGCTCAAGCCAGCCTTGGTGCATGCGGTTGCCGATGTTGTTGAAATCGGGGAGGGTTTCGAAGAGTTCAGGCATTGATGCATCTGACTTTAAATCATTATTCTCATCGGTGTGGCATTTCACGCAGTTGGCAGCGGCGAAAAGATTGCGTCCTTTGCGGGCCTTGTCCTTGGCGGCTAGCATGGAGTTCGAAGTGTAGCGGTAGGCCGAGGGGCTGACTGGTTCCCAGATGAAATCGGACCCACTCCAGAGGAGACGGATTTGGCTGGTGCCTGATTTAGCTTTTTTGAAATGGCAGAACAGCGCTTGAGGGCCGGCTTCGAGGTCGAGCGGGGGAGACTCTAGAGGGAGGTCGCCCTCAATGACTTTCTTGCCATTAATTTTGAGGCTGGCCCAACCATGACCTTCCAGGCGGAATGCTCTTTTATCACGAGAATCGATGACGACATCTCCCTCGAAGACCGCCTGTGATGAGTTGATTAAAGAGGTGATTGTGCTCTTGTTCTCAACTGTCATGGCAAGTCGATCGACAACAAGAGCGTCGTCAGCAGCACCTCTCGAAGAGCTAAGAATGAGTCCTTGTTCTCCGAGCGCTTCTTTTTTGATGACGGGGAGATTGGCGAGATCGAGCCCGTGTTTATCAAATGTTGGACGAAGTTTGTGGATGGTGTTCCAGATGGTTTCCTTGAATTCCTTTTTGTTCGCGCTGGCGAGGTCCATGCGGATTTCCATCTGCATGGCTGGAGTCATTTTGGGGATGTAGAGGAAGACTGATTTGCCATCCTTCAGGAGCTTGGCTGCGCGTACTTCGACCGCGTCGACTTGATTGACCGAGCCCTTTGAAGGGGTAGAAAGGGCTTCCTTGCGAGCGGAGAGATCTTTATCGTCGACCGAGAACCTTCCAGAACCATACTGCGGGCCCCAGACGTAATCCCATTTGCTGATGGAGTAGCGGCGGGGATCGTTTGCGACTGAGGGGTCTAGTTTTTCGCTGAACTCGATGCGCAGTCCATTGGCGTGCGCTTCAAGTTTTTGGGGGACGGGCTTTTCGTCTGAGACCAAACGAATGCGCTGGAAGCCGGTTCCGCCATTGGTCTGCCATCCGCGGAATCCGATGACGAAGAGTTGTCCGGATTTTGGATGGAATCGTCCACGCATGCCGGCGGTGGTGAGATCGATGGGAAGTCGATAGACGCCGCCTTGAACCTGGCCGTCGACCTCGTCGATCAAGCTTCGATAAATCGAGCTTTTTCCATAGGAAAAGTGGAGCATATTCCCAGCGTGATTTGACCATGATCCGTCGGCTGGAACCCAGACTTGGCTACCGCTGGAGTTGTCAACGTAGTAGGGGAGCCAGCAGAGAGGCTTTTCGTAATCGGTCGGCATTCCGGGGAGATTGCGGACGAAGTTTCTACCGTCCCACTCGCTGGGAACGACGCCATGGAAGCTGCTTCCATCGGGCTTGCTCCAGGTGATTTTGCAACGTGGAACGTAGCTGCCTTCGTTCTCGCCTGTGGTGATTTCGCCATTGGGACCGATGCCAATTCCGCCGGGAGCACGAAGTCCCCAGGCCATGCGTTGCATCGTTTTCCCATCGGGGCTGACCTTAAGGATGGTGCCGGTATGCTCGGTGGGATCGGAGAATCCGCGACCACCTGCGAGGACGGGGGCTGCCTTGGTGAAGCAGAAGTTACCGTCTTTGTCGGTCTGCAGGTCGAAGGCAAATTCGTGGAATCCGGGGGTGATGAGGATGTCGTTGTTAAAGCACTCGTAGAAGTCGGCTTCACCATCGTTGTTGAGGTCGTGTAGGCGGGTGATTTGATCGCGTCCGTGGGTGTAGATGATGTCATCGACAATTTTGAGACCGAGTGTTTGATAGAGTCCAGAGGCAAAGCGCCGCCAGGTGATTTTTGAGAGGTCACCATCAATGCCCTCGGCGATCCAGACGTCGCCATTCCATGTGGAGCAGGCCGCGCGTTTGCCGTCGGAGAAGAAATCGAAGCCACCGAATCGGATGTTAGATTCCCACGGGTTTTCTTTGGGTAGGGGGATGTCATCGGCGGCATAGCCAGCAGTGCTGGTAGATGCGCGGCCTTTGACAGTGACAGATTCTGGAAAGAGAGCTGGGCCGCCTGCAGTGAGGGGGCCGGGGCCACGGTGATCTGGGAGGTCGACTTTCTTTCCTTTCGGGGAATAGATGAGGTCAAATTCTCCCTCGGCTCCTTTTTTAAGAGCGAGCAGAATACGGCCTGATGGCTGCGTCTTTAAAGTGATCCCAGCTGGAGTGCCGAGATCAGCGAAGCCGTCTAACGAGAGTTCTATGTCGCGGCCGCCTTCGAGCGGGTCAAGAATCAGCAGTTCGACGTCCTGCTTCATTTTCTCGATTTTGAATGAACGAACAAGTGCGTCATCGTGAACCCAAGGAGTATCGAGGACTTTGGAGCCGCCAATGGTGTAGCTCAGTACGGTGTTATTCTCGTGTCGGTAGAGTCCAAGGTACTCACCTTGCTGGTCGGGGAGGGGGCCATTTTTGGTTTCACGCGGGTCCTGCCAGTTGCCATTTACAGCGACGCCTGGGCCATTTTTTGTGGCGAAGAAGTAGCTCTTTCGGTCTTCGGGGAGGTAGGAGTTGTCTGAGTGCTTTCCGCTCCACGGAGTTCCCTCGAGCTGGGCCGTTCCTTGGAATCCGGCAACCATGCGTAAGGTTTCAGTGTCAAAAACAACGCTGTGATCCTCGTCGCGGCCGAGTTTGATGGCGATTCCCTTGAGAACGGCGACGTCGCCCTTTGGTCCAAATCCGAGGAAGGTGTCACTGATGAATGGACCAGTATCGATGAGATCCCACCAGCTGGCTTTGGGGTTTTCCAGTTTGAGAGCTTGGGTTCGTTCAGCTCTTGTCTCAGCGATGAGGATCGATGGAGTGAGCGAAATGAGTGCACAAATGGAAAGAGAGCGAAGTAAGTTCATGAGAATAGTTGGCCTAAAGGTGACGGAGCTGGAGACTCAGGTGCCTTTTATCGTTTCTGGCGGATCTACATCCTACCGAGGTTGCTAGGTGTATAATCAATTCAGAATAGGTTCAAGCCTCGGACATCAACTGCTAGGAATTTGCTTTTTGGCTAAGGTGTTAGGATGGGCTGGAATGAGGCTAGAAGCCCCAGCCACAGACTGGCTATGACACACTTAGCCTAGCTCGCTGGGTCTACTTGTTTGGGTTCAGTTTTTTTTAGCGGCGGCTTTCTTTGCGTCGGTGAGGCGTTTTTCACCCTCGGTCAACTGCTCGGCAGTCATAATTTTGATGATACTATCGCGGAGTTAGATAGCTAGTTTGCCGACGGGTGTGTTGGATGCGTTGGCGTATGCGGCAGCGGCGCTGGCAGCTGACTCGGCGCAGACGTAGGCCTCAACGATGTCCTGTTTGCCACCGATGCCCTTTGCCAGAACTTCGGCGTACTTGACCACTCCACCAAGGTTGCCGCCTTTGGCTGAGAGTTCGAAGAGCTGACGCGCTGCACCGTGGTCGCGTTTGACGCCCATGCCTTTTTCATATATCTCACCGAGGTGTAACTGCGCTTGTCCGTGCCCGGAACGTGCCGCGCGGATAAACCAGGCTCCGGCGGCAACGAAGTCCTGCTGCACGCCCCTACCCTGCTGGTAGCGCGTGCCAATCTTGTACTCGGCCGCGACCAGTCCGGCGGATGCGGAGCGTAGGAGCCAGGGCATGACCTCAGCCTTGAGTTGCGGTCTTACGTCCGAGGTGTCGAGCATGACCGAGAGATCATACATACAGACGGCATGGCCGAGTTCTGCGTCCTGGCGGTAGTAATCCATCGCCTTGCTCTTGTCCATTTTCAGTCCCCCGAGTCCGTTTTCGTGGAAGGTGGCGAGACTGTAGATGGTAGCTGGCACTTTTTTGTCAGCCGCTTTGTCGTAGTAGTCGATTGCGGATTTTAATGATTTTTTGCCACCCCAGCCGTTCTCGCTCATTTGTCCCAGGTAATAAAGGCCGTAGGGGTCACCGAGTTTATCGAGGCGGGAGAACTAGTCGCGTACCTTCGCGTAGTTCTGTTGAGCAGGATTGGAGGCCAGGTAGAATTCTCCGAGCGCGCGCATGGCTCCGAGATGTTTTGCCTCGGCCGCTTTTTTGAGCCATGATTCGGCGCTTAGTGGGTCAGGCTTGAGCTCGGGTTTGAGCTTGCCGTCGCGGTAGAGCTGGCCGAGTACGAAGGCTGCATCGGATTTGAAGGAACCGGTGGATTTTGTTGCTTGAGTCAGGTACTCGATCGCCTTGGTGGCATCGGCGGTGTAACCGTAGCCTGCGAGGTGCGCCAGGCCGAGCCGCAACTGTGCGACCGCTAGGCCTTTACTAGCTAATTGCTCCATCTGCTTGCGGGCGGCGGCAAATTCTTCGGGGTCATCGGGCGCGGCGAAGCGCAGGAGCACCAGTTCTTTAGTCGCCTGCGGGTTGCCTTTAGCCGCGGCTTTCTGGAAGTTCTCCTTCGCGAGTTTGAGGTTTTCCGGAGTTCCTCGGCCTTCGCGGTGCATGATACCGAGTGCCATATAGGCGGTTAATTCGTTACGCTTGGCCGCCAGAGTGAACATCTTGAAGGCTTGCTCCTGTTTGCCACTTTTTGACAATCGAAAGCCTTCGCTTACTTCTTTAGACGCTTTTTGAGTATCCCCGCTGTCTTTAACCTCTTCGAGGTTGAAGTTGTCAAAGGCGTAACTAGCCGCGTCGGCGTGCGGGGTGGCTATCAGCAGGGTGACGAACAATAGGAGAACCGAGAGAGAATATTTTTTCATAGTGAGATGTGAGTACGTTTTAAAAACTAGGAGAATGCTTGAGTATGTCGAGTACATTGGCGCGACAGGTGGGATGATTATTCAGATTTTTAACCGCTAAATATGCGAAAGAAGGCTTGGGTTGTGGATTCATTTTTAACCACGGAAAACAGGGAGTATTTCCAGGCGAAGCTGTCTCACTGGGTGTTTGGAGTTTACCCCCGTTGGGGGCTTAGGTACTCGATGGACCGCAAAAAACCCACCCCCCGGTGATGGGAAGTGGGGTTGGAGTGATTGTTGATTTTCAGATGCCAAATTACCTACGGCGACGGAGGATCAGAGCGAGTCCACCGAGGCCGAGTTCATCGAGGGCGGGACCATCGGACCCACCCCAATCGAGCCCAGTTAGGGCGACCGGAAGGCACTGAGCTGAATTAGTAGGATTCAGGCCTCTGAATGAATCTTTGCTCAAAAGTTGTCATACTCTCTTCACAGTTATACTGGATCAATAGTTGTACTCTTATTCTTTGTATTTGCAGCAAAGCTGATTTGGAGAGGGCGAAATGACACAGCGAGATTAGCTTCGTTGGTTGTCAGTTGCATCGCTCGCTATGCGCCTTCCTCCCGCCTTGCTGGAATCGAAGTCACTAAGACATCAGCTGTTTGATAGGTCCAGCTTGATCAATGGTGAGAATATTTTTCATCTTCAGATGTCTAATTTTGCTAGAATTGGCACATAATATTTCAAGTAAAATAAATAGCCAGCCCCGGAGGTCGATCAGTTTTCTAGCGCCTTAGAGATTGCCTTTTTTCATCTCCGTGACGGCAAAGTCTACCGCCCTTGCGGTGAGGGCCATGTAGGTGAGCGATGGATTCTGGCAGCCGGATGAGACCATGGCCGCACCATCTGTGCAAAAGACGTTAGGTGCACCCCAAACTTGGTTGTGTTTGTTGAGGACGGATTCCTCTGGCGAGCTTCCCATCCTCGCGGTACCCATCTCGTGGATAGCAAGCCCGATCGAGGGTTCCCTGTTGTAGGTGCTGATTCCCTTCGCGCCCATTGATTCTAACATCTCCGCTGAATCGTTCATCATATCTTCGCGCATGGCGTGCTCGTTTTCTTGGAACTCGGCATCGGCGACAACGAGGGGTAAGCCCCATTTGTCGGTCTTTTTCTTGCTGAGCGAGATTCGGTTGTTCTCGTAGGGCAGGCATTCGCCGAAGCCATACATACCGATCTTCCAAGGACCGAATGAGGTGAGTTCCTTTTTGAAATCCGCGCCAAAGCCAGCGATCGGACGCGACCATCCCTGACGCATGCCCTCGCCTTGATAGCCGAAGCCGCGGAGGTAGTTCCCTTTCCCAGGTTTCTCGGTGAAATTCCTGTAGCGTGGGATATAGAATCCGCCGGGGCGCCTGCCGAACTGGACTTTGTCCGCGTGGGTATCGATGTGGCCCTTGGCTCCGACTCCGAGATGGTGGTCCATCAGGTAGCCGCCGAGCGACCCGCTCTCGTCCATCCCGTTCTGATAGCGATCAGATTTCGAGTTCATCAAGATCGCAGTGGACGCGACGGTGGAGGCATTGAGGAAAATGACTTTGGCAAAATATTCGGTCGTTTCCAGTGTCACCTCGTCGATCAGGCGCACGCCGATAGCCTTGCCAGCCTTGTCATCGTAGATGACGGAGTGGACGATGGAATGCGTGCGCAGGGTCATTTTTCCCGTGTTCGCAGCGGCTTTAAGCGTCGCCGACTGGCTGCTGAAATAGGCGCCGAAAGGACAGCCACGAATGCAGAGATTCCGATACATGCACGCCGAGCGGCCCAGAGCGAGTTGCTCCGGCGTCGGCTTGGTAAGGTGGGCGATGCGGGCGTGGACAACCTTGCGGGTGTCCCATTTCCCCTCCACACCAGCCTTGAGATCGAGCTCCGGTGGAGTGAGTGCCATCGCTGGCTGGAATATCCCGTCCGGCAGTTGCACCAGTCCATCGGCGTTGCCGCTGATGCCTACGAATTTCTCCACGTAGCTGTACCACGGTGCTATTTCCTCGTAGCTGATCGGCCATGGGATGGAGATGCCTTCCTTGGCGTTCGCCTCGAAGTCCATCTGGCTGAGGCGATAGGTTTGCCGGCCCCACATGACGGAGCGCCCGCCGGTGTGGTAGCCGCGCATCCAGTCGAAGCGCTTCTTCTCCTCGTAAGGATGGTCGATGTCATCGACAAAAAGCTGATTCTGCGAAGGTCTAACCGTGTAGCCAGTGCGGCTTTGCTTTTTCTGCTGGGAAATAATTTCCCGGGATGGTTTGTTGAGCCATTGGAGCTCCCACGGGGCGGAGTTGGTGGTCTTGTAGTCGGTGACGTGTTCGAGCTTGTGACCGCGCTCCAGAACCAGCGTGCTGAGGCCTTTCTCGCAGAGTTCTTTGGCAGCCCAGCCGCCTGAGATTCCGGAGCCGACAACGATCGCATCATACATGTGTTCCGCTTTTCCTTTGGTGAGACTCATAAGTTTTTTTTAATAGGTAGGAGTTAGATGGAGTAGGCTTTCATGCCTGGCTTGAGCGGCATGTCTGGCACCCATTTTCCGGGCACCAAATGGTAGTCGAACGCCTGGGTAGCGCCGACCTCGGAGTTCACGTAACAGAACTTGGTAAGCTCCTTGAACTGCTGGAGAAATGTCTGCCTCTGCGGTTTTCCTTGCTGCTCCAGCTTGGCCCGTGTCGCTTTAGTCTCCTCATCATAAGCCGTAAGAAAAGCCACCTGCTCTTCTGCGCTAAGCTTGTCCAGCCCCTTGCCGTGGTCTTTCGCACAGCGCAGCATGATGGCCGCAAGTCCCTCTGTGATGATGAGTTGATCCTCCGGTGTTAGGCAATCTTTTGTGATCAGCTCGATCCAGCCCGGCACCCCTGCCCCGTTTGCCCCCGGGGTATCCGTCTCCGGGATAATTGCCTCTGCAAGGATGGCCACCTGCTTGCGCTGGGCCGGACGGAAATAGGTGAGGTCGGCGGGGTTGAATGCCTCGCCGATTCTCGCGAAAGCGCTTTCCGGAAGGGCAACACTGCCTCCCACTGCCATCGCCATGATCTTTAAAAGTTCTCTGCGCTCCATAGTTTTTTTCGAAATGTTAGTTTTGAGGTGTGCCTGAAAGTTAGGCCACCGAAAGGCTAAGTTAAGCTAGGGTGACCGAGTGGTTTTAGAAAATTGGATGTGGGTGGTCAAGTAGAGAGCGGGCACAAATGGCTGACGAGGTATCGAGCCGAAGGACGGAAAGGGCTCATCCTCTCGCACGAGTGATCCTCGCGACGCTATGCCATTATACCACTAAGCAAAACCAAAGAGACAAATGTTCTTTTTGAGGGCTTTAGGAAAATGCGCTACGCGGAAACTTTGAGTGCTGGGTGCTTTCTTGATAAATCGGCGTTTCTCCTCAGTCATGGTGCTGACTTGGGGCTAGAGTGTGCTGAAGTAAAAGCGCTAAATGATTATCAAGGAACCTCCGGCTTTCGTCTCTTTTGAAACTTTACTTTATATCACTCAGACTTCTTCAAACTAGCTTGAACTATGGCTCCCAGCACCAAGCCTAAGATGACGATAACGATGATTCCTCCGTTCGCTAAAATCTCACCAGGCCTGTTCATTCCGAAGACTGCAGCGATGGTCATGAGCGGGAAAAAGAAGGCTGCTAGTCGGTTGAGTTTTTGAGCTTCCTTAGCAGATTTTTGAGCATCCTTTGCCTGAGCTACGGCATTTTTAGCAATCATGAAGTCGAGGCTAGATTTAGCATCTTGAAGGAGAAGATCCCCACTGCGTTCCATGTTGACGGCTTGGTCTCGGATAGAGAGGACTTCTAGGTCATCACGGAGAGCTTTGCGTAGTTCACTGATGACTTGGGCCAAGTGACGGCCAGCGCGAACAATAGGTGTGGCTTCATCAATCACGGTATGAATTACCACAGCGTCCTATACAGCCTCTAATGATGCGTCGAGCTCCCCTAGACGCTTTTGATAAGAATTTACCAATGTTCTCAGTTCAGATCGTCCACCAGAATATGGTGACGATTTCCAATTCCCCTGACCATCGTACCAAAACAGAGCGGCTTCGCGGCGCCCTTTGTCTTGAGCAGTTGGGACGGTGTGCAAAAGGACGAGGATTTCACCGTCCTCAGTGATGAGTCGCTGACGACCAGCCTCTTCACCTACTCGTTGACGAATAGTTGGTGAGACGTTCCATGACTTGGGAATAATTGATTTACGCATGCTAACAACTTGCATGCTGCAAATAAACAAATTTAAGTCCCCCATCCCACTATAATTTTCGCAAGAAATTCTCACTCACTCCCGACCGCCAATGCTTATGAAAAATCTTCATTCACAAATGCTACATCAACAAGAATTCCCCCTTGTCCATCTGGATAGAATGCTCTAAACCCCGCCCCATCAATTTTATATAAAAATATGTCTACAATCATTTACACCAAAACTGACGAGGCACCAGCGCTCGCGACTTACTCACTGCTTCCAGTGATCGAAGCATTTTCAAAGACAGCTGGTGTCAACGTTGAGACACGCGACATATCACTCGCTGGCCGAATCATTGCTAACTTTCCAGAGAACCTCACTGCTGATCAGCAGATCGCTGACGCACTTGCTGAGCTCGGTGAGCTTGCTAAGAAACCAGAAGCGAACATCATCAAGCTTCCTAACATTTCGGCATCAGTACCACAGCTCAAGGCTGCTATCGCTGAGCTTCAGGCTGCTGGATACGACATTCCTAACTACGAAGACGCAGAAGAGCGCTACGGCAAGATCAAGGGATCAGCAGTAAACCCAGTGCTCCGCGAAGGAAACTCTGACCGCCGCGCACCAAAGGCTGTTAAGAACTACGCTAAGGCAAACCCACACCGCATGGGCGCTTGGTCAAAGGATTCCAAGACGCACGTTGCGACAATGTCTGCTGGCGATTTTTTCTCTAACGAGAAATCCGTAACAGTAACTGAAGCCACTGACGTGAAGATCGTTCACACGGCTGCAGACGCTACTGAGACAGTTCTCAAGGCATCTACTCCACTCCTCGCTGGCGAAGTCTTCGACGCCACATTCATGAGCAAGAACGCTCTTGTTTCATTCCTCGAAGCACAGGTTGCTGACTCCAAGGCGAACGACACCCTTTTCTCACTTCACATGAAGGCGACAATGATGAAGGTCTCTGACCCTATCATCTTCGGCCACGGTGTTGAGGCATTTTACAAAGAAGTATTCACCAAGCACGCGGCAACAATCGCTGAGCTCGGAGTGAACACACAGAACGGCTTTGGCGACCTTGCGGCTAAGATCGAATCTCTCCCAGCGGACAAGAAGGCTGAGATCGAAGCTGACATCGCAGCATGCTACGTCAATGGCCCAGCAATCGCTATGGTTGATTCTGACAAAGGCATCACTAACCTCCACGTCCCCTCCGACGTGATCATCGACGCTTCCATGCCAGCAATGATCCGTACTTCTGGTCAAATGTGGAATGCAGAAGGCAAGCAACAGGACACTAAAACAGTGATTCCTGACAGCTCCTACGCTGGTGTTTTCGACGCAACTATCGAGTTCTGCAAAGAGCACGGCGCATTTGATCCAACAACAATGGGCACAGTACCAAACGTTGGTCTCATGGCTCAGAAAGCTGAAGAGTATGGTTCACACGACAAGACATTTGAAATCGCAGCAGCTGGCACAGTCCGCGCTATCGACTCTAACGGCAAGGTACTCACCGAGCACACTGTGGAAGCTGGCGACATCTGGCGTGCTTGTCAGGCAAAGGACGCTCCTATCCAAGACTGGGTAAAGCTCGCTGTCACACGTGCTCGCGCAACGGGTAGCCCAGCTATCTTCTGGCTCGACGAAGACCGCGCACACGACGCACAGCTGATCCAAAAGGTCGGTCAGTACCTGCTCGACCACGACACAGAAGGCCTCGATATTCAGATTCTTGCACCGACAGAAGCAACTCTCTACACACTCGATCGCACTAAGAACGGCCTCGAAACAATCTCTGTGACAGGCAACGTACTCCGCGACTACCTCACTGACCTGTTCCCAATCCTCGAGCTTGGCACATCCGCTAAGATGCTCTCCATCGTACCTCTGATGAACGGCGGCGGACTCTTCGAGACCGGTGCTGGCGGATCTGCTCCTAAGCACGTTCAGCAAGTTGAAAAGGAAAACCACCTCCGTTGGGATTCCCTCGGTGAGTTCCTCGCCACGGCAGTTTCATACGAACACCTCGCTATCGCCAACAACAACCCGAAAGCAGCAGTTCTCGGTAAGACACTCGACGAAGCGACTGACCTCTTCCTGCAGAACGACAAGTCACCATCACGTAAGGTCGGCGAACTCGACAACCGTGGCTCACACTTCTACCTCGCTACTTACTGGGCACAAGCTCTCGCAGCTCAGACTGAAGACGCAGACCTGCAGGCAGCATTCGCACCCATCGCTACTGAACTCGCAGCGAACGAAGCTACCATCATTGCTGAGCTCAACGCAGCACAAGGCCCAGCAGCCGACCTCGGCGGTTACTTCCTGCTCGACGACGCGAAGACCACTGCGATCATGCGCCCATCCGCCACATACAACGCAATCATTGCTAAGCTTGCTTAAAAGAGCGCTTCCAGCCTCTTTAAGGTAGCTAACATTTTCAAATCTCGCACAGCTTCGCCTGCTGCGGGATTTTTTATCCTAGCTACTTGCAATCACACCAAGCTTAGTTTAACTTAGTCTGTAGATGAAAACTCTCAATATCCATGAAGCAAAGACCCATCTGTCTAGGTTGCTCGATGAAGTGAATGCCGGGGAAATCATCGTCATAGCTAAAGCAGGAAAGCCGATTGCTAAGCTCGTGCCATTTTCGTCTTCTAAAACAGAACGCACAGGCGGCACGCTGGCGGGACAGATTTGGGAGGCTTCAGATGCTTGGGAGCCAGACGAGGAACTCAACTCGATGCTCACTGAAGCGCCACTCTATAAATCTGATAATTCCTCTTCTTCTACGAGAGTCGCGGAAGGTGAAACTCCATACGGATCTCAACAATAAGCAAAACCATGCGACTCCTACTCGACTCCCATGCCGCGCTTTGGTGGCTCAGTGATCCGGAGAAACTCTCGGACGAGGCGAGACTCGCGATTGCTTCCATTGAAAACGAAGTTTACCTGAGCTCAGCTTCCTTATGGGAAATCCACCTCAAAGCAGGCAAAGGAAAACTCAACATCCCTCCGTCACTTATTGATGCTCTTTCCGAGCAAGAGATTGATGAACTAAAAATCACTTGGAAACACACTGAGCGCACACGCACACTTCCCTTGATCCACCTCGACCCTTTTGACCGATTGCTCATAGCCCAAGCCCAGGAAGAAGGCCTCACGCTGGTCACCCGAGACGAGTTGATCCAACAATACAAAGTGCCTACCATAAAGGCTTAGCCCCCAATTTCCAGAATCTAGTAAATTTCACATCTCTGCAAAGTTCGCCTGCTGCGGAATTTTTCATGGCTGACTTCACACCACACTCTATTTTAGTGTACACTGTTATCCGTGGCGGCGGTTCCCAACCGCCGGGGCAAGGTCTATGGGTGATCAGCTAGGCGCCCTACGACTCGGCTAAATCAATTAAAGAAATAGTGACTACCGCAGATGATCACGTACAAGCTAGAAAAGACGAGGGTACTGACAAAGCTAATCAACATCATTAGCCAAAATAATGGGTTGAAGAGATCTAACAATCCATAAAGATTCGATGCGGCATCGATCACATCCCGCGAGTCCCAGAGTAAGCCACCGAGCAGGAGCATCCTGCGTGTCGTTGCCACTGGCCCAATGCCTCTTATCTCCTTCGTATTTTTCCTTTTAGCGAAGCGTTGCCTGAGGATAGAGAATGTCTCTTTCGATTCTAACAACGTTTCGGGCAAGAGACTCAAACCATCGAGGGTGAACCAGTAGAACACCAATCCAGTCATTGGAAGTACCGTCAACCACAATGGAACCAGTGACCAGCCCCAGCCCAAAGCCATCGCCCAGTGTAGATAGATAACGGCCATGATTGTCGTCACAGCACACCCCCATATCAGTACAAGTAAAGGCTTCACGCTGATACGCGCCCCTACTCCAATCATTCCTATTAGCTTTACTAAACCATTATCAGCCTGCGACATGTCGATACGCTAACGGCCGAACTTTGAGATGCAATCACTTTGCTTATAGCGACTCTAGACCTGCATTCTATCACCTACCCCATCGAAGATCCTCTCCAATCCAATAATTTGACGATAAACTACCATCTGCAACTCATTTAACGTCAGCACTCAAAACAGTTTACGTCGAGAGTCGTTGACCTCGACCCAATCTAGCAGTAAAATACTAGTTGAATATGTTGAACGAAGATCAATTGCCTCACATGCTCAAATTACTGGATGATGACGAGCCAGCAATTCAGGAAGCACTGCGTGAAGAGTTCTCTGACACCTCTGGTGACCTCAGTAACGAACTCGCGGCGCTGGCGATTGATCTAAAACCTGCAGACCAACACCGACTCTCCCTACTACTGCTCCCCGGAAGACGTGAAACACTCATTCAGGAATGGCGGATACCTCAGGGTGGGGCCGATGCGCTTGATGAAGATTGGGAGAGCTTTGAGGACATGCTGCGTCTCATTTCAGACTATCTCCATGATGGAGTCACCTTGAGGCCATCTCTGCCTGATATGCTCGATATCATAGCTGAAGACGCTACCGCTGGCCGCCATCACATCTCAGAAAATAAGCTTCGTGTCTGGATGTTTGAATCCGGAAGATTTGCCGGTAATAAAGACAACTACTACACCCCAGCAAACAGCGACCTTTGCTGGTGTGCTGAAACAGGGCTAGGTAATCCGATCAGCCTCGCATTGTTATACATGCTCGTGGCTCGTCGTCTTGATTTGGACGTCACTGGCTGCAACTACCCAGGCCATTTTTTGGCTCGCATCCAGCTAGACTCTCGACCAGTGTTAGTGGATTGCTTCCACAAAGGCCGCTTAATTTCGGTGGAGGAAATCCTCAGTGAAAACAAAAATATCTCCATCTATGCTAAACAGGCAATTCTTTCGCAGGCTCCGCTTGGTCACATATTATTACGTATTCTACGCAACTTAGAACACAGCTTCAATAAGCTCAAATACCCGGAAGACGCCAAGATCTTCAAAATGATTTTCGAAAGCATGCAACCCAAACCGTGAGAGCCGAATACACACATATCACGGTTGATGAGACTGAGCTCCACCGCATGACTCTGCTTCCCGACGAAGGAGTCGAGTGCACCGCTGCGTGTATTTTCTCCCATGGTCAAGGTGACTATGGCGAACGGTACCTCGATGTCCTCCACCCATTCACCGACCGCGGCATCAAATGTATTGTCACTGACCACCAAGGGCATGGCCGCAGTACGGGTAAACGAGGCCACATTGACTCCACTCAATTTATCGACAAAGTCATCGCCAGTAACCTAGCAGCTACTGGTGACTTACCAACGGGCATCGCTGGCCACTCGATGGGTGGGTTACTCACTCTCCGCCACCTTTCGCTGAGTCTACGAGGGGATCTGCCAATACCTGAATTTTGCTGGGTCAATGCGCCACTACTGCACCCCGGAAATGGCCGCCCAGATTGGTTCATTCGCATGGCCAACGTACTCGCTTCTATTACACCCAGCGCAACGATCCGCACTGGCGTCACGCCGGAAATGTGCCGACTAGAAGACTCCTCGGCTGGACGCTTACCGAAAGACCCACTTTCACTCGGCCACCGGCGCGTCTCAATTGGCTGGGGAAGCGAGCTGATCCGGATAGCCAATTTCAGCCAAACTACCCTACTCAATAAGAGCTACAATCAGCCCTTTCTTTTCACCCAGGGTGGAGCTGACTCAGTCTGCCCTGAGTCCAAAGCCGAGACCTTTTTCACGAAGCTAGATTGGCCCACGATGCAATACCAATGCTTCCCAGGAATGCTCCATGAAACCTTTGCTGAACCCAAGCGTTTTGAGCTCTTCGAAACTTTGGGTTGCTGGATTGATGCTTACTTTCTAGCGCAACAAAAGACGCACACATAGCGCGGTAGACGCCACAAGCACAGCCAGCCCACAGGCGCCAAAGATCCGATCCTTTCTCAAGATATCAGGTCGACTCACTGAGGCACTAGGCGGGAAAACGATCAATGCGTAGGCCATTCCAGCGACCAAACCACCAGCGTGAGCGGCATTATCTATAAAACTAAACCCGAGCGCACCCATGACGGCAATCATCACCAAGCCAGCGAGAAGGCGCTTGCTGGCAGATTGGGGGACGAGTGAACGGTGCAGATTCTCAAAAATCAGCAAGAATCCTAATAAACCTAGAATTCCACCAGAGGCACCAACGCTCGGGACTTCAGGCATAAAATACACCGCCGCCATGCCGCCAGCAAAAGCTGAGATCACGAACACGAGAATCATATGCGGCCAGCGCGCCAACACTTCAGCGCGTCTGCCTAAATAACGTAAAGCAGCAAAGTTCATCAGCCAGTGCACGAGATTCCCATGAACAAGCGGGGCCGTGAAGTAGCGCCACCAAGGGTCACCACCAGCCACTGTCGATTTTAGTAAGCCCACTCTTGTCACAGTTTCCTGAGCCCAGTTGATTCCCCCACTGCCAAACCACTGAGCAGCACAGGTCACTACCATTATAGTTAGTAACACAAAGGTGACCGGAGTGAGACACAAACCTAACCAGCTATCAAAGCGGGCGTCAGCAACCTCTTTATCCCAAAAGAGCTCATCCCTCTTGCCAGCCTTGCGCAGCTCCTTCCAGCCTTCGTACAAAGGAACTAGCCCGAATATCAGTAACATGATCGCCGTGACAGCAACCGTCGGTGCATTCAAAATCGCTCGCCAATCACCATAGCTATTCTGATAAGCTGCATAGCCAGCCCAAAGAGTTGCAACTCCCATCACCAGCGACAAACGACGGCCATCGGTCATGTCATTGCGCGCCCACACCGATCTGCGCTTTACTAAAACCTTACGCAAGCCGACCAGCTCCTCGGGCGCTACCATATAGTCAGATGCTGGTGACCAAACGAGGTCAACCCCAAGCTTTGATTTCTCAATCGTCTGGCTCAGCTCCTCCAAGGATTCCGCGGAATGACGTTTCCCCTTGGTATCCTGAAAACCAAAAACACCAGTTGCTGGCTTTGCTGGAAATGCTTCCGGCCTAGCCCACACTGGTGCTTGTTGTTGCGTAGACACGTGTTGCGTCTCCGTAATAAGTTATTCCGCTGGAGTCGCTTCAGCAGGTACTGCTGGAGCCGCTTCAACTGCTACAGGAGCTGGATTCGCTTCTTCAGTTGCTGGTGTTTCAACAGGTGCGGACTCTTCAGTTGCTGGTGTTTCAACAGGTGCGGACTCTTCAGTAGCTGGTGTTTCTTCAGGTGTTGAAGTTTCTTCAGGTGTTGGAGTTATTTCCTCCAAGATCTTTTTGACTTCCTCAGCTGTCTCAGCATCGTCAGTTTGCTCTTCGGTCTCAGCCTTCACTTCTTTCTCGATGTTTTGACCAGAATTCTGGGCCGCCACGAGAACTTGTAGAGAAAGTGCGAGTACGAAGAAAAGAGTGCCGAGCCAAACAGTGCCTTTTTGAAGGACATCTGTGGTGCGGGCACCAAATGCTTGATCAGTCATGCCACCACCAAAAGCGGCTCCAAGGCCCTCTTGCTTTGGACGCTGCATCAGCACAACCAAGCATAGTAGCAGAGCAACTGCTACTATGATAACGAGAAGAATATTGGTGGCGATTGGCATGAAGCCACTCGCTGCTATAATCATAGAATTCATGAGGCGCGGAATATGGTCAGCAACTGGCCGATTGTAAAGCCATGATTTACTGAGAATTTAAAGGACTGGGTTACTTTCCTAGGCGGATAATTTCGTTCTGCTCATTGCAGACAACTTTTTTCGGCGTGACAGTCTCTTCCGACAGGCCGAATGCCATGATCGTGATGCGCTCACCCTTACCAATCACGTGCGCGGCGCCGCCATTGAGAATGATTCTCCCAGAGCCAGAAGGACCTGCCTGAGCATAGGTTTCTAGTCGCCCACCTTTTGACGCAGAAGTCACCAGAACTTTCTCGCCTTCAATCAGATCCACAGCCTGCATCAGGTCGAGCGGGATCTCGATGCTGCCTTCATAATCCACCACACCGTCGGTACACATTGCACGGTGGATTTTTGATTTCAAGAAAGTGCGTAACATGACGGCACCAATCACCAATTTAGAACTAAAGTCAAATCATTCCGACTAACCGATAAACAGCTAGTTCGTGGTGGCTGCATTAGAGCACCAAGTCACAAGCCAGCTTGATCGCGTGCTCCATTGAGGAAGAACTGGCGGTGCCTTTTCCGGCGATGCCAAATGCCGTGCCGTGGTCTGGGCTGGTACGTGGCCGTTGAAGTCCAAGCGTGGTATTCACGCCGGTGTCGAAATCGAGTAATTTCAGAGGTATCAGCCCTTGATCGTGGTACATGCAAAGGACTGCATCATACTCGCCTTTTACCGCTTGGCCAAACACAGTGTCAGCTGAATGTGGACCAGAAAATTCGGCCACTGGAAATTCTTGATTAAGCCGTGTCACTGCTGGAGCAACAATTTCAATATCTTCGTGACCGAAAGCACCATTCTCTCCAGCGTGTGGGTTTAAACCACAGACTGCGATCCTTGGAATTTCGATCCCCCTTTGTAGACAAAACTGAGCGAGCAACTTTCCAACTCGGACGATTTCAGGTGTACTCAGCAAGACCGGAACCTGTGCAAGCGGCACGTGGATGGTCACCAATGCGACTGTCAAGGTTGCCCCAGTGAGGCACATCGCGTGGTTGTCGCAGGCGAGTCGGTCTGCAAAAAATTCTGTTTGACCGGGAAAGTTGAAACCGAGCTCATGCAAAGCTTCTTTAGCCACTGGTCCTGTAACGATAGCATCAATTTCACCGGTTTTCAGCTTCTGGGCGCCTTCTTCAAGCGCATCGAGCGCGGCTTGAGCTGTCTCTAGAGTCGGCTGTCCGAGTGTCACATTTTCCAGCCTCTTACCGAGAATCTGAAAGTGTACACCCTCGGGGTTCACGAAGTTACCGAGTGCTGCATCGGTGATTTCTGGACCGACACCAGATTGGTCTCCCAGAGTGATTCCAATGATTTTCATGACTCAGACCAAGATTTTCGAAGCAAGTAACCTCAACTTCACACTTAATACTTATAACTTCACACTCCTAAAATTCGTAATCGAATTTTAGGCCATATCTTCGACAGTTACCGAAGTTTGCTTACGCGCGCCGAGGTAGATTGCCTGATCAACCACGCGGTTTGGCTCAGAATCAAATCGGTAACCATGGCAGTTTGGACAGGTGATAGCAGCGGATCCAACAATCGAGTCACAGCCCTCACAAACCTTGTAAGATGTAGGATTAGATGCGATTTCTTGCGCCTTTTTCAGGCGATCGTTGCTGACTGATTCTTTCATATCGTGTTGGACACTGATGTGCCACTACCTCAATAGTCGCCTAAAGTGAAAAAAGCACAAGTCCAGTTAGGACTCGTGCAAAAAAAACGGAGGCCTTCGCTCTGATGCGCCTCCGTTCATTAAATAGCTTTTTGCCTGCAAATCGTACTACTTGCCTAAGCAAGTGTGCAATTATGCAGCTTGAGCAGCTTTGATAGCCTTAGCTGTCTTGCTCTTGAGGTTTGCAGCCTTGTTCTTGTGGAAGATGCTCTTCTTCGCGCATATATCTACTGCTGAAGAAAACTGTACGAATGCCTTCGTTGCTGCGTCCTTGTTGCCTTCGACTGCTGCTGCGAGAGAGTTCTTACGGAGAGTCTTTACGCGGCTCTTGAGTGATGTGTTGATCGCGTTACGTTTGTCGTTCTGACGAACGCGCTTGAGTGCTTGCTTTGTGTTAGCCATGATTCTTTGGTAATAAAATTGATTAAGTTCGGCTTTGCAGGCCGGAGCTGGAAAACTAATCATCCAGAGCGCCTTGTCAAGCATTTGAGTCCCACTAGTGCACTTTTTATGAGAATTTCTTACTTATCTCATCGAGTTGTACTATTGCGCCTCAAAAGGTCAACGGCACGCTAGGCTTTATCACTGCCGTCTGCAGTATTTTGCTTTAGAGTTGCCTTCTCCATACGCACATATTCTCGCCCTTTGAGAGTCTGACCGAGAGAAGCACGAATCACTTTCACCTCAGCATTGACACCGATGCGCGAATACAGATCAACAATATCTTTTGAAGTCATGCGAATGCATCCGTAACTTGCGGCACTGCCAATCCTGCTCTCTTCCGGAGTTCCGTGAATATAAATATAGCGACGAAAGGCGTTCTTATTGCGCTTTTCAGTTCCCTTAAGCCAAATGATGCGAGTCACAATAGGATCTCGCCCAGGAGCGTTGGGCGAAATCACCTCACCTGTCGGTCTGCGAGATTTGAAAACCGCCCCCTGTGGCTGCTTGTAGCCAATTTTTTTCGCCACTTTCATTTTACCCAAAGGTGTTCTCATGCTGCTAGGAGTATCTCCTAGTCCAAACTTTGATGTCGAAATTTTATACGACTTCACCGGCTTACCGTATTGAGTCAACAACATGGTCTGATCTTCCACACTCACGAGGATTTTACTCTTATTGATATCGAGTGTGCTAGAGCAACTGCTAAGGAGCAGAGCTACGAGCGAAGAAAGAAGCGTGAGTATGCGGAGTGATTGAGCCATTGAGATAGATTACTTACCTTCGTCTACGATTGCGTCTTCTTCATTCTTACGGCTGATTGGCATCATGCGGTAAAGTGAAGGAATTGAAGTGTAGAAGAATCCGATCGGGAATGGGCAAAGTAATACGGCTGTGACGTATTTTCCGTCAACAAAGTTTGAAATTACAACCACAGCAAAGAAAAATGCAAATGCCACCTCAATGATTGGCATCATCGACTTCATCGTCTTGTAGCGGCTTGACTTCACTTGGTCAGATGAAACAGATTTTTCACCGATACCATACTTAGGTGTGCGAACAAAGCCTGACTGATGATTACACAGAGCCTCGATCACAGCCTTAGCATTGTTCACCGACATACCGATACCGAGCGCGAGCAAGATAGGAAGGTAGAAGATTTCTTTATACCAAGTTTTTGGGCGCAGCGCCTTTTGAGCCATCAAGTAGAACAGTGCCACTGAGACGGATCCAAAGAAGAAAATGGGAACATTAAGAAAATGCTCAAGCCAAGGATAAGTCTGCAATATCTCCCACTGCGGATGGCTCTGCTGCTTTGGGTAAAGTAAGAAGCACAGCACTATAAGAAGAAGGTAGGCAAAGTTTGACGTCAAGTGCGCAGTCGCCTCTAACTTACACTTGAGCGGGTAACCACTCTTCCAAATATCTGCGAGACACTTCTTGCAGCACTGGATTGATCCTTTTGTCCAGCGATGCTGCTGACTCTTAAATCCATCCATGTCTACAGGAAGCTCAGCTGGAGTCACAACATCCTTGAGGAAAACAAAGCGCCACCCCTTCAGCTGAGCTCGGTAACTGAGATCCATGTCTTCAGTCAGAGTATCGTGCTCCCAGCCACCGGCATCTTCAATGCAGCTTTTGCGCCACATTCCACCAGTGCCATTGAATGTGAAAAATCGACCCGAACGGTTACGAGCTGTCTGCTCTAGCTCAAGGTGACCGTCGAGGAACATCGCTTGAATACGAGTCAGCATGTTGTACTCGCGGTTGAGGTGCCCCCAACGAGTCTGAATCATTCCCACCTTGGCATCGGTAAAATGATGAACCGTCTTTAGAAGAACGTCTGGGAGGGGAGCAAAGTCAGCATCGAGGATAAACAGCAGTTCACCCTTCGCTGTCTTCGTTCCATTTTCCAATGCTCCAGCTTTAAAGCCAGTACGATCAGTACGGTGAATGTACTCAGCATCAAAGCCTAACGCATGCAATCGAGCAATCTGTTGTTTACAAATATCGACAGTCCCATCCGTCGAGTCGTCTAAAATCTGAATCTGAAATTTATCCTTCGGATATTCAATCAGAGATACGTGATCAATCAGGCGCTCAATCACATGCAACTCGTTGAAACACGGCAACTGCATCGTAATTACAGGCAACTCTTCCTCGGGATACTCTCTCAGTGGAACCGGAATATCCTTCGCATGCTTGAAATACAAATAGAGGGTTGCAAGCTTGTGAAACCCACAGCCAGCAAGGCCTATGAGCACTACAAAGTACATGACATACGTGATCCAATTCATCATAACAGTTTGAGGGTATAGTGGATGCGCCGTGGTGAATTACGACATATTCTTGATCTGTAATGCACTAAGGACTCTCCATTGTCAATTCCTACTTACCCACTAGGTATTGGCAGTTATGAGTATTTCTGCACACTTTCATTTGCCAATTGAGCTAGAATTATGCTTATCTAAACCTATGAAATTATCAACCCCTTGGGTTCTCGCACTTTCTTCCTTGGTGCTCCTCCCTCTCACCACTCTCGCTCAGAACGAGAATAATAAGGACGCAATTCTCCCCGCAGATCTCATTGACGACCCACACGTCCGCGAAGAACTTGGAGTCAATGAATTCACAGCTCCCTCCATCCGCTTGATCTTCGATGACCTCGCGCAGCTCGCGCCTCTGCCCGTCAAGGAAACGAAACACGTGATATCAAAGCGTATGCCGCTCGATAGATCCGACCTCTCTCTAGAAATTGGTTTCCTCATCGCAGAGGGCTTCCTCGCCGTCCAGAACAAAGCTTTCAACGACATCGAAGGCATCGCCAAAGAACTCAATCGTTATGGCAAGGCACTAGGCGCAGGTGAACGAGTCAACCGTCACGCAGCTCACTGCTCGATCACGCCAATAACAGCCGACCAGAAAAACTCAAAGCTGAACTCGCAGCTACCCAAAAAGACGTAGAAATAGAACTCGTCCAGCTCCGTGACGCGGACCTAGCCCACCTCATCTCGCTCGGCGGTTGGGCGCGAGCTCTCGAATGTGCAGCCCTCGCCGTCGATAAAGATTTCACGGAAGAACGCGCCAACCAACTTTTCCGTGAAGACCTTGCTGACTACTACGAAGTAATCCTCGGCTCACTTGACCCACGTGTCTCTCAGCGTAAACACATCATTGCGATCCGCAAAATCTGCGAGGAGCTCAAAAATACAATGACTCTCGCAGCCGACGAAGAACCGACAGAAGCCAGGGTGAAAGTCATCCGCGAACAAAGCGCTATGCTAGCTCTACTCGCACTTTCTCGCGGGAAGTAATGCTCCAGCTTACGAATTCGCTCTTGCAAGTCCCCTCGCCTGTGCTGACTTAGGGCCATGAACATTTCTGTGTACGGACTCGGAATCATTGGATCACGCTGTGCTGATAACCTCATCGCCGCTGGCCATCAGGTCATCACTTGGAACCGCACAGCTAAAAAGCGTAACGACTCGGTTAACTCACCCGCTGAAGCTGCCTCCAATTCTGAAATTTTATGTTTCTATCTTAAAGATGGATTCGCTTGCCGTGAAACTTTTGAGGCTCTTCGTTCAGCGCTCACAGACAAGCACACTCTCATCAACCACTCTACGGTTGATTTAGACACTACCGAATGGATGGCTCAACAATGCGCAACACTTGGCGTTGCATTTCTCGACTGCCCATTCACTGGCTCCAAGGTCGCGGCACAACACGGCGAGTTGGTTTATTACGCTGGCGGCAGCGAAGACTTGATCGAAAAACTCCGTTCCGTTCTAGATATCACTTCAAAGGAAATCATCCGACTAGGCGACATCGGTGCTGCAACCATCGTCAAAGTAACAACCAATCTTATCTCGGCCTCCACAGTCCAAGCTCTCTCTGAAGGTATGGCCATAGCAAAAGCTCACGGAGTCGCGCCAGAGACTTTCATCCCAGCAGTACTCTCGAATGCTTGCGGATCGCCACTTGCCGCGATGAAACTCCCAACAATGGCAAGCGGCGACTACGACACACACTTCTCCCTAGATAACATGCGTAAAGACTCAGTCTTCGCTATCCAACTCGCAAAACAAGCGGGCCTCACCACTCCTTGCATCGAAGCCACCTCTGCCGCCATGACTGCTCTCTGTGAAAATGCTGCGCCGACCTCGATTACTCAGCACTCTACAAACAATTTTAAACATATGCAGCCCTACCTACTTCCAGCTGACTCAACGGCATTGTTAGACCGTGCCATTTTTAAACTCACAGGGACCGATGCCGAACGCTACCTCAACGGCCAGTGCTCTCAAGACGTACGGCTAGTGACTGAACAAATTGCGCTCTACGCAGTCATTACTAACTTCAAAGGCAAACTCGAGGGCGATTGCTACATTCGTCGTCACAATGGCGACATCTTCATCGATTGCCCCATCGAACTCCGCGAAAATCTCTTCATGCGACTAGATCGCTACATCATCGCCGACGACGCAGAGCTGACAGATGTGACTGACGCGTTCGACATACTCCACACGATCGAACCCGCAATAGCAACAGAAAACAGCTGGTCTACCAATCGCTTTGGGCAAGACGGCGTTGATCAATTCTTCGCTAAAAGTTCCTCACCTACCGCCACTCTCGATCCCACAGAAATCGAAAAATCTCGCATCAGTCACAAAATTCCACTCTGGGGAGCCGAGCTCGACAACGACACTCTCCCTCCCGAAGCCTCACTCGAGGCACGCGCCATTTCCTACACCAAAGGGTGCTACACTGGCCAAGAAGTGATCTCACGTATCCGCTCAGCAGGTAAGACCAACCGCCACCTCGTACTCCTAGAAATTGTCGATTCCATGACTTTTGGATCCCCCTTGCTGTGCGAAGGTGCAACAGAAGACAAACCAGCAGGCACCATCACCAGCACCTGTGAAATCAATGGTAAGCAAATCGCTCTTGCATATCGCAAAAGAAAATTCCAAGACATCACACAGTTCCAAAACGCAAGTGTAGTGACTCCATAGTCACCACTTCAAATTTCCAATTATCACTCAACATGAGCATCGCAGATAAACAACAACAGCTCCTCGACGAACTCGACCTATTCCAAGACTGGACCGAGCGCTACGAATACGTCATAGGCCTAGGCAAACAACTCCCCGCTATGGATCAGACCCTACTCACTGAAGATCGACTCATCAGGGGCTGCCAGTCACAAGTGTGGTTAGAAGCATCCAAAGAAGGAAATAAAATCCGCTTTGTAGCCGACTCCGACTCTCTAATCACAAAGGGGATGGTTGCTATTTTCGTCCGCATCTTAGACGACGAATCTGCAGACGACATCCTCACAGCCGATATGAGCTTCATCGATAAAACGGGCCTAAAAGAGCACCTCGCACCGACACGGGCAAACGCGCTGAACCTCATGGCCAATCAGATGAAGAAGTACGCACTCCTGCTCTCCGCCACTTAGCTCCACGCTATGAGCTCAGACTCCACCGCCGTCGTGCCAATCACTGACTCACATTGCCATCTTGCTTCGCATAAATTTTCGCATGCGGAGCTAGAGCAAATCATCCTCAACGCAAAGGCTGCTGGAATCCACAGGATGGTCACTCTAGCCACCTCGCTAGAGGATTGCCCTAACAACGTCGCCATCTGCGAAACTTTTCCAGAAGTGTTTTGCGCCATCGGCATCCACCCATGCGATGTCCATCAAACACCAGATAACTATCTCGCTCCACTAACAGAGTTCGCTAGCCACCCAAAATGCGTTGCCATCGGCGAAACTGGCCTCGACTACTTCCACCCCGCTCCAGAAGGCTGGACTGACGACAAGTACCACCAACGCCAACGCGACTTCCTACACCAGCACTTCCAGTTAGCTAAAGATCTCGGAAAGAATATCGTCATTCATACCCGTGATAAATCGGGATACCAATCTCTCCACGACTCACTCGATATCTACCAAGAATTCTCCAGTGACGTCCACGCTGTCTTCCACTGCTTCCTTGGACCATGGGAAAATGCCCAGCGCATTATCGAACTCGGCGGCTATGTTTCCTTCACTGGAATCGCCACCTTCAAATCAGCAAAAGACTGTATCGCAGCAGCCGTTCAAGCTCCCGCTGGGAGAATGATGGTCGAGACTGATTCCCCTTACTTAGCACCCACCCCACACCGAGGTAAACGCAATGAACCAGCATTCACACAGCTCGTGGCTCAGAAGATTGCGGAGGCTCGGGGTGAGTCCATACAGGCATTTTCAACGCATACTGAAATGAGCGTGAACACATTTTTTAACTTTTCTTCTAACATTGAGAAAGATTTATGCTAATCTTTCGTTTCTATTATATCGTCTAAATGCTAGAATACCTGCAATGAAAAATATCATCCTCTCAATTGTCTCAATCGCCTCCGCCGCACTCGTATCTTGTAACAACCAAACAGGGAACCCATACGGAGCGCCAGCGGCAAATCAAGCCGCAGCCCAAGGAGCAAACCCCTACGCGGTACCGCAATCAAACGGAGAAACCGGAAACAATGCCCCCTACCAGGCACTACCGGGCGTAGGCAACACTCTCCCCCCTGCTCAAGCTCCCGCTTACGGTAATAACTCCTACACGCCACCAATTCCCGCAGCACCAGGCGTTGCAGCCCCCGCTGCTGGATCCACTCTTCCTCACACAGTCGTCAAAGGTGACAGCCTCTGGAAACTAGCCAGAGACTACGACACAACTGTCGAAGCTATCCGCGCGGCAAATGGTATCTCAGGTAACAATATCCAGCTCGGACAAACCATACAGATTCCTAATAACTAGTTCACTAATCTAGAAAATTTGCAAAAGGTGACACGTCGAGTACGTGTCACCTTTCTTTTTTCACCCCACTAACAACAATTTAGTCTCTATGATTGTCCTCCACCAAACACTCCGCTCATTATTCGCAACCCTCATTCTCAGCACCACAGCATTCGCCGAGACTCTTAGTGCTGAATCATCATCTCAAGAAAAACTAACAGAAGACCTTTTCACCTCCAAAAACTCTGAGGAATTTAACCAAGCACTCGCGCTGGCCACTCAAGCAAAAATCCCTAAACAAACTCTCCTCGAAGCGCGTTTCATCTACCATGTTGATCAAGCCGACAACCACGCCCTAGCGGAACTTTCCAGAGAACTACTTCCTCTCCAAGATTCTTTCAATTCACAGCTCTCACAAATCTTCACGCTCGAGGATGATTGGAAAGCCATCGTAAAATACACCCAGGCTCTAGCCAACCTAGAACAAGGAAACGCCCAAGCATTCGAGGACAACATTAAAGAAGCTTTTTGGCTCAGCCCACGCCAAGCCTCAGCCTTCGCCCCACATGTTGAACAGTTCAAACTCGAGCTCGCTATGAAGTCTGTAAAAATCGACTCAGAGCTCACTCAATCAAACCTTTTAGTTTCTCAGAATGAAAAAATAATAGAGCCTAAAAAGGACATCAACATCCTGTTCTTTTGGTCACCGTGGAGCAGGGAGTTCACTGAAACAGTGGATGACTTCACAGCTCTTTGCTCCGTTGCTAAAAAACACGATATCCTGATCCGCACCATTATCGCGGAACAATCAAATGAGGTAAACCAAGACGCCATTAGCTTCATAAAAGAGTCAAAACTCAAAGACTCGGCACTCTGGCTAAAAGAAGATCCAGCCCTCCATTTATCAACGACTCTGCGCATACAATCGATCCCCACCGTCGTCCTCATAGATAAAAACGGAAAAGTACAATTCAACGGCCACCCCGCATCTCCAACATTCTGGACAACTCTGAAGAAATTCCTCCCAAATGCCAAACGCCCCCAATCGGAGCGCTGAGCCCCAGCTCGGCAGCAACTTCACACTCCCATAGTCTGAAGATACCATTGCCAGATATCTTGTCCCCAGAACACCCAGAAAAGAGCTCCAGCGATGATGCTTGGACCAAATGGCATCACCTTCCCGAAACCTAGTCGGTTAAACAGCGCCCAAACAATACTCACTAGACAAGCTGCAAATATTGTAAGTAACAACGACGCTGGCCCAAAACAAGCACCCAGCATTCCCAACAAATCCACATCCCCCATGCCCATCGCCTCCCTTGGCACCACAGCCTTACGCGCCTTACCATCCAATGAGCTTAATTTTTCAATAGGAAACACCTCGCCATCAATCGTGACTTCATTCTCGCGGATAACCACAGTCTCCACCTTTTTCTCAATACCATCCACGCGGACAAATTCAAGATCCTCGATCAAAAGCTTATCAGTCTTACGGAAAAAAATGTCTGACCAGCCAATGACTTCTTCACCGAAGACAAAACACAATTCCTCTTCATCTGATTCTGGCTCTTTCAGTCTCCAATCGGTCTGCTCTTCGTAAGCATAGGACTGCTTTCCAAAAGCAAGTTTACCTAACAAAACAACGAACCAAAGACTGACCCATCCTATCGCAAAACCAAAGCCAGACTTCAGCAAACTACGAGTCCATTCCGTTTCACCCCAAAACTCCGGGTGCCAGGCAGCCATCGCCAAACCCAGAATTGTCCCCGCAATAGTCAACTGCCGAGGAATCACCATCAGCTCAATATCAATAGCTGAGATCGCAATAAGAACCGAACTCAACAGCATGAAAAAGACTGCCACCGATGGATCATCAAAATAAAACCAGCATCCCACCCAGACCAACGCAGTCAGCAACTCCACAACAAAATAACGTACAGGTATCGAACAATCACATTCGGCACACTTGCCACGCTGTACCAACCAAGTCACTAAAGGGATGTTCCGCCACATCGGGATCGGGTTTTTACACCTCGGACAAAAACTGCGTTTCGGAGTATTCACTGACAATCCACGAGGCAGCCTGTAGATTGCAACATTCAAAAATGAACCTATAGCCGCACCTAAAAGTAAAGCGGTGAATCCATATAATGGGTGTGCCCAAGGTAAAAGGAATGTCATAGTCTCGATATTCAAACTCGACAAACTGAGCAAGCAATCCCCAAATGACCTAAGTACAAAATTTCTTTACCTAAACCATGCCTAACCTTCTCAAAGCTGCTCAAAAAATAGCACAAACACTTCACCAGGCAGGACACACATGCTACTTCACTGGCGGATGCGTGCGGGACTCATTGCTCAATAAATCCCCAAAGGACTTCGACATCGCCACCTCAGCGACTCCCAAACAAGTTCGCAAACTTTTTCCAAAGTCAGATTCCATCGGAGCACACTTTGGCGTGATCCTCGTCAGAGTTCACGGTCTAGCGTTTGAAGTAGCCACATTCCGCACTGATGGCACTTACACCGATAACAGACGACCTAACTCGGTAACCTTCTCTTCACCACAGGAAGATGCATCTCGACGTGATTTTACAGTCAATGGACTTTTCCAAGAGCCCCTTACCGGTGAGATTATAGATTTCGTCAACGGCTCAGCGGATATCGACCAGAAAATAATCCGGGCCATTGGCAATCCCGTCGACCGATTTCAGGAAGATGCCCTGCGTCTGATGCGTGCCATTCGCTTTGCCACAAAGCTCGATTTCGAAATTGAACCAGCTACATGGGAGGCCATTTGTGAAAATGCTCACTTGTTAGAGCATATAGCGATCGAGCGTATTCAAGCTGAGTTCAACCAAATCCTAGTCCACAAAGACCGCGCCCGAGGTCTTGATTTGATGGTCCAATCTGGCCTCATCCGCCACTGCATACCCGAAGTTTTAGACCTACAAGGCTGTGAGCAACCACCGCAATTCCACCCAGAAGGCGACGTCTATGTGCACACTAAAATAATGTTAAACATGCTCAGCGGCGAACCCTCCCTCGAACTTTGCCTAGCTGTACTTTTACATGACATTGGTAAGCCCTCCACCTATAGCTACAATCCAGAGGAAGACCGCATTCGCTTTAGTGGGCATGACCAAGTAGGAGCCGAAATGGCTGAAGTCATCCTCAAGCGACTCAAGTATTCTAACAAAACGATCGAAGAAGTCTGTGCAATGGTAAAAAATCACATGAATTTTATGAATGTCCGCTTCATGAAAACTTCAAAAGTGAAACGCTTCATGGCGCGCCCTACCTACCAACAAGAGATGGAACTCCACCGCGTAGACTGCGGCAGTAGCAACGGCATTACTGAGAACTATGATTTCCTTCGCGCCAAGGAACAGGAATTTGCAGCCGAGCCACTCATCCCACCTCCACTCATCTCCGGCAAAGATCTAATCTCACTAGGCTACCCTCCGGGACCAGACTTTAAGCCCATCATAGAGGCCATCCAGAACGAACAACTCGAAGGCAAACTTAGCACTAAAGAACAAGCTATCGCTTGGCTCTCTGAAAACTATTAACCCTCCACACTATCCTTCTTTTCCTCAGCCTTGAATGCAGAAAGAAACAGAAGGCTAGCGGCAATACAGATACAGCTATCAGCCACGTTGAATGAAGGCCAACGGTAGTCAATAAAGGGAATCGTTACATCAATAAAATCTACAACGTACCCTTCACTTAGCCGGGTCCAAAAGCTTTCCCCCTCATAGCCCTTCAAAAAGAATCCCTGAGTCAATCGGTCAATCAAATTGCCAATCACACCAGCAACCAACAGAGGCGCAGACCACTTGGCAATACCCACGAAAACGCCTTTTCTCCAAAGCACGCTGACAACAATCAACGCGACAAATGGCACAATCAGAAAAACTACCGGAGCCCATGCGCTACCATTGCCAAAGCCAAAGGCAACTCCTTGGTTGTGCACTCTGCTGATGTTAAATATTCCGTCGATCACGGGGATCGTATCGACATGATTACTAGCCAACCAATACTTTCCTTGAAATTCCCCACGGGGGAGGAAGTATGGGTACTCTTGGATTGGTAGATAGGGTTGCTTAAAGTTAAAGACAACCCACCATTTTGTGATCTGATCGATCACAACCAATGGCAATGAAATCTTCAATAGCAATGGAATCAAACGCGACATGCTGGAAACCTGCACAGCTGAGCAAAAAGGTAAAGCTTACTTCACTACTCCTTCGTATTTCACAGTGTAAACTGCACGGCATGCATCAGAGCAACAACGCTTACTTTCCGCCTCACAAGCTTCGCAGCAGAAGTGCTGGGCATTGCACTCCTTGTTCCTACAGTTAACATAGCGCTCACTCGGACCACCGCAACTAACACAGTGAGACACCACCTCTGGGTTCACGTGGTTGACTGGCACCCCGATGCGCTCATCAAATACATAACACTGACCATCGAAATCTTCACCTTTAACCTCAGGATCTTTACCGTACTTAACGATTCCTCCATGGAGTTGGCTTACATTTTCGAAACCTTCTTTAACTAAGAAACCACTAAACTTCTCGCAGCGAATTCCGCCAGTGCAATAAGTTAAAATCTTCTTTCCCTCAAACTTCTCGCGGTTATGACGAATCCACTCAGGCAAGTCACGGAATGCTGGAACCGGTGGACGTATGGAATTTTTAAATCGCCCCAGATCCCACTCGTAATCATTACGTGCATCGATGATCACCGCATTAGGGTCCTTGATTGCTTCACACCATTCCTTTGGCTCCATATAATTACCGGTGCAATCATTTGGAGAAAAATCATCATCACCTAGAGCTAATGTCACAATCTCTTCACGCGCTTTGATCGAGAGCTTGGGGAACACATGATCTTGCTCAGCATCGATCTTGAACTCGATAGCTGAGGTCAAATCGTCATTCTCCATTGCTTTCTTATACTTTTGGCAATTCTCAGTCGTCCCGGAAAGAGTTCCATTGATCCCCTCTTTACCGACGATGATTCGCCCCCTCAACTCAAGCTCTTCACAGAGCTTGCGATGGGAATCGCGGTACGTCTCTGGATTTTCTATTTCGACATAGAGGTAGTAAAGAAGGACTTGATACGGAGCGTCTTGCATACGGATTCGGTAGCGTAACCGACTTTGAGAATCAACTCAATTTCCCAAGACGCAAGAACAAGATATGCACACCCCTTGCTAGTAAGTAGACAGTCCAAGCACCCGAAATAACCAACATAACCCAAGGAAATAGCCAACCAACACGGGTATAGACAGTTTCAGAATTTCTCACGGGTAACTTCACACGCATCCAGCCATCCACCATTGGTTCCAGCCTCTGCCGCGGCATCCCATGCGCATCAATCAACTGAGTAATTCCCGAGCCAGCAGCAACTAACATCCACCGTCCATTCTCAGCAGCTCTATGTCGGAAAAGCTCCGCATGCTGCCAATGCTGACGTTCAGTCCAGCTCTTAGCATCCAAACTAGGGACTGCGAAAAAAGTAGCTCCATCAGCCGTCATTCTCCTAACCACTCCCTCGTAATCATTATCAAAACAAATCGGTGTTCCAAACCTCATCCCGCCACTCTCCACCGCCTCAGCTATCTCTCCAGCCCTTCCATCATCAAAAAAATGCACTGGGTGGTTCTTATAATGCACCCCAACCTCCCCTGTTTCGTTCAGAGTCAGCGCGGTATTATACCAGTAATCCTCGCCCTCAGTACGCGTTCCCACTACAACCACAGCCTTGCGCCTCATAGCTAACTCAGTCAAGGCCTCCCAAGTATAGCGCGACTCACGCACATCTCGCCCAAATGCATACTCTGGAAATAGAATAATATCCACATCCTCCTCACATTCCTCAATCATTCCAAGATAATCTTCTAAGACCCCATCTTCAGACTGCAGAGCTAAGATCCTCACCTTCTTGCCCTCATCACCATTGTCTGGCCTCACCATCAACCAGCTACAAATGACTAACACAATCACACCACCTCCCCATTTAGTCAATCCACGTTGACTAAGTAAACTACAGCCAAAAATAATCAAAAAACCCACACCATACACACCGACAATTGGAGTCAATAAAGTAGGCCCCAGTCCTACTCCAGGAGTCATCCACGGAAACTTCAGCAGAAACATCTCCGATCTAAAAAATTCTATACCCGTCCAAAGAACCGCCCCCAAAACAGCCAATCTCAGCGAACCTTTGAAAAGCCTCCCAGCATTGCTAAACAAAAGTCCAAACAAGCCAGTGAAACATGACATCACCATAACTAACGGCACTATCATATATGGTGTCGCTGTGAACACCTCAGTCAACCACGATAGAGTTGCCCCATAAAAAATCACCCCATGTAGCACACCAATACGCGTAGCGACCTTAGCCGAAGCCCCATTCATTGCTATCAACAATGGCAGCCACGCTACGATCGATAAAAAGTTGAGAGCAAATGGTGGGAAACTCAGCACTCCTAACAGAGCACTGAGCACAACTAACAAAACCCTCTGAAGCACACTCACATCAGCGATGTTAGACATCGCCGCTGTGGATTACTAGAGAAATTCACGCAACTATAGCTCAGCCGTGACACCAATATTGTGAGCCTCTGTGGCTTTGATCACCTCAGCCGAGCACACGAGATCCTGAACCGCATTTCCTACAGATTTAAAAACTGTCGGTTTCTGTTGTAGCTCTGGCGCGTTTAGCAACTCCCCAATCTCAGGCGGATTGTAATCATCACCAACTAAGCCTGCGTCGCGCATAAGACAAATCTCCCCCGCCTCTTTCAAACAAGCAGCCCTCTGATCAACAATCACTGTCGAATTCAGTAAAGTTTCAGCAGAAATCTCAGTCCGCTTTGGCCCAAGTGAGCCAATAGCATTCACATGCACGTCATCTCCAATTTCATCCCACTCAAACACAGCTTCAGGGCTAGTCGTCGCAGCAGTGATAACATCACACCGCTTAAGTACCTTTCGATCCGGATTGGCGACTAACTCGCAGCCACCTGCAATATCTACATTCTCACGACAAAAACGTTCCGCGTTCTCAGGATTACGAGAAAATACATAAACCGTTTCAAATGCTCGCGCACACAGCATAGCCTCCAACTGGTGACGTGATTGCCCGCCAGTACCAAATAAGGCTGCTACTTTAGCCTCTTTCTTCGCAAATAGTTCGGTCGCCAAACCCGTTGCTGCCCCAGTCCGTAACGAGGTCAAATACCCAGCTTCCAGAATTGCCACCGGCATTCCGGTCTCAGCACGATTTACCACAATAATTCCAGGAGTCACGGGAAGCCCCTTCTCTACATTTCCAGGAAACACAGAAACAACCTTCACACAAAAAATTCCTGAGGCTCCAGAATACGCAGGCTTATAAAGTACCGTGCCGTCCTCATTGACCAAAGCCGTTCGCAGCGGGCTGTCCACCGTCCCAGCACTCAATTCAGCATAAGCATCACCCATCAACTCAATCACTCTCGGCATTTTTAAAACCGAAGCAATCACCCCTTGGTCAATCAATTTCACATTCATGTAGAAAGCCATATGCCAGTCTCAGTCGCCTAAAAAGCCTAGAATTCTCCAACCACAAGGTTTATCACTTTATCCTTTATCCTCTCACCTGTCTCCTCCAGCGCTAGCTGAGTCAGACACCCT
>NZ_MQWA01000001.1:612579-650320 GCF_002954445.1 Rubritalea profundi
AATTCAGCGACTTTAAATCCATTAAGTATTTTATCATATAAGGATGTTAGCCTTGGATAGTAGCCACGAAAAAGCCCGACTGAAACCAGTCGGGCTTAGAAAACCTGTATATTTAGGTCAGATTATTTGATTTTGACGAGCTCGACGTCGAAACAAAGCATGCCACCTGGACGCCCACCACCTGGATTTTCTCCGTAGGCAAGGTCTGCTGGAATCCAGAAGCGACGTTTCTCACCTTCAACCATCAGCTGAAGACCCTCGGTCCAACCTGGAATCACTTGATTGAGGCCAAAGGAGGTAGTTTCACCACGTGCCACTGAGCTATCGAACAGCTTACCATCCAAGGTCCAACCACTGTAGTGTACTTCAACAGTTGAAGAAGCCTTAGGTTTCTCGGAACCTGTGCCCTTTTTAATCACTTTAGATGCGAGTCCAGACGCAGTCTTTTCAGCATCAGCTGGAGCTGCAGCTACATCACTTGGAGTAGCTGGAGGTGCAGGCATGCTCTTAACATCGAGAAGATCGATCTCGAAACAAACCGTCCCTTCAGGTGCTCCTGGAGGCGGATTGTCACCAAATGCTTGCTGTGAGCTGAGCCAGATTAGACGCTTCTCACCTTTGGCCATCAATTGAACTGCTTCGCTCCACCCTGCAATAGGAAGTTTATTAGGAGAAACCACGATAGGTTGCCCCTTCATCTTAGAGCTTTCGAGTAAGTTACCATCCGCCAGCCACACAGCGTAGTGCATAGTAACCTGATCATTTTCACCCGCTGTGGTTGAGCCCTTACCTTTAGTGACAACTTGAGTTGGCACACCAGATGGAGTTTTTAGTGCGTCTGCTGGAGCTGCTGCGACATTCTTAGGAGGCTTTGGAGCTTCTGGAGCTTTTTTTTATGTCGAAGAGCTCGACATCAAAACAAAGCATTCCACCTGGACGACCACCACCTGGGTTTTCCCCGTAAGCAAGCTCAGCGGGGATCCAGAAACGTCGTTTCTCACCGACAACCATAAGCTGGAGGCCTTCTGTCCAACCTTTGATCACTTGATTCAATGGGAAAGAAGTCGTCTGACCTCGCTCCTCTGAACTATCAAAGAGTTTTCCATCAAGAGTCCAACCGCTGTAGTGCACTGTGACTTCGTCACGTGCACCTGGCTTTTCTGTGCCTGTTCCCTTTTTTAATACCTTCGAAGCTAAGCCCGAAGCCGTCTTTTCTGCTCCAGATGGGGCTGCTGCCACGTCTACTGGAGTCTCTACATTTGCTGCATTCACAAGATTTATAGTGCCGCAAGCAAGCATGGCTCCCATACCGGCTACGATCATTTGTTTTGTTTGAGTTCTCTTCACCCGGCGACTTTTCGACAGCAACGACGGCATGTCAAGGAGTCGCTTTCCTGTAACGCACAATTTATAAACTTTTAGTTCTCGCAGGGAACAACCAGTACTGGAACTTTGGCTTGGCGAACCAATCCACTAGCAACACTTCCCATCAGCACACTCCCTATAGCGGAATGGCCGTGAGTCCCTACAATAACCATATCGGTAGCCACTTTAGCAGCAAAGTCCATGATCGCAGCTTGTGGCTGACCATCGAGAACTTCAGAGACAACAGCCACTCCCATACCCTCTAAGCTAGTTTTAGCTTCCTCCATCTTCAGCTTGGCTCTTTCACTGGCAAGCTCGCGGTATTCAGCCATGGCTGGAATCTCTTCAGGATACATCCCGTACATGGTGTACAAGGGGGTGTCATCAATTACGTGTACTAGGTAGACATGCTCTTGGAGGACTTTAGCCAGTTTACTCGCGGCTTTAAGAATACGCTCAGTTCCGTGGGAAAAGTCGATCGCTACAACAATGGTCTTCATACCCTTCTTTCTAACCCACAAACGGTCTGAAGTGAAGTTCGAAACTCCACAAAATAGGTTCCCTCATTCCTCGCTGTCAATTCTGGCAAAGAACTGTTATCAATGACACATCACTTACGACCCAAATCATTCAGACATGGAAGAGCAACATCCAGCCTTAGGAATTGATCACGGCGAGGCTCGGATTGGACTCGCTATCACGGATACTATAGGGATCTTAGCCCACCCGTTAGAGACAATTCATGTGCAAAAAACTCCTCCGTTAGAGAGGATAAACGCTCTCATTTCTCAAAGGCTGGTAAAGCAGATCATCATCGGACTCCCCTATCGCATGGACGGCTCAGAAGGAACTGCTGCCGAAAAAATTAGAGCCTTTGCTGAGGAGTTGGAAAAATCACTTGTGAGTCCGCTGCCGATTATATTCATCGATGAGCGACTGACCACGGTGTCGGCAGCAGAAAAGCTCCATGCCGCAGGTAAAAATGCGAAGAAGCAAAAAGGGCTCATCGATCAGGCTGCTGCAGTGGAGATCCTTTCAGATTGGCTTAACCAACAACCCCCCGTGTAGTAGATGCTAGAAGACGACTATAATGATTGCCTTAGCAAAGCCATCCGCGGCCACGGTTGCACGATTGCTCAGTTAGCTTTGTTAGCTGGAATCAATGAACGACGGATAACAGCATGCCTCAATGGCCATGAGGACGCGGCAGTAATCCACATGCTCGCGCCTCACCTACAGCTCGACGCCGACAAACTCCTCTCTCTAAAGCAGTATAATCCGGCTATACATTGTATCCCGGGCCTCACAAAAGTTGTTAGTCCATTTGGTCATATAGGAGTGAATGCGTACATCGTGCACTTTGGCAGCAACGCATTGATTTTTGATACTGGAACGGATTCTAGTGAGCTCCACGAACTCGCTCATTATCCAGCTCACTTGTTCATCACCCACAATCACCCTGACCACACCGCAGGGGTGATCGAATTCAGCCATTGTAAAAAAAGTTTTCCAGAAGAACTCAACAACGGAGAAAACATTAAGTTCGATGGGATCGACATGAAAATTCTCGACGTGACTGGCCACTGTAACCCAGCGCGCGCCTATTTTATCCAAGGGCTAGCTAAACCCATTTGCATCGTGGGAGATTCGATCTTCGCGGGTTCGATAGGTGGGTGCCAGACTGCTGAAAGCTACTCGACGGCACTGGCCAACATTCGCGACCACTTATTACAATTACCAGATGAGACAATCCTGTGCCCCGGACATGGACCACTCACGACAGTTGGCTTAGAAAAGGCGAACAACCCATTTTTCTAGCGACACAAAAAAGCTCTACCTCGCTAGAACAGCAAAGTAGAGCATTATACTTGTATTCGGCTATTGAAAATTATTTGTTGTGGCTTGCGCGTTTTTGACTCGCCATTCCACCGCGGCCACGTGTGCGACCAGCGCCACCCGTGCTAGGACCACCGCCACTGCGGGAACCACCAAATCTCTTTTCGCCACCACCAGATTTATTGCCACCTGGAGCACCACCTCTTGAGTTTCCACCGCCACCACCACGGCGACCACCGCCACCACGATTTTGCTGTTCCTTCTTAGGACGCTTGATTGGGCGCTGACCTACACGAGATTCAGGCAAGGGTTGAATTACACTGAAAGCGTCGAGCTCTACACGTGGAATCAACTTCTTGGTTAGATTCTCAATATCTACTAGTTGAGGAAATTGATCCGCACAGACGAGCGAAATCGCCTGACCTTCTGATCCCGCACGGCCTGTACGACCGATACGGTGAACGTAATCTTCAGGGACGTCTGGAAGGTCATAGTTTACTACCTGCGGAAGTTGATTGATATCGATACCACGAGCTGCAATATCTGTAGCGACTAGTGCACAAATTGAGCCTTCTTTGAAACCAGCGAGCGCTCTTGTGCGTGCTCCTTGGCTCTTGTTTCCATGGATAGCAGCGGACTTGATTCCTTTGCTTTCAAGGTGACGAGACAAACGATCGGCACCATGCTTGGTTCGGCTAAAGATGAGAACTTGTTCCCAACCGCGATCTTGGATCAGGTGGGTCATCACTGCTTGCTTTTTCTCCTTGTCTACAGGACACAACCACTGATCTACCGTGGGAGCCGCAGCATTGCGCGGAGTCACTGAAATTTCAACAGGGTTATTCACCAAGCCTTTTGCCAGCTTGCGTATGTCATCTGAAAATGTTGCTGAGAATAGGAGATTCTGACAATTCTTCGGCATTTTTGCCAAAAGCTTCTTGATGTCATGAATGAATCCCATGTCCAACATACGATCCGCTTCATCCAACACTAGAATCTCAAGATTCTGCAGTCGTACTGAATTTTGGTTTACGAGGTCGAGCAATCGACCGGGTGTGGCAACCAAGATATCTGCACCTCGGCGCATTTTTGCCATCTGCGGGTTGATCTTTACTCCACCAAAAACCACTAAGGATTTGATTGGCAAGTTTTTACCGTATGTCTGAACACTTTCAACAACCTGAGCAGCAAGCTCGCGAGTTGGAGTCAATACCAGTGCGCGCACTTGGTTCGGTTTAGCTGGAGCACCTTTAGAAAGGATCTCCAAGATTGGAAGTGTGAATCCGGCAGTTTTGCCGGTACCTGTTTGAGCTGCAGCCATCACGTCTTTGCCTTCGAGCACAGCTGGAATTGCTTGCGCCTGGATTGGTGATGGTTCATCGTATCCTTTTGCAGTGATTGCTTTAAGAATGGGTTCGGAAAGTGCTAGATCTGAAAATTTCATATACCTAAAAAAGTAGGGGAATTTTGAGCGTGAAGTGCTCTTGATCAGCAAACTACTCATCAATCGCGCATACTAGCAACTGCTATCTCGCTCAATGGACAATAAAAACTCCATGGACTCAGTCACAACGAGCCATGGAGTTTTTTTGATTAATTATTTGATGGGTGAAGCTTAGAGCTCCATCTTTTTCACGGAATTCACTCCGATCTTATACTTCGCGAGAGCGTCTTTCACAGCTTTCTCGTCGAGATCTGAACTCTCACTCAAATGAATCTCGAGCTTCTTGTTGACGTAAGCAGCAGCAATTCCCGGTAATTTCTCTAAGGCTACACGAGCCTTATCGTTGGTAGTTGCTCATCCAACACCTGTCACCATGAGAGCATAGGCCGCCTTTGGCACAGGCTGATCTTTCTCTTCCAGTGAGACAAAAGTCACAGGACCTTTAGCAAATGCCTCTTTGAGTTTAGCTTCGTCCAGTTTGAGTCCGTCTTTCATAAAGACGGTGGTACGCATACCTGACATTTTATAAGACTTTACGCCTTCTTGACTTCCAATGGCCGCACGGACCGCTTTAGCAGCTCCTCATCCACCGCCTTTGGCAGTGACAATGAAGACAGTCATAGTCTCTGCTGCAGATGCAGCAGCCTTCTCTGTTGATGCAGCCTTAGTGTCCTCCGCGACTGAAACGCCGCTCATAGAGATCACTGCAAATGCTGCGATTATTGCTTTTGTGTACATACTGTGAGTAATATGCAGTCATTTTAGAATAACTCCAAAAAAATATCACACTTTCTCACTTTTATTCCTCTTGAGCTCAAAAGGAGCAGTACACTGCCGGGAAAGTTTTGAGAAATAGTTGTGCCGTGAAATGAATCACGCCAGCCAGTAATAACCCCAACTCACGCCTCCGTAGTCTGTTTCATCTGAGCGATCTCTTGCATCTGGCCAGTCTGAAAATCTGCTTTGGGAATCCAGAGGTATTGCTTTTTATCTTGGTAAATGAGCAGGCCTTTTTTGGTCGGTCTTACTTGGTAGAAATCAGACCACGGCACATCGGCATCCCCGGCACGGCCCGACATTTTGATGCCTTTTTCTGAGAACTCGTAGTGAACCTCAGTCTCGTAGGCGGGGTGCTTTCTTAAACCACGTTCGTGCCACATTTGCCAAAGCATCGGCCGCATGAAGCCTAGCGAGCCCACCATCACCAGAAATCCACCAAACGCTCCACCTTTAGTTCCAGGTTCTATTAGATAAGCACCAAAAAAAATCGCTATAATACAGAGAAGCGAACGTAAAATAACCCACCAGCGGTAGCGACACCACATGTGCTTGGTGAACGATCCATGCTGGGATGGTCCGTCGAATTTCGAAGTGATCTCAATTATTTTTTTCATAACTCTAGGCATAAAAAAGCTGCGCACCTCATAGTGAGAAACACAGCTTTAGCAAATAGAATCCCTAATGAGGAATTATCCAATCTGTGGAAGAGAAGCCGCTGCAACAGCCTGGCCGTGGCGCTTCATCTTCTCATCTGGCTGAGTGATGTTGATCTGCTTAGCTAGCTCAGGGAACTCCAACTCGAGAACCTTCTTAGCGCCATCGATCATGATCTGACCTCCTTCACCCGTAGTCACGCGACCCATGATGATAAGTGTGCCAATTTCGTAGAACTCAGCGTAGTGAGCGATAGCGTAACCGAAACATGTGCCGATAGTGTCGTAGATCTTTGCTGCTGCTTCAGAGCCGTTCGCCATTTCCTTCTGCACTTCAACAAGCTGCTCAGGGAAAGGCATGTCGCCGTAGTTGAAGCCTGCTGCTGGAGCAAGGCGTGCCACACCCTGCTGACAGAAAATCTGCACACCACAACCGATGTCACCAGACCACTCGTCTGTAGGAGCGTCGTCACGATAGTCAACCGGAGCAAATGCGAGCTCGTTGATCTGAGTAGTGACGTTGCCTTCTGGATCAACGTAGCCAACAGCCTCTGAAGTACCCATTGCGATACCGAGAACTGAGTTTGTGTTCATGCTTATAGAACCTGCAAGCGCTGTGACTTCACCGTCGTTGATCACCTCAAAGGGAACACCCGGGTATTCAGCATCGAAGATGTCTTTGAACATAGGAACAACATCCTTCTGAAAAACCTCTTGGTTCTTGATGCCACGGAAAAGGGAAGCGATGCGTACTTCGTTGTTAATGTAAACACCCGCGGATGAACCACCGATTGCATCAACTGATGGAAGGTGTGCTGCTGCGAGCTTGAGGGAATCGACGATTCCTTCGTACTGGTAGGATGGATCTTCCTGGAAGTATGGGTCCCAAGGGACTTCTGTTGAGAAGACCACTTCACCGTCGATCACTGCTGCACACTTGCGATCAGAACCACCGAGATCGAAACCAATGCGGTTACCACCGAGATGACGGCCGATTGCGTCTGCTGGGCTGTTCTGAGCTGGAACGTCAGCGAGAGCCATTGCTTTCACTTCGATGTTCTGGCTGAACATTCCCTTACCTACGATATCCCAGTCGAAGCTGCGTGCTCCGTTTTCTGAGTATATTTCACCAAGAGTAGCTGCGATATCGTCGTTACCAGCAATAATCACTGTGCAACCACCCATACCCCAAAGCATGAATTTCACCAGACGCTCTACGTACTTTATGTTGAGAGCTACATTCTCACCCTCATGGGTAAGAACCTGCACGTCCTTGCGGAACACTGTGCCGTCGAGGCGAGTCAGTGCGATCTTTACATCGTGAGCTCCTGCGTCTGCAGCCACGAGCTTACGGTATTCTGCATTCCAGAGAACTGCGGGAACAAATTCCTCGTCGAGGACTGGTTTCACTTTGGGCTGAATATTCATCATTTTTCGTTTTGAAATTGTTGCTTCATCGAAGCGATACAAGTTATTTACGCCATCGGGAATAGTTAGAAAAGAGGTTTTTCATATGAATTTTAACCATTCCGACTGATATCAATATTTACCGATCATGCCATTGACCTCGAGCTGCAAGACTCCATCGACACAGAGAATTCTATAGTGCTTCCACTCGCCAGCTCTATTGGTCCGTAGCTCCGGCTGCAGACAGCGTTGGACACGGCTGCAAAGCGTGGATCGGGGCTCATCGTCGCTCCATGGATCGGAAAAATGTCTCCATGTCGCGTGAATGTAGTGGTGTCCTTATGAAAGATGCCACCTGTACTTCTATACCTCGGCTAATGGGAATGGCCACTGATGGCAGCCCATCGCTCTAGATGAAAAAAACCAGCATTGCCACGCATTCGGTCACGCTCCATGTGCTGCCATTCAAACTCGACTAAGAAATTCTCATATACTTCGACAGAACAAATAATCCCAGAAGACTTGCCGGTGCAGACAAGAACCTCCTCACCTACACTTTGGGTCCTCTTTCAACTGGAAAGTCTCTGATGGCACATTGACAATTCGCCAGTGCTTCAGCCCCATGCCCAGCTCAGATTTCTCCAGTAGATTCACCCAGTCCTGCTGATTTTAGGTTTAGCCGTCTCCTCAACAGCTGACAATGAACCCACAGTAAACAAGCTAATAAGAGCAACGCGAAAGTAAATCATGTGCACTATACCAAACAAAAAAGCCCCCTAAATTTCAAGCATTCTGGTAAAATCATACGTCGTTCATTTGGGATTTAACAATTAGAGTAGGACTTTCACCTACCTGTTGATAGCCTACGCTGCCGTACTTTCATCCTCTGGATTGGATTCTTGCCGAGCCCACAAGGGACCTTAACCCTCGAGTCAGTGTGCACTGTCGGGCCCACCACGAAAAAAGGCAGAGCTTTCCCTCTGCCTTTTCAAATTCTCAATGGAACAAGTCCTACTGCTCTGAACAAAGAGCGACGACAGCCTCGACGAGACCATCGATGTTATGCTCTTTCGCTTGGAGGGCAGCTGGCTTACCGATCACTTCGAGAGTGGCACTGGTCACAGGCCCGATAGAGGCGACCTTGCAGTTGTCTGGGAAGGGCATATCGAGTGCGAAGAAATGTTTCGCAGCGGAAGAACTGACAAAGGTGATGACATCTGCACCTTCTTTTTCGAAGCGCTCTTTTGCACCATTCGGATCATCGAACTCGGGGACAGTCTTGTAGGCGATACATTCGTCTACGATCGCACCGAGACCAGAGAGGCCCGTGTAGATAGTATCGCGAGCTTCTGCACCACGTACCCAGAGGATCGTTTGGTTCTCAATGTTTTCTTTTTCCGAGAAGGATTTGACCAATCCTTCTGCGATATAAGTTTCTGGAATCAGATCGACTGCGAGTCGGTACTCATTGACCTTTTTAGCAGTTCCAGGACCGACAGCGGCGATGCGTACACCTCCGATGCTACGGGCATCGTCATAGATGCTGAAGAAGGCGTCAAAGAAGCGTTCTACTCCGTTCGGGCTACTGAAAACCAACCAATCGTAGGAATGCACCTGGCCCACTCCTTCGACAAACCCTTGCTTATCATCAGGGTGTTCTATCTTGATGGTTGGGATTTCTAAAACCTCAGCACCGAGCCCAGTGAGCTGTTTGCTCAATTCACTTGCCTGTGAACGAGTACGAGTGACCACCACTTTTTTTTCCATGAAGCGGACGGCCTTCAAACCAATTTAATTTTTCTCTTTCTTTCACAACGTTTCCTATAATTGCCACAGCGGGCGCTTTAAAATTTTGGGATTCAGCAATCTGGGCAATCGAGCTCAGAGTGCCTACTATGGTTTTTTGTTTTCCTGTGGTTGCCCAACGAACGAGCGCGACAGGCATATCGGCAGCGGCTCCATGCTTGAGCAGCTCGTCACAAATAACGCGCAGTCGCTTCACGCCCATCAGAAAAACCTTGGTTCCGCCAGTCTTGGCGAGTTGGCCATAGTCGAGCCTGCTCTCACCTTTCGTCGGATCTTCATGCCCGGTAAACACGGTGAGCTGCGAGCAATGGTCGCGGTGCGTCACGGGGATTCCGGCATAAGCCGGCCCTGCGATAGCAGAGGGAATTCCTGGGACTATTTCAAACCGCACACCAGCGTCCGCTAGGCGGCCAGCTTCTTCGCCACCACGTCCAAACATAGTTGGGTCGCCCCCCTTGAGCCTCACAACAACTTTCCCTGCAAGAGCATTTTCGACAAGTAGGTCATTAGTGTCATGTTGAGCGAGCGCATGATTGTCCGCACGCTTGCCAACGTAGATCAATTCGCACTCGGGCTTTACCCAACGCAAAAATTCATCCGCAATCAGCGCGTCGTAGACGAGGACATCGGCATTCTCAATGCACTCCTTCGCCTTGAGCGTAACGAGCCCAATGTCCCCTGGCCCTGCGCCGACAAGATAGCAAATGCCTGATTTCATGAGAGCGATTTAAACAAAGTTTGAGCCACTTTCAATGGCTCGTTTACTGAGCCAGAAACTTCAGCCTGCATTGGGTCGCCGATTGCCTCACCTTCTGGAAAAACGATACCTTCCATCAGGAGCTTGTCGCCAAAGAACTGTGTCGAAACTCCCACTGGAGTGTGACAGCCACCATTGAGTAGACGGAGAAATTCACGCTCGGCTGTGATGCGAGTCATCGTCGGTGCGTGGTTGATTGCTTTTGCAAAGTTGGCACTACATTCGTCACCCTTGCGAACTTCTAGACCTACGGCTCCCTGCCCCGCGGCTGGGAGAAATTGCTCAGGATCTACAGCACAACCGAAAACACTTCCCGCTTCGGTGCTCATCTCACCTGTCGCGTTGTAACCAAGACGCACGAGACCGGCCTCAGCGAGGATGATGCCGTCGATCTCTGGATTCTCAGCGAGCTTGCGGAGACGTGTTGGCACGTTGCCTCGGATGTCTACCATCTCGATGTCAGGCCGCAGCCACTTGAGCATCTTCTGGCGTCGGCACGAGCTACTAGCAACCTTCGCGCCCTGCGGGAGAGCTTCGAGTCCACCTGCATTTTTAGTGATCAGAAGGTCAGCAACTGGAGCTCGCTCAAGTACTGAAACTATTTCAAATTGATCTTCGAGAACTGTCGGCACATCTTTGAGGCTATGCACTGCTATATCGATCTCGCCATTCTCTAGCGCTATTTCAAGTTCCTTGATGAACACGCCTTTGTCGAAAACTCCCTCAACTTTTGCCACTTCAGCTAGAGAGACATCCGTGCGGCGGTCACCCGTCGTAGTGATCACCTTGCGTACGATCTCCGCCTCGGGGAATGCCTTGCGGAGGAGTCCTTCTGTCATTTCAGCTTGGACTAGTGCGAGTGCGCTGCCACGGGTTCCGACTACAAGTTTATTGGGTGTGCTCATTTCTCTGTTGGTTGGAAAATTTTTGGACTTCGTTCTCGATGATTTTTTCGCAGGCTTGCACTTGCTCGTGGCGCTTCGCACGATTTTCGTCGGCCTGAAGCTTTAGGGTGTCTAGGTCGTAGACATAAACTTCTTCGATCTTACCGACATCTGGGTCGATATCTCGCGGCATGGCGATGTCGATCATAAACAAGGGACGGTACTTGCGTTTGCCGCGGACGCTCTCCACATGCTCGGGTCGAACCACTGGCTCAGTGGCACCAGTCGAGGAGACGACCACGTCCACCTTTGCCAATACTCTTTCCCAGTCGTCGAATGATACAGCCTCTCCGCCCATCTTTTCCGCAAGTTTCTGGGCATTTTCGAGTGAGCGGTTGACGACATAAATTTTCTTAGCTCCACGCTCCATCATGCGCTGGGCAGTGATGTAGCTCATTTCACCGGCTCCGATCACAAGCACTTCGCTGTACTTGAGGTGTCCAAAAATTTTCTCAGCGAGGTCAACAGCAACACTGCCGACGGATGTTTGGCCGCCTTGGATGCTCGTTTGAGTCCGTACTTTTTTGCCAACACTGAATGACTTCTGGAAAAGTTTATTAAGTGTTCCACCGGTGGCTGCTGCTTCAAGCGCTTGAGTATAGGCTTGTTTCACCTGGCCAAAGATCTCTGTCTCGCCAAGCACCATGGAGTCCAGACCACTCACTACTCTACAGAGGTGACGGGCGGTATCATTGTCGACTTTTTTATAAAAATGGTTCGCATCTCTCTCATCAAATGGACGATCCCCAGCGAGGTATTGTTTGATACTCTGCTCGGCTACAGAGATTTCACTCGTAAGCGCGTAGACCTCCATTCGGTTACAGGTGGAAAGCACGACGACCTCTTCGATCCCCGGTTTCTCAGTGAGATCTTTGCTGGCCTCGCCGAGGAGATCTGCAGATACGGCAAAGCGCTCGCGCACATCGACGGGCGCGGTTTGATGGTTCAAGCCTAGACAAAGTAAATCCATTGATCCGTGATTAGAGCGCTGCAAATACTGCGAGTGAGACGATGAAGAGTGAGACCACACTCAGCGCCATTCGCGAGGGGGTCATTCCCCTCACCTGCCAAATTGTCAAAAGTGCCGTATAAGAAATCCAGACCGTAACCGCGGCCCAAAGGTGAACCATACTACCACTCGCCTCGCGAGGCATCAGAAGACCACAAAATACACCACCAGAAAGAACCAAAGTCCCCACCCCTGTAAGCCGAACCATGGATGCTGTAATCGAAGAAAGTGGCGGTAGCTTGAGAAACAAGCCCGACTTCATTTCGTGGTGTTTCAGCATCTTATTGAGCACCATGAACATCACCCCCGCAATAGCAGACAAACCTAAAGCTCCATACGAAAGCACCGACAATGCGGCATGCATTTCATGCCAAGGTTCCACAGTCATTGCCCTTTCAGGACTATTCTCCATCACACCTGGGATCGCGGCAATCAAAAGCATCACACTCACCACTGGTGCTGAAAAAACTCCCAATAAAGATAAGCGGTAGGTAGAACCAATCAGCAGGTAGAAAATTGTTATCGACCAAGCGAGAAATACTAAGATCTCACCAATATCGCCGAGCGGGCACTGGCCGCGTAGATCACCGCGAATACCAAGAACGGCACATTGAGCGGCGAATGAGAACAACATCCACACCACAGTCCAGCGGCTTCTATGACCGTGATGCACAGCGCGCATCCCCAAATAACCAGCCATCACCGCGAGGAGTGCTGCTATAAGAAGGTAGGTGATTGAATTAGTCACCCCATATCCATGCTATAACTACGCCATTCGTTCAAGTAATACTTGTGCCTTCCTTCCCCACCATCCTGGACAAATGAATTCCCTTTAAAAGAAGCTGCCCCCAATCCCTTGTTCAGAACTACTCACCCACTCACTCTAACTTCTAGTAAAATTTTCGTGCAATTTTGTTAAGTCTCTATTTGATGAAGCCATGCCAGATAAGCTGCGAGCCGCGATACGCGACGTCCCCAACTTCCCCAAGGAAGGAATTATCTTTAAAGACATCACCCCAGTCCTCGGAGACCCGGAGCTACTCCAGCTCAGTATCGACCAAATGGCTGCCACTGCGGATGGCTTGGAGATAGACAAAGTGGTAGGCATTGATGCGCGTGGCTTTATTTTTGCTCCACCCATAGCGCTCAAATATAAAGCGGGCTTTGTCCCTGTCAGAAAGAAAGGGAAATTGCCGTGGAACACCAAGTCTATACGCTACTCACTCGAGTATGGTGAGAACGAAATCGAGATCCACGAGGACGCGGTCAAGCCGGGCGATAAAGTTTTACTGATTGATGACTTACTTGCGACTGGAGGCACCGCAGCTGCAGCTGTAAAACTTTTAAAACAGCTCGGAGCTGAAGTCGTCTGCGTGACCTTCCTCATCGAGCTTGATTTTCTCAACGGCCGTGAGGCCATCGATTGTGAAAATATTCATTCTATCCTTCATTATTCTTAAACCATAGAACGCACAACCATGTCTAACTGGCAAACATACAACAAAAGCCTCACTCGCTATTCCGACCTAGGCCTCTCCATCGACCTTTCTTTGATGGACATCAAAAATAGCTTCTACACAGAAATGCAACCGAAGGTCGACCGTGCTCTTAAGGACATGGCCGACCTAGAAGCAGGAGCCATAGCGAACCCCGACGAAGGGAGAATGGTAGGCCACTATTGGCTTCGCAATGCGGACCTAGCTCCCAACGATACCATCAAAGCGCAGGTCAACGAGCCGATCGCAGCAGTCAAGGAATTCTCCGACAAAGTCCTGAGCGGAAAGATTACGCCACCCACTGGTGGACGCTTTGAGAACCTCTTGCTGATCGGCATTGGTGGTTCTGCTCTAGGCCCACAGTTTGTTTACCACGCGCTCGGTGCTGACTCTAAGCTCACTACTTATTTCTTCGACAACACCGACCCAGCTGGCATCGACACCACTCTCAAGCAGATTGCCTCAAGCCTCAATAAGACTCTCGTTCTTGTCGTATCAAAGTCTGGCGGCACAGCGGAGACTCGCAACGGCATGCTCGAAGCTCAGGAATTTTTCGAAGCTAACAAGGTTGATTTCTCAAAGCACGCAGTAGCGATCACAGGCGAAGGCTCTAAGCTCTTTAAATATGCGACCAGCAACAACTGGCTCACCATCTTCCCAATGGAAGACTGGGTCGGTGGCCGCACCTCTATCATGTCCACTGTAGGTCTCGTACCCGCAGCTCTTCAAGGGATAGACATCGATGGATTCCTAGCTGGCGCCCAACAGATGGACGCACGCACTCGCAGCACAAACGTACCTGACAACGCCGCGATGCAGCTCGCGCTCGCTTGGTATCACGCAGGTAACGGCAAAGGCGAAAAAGACATGGTTATCCTGCCTTATAAAGACTCACTTTCCCTCTTCTCTAAGTACCTCCAGCAGCTCGTTATGGAGTCGCTCGGTAAGGAACATGACCTCGACGGCAACGTGGTCAACCAGGGCATCGCAGTCTACGGCAATAAAGGCTCCACTGACCAACACGCCTACGTTCAGCAACTCCGTGATGGTGTGAAGAATTTCTTTGCCACATTCGTGGAAGTCCGCAAGGGCCGCAACGGTGAAAGCATCGAAGTCGATCCAGGAACAACCTCAGCGGACTACCTTCAAGGCTTCCTTCGTGGCACACGCTCAGCCCTCTACGAGTCAGATCGCAACTCGATCACGATCTCGATCAATGAAGTGACACCATTCACTTTAGGTCTCCTGATCGCACTCTACGAGCGTGCCGTTTCCTTCTACGCATCGCTAGTCAACATCAACGCCTACCACCAACCTGGTGTGGAAGCTGGTAAAGCAGCGGCAACGAGTTTCCTCGAGATCCTCAATCAAGTCCGCGGCGCGCTCACTGGCTGGGAAAAGACAGCTGACGACATCGCTGAAGCAACGGACAACAGCCCGGAAGACGTGTATCACGCACTGATCCACCTCGCCGCCAACAATGAAGCGACTCAGAGCGAAGGAGCCACTCCTGCAGAGGACACCTTCGAAATTTAGTCTAAACCACCAAGCATCTACTTGGAAGCCATTTCAAAGCACCCACGAGAAGAAATTCCGTGGGTGTTTTTTGTCGATCGCTGCGCGCCAATGACTTGATGCGGAGAGTCTTTACTCTGCGCGAAATAAAATACAATTTTGCAAAAAAGCTAGAAGAGTCTTTCTGCCAATTGAGCTACCATAGCTGAGTATGGGACAAGCCTAGGCTGATCAGAGGATTTCATTCATTGCAGCATTCTTTTACACGACATGCATGACCACATTGACACAGGTTTCCTATATGCGCCGCAATGAGAAAGAACCCTCCTAGTGTGGTTATGATAGCAGCGGGGGGAATATGCAGCGACATCTCCCCAATATCGTTAATTTCCACACTTGGACAACAAGCATCGACACATGCCGTGTTATCATCCACTGCAGAGCTAGGTTTCTCGTCATATTCCCCTGTAGAATCACAGCTCGAGCAAGTACCCAAGTCAGTTTTTGAGGAATTCTCGACCGTCTGATTCGACTCGGCAACTGGAACCGCATGCTTGTTACTACCAATCCGGCCATGGCTAAATGCTGGCAGGATAGCCCCAATGAGCACAAAGGCAATACCGACAACAGCTATGGATAAAACCCAAGGCTTCCGATGGAGACGGAACCCTTTATATATCGAAAAAATAGCTAAAGGTACTATGAACAGAGCCACTAGAGCGTGGGAGGCTGGATGAGCCCAAATTTTCCCGAAAGTTGGCATCAAGATGAGTAACACAGGCGCCAAGCCACAGTGAATCGCACACAGAACTGAAGCTATCGCGCCAACGCGGTCAGCATGACTTAAAGAAAAATAGGAATTGAATGAGCGACTAGTATTCATTACTTAGCAAAATAACAGTTTGGGTTAAGCGCCTCGCGCGTGTGCTGGAGGATTACATTAGGGTCTAGGTCGGCACCCACAAAGATTCCCGAACAAGGAGCTTGAGAAACTGAACGCACTGGAATCGGCCTCGGTGATACTTTCATTCCAACCCGTTCATAAAGGTAACGTATATCGGGCTCCGAACTCAGAGTTATCAGTGCCTTGGCACGAATAACGGACTCAGGCAGTTTCTCCATCCAAGAGAGAACTTGGCTCTCCTCCACAGCCTCAGGGAAGACAATATTACATCCAGTAAATTCATGTGCTAGATAGTGGCGTCCATGCATTTGAGCTGATTTATTCCACTCCGCAACTTTTCCGCCATAAAGTTGAGGGGCCAAATCTCCCATAGCAAGACGCTGCCGCTTGTTTTTACTGATTGCTAGCACAAGGTAATCTGCAAGGATCAAAGCTGAGACTCGGCTGGCATGTGCGTTGACGCTCGCAACCTTCAGTACCAAATCGTACTCCTCATCCTCACTGAGATCTTCCATGTGCGATAGATAATAGTGACTGGCGGTCTCTAATTGGAGCGTTTCAAGAGCTTTAAACTGATCCCTCTGACCAAAGTGTCGCGCATCAACCACGCAAACCTGCCATCGTGGGTGGAGTAAAAATTTCTTTTCTAAGAGCGTAAAGCCCTCTTGTAATGGCAGAGGATCTGCTGTGCCATTTAATTCTACTATCAGAGCGTGATTCTCACTTTTAGAAAGCTTCAAGATCATATCGTAAAGTTCATCGATGCCCTCACAGCAAACGCAGGAACCTGTGAGCGCCGCAACAGAATCGGTATGGTCGCGTAGGGTTTCTCTATCAATATCCGCATTTTCTCTGTCGTTCAAAATCACATCACAGAGACGACCGCGGCGAGTGAGCTCATCTAAAATAATACGTAGTAGAGTTGTCTTTCCTGCTCCTAGGAAGCCAGTAAGCATTAGCATTGGACGCACGCATACTACTGCGGGAAGCCCTGTTGAATCGTTCTGAATAGCCTTAAGCATGATTGAGAAGTGATAGATTTTTTGGTCTAACTAACCGATCTGGAGTCGAACGAAAACACTGAAACCAGCGCAAGGCCATGGGAGGACTGAGCCAAGTTTTTGCCTTTGGCACCTTCTTGTACTGCTTATAATTTACAGCCCTATAGCCACTTCCAAAACGGGATAGAACAGCACTTTCATAGGCAATCAACCAATCTAAAAATGGCAGTGAAGCGTTGTAGAGATCCTCTCTAGAAACCTCCTTATTAATCAGTTCTCTTTGCCAAAATCCGGGTGTGGGGGTCACATCCCCGGATAGCCACGCCACGCAGCGGCGCCGAGGCCTAATAAAGGCAAATCCATAATTGGGGCCATACCAACCTGCACAAGATCCGTATAACTCCACATGGCCACCTTTCCATTCTCTACGATAACAACTCGTGCCCTTTAGTCCTTTTGAGGGACTGCGCTTGAACCCTTGGGCTAATAAAAAATTGCCTTCCATACGCATAACATCTTGTCCCCAAAAAAACATCTGCTGCTGAATACCCTCCGCCAAATCACTGAAAAAAAACGGCTTAACAACTGAACGCTTGAAACTCATAAACGCAACGTAGTTGCGTTAGTTGCGAGCGCAACAATTAATGCAATAAAGTTGCATTAATTGTATTTAAAAGCACTCGAAAGGCTATTTCCCTAAAAAAAAGATTATTTATTTCGAAATTGAGTACCGATCTGCTCTCCTTATCAGCTATAAAGCTATTTTTTAAAACCAGCTTTCAGTTCACCGAAGGTCATCGCCTTGGTGACGTGCGCTAGGAGGAAGTAGACTAAGACGCCCGCACCGCCGATGGCTGCAAGCACTGGAATACGTAGCAAGCGGCTATCACTATGGAGAATGTCGTCGAGGAAATAAGCACCCACCCAAACGACGACTCCCATCGCAATACTCGCGACGAGCATCTTGCCTAGGCGTTTCCAAAATTCAGAATTTAAAGTGAGGAAGCCAGCTTTACGCAGGCCTACTAGCAACAAACTAACATTGACCCAACCCGCCACAGAAGTTGCAAGTGCACAGCCTAGGTGCAGTGGTCCATTTTTTCCTAGTAACCAAAATGCGATACCACAAAGGACGATATTCACTACAGCGGAAACGAGGGTGAACTTCATCGGTGTTTTCGTGTCCTCACGGGCAAAATAAGCTGGTTGAAGGACCTTGCTCATCACGTATGCTGGAGAACCTATGGCAAACGCGAATAGCGCTTGGCCAGCAATTCCTGCTTGAGTCGCAGTGAATTCACCGGCTTTAAAAATGCCATAAATAATGGGTTCAGCTAACACCATCATGCCAACCATTGCAGGAAGGGCGATCAACATCGCCATGGTCATCCCCGTCTGTAGGCTTTGCTGAGCTGCTTCATTTTGCTTCTTCCGCAACTTCTGAGTAATGTCTGGAAGCAGCACCACTCCAAACGCGATTCCAATCAAGCCCAATGGCAACTGGTTGATTCGATCTGAGTAAAAGATCGCACTCATCCCACCATTTTGGAAAGAAGCAACCCACTGGCCGACTAATAAGTTGAGCTGTTGAACACCTGCACTGATTAAGCCTGGGCCCATCAAGAGTCCTAACTTCACAGTATCGGAATCTATCCTCGGCACCTGAACCTTGAATCGCACTCCCGTTTTACAAGCGGCTAGTATCACGATCAAAAGCTGAACAAACCCGCCGATTGGCAGGCACCAAGCCAAAACTGCAACCTTCTGATCCAGTCCCTCAACAAAGGGTATCACCCCCAATAACCCGACAAGGAAAACGAGATTCAGTGACACATAGGAAAAGGCAGGGGCTGCAAATTTCTTATGGCTATTGAGCACTCCACTCAGCGCTGCAACTAAACAAATAAAGAACAGGTAGCTTACCGTGATTCGAGACAGATCAGTCGCCAGAGCCAACTTTTCAGCGTCAAAGCCAGATGTTAGCGCCTTGGTGATTGGCGCCATGAAAATATAGCTCACCACACAGATAATGGAGAGCAACATACTCAGTAGGATAAGAATCCTACTAGAAAAACTGAAGGCTACTTCTTCGCCTTCTTCTGCCAGTTTCCCACTATAAAGTGGCACGAAAGCCGAGTTAAATGCTCCCTCGCCCAGCACCCGGCGAAACAAATTAGGAAAGCGAAATGCGGCTACCCAGGTGTCGCCTAGTGCACCAGCACCAAAGTAGTAACTGGTCAGCATGTCGCGGGCAAACCCCGTGATACGGCTCAACAATGTGAAGCCGCTGACTGTCATGAGGGATTTTAACATCGCGACTTTCTGGAGTATTGGGTGAAACTCTCGACTATTGCTTTCGAGTCTTTGCGCTAGCTCGGCGGAGGCGGTCGTTGATAGCCACCCCCATACCAGCTTCAGCGACTGGCTCAGCGATGATCACATCGACACCACTTTCATCTAACTGACGAAGAGCGTAGAATAAACGGACTGCAGCCTCTGGGAGCTTCCCTTTGCCTGGTGATAGTTCTTCGACTTCATCCCAGTCGTGCAAGTTGATGTAGCCTTCCTTCTCAGAACCGCGATACGAGAGCAAGCCGTAGCTGAGCTCAGGATCAGGGACGAAATCCTCAGGCTTTTCAAAAACATACATTGGCGTCTCTGGAGCGTAGTGGCTCTCAAGTTGGCCTGGAGCTTCCTCTGCATTGCGCACCTTTTTAGGGCGAATGACTTTACCTATTTTTTGAAGTTCTTCTTTGACGATTGGACCAGAGCGTAGGAGATGGAATTCTGGACGCTTTTCGCCCACTTCGACACGGATGATAGTACTCTCGATACCCGCATTACATGCGCCACCATCAAGAATAAGTCCGATACGTCCGCCGAGCTCTTTCTCAACAGCAGTCGCAGATGTAGGCGAAATGCAACCAAAGCGATTGGCGCTCGGCGCTGCAATCGGAGTATTCATTTCACAACAAATAGCACGCATCACTGGGTGCTCACTCAGACGCACAGCTACTGTTGGCTGACCACTAGTAACTAGATCTGGAATAATCGATTTCTTCGGTAAGACCAAAGTGAGTGGTCCAGGCCAGAACTCAGAAATTAACTTCTGAACTACTTCGTCGAGCTCAGGTGAGAGATCGCACACATCGTGGATCTGCTCATTGCGACCAATATGGACAATCAAAGGATCAGTCGTAGGACGCCCTTTGACTTCAAATACTTTAGCAACAGCAGCTTCGTCTAATGCATTAGCTGCTAGACCATAAACTGTCTCAGTAGGCAGAGCCACAACCTCACCAGCTTTCAACTTGGTCACGGCTATTGCCACTGCGTCATCAAAACCCTCAGGGTCTGCATAAAGAATTTCTGTCTCGATTTCGTTCACCCCCATGAACTAGCGCAAGTCACCCACTTTGAACACTCTAATTTACCACACAAAAAAGCGCAGCTCCGTGAGAGGAACTGCGCTTTTAAAATATTTGGTCTAGGGGGTTAGTCGCGAGGACTAGACGCTTTCTTCCTGGAGAGTAGGAAGGATGCGAGCAACCTTCTCTTTCATCTCTTTGCCAGGCTTGAACTTAACCACTGCGCGGGGTGGGATTGGCACATCCTTGGATGGATCCTTAGGATTGCGGCCGATCTTACCTTTAACTTCACGAACCTGAAAGGCTCCGAAGTTACGCATGACCACTGAATTGCCTTTTGCTAGCTCTTCTGTGATAGAGTCGAGTGTGCCCTGAACAACGGCAAAAACCTCTTGCTGAGTGAGGCCAGTTTCGTTGCTTAGCTTAATAACTAGATCGCGCTTAGTAATTGTAACCATTTTTAGATGTGTGTAATATGAAAGTTCGCAGCCGAATTGCTGAGGGCAAATGGAGACCACATCTTGACGCTTTTGTCGCGTAAAAAATGCAACAAAGCGCAATTTTTTTTAATTCCCGTCCGAGTTTATACCAAAATGACTCTATTCTCTACCAATTTTGCCAAATGGGTGACTACATTTGCTGAGTGGTCTTGAAATGCGTTTTCGTAATTTTTGTCAGAATTTCGCTCCCATGCTTTTCCACTATGTCTCTAGCGGCTTCGACGACCCGTGAACTTGCCCCGAGGGGCATGGTCACTCCACCTCTTTCACTGGCGCGGGAAATCCAATCCACAAAACTTTCTCGTGCCAAAATAGAGGCCGCCGCCACAGCCACATCGCTCTCAGCTTTGGTCCTTTGCTGCAGTTCGATATGCGCCACTACCTCCCCTTGTTGCTCTAGAGCTCTCTGTAAAACCTCTTCACGGGCAAATTGGTCGCTGAGGGCCACAGGACAAGATGGCACCTTTTCCGCAAGACTGGCTATCACACGGGCATGCCCCCATGCTAACATGCGATTCAGGTTACCAAATTTAGTATAGAGCTCATTGTATTTCTCCGGACGCAAAGCAATAACTTCCCACACCACTCCTGGTGTAGAACGGATCAACTTAGCCAGCTTGCCAATCTTAACATCGCTAGAGATTAGCTTGGAATCCATCACCCCTTGATCCATTAAGCTTCGAGCACTCGCTTTATCCACGTAAACCCCCGCAACCACGAGTGGTCCGAAGAAATCTCCTTTACCACTCTCGTCGACCCCAAAATGGGGTTCGAACATTTCGGGCATGAGGATCTCTTCATTACCCAGCCGAGCTTCACCTAAAATTTCAGGCTCTAGCACAAACTGGACAAAGTCTTCAGTCTCCTTTCCTTGGATCAGAACCTTGGGTCCCTTTTGATAAACCGTGACGTTCAGCTTGCCTTTTTTAGCGGTATAGTGTGCGTATTGTTTTTCGAAAAATTCAAAACCACGCTCGTGAAGTAGCTGCCTGAGCTTTTCCACATCAGCCTCCTTTAGAGCTGCGGTATAACTATTCAGAGCCATACACTTTAGCCTCATAGGCAGATTGAAGTTCAGCTACGGTGCCTTCTGCTGAGTTAACAATACTATTGCCCTCGAAAGAAGTTATTGGGTGAATGCGTCTAACTGAGCTTGTCAAAAATGCCTCATCGCAGTCATGGAGCTCAGCTAGGTTCAGAGAGCGCTCACAACACGGAATATCCAGTTCTCCGCAGAGCTCAATCACAGCTTCACGTGCAATACCTGGCAGACAACCAGATTCTAAATGAGGAGTCAGGACCACACCATCCTTGACTAAAAAAAGATTGGAGGTCGCCCCTTCGCAGAGTTCTCCAGAAGTATTTAACATCAAAGCTTCATCAGCACCAAGTTGCTTAGCCTCACGCAGAGCTATAAAATTCATCGCATAGGAACTAGATTTCACTCCAACTAGCGCGGAATACTCATTTACTCGGTACGGCGATAGAACTGTAGCTGAGGTGGACTCGCGCACAGGCATTTTAGACGTCGCAATCACAGTTATTGTTGAGTCGTCGTCAAGGTAACAGGAAACCCTCACTCTACAACTGGATGTTTGGTAGCCATTTATCTCAATCAACTCCAAAATGGCCTGCCTCAGATCGCCGACTAACGGTAGAGTCACTCCAACCTTACCAGCTCCACGAAGCAGTCGCTCATAATGGTTAGAAAATCTAAATAAACGACAATGATCAACACACATTGTCTCAAAACAGCCCACTCCGAGGGTCAGCCCTTGAGCCAATCCCGAAATCATAGCCACAGCTGAGGGGCCAGTCTTGCCATTGACCCAGACCATCTCACTGTCTCGTTCTCCAGTATTCATTCTGAGGGAATGTCTAACCTTGTCATTTTACGACTGCAACTCTCATCTTTTTTACAATAGGAGGCATAAACCTCAGCGTCGGAGCTGAAGGAGGACTAGCAGGTGAATCCTCTGCCTCAGACTTTTTAAGCTCTGGCGTGATTGTCTTAAATTTTTTAAGCGCTTCTCCCAAGCTCTCAACATCTCCCCGAGCTGCCGCCTCTGAGGTATTCTAGAATGACTCTCCATCTAGCTCTTGGTTGAGATCTCATGCGCGTTAAGTCAGATCGCAACTTCTTAGGTTGAGAAATATATATGAATAATGATAGTTTTATTTAGTTGCCAAATGAAATCAGTCGGTAGGATTGGCATGTCTAAACACCAACCTCGTTTCGAGGAAATTCCTCATGTCTGTACTCTATCAGATATTATCTGAAAATTGGAAGTTAGGCTTACGGAACAAATAAAGGTGTATAAGATACGCTGGATAATCATTTAGGAGCAAGGCAGATAGTGAGGCGCATAGTGGTCTATTCGGTGCACTATCGAACGCAGCTCATGAATGATTAAACAAGCAGATTGGATGCCTTTATTTTTTCTGTGAGCCTTATCCGAGCCTATGAAAAGTTCGAGACTAGCTCGTGAGCGTGACAACTGGCATATTATGGTGACAAATATAGACGCGGAGATGATGACGGTGAAGCAGCTAGGTGAACTCTATCGATTACGCTGGAACATCGAACTCCGCTTCAAGGCATGGAAGCAATCGGGTTCAATGCATACGGCTCTGAGCCGCAAAGCCAACTCTTCGTATTTAGAAAGTCTAGTTCTAGCCTCAATGATAAGATTTGCTCTGAATTTTCGACCTCTCGCTTTGCTCAAGCACGTCGAAAGACTCAGCATGGGAAAACTATTCAAACTGACATCCAAATGGATAAGTGACTTATCTATAGCAGACATCAGAAAATAATTCAAGGTGGACATCCGTCATATGCAAATGGATCTGAGGGCGCGAAGTACGCTAGATGAACTACTCGAAGAATTAATAACCTCCTTAGCTTAACGCGCATGGGTAACCCGCTAAATACAAACAATCTAACAACCCTAACAACTCTAACAACTCTAACCAATCTACCATAAAACACTTGACCCACTATTAGCATTCAAGTAAGGGGCAACAAAAATTCCACATGACAAATAAATTCATCACTCGGACGAGCCTACTCTGGACTCTGATTTTAACACTATTTGGCACTTCCGCCTTACATGCTTTCCCGCCAGCTCCTAACTTCACGATTTATGGGATTGTCCGCGACCAAGTCGGCGTACGTATACCATCTAACGGAACAGCCTCAATAGTTCTACTCAAGCAGGGCATAAAAATTGGCCAAGCACTCATCACCAATGGCTTTATCGACTATAACTACGAATTGCAGATTCGGGTCGACGCGAACCGCCCGGGGACTGAACCTTATAAAGCTTCGGCCTACCTAGCTGACGAACAGCTAGCGCTAGCAGTAGAACTCAACGGTCAACTTTTCTACCCTATTGAGGTGTCTGGAGACCTCTCTGTCGGCCAAGGAGGCGAGAGACTACGTCTGGACCTCAACTTGGGTGAAGACAAGGATGGCGATGGCATCCCAGACACATGGGAGGAATGGCAACTCTACCAATCCGGACAACTCCCGAACAATTTAGGACAATGGGATCTCACCCAGATCTCAGCCGATGGAGATTTCGATAAAGATGGCCAACTTGATTGGGCAGAATACATCGCGGGCACATTTGCTGGCGATCACACTGACGTATTTTACTTAAAAATTAACGAGTTTGACGGCAGCTCTTCTCATTTTGAGTTTTATCAAATCACAGGGAAAGTCTATGTGCTCGAGCAGAGCTATGATCTCGTCACTTGGACTCAAGTGCCATTTTCCGTTGGCTCAGCCGCAGCAGTAGACCATCACAGTGCCTCAGCTGTTGGCGTTGTATCAGCTCAGGTATCCAGCTCATCCAGCTCATCGCGCTCCACCCTATTCCGACTCACAGTAAGATGAAATCTATCACCTTTTATTCCCTCCTACTCTTCATCGCTATCCAAGGCTCGGCCCTGGCCCAGTGGAAGACTGAAACTTACCAGCTAAAGGGAGGCTGGAACGCTATTTACCTGCACGGAGACGCCAGCTACACCACGCTGGATGATCTACTATCGGATGGAACAGCGACTAATATTTCAGAAGTCTGGAGATGGAATCAAGGTTCCTCATCGGTTCTTTATACAGAGAATCCTTCAGTTCAGTCACCCGGCACACCCGAGTGGTCTATTTGGAAACGAGGAGACGCAGCCAACAATACTCTCACCAAGCTCACCGCCAATTCTGGCTACTTGGTGCGCTGCACGGGAACTAGCTCAGACACTCACTCCGTAGCTCTGATACTTTCCCCTAGACCACCGAAGGCACAATGGGTCAGAGAGGGCGCTAACTTGCTGTCCTTTCAAACCAAACGTAGTGCTCCGGCTTCAATCTACAACTTTTTCTCTACGGCGTTCCCCGGCCCGGTCACGGGTTCAGATATCTATAAATACATTGGCGGTGATTTGAGTGCATCGAACCCACTCAAAATATTCTCTCCTAGCTTTGAGAACTTAAACCGCAATCAAGCATACTGGTTTGAGGCTGAAGTGGTGAGTGATTATCATGGCCCAGTAGAGGTCAAGTTGAGTAACCCTAAAGGAGTTCTGTTTTCTAGTGAGGGTGGCCTGGTGAAGATGACTCTGAAAAATCTTACGCAAGCTACACAGCAACTGACAATCACACCTACAGCCAGTGGCTCTCCTCCTACTGGACAAACGGCAATCCAAGGCAGCGTTCCTTTGGCTATTAGATCTTTTGACGCACAGCAAATTACTTACGTAAACACGCCACTCACTACGACTGCTGTGACTCTGCAGGCAGGTGAGTCTGTCGAGTATAGCTTGGTAGTCGATACTACAGCTGCGAGTGTTAGCTCAGCTACTGAAGGGAACTACTTTGGTTCACTGCTTACGATTACAGATGCAGCTGCGCTGATCGAGTATGAACTGCCTGTGTCCTTTACCAAGGGTAGCGTGGTTGGATTGTGGTTGGGTGAAATCAGCGTGACTCACATTCCCTACACTCCGAAGGCTCAATCTATTGTGGGTTCCGCGGGTCAGGTGACTGGCGTAAACATCGTGGGACGTCAACCGGAAGGTTATGCCGTAGCTCCAGTTGTTAGCGTGTCCCCACCGTCAGTGCAGGGTGTGCAGGCTGTTATCACTGCTAATATAAGCGGTGGAACGATCAGTTCCTTTACGGTCACGAATCCGGGCAGTGGTTATGAAAAGGCTCCAGGAATTAGAATTGCGGCACCTCCAGCTTCTTCCTCGACACCTCTGCCTAAGCCAATGCCGCTACGTTTGTTGATGCATCTTGATAATGCTGGAACAAACAAGCTCCTATCTAATGTGTTTTTAGGGACTTTGGATGTCTCGGGCGAGTTAGGTCTGACCACTTCTGAGGCCTTGCTCGACTCAGACACACTAGAGGGCGCCTCGCGCTTCAGTGTTGCTCATCTCCCTCTCGACGTTGTGACTGCTGGAACTTGGCTTGCTGGAGGCATACTTCGTCATCAAGTTGACATTCCATACAATGATCCAACGAACCCATTCGTGCACCAATACCACCCAGATCACGATAACTTGGATGCTCGATTCGAGACTTCACTTGCTGCAGGTGACGAATCACCAAGCATCCGCCGCACACTCTACTTCGAATTCACTACGACAGAACCGACTGGCGGCTCTACCCCACTCGGCTGGGGAAGCTCCATTCTAGGAGGGAACTTCACCGAGACTCTCGAAGGTATCCACAGCGACCCGATCACTCTCAAGGGACACTTTCAAATCCAACGTGTCAGCAGCATCCCTACTCTTACTCAATAAAACTCTTCGAATCCTTTTAAAATTATGAAAACCATCCGCAAAAGCACCCTTTCTGGCCTCTTCGCCGGTATTCTTGCTAGCCACTCTGCACTTGCTGCAGATGTGTCTCCTCTGGTCAACTACCAGGGCTACGTCACCGACTCCAACGGAGATGCCATCGGAATTGGCTCTCCAGTCAACCGTAAGATGCTGTTTAAAGTCTACGATGCAGCCTCTGGAGGAAACTTACTTTGGACGGAGGAGCACACCGCCACTCTATCCGAAGGACGGTTCAGTGTTCTTTTGGGAAATGGTGCACAATTTGGCTCGGACGCGCACGACGGTCTCAATAGCGTCTTCGCTACTGCATCAGTAGCAGAATACTACGTCGGCATCACCGTCGATGATGGTGATGACATCCTTAACGGAACCGACACAGAGATCTCCCCTCGCCAGCGCATTGTCAGCTCAGTGTTCGCTCTGCGTGCAGCCAGTGCTGATAGTGTGACAGCAGGAACAGACCTCTCTCTCGGCACAGACAATGGTCTAGGACTTTATTCTGGCAGCAAGCAATTCGGTGGCAACACCATCAACGGCCCTGTGCTTTACGGTAACGGCGGCGGTGTGCTGGGGAGTCAGACTGGCAGCACACAGACAACAGCCCTTAGCTGGGACGCAGCAGGTAAGCTGATAGCGGCAGACGACCTAGATGTGACTGGAGATCTCGATGTGGCTGGTAATTTGACTTTAGCCAAAACTTTAGATTTAGGAGTGGCTGGTAAATTAAACCTAAACCAACGTAAGCTCAATTTCTATGGCCCAGTTGACACCACTAATTATATGCAGTATGTCGCAGCTCCGACTCAAGGTCCGGGGATTTATGGTTACGACGGGGGAATTCTTGGAGCTAATAGCCCAACGAAAGTCGACACACTCAAGTGGAATAAAGATGGCGTGAATATCACGGGTGGACTAACTGCGACAGGCACGGTGACAGGTGCACATATTACGACTGGCGGCACGGTGACTGCTAGCGTTTTGAGCTCTGGAGGGACTATTACTGGAAGAAATGGCCATTTTACCGCGTCGGAGCTAGGGACGACCTTTGGCCAAGGTGCCCACATCGAGTGGAACCGTATGGACAATAATGGATCTACCTATATCATGAATCACAAAGGAACAGGCATCGGAGGGATTCGTTTTGGTGAAGTGACCAGTGATAAGACCTTTACTCTGGGCATGTTTCTAACTGCAGACGGTTTAAGTGTGGAGGGAAACGTGGCGGCGGATGGTAAATCTGTAGTCACAGGAGAAGAAATGCTTAGGATGTTGCGAGGGACTGTTAGTTTAAATGGAGTAATCACTCATGGTAGCGGCTATACCGTCACCAAAAGCGCTACAGTTACCGGCCTTTATTTAGTTAAATTTAATACAGACTTCTCAAGTATTCCCTCAGTCACAGCTAATATAAAGGAAGATGTTGCTACTCAGGCTGCAATTAACACTAGTAGGCATCACGGGTTCGTCACCATAATGAATACCAACGCGAGTTCATTTTGGTATAAAGTATATGGTGGAGATGGTGTCCCCAATAGAGACCTTGGTGTAACCTTCATTGTGATGGGTCCAAGATAGGTTGGATACTGCGCCTCACATTTTTTTAATAAACTCATAGTCGGATATGAAACGAATCATCATCACCCTCCTTGCTGCCTTCAGCGTGGCCAGTCCACTTCTCGCACAATCCTTCCAGGTGGATGCTAGGATTGAGAACGCCGCGACCCAAGGGAGCTTAAGCACTCCTACCGGACCTTCGGCTACAGGAGTGCAGTTTGGTGGATTGGGGGCGAGTAATGCCTCATCGAATGCTATTAGCACAGACAGTGAGCTGACGACTCGCTATCCATCAAATACGGCAAAGACGCTAGTGTTCCAACATTCTTTTATAGGTAGCGCCTTCGCCTCTGGCGTGCCTCGCTACAATATCGGCGACCAGATCTTGCCTCCACTCGTGCAGGAGGACGGGATCACTCCTGCCCCAGAGGGCTACTGGCGCAAAAAGCCATTGACCGCTGGTGAAACCATCGCCGGAGACCTTAGTGCGCTGATCCCAGATGGCACCGTAGAAGTTCTTACGAGTAATACTAATACCAGCACGGTCACGGTCGTTTTTGTGCCGCCATCACTCAAGGTGGGCTATTCCATACTCGGACAACCGATCAGCGACATTGACAGCAATACAATCACTCTCGCAGGAAACGCCAATCAAACGATCACCACCTCAAGTGTCCAGACCTACATTCCCTCGACTTCCTATTACTATAGCCCCCATGCGGAAAAGGTCTTCGCCGCTCAGGCCGGGTCAGTGAATGTCACTTGGGTCACCGAGCAACCGACCACAGCTGAGCCGATTGCCTACTCGTTTTTAGGGGAGAGCTTTGGCGTCTCCGCCAATGCCTCCCAGACTCCCCGCACCATTTATTGGACTCAGAATGGCTTCGACGGCCCCAGTGTCGTGGTCTCGGACGGACGTGTCATCAGCGTCAACCCAATCTACACGCCCAATGTCCCCAAGGCGGTCAAAACCGAAGTTCTTTTGCCTGGCGCTTCATCAGACATATCCAACTTGAAAACCCTCTACTTTGATAAGCAGGCAGGCAGTGCCTCGCTCAAAGCCTACAACGTCGAAGGACGCATCATGATCGAATATCTAGGCGATATTCGTGCAGGTAGTGATATCCATCACCACCTCGGGATTGACGTCGTAGACATCAAGCGCCTTCCCGAAGTGCGCTATGCGGAAACCTACCTAGGGCAAGAGATCTTGTCTGGTGAAGGCGACGCAGAACTAGTGGCATCCAGCCTCAACAGCACCTCACAAAACTCCAGAAGCTATTACGGCACCTCTGTGAATTCCGATAACTCACTTTCCTATTTTGCCGAAGTCAGCACAAGCCCAGAGAATCAACCCGACAATGGACTTCCCGCTGGGCTCAATGCCTACAATAAGGTTGCTTTCTATTGGCTCGCGCAAGGACAATTCGGCACCCAGTGGCCGAGCTTTCAGACCCGCTATTGGCTGCGTTGGTCACCGAATCTCAGTGACTATGAGTTCAATACGGTCGACAGCGCCGGAAGCACACCTGAGGACGGCATCGCATTTACAGGAGGCCAACTACCAAACCTCGTTTTTCAAGATGACCCTAGCGAAACGGAAGCGCAGATCGACCTCAATACCCAGCGCCTGTTCGTCAACTTCCGCTCTGGAAATCAACGAAACCGCTCACTTCTCAAATTCTCAAATGGAGCGGGAACTTGGTATGTAAATCTCTATTCGCAGGCTGAGGATCGGGCGTATACTGCCCCATTAGCAAAGACAGCACGTAAAACGATTGTTGAAGTATCTGACACCAGCTCCAGCCAAATTGGCGATCTAGTTTGGGTGCAGGGAAATGAGAAAAATCATGTGGCCTATATCTTAGCTATTATCGACAAAACTCATGTTCAAGTGAGTCTCAGCGAAGAGGGCGAAGAACTCCCTTCAGAGTATATAGCGCTTCATACATGGCGAAACGACGTGCGGGTCCTAACGCTATCCAGGGCTGAGACTAATATATCTCACCAAGGGAACTTCCAACAATTCGATGTAGGGAGCACCCTAGGACTAGAGGTCGGTATGTATGTGACGGATCTCACTAATGAGGAAACTCATAGAATTGTGCGAATCCTTGACGATTCTGTGATCGAGATCGATCAAGCGCTAGCAATAGGGACTTATAGCTTCACCTTCACCACTGAACCCAATGCTCAGGCACCATTAGTAGCCACGGCAACAGTAGGAACCAGAATTTCTCCACCGGCAGGTCATGAACTCGCAGGTCACATCTCCAGCGGTGACCTCTATTCAACTTCCGCCTATATCGACCCAATCGCACAGGGTATTGAGGCCGCTAATTCGGGTGCCATTATTCCAGTCAACGCGGTGCCAGGTAAAGATAAGTTGACCGTTCGTTGGTTCAAGAAAGTTGCCGCCAAAGCTGATGGGTTCCAATCCTTTTATATTCCAGGAAAGGTCGGCCACTACACCATCGAATATCCTAGTGCAGCGCCTGTGATTACCATCGCAGAGGGCATCGGCACTGGCGACCTGTCTATCGACAAGATTGACCCAGAAATCTATTACCAAAATGATCCGGCTCAGGTGGGCTACAATCCCAATGAAGAGCACTCACTCTACCTAGGAGGACGGGGCTACGCCCTGCGTGAGGATCTGAATGTTATCACTGGCGCAGATTACACATCGGAGCCCTACTTGTTGCTTGCCTATACGGATGCAGATGATCAGCGCCCAAACATGGCAGCCTACAGGGTTCAGCGCACCAGTGCATCACACACATTTGAATATGAAGCGACTGCTGGCACTTTGCTGAACCTCCCATACCCCCTGCCTCTGATGCCACTGCCCATGCCAGCCAATACAGAGGGTAAGCTGGTGAGTCTTAACTTTGAAAGTGGTGTGGAAGCGCCTGAGAATTCAAATCTGACAGAAAATCAAAGCTACAAGCATTTCACCTTCAATGACCGTAAAGGTTACACATGGGTGCATCGTGGAACTCATGAGGATCTAGGTGACCTCGCATTTCATTCTGCAACCTATGGCACTGCTTCAAACTTCGTGTATGTCAATGAGAAGATTAGCGCTCAATTTGGAAAATCGACTCCGATCGTAGTTGGAACAGACACAATGGGGAGCGATCCTAATGCTGGCACCGTAGACATTCTCCGTGTAAACTATTGGTCAGACATTCAACAACGTTTGGTATTTGACTACTTTTCAGATGGTGATGATTTGGTGCTCAGAAACCTAGAAAAGCGTCTCACGATGAGACTTTATTATCCGACTCAAGATGGCTTCTTCATTCCTGGTCACACCTCGCAGCCAGCATTGGGCACGGCAGTTCCTTTCCTTCGCGAGCTTTCACTGTCTGGCTCTACACTGGATCTTGGACAGATCGATAAAGACGAAACACACGAACCTCTCGCAATTAGCTACCGCCCAAAATGGCCAGATAATGTGCCTAAACTGCGTATGGGTGAGACGCTCACTCTACCAAAGTTTGGACTTCCGCAAGTGCGTGGTCAAAAAAGTGCCCACGTCCTCTATCAGCAATCCCTAGCCAACGGCTCGGACTCGACCGGCAGTGTTCTGTTGCATGACCCAACACGTGAGAAAGTCTACACTTTTGGTGACGACCTTGACAAATTGCCAAAGACCTTGAAAATCACCAGTTATCAAGGGAAAATTTTCTTCCAGAGAGCTCCCGCTCACCTACAGCAACGTTTCTATTTTGATCCATTGCGTGGCGCCAAAGGCGAACTAGTGCTGCTCGGCGAATTTCACGATGTGCCCGCAGGTGAGGACTACCTCGATCTCAATGTGCTGTCAGCTAAAGACGTCAAAAAACTCAAAGATCTCATCCCAGACGATGACACCAATGAAGACAAGTGGGATACAGCCATCGATCATCTCTCGACCGTTGTCGAAACCTTCCGTGAGCACGCTTCGCAGAATGGCACTTTTGAGCCTGACTCTAGCCTAAACGATACACTCACTGTTACTCAGGCAGCTTATATCACTAACTCTGACACGGCTGTGGATAGCTACGCGGTTACAGCGACCGGCAAAGGCATAGGTTATGTGACCATGGTGTTTGGCAATGGTAAAGCCACCAACCTCACACCAGAAGGTGACCCCGTTCAGGTGAAGATTTTCGAAGTCGAACAACGCCTTTACACAGGAGACCTTAAAGTGATTCAGTCCAGCAACCCACTCGATGAGCAGGTTTCCCTACGTCACAGTGGTGACTTCGCTGCCAAGGTAGAAGACTACGACTTCGAATGGCGTTGGTCTCCGGGTGCCGCAACAGCTCCACTCACCTACATCAATGCGATGGATGAAAAAATTGGTTCATCGGTGCTCTGGCGGATTATCGATGGTCCTGGAGCCGCCCTCCCAACATCAGCTCAATATGCAAGTGCCTCCGCTCAATCAATCGGTTCGGCAATCACCGTGTATCCAACTGGATACGACGCGGCGCAGCAAAGCGCAGGCTATCCGTCTATCGTTTTGAAATCTGAGAACAATTTAGACTTCTCAGCAGGAGTTCCTAATAGCGTTGTGTTCAGTGCTGAACTTGGAGATTTTGATGGATTCGCCCTCTACATAAATGGCGTCAACGCCCTAGCCCACAATGCTCCGGCGGCCTTCTTTGAATCAACTGGTGCAGCATCTGGCATAGTCGATGGCGCACTTAGCAAACAATTCAATGTTCCAGCCTCCTTCTTTACCCAAGGAGAAAACAAAGTGGAAGTTGCCATCTTCACAACCGCTGATGCAGCAGCACAGTCCGTGCTGAGCTTCCGCGTGGATGCCGCCTCACGCCAGGAAGATCCCAACTTCAACACCACTTGGCTAACGGCCTCGGATCCAAACGGACTCAACTCAAATATTGCCTTGGTCGGGGGAGATCCTTCTATCCCGTTCGGAGCATCCCACTTCGTGCTCAATGACCGCTGGTTCACCCTACGTTATCGCCCGACAGTAGCAGGCCACCTGCTACAAAATCAGTGGTCAGACTGGACGTCTCCGATGTTTGTCGAAGGTTGGATCAAGCGTGTTCTCGCTGCGATCAATCCATCACAGCAACGTATGACAAACCTTTACGAGAATGCCATCGATAGTGACGTAAGTGTTGTCACTCAGGCTGGCACTCGCTGGGAGGGAGACATTGCGCTCAATCTAGATAATATCAATGACACTGGCCTCATCGAGATCTACGAAACTGTGCTCAACCGCGCGCGCTCGATGAGTATCGATGCCAACGTCAACGATCCAGACACCAACAATGCGCTTCTGCTCGCTGCTGGTTACCTCAATGATCTTTATAACATCCTAGGAAACGAAGCCTATGCTGATGCAGCGAACCCTACTATCTCTATTGATGATCAAAGTGGCGCGACCGAGGTCAACACAAGTCGCTTCTCGTTCGAGAGCCAAGTTGCTAGCTCTCTAGATGAAGAACTAGCACTACTTCGTGGACGTGACGATCTCGTCAGCCCAGGAGCGAGAACTGCTCCTGCCTATAATCGACTCTACTGGAACTACACTCGCGGTATTAATAGCGGGGAAGTCCTCTACGCGGTGAACTACAATATCCGTGAAAAAGCCGGCTCAGACACAGCCAACGGCATAATCGATGAAGAGGATGCTCAGCGCATGTTCCCACAGGGTCATGGTGATGCTTACGGTCATTATCTCACGGCATTGAAAGGATACTATCGTCTGCTCAGTAGTCCGAACTTTGATTGGATTCCACGTGCCGAGGCTGTGACCGTTCTGGGCCAGCCAGTCACGATTGATTACCATGATGAGCGCAAGTTTGCTTCATCAGCAGCCAACCTAGCCAGAGCGTCCGAGCAGATTCTTAATCTCACCTACCGTAAGAACTACCAGGACGACCCAGGCCGTGGTTGGTCACATCTCCGCGATGATCGCGGTAACAACCCTAGCTCAGGAATCACTCCCAAACAGGGACTAGAGGAATGGACTAGTCGTGCCACTCAGGGAACTTACTACCACTGGGCTTTAGCCAACTCCTTGGTGCCAGCTGTTGATAATGTGAACCAAGGGATTCAAAAAATTGACCGCACCACCGTGCCTGAACTAGGACTACTCGTCGCTTCTGTCACGGGCTTCCAAACTCTGATCGATAATGCGAATGCTCACCTCAATCCACTTGGCCTCAGCCAGGTGCTGTGGCATTCGATATCTCGCCTACTGAACTTGAAAATGGTGAATCGCACTTCGAGCAAATTTACACTCGTGCTAAACTAGCGATGAACAACGCAGCGGGAGCATTCAACCGCGCAGCAGTAATGTCGCGCTCGCTACGTAGCCAAGAAACTCAGCTCAATGACTATGACGCTCAGCTAGCTCAGCAAGAATTAGCTTACACCAAGCAATTAATCGAGATTTACGGACGTCCATACAATGGTCACGTAGGTGCTGGTCAGCTCTACGCTCAAGGGCACACCGGTCCTGACCTGTTGCGCTGGTTTATTGTTGATCAGCCTAATGACTTAGCCAACCCTGCTGAAGAGTTTACGATAGAGATAAACGTAGCAAAGGATGAGATCACAAGCGATGGACCAGATCTAATTGCAAACATACAATCTCGTATCAATGCCGCGACTCCAGCAGATGACGCAATACTCTATGACAAGAAAACGGTGACGGTTCAGCCAGGGCAGTTTGTTCAATACAATAAAATATGGGAATCAAACCTAGGATCTCGCCCTGAGACTGGAGAGCTACAGCAGGTTCTCTACGAAGCGCATCGTAATTTCTTAATTCTCACAGAGATCGGTGAGACTTACGGGGACGAAGAAGAATTACTCCAATACTCGGCTGCGTCATTCCGTGAGTTGCTAGCTAGTCACAAAGCGCGTCTCAGTGCTTCTTCGACTGCTCATGCTGAAATTGTTCGAATCGACAAAGTTATTGCAGGTTTGGAGGTAACACAAGCAAATGCTGACTTCGTTGCAGATCTGTCACTAGTGATAAGTGATACTGTTGCTGAATACCTACCGACAAATGTAGGTCTATCAGTTGATGCAACCTCGCCCGCTCGGGGAGCAGTTAAGACGGTGGGAGCGATTGTATATGGGATTAGTAAAATTATATCTCTAACGTATGAATCAGATGCAAGATCAGAGGAAGGTAAATCTCTCCAGAAGGAACTAGATCTTGACCAAGCATTAACCGACTTAGAATTCAGTCTTGAGGCGCGTCAAGCTGCCTACGAGCTGCAAGCCCAATGGTTAGAGCTATCTGGCACCACTCGCGATCTCTACACCTACTCACTCGACTATCAGCGTTCGCTTGAAAAAGTGCGCAGCACATTGGCTAAAGGGCTTCGCGTTCAAGAGGAACGTGAGCTATTCCGCCAGCGCGCCGCAGCGATCATCCAAGGCTACCGCACTAGCGATCTGTCCTTCCGCTTGTTCCGCGATGAATCACTAGAGCAATACCGCACACTCTACGATCTCGCTGCTCGTTACTGCTACCTTGCAGCCAAGAGCTACGACTACGAAACTGGTCTTCTCGGTTCTGACGAAGGACAGGAAGTCTTCTCTCAGCTAGTCTCCTCAAGAGCACTTGGTGATATTCAGGATGGTGAACCACAAGCCACCACCAGCACACTCGCTGATGCAGGACTTGCCGGCACCATGGCGCGACTCGCTGCTGATTTCTCAGTGGCTGAAGGACGTCTCGGGATCAACAACCCAGATCAATACGGCACGGTATTCTCACTCAGAAAAGAGCTATTCCGTATCATGGATGATCCAGCAATCACCATCGATGATGAAACCTGGCGTCAGACGCTCCAGCTTCATATGGTCTATGACCTAATGGCTGACGAAGACATCGCGAACCAATGTCTAGGCATCGCCAGTGCAGATGGCGGCGCAGTGCCAGGCATCGTAATTAGCTTCAGCACCACGATTGAGCAAGGGAAGAACTTCTTTGGACTACCTCTCGCAGGTGGTGACCACGCCTATAGCGCCTCCAGTTTTGCCACAAAGATCCACAGCATCGGAGTCTCCCTCCCTGGTTACGTCGGGATGGATCCTTATGCTTCTGGTAGTGTGAATGCTGGTGCTCCTGCAGGTTCTTCAGAGAATGCACTCAGTGCGACGCCGTATCTCTACGTCATCCCTTGTGGAGTGGACTACATGTTGGCTCCGCCGATTGGCGAAGTGAACACGCTGAGATCTTGGAAGGTCGACGACCAAGCATTACCGCTACCATTCAACCTCGGAGCAAGTGATTTCAACAGTGGGCAGTTCTTCAATACAAACGGTTCGCTCTCTGAGCAACCATGGGTGAATCGAAAGCATCAGGCATTCCGAGCCGTAGCAGACGCTAGTTTCTTCTACAGCCGCGTGCCTGCTGAGTTCACCAACAGCCGATTGGTTGGAAGAAGTGCCTGGAACAGCAAATGGAAAATAGTCATCCCAGCCTACACCCTGCTCAACAACGAGCAGAACGGCTTGGACAATTTTGCAAATACCGTCAAAGACATTCAGCTATTCCTTCGCACCTACTCCCATTCAGGTAATTAATGAAGGCCATACTCGCTATAGGCATTTGTGTCACCGCCATTGTATTGATCGCCGTTGGTATTGTGACTCGCTCTCCAACGAGTCCAGAGCAAACCCACAGCAGCATTGCTAAGTGGTCACATAAAGCTGACGAGGAACTTACTGATTCCGCAGAGGTTTTTAAGAAAGCCTTCTGGGCACATCCATTAAAAGAAGACAAAATCGAACACGCTGTCCGTCTTCACTGGTTAGACGATGGCGAGGTCTATAAATGGCAATGGTTTATCCATGTGCATCCGTCGCCAGAGCTCGTTGAAAAACTCATCAAACGCAATAGTTTCCGACTGGACTCAAGCTCGGATATAGAACTCCCGTCCAATCCGCCAACATGGTTCTCACCTCCGGCTAATGGCCAGACTCTCAGTTCTCCGGACCAAGAGATGACTATATGGTTTGACCCCGAGAGTAGCCTCATTGTGGCTTGGGGTCAGGGAAAAGGCTTCACTCAAAATGTGGCTGCACCACCACAAAAACCGGCAAACGAGGTAATTCCTCAAGCTAGGAGACTCCCCAATTCGCGCCCACCAACGGACAGAAAAACTAAGCTCTGAGCGAAATCAAGCCGTGCTCTGTCCAAAACTGCTACGCCCTATTGAATAGATTGGATCTAAGAGCTCACATTCCGGCGATAACAACAGGCGTGTCGGATGAAGCGCTTTTACCGCTAAAAAGCGAAAATCCCGAAAAGAGTTGAAATAAGTGTTCCGCATTCAGGGTTTTGGAGATGAAGCGATTCCAGCACGATAGAGCGATTTTTGACAGAATTTACAGAATGTAACAGAATTTCAATGCTGACTACTTACTACTAAATACTGTCTGCTACTGACGCTGCAAAAACGCCCCAGTCGCTTTACCATACTCAGAATTTACCACTTTATTTATCGCCGGAATGTGAGTAAATTTCTGTCAAACTTACCGTCCTCTAGATCTTAAAACATGCTAGAGTTG
>NZ_MQWA01000001.1:653147-755463 GCF_002954445.1 Rubritalea profundi
CCTAGAGTTCGCGCATGGCTGAGAGATTCGTAATGATAGACCCGTGACACCCCGATGCTACTCCCTCCTGATTTACGGGACTAGGTAGCTGACGATGACCTTGTACACTTCACTATTGAAGCGGTTGAGCGCCTACCTCTCTCTAGCTTCAAAACGAACACACGTGGCTGTGGCAAAGGGCCAAATAATAGGGGAAATACGACCGGCACAAAAATGTGGAGCCCCAAATAATCAAAACGACGCTTTTGATAGTTGCTAGAGCTGAACATGATTTAATCGTCATGCTATCTAGCTATCGCAATTACTCTATCCAGCGCAGACTACTCATCCGCTTGTAGAGGCGGCAGCATTGGCTTAGGAGTATTCTTTGCAGGAACCATCGTATTATGTGTTGATGTACTCGGTGGAGAAACTAGGCTCGTTAGCTTTCGCGTAGATGAAACAGGGGTCACTATTGGAGCGGATGGTTTTTGTCTCTGTTGAGCTGGAGCCACGGCTGGTCGCGCAGGCTTTGCAATCCGTAAAACGGGAGGCTCATTTAACCCAGAGGGCTTCGCAACTCTATTAGATATTGGACCAGTGACGGGTGACACCTCCTGAGGTAAGTCACGCGTGAGTTCTGCAAAATTAATAGCATTGCCAAGAAATGCCTCAACAGGTTTAGAAAATGGAGGCTTAATGTCTGAAGATGAATCCCCCCAAGCTTCAAGTAAACTCCCAGAATCATCAAACCATAGAGACTGTTGCTCGAAACCTATATCAAATTGGCTTGTGTCAGCCGCAATAGCAGCACCATAGAAACGAGACGCTAGCATGGGCAGGCCAATCAGGCTGAACGAGCGAGCCAGTGCCATATTTTGCTCAGCCTTACCCGAATTGCGCCGCAGCACTTCGTAAACGAGGCGAATGGAACGATTCGGTCTAGCACGAGAAACTATTTTCACCGCGAATGCCACATCTATATCAGTGGATGGCATCTCAGGCGCATTCCATACGGTATTGGCAGCCTCTAGATAGTAGCCTTCTTCATATAATTTATGAGCGGCTTCTTTCCTTCCCGCCCAGTCAGCAGGATTTGCTTGGACAGCATCGAGCTGAGCTTGAGCTGATTCTGATATAGTGGTAGGAGTCATCTTAAAAGTTGGAGCTGAGGGATGTCATAGCGAAAATAAAGTATGGAGCTATCACCAGTAAAGCTATTTTCTCAATATCTCGCAACAAGCATCGTAACACATTCAAGAGTAACAAACAACATATCTCCTCCCCCCCCTTGACTCAGGTAGATTCAGTTAAATATGGGTCTGCAGCCACAACCCGTAAGAATAATCGCGAGCATCCTGCAGAAGTATGTGCAAAGAAACAGATGCATTCTAGTTGCCTTTCACGCCTCTCTCCTGAAAATACTAGTGCCCCATTGGCTTTATCCCATTGCATATCGACCGATCGATCAGCCCACATGGTACTAATTGATACTGGACATCCTCCCCCCTAAGGTAGACATTTTCAACAAATGAATCGTCTATCTTCTTTTCAGTTAGCAGGCATTACCACATCTGTAGCAATCGGGCTCACCTTCCTGAGCAGTTGCAACACGATGATTGTTGGTCGGAATTACCAGAGCCCTGAGACTATAATGCCAGACACTTGGCACCAGTCATTAGCCAGCGATCTACGTTCTAATTCATCCTCACTGCAAAGTTGGTGGACAAAATTCAACGACCCTACGCTTAACAAGCTGATAGCGCTCTCATCGCAAGCTAATCCAGATGTTAAAATTGCTCTCGAGCGCGTAATAGAAGCACAAGAAGGCAGAACTATTTCCCGCAGTGGGCTAGCTCCAAGCGTAGACGTCGGTGGTGCATACAACAGTGCTAGTCAGAGTGAAAACTCGACGCCGTCAACAGGCATCGGCGGCCAGAATTATAAAAATTGGTCTTCTGGCACTTCGGCTAGTTGGGAGTTAGATTTTTTTGGTGGGGTGAGACGAGCCATCGAATCCTCAGATGCCACAGCCGAAGCCATAGAAGAGGCCTACCGAGATACCTTGGTTACTCTCTATGCAGAAGTAGCCTATAGCTACATCGAGGTTAGAACTTACGAAAAGCGTATCCGTCAGGCCAACATAAACATCGAGAACCAGGATGAGTCAGTAAAACTCACAGAGGCACGATTCAAAGCTGGCCTTTCTCCAGAACTCGACGTCAGCCAAGCTAAGACAAACCTAGCGAACTCAACAGCATTTGTTCCACAACTGCGAGCCGAGCGCGCTAGAGCTCTCAACCGCCTGGCTACGCTGTTAGGTAAATATGCTGGAGAAGGTGAATCATTAGTAAAAAGCACAAAAGGCATCCCTATGCCATCTAGTAAGACGGGCATTGGCCTCCCTACTAACCTATTGCGATCACGCCCAGATATCCGCCGGGCTGAACGCGAACTCGCAGCCCAAACATCACGCATTGGTGTTGCGGAGGCCGACCTCTACCCAAGATTTGCACTTACTGGTGATTTCTCCTTCACTTCTGCCAACACCTCCAACTTGTTTGATGGCGCTTCTGGCGGCTACAGCTTTGGTCCAGCCTTCAAGTGGAATGTGTTCAGCGCTGGTCGCATTCGCGCACAAGTCCGGATCGAAGAATCCCGCACCAAGCAGGCTCTCTACGCCTACGAGCAAGCAGTTCTACGCGGCGTGGAAGATGTCGAAACCAGCCTCTCATCAGCATTCTACGAACGCGACAGGCTCTCATCGCTCAATGATGCGGTAAAGTCGGCCACCAAGACAGTGGAACTGGTAAAAACCAATTACACAGAAGGTCTGGTTGACTTCCAGAACGTGCTCGATGCTGAGCGTACCATTTTTAGTAGCCAAGACACGGCAGCGACTAGCAAAGGCGTCCTTTCTGCTGCTTACGTTTCCTTATTTAAATCTCTAGGTGGCGGCACAGTAATGCCTGAAGTTTCCATCCAAAAATAATTTCACTCTAATCTCTCCTTTACACCATGATCACTAAACGATTCATCCTTCCGCTTGTCGCAGTAGCCTCGTCACTCACATTTGTTAGCTGTGGACCCAAAAACGAGTTTGCCCCACCGCCACCAATGAAGGTGACTGTTGCTAAGCCTTTGGTCCAAGATCAAACAGTATACAAAGATTTCCCTGCCACACTGGCTGGAATCTCTGAGGTAGAAATCCGCGCCCGAGTCAAAGGCATACTAGAGGAGGCATTTTTCAAGGAAGGTTCTGTTATAGAAAAAGGTGCCAAACTCTTTCTGATCGAACAAGCTCCCTACGATGCAGCCGTAGCGGCATCTGAGGCTGATGTCGCCAGAGCTGAAGCCGCGCGCAGAATCGCAAAAGCCACCCTCGGCCGCCTCAATGAAGCTGCCAAAGATGATAAAGGAGCCCCCACAGGAGCAGTCTCCGAACACGTCATCGAAACTGCCGAAGCTGAAGTAGAGAATGCAGTAGCACTCGTAGACCAAGCTAAAGCTGGATTAGAAACGACCAAAATCGACCTTAAATACACAGATATCAAATCCCCTATCAGCGGAAGAATAGCCCGCACGATGGTGGACGTGGGCAACCTCGTTGGAAATGGTGAAGCCACACTGCTCACCCGTGTGGTGGATGAGCAATCGATTCGCGCCTACTTCGAGGTCCCAGAGCGCATAATGCTAGAATTCTACCGTGAACGTGCGGAAAATAAAAACATTAGCGATAACTTTAACAAGGTTCGTTTAGAATTAGCAGATGGCACAATTTATGAGCACCTTGGCGATATAAACTTCATCGACAATAAAGTAAATGAGAGGACGCGCACAGCACTTGCCCGCGCAGAATTCCCTAACACTGAGGGCACACTTTCCTCAGGCCTTTTTGCGCGAGTTGGTTACCCCAAAAACCACGAGGACGCAATCATGGTGCCTGCAGTTAGCGTGCTTCAAGACATTGGTGGCAGCTATGTCTGGGTAGTGGACAGTGACAACAAAGTCCTTCGTAAAGGAGTCACAACAGGCGCCACTGTGCTTCGTGAACAAACAGATAAGGACGCCGTCCCTGTGCGTGACACCATCATCACAAAGGGACTAACAAAAGATGACTCGGTAATCATCGGCGGCCTTCAGCGTGTCAGAGAAGGTGCCATCGTTGCTCCAGAAATGAGCACAACATTCTCAGTCAAAGCCGAGCAACCTGCTGAGCTGAAGGCAAAGCAAGACGAGTCGAAGTAGACTTAGACCACCACTAACGCGACCACTCATTATGTTCAGTAAGTTTTTCATCGATCGACCAATTTTCGCATCGGTTCTCTCGATCATCATCGTTGTGCTAGGAGCTGTGGCACTAGTCGGCCTGCCAATAGCGCGGTACCCAGACCTAGCCCCTCCTACGATCACAGTCTCGGCCACCTACGCTGGCGCCAATGCAGCCACGGTATCTGAAACCGTTGCGGCCACTATTGAGAAAGAAGTCAATGGAGTCGAAGGCATGATCTACATGTCCAGCGTCTGCGCCAATGACGGGAGCATGACTCTGACAGTTACTTTCGAACCCGGAACCGACCTAGACATTGCCAACGTTCTAGTACAAAACCGAGTATCCGTCGCACAGTCTCGCCTGCCAGAGGAAGTAAAACGCACAGGTGTCACGGTAAAAAAGAAATCTACAGACTCGGTGCTGTATGCTGGATTGATTTCACCAAACGGAACCTATGATGACGCCTACCTCAGCAACTATGCGAACTTACGCGTCCGCGATGAGATAGCCCGAGTCCCAGGTGTGGGTGATGTGACAGTCTATGGCACAGGAGAATTTAGCATGCGCATATGGCTCGAACCTGACCAACTGCGAGCGCGAAACCTTGCTGCTACTGACGTTGTGAACGCCATTCGCGAGCAAAATATTCAGGTCGCGGCAGGTAAAGTCGGCGGAGCTCCCGCTCCAGATGGAACCGCCTCTGAATTCGTCCTCAGTACTCTTGGCCGGCTAGAGGAAGTCTCCGAATTCGAAGATATCATCGTCGCAACTGGAGCAGAAGGAAGTCCGATTCGCATCCGTGACGTCGCCCGTGTTGAGCTAGGCGCTAACACCTACAATTTCACCTCCAAAATCAATGGTCAAGCTTCCGCGACTCTAGCCATTTTCCAGGTTCCAGGCTCGAATGTCATGGACGTTGCTGAAGGTGTAAAAAGCAAACTGGAAGAACTGAAAGCTTCATTCCCTAAAGATGTAGATTACCTCATCGTATACGATTCCACAGACGTTATCACAGCGTCTATCAAGGAAGTGGTCACCACTCTCATCGCCACTCTTATTTTGGTGATCCTCACGGTGTACATTTTCCTGCAGAACTTCCGTGCTACACTAATCCCAGCCATCACCATTCCAGTTTCGCTGATTGGCACATTTTTCGTACTCAACCTCTTAGGTTACTCACTCAACCAGCTCACCCTTTTTGGACTGGTCTTGGTGATCGGCATTGTGGTCGATGATGCCATCATTGTGGTTGAGAATACCTTTGTTCACCTCTCTAAAGGGCTCAAAGGTCGAGCGGCGGCGACCGCTGCAATGAAAGAAGTTTCCGGTCCAGTGATCGCTACCACACTAGTACTCCTCGCCGTGTTTGTCCCTATGACAATGATGGGAGGCATCACAGGAACGATGTTCAAGCAATTTGCTGTGACCATTTCTGTCGCCACTGTATTTAGCTCGATTTGCGCACTCACACTCAGCCCGGCGCTCTGTGGTATTTTGCTGAAGAAGGCACCTAGTGAACCTAAAGGTTTTTTCAAACTCTTTAACACGACACTAGATAAAGCCAACCAAGGGTATGTCGCCATCGTTAAAAAGGCGCTTCGTTTCGTCGTTCTAGGCCTACTCCTATTCGTCGGCTTGACCAGCCTAGCTATCGTCGGACTCGGCCAACTGCCAACGGGCTTCGTACCTCAGGAAGACGAAGGCTGGGCAATGCTCAACCTGCAACTCCCTGACGGAGCTTCTTCCCAACGCACAGAGGTTGTCATGGAAAAAATAGAGAAAATTGTCACTTCCACCCCAGGAGTTGAGAATATCCTCGCGGTCAACGGCTACTCGATCGTCGACGGAGCTGTCGCCTCTAACACCGCATTCTGCTTAATCACCTTTGACCACTGGGATGACCGCAAAGAAGCGGGCCTCCACCAACGCGATATCCTCAAAAAAATCAATACGGAGCTCGCGAAGGTGCTCGATGGGTCAGCCTTTGCCTTCCCTATGCCATCACTTCCTGGTGTGGGAGTTTCTGGCGGCCTCACCTATATGCTTCAAGACAAAGAAGGGTCTGGATTAGAGCAACTACAGGTGGTCTCCGCTCAACTATCTCAAACGGCAAACTCCCAGCAAGGAATCACCCAAGCTCGCTCTACCTTCCGAGCATCCGTTCCTCAGATCTACATCGATATTGACCGTGAAGCAGTACAGCGGACGGGCACCTCTATGACTGCTGTTTTTGATACGCTGCAGGTTTACCTTGGCTCAGCTTACGTGAATGATTTCACCAAATTTGGACGCGTATTCCGAGTCACCGCCCAAGCTGACGGTCCATTCCGAGCCGACCCACAATCAATCATGCGCCTCAATGTGAGAGGCTCAGACGGACAAATGATCCCGCTAGGAGCAGTCTGTACTCTGAAAGAAATCCTAGGCCCTCAGACGATCACTCGCTTCAACATGTATCCAGCGGTGAAGATCATGGCGAACCCAGCAGATGGCTTCAGCTCGGGTCAAGCGATGGCGATCATGGAGGACATGTCTGACAAAGAGCTTCCACCAAGCATGGGCTACAGCTGGACTGATCTTTCCTACCAAGAAAAACAAGCCTCTGGAGGCATGATGGCAATTTTCGGATTCTCGATCCTCATGGTCTACCTAGTTCTAGCAGCCCAGTACGAGAGTTGGACTCTGCCAATCTCAGTATGCATGGCAGTGCCAGTTGCGCTGCTCGGTCTTGTCGCAGCAGTCACGCTTCGCGGGATGGACAACAACGTCTACACCCAAGTGGGTATTGTCCTGCTAATCGGACTGTCCGCAAAGACCGCGATTCTTCTTACCGAGTTCGCCAACGAACAACGTATAGCGGGTCTGAGTATTTTTGATGCAGCATTGGCAGCGGTCAAGCTTCGCTTCCGTGCTGTTTTGATGACAGCGCTTTCCTTCATTCTTGGGGTGATCCCACTGGTCATAGCCTCAGGCGCTGGTGCCGAATCCCGCCAGATTTTGGGAACTGCCGTGCTCGGTGGAATGCTCGCAGCCACAGTCCTCGGCATGGCTGTTGTTCCAATGCTCTTTTACGCGATTCAAACCCTTGCCGAGAAATTTGGTAAAAAGGATACAGCTGAACCGAATGAGACTCCAACGACAAGCGCAGAATAGCTCTGGAGACCACTCTACAACAAGTCCGCTTAGTCAGTAAAATTGACTAGGCGGCAGAGTCCAACTCTATGCATAATTTTGAAATATTTGGAGTAACCCACTTGTTGACATTGCTCGCGATTGCAGCACTGGCCTCGCTCCTCATCGTTCTTTACCGTCGGCACAGTAAACTCCGCAAACCGATTCGCTATGGCTTAGCCGCCTGCACACTCCTTAGCTATCCTCTACAGATTGCGATTGCTTACATTTATTCCTATCCGACTGATCTAGGAACTACCCTCCCCCTCCACCTTTGCGATCTTGCGGCCATCATCGGTGGCATCGCCTTATTCACACAATCCCAAAAACTCGCTGAAATTGCTTATTTTTGGGGACTCGCGGGAACCCTCCAAGGGCTACTCACACCAAACCTCCAGCACGGATTCCCTAGCCCTGAATTTGTTACCTTCTTCTGGAATCATAGCTTCGTTGTCATCACTGCGCTCTTCCTCCCACTCGCTATGCTGTGGCGTCCACGTCCGAGAGCGCACTGGTTTGTCTTCGGACTCAGTCAGATCTACCTTGTTATCGGCCTCACTGTGAATTTCCTGTTGGGTACAAATTTTGGTTACCTTCACCACAAGCCAAACACAGCGAGTTTGCTCGACTATTTTCCATCGTGGCCGTGGTATATTCTAGTCCTAGAGCTTGTCTGTTTCCTGTTCTTTTTCCTGCTCTCCCTACCTTTTTCAAGAAAATCAGAGAAATAACACGTGCATCTCAGTGGATTCCGCGCAATTCTCTCCCCATAAATTTATGAGCGACGCCAAACCAAAGAAACGCAAGCGTATCAATGTCCGACGCCCCGATGTCATGGAAAAAGTCCAAGCCGAGGTCCGACGCCACTTCGAGTCGTCAATCGTAGAGAAGATCCGAGCTAATGATGGCTCACTCACAGTAGGCCACACTACTATCAAACTAGCTCGCCAGTTTGGCTTTTGCTACGGGGTGGAGCGAGCTATCGATCTAGCTTACGCCGCCAGAAAAGTTTTCGCTGACAATAACATCTATCTCATTGGCGAAATCATTCACAATCAAGAGGTCAATCGACAACTAGAAGACATGAACATCGTTTCCCTCCCATGGAAGGAAATGGATGAACAATACGATCAACTGACTGAAGATGACGTCGTTATTGTACCCGCATTTGGAGCACCTACCAGCTACATCGAGAAGATCGAAGAGCGCGGAGCTGCTATCGTCGATACGACTTGTGGAGATGTCATGAAGGTTTGGCGCCGAGTCCGCACCTACGCGAAACAAGGCTACACTTCGATTATTCACGGAAAAGCGGGCCACGAAGAAACCAGAGCCACGGCCTCCCGAGCTCTGGGTGACGCGAAAGACGGACACTACATCGTCATTCTTACGCTAGCGGACACCGACTACCTTTGCGATTTCCTCAAGGGAAAAGTCAGCTCTGAAGATCTAATGAAGCGCTTCAGTCATGCTGTTTCGGAAGGGTTTGACCCGGATCTCCACCTCAACAAAGTTGGAGTCGCAAACCAAACAACCATGCTTAAGAGCGAGACCGAAGAAATTCAGAAACGCGTTTGCCGAGCTATCACAGAACGTGATGGCAAGACTGAAAACTTCCAATTCTTTGACACCATCTGTGGCGCAACCCAAGAACGCCAAGACGCACTCTTTGAAATGCTTAAAAGCCACATGGACGTGCTCCTCGTCGTCGGTGGCTATAATAGCTCCAACACTGCACATTTAGTCGAAATCGGCAAAGAAGAACTCCCCACATTCTTCATCCAAAACTCAGACCGACTTACCTCATTGCAAGAAATTGTGCATTTCGACCTCGAACATAAATCAGAAGTCACAACAGAATACACTAACTTGCTAGATACCAGCAAAGATGTCATCGTAGGAGTCACCGCTGGAGCGTCTTGCCCTAACAACCTCATAGAGTCGACCATTCAAAGAATTTTCGAACTCAGAGGTGTCGACCCACAAGGTCTGTAAATCTTCTGTAAGAGATCGTTGCGCGATCTCGTATTTATACGATGGTGTGGATCTTCAAACCATCGCACCTTATTTCAATAAAGCCCAACTCTAACAATCTAGCATGGAAACCCAAATTTCTGACCCTGTCGCTACGGCCCCTGTCGTTACTGACCCAAACCAACTACCACCAGATGACGTCGCGGCAGTTGACCAACTCGGTCACACATACCGCACCTTAAAACAAGAATTATCAAAAGTAATCATCGGCCAAGAAACTGTTGTAGAGCAATTAGCTATAGCATTGTTTGCACGTGGCCATGCGCTTTTGATGGGAGTTCCTGGATTAGCCAAGACGCTGCTAGTTTCCTCTGTCGCTGAATGCTTAGAGCTTAACTTTAGTCGAATCCAGTTCACTCCAGATCTCATGCCTTCCGATATTACAGGCACGGACATCATTCAAGAAACTGAGAGCGGAAAACGCGAGTTTCAGTTCATCAAAGGCCCTATTTTTGCAAACCTTCTCCTCGCCGATGAAATCAACCGAGCTCCAGCCAAAACTCAGGCAGCCATGTTAGAGGCTATGCAGGAGCGCCGAGTCACAGCTCTGGGTCATAGTTATCTTCTAGAGCCACCATTTTTCGTCCTTGCCACTCAGAACCCAGTCGAGCAAGAAGGCACCTACCCTCTACCTGAGGCGCAGTTAGACCGTTTCATGTTCCTCATTGATGTAGATTACCCAAGTGAGGCTGAAGAACGCCGCATCGCACGTGAGACCACTGGAGTCATTAAGAAAAGGTTAGACGCCGTACTTACTGGTGAACAGGTAATTGCCTACCAAGAACTAGTGAGGCGCATGCCAGTACCAGATCACATCTACGATTACGCCGTGAACATTGTACGCAAAACTCGTCCCGGATTAGATTCATCACCAGAGTGGGTGAAAGAATATGTCGGTTGGGGAGCTGGACCACGAGCAGTACAATATCTTATCCTTGGTGCTAAATCCCGCGCGGCTCTCCATGGATCTTACATGGCAAGGCTTGAAGATATTGAAGCCGTCACAATGCCTGTACTTGGTCACAGAGTTTTGACGAACTTTGCCGCTGAGTCCCAAGGAATGACAGCAAACAAAGTAGTCGAACGTCTCGTGAATGAAATGCACGACGACCAATAAGATGCCTACTCACAGACTCAACCCAATTCAGTCTCTGTGAATTATTCCTTCCTCGACCCAGCCGTTCTAGGACGCCTTGGGGCCATTCCTCTAGAAAGCCGGCAGCCCATGCTCGGCAATGTTGCTGGGCGCCACCGATCTCCGAACCGTGGATCGTCAGTCGAGTTCGCAGAGTACAGAAAGTACGTGCAAGGCGACGACACTCGCCGCCTCGACTGGAAAGCCTACGCTCGCTCAGATCGTTACTACATCAAAGAATTTGAAGCTGACACCAACCTGTTAGCCCACATGATTGTCGATACCAGTGGGTCTATGGAGTTCGCAGACAAAGGGATCTCTAAGATCGAATTCGCCAGACAAATAGCATCGACCTTAAGCTACCTAGCAGTCCACCAAGGTGACGCTGCTGGACTTAGTTGTATCTCAAAAAAGTTAGACTTGGAAATCCCTCCACGCCGACGCGCCTCTCACCTCCAGGGCATTTTTAAGACCCTTTCGGAAGTCACACCGAAAGGAGACACCGGACTCATCGAAGGCCTACACTCGATCGCTGAAAAGGTCCAAAGACGCGGCCTCATCATTATCCTGTCAGACTTATTTTGTGACCCAGACGCATTCTCTGACGCCTTGCAACATCTACGCTACCGCAAACACGATGTTGTCGTATTTCATCTTATGGACCCACAAGAAATCGACTTCGACTTCGAACGCCCACACCGCTTTGTCGACTTTGAAGATGGATCTCCTATTGTAGCTGAACCGGCGCTGATCGCTGATGAATATAGGCAAATCGTCCAAGACTTTCTCATCGACATCAAACGCCGCTGCCACGATGCAAACGCCGACTACAGACTAGTCAGAACCACCGAGAGCTACGAAAGTGTGCTTTCCACCTTTTTGCTCGATCGCTTACCTAAAAAGGGCTCCCGCTAACATCCACCAACGCATACCAACTTGAGTTTTCCATTTCTATCATCCTACGCCTTTTTTTGGTGGCTGCTAGCTCTAGGGATTCCTGTGCTCATTCACTTGCTCAACCGGCGTCGCCATCGAGTTGTCAAATGGGCCGCTATGGATTTCCTCCTCAAAGCGACCCGTGAGTCACGCGGAAAAAAGAAACTCAAGCACATCATCATCCTCACCTGCAGAGCTCTCGCTATTGCAGCGCTGGTCATGGCCGTTGCTCGACCACTCGCGACTAATGGATTTCTTAGTTGGGGCGAAAGTAAACTAGACACAGTCATCCTTGTGCTCGACCGCTCCGCATCGATGGAGCAAAGCTCACTAGAAAGTGCTACCAGCAAACGTGAGAGCGCCATTCGATTAGCCCAAGACTCCATCTCCGAACTAGGTGACACAAAGCTGGTACTCATCGATAGTGCTACCGGCGTCCCCATTTCCATAGCGAGACCGTCGACTCTCAATGAAATTTCACAAACAAAGGCGACCGACACCGTCGCTAATATTCCTTCACTTCTCGATACGGCAGTCCAGTACATCCTAAAAAACAACACGGGTAGAACTGAAATCTGGGTCGCTTCAGATATGCAGCACAGTGACTGGCAGCTAAAAAGTGGTAAATGGAGTAGTATTCGATCAGGCCTGAATAACCTTTCGAGCCAAGCTAGCCTGCGGGTCCTCTCACTCAATTCAGAAACTAACAACAACATCAGTATTAGATTAGTCGGAGCACAACGCATCGATGAGGAACTCCTGCTAGAGCTAGAAATCACCCAGTCAACAGAAGCCAGTGAACAAGAGATTCCACTCACCCTTTCACTAAATGGAGCCCAGAGCACAGAGAATATAACGATCTCTGGTGACGTCATGAAGTTCACTAAGCGCTTACAGCTCTCAGGTAAATCTGGCTACGGCTACATCCAACTTGCTGCGGACACGAACTCTAGAGACAACACCGCCTACTTCTCCTACGGTACGGAACTCCCAGTTCACACCGCCATTGTTGCGGCAAAATCTGAATCTCAGTATTACCTCAGCCTTGCTTCTGCGCCACCTGGCTATGCTAGTCAGCAAGCCAAAACCTACCTCCCTCACGAAAGCATTCCATGGGACACTCTTTCACTCGTTGTCTGGCAAGCTCCACTGCCTAAAACAGACGATCAAGCTCCACTGCTAGACTTCATCAACAAGGGTGGTATTATTGCATTTTACCCACCGACAACCACAGAAGATCAGTCCTTCCTCAATACCCAATGGGGGCTCGTTAACAAATCCTCTAGTGGAAAATATTTTATTGTCCAAGACTGGGATCGCAGCGATGGCCCATTACGTAATGGTGAAGACGGCACCCCCATTCCCGTCAGCAAGCTCAAGGCAATAAAACGTAGAGAAATCCTCACCGAAGGCACTAGCCTAGCGCGGTGGAGTAATGACAGCCCATTTCTAGCACGTGAGCTGCACGGCCGTGGAGCTGCCTATTTTATCGCAACGCTGCCAGACTACACTTGGTCCAACCTAGGTGATGCCGATGTTATTTTGCCCCTCACTCAGCGATTACTACTTAAAGGAAACCAACGTTTTGGTTCCGGCCATTCAGCCACTCTGGGTCAACTTCCTGCTGAAATAGCCATCGATTCGGCCAAACGAAAGCGATTAGACAAAGCGACACCATCTAACCCTCTGAATGCTGAATACGAAGCTGGTGTTTACACATTTGGTGAACGGACAATTGCAGTGAACCGTCCAGCCGATGAAGACCTAACAACACGCCTCAGCAAGGAAGAATTAGACCAAGCGTTATCTGACGTCCCCTACTCCTTATTCGAAGAAGATACAGATAACCCCTCCGCTTTTGCCCAACAATTATGGCAAGTATTTCTGGTTGCCGTTTTGCTATTTTTGATAGTTGAAGCTCTCCTCTGCCTTGCTCATAAACGTAAGAAAATAGAATCCACCCGCTAGTGCATTTCCAGATCCAGAACCTCCACTTTACTCCCTCACTCACTTTCTTCACCGTGGGTTGTGTCGCACTCATTGTGGTCGGAACTCTCTGCGTACTGGCGACCACACGATCTGCACGACCAAAGCGCACGGGTGCCATTGAGGCTCTCCGATTTCTCATCACCTTATTGGTCGTCCTCATGCTATGGGGTCCGGAATGGAAAACAATTATCACACCTGAGAATGAGCCAGAAATCGCCATTTTATGGGATGCTTCAAGATCAGGAGAAACTCTCGACGCCCAATTACCAGACGGAAAAAATTCAGTCGTCAGCAGACGCGCCTTCATTGATTCGGCACTCAAGTTAGATGTTTGGAAGACGTTAGAAAACAACGGGAAGACCGCAGTGTTCTCACAACCCTTTTCCGAACCGAGCCCAAACACCGAAACTACTGCCACCACATTACAAGGAACAGACATCAACGATCCCATCGAAAAGCTGCTAGAACAACATGACAATCTAAGAGCTATAGTACTGCTCAGTGACGGAGACTGGAATACAGGCTCTCCTCCGATTGGAGCTGCTCAGAAAATGTTGCTCAAGAACGTTCCTCTTTTCACCATTCCCGTCGGCAGTAAGGAGCGCCTTCCTGACATCGAGATCCTCGACATCACTGCGCCGACCTATGGCATTATCGGTGAGCCCATCCAAATTCCGTTCTCGCTTCGCTCATCACTCAAGCGCGACATAAATACCACCATAAAGCTTCGAGATACATCCAATGGTAAAGAGTTCACCAAGAAGGTGCACATCCCGGCTGGAAAGGAGTACTTTGATAATGTTCTCTGGCGCATCGACCGCGAAGGTACGAGCAAATTAGAACTTAGCTTCCCAGTTGCGGAGGGTGAACTCGTCGTTGAAAACAACCGCCAGGAATTCATCATCCAAGGAAAAAAGGAAAACCTCAAAGTTCTCGTCATTGAATCCATTCCACGATGGGAATACCGCTTTATCCGCAATGCGCTTTCTCGCGATCCGGGAGTGGATCTGGACTGCCTTTTATTCCACCCGAAGTTAGGTAAAGGAGATGGGCCGGACTACATACAGGACTTCCCAGACAAGTTAGAAGACTTGCAAAAGTATGATGTTGTTTTCATTGGCGATGTTGGTATTGCCAATGGTCAACTCACCCTCAAGCAAACAGAGTTGCTCAAAGGTTTAGTAGAGAATCAGGCCAGTGGAATCGTTTTCATTCCAGGATCCAAAGGGAACCAAAAGACTTTACTCAACACCCCGCTAGGTGAGCTCATTCCTGTCATTTTAGACGAATCAAAACCTGAGGGAATCAGTGAGTCAACAGCGTCACCTCTAGCTCTCACCTCGCAAGGCCGCGGCTCGTTGCTCACTATGTTAGGTGACAACGAACTCGAGAACGAACGTGTCTGGAAAAACCTTCCGGGCTTCTATTGGTCCGCCGCCATTGAAAAAGCAAAGGGTGGTGCCGATGTTCTAGCAACCCATGCGAATAGGCGCAACCGCTACGGACGCATCCCACTTCTTGTCACAAAATCAGCAGGCAATGGTAAAGTTCTCTACCTTGGCCATGACTCAGCCTGGCGCTGGCGCCGCGGTGTCGAGGACCTCTATCACTATCGCTTCTGGGGACAAGTTGCACGCTGGATGTCCTACCAACGTAACATGGCTGCTGGAGAACAAATCAGACTATACTACAGCCCGGATAGACCCAGACCCGCTGATGTTGTGACACTCAAAGCAAATGCTTTCGACAGCAATGGTGCCCCACTCACCGACGGATCAATCTATGTCGATGTCACTTCACCCAATGGTGAAAAATCCCGTATCGAACTCACCCGGTCTGCTGAAGCATGGGGCAGTTATAGCGGCCGCACACGTATTTCACTCCCCGGTGAATGGAAGCTTTCCGCGGGCATCGTCAACGACGCTGACGCCACAGTCGAAACAACCATCATAGCCCAAGGTGACGTGCTCGAAAAAACTGGACAACCAGCGCGCCCAGAAGTTCTAGAGGAAATGGCCCGGGTCACTGGCGGCGAAGTCATCATGGCTAAAGACATCAAAGACATAGCCAATCGAATCAACGCCCTTCCTATAAAGAAGCCACAAGAAGAAAGCATTCCTCTCTGGGCACAAATAGCCAGTATGATTACGCTGATCGTTCTTCTTGCGCTCTTCTGGACACTCAGAAAGCTGAATGGTACTTTCTAAAATGACTGCGTAGTATGCGCCTAGACCTCCCAATCAGGTTCAAGATCCGCAGCGTAGCACTGCATCACAGCGCTGATCATCGCCCGGCCACTTTGCTCTTCATCATGCAGCACAAAGTGGACACCCGCCTTTTTCAAACGCTCAGCTTGGGCTGTAAATTTGGCTCGCGCATAAATACGAATCTCTGGATTTATTGCTTTAGCACTATGCATAGACTTCAACACCGCTGACTCATCTGGAAAGGTGAAAGCAATACTTCTAGCGTGCTTAGTGCGGGCCAGTTGAAGCGACTCTGTATCGCTTGCATCGGCAAAAAGGCAAATAACTCCCTCGCCGTGCAGACGTTTTACAGTTTCAGGGTTTGTCTCTAACACCACAACTCCGACGTTCGCACGAGTAAGATTCCTGTGAAGATTCTCCCCCACTGGGCCATAGCCACAAATGACAACATGGTCATTGAGTTCGCTGACCTGTCCACCAATGCCAAGCGTTTCATGCTCGGAGCCACAAAATTGCTTACTTGAGCGCTTTATCCGATCTGCCAACCCAATGCTCTTTTTAAGTAAAGTGGGAACAAGTCCCATAGAAAATGCGGTACTGGCCAAAAGAACCTGCTCAAGTTGTGCTGATAAAGCATTGAACTCACTCGCACGATTCAGCAACACAATGGAGAACTCACCCGTGCTACAAAGAGCTGCCGAGGTGACCAGCCAGCTTCCTCGCCTTAGCCCAGACCAGTGTGCCGCCAGTGACACGATTACTCCTTTGATGACTAAAATCGACACTGTCGCCAATAATATAGTAGGCCAGTAGGCTAGGATCACGTCCACATCTATCAACAAGCCTACGGAGACAAAGAACACCGTAAGAAAGAGATCTTTGAATGGCAATATGTCTGAGAGCACGCGATGGGAATAGATTGACTCACTCACAACAACCCCTGCTGCAAATGCTCCAAGGGCTGGACTCAACCCTAACAAACCACTCACTAGAGCCACTCCAGCACAAAGCCCAATCACAGTGATTGTAAATAACTCTCGACTCCTCGTTCTAGCTACGGCGTCGAGCATTTGCGGGAAGCCTCGACGACTCAGAATAACTATACCAGCAGTAAAAAGAGCTCCCTTAAGTAGGGCTAGACCGACATCAACAGCTCCACCTTCATCGCTCAACAACGGCGGAATAAGAACCATAAATAATATGGCTGCTAGATCCTGAAAAATCGCCATTCCTAATGCGGTCCGAGCAGGCGGGCTCTCAGGTAAAGACATTTCCTGAAAACTCTTCATACTCACTGCTGTAGAAGAGAGACTGAATGCAAAGCCTAACAATAGAGCTTGAGAACCACTCAAACCTAGCAGCATCCCTCCGCCAACAGCAACGAGAATGCATAAACCTACTTGAGACCCGCCACCGATAAACACAGGTCGTCGTAGAGCCTTTATTTCTTTGAGGGAAAACTCGATCCCCAATGTAAATAGAAGAAGCACAACCCCGATTTCTGCTAAAGCATCGATCACTCCAGCCTGTTCAACTCCAACCCAATCTAACAATCCAGAGTTTCGTATCACCACACCACAGATGAAATAACCCACTAGCAAGGATTGTTTAAATCGCGTTAGTACCAACGACACGACCACCACAGCTAACAGAACCACTGTCAGTAGAATGAAAAATGGAGGAATAGCTCCAGTTGCGGCTAGTAACCAATGCATAGCTGAATTTAGCGCACTTTTACCACATTCATCCATCATAATTCACACTTTCTCATTTTTAATCTGCTAGACCACTAATTTTGAGCTATACTGCAGCTCATCAACTAAAGAACCTATTCTATGAAAACTACTATTCTATCAGCCACCGTTGCACTACTAGCCATAGCCTCCGCACCTATTCTCTCGGCTCATTGTCAGGTTCCATGTGGGATTTACGCCGACGACAATGTCTTCGCCACCATGCACAAAGACCAAGAAACCATTGCAAAGGCGATGCAGCAAATCAATGAGCTTTCTAAAGACCCGTCTAAGAACACCAACCAACTCACACGCTGGATCAGCAATAAGGAGAAACACGCGCAGTCAATCCAGGACACGGTCGCTCAATACTTTTTAGCTCAGCGCGTAAAGATCACTGAAACAGACAAAGCAGCCTATACTAAGAAGCTCACACTTCTCCATCAAATCACAGTCTATGCCATGAAGTGTAAGCAGACCACTGACCTAGAGAACGCCAAGAAGCTCCACGCGACTCTCGACCAGTTCCAGGCAACCTACACAAAGAAGTAAAGCCACTTTTCAGCGAATTCTATGAAGGCCTATGCGACTCTCGCATAGGCCTTTATTTATGTAGTTTAGCTTCTTTATTAGAAATACTTATAGCCAATATTCTGCACACTCGTTCAGAAACCAGTTGCACGTCACTGAAATCTCCACTACATCAAATCGCATATCGCTCAAGAATAGCAAGTTGCGACCTCTTGAGGTTTATTTTAAAACTAACTAAAACTTAAAGACATGTCAGTACTCGTAGGAAAAAAAGCACCATCCTTCACTGCTAAAGCAGTCCAAGGCCAGAACATCATCGAAGAATTTTCACTCGACCAATTCATTGGCGAAAAATACGTCGTACTTTTCTTCTACCCAAAAGATTTCACTTTCGTATGCCCGACTGAGCTCCACCGCTTCCAAGACGAGATCGCACAATTCGAATCCCGCGGAGTTCAAGTGGTAGGTTGCTCTACTGACTCTGAGTTCTCCCACTGGGCTTGGCTCAATACACCAAAGAACAAAGGTGGTATCGAAGGCGTCACCTACCCACTCGTTGCTGACATCAACAAAACAATCTCTGAAGACTATGATGTCCTCGCTGGTGAAGTTGTACTCGACGAAGACGACAACATAGAGGTCGAAGGTGAGCTCGTAGCTTACCGTGGTCTCTTCCTCATCGACAAAGCTGGTACTGTACGCCACCAAGTTGTCAATGACATGCCGCTTGGCCGCTCCATCAACGAATGTATCCGTGTGATCGACGCTCTCCAGCACTTCGAACTGCACGGTGAAGTTTGCCCAATGGACTGGCAGAAAGGTGACGACGCTATGACCGCAGACCACGCAGGCGTGTCATCCTACTTCTCTAAGTAATTTTTCTCTTTAGATATGTCTCAAAAGCCCATGCCTAAGCGCATGGGCTTTTTTGTTGCTATGCCTCCCCTCATCACTCGCCATATAATGATGATCTAGTTTTTTATAGATTCCGCCATTGCGCAGTGGCTATTTCTTAGTATTTTGTACAGCACATGAGCGGCTTTATGAAAATCATCGCTAGTCTTCTCCTTACTGTTCTCAGTCTCAGCGCTGGCGTCTATGAAGACCTTGAATATAGAGATACTAGACAACAGGTAACCGACAAACTCATGGCGTGTGAGCGCGTGGACAACACTATCCCAAAAACCATGTTTGCCAGAGTTGGCCTGAATGGAACTTTCAAAATTAAAAAAGACCTCAAAGGCCTCAACTTCTCATTATTCTTCAATTGGAACGAAAATCAGCAACTCAATGAGATAGCTTTGCGCTCAAACGCCATTGCCCCCGGAAATGCCAATTCCAAATTGAGCGGCCCATTTAAGAGTGCTACACGACTTATTACAGAAGTCTATGGCCCAGCAGTAATGAGCAATTCAATACCAAAAAGTAGCCAGATAAAAGACGGTTCAATTCTTAATTCCCATCTCTGGAATGTCGATGGTGGAACCTTACTTATGGGTATAGCTAAAGACCAAGGAAAGTTCCACCTCTCTATTAGCTTCCTAGAGAAACACATCAATCCTGTACCCAAGTAATTGGTTGTCCCCTGTGGCCGATACTCTCACACAAACTCTTAGCCGCCATTTTGGCCACCAAACATTCCGGCCGCTCCAGCGGGAAATCATCGAGAGTGTACTTAATGGTGATCCCACTTTGGCGATTCTCCCCACCGGCGGAGGAAAATCCCTCACTTACCAGCTTCCAGCACTGCTGCTAGACGGAGTCACGCTAGTCATCTCTCCGCTGATCTCACTCATCCAAGATCAAACCCAAGAGCTCAAACGCAAAGGTTTGGCTGTCGGACATTTCGATTCGACACTCAATTCTGAGCTGCGCAGCCAACAACTCAGCTTACTACGCAAAGGCGAGTTCAAACTTTTCTATACCTCCCCTGAGTCTTTAGCTAACCCAGCACTATCCACAGTTTTACGCCAAATTGACATTGCCCTTGTTGCCATCGATGAGGCGCACTGTATTTCTGACTGGGGCCATAGTTACCGACCATCATACCTCTATTTACCTAAAATAGTAAGGTCATTTAAACCACATTCCGTGCTAGCCCTCACAGCGACTGCTACACATAAAACAGCCTCTGAGATTCGTAAACTTTTCAAAATAAAAACAGCTCAGCAGTTCAGCTCATCCCATCTCCGTCCAAATTTAAGGTTTAAAATCACTCCATGCTCAGCAAATAAGAAAGACCAGCCGCTGCTCGCGACGCTAAGCAACAAAGAGAACCTTCCAGCGATAGTTTACGCCATGCGCCAAGAGCAATGTGAAGCAATCGCCCACTTGCTTAATACCCATGGCTACAAAGCTCGTTCATACCACGCGGGCCTTAACACCACAGCACGCTCACAAATCCAGAATGCATTTCTTCGTGACGAAATCGAAGTAGTCGTTGCCACCATCGCTTTTGGCATGGGGGTGGATAAGCCTAACATTCGCAGTGTCATTCACTACCACCTACCTAAGTCCCCCGAGGGGTGGATGCAGGAAAGTGGCCGAGCTGGACGGGACGGACTCCCCAGCCTCTGCCAACTTCTCGCCTGCGGTGATGATCTGATCCCGTTAGAAAACTTTATCCAAGCTAAGGTAATCAGAGAGCGTCCGCTAACAAAACTCATTGGCTCATTATTCGAGCACGGAATGACCTCAAAAATCTCTCCCTACCACACACGTGTCCAACTCGACCTCCACGTGAGCAGTCTTGATATCATTCTAGCACGCTTGGAAGTCAGTGGGTATTTAAAATTTATTGGTACCAGTTGGCGCTACATTTGGGCATGGCCAGTGGCTGGAAGCAGGCTCGACCTTAGTTCATTCTCAAAAATAATTCGTAACGCTCTTGAGCACATCTTCAATCTTGGTGAGCGCTACGATACCGAATCAACTGAATCCGACTTCTCAGTTACGCCCAACAAACTATGGAAAACTCTGGATGAACTCAAAGAAGATGGCACTATAGTATACAAGCCTAGCGGCTGGTTCTGGCACTATAAGATCAATAAAAAATCGCGCGATGTCGCCGCCATCAAACACGAATTGTTAGACCATTTACAAAAGCAAATAGCTACCGAAATGGCTAAGCTCGGCGAAGTCCAAAGAATAGCCACGACACGCGCCTGTATACCTAACAAACTAGCTCAGTGGTTTGGCGAAAACGTGAGCACTCCCTGCGGGACATGCTCTTCATGCCGCAAAGAAGCGCGCCCCAGAAAACTTCCACGTTCAACTGTGCCACCAGTCTCAGATGCTCAGTTAGAGGCTATTCATAAGCTACTTGATTCGCCCAAGAATAGGATTCGTACGAACCAGCAACTCACACGTTTTTTGTGCGGCATCCCCAGCCCGTACTTACGTCATTATTGGTTAACTAAAAATTCAAATTTCGGGCTACTTTCCAAACACCATTACACAGACATTCACAACTACGCCAAAGCCATATTGAATGCTGCGGATTGACTATTTCTAACGACCGAACTGCTTGAACAAGAAATCGACGGCGCCTTTTTTAGCGTAGTCCTTTATCAGGTCATCCACATTAGGAAGCTTAGTGATCATCTTAATTTTAGGTTTGGATAACACACCTTTAGTCTGCAGGCTCAACGTCAACTTACCATTGACTAGCCATTCTTGCTTGATGCTATTTGCTAGACCTCCACGGAGCTCCTTTGGCACATTCTTGAGTAGACTATCGATATGACCAACTAGTGATTGGCTAGATTTTTGACTCGCACTAAGGTCGATAAAAAACTCGTGTTGTTCACTCCCTGAACTCAACCATGACTTCTCATTCACCGCTACTTCCCAATCGTGAATAACGATGGACAAATCTCTCGTGACATCCACGCGTCCACGTTTGTAACTGCCCGCAATCTTTCGGCTCCGACCAAAGCTCGCTTTCTTTGGAAGCGAATCAAAGCTCACTCCGTACTTCTCTAGTTTAGAACCAAAATCCCATATTTTTTCAACATAGGGGATTTTAGTGGTGAGATACGAACTATCTGAGATGTCCAAATCAAGCGTGACATCTGGGTCAATATAGCCAGTCATTGGGTCAAATAGCTGGACATCTGCATTCCCACTGAGGCCAATCTCACCATATTTGAGTGTCTTCGATGCAGAATCATAGATCTGCAGATTCCCTGCTAATTTGAGCTTAGCCTGATTCACTAGCTCCAGAGCATTTGGATTGACCTTAATATCTTCGAGTTCAACTGAGTAGTCCTCCCCTTGGAGAAAAACTCCAGTTTTCTCTATGGTAAGGTCAAAGCTAACATTACTGATCGAAATAGATTTTAGTTGGGTGACAAATTCATCCTTCTCACGCGCATTGAAGCTCTTTGATTTCTCTTTGGGTTGATCCTCTTTGGCTACATCTTCGAAGAGACTATCCAGAGAGTTCGTCCCATCTTCGTGCAGTTTCACCCTCGCATGCAGACCGTCTAATACAAAATGCTCCACATAAATCTCTCTAGATAATAACTCCCACAAAGACACATCAAAGCTCACCTCTTTACACTCCAAGGCTCCTTGAGTCAGAGGGGCGCGTTCATTATAGGGGACCTTTCGGTTCACATTGTTGTCACGCTCCGCAAGAATAACGTCCTGCAGTGTAATCTTGGCCGGAATGGAAAAGAGCGAAACATCAAAAGACCCGATCTGCACACGGCTATTGATTGAGTCTTCTATTTCCTCGACGAGGAATTCTTTTGTTAGCAAAAGTTTTGCCGAAAATGCGAGGACACACGCTATGAGAACAAGCCCTATAATAAGGCGTTTTAACCATTTCTTCATAGCGCGGAGCCTAGCAGAAATTTAGTCGTCGGTATACTTTTTATGGCCTTCCTTCTTAGTTCCCTTCACCTTAGTCATAGCCGCTTCAATCTTTGCTGGATCCTTCTCTAGGTAGGCTATCTCTAACTCACACAGTGCCGCATAGGAAAGCCCTAGTAAACGACGAGAATCAGCCAGCGCTTTTGCTTTCTCATCGCCAGCTGGCATTTCCTCCACCATTGACGCCGTGTACTGCATTGCTGAAAGTAAAGCCACATGCGCCTTATGCACAGCCTCAGCAGCCGCGGCAAAGTCATCCTTAGCAATTTTTCTAAGAGATTTGAGCTGCTTACTCACAGTCTGCATCTCTATTGACATTTTTGTATCTTCTTCCTCAGCTTGAAGACTGGAAACTAGGGCAAAGCTCCCAAGAGCGAGCACTTTAAATGTACGTGAAAATTTACTTTTTGTCATGATCCGAGCCATAATCTAATATCACAGAGAACTGTCAAGCCTGAGACGACGAAAAACTCTCTCTATTCGTGACTTCACAGTTGAAACTCCCCCCCATGCTGGATCAGACTCCCATCCACATGGCAGCTAAGAAAGACAAGAAACTTACCCCAATGATGGCTCAATATATGGCCATGCGTCGTTCTCTACCAGACGACGTTGTTCTTTTTTTCCGCTTAGGTGACTTTTATGAAATGTTCTTCGAAGATGCACAACGTGCAGCCTCGACTCTCAATATAGCTCTCACCAAGCGCCACGATGTACCAATGTGTGGATTCCCATACCACGCTGCTCAAGGCTATATAGCCAAACTCGTCAGAGCCGGAATTCGAGTGGCCATCGGAGAGCAAACCTCGACACCAGTCCAAGGACAATTAGTTGAGCGTGAGATTTCCCAAATCATTTCTGCAGGAACTGTCGATGACATCAACTTGCTAGACGGTGCTCGTCACAATTATTTAGCCAGTATTTGCTGTATAGGGAAACGCTACGGACTAGCCTGTGCCGACCACAGTACTGGTGAATTCACGGTCTCAGAATTTTCAGATAAAATGCAGCTTGAAGACGAGCTCAAGCGCCTTTCACCATCAGAGATCATCATTCCAGATGACCAAATCAGTCAATTAGGAGATGTCGCCCACTGTATGCCCTACGACGGTTACGCCTACATCCCCGAGCAAGCTCAGCACCAGCTAAAAGAACAATTCAAAGTCCAGTCATTCGACGGCTTCGGTTGCTCAGAAATGACCGCAGCCACATCTGCCGCTGGAGCTATCCTACATTACCTAATCTACCAGCTCAGACGCTCCTGCGACCACCTACTGAAACTCTCGGTACGCGATAACAATGAGTTCGTCATGATCGACTCAGCGTCCCAGAACAACCTAGATCTGGTAGAATCTCGCTCAGGCAAAAAGCACACATTGCTGCACGCCCTCGATCGGACGGCCACTCCGATGGGAGCACGCAAACTGCGCGACTGGATCCTCCACCCACTACGTGACCTAGAATCTATCGTCGCTAGACAAGATCTCATTGCAGCCTTCCTCGAACAACCCTACCTGCTCAACCAATGCCGTGATTCGCTCAAGCAAATTCGCGACATCGAGCGCACCACAGGGAGGCTTTCACAAGGAAGTGGCTCGCCAAGAGACCTGCAATCTCTGGGGCTGTCGTTGGCTCAGATACCAACACTCAAAGAAGATCTACAAGCAGTCGCCTCCAGTACTCCTCTGGCGAACCAATTGCTTGCTAATATTCACAACTTTGATGACCTAGTTGAGCTGTTGGAACGTGCTCTCGTTGACGAGCCTCCAGCGAAGCTGACCGATGGCGGAATTATCCGCGACGGCTATTGCCCACCACTAGATGAGTTCCGCTCAGCCTCGCGCGATGGCAAACAATGGATAGCTAGGCTTCAAGAATCCGAAAGGAAACGCAGCGGGATCGACAGCCTGAAGATAAAATTCAATAACGTCTTCGGCTATTTCATCGAGGTGACTAAAGCCAAAGCTGAGTTCGTCCCAGATGACTACCTACGGAAACAAACCATGGCCAACGCGGAGCGCTTCATCACTCCAGGGCTAAAGGAAGTAGAAAGCAAAGTACTCGGTGCTGAAGAACGTTCTAAACAACTCGAAGCCGAAGAATTTTCTAAGCTTAGAGCCCAAATTGCAAAACATCTAGATGAACTGCAACAAACCGCCGATGCGCTAGCCTCCCTCGACGTTCTCCTCGGCCTAGCGGAAACGGCTCAGCTATTCCAGCACTCGCGGCCCATCCTCGATGAATCGCGTAAACTCAGTATTCTAGAAGGTCGTCATCCAGTTCTCGAACAAACTTTAGTCGATGAAAAATTTGTACCTAACGACACACTGCTCAATCATGAAGATTCCCGCCTAGTCATCCTAACAGGCCCTAACATGGCAGGTAAATCTACCTACATCCGCCAAGTAGCCCTCATCACTCTGATCGCACAGATCGGTGCCTATGTACCAGCGGAGTCCGCACACATTGGTCTAGTCGACCGAATCTTCTGCCGCGTCGGAGCCTCTGATGACATATCCCGAGGCCAGTCCACATTTATGGTAGAGATGAACGAAACCTCGCTCATCATCAATAACGCCACAAATAAATCCCTAGTCATCCTCGATGAAATTGGCAGAGGAACTGCCACATTTGATGGCCTTTCTATCGCGTGGTCAGTCGCCGAGCACCTACACGACACGCTAGAATCCCGCACTCTCTTCGCCACCCATTACCACGAACTTACCGACCTAGCGAACACACGCAAAGCAGTGGAAAACTACAATGTTGCGGTGCGCGAGTGGAATGACGAAATCATCTTCTTGCGCAAGATCCTCCCAGGATCTGCGGATAAATCCTACGGTATTCAAGTCGCTAAGCTAGCAGGACTGCCAGATTCCATCGTCAACCGCGCTAAAGATATTCTTTCTCATCTAGAAATGAATTCCTCCAAGCCTGAAGCTAAGGGTAAGCCAAAAGCCAAAAATACCAAAGCTACTATGCCCGAGTCTAACTCCCCTCAAATGGATCTATTCGGTTAGATCCCAAAGCTCGCTTTCACAGCATTTCTCTTTAGCCCTAATTCCCGCCACTCATTGGTCAGGCGGGATGCCTCGATGACTCCACAACCGGAAGGCACAGCAACGGTCTCTCCTTTCCAATAGGCTCCCCGGATAGTCACGACCGCATGAAATTCACCATGGTCGTAAACACCAAAAGGCGCACCAAAATGTACCGGTGCGTGCAGCCTATTTCGCCAATCATGCAGTAATTTCAGAGTTTCTGCAGTTCTAGGCAGTGGACCCAGAGCTGGAGTTGGGTGCATCTTTCTCAGTAAGAAATCGATGCTGTGATCGCCGTACATGAAGATTTCAATTGGAGTATGGAAATGGACTAAATTTCCAAGATCCATAATTTGCCGATCGCTACGTTTTACCATCCCAATGTCTGAGAGGTTGGCTACTAATGTTTGGGCCACATACTCATGCTCTCGAATTTCTTTCTCGTCGAAAGCAAAGATGCTGCGTTCATCAGATCGAGCAGTCCCTGCCAATGCCATGGTCTTGAATCTCCCTTTACGTAAATGGAATAACAACTCCGGTGTGTAACCGCAAAATCCATCATCGCCGTCAACCCATGCGTATGAATAAAAATTTTCTCCAGCGTGGTGAAGGTCTCGTAATAAACCTAACATATCGCCCTTAGCCAACTTTCCAAACTCAGTCGCCACCGGCACAGACTTCTCAACGACTCCACGGTGAATGGCTTCATTGATCTCACTGAAAACTCCAGTGAAACCATCAGGTAGAAGCTCTTGCCACTCAATGCTGGGTTTCTTGAATTGAGCGAAATCTGACGCACTTAGCTCAAAGACCTCTTGTGGAACCTTCCATGGGCGGGCTTCATCTAGAGCAAAATTATTCTTATAAAAAGCGACTCCGGTATGTGGACATTCTTCGAGCTCCTTGAAAGGTCCAACACCCACTAAGGTTTTCCCCTTAGGTGTTTTTAGAATCGCATAGCTGTGCTTGTTGCCGCTCATAGTAAGAATCTCACTAACCAAATGCCTGCATGAAGCCGACTTCCAGAGCTAGTGGCTCGCTGACATTAGTATCTAACATGTCGCCTAATTTCTCAAGCGCCTCCATCCGCCGCAACAAGGACTCTAGTGAATCGCTCTCAGCTACGGATTTTGTTACCGCTGAATGCGCAGGATAGTCGAGACTCTCCACTCCACATTTTTGCCGGACAACATCTCCCAACCATGTGATCATAACATCTAAAAACTGCCCTCGCTCCAGAAGGTACTCGCTCTCGGTAAGGGCCTTGTAGTAGTTCTCGCGCTGCTTTAACCAATCTCCCTCAGTGGTTTGTTTGTAATGTAGCACTTCCTCTTTTTGTGCCGCATCATTGGCTTTACTTATGGTCAATTTCCGGCGGTCTAGAACTTTAGAAAAGGCAGCCTTGAGGGTGAGAGCGCGTCCGACAGAACCAAATCCAGCTTTGCCGATCTTACCCAAAACTTCGAGTAATTCCGCCTCCCCTTCGTATGGCTCACGTTTAGCGCTCGTCATTAGTTTAAGCTGTACACAGCGTGAGAGTATCGTTGGTAAAAGCCGGTCTGGGTTGCTGGTAATCAATAACAATAGACAATTTGTCGGAGGTTCTTCCAAAGTCTTTAGAAAGGCATTCTCAGCTTCGACACCCATGCGGTCGGCCTCTAACACTACTCCAACTTTCCACTTATCCTTTTCGGAGGCTTGGTACATGGATTTTTCAAGCGCACGCATCTGCTTCACAGAAATTCTACGCGACTTCATCTCGGGTCTCACGACTCGCACCAGATCGCCTTCTAGTTCATCGATCGTCTGGGGCTCTGGATCTGGTGCGCCGCCAAATAAATCAAGACCAGCTGTGGCATCATGGGCACCATTGACCATCTCAATCATTCGAGAAGTCAGTCTTTCACCTCCAGCCTGGGCTTCACCTGTGATCAAAAAAGCATGCCCCAATCGCTCGCGCTCATGGGCTGACTTCACTAACTCAAATGCCTTATCTTCGGTGTACGCCATAGTCTGCGGCTATGCTCAATGGAACCTCAAAAATAACAATAGAAAAACAGACTTATCCAATTTTTACGGCAGCAGCCAGAGAGTTGGATCGAGTTGATCCTTAGCCCGCTGCTTTAAATCCTCAGCCTTCAGCGGGTCATGAAGAACCGCTATCATGGTGGATCCTGAGCCACTCATCATTGCCGCGGCCACCTCCTGTTGCTGTAACAACCACATCTTCATCTCCGCTAGAAAGCGATGCTTCTGAAAAACGGGACGTTCTAAGTCGTTGCAAAACTCAGCCCACGACATCGACTGCGCGGCATAATGGACTCCTGAAATTTCTTCTGAGGTGAGCCAATTTTTATAGGCTGCTGGCGTACTCACACCAAAACTAGGCTTAAGCAATAAGGCATCTAAGAGATACGGCCACTCGATGGGTTGCACAATTTCCCCACGGCCGGAGCAATCACAGACGCTATCGTAGACAAAGAATGGCACATCACTACCGATTTCTCCTGCCCACTCAGCTAGAACATCCACACTCAGATTAGTGCCCTCTAGTTGATTGAGAGCTCGTAGTGTGGCAGCAGCATCGCTACTGCCCCCACCAAGGCCGGCTCCATGTGGCACGAGCTTCTCTAACTGCACACGGAAAGCGCACGCCTTGCCAGTTTCTCTTTGAAAAATGCGGACAGCCATGGTGACGAGATTCGACTCATCTAGAGGAACTCCTGCTTGATCGCATTCTAAACTGTATTCCTCGGACGGAGTAAATGTCAGTTGATCAGCCAAACTGATAGGAGCCATACGGGTCTCCAAAGCGTGGAATCCATCTTCCCTTTTCCCCAATATCTTTAGATTCAGATTTATCTTTGCTCGGGCTATTTCTCTATGCTCACTCATCGCTTGGTGTATTACTTATGCTTCGATTCCCAACAGCGCAAGCATTCTACCTGTCGCTCCTTGTTCAATGCGATAGGAATAATACTTTTTAAGGTTCGAGCTAGTGCAAATTCCACAGTCGAAATACTTCTTCACTCCCGCGTCCACTAGTGTCTTCCTGATTTTAGCAGCGAAATCACAATCGTAGGCGGGCGGGCGAATACATGGAGCTAGGACGGCAATCACATCAGATGGTATTGTGCCGTATTCCTCAGCCATTTTATCCAAAGCGACCCGCGTAATTTTAGCATCAGTTCCCTTCTTCCCTGAATGCACCAGTCCGATGGCCTTGTTCTTTTCGTCAATTAAGTAAACTGCCCCGCAGTCAGCTACATAAATCGCCAGCAGAACTCTTGGGATATTCGTTATCAAGCCGTCTACTGCCGGAACCATACTCCCTTGGCAGTCTCGGACCACAGCGACTCCCCCTCCATGGACCTGCTCGGCTCTGCAAGTGTTTTCCCAAGTAAACCCAAGCTTCTCAATCTCACTTTCATGAAATGGCAGCAAGCGAGCTATGGTAGCATCACGATCAGTATCGACTGCAACCTCTGCTATTCGCCCAATGAAGGCCGCTTGGAATCCATCAATCGCTAATGGCTCTAGAAAATTTTCAGTCACATCCATAGACTAACTACACCACCACCAAAATCACTTTCAAAATCACTTTTTTAGGCAATTCTTGTGCAGCCGTCTCCTCGCTCCAATCTTAACATAATGCCCCATGTTGAATGAATGCTAACAAAGGTAAACCTAGTCGCATGGTGTATGAATCACAAATCTCCATAAAAACAAAAGCCCGCTACCTATTACAGTAGCGGGCTTTTCGTATCGATAAACGAATGGCAGACCGGGAGGGATTCGAACCCTCGATACCATCACTGGTATACTCCCTTAGCAGGGGAGCGCTTTCGACCACTCAGCCACCGGTCCAGTGATTCGTTTGTCGAAGTGCAGGAAAGAACCATATAGAAGAGGTCTCGTCAATACTTCAGCGTAAAAAAAATAATCGCATTTTTATAAGCGATTCTTGAGTCCTTGCCTCAATGACGTAAGCTCCAAAGCATATGAGATCTCGCATCATTCTTCTGCTCATTTCACTATCAATGATTTGCAACAATTCCTGTACTAGTGGGGCGCTTGAAACAGCTGAACCTGAACCGAAAAATGACGTCCTGGTTGCTAGAATCTCATCAGTTTATCCTAAGCAAAATTATATGCTGGTTCAGAAATACCGTAGAATCAACACCGAAATAGACGCCATTTTCTACTCGCGCGGAACTGACGGTAGTGTCAACGCTCTCAAAATGACCGGCCAAAAGCTAGGACAGTTCTATGTAGCAGATCTCAGCAATGGCAACTACACGGTAAACGATCCTGTATTCATGCGTGATCTTCGTAACTCTTCCGAAGTCGATGCAAATGAAACAACTACAACTCTACTAAAGAGCGGAATAGAATTTGAAATAAATGAAAATTAGCTCCCAATTTCACTCATTTTACTAAATATTTTAAAAAAGCTTACAATTTCTGTTTTGTTTTTTAAAAAATAATGTTAGTATTTATTCTACGTTCGAGAGTCACTCTCGTAGACCAAATCCAAACTACACAATATCGTCTCCTATGAACACATCCTCCAACATGAACACAGGTTCCAGCCGAGCTGAAGCAGAGCGCCTAGCTGATTTTGTTCTGTTCACCCAACGTTCCTGCATACTGAACCTATCTTCAGAACTCAACCGTGGTAAGATTTCATTCCCGCAGTTTTTCCTGATGGCTTATCTTTCAAGTGAGGACTACCTCACGATGTCAGACATTGCTAAAAAGATGGGCCACTCCACTGCTGCTGCAACTGGATTAGTGGATCGCCTAGAGAAGCTTGATTATGTTGAGCGTGTCCACGCTGCAGAAGATCGTCGCAAGATCATGGTACGTATTACGAGCAAAGGGACTGAGCTCGTAGCGCTGATGCGTGGTGAAATAGCAACTAGCCTCGCTGATACAATGGCTGAAATGGATGAAGAGGAAGCTGATACCATTCGCCACGCTCAAATGATTATCAATCGGTAAATTGATCAGGCCTAGAGCCTAAATGCTTTTTTAACGCGCAGTCGCAAGCTGTGCGTTTTTTAGTTTACTGAGTCTTAGATTTTAGCTGACACTACAGGCTAACAACAGGAATCGCCATCACAGCAATCACTTGATGCCGTCGTTAGTTTATAATCTTGGCCTTTGGTCTCACGAGGATGACGCTCAGCAGTACGTGAGCAATCAAAAGGTTCGGCATCAGCCAAAGGCACCTCTTCGATGGGGTCTACAAGAGTAAAACTGTCACAATAAGGAGGCCTTTTGTAGAGATTGTAGGTCTTTTCACATACGGCATAACGTTTTCCTCGCTCCATTGCATGGCCATCGTCATCGAGTACTTTCTTGAATGGTCCATTATAGACCACCGCTTGGTTGCGCTCCAGACAGGGACCTTCTTTCCCCTTCCATGCCTGCACGGTAACTGAGCGAAACTCAATCCCCTCGACAGTTTGCCATGGATTACTCTCAAATTTTACGAATTCGACACCATAAAAACCAGCGTCTTCAAACGCTTTAAGAAATCCCTCTTCGGTCATCGCCCCTGATATGCAACCACTCCAAAGCTGAGCATCCTTTTGGAGGTGGAGAGGAACTTCTTCGTCAGCCACAATGTCGGAGATAACTGCACGTCCACCCTTCTTGAGCACCCGGTATATTTCTTGAAACATTTGCTCTTTCAGCTCTGGCTCAACAAGGTTTAGAACACAGTTCGAAACTACCACATTGACACTGTTGTCCTCCACTAGCGGCTTCTTTTCGCGAATGCCTTGTTCTACCGCTGCTAGTGCCATCCAGGCGTTTGCATCAGTTACTGGATTTTCTGAGAGGTGCTCTTCAAGCAATTTTAAATCTAAAGCGAGGTCTTGAATGCGGCCCTTGCGGAATTCAACATTAGAATAACCAATGGCATCAGCAATGATTGGGGCATTACGCTCGGCGACCTCTAACATATCATCAGTCATATCAACACCAATGACCTTACCCTGTTCACCCACGACTTGAGCGGCTATGAAACAAATTTTTCCAGTACCACTCCCAAGATCCAATACTGTTTCTCCAGGCTTGAGCCATTTCGAGGGATCTCCGCAGCCATAATCTTTTTCGATCACTTCTTGCGGAATTACTTTTAAATATTTCGGGTCATAGTCAACTGGGCAACACAATGCAGCCTCAGCTTGATTCGCGGCAGCAGCATAGCGGGCCTTGACGGCTGATTCGGTCTTCATAATGGGTTCTTAATTAAACAATTATTAGTCACAGTAAAGTGAATAAAAATTACGCAACTTAGAAGCTACGCATGATTGGAATCCATTAATTCGGATGGTTAGAATAACTTCATCATGTCTTTTTTCTTTGCCTTGGTAAGGATCATGTAGGTCTTTTCCCCTTCACGCCAATGCGCTACGTTAAACTGAGTCACATCACACCCATAGCAACTTTTGAGTGAAATACTCTTCATCGATGAGAGTCCATCAGCGTCAGATAGACTGGCTGAATCAACGACGATTAAGTGCACCATACCCATACCTTCTTTCTCAAAACAGAGTAATGAAATGGGTTGCCCGCTATCAAGGTACATATCACAGGCACCTACTAGCTTAGCTTCTGCTAGTCCAACGGGGAGCTGGGAAGGAACTGGATGGTCCTTTGTATCTAAGAACTGCATTGCTGCGTTAGCGCAATCTAGGTCAGTGTTAAGCTTGATCTGACTTGGTGATTTCAGTTTCACAGCCATTTGATGTACAGCTGAATGTACTGCTACGCGCTGGACCGATGAATGGCCTATCATTGGGCTAGGTATTGCCGTGTGATCGCTTGCCAAAACACCTTGATTTGATTGAATAAGACCCGGCTGGTTCATTGTGACCAAAGCCCCAACAGCCACAGCGGCTGCAACTGCAGTAACAGAGAGCCATCGCCAAACCTTGATTTCAGTCACCTTGCTATTTTCAAGATTCGCGGCACCTTGTTCCATTTGCATGGCGGCAAGAATTTGGTCGCGTAGCCCCTCTGGCGGAGCAATCGAAGTCATTCCGCCTGTGAATAAACCGTCTAAATCAGCATCCACAGCTTCACTATTTCCATCATAGGCAAGGACTGCTAATATCTCGTCACGCAAGCCATCTGGAATAGGTAAATAATTTAAAGCCTGAGCAAAGGCAGCGTCAGTAGCCCTCTCGTGAGCTAACCATTCGCCTAGCTCACGGTTTTCAGCTGCTAGTTTCAGAGCGTCCGCAAACTCAGGTAAGTGCGCATCTGCTCCATCTGGTCTAAAACTACTCAGTAAGAATTTTGCCTGTGTTTTATCCATTTTGTCTCACCTTTCCTTCAATGTTTATAATTTTACCTTCTGCGTCGTCTCGCATTTTAGTACGTAATTGCTCTTTGCCGCGAGAGATCCGCGACATCACAGTACCAATAGGCACATCGAGAATTGCTGCAATTTCTTTATAGCTATGCTGTTGGAGGAAAAAGAGTGCGAGCGGGGCTCGGAATGTCTCATCCAATTGCTGTAGCAGCTCCACAGCTCGCTTGCCGTCCAAGCCCCTGCTTGTATCAGGCTCATGTGAATGCAAATGATAATCGACTTCTTCAAGCTCAATTTCAGGGAAACGATTCGACCTTCTAGCGTGCCCTAGGTGTTCACGGTAGAGAGTTGTAAATAACCAGGTCTTCGCTTTGCTTCTATCTTTCAGCTGATGGCCTTTTTGCGCCCAGATACAAAAGGTTTGCTGCACTAAGTCAGCAGCACGATCAGGACTCTTTGCCAACGAATAGGCAAAGCGATAGAGCGGCTGGTAGTGTTGGTCTACTAAATCTTGAAATTCACTCATACTTTCTAAGGTTAAGAGTATTCCAAGCACACATCTATTCCATCAGAATCAACTATTTCCCATGAATCGTTGATAAGCCCATAAGATTACCTTTGAAGTCGGCTTAAGGCACATAGAATGTATGAGTCTTATCTGGATCTTCCGGATCTCTCACCAGCAAGCCTGAGGCCAGCCCACGAACATCCACTATGGTCCCAGTATACGGATTAAGCACAAATCCTGGTCGACTCTCTAAAGGCTTCGCTATGGGAGGCGTCAGAGCCTTCGGCTTCGGATCCAGAGTAACATCAGTTGGCTCTATTATTGGTGGATGAACCGTCACAGGATCTGGACTCGATCCTAGAACACCCCAATCACATGAAGTCAAGCAGAGTGACACGCCGGCGAGTGCAGTAACCAGCACTGAGTCCTTTATCTTATGTTTCAACATGCTTCTTTTGTAGCATATAAGAGTCGGAGGTCAATTTAAATTGCTAGATAACCAGCACTTAGGGCGCTAAGAAAAATGAATAAGCAGTTTACGAAATGGAGAAGATCCCTTACCCAATGGCATGGCAACTGTTCACGTAAACCTAGGTAATCGCAGCTATGACGTTTTGTGTGATTATGGATTATTGCAAAGTACAGCAAAAATCATCAGAGAAGCGGGCTTGCAAGGAAAGGCCGCCATCATCACTGACAGCAACGTCGCTCCACACTATTTAGCAGCCGTGACCTCTCAGCTGGAATCTGAAGGATACAGCACAAGCTCACATATTGTTACCGCTGGCGAAGCCTCCAAGTCGTTGATTAACTTAGAAACACTCTGCCGTGAAATGACTCAGCAGGGCCACGACCGTTCATCCTATGTCATCGCCCTTGGTGGAGGAGTAGTCGGCGACCTCGCGGGCTTTGTTGCTTCTGTATTTTATAGAGGGATTCCCTTCGTTCAAATTCCTACTACTATCGTCTCGCTTGTTGACTCATCGGTTGGAGCAAAACCGGAGTAAACATCGCCGAAGGAAAAAATCTTGTTGGAGCATTTCACCAACCTCAACTGGTCATCGCAGATCCGGCCACGCTGGCAACACTGCCAGGGAGAGAATACCGCGAAGGTTATGCTGAAGCGATCAAGCATGCCGCCATACGTGATGCTGCGATGTTTGATCAACTAGAGTCATTGTCGTCTCAGGACCAGTCCCCACCAGCCGAACTGATTGCTCGCAATATTGCGATCAAAGCACGCGTTGTTGAAGAAGATGAACAAGAAACATCTGGCACAAGAGCTCTCCTCAATTTTGGACACACCATCGGCCATGGTATCGAAGCATCAGTCGCCTATGGCACATTCCTCCACGGTGAGGCAATCTCGCTAGGGATTAGAGCAGCTCTCATTCTCTCAGAAGAATACTCCAGCCTCAGCCAGCAAGACTCCCAGCGCGTGCTAGATCTACTCAAAGCTTATCAGCTCCCTTTAACTCTTGATTCAAGCATCAAAACTGAAGTTGTGCTTGAGAAAATGAAGCGCGACAAAAAATTCTCCGGAGGCTCGATCAATTTCGTCCTGTTAAGCAAACTAGGTTCAGCTTTTGTCTCTAAAGAAGTTACTTGGGATTCAATCGAAAGTACGATTGAGGCATTACGAGAGGTTTAAAAGTCCGCCTCTACAAACTATTTTTTAATCATCACCAACCAATTCATTACATTAATTGGTGGTAAATCTGCTATCTCCTCAATTGGTTTAAGGTCCGCAAATGTCTGAGCCGCAGATGCACCACCGTTCGTGTCTTTGAGCTCAAGAATATTTACCTCACCTGTTCCCGTATTCAAACTGCCCATGCTGCCTGTGAGTGAGACTGAACGAAACTGATCACCTAATCCGTATCCAATTGTTGGCGCAAAAACTGAAAGTGGCGGGTAATCTTCTCCCCCACCCGTTATGGGCTCCTGGTTTAGATCCTCTAAAATTTGAAGTGTGTAATTAGTCACGATTGAAAAACCGTCGGAAAAATCAGTCAAATCATCACAATCCCTAAGTATCACTACGAGGGGACTTAAATCAACAGTCGGGGCTAGAGGTCGATCAATTACTGATGTGTCTTTGTAATTAGCATTGATCGCAATTGAATGGTAATTTTTGACATCAAAGACATTGCCCCCATCTGAGGTCGTAATCCAATCAGCAAGCTTTCCTAAATGGATCGCTACACCTTGAATCCCAGAAGAATCCTCAAGAATAAAAGGGAAATCATCGTAGCCATCATCGGCTACACCGGGCCAAGCGACTCCAGAGGTGAAATCGCTATCAGCAGCATTGAAAATAACGACCTCGTATGTATCTGTACTAAAGCGTAAGGCCGTTGGAATGCCTGCTTTAACCTCAATAACATCCAGCTTCATCTTACATTGATGGCTTCCGCAAGAATAGGTGTACCATTCCTCCGTAGCGTCACCATTCATATCAGAGGTCGCAAACCTATCAAAGAAGTTGAAGCCTGAATTTATTGGTAAAAACAGTGTTCTGGCATAATCTGATGCCTTCGAAATTGGGTAGAATGTAGCATTCGCATTTTCGTGTGTGGTCCGAGCTCCAGAAGCATCAACAGTATATTCACCAACTGTAGCCCCTGTTAAGTCAGCGCCTTGTGTCGTGGAAACTCCATCAATATTTCCATGACTCATCGTCGCTTTCTTAGCATAAACAATTCCTTTTATCGTTATATTGTTAGCGTTGCCTGCATCGTAATTCCCAGTACCTATTTGACCGATATTGGTAAATGCTGAAGAACTGATAGCCAACTGAGCCGGGATTTCGTAAATATCCAAGTCATAGTGATCAGTCAAAAGGCCTGAACTTAGACCCGCGGCAGCTATCTCTGAGGCACGTTCATGCACATTGATCGTCCATGAGTTTTTTTTAGCTATGAATGTCTTTGCTCCTGTTATCGAATTTACAGAGTAGTAGCCAAAATGAATATCTGGATAACTTATTTTTGTGAAAGCAACCGCATTTCCCGATAATACTGGTGTCGGAGCAGCAGTCACACTAGCCACGTAATTGGCTACGTTAAAGGTTCCTGTCTTGTTTCCTGTATTGCCGTTCTTATAAGTGCTCGGAAATTCCATGCCTGTTTCATCGGCTGAACTCCTTGCTGTCCCAAGCTTAGATACACTGCTCGCTAAATCGAATAAGCCTGACGCTCCACCGAAATTGGCGTTGGCATTATTAATCATGGTATTAGCGACGGTGACAGGTGCTATCGTGACAACAGATCTCAAAAACGCTTGTTTTCTAGCATCATAGTCGACTTGAAGTTGTACTTTTTTTTGCGCCTCTAGAGACCGGATTGAGCCTCGATACATGATTCCCATGATCGCGAGTAAGAAGCTGCCGATGACAACCACACTAAGTATAGTAATCAGTCCCGACCTCTGGCGGTTTTTAAATAAGTTAGTTTTCATAATGCTGGTGTTGCTGCATAAGTTACTTGTCCTCCGTAAGGACCGGTCAAAGTGAACTGGAGAGTGTTCCCCACTGTGTTGAAGTTAGCCGCTGAGAGTCCACTAGCTATGTTCCAAGCAGCGCCTCCATCGTACGAGTATTGTAGACTGCTAGTACCAGCGTTGTAGCTGATCACACCGTACAAAGTTGTTCCATTATTTTGCACGAAACCAAGCTGCATCGAAGTTGCTCCCGCATTAGTGACTGTTCTAAACGTATCGGCCTTTGCGAAAAGGCGGACTACTATATTATTAGCGAGCGGAGCCTCTTCAGCGATAAACCTTTGAGTATTCCACCAGGTATAGAATTGGACTTGCTGTGAGAGCATACTCACTAGAGTGCTCGCGATCAGCACGACTAGCACTAATACTACAGACAACTCAATCAAAGTGTACCCTTTGCGCCTTTTAGGTATTATAAATAGTTTCATTTTCTTACTGGGAGCGGATTACAGAACGAGTTTTCACATAGGTGTCATTCCCCACAGTATATACTACATGAGTTTGCAGTTCATAGCAATTGACCCCCGTGTCTGCTAACGAAAGCGCTTGGCCTGCAGCATCTTGTTCAAAGTCAGCAGCAGTCGCGGAGTTAACGATTGTAGTACCGCTGACTTGAGGAATAATTCTCACGCGGTAGACTGTAGCCGTGTAGTCTCGGCCATTATTCGGTCCTGCGGTAAATCCCGGCATCTTACCCATCGGTGTGCCATTAAGTACAACGGCATTAGCTAAGACCGCTGTAGATGTGGTCCCTGCCCCCCATCCTGTGGTGACACCACTCGTGTCAGAGCCTGCAGCGATATCATCAAAATCAAGACTATTCATCAAGGCTACTTCTTGGGATAAATAAGCATCCACCAAGTTCGTCTTCATCGTCCAAGTCCGAGGCCTTAGGATATTGAAAGAAGCGTCCATGAGGACAATTGCAATCGCCACGAGAACAAATAAAGAAATTGTCGTCTCAACCAAAAAACTCCCTCGTCGTTGATTTGCTATGGGGGATGCTTTTGCTGCTCTTTTCATCGGCAGCGGTGATTCTAACAGTGTTTTATACATGACTCTATTTCATTGATTATGTCTTTCATCTAAACACAAAAAAGCGTGGAGACAATCCTAAACTTGGTTTCAGGCGGGCGATTACGCTTGGATTTCTTCTCCCCCCACATGGAATCCAATCATTCGTCGGGGAGCCTCCACCTCTTCTTCCTCTAGTTTCCGAGTGTAGCAAAGGAGACCTGCAGACTGGCTTGGTGAGAAATAAACATACATGGTGCGCCATCTATAGCGCCCTCGATAACGACACTGGAGTGACCATCTTCACCAATGGTCAAAACCTCAACCACATCTCCAGTGGGAAGAAAAGTCAGCACCACTGGAACTTCATCCTCAGCGACTCCCTCACGCCATTTTGCAACTCTATGAGCGAGTCGCCTAATGAACTCGCCAGCAGACTCAAAGCGATGCTCACGTTCTTTTGGCATGGAAGCCAAAATGTCATGCATTTCGGGCAACCCATTGGATGCTCCCGGCAGGCTTAAGTATGGTTTACGGATGGTCGCATCCCCAGGTTATTTCAACATGAGGATAACCTAGCACGACTTAGACGTGCTTTTCAATCATAGCATAAGCATTATGATTGTGGATCGACTCAAAATTTTCAGCCTCCACTTTGTACCATACGATATTTTCTTGTGCATTTGCTTTGCCCGCGATGTTGCGCACAAGATCTTCCACAAAAACTGGATTCTCGTAGGCTTTCTCGGTGACAAATTTTTCATCAGGACGTTTAAGCAAGCTGTAGAGTTCACAACTTGCACATGACTCAACTAGGTCGATCAAGTCTTCCACCCAAACCGGTTGTTTAGCTCTCACAGCAAAGGTAACGAGACCTCGCTGATTGTGCGCGCCGTATTCACTGATTGCTTTAGAACACGGGCAGAGAGTTGCCACTGGTACCATTACTGTGCAGATGAAATCAGAGTCACCATTGGAGCAGGCCTCTACTTCAAAGCGAATATTGTAATCTAACACTCCGCCTTTGCCCGTGACAGGGGCTGCCTTAGTACGGAAGAATGGGAATTCGAATTCCACGTGTGCTCTAGAAGCATCGAGACGACCAAGCAACTCTTCAGGCACCTTTTTCATTTCGCGGACATCGAGACAATTGCCGTGGCTGTTTAACACCTCCACGAATCGGCTCATATGCGTTCCCTTAAAGTGCTCAGGAAGATCTACGGCAAGAGCTGTAATTGCGACCGTGCGCTGGCTTCCTCCTTCTTTTTCGCGAACTTCGACAGGAAAGCGCAGAGCTTTGACCCCTACACGATCAATCGCTATATTGCGATCATCACGTTCGTTTTGTGTATCCGTCAGTGGTTGGATCCGAGCTGGCATAGAAAATGACGTACTTAGTGAATTTTGAGATACTAAGCGAGCTAGTCCAGATAAGGCCGGACTAGCTCGTGAAAATCATTAATTTGGTATCAATACCCTTGCCTCCTTACGGAAGAAGGTTGCAGGAACGTGCGCGCTTAATTTCGCGGGTGATCTTGCGGTGGAGCTTAGCAGAAACGCCAGTCACACGACGCGGAAGGATCTTGCCTGTCTCAGATGTAAACTTGGAAAGGATCGCAGTGTTCTTGTAATCAATCTGCTCAGCAGGAAGATCAATACGACGACGAGTCATGCAACGGTTTGCTTTACGGAAAGCAATACGGCGCTCGATTGTTTTTGGTTCAGTAGACATGTTATATAAAATTAATTATTTAAATAATGTAGATTAGCTGTTAGCGGAGCCACGGTGAATAGTACGGCGGCGGAGCGCTGGATTGTACTTCTTCTTCTCAAGCCGACCTGGTGTATTCAGGCTCTTCTTGTTTCGTGTGGATGTGTAGCGTGAAGGTGATTTTCCTTCTGCGCGTGCTTCTGTGCACTCTAGGGTGATGATATCGCGTGACATGGTCTTAAATATTTGAAATCGGGAGGCGGAAACTACCGAATTACAGGCTACCGTCAAGTCAAACCGCTCCTTTTTTACAGATTCTCATCATTAGGGAGCCTCCGGCAACTAGTGTTGGTGGCGCTGGAAAGGATCTCAAGCTAGGCAAGCCACGACGATAGATCGGATAGATATCCGTAATTGAGGGGCAACGACGCCTTGCGGAGATAACCTTTTCAGCCCGAAGGGAGCCTTCTCAGCGAAACCGAGTTCTACTCGCAAATCACAAGAAATAAATACAACAACGGCACCGGCCCGGTAGTTGCTTGAGATTCTCGTTGAAAACAAAAAATGCCCGCAAGACAGAGTCGTCTCACAGGCATTCAATTTATTTAAAACACTTATAAAGTGTGAGTCAGACCAGCGAAACCTACTTCATCTGAACGTCGAAAGCGATTTTTACCGTGGCTATCTTCCCACTTTTCTTGGCATTTCACAGTCAAACGACAAAAAGGAATCGCCTCGAGACGCTCTTTCGGAATTTTCTCACTAGACATCTCACAGATGCCATAGCCACCACTCTTAACGCGGCACAGAGCCTGTTCAATCTCGTAAAGAGCATCCTGTTCCTTCGAGAGGATGTTTAGCGCTAAATCACGATCATAAGCATCACTACCGGCATCTCCTTGATGCATCCCCGAGCCAGTAGCCTCACTCCCCTCAGGATGATTCCTGAGAGTGTCTTGGGCTTTATCCGTGGTGGTATCTACTAGTTCGTCTCGAAGATCGAGAAGGCGCTGGTATTGCTTCTTAATAAATACGGTGAGTTTGACTGGCTTAACTGGGGCTTTCTTTATTGGTTTTTTCACTGAGCCTTTATTAATAGATGATTTGGGAGGACTTTTTTTAGCTGGGGGTTTCTCTGATGCTGCCTTTTTTGTGACTTTCTTGGAGGCCTTTTTACTCGTTTGCTTCACGAGAGTCTTTGCTCCCTTTATCGCGATTTTTTTTGTGGACGCTTTTTTCTTCACCACTTTCGCAGGCTGCTTCTTTGCTACATTCTTAGGAGCCTTTTTCTTCGCTTTCTTAACGGGTGCTTTAGCTACCTTTTTTACCACTTTATTTGCCTTCTTCTTAGCTGGAGATTTCTTAATCACCTTTTGGGTGGTCTTCTTGCGGGCAGCTTTTTTGGTGCCTTTTTTCGTCACACTTTTCTTCCCAGCCTTTTTGATCGTTTTCTTGACTGGCGCCTTAGCTACCTTCTTCGTCACTTTTTTAGCCTGCTTCTTGGCTGGCTTCTTTGTGGCCTTTTTAACCACTTTATTTGCCTTCTTCTTAGCTGGAGATTTCTTGATCACCTTTTTGGTGGCCTTCTTGCTAGCAGCTTTTTTGGTGACTTTTTTCGTCACACTTTTTTTCCCAGCCTTTTTGACCGCTTTCTTTAACACCTTTTTAGGAGGCGATTTTTTTGCGACTTTTTAGTCGGTGATTTTTTTACTGAGGATTTATTAGTCACCTTTTTTGCGACTTTCTTCGACTGTTTCTTTTTGGCTGCCATAGAGTTAGGTAGTTTTATTTAGTTAGATTACTAAGACGTAAATCTAAAATACTGAGAGATTTAACACTACTGGCTTAAAGCAAATGGACGCCATGGCAAGAAAAAACGACTCTATGACACTCTAGAGAAACCCTTATGCGCTCAAGATTTGACAGCTGCCACCTAACACGCCAGTGTCCTTCCATGACTTGGAATGATCACTTTCTAAAACTCTTTCGCCGCTGCAACGAAGCCTATCGAGGAGGTAACACTGACTACGAATCTTACTACACGGAGGACGATATCAGCTTCCTCCAATCTATCGGATACAAGCCACGTGAACTCTTCGACTTCGTCGAGGATCTAGCAGACGCAGGAGAGCCCACCGAATCAACAGCACTCCTCATCGCTGCCGTACGCCGTGACTACCTCAATGTCATGCAGCAAGGTATCCTCAGCGAGCACGAGATCACAGCTGGCGCTCTACCTGCGAAGAATCAGGAGTTTGACGGCATCGCCTACCTACCCGCATCATAAGTAAAGCTGAGCACAAGCTCCGCGGTGAGCTCGACCCTAACATCATGTTTAGCTGTGGTGGCGACCGCAACTTTCTCCGCAGCCATGGCGAGATCCACCCAGCCGATTTCCTGCGTCACGTGTGGGCTGCTGATGGAGACATCCAGATGGTAGCTGACTTTGTTAAATCTCAAACGGCATAATTGACTCATGGCAAAAGACTACACAGGCGAGCAAATTCTCGTCATCACCCGCGAACTACTTGACTCACTAGGTTCCTTTCAAGGGCTCAACACGGACGTCGACAAGTACCTCCCAACCATTCTAGACCCTAAGAATAACTTCTTCATGGATCGTGGTGCTGCGGAAGAGGACCCAACGCACAAGCAACTCATCCCTTACGTGTTGATCCGTCTCAATGGACAGTTCGTCCATTATTCCCGCGGTAAGGCTGGCGGCGAAGCTCGCCTGCACGCTAAGCGCTCCATGGGTATCGGTGGCCACATCAACCCGGAAGATAAGCGCGAAGATCACCTTGGCTATGAAACCTACATGGCGGGTGTTGAGCGCGAAATCGCTGAAGAAGTAGTCATCGATGGCAGCTACACTCAGAAAATCGTCGGCTTACTTAACGATGACACGAACGAAGTGGGTAAAGTCCACCTCGGAGTGGTTCACCTTTTCGACATCGACGGCACTGAGGTAAAGTCAAACGAAGACGCCATTGCCGATCTCCAACTCAGCAGCGTAGCTGAGCTAAAAGGTGAGTTCCACGAACGACTCGAAACTTGGTCACAGTTTTGCGCAGATCACCTCAGCGAACTCTAGAAGTGTGACGGCGGTTTCAAACCGCCTAGTCAGCGGATCATAAGGTTTGGCGGTTAGAAGCCACCACTATATTCACAAAAAGGGCGGACACCATCATGGTGCCCGCCCTTTTTATTTTTCGCGAAGTTAGAAACTAAGCATCCATCACTTCACGTTTTTGATTTAAAAATTGAATACCCCGACGTCTGTACGGCTTTGCATCCCATCGAATGTAACCTTCTCAAGCTGTTTGTATGCGGCATCCACAGCTGACTTGCGGTCGTCTCCACCAGCCACTACAGCCAGCACCCGCCCGCCATTAGTCTCCCACTGGCCGTCGGCATTTTTGCGAGTTCCCGCATGGTACACACGAGCACCTTCTACATCGCCGAAGCCAGTGATCACGTCACCACTACGGGATGTCTCAGGATAACCTGCTGAGGCACGCACCAGACAAACTGACCAACCTTCGCTGAAATTAAGCAGCTCGGGATTGAGCTCACCTTTGGCACCGTCGAAACAAAACTGGGTGAGATCACCACCGACGATTGGCATCACTGCCTGGCACTCTGGATCACCGAATCGGCAATTGTACTCGATAATTTTTGGACCGTCTTTTGTGATCATCAAGCCAAAGTAAATGAAACCGCGGTATGGAAGGCCATCTTTCACGAGACCATCCACAGTCGGTTTGACGATCTCTCTGTCGATTTGAGCAAGCAGCTCTTTGCTCACAAGTTGGCGCGAAGCCACAGCTCCCATGCCACCAGTGTTAGGACCTAGGTCGCCATCGAGTGCCCGCTTGTAGTCACGTGCAGGCGTGAAGATGAGATACTTATCGTCCACAACGGCCGCAAAGACTGAAACCTCAGGGCCGATGAGACATTCTTCCACCAGAAGGCGGCCTGCACCGAAACGGCGCTCCACCATCACGTCATTTAAAAATTCCTCAGCGGTCGCTTCATCTGGACAAACGGCCACACCTTTACCAGCGGCAAGACCATCGAACTTCAGCACCGTTGGATACACGCCATTGATAGCGACACGCGCTTCGTCAATGTCAGCACAACCAGCAGCAGCACCCGTTGGGATGTCGTGGCGCAACATGAATTCCTTAGCAAACTCTTTAGACGCCTCGAGCTGGGCCGATTGGAAATGTGGCCCCCAACATGGGATTTCTTCTATTTCGCAAAGGTTAGCAAGTCCTTCGCCAGTCACCAGGTAACTTTCCTCACCGGCAACACAGAGTTCGATGTCATTCCCCTTCATCCATGCGATGAGGCTCTCGAGCCCATCCACATCAACAAGTGTCGCAATCTCAGCTATCGCATCACTTCCTGGGAAGCTATAAAGCTCAGTCGCTGTTGGTGATTCGCTGAATGCTGTCAGAAGCGCATGTTCGCGTCCGCCTTTTCCTACAACCAAAATTTTCATATCTGAAGGGAGATAAAACTAGACCACCGCAATCTCCAAGAGCGAAGTTTGACTTTCACTCTCTAACATCCTAAATCATCGCATGTCTTTTGTAAAAAAATGCCCTTTTCTCGCTCCCTCAATCCTAGAAGAGACCATAACGTCACTCTTCTCAACAATGAAGTCATCAATGATGCCGTCCTCAACGCCGAGTTTTTTTCTAAAATTTCACTCAATCGGGGCTGGACAACCTTCAAGAAGGTGAAGAGATAGCGCATGGAATCAATCCTCGCTTCCCATACAAAATAAAGATGGTTTCCATCAAGCCTGTCGAGCCTGTAGTAAAACCTGCAGAGTGAGTTAGCTACCCTCCTCCCTCACATTTCTAGCGGGATTTGCTGGACAATTGGTGTAAAGTGGCAAAAACACCCATCGTGAGCCTTAAACCACAAGCACTTCCCAGCCTCCTAGGATACACCTTGGATGACCTTTCCGCCCTTCTCAAAGACGAGTACGGCCAGCCAGCCTATCGCGTAAAGCAAGCGCTGGAGTGGATCTATAAGCACCGTGCTGGAAGTATTGATGAAATGCTCAACCTCCCGGCGGAACTGCGCGACACGCTGAAGGAAAACTTCCGCTACAAGCCACTCGAGTGCGTTCGTGTACAAGGTTCCGAGGACACCACTCGCAAATTTCTGTTTAAGCTGCACGATGGCCGCTACGTCGAGACAGTTCTCATCCCCGCCTCACCGGCACTTTACGGCGACAAATCAGATCGCCACACAGCCTGTGTTTCATCTCAAGTTGGCTGCGCCTATGGCTGTAAGTTCTGCGCCTCTGGGCTCGATGGCTTTGCCCGCAACCTCACTGCTGACGAGATCGTTGGTCAGTTGATGGCGGTAGAAGAAATTGCGGGCCGCAAGATCAACAACATCGTTTTCATGGGAATGGGCGAACCTCTCGCCAACCTCAAAAACCTCAACCAAGCTCTTGACATCATCACTGCTGATTGGGGCATGCATATTGGCGCACGCCATATCACGATTTCCACCTCGGGTCTCGCGCCGATGATCAAGAAGCTTGCCGACCGGCCACAGCAGATCCGACTCGCCATCTCGCTCCACGGAGCGACCAACGACACGCGCGACAAGATCATGCCTGTCAACTCAAAGTGGCCGATCGAAGAACTCTTCGAGGCCCTTCACTACTACAAGAGCAAGAGTAAGAAGCGCATCACCTTTGAGTACATTCTCATCAAGGACATCAACGATGACCTCGCGCAGGCTAAGATTCTAGCCAAGCGCGCCAAATCACTTGGAGCCCTCGTCAACCTGATTCCCTACAACACAGTTGAAGGGCTCGAGTGGGAACGCCCATCGGAAGAGCATTGCTACAAATTCCGCGATATTGTCCGTAACAACGATGTTACTACCACTCTCCGAATCGAGAAGGGTGGCGACATCGATGCAGCCTGTGGTCAACTCCGCCTCCAGCAAGAGACGGCAGATGGAATCATTGAGGCGAAGAACTAGGGAGGTGGAGCCTCTTAGTGTTTTACGTTGTTAGGTGGTTACGTTTTTACCTTAAGCATGATGGGATCATCTCCCAGTGAGGTTTCATTACACAGACTAAGCTCTAATTGTAGAATATGTTCTGGATTTACTGACGAAGACAAACGGCACGATCTTTTTTTACTCATCTCATAAAAAATGGGCGCCTATAAAAAGCCGTCAATGTTTCGACAGAGTCCAACGCCGCAGCCTTTCAACAAAGCTCATGCACAATTCTTGCCAGCTCCTTCTTTTTTTCCAGAACCTCTGTCCAAACCCTTGTTTTCGATCAGATTTTTCTCAAGTAGACTCTCGCACAATTTTCGGGTTGCCTTCAGCTCCAGCCTTTTAAGTTCGGACTCTTTCGGCTTTGTCCGGGCTTGTTCGCCTTTTCTAAACTAGGATGTAGTTATTCAACGGCTTCAGGATGCGCTCATAGGTGAAATTTCTTATTGCAAACGAATCTCAACTGCATTAGTGATCTAAGTGATGAAGCTCTTCCGACGTGCCACCGATATCCAAACTGACAGTGCAATGACACTGGCTCAGGCGAGTGTTGGGTGCTCTCTACGCATCAACTCCATCAAAGGTGCCGCGTGTGACCGCCTACGCAGTATGGGTTTTTGTGAATCCATGGAAGTCAAAAAGCTCAGTAACGGCCACAATATGCTCTGCACGGTATGTGGCACTAAATTGGCGCTCAACAAGAAGCTCGCAGCGCAGATTCTTGTCTGCCCAGTCTAAACAGACTTCCCTTATTTTTTATGTCTTCTCCATCTGAGCAACACCTAGTTGCACTCGTCGGGAACCCAAACTCTGGTAAAACCACCCTTTTCAACGCTCTCACGGGTGAAAACCAAAAGGTCGGCAACTACTCAGGTGTGACGGTCTCGCGTAAGTCTGGCAGTTTCCGTACACCCCATGGCCGCAAGATCGAATTAGTCGACCTCCCTGGCTGTTACTCGCTCAATGCGCAGTCACCTGACGAAAAGGTCACGCGCGATTTCCTTATCGGCGAACAAGATGACGAAACATTTCCCGACATCAGCGTCTGTGTGCTCGATGCCTCAGCTCTTGAGCGTCATCTATTGCTGGCGATGGAAGTGATCGAACTGGGCCGCCCAGTGGTGATCGCTCTGAACATGGTAGACCTCGCGGAGTCACGTGGAATCCACCTAGACCCGACTATCCTTTCGGAGGAGCTAGGCGTCCCCGTTGTGCCCGTTCAGGCAAATAAAAACAAAGGCACGCTGGAGCTCAAGCAGGCACTCCGCCTCCCCCTCCCAGCAATCGATTACCCCAAGTGGGAAGTCTCTGGATCTGAGGCAGAACGCCTCGCCGCACGGACGCATTTCATCCAAACAATTTGTGGTGAAGCTGCCCGCCGTGAAAACGACGGCACACTGACGCTCACCGACAAGTTAGACAGCTTTTTACTGCACTCGTTCACCGGGTGGGCTGCGTTGATAGCTATCATGTTAGGCGTTTTCTGGACGATCTTCTCGCTCTCCTCCTATCCGATGGATTTTATCGACGAGAGCTTTGGCTCCATAGGTCAATGGGCTGCAAATACGCTACCTGAGGGAGATTTCAATAACCTGATAGTCAATGGAGTAATCGCTGGCATTGGAGGCACTTTGATCTTCCTGCCACAGATTGTTCTCTTGTTTTTGTTCATCGCTCTGATGGAGGCCAGTGGCTACATGGCACGCGCCGCCTTTTTGATGGATAGGGTGATGAACCTGGTGGGTCTTTCTGGTAAAGCTTTCCTCCCGCTACTTTCTTCACACGCCTGCGCCATCCCCGGCATCATGGCAACCCGCACCATAGATAGCGCGAAGGAACGACTCATTACTATATTGATTGCTCCCTGGATGTCCTGTTCGGCACGTCTTCCAGTGTACTTTCTTCTCATCGCTATGTTGCTGCCTCAAGCGAGTTCGCTGCAGCAGGCTGGGTTTATGTTAGGTGTCTATAGCCTAGGCATCGTCACAGCTCTCATTGCGGCACGAATCCTCAAAGGACGGCTAGCCGAAGATGCCACTCCGAGCCATTTCATGCTAGAGCTTCCACCATATAGACTCCCGCAGTTAGGCTATCTCCTGCGCCATATATGGGATCGCGCATGGGCATTTTTGAAGAGAGCTGGCACGATTATCTTAGCACTTTCTATCATCCTTTGGGCCCTACAAACTTACCCAAAACCAGCTAAAGGAAGTCTTGCTTCCGAGGATAAATCACTCGCGCTCGAGCAATCCTTGATGGGTCAAATTGGCCACACTATTGAGCCGATTTTCAAGCCACTCGGCTTCGACTGGCGCACCTCCACCTCGGTCCTCACTTCCTTCGCCGCTCGTGAAGTATTTGTGAGTTCGCTTAAAATCACCTACAGCATCAGCGAGGACATCGAGGAAGAGGAACAAGACAAACTGCTGCGTGAAGCATTGGCGGAATCTACCTGGCCAGACGGCAGCAAGATCTACACCCCTCTCACGCTGCTAAGCCTCCTCATCTTCTTCGTCTACGCCCTGCAATGCCTTCCCACCACAGCTGTGGTGGCACGTGAGACAAATTCCTACAATTGGGCGGTCGGTCAACTTGTCGGTATGTCGCTCTTTGCCTATCTAGCAGCCCTTGCAGTTTTCCAAATCGGGACTTTGTTAGGGTTCTAGAGAACTCCTTTATCTTATGCCATCCACCCAGACCATCCTCGCCCTCTGCTCTGTCGCGCTCGCCGTGGCGGCGCTAGCGTACAAGGTCTACAAATCGCTGAAGAGTTCATCGTCCTGTGGTAGCTGCGGCTGTAACATGATGTCTGATAAAGCGAAAAAGAAGCTCCTCCAAAAACGAGAGGTTATATCTCCCAAAAGAACAAGCTCCAGCTGATCGTATTCACCTGAATACAAATAGCAACTACTCTACCGTCACACTTTTGGCTAGATTTCGAGGTTGATCAATCGAGCAGCCTCTTAAACGAGCCACGTGGTAAGAGAACAGCTGGAGCGCGACAGTGCACACAATCGTTGCTATGTAGTGTGGGCAATCTGGCACTTCAATGGTCCAGTCACAAGCGACTTTAGCTTCCTCGTCACCTTCTGTAATTACTCCGAGAACTGGAGCTTTACGCGCGCGACATTCCTCCACATTTCCCACGGTTTTTTCTTGGCCTGGTCCACGATTCATCAATGCCACCACCGGCATATTTCCATCTAACAACGCTATCGGCCCGTGCTTGAGCTCAGCAGCATTGTACGCCTCAGCATGGATGTAGGAAATCTCCTTCATCTTTAGGGCTCCTTCAAGTGCCACTGGATACATATAGCCACGACCGATGTAGAACATGTGCTCGCATTTAATAAAGTTGTTGGCGATTTTTGCTATCGCATCATTCTTCTCTAGTACCTGCTGCACAAGCGCTGGAATTCCGAGAATTTCGCGTGTTATTTTCACTCCTTCATCACGCGACATCCTGCGTCCACGAGCAAGCTTCAAGGCGACTAACAAGAGTACTGAAACCTGGCAGGTAAATGCCTTGGTCGATGCCACACTAATCTCTGGGCCAGCGTGTAGATAGATCCCTCGTCCAGCTTCACGAGCAATGGTCGAGCCCACCACATTGACCAATCCTGCCACAAGAGCACCTTTATCGATTGCCTCCCTAACAGCTGCTAGAGTATCGGCAGTTTCACCTGACTGACTAATGGCAATCACCAGATCTTTACTCCCTACGATAGGGTTTCTATAGCGAAATTCAGCAGCTTGCTCGACCTCAGCGAGCATTGCAGCAAAACTTTCGACAGCATATTCGCCAACAAGTCCAGCATTGAGAGATGTCCCGCAGCCAACAATCAACAGCCTCTGGAAGTCGACTAATTCACGCGGGCTCAGACCTAAGCCTGAAAGGATTGCAGTCCCCCGATCTTTATCTATTCGCCCGCGAATAGCATTGCGAATAGCCTCGGGTTGTTCAAAAATTTCTTTCAGCATGTAGTGGTCATAGCCGCCTTTTCCTGCCGCGGCTTCAGACCAATCAATCGATGCTAGATCGCGCTGGACTGGGACAGCATCGAGGGTGCGCACATCTACTTTACCTTCCTCTACTATAGCGATGTCATTATCGTCTAGATAGATTACTTGGCGAGTGTGGCTTATAATAGCTGAGGCATCTGATGCCACGATGGTTTCACCATCACCTAGCCCGATAACGATTGGTGAGCCCCTACGAGCAACCAATAATTTACCAGCTTCATCCGCGCAAATACAAGCAACACCGTAGGTTCCGTCGACCTGCTTTAGTGCTGCTGATAGCGCTGTAAAAAGATCTCCCTCGTAATGAGAATCTACCAAATGCGCTAGAACTTCACTGTCTGTATCTGAGAGAAAGACGTGCCCCTGAGCTTCTAGTTTGGACTTCAGTGAACGATAATTTTCAATGATCCCATTATGCACTAATGCGATACGCCCATCACCAGCGGAGTGAGGATGCGCGTTCGCCTGAGTGGGCGGCCCATGAGTCGCCCAGCGGGTGTGAGCAATCCCGACGTGCGCTTGTTGGTGAACTAGATCATTTTGATAGTCGCCTAGTGAGTCTACTAGGTTTGCTACTTTCCCTTCTTGTTTATAAATCTCAATGGCTGAGCCACGGTGAATTGCTATCCCCGCGGAATCATACCCACGGTATTCGAGTTTTCTTAATCCTTGCAAAAGGATCGGTGATGCGGCGCGCACGCCTGCATATGCTACTATTCCACACATATATCTTTAATTTTTTTGAGTTATTTATTATTCAAAAATGTCTTTCTCGACGCTTTCGTTTGGACGGGTTGTGGCATAGGGCCCCAACTTCCGACCTGGGTAAATGGCAGTATGAATGCCGGTATGGACATGATCTCCAACGATCGTGCCTAACTTACGTCGACCGGTATCCACCAAGGCTCCATCGACACTTGTCCGATGATTTTTGCCATCGTGACGCAGATTTGAAGTCACTGTGGCGGCACCAAAGTTCACTTTGGAACCTATCACACTGTCACCGACATAGCTGAGGTGGCCAACTGAACTACCATGCCCAACGATAGAATTTTTCACCTCGACGGCTTGCCCAATATGGACACCATCACCGATAGCTGTATTACCACGGATGTAGCAATTCGGCCCAATCTTACAGTTTTCACCGATCACAGCATTGCCTTCGATAAAGACGCCGGGTAAGATCCGCGACCCTACTCCCACGTGAATAATTCCCTCTATGTGGGCCGCTGGACTCACTTCACCTATGTGCACGCTCTCAGTCAAAGCGCCCACTATTTGCTCATTCACCTGCAGTAGATCCCAAGGGTACAATAACAAGAGTGAATCGTCGCTCGCGGTCAGAGATGTGCCACTACCATCGTCCAGCCAAGCAAGCTTCTCGCCCTGCCTGCTCAGAAGGTTGGCTCCGAATCCGGCGGCTAACAACAGCTTCCAATCCTCTTGAGAGACCCAAGAATTTTGATACACGCTAGCATTAGCCGGAGCGAATACTTCTTGGCATTTTTGTAATGTCTGACCTGCCACAAACTGATCCGATGGCACACTTCCTTCTGCCAATGGCCACCAATTGCCGACGTTTTTTGCTTTTAAAAGTTGCATCAGCTAGACTGGTGATTTGTTTCCGATAGTAGCTTCTACAACTGCACAAATCTTCTCCGTTGAGGACTTTACTGCCTGAGCACATTTTGCCTCCACCAACACACGAATTTTATTCTCCGTACCAGAATAGCGTACTAATACACGGCCGTCGGCTCCAAATTCTTCTTCCACCTCACTGATCACCTGAACCAACTCTGGAATTGATTCGATCGGAGGTTTTTCGGTAACATCTAGCCCGTGGAGTTCCTGAGGGAATTCCTCCATTCCACTCGCCAACTCAGAGAGCGGCTTGCCTGATTCTTGCATCATTTCAAGCACCTTGAGCGCAGACATCAAGCCATCACCAGTGGTTGCGCTTTCGGCAAAAATGATGTGGCCAGAATTTTCTCCACCGAGCGAATAGCCATTCTCACGCATACACTCTATCACCAGACGGTCTCCGACCCCTGTGGCTTCGACCTTGATTCCTTCTTTAGCTAAAGCTGAATGTAGACCTAGATTACTCATTACCGTAGCAACGAGCGTGTCCTTCGCGAGTTTGCCCTGGGCCTTAAGAGCCTTGGCACACATATAGAGAACCTTGTCGCCTGAGACCTCTTCCCCATTTTCATCAACAAAAATCACACGGTCAGCATCGCCATCGAGACAGATTCCTAGATTGGCTCCATGTGCTTTGACCTGCTCACCGGCCAACTCAGGGTACAGTGCACCAACTCCAGCATTGATATTTCGTCCGTCTGGCGCAACCGCCATGGAGATCACTTCGGCGCCTAGTTCTTCTAAGATCAGTGGGCCAACAAAATAACCCGCACCATTGGCACAATCTATCACTATTTTAAGCCCCTTGAGAGATTTCGCTCCAATCGACGCCTTGGCAAATTCGATGTAACGCCCGGTCGCGTCATCAATCCGGAGGGCTTTGCCCATTTCTCCTTCTGGGTCACTGAGTTTATCCTCTAGAATGATTGCTTCGACTGCCTCCTCCAAGGCATCGTTGAGCTTGTAGCCGTCCGGTCCAAAAATCTTTATACCATTGTCAGTGTAGGGATTATGAGACGCTGTCAACATCACCCCTGCGTCACACGCCATCGATTTAGTAAGGTAGGCAATAGCTGGTGTCGGAACTGGCCCAGTCAATAATACACGAGCTCCTTCCGAAACTAATCCAGCCGTGATCGCACTTTCCAACATGTAACCAGAAAGTCGAGTATCCTTGCCGATGACGACTTTATGATGCCCAGCCATTTGAGCTTTCAATACCCGCGCTACAGCACGACCAATACGCATTCCCACTTCTGGGGTGATTGGCCAATGATTCGCTTTCCCACGAATTCCATCTGTTCCAAAAAGTTGCTTATTCATATATATATAATAGCTTTGTTGTTCGATCCGAAACCACACTAATCCGATCAACTTTTAACATTACCGACCAAAATTTAACAGTTTGACCAGAACATGCCATATCTATTTCTAGTCTTTATTGTCATCGGGTTTCAATCCGCACGGCCAGCAACCACATCGCCTGTAAATCTCACCAAGATTACACAGCTCAGGCATTTCTAGACTAGACATCATTGATAGTCTCAATTACTCAGTCCTTGCTGTCGCTCCTCAACGCGACTGACCTATTTTCAACAACAAGCAATACAACATGGCTCTCATCGTTCAAAAATATGGCGGAACTTCCGTAGGCTCACTCGATCGCATTCGTAATGTTGCCAGCCGTATTAAGCGACTCCGCGACGAAGGTAACCAAGTAGTTGCAGTGGTTTCAGCAATGGGTGGCGTCACTAATAAACTCATAGCCATGGCCAATGAGCTAAATGATGAGCCAGCCGAACGCGAAATGGACGTACTACTCTCTACTGGCGAGCAGCAATCTATCGCATTGGTAACCATGGCTCTTCACGAGCTTGGAGTCGAAGCAGCCTCCGTCACAGGTCGCCAAGCCGGCATCAGAACCACGGGGTCACACACCCGAGGAAAGATCGACGCGATCGACCCTACGATGATGCAAGGATTTTTAGACGAAGGAAAAGTCATTATTTGCGCCGGATTCCAAGGCCTACGCGAAGACGGCATGATCCACACACTGGGACGTGGAGGCTCAGACCTCACAGCCATCGCAGTGGCATCAGCTCTGAAGGCCGACGTCTGCCAGGTCCTTACAGATGTAGATGGAGTCTACACCTGTGATCCACGCATCGTCAAAGATGCGCGTAAAATGCCAGAAGTGTCCTACGACGAAATGCTGGAAATGGCATCCTCTGGCACTAAAGTGATGCAGTCCCGCTCAGTAGAATTTGCAAAAAAATATGGCGTGATCTTTGAGGTCCGCTCATCCTTGAACGATAATCCAGGAACCATAGTAACCGAAGAACACGACAACATGGAATCAGTAGTCATCCGAGGAGTCTCAATAGAGCGCTCCCAAGCACGCCTCACGATCACTGGCATCCCAGACGAGCCAGGCAAGTCCGCAGCGATGCTCTCCTGTCTTGCGAAAGCGGAGATCAACATCGACATGATCATTTCTAACATCGCGCACGATGGCCTCGCTCGCCACTCAGTGACGATGCACAGCAACGATCTTGGCAAGGCCCAAGCCGCTCTCAAGCCCATCATCTCTAAGCTAGGAAACACCGCAGGAATCGAGACTGAAGCAGGCATAGCTAAACTTTCCTGTGTCGGTATCGGCATGCGCTCACACTCCGGTGTGGCAGCAAAAATGTTCGAAGCACTCGGAGCAGCTGGCATCAACATCGGCATGATCACAACCTCCGAGATCAAGATCGCAGTCACCGTCGATGAGACAGACATCGAAGACGCAGCACGCATAGTCCACGCCGCCTTCGATCTAGACAAAGAGCCTACTAAATAACCTAGCTTCTCTATTCAATTTTTCAAAGCTTCACCACCATCTGGTCGTGAAGCTTTTTACTTTCCTACCACCCGTCAAAACGAAGGAAATAAAAGTCTATCGCCTAAAGGCATTCCAGTACACTCTCCGCGCAGCAATTTAATCTTCATGAAAATCAAGCTTCTCGTTCTCGCTCTCACCTCACTTTTACCTCTCAGCTTACTCACCTCTTGCGTGGAAGCTGTCGCGCTTGCAGCCATCGCTGTTGAGCTAACTGAAGGTGACGACGAAGTGATCCCAGAGCTAGTGATGCACGAAGGCGCTAAGGGAAATTACCCAATCGCTCAACGCGTGCACAGCTCATCGACATACGTTCACCACCCTTACACGAACAAGCCCGTCAATGTTTTCGGCAAGCCATCAGGCATCCTATTAGGATCTGGCAGAAAAAAATACTACATCCCCCACTTCTCACAATACCCAACCGCGACGAAAGTCGCAGGAAAGACAGACTACTACCTCAATCCATACGATAAACGAGAAATCCGTATAGCTAGATGCAAGCCTGGCACACTCGTCTCCTCTCCCTCCGCCGGCACCTTTTTTTACCTCCCAAAGTAGACCACGGTAAATCAATACGATCCGCTCACGATGGGCGGATTTTTTTTGTGTTCATCTAAAGAGCTCATCCGGCAGCCTAAAAACCTCTAGAGTTTCACACTCTTCTTCTTCGCTAACAACACTCTTTCACCGCGTGGAGTGAGGGTGATGGTAGAGCGATGGATGCTTATGAGCAAACCAACGGTCGCCATTGTAAAGATTAAGTTTGTACCGCCGTAGCTCACAAAGGGAAGAGGCAGTCCAGTGTTAGGTAGAACAGCTGTTGTCACTCCTATATTCATCATCGCGGGGACTACGATAGAGCATGTCAGACCAGCAGCGAGCAAGCGACCAAAGAGATCCGTACAGCGTGCTGCAATCGCAATGCCATAGGCGGCGATTAGAGCGAAGCAAAAGACTGTGCCTAGAGCAAACCATAAGCCGAGTTCCTCCCCAACCATAGGGAAAATGAAATCTGTGTGCGCGAAGGGGAGGTAGCCATGCTTCTCCGCACCATTCCCTAGGCCGAGTCCATCGACACCACCATTGCCCCATGCCAACAAAGCTCTATATTGTTGGTAGAAAAAGCCACGCTGTGCGTCAGGGTCATCTGGGTTCATAAATGCCATGATCCGGTTCATCCGGTTAGCGTTAGTGTATACAAACGCTGAGAGGACGCCTAGCCCTCCAAGGCAGGATCCTAACAATAGATACCCACGGGTACCGGCAATGTACATAAGAGCAATCCCTGCAGCAGCGAGTCCGGCGGATGTCCCCATGTCTTTCTCAAAAAAGATCAAACCTATGAGCGAACCGAGTATCGCCATAGGATAGAGATAACCCTTGCGGAAAGTTTTCACCTCAGCCTGATGGTGGGCAAACCAAGCTGCGAGCCCAATCATGAGGGCTATTTTAGCTGGCTCAGACGGTTGGAAGGTAAAGCCGGCGAGCTGAATCCAGCGGGTCTCACCATTTACCTCTTTGCCAACCCCTGGGATGTAGCAAAGAGCTAACAAGAAAATAGCGAAACTATAAATCGGCCACGCCCATTTTCGTAATTTTTTATAATCACTGTAAGCTAAGACTCCTGAGACAATAAGACCAAAGCCTAGGCAGCCAGCTTGTTTGATCAACAAAGAATATTCCCTTCCCTCTGTGATCCATACACTCGTCGATGCCAGCATCACCAAACCTAACACCATGAGTAGGCTAGTGGCTATACATACCATGATGGCATTGCGACTATCTGCTGATCGTTCGAGGGCTGTGATCATTGGATTATTTAGCTGGAATTTTAAGTGTCACACCAGAGCGTAACTGACGCGCATCGCTCATCCCATTGAGCTGCATCAGAGCATCTTGGCTCACTTTAAATTTATTCGAAATACGCCAGACTGAATCACCAGGTTGCACCTTGTATGTCTGAGCTCCTGCCACTGGCTGAGCCAGAGGAATGTTAGCCGTAACAATCACCGCTCTATGTGCCACAGGCTGCACATTGACAACAGTGTTCGTTACTGGGAGTGGTGGCCGATCTGAAACTGGAAGCGCCGCAACCACTGCTGGCGATGTCACCTTGATAGTCTCCGCGGGTAGGCTCAATGGCTTCCCTGCGAGAGGAATTGTATTATTATTCACTTTGCGAAGCTCCTGTACATCCACTTGGTGGCGTGCGGCAAAAGCTTCGTAAGTATCTCCTGCGAGCATAAATTCAGTTCTGAGGCCGGCATTGACATTACTAAGGTCGACATTTGTCGCAGCCGCTTGCGTCCGCGCTGAAGCTGGTAGGATGTCATCAAATTGTCCCTTGTTCCACTTGATGCCAGTATAAATCACTCCAATTGCTACGAGGTGAAGCATAAGAATGATTGTGAGTGCTCGGCCGATGCTGGCATTCGGCACATCGGAATCGAGCATGTTAGGGTTAGCCGAAGTACTGGCTCGCTGTTTTCTACGAGAACTAGCAGTCACTTTAGCGTGCAGTTTGCGGAAACCAGTTTTAGTCTGCCGCTTGGTCTGGAGTTTTTTGTCTTTCATGGTCTTTTTTAGGGCTGGGAATGGTTGGGATGGAAATTATTTGAGATTATTGACGAGCATGCGGAAATGATCACCGCGTGCTTCGTATCCTGAGAATTGATCGAAGGATGATGTTCCTGGCGAGAGCAACACCGCATCTCCTAGATGCGCGTGTTTCTGAGCTAGAACCACAGCCTCGTCTAAGGTGGAAACCACTTCTGTAGGTACTACTTTTGAAAAAATGGATGCCAACGGCTGAGCAATCTCACCGAACACAATTGCGGAATGCACCTTCTCTTCTAGACGCGCTAACAGCTCTTCGTATTCAAGGCCTTTTTCTTTTCCTCCTGCTAGCAGGACAACAGGCCTAGATTGTGAGCGCAATGCACTGTCGAGCGCGTGGAGGTTTGTCGCCTTAGAGTCGTTGAGGTATTCCACCCCATCTAAGGTGCGGATAAGCTCGCAGCGATGCATCGGTGGAGCAAAGCCCCTAAGAGCGTCAGTTGCGATTTCGTAGGACACTCCTAGAGCATGGCAAGCCGCCACAGCACTCATCACATTCTCAGCATTATGCAGACCGCGCATGTGTGTCACGGAAAGATCTAACACAGGCTGACCGGAGAAATATATCTGATTCTCTACAAGATAGTAATCAGAATTCTGAGCTTCAGTGCTGAAGGTAAAACTAGTAGCAGAAAGTCCCCCAAGATCTTCACCTAGTCTAACGACTGCAGTGTCGCTAGAGTCTTGATTGATAAAGATATTCTTTTTTGCATCAAAGTAATCTTCGATAGCTGTGTAGCGATCCATGTGGTCGGCTGAGAAGTTTAACCAGATTGCCACATCAGCATGGAAATCCTTCACCGTCTCTAACTGGAAGGAACTAAGCTCAAGAGCTACAGAGCCTGGAACCATGTCCATCATCAAAACTTCAGAGAATGGTACTCCATAATTACCACAAGCCACACAACTCAGTCCGCTGTGTTCCAGTATGCGCTGGACCAACTCAGTAGTCGTCGTTTTACCATTGGTTCCTGTGATCCCTACCACTTTACCTTGGTAAAATCGGGCGGCTAACTCGGCCTCGCCAATCAGCTCACCAGCATTTTTGGCAAAGGATTTCACAAACGAACCAAAGGTATCGATCCCCGGCGAAATCACTAGCAAGTCACAGCTAGTTTCCAGCCCTAGAGCATCGGTAGCTCCCGCGACCCCGACAGCAGCCTCAGGCCAGCCATCGAAATGCGCATTCGGGTTCGAATCAAATACGCGGACCTCAGCACCCTTTGCCAGAGCAAGCGTCGTCGCAGCTCGGCCACTACGGCCAGCTCCAAGAACTACAACTTGTTTGCCTGTAAGGATCATATGATTTTGAGAGAGGCTAGGCCAACCATGGCGCAGAGGATGGAGATAATCCAAAAGCGGATAATGACTTGGCTTTCATGCCAGCCACGAAGCTCGAAGTGGTGGTGGATAGGAGCCATCGCGAAAACACGCTTTTTACGCATTTTGAAGCTTCCGACCTGAATGATCACAGAGAGAGCCTCCATCACGAAAACCCAGCCGATGATTACTAACAAGAGTTCCTGCTTGGTACAGATAGCCGCAGTACCAATGGCGCCACCGATAGCCAGCGAACCCGTATCTCCCATGAAGACTTTTGCCGGGTGACAGTTAAACCAAAGGAAACCGAACGATGCTCCCACTATAGCCATCATAACCACTGCTAGCTCACCTAACATCGGGTTGTACGCCATGTGCAGATAGTCAAATCCAAGGACCAGATGCCCACCAAGGTAAGCAACCACAGCATATGCTAGACCTGTAGTGATGGTACAACCAGCCGCTAGGCCATCGAGCCCATCAGTAAGATTCACTGCATTAGAGGCTCCAATGATGATGATTGCGAAGAAAGGAATAGCGAGGTACCAAAGGTCAAACAATGGAGTTTTCGCTAGCGGGATAGTCAGCTCGCTTGAGCGCATAGCTTGAGCTTTTCCGTCCACTTGAACCCAATATCCAGTAGCATCTTTCGGTGGGAAGCGATCTTCGTTAGCCTTGGTTGTTGCCACATCTTGATTCTCTACATTTTCAATAGTAGCACGTTTCGGCTCCTTTGCTGCTAGAGTTCCAGCCACCTCTGGTTTAAAAAACAGGAAACAACCAGCCACCAACGCGATTCCAAACTGCCAGCCCAGCTTGGTGCGGGCGCTCACTCCATCAGAGTTTTTCAATTTCACCTTGGTGTAATCGTCGATAAACCCAAGTAGTCCGAGACCTATCATCACGAACATGGTAACCGCAACAAATGGATTGAGAGCGCGTCCGCAGAGTAAAACTGCAACGAGGACTGAGCCAATAATCATCACCCCTCCCATTGTTGGTGTCCCAGCCTTCGCTCCGTGAAGTTCGTGTAACTTGTGCACCTCTGCAGCCGAGCGGATCGGCTGGCCAACTTTAAGCGAAATGAGCTTCCGTATCACCCGAGGTCCCAAAAATAGCGACAAGGCAAAGGTCAACATGCAGGCTAGCGCGGCACGTACTGTTAGATACTTCAACAGATTCAGAAAACTGAATCTCTCTGCCCACTCAGCACCATCTTGGAGTGCTGCATACCACCATTCGTAAATTGCGTATAACATGATTAGTCCGTCGGAAAAGCTTTGTGCATTACCCGCTCCATAGCGGCTGCGCGGCTACCTTTGAATAAGACCGCATCGCCGGTGACACAGGTCGACTGCAACCATTCGGCCGCAGCTTCTACAGTTTCAAAATGAACAGCGGATGCTCCAGATTGGGTTGCAGCCACTGAGATGGCTTTGGCTTCCTCGCTAGGGTCATCACCCCTAAACCGCGTTCTGCGGCGAGCGAGCCGATCTCATGGCTCGCTTGATCTGCGTGTTTGCCCAGCTCAGCCATTCTCCCTAACACCACGTAGCGTTGGGCTGAAGCATCCACTTTTAGCTCTGCTAGCGTCTCGATCGCAGCCATCATGGATTCCGGGTTGGCATTATAAGTGTCATCAAAGACCGTCACTCCAGCACTCTGGAAAGCACGTAAACGCCCGCTGGTTAGTGTGGCTCTATTCAGCCCTGCTGCAATTTCAGTAATCGTCATACCCAAAGTATGACCAGCTGCGGCGGCCAACAGAGCATTGCCAATCATGTGACGCCCTACCACTTGTAGATGTACTTTCTCGGACTCTTGGCCATCAATCACGAGAAGGAACTCAGAGCCATTCTTATCCATTCGCAATTCTTCTGCGCGAACCTCACCTCTGCCATTTCCCACAATCATTCTGCGAGCTCTGCTATGACCCTGGAAGTAATCGACATAATCACATGCAGCGGAAACAATCAGCACGCCATCGGCTGGTAGAGCGCGAGCCAGTGCACCTTTCTCCTCTGCGATCGCCTGCCTGCTCCCTAAAAATTCAATATGAGCAGTGCCCACATTTGTGATGATCCCTATCCGTGGTTTTGCAATCTGGCACAGCGGAGATATTTCGCCAGAGTGGTTCATTCCCATCTCTAGCACACACACCTCATCGTCCTCCTCGGTTGAAAGCACCGTGAGAGGCAAGCCAATGTGGTTATTCAGATTTCCTAGTGTTGCGTGCACTTTGAAGCGCTCACCAAGCACAGCCTTTGTGAAATCCTTAGTCGATGTCTTGCCGTTAGATCCAGTGATAGCTATCACTTCGACATCGAGCTCGCGGATATACCACGCGGCAAATGCTTGCAGGGCGTTCAGAGTGTCTTTCACCACGATAACTGCAGTGTTTCCAAAGTGGACGCCTGCAGGAACGCGCTCGACCACAATTGCGGAGGCTCCGGCTGCTACTGCTTTTTCTAAAAAATTGTGTGCGTCAAAGTTCTCACCGCTGAGAGCAAAAAATGCAGATCCGTCCCCGATCGTGCGTGTATCTGTCGACACTGAGGTCACGACACCAGCAGACTCTCCTGAATGGAGTCTACCGTGCACAGAATTTACGAGTTTTTGGATCGGGGTCGTTTTCATTACTTATTTCTCCTCGTTGTTAGTATCTTTTCTTTTGTCATCAAAACTGCGGCGGTCTCCACCTCTTGAGTCGCGCCTATCACCACCGCGGAAATCACGACGCTCACCACCACGATCATCTCGTCTGTCTCCGTCTCTGAAATCACGACGCTCACCACCACGATCTCCACCTCTGGAGTCACGACGATCTCCACCGCGTTTGTCACCTTGCTCGCCTACACGGCGTTCGCCATATTTTTCTGGGCGCTGGTACTCAGGTCTTTCTCCGTCGCGTCGCTCTGACTTATCACCTGAAAACTTATCGCGCTTGAAGTCACTGGAGTCCTTACGGTCAAAATTGTCGTAGCTACGCTCGCGAGGTTTTTCTTCCTCATCGAGCTCAGCAACTGGCTTATCTTTGAGCGCCCAACGAGCTACTCTGCGATCGTCGAAGAGAACCTTCTCGTCTGCCAATTCTTGGTAAAGTTCGTGTCCCTTTCCAGCGATCAGAACAATATCTCCTTTTGATGCCACGTTGACAGCGGTACGGATAGCTTCGTCTCGATCAGGTATCGGCCGATAGGCTTTGCTCTTCATTCCTGCTTCGATCTGTTTAATGATCGCATCGGGATCTTCAGAACGTGGGTTATCAGATGTAATCAAACAAAGATCACTTATCTCACTCGCTACTGCAGCCATCAATGGCCGCTTGATTTTATCTCTATCGCCACCACAACCAAATACTGTGATGAGCTTATTAGGCCCCAAGTCTTTCAGAGTTGCACAAACATTCTGTAAGGCATCTGGAGTGTGAGCATAGTCAACAAATACGGTAACACCCTCACGGGTTCCTATCAGCTCCATGCGGCCTGGCACCTGTGGAGCCTCGGCGAGAGCCTTGACTGCATCACGCGGCTTGATCCCCGCAGCAGCAGCTCCAGCGATTGCAGCCAGTGTGTTGTAAACATTGAAGCGCCCGATAAATGGAGTACGTACCAAGTAGGACTTACCACGGTTATCTAACTGAAATTCTGTACCACGAACTTGTTGCTTAATCTTAGTAACTTTAAAATCACAATGCGCCCCCATTCCGTAGGTAACGATGTGGATGGCATCACCGAATTCCTCGCCGAGTTCTTTAACGAGCTTTGCCCCGTAAAGATCATCGCTGTTGATTACTGCGACAGGTTTCTTCTTACCATCTTGCTGAGGGAGACTCGCAAAAAATGCTTTTTTCACCTCGAAATAAGCAGCCATGGAACCATGGTAGTCGAGGTGGTCTTGTGAAAAATTAGTAAAGATGGCTGCATCAAACTGCACTGCTGCGATACGCTTTTGCTCAATGCCGTGAGAGCTCACTTCCATAGCTACTCCGCGGCAACCGTTGCCGACCATTGCTCCGAGTTGACTCTGCAGAATGTCTGCTGATGGAGTGGTGTGCGTCGCCTCTGTACGCTCAACGCCGTCATCCACCGTGATTGTCCCGAGCAAGCCTGCGCGAGTCCAGCTTTGCTTCATGATGTGCTGAAGCAAGAAAGTCGTCGTTGTCTTACCATTGGTGCCAGTGACACCGACAGTTCGGAGCTGCGCGGATGGATTGCCAGCAAGAGCGCTAGCAATGGTTGCTAGCGCTACACGCGTGTCATTGCTGTGGATCCAAACGACTTTTTCGCTAGTATCAGCATCAGGCGCAGCCTCTGCGACAATCGCAACTGCACCCTTCTTGAGGGCTGAGTCGATATATTTATGGCCATCGGATTCTTCACCGCGGATGGCGACAAATACCATACCTGGCTTCACCTTGCGGCTATCAGCTGTCACGCCTTTGGCGACATGATCGAGGTTCCCTGAGGCCACGGCCTTCGGAAGGTGGGAAAGTAATTCACGTAAAATCATTTGTTTTTGGTAAGTTGTTCAGAGATTTCTTCCGTAGGAGTCAGGTGCATGTGCGCTGCAGTGCGCTCAGCAATCCGCTTCCAAATCGGTGCAGCTATGGAGCCGCCCCCGTGCTTTACGTTGGTTGTCTGTGGATCGTCAATAACAACCACACAAACAAACGCAGGATTTTCTGCTGGCAGCATCCCGGCGAAGGAAACTGTAGAGCGATCTTTGTCGTACATCTTAGTTTTTACGTTCCACTTCCACGCGGTCCCCGTCTTGCCACCCTCTGTAAAACCTTCAACGTCTGCTCGCCTCGCTGTCCCCTCTGGCTGAACCACTGTCTTCAAAGCTTCTCGCATTTGTCGGGATGTCTCCTCAGACAACACCCTGCGAATCATTTCTGGCGAAAATTCTTCGATGAGTAAGCCTGAGTTCGTATCGATTTTTTTAACGATGCGCGGCTGCATCAACTTTCCACCATTGCCGATCACACAGTACGCGTTCGCAATCTGTAGAGGAGTCACACTGACTCCGTAACCATAGGCCACTCGTGAGAAGTCGGTTGCATTCTGGGTGTTTTTCAACATGCCCTTACTTTCACCTGCAAGCTGGATATTCGTTTTTGATCCGAAACCAAACGCGGCAGCGTACTTGTAATACCTGTCAGCTCCGACCATTTTCGCCATCATATAGGATCCGATGTTATTCGATTTCTGCAGCACCTTCCACACAGGGATAATCCCTTTAGGGTAAGAATCCCTTACAGCCATCGCTCTCCCATCCCTGTAGTAGCCGTTGTGGCAATCAATTAGCGTATCAATGCTCACTAGGCCTTCATTCATGGCTGCAGAGGCTGCTAGCACCTTGAAAGTCGAGCCAGGTTCGTACATTGCCTGCAGTGCAAAGTTAAATCCGTTAGTAACAACCATCTCGCGGATATTTAGATTGTAGTGCGGACGGCTCGCCATCCCTAGGATCTCACCCGTATGAGGATTCATCATAACCACACAGCCCTTCACCCCTTCAAATTCTGCCATCCCACGATCGAGCTCTTCTTCGCAGATTGCCTGAATGCCCATATCGAGAGTCAACTGAACATTGAGTCCATTGTTCGGTGGTCGAAAACTTCCTTTATGCGCCGGCATCACATTGCCACGGATGTCGCGCATCTCAACTTCATAGCCATTGGTGCCTTCCATCCATTTGTTCATCGAGGACTCCACCCCAGCCATTCCTTTACCACTACGACTGACGTAGCCAATCAAATGCGATGCCAATTCTGGAGCTGGATACCATCGACGCTTTTCCTCACGGAAAAAGAACCCTTTGATACGGCGATCTTTAATCAAGCGCTCTAAGCGAATAGCAAGTTCGGTTGGCAAGCCCTGATAAATTACTCGCTCCCCCCCCCGCTTACTCATCGGAATCTTGCTCTTTAACTCCTCTTGGCTCAGACCTAGAGGGCGCGCCAACTGGTCGATTGCGTAGTCAAAGTGCATATCGACCAATGCGGCTGGATTGTCGCTGTACGCATCGAGCAACTTGCGCACACGCGTATTTATTTTTGAGCTCTTCTGCTTATCCGTCCAGGTTTTCCATTCTGGTTCTTTACGCAGCTGCGAGCAAGCAACCCCCTTAGCTACGTGTGACGCCTCCTTGAGATGCTGCACATCCACCACGACAGATTTAGAGATCACCGTACTTGCGATGATTTCCTCGTTGCGGTCGAGCAATACTCCGCGGTTAGCCTGAATGACTTCTTTACGCCGATAAGAATTTCCAGCGGTTTCCGCGTAGCGGGCTCTATCGAAAACCTGCAGATAAACCAAACGTCCAGACAATGCGCTTAGGCCCGAAATGAGCAAAAGGCAAAGGATGATACAACGACGTTGGGCGGATTTATCCATTCTTAGGGAGTAGTCTGGGCAATAGCTATGGATGCTGATGTCACCACCTCGACGACGGATGACGGAATTTGTTGCAGCTCGGAACCACGGTTAGCTAACTCGGCACGGATCATGTGGCGGTTCAGTTTGCGGTCGATTTTTACCTGAACCATTTTCATGGTCTCTTCAGCTTCTTCGATACGGTTCTGGGCATCATCGATCTCACGCGCCACGACAACCTGGCGGTTCTTCATCACAGCATGTAAAACACCACCAGTACCTAACAAAGCAGTGATAATAAGAATCATCACTATGTGAAGTGATCCAAAATGGTTTGTTTCTGAACGTCTTTTATTCATTTCAATAGATAGTTTGTTAGAGTTTCTCAGCTACACGTAGCACAGCGCTACGCGAGCGAGGGTTGCGCTTCACCTCTTCAGCAGTTGCTTTGATCGGCTTGCGCGTTATGGAGTTAAATGAGTAATCGGGGTTTGGCCGTGGCTCAGGCCACTCAGGTCGGTCGATCTCTTTCGACGACGCATGCTTGAGGAATCGTTTGACCATGCGGTCTTCGAGACTGTGAAAGCTGATGACGCAGAGCCGTCCACCTGGAGCTAGTAAATCACCTGCAGTCTCTAGCAGCTTCTTCAGAGCTCCTAGTTCGTCATTCACTTCGATCCGAAGTGCCTGAAAGACCTTAGTCGCTGGATGGATTTTCTTGCCGTAACGCGGGATCAATTTCTCGATACTCGCAGCTAGCTGAGTCGTAGTTACATAAGGTTTCGTCTGGCGCTGCTCGCAGATATATTTAGCTATCTTGCGGGACGCACGCTCTTCACCATATTCCCAAATGACTCTCGCTATCTCCTGCTCGCTCCACTGATTGACAATCTCTGCCGCGGTCAGTGGTGAACTAGGCCCCATGCGCATATCCAGTGGCCCTTCCCTCTGAAATGAAAACCCACGCTCGTCACAGTCGAATTGCCACGACGAAACGCCTAGATCGACTAGCCAGCCATCGACTTTCTCGACTCCACGCTCGCGCATTAGATCTAGAGCATCAGCAAAATTTCCGACGACAGGATGAAAACGATCACCAAATCTCTTCAGGCGCTTTTCGGCGTACTCGTGTGCTTGAGGATCTCGGTCGATTCCATAGACATCGGCACCGCATTCTAACATTCTTCCAGTATGGCCACCGCCACCTAGAGTTCCGTCGACCAGCACCTTGCCTGGAGCTGCCAGCATCCCTTGCACACTTTCTTCCAGTAGCACAGTCTCGTGATAATGAGGCAACTCCTCATCAGCGGAACCACCACCACCCAATGTCGGCTCTTCAGCGTAGAGACAAGCGTCCACAGAACAGGAAATCATGTGATTCCCTGCCTTAGCTTGGGCTACAGCAGTTTGGTAGGAAAGCTTCATTGCTTACGTCGTTTGGGGGGGATGATAAAGATCAGAAGATATCCATTTCCGCGTTAAGCTCAGCAATCTCAGCTTCCTCGCGGACCCGCATTTCCTCATAGTTGTCGGGGCTAATAATTTCGAAATATGCCCCTCTCCCGACGAGAGTGACTTGACCTTCCGGCTCGATATTTGGGTGACTACAGAGTGCCTTAGGCACTAGCAGCTTCCCCTGCGGGTTCAGCTTTGTTTTCTGACAATCGGAATACAACTTACCGCTCATCATCCGTCGTTGGGCTGGTGTCCAATCGCTTCGGTTTTGAATCTCTCCCAAAATCGTCGCAAACTCCTGCTCCGTTAGGACTCGCAAGGTGGGTAACTTGTAAGCATTGGAGCGCATCAACCGAAGCGTCCCACTCCCAGCAGTCACACGCCAATCCGACGGAACGGACACCCTGCACTTGGGGTCCATTTTGTGTTCATACACCCCTTCTAGGGTATGTTCATACGTCGTCATAAAGTCAGTTAATACATGTGAGCGCACTCTTATACACTTTGGTACACTTCGATGTCAAACATCAAAACGTTAGGAACTCTAGCAGAGTGAATGATTTACGTTAAAAACTACTAGAACCATTGATAATTCAATAGTTAGAAAATAAAAATAACACCAAAATTATTTCTAACGCCAATCCCTAGCAACAAGAACCAAAACAACCCGAAATCCTACTAGTATAAGGATTTGAACCAAATATCAACCGAAGTGTACCGGAAAGTCCGCTCACCATTTCCCGACCAGACCCGAGTTGGCTCCACGTCTCATAGCGTGCGGATCGGAACGAAAACCTTTGCCAATCCCTCAGAATTGTCCCAATTGGTTTCTGATTCGAAAGCTCATCATTCTGATGGTCTGGAGTGGGTGTGGCTCGACACAGCTCTGCGGCGGGCGCGGCTTGACGCGGCTTGACGCGCGTGGTGGCAAGCCAGCTACAACCCACTCAACTCAAGCACCACGCGATATACAACAGGCTTCATCAGGCCAGCCTGAAAACTGCACACTTGAAACTACCGCCCCCATGTGTCGAGCCACATCCATCCTCAAGAGCTGAGTCGAGCCTCAGCACTCCAAGATTCCTTGGGTACAGAACTATCGGGATTATACCGCGGGCTCTAGGGTTAAGAGCATTCCACTGACAGCAATGGCGCGTTGATTCGCGAGTCCCTGCTTCGGTTGGATACCCCTTGTTGGACATTGGCTATTCTATGGATCGCAAAAGCTCCACCCCCCCCAGACGCAAAAAACGGTGGCCTCCCTTTCGGGAAACCGCCGTATGATTTAGTTTGCTTCGTAGGATTCCCCTTAGAGCAATCACCACGTTGAGGCCGGCGAAGAGCTTGGCGTCGACCGCGAGGGTCTTCACTATCTTCACCTCGACGGAGTCAGTGGCTCCGTCGAGGTCTCGGTGATGATGATATTCACATTGTCATGCACTGCGGTGGTCCAGCCAACCAGGTCGCTGCCGTATTCCACTGCAATGGTGGTGGTGGCGTCGTTATTGGACTCATCGGTGCGAATGTAGGTGAAGATCAGGTAGGTGCCGTCTTCAGTGCTCGTCGGCGCAAGGCCGGCGTCATCGCTTCCGTCACTAGGATCTCCGCCCACGACCCACTCAACACCGGTTCCAAGCCGCCGCCGTCGAAGTCGAGGTCAGCACTGGCATCAGTCAGGCCGGGGTAGCCGTCAGCCCAAGTATCGTAGTCACTGCCGGCAGCGAGACCACTGACCACTAGCTCAAGGTTGTTGCCATTGAGCTGCAGGGTGCCGGTGAAGCTTCCGATCGCGCCGCTGTCGTTGGTGTCGTCGATCCAGCCGCTGATCACTCCGCTGGTCATCAGCGTGTAGGTGCCGGCTTCCAGGCCTCCGAGGTCGGAGAACGTGAAGTCGGTGAAGCGCAGCGCACCCTGGCCGATACCCAAGGTGCCTGACACGGCGATCTGGTCGCTGGTTCCCGCTAGCGCGTCGAGTTCGAATACCAAGGTGCCTCCGCCGCCGGCCATCGCCGCGAAGTTGAGGTTGTTGGTGAACGTGAGCGTGCCGACCGAGAGACCGGGTGCGAGGCCGCCACCGGCGTTCGCCGTGGTCGCCTTCTTGATCATGCCGGTACCGCCCAAGACACCCGGGCCATTGACGGCGACTGAGGCCGCTTGTTGGATCTCGCCGGTGACCAGCAGCGTGCCGTCGTTAACGATGGTCTTGCCGTTGTAGTTATTGTTGCCGGAGAGCGTCCAGACACTGGAGCCTTCCTTGATGACGTCATGGCATCCATCCCAGTTATTGGGGTGTGTGTTTACTCTGTTAATCGCGCCGGTTACCTCGTTACCAGTAGCTGTGCCGCCCAGCGTAAATGTAAGAGCTCCACCGCCATAGGACTCATTCAAACCGATTGAAGCAATCGACAAGCTGGCTGTGGTAGGATTCATGGTCGAGGTGGATCTTGAGACGTACAGGTGTCCCAGAGCAAGACTGCTGCCTGCCCCACCAGTGACGGTGAGCGAGCCGGCTGCATCTAAGGCTGCGCTTTCGCCGAGAGTCAGAGTCTCGCCGGCGGTGTTGACTTCAAGCGTGCTGTGTCCGAGCAAGGTAAATCCGCGGTCGCGGGAAGCGGTGGCACCGGTGTATTGCAGGGTGCCGCCGATAAGGTTCAGGCCGTCTGCACCCGCTGTCGGGTAGTTGCCGAGCGGGCTGCCTACGGTAGCGTTCGCAAGGCTGGGGACCGAAATGGTGCCAGCCTCGAGTTTGGTGACACCCGCGTAGGTATTGGCACCGGACAGCGTGAGCGTTCCGTCACCACCTTTAGCCAGTTGGCGAGCGGAGTCATTGGAGATCACGCTGCTGACCGACAAGGTCGAGCCTGAAACGACGCCAGCCACCGAGTCCGAAGTCATTCGGAGTCCATCTCCAGACAGGGTGACATCGCCTTCTTCGACGGTGAGGCCGCCGATGTCCTGCGTGCCGAAAACAGTCACGGTATAGGCTCCGGTGGCGGTTGCGCCAGCAGCAAAGGTTGTAGCTTGGCCTGCGGATGATGACCAGAGCGCGGAGGCTCCAGTTCCATCTGCGACGGTGTCCCAATTGGCAGTCGTGCCACGGCCCCAAGTACCGGTCGGAGTGGATCCTCCGCCTGCACCAGCGGTGGTTCCATCAATATCCCTTTAAGTGGTGGGCGCGCCAGCGACGGTCAGGACACCTGCGCCGCTGTACCAGCTCGGGTTGCGATCCTGTCCGGCGCCGTAGGTGCAGGTTGGCTGCGTCACACCGTTGATCTGCAGATATTTGATGGTGTCGTTGAAGTTGACCGTCAGCAAGGTGGCGTTGGTTCCGCTAATGCTCAGCGTCGCGGCGTCGGACATTGCATCCGCCGCGTCGATGGTGAGCTTCGCGGCAGGGTTACCGTTGCCAACCGCCATGATCGTGACATCACCACTCAGCGAACCGGCGAAAGTGGCGTTGGATTCGATATTATTTCCAGCGGAAGGATTGACGATCAATTCGGTGAAGGTGTTCGCTGCGGACAGGTTGAATTCACTATTCGACTTGCCGCTAACGTTCACCGTAAAGGCACCGTGGATTCCATGGTCGAAAAACAGATCCGGAACATTATTGGTGGACAACCCGGTCATGATGAGGAGATCCCCCAACATTTGAATCTCCGGCACGATAACGGTGCCGGGAGTTCAGTTGAAACCGAAGGTCGCACCAGCGCCTGTGGTGATGACCGTGGCTCCAGGGGTGCCGAGTGCACGGTAGTCTTCGATACTGCCGGACGCATACCCGAAATTCAGCGTTGCGCCGGCGCCAAGGGACAGGTTGCCGCTGTAGAGTTGGGTGAATAGGGGGGCGGCGGCCTGGTTATCCTGGACCATTACCTGCCTGTTGTCGGGGATGATCACATCCACCCCTCCGCTTGGAACGACGGCGGGGTCCCAGTTGGCGGCGTTGTTCCAGCCGTCGTTATTCCCGCTGTTGCCACCGATGTAAGCGCTCTCGCCAGAAACCGTAAAGTTCCAAGTGGTGTCATCCGCGATACCGGCATAGTCGAGATCGTTGTAGTTGCGGATCGCGGTCGCGCCGATCTGAACGGCGTAGTTCGCGGCACCCGCAAGAAAAAGCAGGACTGATCGTTACCTCAGCTCCGTTCACAGAAACCCGCGAGCTGTCGCTGACAGGGATGACCGTGTCGATGCTGTCTGTCAGGTTCTTCAGCACGATGTTGTTGCCAGGGCTGACGCCGGTGACGTTGACATCATCGACGTAAAGGCCGATGTAGGTAGCGTCGGCACCCACGAAACGGAATTCGAGGTAAACGTTTTTGCCTGCAGCGTCCGAAACATCGAAGGGACCGTAAGTGGCCCAATCAGCGTCCATGGGTGCAGTGATAGCAGGAACGGTCACAAGTAAGTCGTTTGTGGTGACTTCTCTTACCAGCACCTCAACTGTGTCGCCGGTCTTAGCATCAACTGCGGCTGCAAACTGGAGTTGGGCCGACACGACGCCGGTGAGATCAATACCATTGCCGCCTGCGTCCGGTCCCTGAAGGATCGAGTCGCTGCCAGCAGTAATGGTACCGTAGGGTGCTGTGCCGCCGGCTCCAAGAACGGTGCCCCAGCACCTCGCCGAGCCGTTGTTGCCGGTGGTCAGGACGAGGTCCCAATCATTATCCGCATTCGGAGTGCCCCGGGCCCAGTCGTTGGGCGCTCCACTGAGTGCGAAGTTACCGTTGTCACTCTCGAAGTCTTCGTCGAGAAGTGTCGTCACTGAGTAATTAAGAACGACATCCTCGTCAAAGGTGATCACTAGATTGGCATTGGGCACGACATCGACCGCATTATCGGCTGGGTCATAGACTGTAGCAACGGGTGCCAACGCATCAACTGCTATGGTGGTGAAGGTCCAATCGCCGGAGGCTGTGCCCAGGTAGGCATTTGGAGTGTCAGCCAGGTCCACGATGGCGTCGTTGGAGATCGTGACTTCATAGTCTTGGACGAACTCGAGATTAACCGTCGGGTCGATGGTCAGAACCGCTCCGGAAACCGATACACCGGCGTCCGCGTCAGGCAGGCTCGTGAGATCGATCGTAAAGTCCGAGGATGAGTCGCCTCCGACTTCGGAGACGGTAATCGCGCCAAGACCGGTAAGGGCTATTGGCTCACTGAAGGTCGCCACCAGATTTGTGCCGGGGTAGGCTCCGGTGGAATCGTCGGCGGGCTCCGTCGCGGCGATGAGAGGTGCCGTCTCGTCCGGGCCACCTACTTACGGAATGTAGACTTCAGTGTAGGCGAGCGTGTGACCCTGGTTGTTACCTTCCCACAAAAAGTTCGTGGCACTGTCTGCTCCGGAATAAACCGAACTGCCATAGCTGAAACCTTTCAGATTGAGGTGGCCACCCCAAGCCCACGTGAAGATACGGCGGGCATCGTTGCTGTGATTAGCATCCCTAGTGTTGCTGCCGGTGTGTGTGCTTATCGCTGCTCCCGGCAGTCCAGCCGGAGCATTCTTAAAATCCGTGGTCACGGAGTACTGGCTGTCCTCGATGTTCCATGTGAACGCGTCACCGTTTCCGGTGAAGGCCGTCCAACGGACATCCTGGAACTCAACGGTTCAGGTCGTGTCGCTGGCACGCGACAGACGCATCTCCACATTCGCCATGCTGGTATCGCCCCGTTGCGACAAAAGGTCGATGATGATTGCATCGGAATAGCACTTCGGCGCAAAGGCGGCCGTCGTGCCGACGTTCTGGCTGACATCACCCACTGCGCCCTGGCCGTCGGTATCGAATTCCCAGCCTTCACGGCCGCGACCGATCAACAACCACTCTTGGCCGTCAAATTCCTCGAAATAGGCGTCAAAGTTTTGTCCATCAGCGGTGAGCTGAGAGATGGTTTGGGACATCGCCAGAGTGGTGACCATCGCTAAGCAGGCAAGAGCGGCGCAATAATTTCGGTTTTTGGGTTTCATGGTTTTATGTGCTAGGGGTTTGCATTTTGTAGGGCCAGTTGCGGTTGAGATGAAAAAAGGGGGGGTACTCTAGTACGGTAACACTCTATTGTGAGAGTATGTCTGCATGATTCTCTTTATTTAATATAAGACTTCCCACCTTAAGTTAAGCTCTATTACCTGCACTAAATAACATCTTATTAATATAAATAATTAAAATATTATATATTATATAATAACATAAACTCTATTTACACAATACTAACTTAACCACTGCTAGTAATTTACTTTAAACAGGGAGATATTAATATTTTCTACAACAAAATATGGGGGGGGGGAGGAACTCTTGTAGATAAATCCTCTAAATCGATAGACCATAAGCTAGATTACCCTTATTTAATATAGGCATACTATTAATACATAAACTCTTCCACACGAAAGAAGAGTTATCAAGAAAGAGGTTTCACCACCCATTAATAAACACCCCATCTATCATTTTAATACATAATATAAAACATATTAATACTAACATCACAACTGACATAAATTTACTTTTATAATAATTAATACGGAGGGGATGATATAGGATTGAAGACGGAAGACGGGAGGAGAAAGGCGCTGCGCTCCAATTAGAAATACTGGAGCCGATAGCTGGAAACTAGAAACCACCCGCAGGGTACATGAATTTGCTTGGGTTGAGGGTTCAATTTTGACCGCGAAAGATGCGAAAGGAAGACTTGGGTTGATGGCTCATTTTTAACCACAGAATACACTGAAAACACGGAAGTGCTTCCTCCTACGCCAGAGGCTTCGGCTCGATGAGTGGGGCGGGAGTTCCAAGTGTGCTCTTTTCAGTGTTCAGACTAGGATGATGAAGCCTGTTGCTGATTGTGTGGTCTGAGAGTTAGGAGGGTGGTTATATTTCGGCCGATCCTCACCCACACGCGTCAAGCCGCGCCCGCCGCAGAGCGGTGTCGAGCCACACGCACTCCAAGGGAGAGAGTGGTTATTGACTCTGGCTTGATGAGCTTTAATGCATCAGAAACCCATATTGACGATTTTGAAGATTCTAGATTGAGGGGCGTAAAAACCCCGCAAAGCCGTTGGGCGATGCGGGGTTCTTGAGTTTTTGAAAATTGGGATGAGCGTATTAGGCGTCCTTTTTCTTCGCCGTTTTTTCGGTCGCTGTGTATCCCTTCGCCTTGAGGGCGGTGATAAGATCAGCTATTTTCACGGAAGCCTCCGCGCTGACGACGGCTTCTGCTTTATTTCCGGTTTTGGCACCGCATTTTGCTGACGAGACTCCTTTGACGCTGTTAAGTGCAGACTGCACTTTTTTTGGACAACCAGCAGCTCATTTAAGGCCGGAGACTTCGAGCGTGACGGTTTTTTCGTCAGCGGCGACAACTTCAGCAGTCTGCGCGTTGCCAGTCACTGCAGGGGCAGCCATGGCACCAGCGGAGAGAACTGCGAAGGCAGCAATCATGGTGATTTTAGTTTTCATAATCTTAGAATGAGACCGGTGGCCGAATTGCTCCTTAATCTCACTTGCCAGTGAATCAGAAAGTTGCAGATCCGTCTAAATCTTTTTTAATCCCCTCAATGTTAACTTATTTCATGGTCCATCCGAGGTCGATTTGATCGCCGACGGGGAATTCGAATTCGCTGAAGACGCTGAGCTAAATTTCGGGTGGAAGCTCGTAGCTCAATTATTCTGTCTTCTTATCGGAGCGCGGCTATTTTCCTAAAGTCGGGTAGAACAACGCCATTCTAGGACTCTACTTTTCTTCTGGGCTATCCTCTACCTTGTTGTATCGAGGATTCGCTTTCACGATGTCTCCAGTCTGATTCATCGTCTCATCCAGGGCGCTGGCTGTGAAGCCGAGAGGCAAGGCAATCAGGCGCCCCAGCGACGCCCCAGCCGTCGCAGTTTGACGAGGCGGGACACATCCTACGGTAATGAGGCTGATACTGGTAAGTGCGACGGCTTGGGTGATTAATAGTTTCTTCATTGTTGTTGTTTTCTGTTTTCTGTTTTCTGGCTAAGTGGTTTGCTGTATCTGAGTTTGCGTGGCGTTCAAAGTATGCTGAGGACTGTCAGAAGAACCATTATCGCGACTGGATTATGATTCGTACCGTATTTCGGATTCGCCACAGCGACGCCTTTATTCTGGTCCGTATCGCTTTTCGGATTCGCCGCAGTGGTGTCTCCGGTCTGGTCCGTATCGTATCTCGGATTCGCCGCAGCAATGTCTCCGGTCTGTTTGAGCACTTCATCTAGGGCGGCGACCGTAAAGCCGATGGGCATGGCGATCCCGCGGCCCACCCACGACCCCGCCGTAGCAGTTGGCCGAGGGGAGCCGCATCCCACCGTAAAGAGGCTGATGCAGATAAGTACGATGGCTTGGGTGATTAAGTGTTTCATCATTGTGGCTTCTTTTGGTTTTTAAGGGGGTGATCTTGATAAGATTTGTTGCAGGCCGTCCGAAGCGGCTCTCACACAGCCACAAGTCATAGGAGGAGTCCGCCATTTACCAAAATACATTTTGCGGAGGAAAACATTGATTTGATCAATGTATATCTTCCCCCTTCTGACCATCCCTTATAAAGATAGTCATGGAACCTGTGCGCCTTTGTACCACTTGGATCTTTAGACCACTTAGAATTTGAAAAGAGATTAATGGCGGAGTGATTTCTTGAAAAATCAAGGCTCGACGAAGGATGAGTGCCGCTTCTATGCGCCGAGTAGCTTAACGGAAATCAATATGGACGTGCGGCGGCTCGCCCGCATGGTGGAGAAGACCGAGGAGGCTTGGGTTGATGGTTCAATTTTTGACCGCGAATCTCACGGATTTCACGAATATTCTTGGGGTTGATGCCTGCGACGCTCGACAAGTACCGTGGCTACGATCTCAATGGTGGGCAGGCTCTTGATCTGTAAATTGTCGTGTAGCGTGTGGAGGAGTCTAGAAACGACCTTCTGCGAAAACGTCGATATCATTGATCATAGCCACTTCCGATGGTCTACGCTGTGAACGTATCGATTAGACGCTGAGTTGTATCGGCCTCCATCAATTCAGCTCAACAAACAACCTGAAGAATCTCCGGTCTGGATTGGCCACCTCATCGGTGACCGTGACACTCACTGGTGATACCCCTGACTCAGCAATGGCATGCGCGCCCGTGGACACGGTAACGCCCCCAAAAGTCGAGTTTGCAATAGCGGTCCAGGCTCCCACCAGCAAGGTCTCGGACGCTTGAACGGTGTAGTCGATATCTGTTTTTGCGGGATCCCGCATGAATGAAAAAGTCGCTCGACCGGCCCCATCATCTGATACGGTTGGCAGTAGGCTAGGAGCGTCATGCACGAGTGGATCACCTCCCAGCGCGTACTCCATTAGGTTGTCCATTCCGTCGAGATCTGGATCGGCGTCGTTTTCTCCCGGCCCGGTATTCGCGGAACTTGAGAAATGCCCTAATTTCCAATTCTCCAACAAACTGAGATTTTTTGCCGTAACGACAAAGGTGAAACTCAACTCATTACTGTCGTCGCTGGGAATGGTTACGGTGGCACTATAGTCACCCACCGGCTTCCCACTGGCAAAACTAAGCTGGAAAGTCGTTGATAGACCAGGAGCCAGGGTGGCATAACTTGGCTGATGAGTGATGCCGAAATCACTCCCCGTGACTGAGAGTGTGCCGAGGTTTAAATCTGCACTCCCTTTGTTATGGATCGTATAGGTTCGGCTTTGTGTGGCAGCAGCTGAAGTAAACTCCCCGATATTAGTATGATTGAGCAGAGCTGTGAGAGCGCTTTGATAGGGAATCGGCCGACCATTCCCCGCCACCTCGATTTCTGGGACTATAACTCCACCTTGCATGGATAAGCCGATTTCAATTAGAGGTGTGTCCGTATCATTCGAGTTCAGCCACAATCTGCCAAAATAATCATTGAAAGGCACAGTCGCCGGATCAAACGTCAGCGTGATGTCACTGGTCAACGACGGAAGGCTCGTGCCACTACCACTTGACAACTCCAACCACGAAGCCTCGGCCGGAGGCAAGATCCTCACCCCCATTTGATTGGTAATTTGACTACTATTGGAAGCTACCGTGACGCCCTGATTCAGTTCGTCATTCTGCATACCGACCAAATAATACTCGGTCGTTGGCACTGATTTGTATTGTAAGATCACTTCACCGCTCGACTTCAGGATCGCCTGACAAGTTAACCGTTCATCTGCAGGAGAAGCATTCGAGTTAAACTGGTAGACCGCTTCATACTGGATGATGAAGGTATCGGGATCGAGTTGAAGGTAGTAAACTTTGCCTTCATCTTCCCGCAAATCAAGGTCATCCCAATAGACTGCAATCATGTTTCCTGGGGCTCCAAGGTTGGGCAACACGGAAGCGTTCGATGGCGCGTCCAGCCCGTTCCCAAAGGTCAGAAATCCTTCGGTGGAAACAATTAGGTTGCTCTAGTTATTGCCATAAAAGGGAAAGCTAAAACCAAGTGGCAGACTAGAACTCCCTCCATTGTCAGTAGCGTAGGGTGTCCAGCTCCAAGCCGTAATTTCCGTGCCAATGCCCGCTATATCAACCCACTGATACGACGGGCCATCCACATCATTTGAGTCCCTGAAATCATAATCGGCAGCCACGGTGTAGTTTAGATTTCCCAAGCCATTGTTCTGGATTGTTAGCGCTGCGGAATCACTGGCCCCAGCAGCGAGAGTCTTGCTGAAACTGGTGGTGCCAATTGCTATATCAGGTGCATTCGGATTTCCTTCACCCGAAACGAAAAAAGTAAACACCGCTTCATCGGCATCGTCCGAAGTGAGGGAAACTTCAGCTACTCGGGTCTCCGCCACAGATGGGGAAAACTGAATCGTAAAGGTTGTTTCTGCAGCCGAAGCCAAACTGACTGAGCTCGGCTGACTGCTCTCCGAATAGTCCCCTGCTCCTACGCCTGAAAGTGTCACCACGGTTGCGCCAGTCAATGTTAGTGAACTCGATCCATCATTTCGAATTGTAAATATCCGGCTTAGCGAATCCAGATTGATCTCTCCACTGCCAAACGAGGTGTGGTTTCCCAACTGCGCCCCTGTCGACCCATTCTGAATCGGTTGACTATTCGCAGAGATCGATATTTCAGGCCCAGTCACAGCTCCAGGAGAGGCATCAATGAATACTCCCTGGCTGGAGTTCAAATACGTACCCGATGACGATGTTTCCAATTTCACCGCGCGTACCATATAGGTATAGGCGACTCCAGAAACTCCAGACAGATCTTCAAAAGTTGTGCCAGCCACCAAGGCTCCGTTGATACGGGAAAATAGCCCCGTGTTGCGGGCACCGGCAGCTCCTCGATAGATGGCGTATCCTTCAATAACGGTGTCCGCAGATGCGGCCCAACTCAGGCTCACCTTCCCCGGAGTGGCTGCCTGGGCCAAGCCCGTCACTGGAATAACAGGGAACAGCCGAAGCGTAGGGTCTCCCATCAAAGCAACGTGAACATAAGCAGCCCCAGCTCCAGTAGGATATTCCCCGATGTTATTCTGTGTGCGACGTGTCCCGTGCCCGCGCGTTTCCCCCATCGCCATCGAATGTATATGCCAGTGAGGACGACCCGCCCACATATTTGCCAAGCCTAACCCATCTGCCGTTCCAGCCAGAGGAGCTCGTAGAAAATTATTGGCATTGCCCCAGTCGCCAAAATAACTTCAAAATAAGATGTTAAATACAGCTTTGCTGTCTGTGTTGCCAAATTGGGCGGACGTCCCTACTCCACCAGCAGAGGTATAGCTCCCGCCACCTCCACCAAAAGCCCAGAGGTAGGTATCTATATTCAAGGTGGTGAACCAATCCGCAGCGGTAATATTCCCGTATCCAAAAAATGATTTAAAGTTCCACCAAACATTCGAAGCAAAGGTGTCATTCCCACGGTAACCCCAATTATCATCTACCAATCCGAGCCGTGGCACAGAGGCATAGGCGCCGAGTTGATGGCGGTAGTCATGATCTTTATTTAAGTAGCGGAGAAGCAGGTCATTTTCACTGGTTGATGCGTCTGGAAAAATCGTCATATTAGAAAGATCAACCCGACCAATTTCCAACTCAACGGCACTGGGTAAGACCGACTGGTCATACTTGCCATACCCTGGCACATTGTCGTTCCTTGTTCCTGAAGCTGCCGTATTATTCACTCCGGTATCAGTCCAGGTGCCATCCATTTCAGCATAAAAGACATCACCAGGCCATGCGCCTAGGTGATTAGAATGACCGTACGGATTTATCAGGCCAGAATAAGGCACCGGGATTCGCCCAAACAGAAAAACACTGCTTACATTAGGAGTGGCAGAGTTCGCATAATGCGCTGAAATGATTGTTTTCACATCCTCTACCGACTGAGCCGCGGTGATATGCTCGCGGATGACATGCCAGCCATCGCCGGCAAGATCCTGCTGCAGCCGAGTCAACTCGATTGGAAGTGTCGCAGCAGCGCTATCCCGGACCAAAAGAATAACTGAGCCCCTGCTATCGACTTCAGCAAGCCTGATACCCGCTTCGATGAATCCCGTGGAATTCAACGGACCATTTGAAAACAACCGAACGATCCGGTATTCATACAACTGTCCCGACTGCACCACGGTATCGGTAAAGGTCAGGTCGGAGGTTGGCAAACTTGCGTACTCGGCTCCCCACGGCTGACCAGCCTGCCTGCGGTAGAGTTTCTGATGGGTAATGACGTAGCTGCCGCTGGTTGGTGCCGTCCAGTTCAGCTAATTTCTGTAGCCTGACGCCCCATTCCTTCTACCTAGGTAGAAAGTCGGAGCTTACGCTTGCTGGATGTACCAGCGCACCGCTTTACTCACATCCTCAGCGATATTCGACTGAGGCTTAGCGAATGGAGGAACGAACCACGGGTACGCTCCGACGAGGTCAGTGATCACGGCCACTTCTCCGTCACACGTTTTTTCACCGCAGCCAATTCCTATGGTCGGCACGGTGAGAGCATCAGTCAGTCGCTGAGCTGTATCAGCCACGACACTTTCTAAGACGATGGCAAAGACTCCGGCCTTTTCGAGAGCTCGGCAGCCATCGAGGATCGCTTCAAACTCCTCTTCGGATTTGCCCTTTTTCTTATAGCCTCCTTCTTCAAGGACGCGCTGGGGCAACATCCCCATATGACCCAAAACAGGAATCCCCGCATCGACGATAGCTTTCACTTTGTCCGCCTGCCGGACGCCGCCCTCAAGCTTCACTGCATCAGCTCCAGCGTCGACTAACTTCTGCGCATTCTCTAGAGCCTGCGAAGGGCTATCGTAGGAATGAATCGGTAAATCACCAACAATCAAAGCCTGTTGGTTCCCTCTCGCCACCGCAGCCACGTGATGCAGCATATGCTCCATCGTGACATGCGTGGTATCCGGATAACCCAGCACCACCATCCCTAAGGAATCCCCAACAAGCAACAAACCAACACCCGCCTCATCGAGAAGCCTCGCGGTGGGATAATCATAGGCTGTGAGACAGGCAATTCTTTGTCCACCTTTACGGCCCTGTAGAGCTGCTGCTTTGATTTGGCTATCAGTCATCTTCTTTAGTGATTGGAAATACTACCAGACTGATTGCACCAAGCTAAGTGGCGGCTCATCTGAGTCGAGGTAACGGTGATGTTCAGAGATCGTGGCTATATCGCCAGGTAAAATCAAATTGGGACGAATATCATTGAGCGGCTGCAACACAAATCGCCTTGCTAACATACGTGGGTGCGGGATGGTCAAAATATCCTCTCCAATCACGTTACTTCCAAAATAAAGTATATCGACGTCGATCACCCTCGGAGCATTTTGCTCATACACGGCGTCACGCCCTAGGCTAAACTCCACGCCCTGAGTCATCTGCAGCAAGTCATACGGCTCACCAATATAGTCGATCTCAATGACTGTGTTGTAGAAGTCAGGTGCATCGCTAGCACAATCGACGGGCTGACTTTGGTAAATTGGTGCCTGTAAATAGAGTGATTCCGGGTCTACCAACCCACGCAGCATATCACGTGCCACACGAATATTCGTGAGACGCTGACCGAGGTTTGCCCCCAATGCTATTCCTACGCGCGTTGCCATTCGTCGCTCTATTTGAATACTTACTTCAAGCCCAGCACGTCCTGCATGTCGTAGAGACCAGCTGCTCGGCCTTGGAGCCAGATCGCAGCACGTACAGCACCGCTGGAAAATGTCATCCGGCTCGAAGCCTTGTGAGTAAGCTCAAAACGCTCACCCTCAGCAGCAAACATCACGGTGTGGTCACCGACTACATCTCCGCCGCGAAGCGTGTGCATGCCAATTTCCTTCGCCGGACGAGGACCAATATTCCCCTCACGGCCATGAGTCACATCTTCTTTATAGCTGGTGTCAGTTTCTTCATTGAGAATTTCTAACAACCGACGGGCAGTACCAGAAGGTGAATCAATTTTATGCTTATGATGCATTTCGGTCACCTCGATATCAAAGCTATCATTGCCCAATATCTGAGCCGCCTTCTGAGTGAGAAAAAAGAGAGTATTCACACCGACTGAATAGTTAGCAGCAAACACGATAGGCAAAGTCTTGGACGCCTCAACGATACGCGCTTTCTCTTCATCACTATGGCCAGTCGTACCGATCACCAGTGGCGTATTATTTTCTAGCGCCGCATTGAGCACACTCTCAGTGAAATTATGCACCGTAAAATCGATCGCAGCGTCCACGCCCGCGAATGCTGTGAGAAGATTCTCACCGTGGTCATGGGTTTTGCCGACAGCCGCGTGAGCGTCAGCTTCAGCAGCCTCTACCAGAGCCTGCCCCATACGGCCAGATCGGCCAAGAATTAGAAGATTTGTCATAATGTGTAGGTCGTCGTTAGCTGAGACTAAATGAGGGAATACTTATTGAGGAGCGCACGTACTTGCTCGAGATTTTTACCACCAAGCGGAAGCATAGGCAAGCGAATCTCATCCGAACAGTAACCCATCAGAGCCGCTGCGGCCTTGATCGGCATAGGGTTGGTATCCACTGACATCAGAGTATTCAATAGATCAAAATATTCAGCCTGAATAGCTTCTGCCTTAGCCACATCACCCGCAAGCATTGCATTGACCAGCGCTGAGACCTTATCGGGAACAATGTTAGAAGCGACAGAGACAACACCACAAGCACCGCGCTTCATGAACTCGATAGTCAATGGATCGTCGCCTGAGAGAATTTCGAAACCATCCGGCAGAACTGCCTTGAGTTGATCCACACGTTCGACACGACCACCAGCTTCCTTGATAGCAACGATAGTGTCGCAATCTTGAGCTAAACGAGCGGCAGTCTCTGGCGCAATCTCCACGATCGAACGTCCAGGAACTGAGTACAACATGATTGGCAAACTGGAACTCTCAGCAATTGCGCGGAAGTGGAAATATAAGCCCGCTTGAGACGGCTTATTGTAGTAAGGCGTCACTTGAAGTGAAGCGTCAGCACCGATAGCCTCAGCCTCCTCGGTCAAATGAATTGCCTCAGAAGTAGAGTTAGCGCCAGTCCCCGCGATCACTTTCAGTCGACCCGCAACTGCATCCACAGCGATACGAATCACCTCTAGATGCTCATCTGGATCCAAAGTCGGCGATTCTCCAGTAGTGCCTACGGGAACGATTCCCTGCACTCCTCCAGCGACCTGTCTTTCGATCAATTGGCGGAATGCTGTTTCGTCTACCTGTCCATCGCGGAAAGGTGTGATAATTGCTGTGTGCGTGCCTGCGAACATGGCCGCACCCTAGTCACCAAAGCGGCCGAGTCAAGAGTACAGAATCGTTGGGAAAAGAGAGCGAAACTATAGGTAAATCAGCACATCCCGATGTCCCCTATAATTCCCAGTAATCTTTACAATGGTAAAATTCACATCATTCCTCTACAACTAACATCAACAACATTACAACTATTAGACATTTATGAGCTTCACCGAAATCACAAGTACATCCTGGTTTTCAAGACTAGGCGACTCAATCAAGGGCATTCTGTTTGGCCTTATTGCCATCCCTGTTGCTCTCATTCTTATTTTTTGGAACGAAAAACGAGAAGTAGACAGAACTAGAACGCTTGAGGAAGGCGCCAAGATGGTAGTCGTGGTGAATGCTCAGCAAATTTCTCCAGCCAACGAGAACAAGCTGGTCTACCTCACTGCCGAAGCGACAACATCAGAGACTCTCACTGACCCTGATTATGGCGTAAGCTTCCAAGGAGCACTCAAACTTCAGCGCCACGTCGAGTACTACCAGTACGAAGAAGAGTCCAAATCAGAGACAAACAAAAAGCTAGGTGGCGGCACGGAAACCGTGACTACCTATGACTACTCAGCTCGATGGGTTAGCTCCCCTATTGACTCCTCCGCATTCAAAGATCCCGCATTTCAAACAAAAAACACTATTCTTAAAAAAATCCAAGAAACTACCCTTTCACCAAGTTCTGTGGAACTTGGAGCGTATCAACTCTCCAATAGTCAAATTGCCAGATTGAGTGCCGATTCTACATTCAGCCTAGCGGCCGACTATTCCCTTCCCGCTATGGTCGCAAGCGAAGCCCAAGTCTCAGGCAACAACATTTACTATGGTACTGACACCCAAACCCCCAGCATTGGCGATGCTCGAGTCCATTTCACCTACACAGCTGCTGGCACCTATAGCATTATAGCGCAACAAGCAGAAAAGAGCTTCGTCACCTATCAAGCAAAGAAAGGCTCTCTCTCTATTCTCAAATCAGGAGCACATTCTGTTGATTCTCTCTTTGCTGAAGAAGCCTCCTCAAATAGCATACTCTCATGGGTATTGCGGGCTGTCGGCTTTGCCCTTATGGGATTCGGTTTTGCGGCTATTCTAAACCCACTATCAGTAGTCCTTGATGTTGTACCGTTGCTTGGAAACATTGCAGAGATTGGCACCACCCTCATCGCCTTCATCCTCTCTCTGTCCATCTCTTCTGTTACCATTGCAATCGCATGGCTCGCCTTCCGCCCCCTTCTTGGTTGCAGTCTGCTACTCATTACCTTTGGAGCTATTTACTGGCTCAACCGGCTTAAAAAGAAAAGAGCTATCATGCCTTAAGCTTGTACTGAGTCGTAACTCATTGTTAGATTTCATCTCAGCATGAGCTCTCCGTCAGACATAGAAAAAAACTCACCCAGCTCGGGGCTCCTCCGTCGAGTTTGGTCGAAAAATTTATTCAAGGATCGGGAGCTGGCGGACAAAAGATCAACAAGACCTCCTCGTGTGTTTACCTGAAACACCTCCCCACAGGCCTCGAAGTCAAATGCCAAGGGGAGCGCTCGCGTGAAACCAACCGCCAACTCGCGCGTGAGGAGCTTTGCCGGAAAATCCAAGCGCTCTACGACAAAGCGGCTGCTGAGAAAAAAGATGCGCGTGAGAAGACGCGCCGAACCAACCGTCCACGCTCACGCAACTCGAAGTCCCGCATGCTGAAAAGTAAGAAGCAGAACGCCCAAAAGAAGAACCTCCGCCGCAAGCCTGGGACGAACGATTAAGTTCCATCTGAAAAGACTTCACACTTCACACTTCCAACTTCACACTCCTACCCATGCAGCAATACCTCGATCTTTTGCAAGACGTTCTCGACAATGGAGAAGAGCGCCTCGACCGAACCGGCACAGGAACGGTCTCAGTTTTTGGCCGTCAGTCACGCTATGACCTTCGCGATGGGTTCCCTTGTTTAACGACGAAAAAGCTGCACCTCCGTTCGATCATCCATGAACTACTCTGGATCATCAAAGGTGACACAAACATTTCCTACCTCAAAGAAAATGGCGTCCGAATCTGGGACGAATGGGCGGATGAAAATGGCGATCTGGGCCCAGTCTATGGCCAACAATGGCGCGCATGGAAAAATGAAGAAGGCGAAACTATCGACCAGATCGCTCGGCTGATGCACGACCTCAAGCACAATCCTCATTCCCGCCGCCACCTCGTTTCGGCCTGGAATGTCGGTAAAGTGGACGCAATGGCGCTGCCCCCCTGCCACCTCCTTTTCCAGTTTTACGTCCACGAACCAGCAGAAAAAGGTGGCAAGCCCGGCCTCTCCTGCCAGCTCTATCAACGCAGCGCCGACCTCTTTCTCGGTGTACCGTTCAACATCGCCTCCTACGCACTCTTTACCATGATGATCGCCCAGGTCCTCGGCTACGAAGCCCGCGACTTCGTCCATAGTTTTGGCGACCTTCACCTCTACAAGAATCACCTAGATCAGGCTAGACTTCAGCTCACACGTACCCCACACAAACTTCCAACAATGTGGGTTAACCCTGAGATCGACGACATCGACAAATTCGCATTCGACGATTTTAAGCTCGAAAACTACGAGCACGATACCCATATCAAGGCCGCAGTATCAGTCTAGCCGTAAAAGATGCTTCCAGCGTCTTTATCTATGCCCCTCAAGAATTCACTTTACCAAAGAGGCTAGAAGCCTCTTCCACTCACCTAACTACCTAAAGAGGCTAGAAGCCTCTTCTACACAACTTATGAATCTTCCACGCAAAGGCTGTAAAGTCATCACCCTCGACGATATACAATACCGTTGGAAAGCCTATTCCACAACAAGATGTACTGAGGTCCGCATCTCATACAATGAAATCGAAGGCGGCCAAATTCTAGTCGCTCAAGTCCCTAAATTATTTAACCTCAAGTGGCTCGTTCCGATCATCGAATTCGGCCTTGAAAATGGCTGGGACCCTGCTAAATCTGCTGTCCCTCATTACATTAGAAAGATCAAAGAATCTTTCAGAAATCTTACACCTGAAGAGGTCGAGAGTCATCTTCAGAATAGCTCTAAATAAAAAGTCCAGCATGATCAAATTTCTCCACACCCGCATTCGCGTTTCCGACCTCGATGCCACCACCGCATTTTACCTCAAATTAGGCTTCGAACTCAGCGACCGCAAGGACTCACCACAGGGCAACAAGCTCGCCTTTCTTGATCTCCCGGGCTCCGAGCATTTCCTAGAACTTTGCTACTCACCAGAGTTCAAGGTCGAATTCCCAGAAGACCTCATGCACACCTGTCTTGGAGTCGACGACGTCATTGAGTACTGTGATAAGTTAGAAAATGATGGGATTGAAATCTGGCCGGGCAACTGGCGCGAAAAGTTTGCCGATCCAGCAAACCGTCAAATGGCCTTCGTCACCGACCCCGATGGCTACGAAGTAGAGATTCTACCTAACAAGTAATCTCCCGCTCTACCGCGACCTATCCGCTGAGCATGCACATTTCAGTTCTCGATCTTTTTAGCATAGGTATTGGTCCGTCTTCATCTCACACAGTGGGACCAATGCGGGCGGCCTGCAGATACATCTCAACCCTCATTAGCCTCGGCCATGCAGATGCAGCAGGGAATGTCCGTTGCGATCTCTACGGGTCTCTCGCAGCTACGGGAAAAGGGCACGGCACTGACATGGCTCTGATCTTCGGCTTTATGGGAGAAATGCCCGACAGCATCGATGTCAGCACGATGGATGATCGACTGGAGGAGCTGAAGACTAAGAAGTTGATCTCCCTCCCTAACGGGAAAGTTCTCGATTTCGATCCGAAACGCGACCTCGATTTTCACCGCCACCAGCCACTTCCCCTCCACCCTAACGGCATGCACTTCTCAGCACGCGACAAGGACGGTGAAGTTATTTACGAAGAAATTATTTACTCTATGGGTGGTGGTTTTATAGCTAGTGAGGCAGAGTTCAAAAACCCTCAACCATCTGCAGAGCTAATTTCCGGCCCGCATCCGTTTGACTCAGCTGATGATTTGTTAGAAATAGCTACCAGCCTTGGTTGCTCGATCTCTGAAATCATGTTGGCAAACGAAAATGCAATGCGCCCCGAGAAAGAGACGCGTGCCGCACTAGACAAGATTTGGGATACTATGCAGCGATGCGTAGAGGATGGCATAGCTAACAAAGGCATACTACCAGGCGGCCTCAAGGTGAAGCGTAGGGCTAACACGGTATACACGCGGCTAACGACTAGAGCTGAGTCGGCACTTTCAGACCCGCTCTCAATTCTCGATTGGGTGGGGCTCTACGCGCTCGCTGTAAACGAAGAAAATGCTGGCCACGGCCGCGTCGTCACAGCTCCTACCAATGGGGCAGCTGGCATCATTCCTGCAGTTCTCCATTACGCCACACGTTTCAAGCAAAGCCCACACAAAGATGGAGTGCATCGCTTCCTCCTCACAGCGGGCGCTATTGCTAATCTTTATAAGAAAAACGCCTCTATTTCCGGAGCCGATGTTGGCTGCCAAGGAGAAGTCGGCGTAGCTTGCTCCATGGCTGCTGGTGCTCTCGTTGAATATCTAGGAGGCACTGTCGAGCAAGTCGAGAATGCCGCTGAGATAGGCATGGAGCACAATCTTGGTCTTACCTGCGACCCTATTGGAGGCCTAGTCCAGATCCCCTGCATTGAGCGCAATGCCATGGGTTCAGTCAAAGCAATCAATGCGGCAAGAATGGCAATGAATGGTGATGGATCCCACTTTGTCTCGCTCGATAAAGTCATCAAAACCATGCGCGAAACAGGCAGAGATATGCAGGCGAAATATAAAGAAACTTCACGCGGCGGCCTCGCGGTAAACGTCGTTGAGTGTTAGAAGCTAACTCAGCTACCAACAGATTTCTGTGGGCAGAGGTGGCTAGTACAGGGTAGCCTACGGATAAAGCTAAGCAGCCAAATGCCTAAATCAAACGCCATAGCATCAAAATCCCGCTCAGACCGCGCTCTATTGATCGTGTTCTTTTTGATGTGCACAGCAGCCTCAATTGGGCTCACGCTCTGGCTGCTCCAAGATGAGATTCGTCTCCCCTCTCTCAGTGCAAAAGCAAGGAAACAAGTCCCGCAGCCTGAGCAATACGAAACCCTCAAAAAAGACATTGAAATTAGGAAAAGCCGCCTAGCTCAGAGTTACAATGCTGCTCAAAACGATGCTGAACGAGAAGTCGTCCTTTCAGAATCTCGCATATTGTTAGAATCTATACTTCCAAAAATGATGCGTTGCTGGCTCGGAACACAATGGGACTTTAACGGAACTACCGAAACGCCAGGGAACGGAAAAATAGCTTGCGGCTACTTCGTCAACACGATCATGCGCGACGCTGGCTTCTCACTGCCTCGGATCAAACTCTCGCAGCAACCTTCACAGACAATCCTCGGAGCATTCGTCCCGCGGGACTCCATGTCCATTCGCACGGGCATGGACTACTCAGCGTTTCACGAGTTGATTCTATCTAAAGCTGCCGGCATCTATATCGTAGGCCTCGACAAGCATGTGGGCTTCATCGTCCACGACGGCAGCGAGCTCCATTTCATCCACTCCTCCGGAAGAGCTCCGTGGTGTGTCGTCGACGAAACCAAAGAGAATGCAGTCGCCCTCCAGAACTCCCATTACCGAGTCATCGGCAATGTCACAGCTCAAACCAAAACGTTAAAGAAATGGTTGTTAGACGAGTCTGTGTACTCAGCTAATTAGCCCGCTACTTTTGAAAGTTTCTTCTGTGCCTTTTTGATCACGCTCTCAGCGGTCTTCTCGTTGTTAGACATTTTCAGAAACTCTGCGTAGTTTTCCACCACCGCAGCATACTCGTGTTTTTCTTCGTTGATATGCTTCTCGTAGATTTTCACAGCGGACTTAAAATGCTCTTCAGCCTCTTTTAGCTCTCCCCCTTTACAGAGGGACAGAGCTAGATTTGCGTGAGATTGAGCAGTGTCAGGATGCGCACCACCTAACACCTTGAATCGAGTTTCCAAAGCCATCATATTCATCTCTCTCGCCTGAGTATTTCTCTCCAGTTTGAGATAGAGCGCTCCTAAGTTATTACACAGAGTCGCCGTCTTTTCATGCTCCAGCCCCAAGGTGTGATTACAAATCTCTAACCCCTTGAGTAAAAGATCCTCAGCTGCATCAAAGTTACCAATTGAGCGATAGACAAACCCAACGTTATTACAAATATCTGCAACTTCTTCTGAGTGTCCCATTCCAGCTCGTGCATAGAGCTCAATCGCGCGCTCATAAAAACGAACCGCTTCAGCCTCATTTTCCACATTATCGTAGAGCACTGCCACACTTGCACTGATCCGAGCTAGCATCACTTCATTATCAGTAAACTGATTGGCAATCTCAAGAGATTCCAAATATCCGAGACGAGCCTCTTCCAAATTCCCAGTTTGGCGCAATAAATCAGCTTGAATCTCTATACTTCCTGCTAGAGCTAACTCTGCACCACCCTCTTTCTGCACGACTGCACCTCGCGCTTTATCGACCACTGCCTGTGAAGCGTGGTAGGCCTCTTGCCATTCACCCTTTTCACAGAGTTTCTCAACTCTGGTAGAGAGCATGTCTAAAATATTCGCGGTTCCAGCATTCATCGATAGTTTATAAGGGTATTAAAAATTATGGGAACACTTTCTATTATTAGAATGCCGAATTCACATCGGCAATCAAAATCGAGTAGTTCTACGCTTAATAAAATTGAAGTTCTCGCTAATTCATCTGGAATTGTTTGGACTCCCGATGTTTGGACAACTCACGCCAACTGTTCAAGACACTCGATTCGGCTTCGAGGCAGTGAGCCAAAAGCATCCTCGATTGCTAGATTTGATCTTCTTCGACCGTCCCAGATTCCGGTCATTCTCGCCAGTTCATTTTCAAAATGCTCTAACGCCCTAAGCGTTGCCCCTTTGGTATTGAGGAAATTGATTGCTCGGCGGAGCAGGTCAAACACCTCGTCATCGCTCTGGCCAAATTCCATCACATGCTCGGCGAGTGCCGTGAAGTAACCAGCGAGCAACACATCGCGGTATTGCCCCCTAAGCCCTTCATGGTATTCGATAGGGCAAACTTCTCGGAGGGTATGTAGCTCAGATTTCCGACTCTCCACCCACTCTATATCTGCAATGTAGAACAAATCAATCTTGCCCGAGAAACTCCCCTTAGACCTGCGGGCTCCCTTTGCAACGGTCTTGATGAGCCCCACCCCTTCGACGCACCAAGTCACAATCAAGCTGGTGTCGCTTAGCTTTGTGAGTCTTAGAATGATCCCCCGCCCTGATTGCATCCGGGTCATTCTCCACTAACTCATCACAAATCACAAATCTCAAATTCAGCACTTGCATATACCGGCATCCTTTACCAGCATCCGCCGCATTATGGCTCGCATCAACGACAACTTTCTTAAACTCAAAGCTGGGTATCTTTTCCCAGAAATCGGCCGCCGCGTGGCAGCCTACACCGAAGCTAACGCTGACAAAGCATCTACACTCATCCGTTGCGGTATTGGCGACGTGACGGAAGCTCTACCCAAAGCTGTGCAGGAAGCAATGCACAAGGCTGTAGACGAACTCGGCTGTCGCGACACCTTCCGTGGTTACGGTCCTGAGCAAGGCTATGGCTTCCTCCGCGAAGCGATTGCTGACAACGCATTCGCGGGTCTCGACATCTCAGCTGACGACATCTTCGTTTCCGATGGATCCAAGTGTGACACTGGCAACATCCTCGACATTTTCGGCAAAGGTAACACCATCGCAGTTACTGACCCAGTCTACCCAGTTTACGTTGATACCAACGTCATGATCGGCAACACCGGTGAAGGCGATGAAAACGGTCGCTACGAAGGTCTTGTTTACCTTGCCTGCACCGCTGAGAACGATTTCGTTCCTGCTATCCCGAAAGAAAAAGTAGACATCATCTACCTCTGCTACCCTAACAACCCAACTGGGGCATCGGCCACACGCGAGCAGCTTCAAGCATGGGTCGACTACGCACTCAAGAACGACGCGATCATCCTTTATGATGCAGCGTACGAAGCATTCATCCAGGATGCAGACGTTCCTAAGTCAATCTACGAAATCGAAGGCGCTAAAGAATGCGCGCTCGAGTTCCGCTCATTCTCAAAGAATGGTGGGTTCACGGGCGTACGCTGCGGCTACATCGTGATCCCTGACTCAGTATTCGGCTCTACCGCTACGGGTGAGAAAATCAGTATCAAACAACTCTGGAGCCGTCGTACATCTACTAAATTCAACGGAGCTTCCTACCCAGTCCAACGTGGCGCAGAAGCAGTCTTCAGCGATGCTGGTAAAGCTGAGGTTGCTGCTCTCGTAGAACACTACATGGGCAATGCCGCTCTCCTCCGCACAGCCTGTACCGAGCTAGGTCTCAAAGTATTCGGCGGCGAAAATGCTCCTTACGTTTGGGTCGCTTGCCCAGCAGGTCTTAGCTCATGGGACATGTTCGACAAGATGCTCTCAGAGGCCAATGTGGTGATCACTCCAGGTTCTGGATTTGGTGCTGCCGGTGAAGGCTACTTCCGCATCTCCGCATTCAACTCACGTGCCAACGTTGAGGAAGTCTGTAAGCGCCTCAAGGCTCTTCTCTAATCTCCACTGGATATACTAATAATTTTTAACAAAGGCAGAGCTTCGGCTCTGCCTTTTTCATGACCATTCACAAAGCCAACTGAATGACAGTCACACCACAGGGGTCTAGATCACCTATGATCAATCTATTCGCCACCTCTGCATCCAGCCACTCCTGAGCGCTTTTAGGGATAACTACTTCTAGGTTCTTGGCGCAATGAATTGGGCTGAAATTAAGGACAACAAGGAAAGCTTCATCGCTTTCTCGGTCGTGCCGCAGGAAGGCATAGATACTTTGTGCCACCGCTTCATCTCCCGCCTTGAAACTGGCGTTTTTGAAGTTTGCTGAATTGAGACCATAAACTCCACCGCGAACAAAAGCAGGCTCATTCATCAGCACGAACCATTCCCCATACCAGTCCCGTAGAGCTGTCTGTTCCTCAGTAAGTCCACCACCATCATAGGTTCCTCCATTGACCCATTGAGAGAGTGCGGGAAGTGATCCGTAATCAAAAATGCTGCTCCGTCCATCATCCTTAGCAAAACCTTCATCGCCATCACCTACCTCACCTACCTCTTGCCCGTTATAGAGCATGAATGGCCCAGAACCTACTGCAGAGAGAAAAGCGGTCACTACTTTTCCCATCTTAGCTCCATGTCCACCCCAATGATGGCTAGAGCAAAGACGAACCTCATCGTGATTCTCGCTGTAGCGCAGCATCTTTTCCAGACGCGTCGCATCCCAAAGCAATGCATCTAGATCGTTCGTATTGCGCCCCTCCTCCACCACGCTCTTTACCAGCTCGTAACTATCGCCATCATAAACCGTATCAAAACCATTCGCTAACAACGCCTCCAGCACATTATCATGTGTCAGTTTAGCTGGATCACCATCATAAGCTTCAGCCATGAAATAACATTGGCTATATCGCAGGCGCGCCCTGCGGCTCGCCCACGCCCAAAACTCCATAGGCACCATGTGCGCCATATCACAGCGAAATCCATCGACACCCATTTCCTGCCAGTAGGCTAAAATAGCATCCATCTTCACCCAAGTGTCAGGGACTTCATCGATATGAGCCTCTTTGGAGGGAAGCTCATGGGTGTTGCGGCCAGTGGTGAAGTCGTGCCCGTAATTGAGTTTCACGGTCTCGTACCAATCACTCAAACTAGGTTCCCAAGTCGCCGCGTTATTTCCTGTGACTCGTCCAGCGCCTTCCGCAGCGAACTCGCCACCTGGCAAGAGCATCGGCAGGTCACCCTCAAGGTAATAAAAATTATTGTTCCAAGCAAAGAAACGCGAGCTGTCATCACTTTCACCAAAATTCAGATCCGGTTTGACGTCGCTACAATAACTGCGGGCCACGTGGTTAGGCACAAAATCGATGATCGTCTTGAGCCCTAGCTCATGGCAACGATCTAGCAGGCTTGAGAATTCCTCCAAGCGATTCTCAGGCTCGACTGCGTAGTCTGCCGAGACATCAAAGTAATCGCGGATAGCATAAGGGCTGCCCGCCTTGCCCTTCATCAAGACTGAATCGTCAGCTGGAATTCCATGATAGCGGGTCAAGCTGGCGTGCTCAAGCACTCCAGTAAGCCAAATGTGAGTGAAGCCCATCGTCTTGATTGCCCTCAGTGAAGCTTCAGTGATGTCGGCAAATTTGCCACAGCCGTTCTGCTCAATATCCCCATCGATGACACGCGCAGAACAGGTATTTCCAAAATGCCTTACAAAGAGCTGATAGATTGTTGTTCTCACTGCCGCTGAACCTCTCATTTTCTACGCCAGAGATAAACAATTATAGCCTAACAGCCCGTTGATTTCTTTAGGGATCAACAAGCGGAAGTGTGCCATCAGTCCTTAGATGGTGGCCGTGTGCGCCAATAAGCGGCGAGCAGGCTTCCGATCATGCAGTGGTAGAGGGCTGAGATAGCACAGGGAGTCATCGCCAATGCGGAAAAGTGGTCTGCAGCTAATTTGGAGCCTAAGCCCGAGTTCTGCATTCCGACTTCGATACAAACCGTGCGGCAGCTTCGTTCTTCTAACTTCAATAATTTTGCCACAATATACCCCAGAGCAAAGCCTAAGATGTGCACGATGAATACGGCTGGCAGCAAGGTGGCAGCATACTCGATGATCGAATCTTTTTTTAACCCTATCACCCCACCCACAATGAGCACGATGACTAGCACCGAAATCACAGGTGACACGGCCTTCACTTTCTCAAGTTTCCCCTTAAAGAAGTGATTTAGTAAGACTCCTCCCACCACTGGCAACAACACAATAGTCACCATCGACCATATCATAGCCGCAGCATCGACCTCTAAAATGGCACTGGCATAGAATTTGGTGAGATAGGGAGTCAGCACCACAGCTAAGAAGGTGGAGCACATCGTCATTAAAACACTCAGTGCCACATTGGCCCGTGCCAAATAACAAATCACATTGCTCGCAGTGCCACCTGGGCAACAACTCACCAGAATCACGCCCAGTTTTAGCATCGGAGCTAGGTCAAATAACGTGGCCACCGACCACCCAATAAATGGCATGATCAAAAATTGAGCTGCCACCCCGATAAATACTTGTTTGGGGGTCTTCAGGACCGCCTTAAAATCAGTTAAGCTCAGAGTAATCCCCATCCCTAACATAATCACGCCCAGTCCAGCAGTGAGCAGCTTAATGGAAGTCCCTGGCACTACTCCAGTGAGGAACCAGGTAAAGGCTTCGGGCTGAAACCAAGCCCACACGACACCAAGTATAGTCCAAAGCCAAAATAGATTAGTACATGCTGCTAGAATCTTCATAAAGACTAAATGCTTATGCTAGAAGTTCCCTGTCAGGTCAAGCGGTGCTTGCCAGTCTCGCTGCTCAGTGCTGGTTTTGCCGGCTTCGCTCTCGGCGCAACACCCACGGCAGTTGCCAGCATTTGCCAACATCTCTGCAGTCACCAAAACTCATGGGCCTGCACCCTCAGCCTTTATTACACTCCCACTCGTCGGCGCATTCTTCGCCGATCTAGCAAACTCCTTCATCATTCGCTACTTTCTCTCGCTTTGATCATTAACTCGATTAATCAATTGTGGCGTAAAAAAAAGGCCGCCCTGAGGTACTCCCCCAAGACGACCTTTCTACACAATGAAAACATGAAAACAACTAACAACCAGTAGTTCGCATAATTCTTTATACGCGGGAGAATAAAGTTTTTATCAAATTTCTGTCTTTTTATTTAGATTGACGAGTTTAAACAAACATTCGGAGATTTTCACCCAAACGACCTCGATAGAACGACTATCCACGATATCGTAGTTCTCGACTATTCCAATCGTCCGATACATTCTAAGCCACTTTCAGCGAAACTCACTATAGCCATGCTCATTCTCAAACTCTCTTGCCCGGACCAACACGGAATCGTGGCCAAAATCGCCAACTATATCGCCTCTCACAATGGCAACCTCTTGGAGTTCAATCAATTCACCAACACCTTCGACAGCAAGTTTTTTGCCCGCCTAGAAATTGACACCGCAGACATTGATGTTGAGATTAACTCCTTCATTACTGGATTCAATGTATTAGGTGAAGCCCTCAAGGCTGAATGGCACTTCCGCCACTCACCGTTCAAGCTCCGCACCGTCATTCTTGTCACCAAGACCACCCATTGCCTCAACGAGATTCTCTGGCGCACCAGCGAAAGTGATCTACCACTAGAGATCACCTCCATCATCGGCAACCGTGACCACTGTCAGGCGATCGCCGAAAAAGAAGGCATCCCCTTCCACCACATCGACATGGACGGTGATCAAAAGAACGATGGCTTCCAGCAGATTGCACAAATCCTGCGTGATGAAGAAGTTCAGCTCGGCATCCTCGCTCGTTTCATGCAGATCCTACCAAACTGGTTCTGCGACGAATTCTCCGGCAAATTGATCAACATCCACCATTCATTCCTACCCGCCTTCATCGGTGCCAATCCTTACCGACAGGCCTACAACCGCGGCGTCAAACTCATCGGCGCCACGTGCCACTACGTCACTGCCGACCTCGATGCTGGCCCAATCATCGAGCAGGAAGTCAAACGTGTTCTCCACTCTCACTCGCCACAAGACCTCATGCGTCTAGGCCGCGACTGCGAACGCAGCGCCCTCGCCCGAGGTATCCGCTACCACGCCTACGACCGCACAATCATAGACGGAAACCGCGCGATCGTCTTTGAGGACTGATATACTGACGCACATCAAAATTTGTAACAATTGAGAACGAGCTATAAAACTAAGAGAATCCCTTTCAGCCCAATATGGCATTACATTTTACGTGTTATACCATTTTCACAGTTACCTTGGAGTAATGATTGGTTTTGAGGTTGGTGATTTGTCAGCCAAGCTGAATTCTAATATAACGCTGAATTCTTCCCATTCTAGCGGCGTTCTGCGTCAGTCACATAGCTCGCTATGCTCCTTCCTTGAGCCTTGCTAGAATAGAAAACCTTCAGCGTCATTACCCCAATCTAACTATTCAAATGGTATTAGGTTTTATGGTCAGCCACACTGCAAGACAATAAATTCAGTATGATTTTTTGTAATCGATTTTCTAGCAACAGCCTGTCTATATACAAAATTGCAGAATTTCTCAAAATTTTCAGAACCAAGAGCTTCAGAAACATAGATCGATTTAGGCTCACGGAAAAAATAAAGGCATCCAATCTGCTTGTTTAATCATTCATGAGCTGCGTTCGATAGTGCACCGAATAGTCGACTATACGCCTCACTATCTGCCTTGCTCCTAAATGATTATCCAACGCATCTTAGACACCTTTATTTGTTCCGTAAGCCTTAGATATTTTACACAAATCATTTTTTCTTGCTCAAAATAATCAACCACCTAGTATCCATAAATGAATTCTGTCTTTGTCTTCCGACTTTTAACTGCTTTTTTCTTATTCTAGGCAGTGTTAACCTTCTGGCTATTGAGAAAAATAATCGTGATCGGTGGGAGACTCCCACTAATACAGGGCCTGACAAGGACGTGCCGGGCTATCTGATTAATCTTGGTCCCACAGGAGCTCGGGCGACTCTTCAAAGCCTGTCGTTCACCGTAAAATACATATTCCCGAGAAGTCCGGCAAAGGGTAACCTTAAACTTAATGATGTGATTACAGGCATCAATGGGAAGCCCTTTAAAGTGAAGCATCAGTTCGGCGATCACTCGAAAAGAAAGCGCGAATTCCCAAAAATTGGCTACGAAGGGCCAATGATGGATTTCGGAAATGCCATCGAAGATTCAGAAGGTGATGACGGCCAGCTGACTCTGACTGTCCAACGCGCCGAAAAAGAAATAGAGGTTGTTGTCCCGCTTAAACGCATTGGCCGGTTCTCAGAAACTTTTCCATACAATTGCGAGAAATCTGAATATCTTGCCAAAGCTGCGGTGAAGTATATTTCCGATAGTGATTTTCTAAACAACGAAGCCTGCCACGCGAAGTGCATGAGCGGTCTCGCCCTTCTGGCTGCGGGAAAAAAATAGACGCCCGCAAGCTTGTGAGAACATGGAATACCATTCCAAGCCCCGGTGCTTGGGTATGGCCAACCGCGTATCAGTGCATTCTCCTTTCTGAGTATTATCTTCAGACCAAAGACAAATCTGTACTCCCTACCATTCAAGGTATAGTCGACACCCTGCAAGGTGGTCAGGTTGCGGATATGGCTTACTACAGTGAGCGCACGCACGGCAAAATGGGGAATGTCGGTAACAAATTCCGTACTGGTGGATTCGGTCATATCACAATTGTTGAAGGATACGGAACCATGACCATCACGACCGCGTTGGCAGTCACTGCTCTCGAACTCGCAAAAGACACCGGAGCTGATGTAGCCCAGGAGAAAATTGATCTCGCGCGCGACTATTTGCGGAAGAGCACGACGGACGGAGGCTACATCGGTTATCATACGAAACAAGGCGGCTACGCGGCTGCGGGCCGCCAAGGACTTGCCATTATTTCTCACATGCTTGGAGAATATTCCAAAGAGAACGAGAGATACATCAAGAGAGTCATTCGTGGCCTCAATGACTCTGTGCTACATCTCAACGACGCCCATGCAGATAGCGTGCTTGGAGTCTGCTGGGGCCTACTCGGTGCGAATGCGTCTGGAAATGAGAAAGCCCTCCGCGATATGATGGATTACAATAAGGCATGGTTCAATATGGCGCGTTGTCACGACGGGTCCTTTGTTGCCTTGCCCGGACGGGACAGAGGTGACAAGGGCTACTATACATCCTCCCGACTTCATTTGACTGGCACCATGGCTCTTGTCTTAAATATGCAAAATTCAAAGTTGAAAATTCATGGTCTGAACGAAACTGGAAGCCGCGAGCCAAAGACTGCCGACTTGCCTCAGTTGCGTAAATGGCACAACCCTGACGGCAGCAAGTCTTTCGAAGGCAAGCTGGTCTCATCCGATTCCTCAGGTGGCGTAGTCTGCATACGTCGGAAAAATGGTAAAGTAATCACTGTAAATTTAACGTTACTGAATGGAGACGATCAGAAATACGTGCAAAAAGAAACCGGTAAAAATACCCAATAACAGGCTCGAGTTATTGCTTGGTGCGAATTAGACGAGAATACAGATTGAAAGATCAGGATCCCAGCGCAGTATCTGCAACATGCGCCTTCTAAGCCTACTCATTTCCACCTTATTTTCGGCACAACTCTACGCAAAGGAAGTCGACGTCTATCTACTAGCTGGCCAGTCCAACATGCAGGGTGTCGGTAAGGTTAAAAACCTAGATGCATCACAGCGCGCCTTGCTTCCTAATGCTCATTTTTTTCACAGGTAAGGGCTTTGTTCCTATAGAACTAGGGAAAACTAAATCCGCCGCTCGTGTTGGCGATTTTGGTCCAGAAATTGGTTTTAGCCACGAGATGACGAAAGATGGCAAAGAAATTTATCTCATCAAGTTTTTCTCCAGCGGCATGCCTTTACACCATGGTTGGAGCGGTGGCAGATGGATCGGGGATGCTCCATCATCTGAGCGACGTACAAATTTCTACCCAGGCATCGACGACGAAGATGCAAAAAAAGGTATCCTCTACAGCGCAATGATACTCAAATTTACTGCTGGAATCAACAACCTGAAGGCTTACGGCAACACACCTAAGATCCGCCGGTTTTTATGGATGCAAGGCGAACGAGACGCACAGAATAAGCAGTCAGCAAATGAATACGCCGCTTGCCTCAAACTCTTAAGAAACAGAATTTCAGCGGATTTAAAAACCCCTGACCTGCCCATGGTCTTTGGGCAAGTCCTTCCCCACACCCCAGCGTTGAAGCGCTATCCCCACACTGAATTGATTCGCGCCCAGATGGCTGCTGCCGTCTCTCATTCAGGCAAACCAGAGATCATCACGCGTGCTACCATGGTTTCAACTGACAAATTCCCTCTCCTCAAAGACAAAGTCCACTACAACGCAAAAGGTCAGTGGATGTTAGGTCAATCAATGGCTGTAGCCATGCGAGACATCCTCAACACTGAGAAATAATATTTTTCAGCTTAAAAACTAAAAACACCTCTATGAAATCTATCTTCTTCACTCTCTTACTCACCAGTTTTAGCTGCTTTGCTCAACAAGACATTATTCAGTTATGGCCCGAATCTGCACCCGGCCAATCAGAACCAAAGTTGCCAGCTCTAGTCTCAAAAAACAATTCGGGAGGTGTCACTAGATTGTCCAAAGTCACTGACCCATCATTGACTATCTATCAGCCTGATGAAGCTGTCAAAAATGGCGCGGCCATCATCATTTGTCCAGGTGGAGGATACAACATTCTAGCCGTTGATAAGGAAGGCTACGAGATTGGAGAGTGGCTCAGCCAACTGGGTTACACCGCCTTTGTTCTACAGTATCGTGTGCCTAAGAATAAACTTGGGGCATTGCAAGATGCTCAGAGAGCTCTTCGAACCGTCAGATCTATGAGCGAGCGCTTTAACATAGACAAGGTCGGCATCATGGGCTTCTCCGCCGGCGGTAGCCTCAGCGCCAGAGCCGCCACGAGGTATAGTGAGACGCTTTATCCGGCTACTGACGAAATCGACGAAATCTCAGCTAGACCAGATTTCTCAATCTTGATCTACCCAGCTTACCTAGACCAAGGTAACGACAAGTCGCTAACGCCCGAGCTGAAAATCACGCAGCAGACACCTCCCATGTTTCTCTTTGTTGCTACTGATGACTCATTCGCCAATAGCAGTCTCGTCATGGCCTCTGCCTTGCAAAAATCTAAATCGCCCTATGAGTTACATATAACTCCATCTGGTGGCCACGGCTACGGCATGCGCTCAGGTAACCCAGCAGCAGAAACATGGCCAGCGCTCTGCCAAAAATGGCTCAGTAAAGAGATTCTCAAGGTCAGCCCCGGCAACTAGCGTTGTTGGAGATTACCTCAAGAGAAAGTTAACCTCAGCGAAATGTACTACTCGCCTAGTTTTTTCATCAAGGCCGCCTCCATGGCCTTTTCTACGAGGACTGCAGCCATGTGTTCGGTCGCTTTGTCTAGCCGTTGGACAGCAGCTTTGAGAATGTTCGCTTCGCCGGTTTCCAAGGCGGATCGCACATCTAATTCTGCCGTACGAATCAGCTCCACGTCTGTAGGCTCCATCACCTCACCCACTTGCTCCATTCCAGCTTGTACTGCGGGCAGTAGTTCCTCGGCCTTCATTTTTGCTTCGGTGAAAATACGCTCGGACATATCATCAAAGGCATAGTCCACGCTCTCGCTGACCATCTTCTCCACAGCTTCGTCATCGACATCCACTGCCGCACTATCAATTTCTAACAAGGTATCGGTATTCGTAACCGTATCTCGGGTGAGGACTTCTAAAATTCCATTTTCATCTATTGAAAATTGAATACCCACTCGGGCTTGCCCTTTTGGTGCGGACTCGAACAAGACATCCACTTTCCCGAGTTCCCAATTATCTCTAGCCATCTCGCGCTCCCCCTGGAGTACACGCACGCGCATACTTTGCTGATTTGCCACAGCATTTGTGAACATTTCACCAGCTTTACATGGAATAGTTGTATTGCGTGGAATGAGGACATTCATTAAGCCGCCAAAGGTCTCAATGCCCAGACTCAACGGTGTCACATCCAACAGCACCATCTCGCGCAGCGCTCCAGAAAGCACTCCCGCCTGAATCACAGCACCTAGAGCAACAGCCTCGTCGGGATGCTGGCTCACATCTGGCACCTTTTCGAAGACCTTTTCAACCAACGCCCTAACAGAGGGTATGCGGGTTGAACCACCAACCAATACGACCGCATCCAGTTCCTCAGATGGAGACTTGATTCCTGCATCATTCAAAACGCGGCGGCAATGGCTCTCCGTTTTACCAATCACAGAGGCCACCACTTTTTCAAATTGTTGGCGGCTGACCTCGATATCTAAATTGAGATTTTCACGGAAAAATGGAATACGCAGTGCAGTCGATTCTGTATTTGAAAGTTGTTCCTTCACATCACGCGCCGCGTCAATCAAACGCTGTCGCTCACCATCCGATAAGGTTGATTGCTCACCAATTTGTGCCCAGACCCAATGCGCTAGAGCCTCATCGATATCATCACCACCTAACTGGGTGTCACCATCAGTTGCTAGCACTTGAAATACCCCTTCTCGCATTTCCAGAACCGAAATATCAAAAGTTCCTCCACCTAGGTCATAGACAGCCACCTTAGCGTATTCTTCTAACTTATCTAAGCCATAGGCCAGAGCTGCCGCTGTGGGTTCACTGACAATACGTACGACTTCGAGCCCAGCGAGCTCACCAGCCTGTTTCGTGGCATTGCGTTGTGCATCATTGAAATACGCTGGGACAGTAATCACCGCCTTACAGACATTCCGCTCTAGCTGAGTCTCGGCAATACTTTTGAGCTCTTTTAGAATTTCGGCACTCACTTCGATTGGAGTTTTTCCAGCAGCGAGCACTCCTCCGTCAGCTCCTCCACTCAATGGCACACAGTACTTATCCTCCGATACTTCAGCATAGCGGCGTCCCATGTAACGCTTAATACTGGTAATCACCTGTACCCCTGCACCCCGCCGACGTAAGGCCGACTTCCCAACCACCACACTGCCATCAGCAGCATAACTAACCGCACTAGGAGTGATCCTTTCACCATCAGCATTCGCAAGTAAAATGGGAAACCCGCTTTCTACTACACCGACTGCTGAATTAGTCGTTCCTAGATCAATACCAATGATGTCCTCAAGCATGCTCACTAGTTAACGTCTCATCTCCGACTAAGCAAAAAGATTCCTCAAAAAATAAGCCCTCATCTATCTAGTTAAAAATAATACCTCTTTTTTGCAACTCCTCAGCAGAAGGATGGTTTCAGTAGGTGAACCAAATGAATATTATGAAAACAAAAACACTACTCCTCGCAATCATCGCCCTCTCCATTCCAGTCCTCGCTCAAGCAGAAGATGGAAAGAATGGTAAAAAAGTTTGTGACAAAAAGCATGCTCACATGATCGCAAAATTCGATACGGACGGTGACGGCAAACTCTCTGAAGAAGAACGCGAAGCGGCTAAGGCAGCTATGGCAGAACGCAAAGCTGCATTCATCGCAAAACACGATACCAATAATGACGGCAAGCTCGATAAAGACGAAAAGAAAGCAGCCAGAGAGGCAATCATCTCTCAGCACGACACCGATAAAGATGGCAAGCTTAGCAAAGAAGAGCGTAAAGCTGCCCGTGAAGCCGGAGTAAGACTCCCCGGTCACCATGGTCACAAGCACGGCCACAAAAAAGGTGGTGAAAAAGGGGGTTCACGTGGCGACAGCGCTGAGTAATCTCACATTTTAAACACGTCACTATAGCATCCCACGGTTCCTCGGAACTGTGGGATTTTTTTGGTAGCTGTCCCACAGATCGTAATCGTTTCTTTGCTCATCTGGATTTGTGAGATTTAGAACAAGCTCTGAAATAAAGAAATCCCTTCTCAGCTCTGCCGACTATTACTAATAATACCTCATGTTTCACCAAACAACACGGCGGTGGCGCACTCGGAATCAACCTCGAAATGGCCTCCCGCGAAAAGACCTTCCGCTTCAGCAACCACTGCATGGACCTAAAAATCCAACACAGCGCAGCCCACACCGAAGAACTCATCTCCATTGATAACCCCTTGCTCGCTGAGAACAGAGCCTTCCTCACCGCTCTAAAAAGTGACTCACACGCCGGAATCCACTCCACATTCGACGACGCCGTCGAAAGCCTCAAAGTCAGCATCGCCGCCGACCTATCCATCCAAGAGTCTCGCCCAGTAACCATCTCCAGACTCTAAGTGGCGACGGTTTCCAACCGTCAATCCCAGCCCAATAACAACGGGCACCTCCGTAGGCCTGACCCGAATGGCACGGACTTAAGCGGTTTTCTTGTATTTGCTCCTATGCTGAATTTCTTTAAATTGGTGTCTCGGTTTTGTTAGTAATTGATAACTTTTAGGCCTCCTTTTTCTTGCTCGCGGTTCGTGTCTTCCTTTTCTTATGACGAGAAGCTCTTCGGATAGTAGGAACAGTAATTTCTCAGGCAGTTCTGCTCTTTTATAA
>NZ_MQWA01000001.1:758192-759548 GCF_002954445.1 Rubritalea profundi
CACCAACCGGGGACACACACCCAAGCACAAATGGCGCCTACATCGCTGCAGCTTCAGTTTACACTCGCATCTGGGGGAAAAGTGCAGCGGAATCTAGTCACAACCCTTTGCCTGCAGTCGCCGCGACTGTCCAGACTACGGTTACCGCCAACATCGGAGTTCAGCAATATACGGGCAAATTTAGTTTTCAGAATCCCTACCTGATATTAGACGACAAAAGGCGGTCTATCTTTTTTGAGAATCGGGGAAGCAGTACGGAAAACGGGGTACAATCGGCCTGCAAGTCCACAATAGCCGAAAGCAAGATTGGTTTTGAGGCAGGGGCAGAACCTTATGCGTGGAATCATGGCCGACAAGGCGGCAGTAAAAGTTACAGAATTGATGCCTCTCAGTGGCAGTTAGGTTTTGGGTACTGGTTTCGGTGGAACACATGGGGCAAACCGATCCCGACAGCAAATGATAATCATATAGGCCAGATTTATGATGAGTATAAGTTTGCAAATTATATGCGTCGGCAAGGGTCGACAGCCAGAATCGTTCCATGGAGGCTTCTCTGGGCACAGCTTCACCAAGTCTATCCTGATCTCAACCCTATATTGGATAATGCAGGGCACTTGAGTTACGGACATGGCCACGCAATGCCTCGTTACATGTACACGATCTATTCGGGGCGGTGCCCACTAGAAGTGAAACCATCCCCCATGACAGCGAATTGGCAAGCACAGAAAATAGGGTACGAAACAGCCTGGCGGGTTGGTCGTTGCCAGATGAGAGCCCCTGGGTTCAAGGTGATGCCCTCTTCCGTGAATGCCCACACGGTCACACCGACCACAGCCGAAACCATGTCGGTTCAGTTCATTCTTCCGCCGGAAAAGCCCGTCACTGTTCAGGTATCCGTTTCTAACGCAGCAGCGAATGTTCATCCCAAGTATCTGACCTTTACCCCAAGCAACTATGACACCGCGCAGTTTGTACATGTCCAGGGACTGCCGGGGGCATCAGCTTCGGAACCTTTCAATGTGCAGTTTGATACCGTTTCTGAGGACCTGGTGTATCATGAACTAAACGACTCCTGGAGCTACTCGACCGAACGCAGTTCTGTAGAAACGGTGACGGTAATCGACCAAGCAGACCGATCTCTCACCATTCCAAACAGAAATGCTACAATAATTCCTCTAAACGTGTCGGGCAGTGCGCCAAGCAACACGACTTTCTTCCATTCCCTCCACGGATCCATCAGCTGGTTCGGTGAAAACGTCATCTATACACCTGCGGTGGATTTTGTTGGAACTGAGAGTTTCTCATTTGCCGTCAATCAGAGCGGAACTCTCACAAGGGGGCACGTCACCATCACCG
>NZ_MQWA01000001.1:760245-770731 GCF_002954445.1 Rubritalea profundi
CCCCTTGACCGTAGTAAATGGATCGGGAAATGGATCCTATGTCCCTGGCACGGATGTTGCCATCACCGCAGACTCACCTGCGGAGAATTACCATTTTGACAAATGGATTTCATCGGATGGTAAAATCATTTCCGATCTTACGGCGAGTGACAACTATAGTATGCCTGGTTATGCAACCACGATCACAGCTACCTATGCGCTTAATACCTATCACCTAAGCTTTGATCAACAGGGGGGTGAAGGGGGGGCGACCACCGCCACCGCCATCTATGGCAAGGCTATGCCTTTGGCAACAGTGCCAACCCGCACGGGCTATCTATTTCGCGGCTACTTTAGCGAAACGTTTGGCGAGGGCACCCAGTACTACACCTACCAAATGCAGAGTGCCAATAACTGGGATGTCACCGCAGATACGGTTCTTTACGCCCACTGGTCTCCATTTCATACGCTCATTCAAGAAGATTTTGAAAGCCCGGTCGTATCTGGTTACGGCGCAGGATCGTCCCCTGATAATGGCAAGTGGGTGAGGTCTCCGAATGATTCACATGGAATTGTCAACAAAGACGGCAATGCATTTTCTGCGCCAGACCCAAATCATCAAGCCTACGCATTTTGGTCAGAACAGAAGCTCACTACTACTGAGGGCGCCCTAGGAGTACTTGAGGCGGGCGCGACCTACAGGTTTTCCTTTGATGTTGTGGTAGATCTCGATAATGATGAACCCGGTTACTTCGGAACTCACTATAGTGTAGAATTGATGGCATTTGACCCATTTCGTGATACGTCTGGTCAAAATACAGGGACTGTCTTAGCTTCACGCAGCGGTGATGCTCCACGGGATCGCACGTTTAAGACCGTTTCGTTCGAATTTACAGCGGACCCTGATAGTCATGCGACCGAAATCGGAAAAGCTCTTGGATTCCGTATTCATGGGGATTCGAGCAGTGCAAGCTACGACAATGTGATCATCGAAATGATTAACCCTCCACACAGACTCAGCTACGATGACAACGGGGCTGATAGTGGTGCGGTTCCCGTTAGCATCATAGAGGAGTTCCATCCGGGTGAGGTGGTTACGGTTTTGGGAAATACGGGCAGTCTAAGCAAGGATAGCTTCACCTTCGCCGGCTGGAATACAGCTGCAAACGGGACGGGGACCACTTACACCTCAGGCCAGACCTTCTACATCACCAGTGACATAACGCTATACGCTCAGTGGTATAACTCCGACGCCAGCATCATTCATTACTCCGCTGGTATGGGCGGAAGCATCTCAGGCGATACGACCCAATTTATTCTTTCAGGAAGTAATGGTACGTCCGTCACCGCCGTACCAGATAATACGACGTACACCTTTGACCAGTGGAGCGACGGAAGCACCAATGCGACACGTCAGGAATTGTCAGTTTCTTCTAACGTGACCCTAACCGCCTCTTTTGTGCTAAGAAAGGCAACCCAGTGGAGCGACGCGAACTGGTCACCACTGCACCTCCCCTCAACCGAACTGTGGCTCGATGCCGCTGATACGGCGACCGTGGTCATGTCGGGTGACTCGGCGACCAGCTGGCATGACAAGAGCGGGTATGGCAGGCATGCCGTACCAGACCCGGCTAGTCAACCCACATACAGTACGGACAGTTTCAATGGGTCGCCGACTCTGGAGTTTGCAACGGCAGACGAAATGATCGCCGAAATCCCAAGCAATACGTTCTCATCAGGCATAAATGTGTATATGGTGCTCAAGAAACACGCTTACGCCTATGGTGACAAATTTCCTTTTCTAAGACTCAAGGACGGAAAAGCAGCACCATTTAAAGGACGCTGGGACACAGGCGGATACTTTAACAACCGATATGTGGGTGATGGTTCGGCTGAGGTGTCAACCTTCAGAAAGGGCATCTTTCCCGGGGCCGGCTCGCCACTGCTCCTGTCCATAGGAATAGATGCGACCACATACACCGAAATGTATAATGTGGTCAGTGGGTGGTCTGGTGCACATTCAGGGACGTATGGTGACACGGCTTCTGATGTCATCATCGGCAGAGGTTACACGGCCTACGATATCAGTGAGGTCGTCGTCACTGGCTCGCTGGAGCCCGAAGACCGCTTGAAGATGGAAGGCTACCTGGCGTGGAAATGGTTAATGGAAGACAATCTCCCCGAGGGGCACCGATTCAAGGACATGCCCCCCAAGCGCCAGACCCGAATACCGTTTCGTTTGCCTCAGCCCCTGCAGCGGACAGCGATACAGCCATCAGCATGACGGCCACGACCCGCAGCGATCCCTCCCTTTCGGTCGAGTACAGCTTCAGTGAGACCTCCGGCAATTCCGGAGGCACCAGCAGTGGTTGGCAGGTCAGTGCAACCTACACCGACGACGGGCTCACCCTCGATACCACCTACAGCTACACCGTCACAATGCGCGACAGCTCGGGCAACATTGGGCCACCCTCCGAAGTGGCGATGGCCCTGACCACGGGAGCACCTGACACCACCGCGCCGACCTTGATTTCCTTTGGCGATGATGTCGGAGGCGGTCCGATCACTGTGGGTGATCCGGTGACCTACCCCGTGACCTACACCGTGACCTTCAGCGAGGCCATGAATGCCTCGACGGTCGACACCGCCGACTTCGAGAACAATCCCTCGCTGAACGGCCCCGCCACGATCACCGTGGACAGCGTGGGCACCACCGGGAACCCTGCCGTGTTCGAGGTCGCGGTCACCACCACCGGGGTGGGACTCCTTCAACTGCAGATCGTTTCGACCGCCACTCTGGAGGACCCTGCGGCGAACGCCCTGGTCCCGGCCTCGGCGAGTCCCGACAATGACATCATCGCTTTCGCGAACCTGGTGGGCGAACTCGGCATTCTGAATCTGACCGCCAACGGGGGCATCAATCCCAACACCGGCAACCCCTGGCAAGTCGGTGACCAATACCGCCTCGCATTCCATACGGTGGGCTCTACGGGCACACGCAACGCAACCTCAAATGACCCCGCCGACTACAACACCTACGTCACAGCCGAAGCCCACGCAAATGCGACCCTCGTGGGCACGACTTGGAAAGCGATGGTTTCCGTGAATCTAAATAGCAGCACTACCGAGGCACTCTCCGCTAAGGTGAATGTTAAGGATAATACAGATACGGCCGATCTCTCGGGCGGTTCTGGCATTGGCGGTGCTGGTTTCCCTGTTTACGCGATAGATGGAACGACCTGCATCGCCAGAAACAACGCGGACATCTGGAACGGTTGGAGCAACCCGTTTGATAGCGATAGCAACGTGCGCACGGGTTCCGTGCGCTACTCGCCCTTCCTCGATCAATTTGGCAACCAGACAGTTAATCCGAATGCAAATGACGGCATCGACGTCGCGACTGGAGCGAAATCTAATGGAAGTGATAGCAATCCGCTGGGTAATACCACGGACAACACGACGTTCACCAGGGGCGCCGCAAATGCAAACACCTCCGGGCGCGTTTGGGAAATCTTCACGAATAACACCAGTGACACCTTGTCTTACTACGCGCTGTCGGAGCCTCTGACGGTGCAGGCGACCTCGCCCAACACGCCTCCCACGGTGACCATCAACACCCCGGATCAAACCGTCTATTTGCAAACCGTGACCACCATACCAGGCCTCTATTACGGAACGGCTTCAGGCGACATCAATGAATCGACCCCCAACCCGGAAACAGAAATCCTGGTTGATGTCTCCAGCAGGACGGAAAACTCGATTGCGGGCAGCACTACCGAAATCTACACCGGCAACATCTTCGATGCTGACGGCCAAATCAGCTTCACCGAATACATTGATGATAAAGCGCGCATCTGGATTGATGGCAATCTGGTGCTCTCCAATGATGCCTGGAACACTCGCACCCAGACAGCAAACTTGAACCTGGCACCCGGCTGGCACACCATCGAGATCCGTATCTCCAATGGCGGGGGCGGCAGCGGCCCGGTGGGCGGAGAAATCGGCATCGGCTATGACCCCGCCGGCGGGACGGCCTGGCAGATCCTGACGGATCCCGGCGATGGCAGCTTCCTGCGCATTAACCAGAACGCCGTTTCCGCCGTGGCCAATCAGGCTGTCGCAAACCTCGATGGCACCGTTACCGATGCCGAACAAATCCCGACTACTACCTGGACAAGGGTAGGTGGCGCTGGGGCCGGGGATGTAACTTTCGGAGATGCATCCGCCGTTGATACCACTGCGACCTTTACTGAAGCCGGAACATACGTTCTCCGCCTGACCGCCGACGACGGATACGACCAAAGCTTTGATGAAATCACCATCACAGTGATGCCCCCGGCCCCGTTGGCAAACTACGACGCCTGGGCGACCGGCGGTGAATTGAGCGGCGACGACGCCAACGGCGACGGAGTCTCTAACGGCCTGGCCTTCCTACTTGGAGCGGCCACCCCGACGGTCGATGCACAGGGGCTGCTTCCAGTGCCCACTGCCGACGGCAGCGGCAACCTGGTGATGACCTTCAACTGCCTGCCAACGACCGACCGCGGCACGGCGGCACTGAAGGTCTCGTACAGCAAAGACCTCGTGTCTTGGACGGACACGGTAACCGAGGTGCCTGATGCCGATGGCAACGATGCAGGTGGGGACGTGAGCTACGTGGTTGTTGCGGGACCTGCTGGTACTCCGACGACTAAAACCGTCACGGCCACCATCGACTCGTCCGTGGCTGACGGAGGAGACAAGCTCTTCGGACGCTTGGTAGGCGAGGAGTAACCTAGAATCAAAATCATCTCCCTTGCCGCTGGAAGACCTGCGGCAGGGGAAATCGGATCAAATAACTTCCGAAAGACGTAACAACCCCCTTTCTCCTCCTCGCATGATGCTCTCGACCACCTCACCCAAAAAGCAAATTCCTAGCAATCCCATGTTCTATCAACGAAGACAAAACTTTAAGTTTCAACGCCAGCTGCAAATCGGCTTGGCTCTTGCATTGGCATTGGCCTTTGTTGCCCAGGCATGCGCGGACGATCAAAAGACAGGCAAACATTTGTTTATCCTCTCAGGTCAATCGAACATGACCGGCACGGTCAAGGGAGCATTCGCAGCTCGTGTTGCAAAGCATTTTGGCAAGGAAAACGTCGTCGTCGTGATGCGCCAGAAATAGGGCCGCGGTATCCGATTCTGGGTCGCCGATTACCGCCAGCCCACCGGTCGCGGTCTAACCGACAAGAAGATGACTTCCAATGGTATGGAATACAAGCCCTTGATCGAGACCGCATTGGCCGCCGCCAAAGATCAATCCTTCGATACCGTCAGCTTCATCTGGATGCAGGGCGAGTCAGACGCCAACAACCGCCTCTCCGAGGTCTACGAAGAAAGCTTTATTAAATTGGTGAATAAACTCAAAAAGGATCTGGGTCGCGATGACCTGCAGTTTGTGATCGCCCGCATCAACGACTACGCCCGAAGCCGACCAGACAACGATCACTGGCGCAGTGTCAGGGAGACTCAGGTCAAGCTGGGCAAGACCCCGGGCAATGCCTGGATCGATACGGATGATCTCAACGGCGGCGATGCCAACAAACCCGACGGTGACATCCATTTCCCTGAAGAAGGAGCCGTCATCCTTGGCCAGCGATTCGCCGACAAAGCCATCGAGCTGATCACCAAACCATAGACGCCAGCTCAAACCGGTAAGAATAAACCATTACCCGACGTAACATTGAACGAACTTGCTACCATGAACAAAATTTCTCGAATCATTACCGCCTTACTCGTCCTAGCCAGCGTATGCGTATGGTCGTTGCCTGCGATGGCACAGGATAAGGCGGGCTCGATCTCCAGCGATGAAATCGTCGCGCTGAATACTAAGCTGGCCGAGGCCGGTCAACCCCCTTTCTCCTCCTCACTCGGGACTATGAGACACACTCGGGACTATGAGACAGACTAAGTGACATCGATATAAGGTCTATTCCTGTGATTACCGCATTCCACTGATGGTGGCGCTAACCTGTCGTTATTCTGAGGAATCAGGCGACTCGACTACCGATAGATTATCGAAACGAGCCGTCACCATATAGGCTTGAAGGCCAACAAATAACTGCCCTGGATCAGAATCGAACGTGAACTCCGCGATCTTCACTTGCTCTTGCTCGGACGCTCCGCGATACCAGCAAAATTCAGTCTCACTGACCCGCACCACCCAGAACGTCTCAGGTGCTGTGTACGGCGAGTTATTGAACCACTCGTAGGATCCTTTGAAATCGCGGGCAAAATCAATTTCGAAAACGCCAGCATCCACCCGTAAGCGGACGCTAGACCGTTTCTTGCTGGGATCGTCGGTTAGAATTTGCGAGGAGGAAGGTGCACTTGAGCTTTGTCGTAGTGCCACGACCTGTGTCAGCCACTCAGTCTTAAAACATTCATTTCCCCCGAGAGTGGAGCTACGGTGCACAAGCTGAGCGGCGGAGCTGGCTCGAATCTCGAGGACCCCGCTGCCTGCTGAGTCGATAGCGAACCCACCTTTGATCGCACCTCCGCGGTCGTAGTCGATGGACGTGTAGTCGCCCGAGGTGTCGGTTTCAAAATCATCCTTAAAGAGCACCGTCGCCGCAGCAGGTGCGCTTTTAGGTAGTTCCGTGTGAAAGGGATCCCGCAGCAGCGGAGTCTCTGTCCATCGCCCAGCTGGTCCGGCAACCCATGCCTCGTCCGCCACGATCAGTTGTTTGTTCTTTAATCCGTAGCGATTCAAGACCTCCACCTTGCCCGTGAAGACATGCACCTCATCGAGAAAATTCGGCTGAGTCAGGATTCCAAACACAGTAGCTAGATCAGTGAGCACGAGATCCGGCGTGCTCACCATGAACCCGACCGCCTTCTCGGGCACCTCAAACCGGCCAGTTCCACGGTTCATGTGGAGCAGATCCTTGCGGTGTAGCGTGAGATCATCCGGCCCCCGTATTATCCCGCGGACTCCAGAACCAAAATTAAGTTCCACCGTGCCGCATTGAACCTGTCGGCGCGTCCCCACCTCAATCGCCATTCCATCTGGTGAATCTTCACCATCCACGCCACTCAAGCTAAATTCCGACCCCGGACTCGTGATGAAAACCAAAACAGGTGGCTCATAAATGCAGATCTTTATCATCATCAAGGCCCCGATCATCAACATAGCAGCGGCAGCCATACCGGAATTCCGCAGAACTCGCCGCAGAACTCGCCGCTGACTTCTCTCGACGACTTGATCCATCGGCACGACTCTGAGTAAATCCACGTCTTCGCTGCGGATTTGAAGCGCATTATGCAAACGCACATATTCACGGTAGAGCTCCCGCGCTTCTGGGTTCTCTCGTAATTCTTGCTGCAGACCATCTAGGGCCGATGCTTCTAGCTCTCCTTCCAGCAGGTCTTGCAACTGCATTTCTAGTTCACGTCGGTTCATATGCGGGCATCGCTGATCGCGAGTTTATCTTTGACACACTTTCTCAGCGCCGCACGGATGCGGCAGAGGCTGTTGCGCAGGGTTTCGCTGGAGCGTCCACTGGTCGCGGAGAACTCGTCTAGTGTCCCTTTTGAAAAGTAGCGATGCTCGACCAACTCGCGCTCCGACTCACGCAGGCGCGTAAGGCAGTGCTCCAGAATCTGGAGGTGCTCCTCGGGTCTTTCCTCATCGCTCTGCAATGGCGCCGCCAACTGATCCGCCAGGTCTTCATCCAGCATCGTGGTTCCCAGCCGGTACATCTGGCGCCGGTGCGCCTGACCTCCAAACGCGCAATCGCACATACCCAAGCACGAAAGTTCGTTCCCTGCTCGAACTTCGCACGCTTTTCCCACAACACCAGATTGGTCTCCTGCAGAACGTCCTCAGCTCCACTCGCACCCGGCATCAGGGAGATAATGTACGCCCGTAGTTGCGACTGAATACGGGTTATTTCACCAATGAATACGGCTTCTTGTTGTGGTGGACGATGCTTCACTTCTCTAGTTTATAATGAGTACTACCTACACTACGGAGAATCTCCCGCCAATGTGAGCAGAAATTATCCTGCAACGCCATAAAAACCAATAGCCAAATCTCGATAGCCCGGTGAATTCAGATCATCGGCAGAAAAAAGTTCAAGAAATCTGCTCACATTCAGCACCAGATTTCCGTTACTTAGCGAAGTTGTCATTCTCGATGACGTTTTTCACCATCAAACGGCACCCTCAGGCTCATATTTACCATAAGCAATAACCACTAATACAAACAACAGAAAGAAAACAGATGAACAAAACTATTAAAACCACAACGCGATCAGCCCTCATTGCCACAGCATTACTGATGCCTAGCATGTCCCACGCAGCCACTCTAACTGCGGCGTACGATTTCGAGGGCAACGCCAACGACGGTGTTGGATCGAATGATCTTACGCTGAACACCGGCTCATCGCTGGGCACGCTCGCCGGACGCGACGCCCTGCTCGTCACAACTTCTGGCGGCAATGCGTCGGTCGCCACACCCGATAGCAATCTCAGCATTCCGACAGCCGGCGCGGACGACGGCAAGTTTTCGATCGCGATGTGGATGAATTACAACTCCTCAACCGACCAATACGCAAGAGCGCTCACCCGCTCGTACGGCGGAGGAGCCTACAATATCGCGTTTGGGTCTGGTAATGCCACGACGTCCACGCTCGCTTTTCGAGTGAATGACCCCGGATTTACCACACTAAGTACGACGCTCACGATTTCCCGTGACACGTGACACGTGACACGTGGCATCATGTCGCTTTCAGCTTTGACAACGGCGCGGTCACCGCGTGGATCGACGGAGTGCAGGAGACCCTCACCACGCCCGGCGGCGGCAGCATACAGGGCGGCGCCCCATTCGTTCTTAGTGCCGGCAACTCCGGCAGTGGTTTTGCTGGGGCCATGGATGACGTCTCGTTCTTCCACGGCGTTCTCAACCAATCGGAAGTCGATGGCTGATCACCGCCGTGCCAGAACCATCCACCACCGCCCTACTCGGCCTCGGTGGACTCGCCTCATCCTCCGCCGCCGCAAGTAATCTGGCATCGAAATAGAAAAAATTCATACTGCCCAGCTCATCCCCCGGACAGGGGAATCGGGCTGGGCAGTTTTACTTCAGCCTCATCCTATGATCCGCTCCACTCCCTCTCTCTGTATCGCTGTGCTGCTAGCTTTTGCCAGTGCTCTATCCGCAGCAAGCTTTCTTGATGATTTTAGCCTTGATACATCATCAGATTATAAAGCCACGGATACACACGGTTCAGGCGGTATGTTTACGATTTCAGGTGGGACACTCAATCTGAGTCCAGCGGGTTCGAACACCCACGATGTCTTTCACAAAACAGCTCGGCTTGAGGTGGGTGAATTTGTGCGGGTCACGGTTCCTGCGGGCACGGTCAAAGACTTTTTCCTGACTGCATCCACAACCGACCGTGGACCCAATACAGGGAGCGAGGACGGGATACGCTTTGTTCTTGCCTCAACGGCACGTTCGAAAGTCGGGTTTATCGTGATGGAGCGGCAACAACTACATCTTATGCGGGCTCCCCTGCGGGGTGGACCGGCGACATGACGATCTCTATTTACCGGGATAGCGCTACACAGTATAGAGTCGGATACGACACTGGGAGCGGGATTGACATTCTGGATACCATTACGATTACCCAGACGGCTGCGGTTGATTCTCTGTATGTAGGAGTCGAAGCATACGGAGGTGCTGTAAGAAATTTTGATAACCTTGAAATAGGCACGACAGCAGAGCAGCCGACGATTTCGAATTTCTCGATATCGGCTACAACGATCAATGAGCCGGGGCAGGTCACCTTCACGTGGTCAGTTACCAATGCCTGCACCGTCAGCGCTCAATGGACAAGACGTATCTGGGCAGTCGCCATTGACGGTTTTGGTGAACCAAGCGCAAGGTTTCATTCTGTTAGTAAACCATAGCAATGGCGCTACGGCGAGCCAGACCATTAGAGTCGTTGTTGGGGAGGGGGGATCCTTCTCAATTGCCGCTGTGGCAGACCCTCAGTACGCGGATGTTCCCGTCGGATGGCGCGGAGGTGGTCGCGAACCCGAGGAAGGGGTGAATCGACTCACCCACGCTGTGACACAGTACAATCAGCGAAACCTGGATTGGGGTGTGGTGCTTGGAGACATGATCGATTTTGATGATATTGACTATGGAAACCCTCCTCCAGGAACTGCTAGTGGCACTCACGACTGGTCGAATGCCGACGCTATCCTTGCGGCTTGGAACCAGCTCAATATTCCCCGGTATCACGTGCTCGGCAATCACGAGTTCTACGTGCCCAATGCCGATACGGATGGGATGAAAAAGCCGTATAGCGTCTTTAGGAAATTTGGATTCGATCAGCAGCCTTACTTTAGCTTCCGGCATAAGGGATTTCGCTTCATCACGATCATGGCGGATTGGCGTTATCTCGACTTCGATCCCAGCCTGCCTGAATACACCGTGGCTCAAAACTACTATTAACCC
>NZ_MQWA01000001.1:771930-898509 GCF_002954445.1 Rubritalea profundi
CAGGTTAATATGATGATTTTACGGGGGTTCAAAAACAATGGTGGAATGGAGCCGTTTCGCTCAAGCAGCGTAGGTGGCTGATGGACTTGCTCGACGAGTCGCTGGCTCTGGGCGAGCCCGTTATCTGTATGACACATGATCCCATCCACCAACCATTCGATGGGCACTCCATGCTCAACAGTGTTGAAATGCTCGATATCCTCAACGGCTATCCCAATGTGGCTATGTGGCTCGATGGTCATAATCACTCAGGAGAGTATGATTTGGAGGGACGTAGGCATCACCTGAACCTGAAGGGGATGCAAAACGAGGCGACGAGCTGGTATCAACTCGATTTCAGCTCAGCCAAAATCACTGTTTACCAGGCTGAAAATACCACAACACCTGTATATGATCTGAATATCCTACGACCCCTGCCAACTGTTACAAGTCCAACGGGATTTACGGTGGAAGAGGCTACGGGTAATGCTTCACTCACCTGGGATGCGGAGCCTGCGGGGGGCCACCCATGTTGTCATCGAACGCCGTCATGTTACCACCCTGAACGCTGAACTGCCCTCTACGGCGCAGACATTGTCGTGGCAAACGGTTACGACGCTCTTCATACCCTCGACGCAAAGTTATCTCGACTCACCTAGTCAGCCAATTTCCGAATACAAGTATCGCATTCGTTTTCTTGGCGGAGGAGCAGAAGGATCGCACCACTCACAGGCGTTGGCACCCGATGAGGCAGCCCGGATGAGTTACGAGGAATATGCGACTAACCTGGGCACGGGATACGAGCTTCCTGGCGCGGATGCCGATGGAGATGGCATTGAGCAATTCTACGGAACACCTCCGGGAACTGCTGAAAGAGATGCGGCTCGTGAGCTGACGATCACCAGAACCTCTGCCGGCGTTACGCAATTGGTCTTTTCCTATGATGCGAGTACTCTGACAACTTGGGACGTTGCTTTATCGAATGACCTCAGCGCATGGAAAGCCCTTTCCAAGGATGTCGATTATCGTATTGCTCTCACAGAAATATGGACACCTGCAGGCTCATCCCAGAGTTTGACCCGAGTCACCCTTGAGATTATGGATGCCAGTTCCTTTAATTTTAGTTCTGCGGAATCAAAATATTTTATGAGATTGGTAGTGACTCCATCATCGTAAATAACCGACCCATGAAACGCCTCGCATTCATTACAATCCCCCATCTTTCTCCGATCTGCACAGCTTGCTAGTGCTTGGACCAGAAGCCTTTGCTGTCGAGATACCGCGCAAAGTACACCAGCCCCAACATGATAGGAATCTCCCAGAACAGCCCCATGGTAGTTCCTAGTGCTGCTACCGATCCCACACCATAGGTGGCAATGGCGGTAGCGATCGCGATCTCGAAATGGCTGGAGGATCCGATGATTACCGTGATGACTGCCTCCCGATACATCAGTCGGAGAAGCCTTGTCATCAGGAGATTGAACCCCACGACGATGACGAACCCCAACAGCAGCGGCACCGATATCAACAACAGAGATCCTGGATTGCCCATGAGCGTCGTACCATTCAGTGCGAAAAGCACGATCAGCGTGACCAGCAGCGCGCCCATCGAGACCCGGCCAAGAACGGGGCGGTAGACATCATCAAACCATGCCTCCCCCTTCCAAGGGATAACAATCTTGCGCGTCAACAGTCCGAGCAACATCGGCAACCCGATGAAGACGAGAACTGAGATCACCAGCCCCCATCGATCGATCTCGATGTTCTGGATCCCCGTGAGGAGAGCAACGAATGGTGCATAGAAAATCATGATCGTGATGGTATTGAGACTAGTGTTGACGACGTTCTGCTCCTGGTTGCCATCGGCCATCGCACCCCAGACCAGAACCATCGCCGTGCACGGGCTGGCACTGAGGAGAATCACCGCGACGAAAAGCTCGTCGTGGCCAGACAGGAAGATCTTCGCCAGCCCAAATCCTACCAGCGGGGCGACCAGCCAATTCGATACGAAGGTCAATAAGATGGGCTTGGGCGTCTCCCTGAGCTTGCGTAACTCCGAAGCCCTCAAGTTGAGTACCGCCGGATACATCATGAAGAATAGGCAGAGACCGATCGGGATCGAGATCCCCCGAATGGAAAAACTTTCGATAGATTCACCGATCGTAGTGTAGCGAGACAACCAACCGCCAGCCACCATGCAGAGTGGAATCCAGAGCACCAAATACTTTTCGAAGGTGCCTAGTTTAACCTCTGGTTGATCTACTTTCATTCTTTTGGTTCGTTCGGATTCGCAGGAGATTCTTGCCTATTCGGCTCTGCGCTATTCCTGCAGACTTAGAGAGTTATTTTTAAACATATTTCATCCCTTTCTAATAGAATTAATTACTAGAAAACTCTTTTTCAAGACTTCACCTTATCTTGTTTTTTAGCTGCGCAGCCAGGGATTTTCGCTTAGTCACCGAGCATGATCCTGCGCGGGACTATGAGACAGACTATGAGACATGCAGTGAATGGAGGCAGCGTTTTCGGCTGCTTTATTTGTCATACACGAACCGATGCGTTAGACCCCGGAAATACACCTAGCGAATACGTATATGGTAGTGCCAATTACTTGTAGAACTCCACCCCCAGCACCAATCATGAGACTGTGAGTTTCACTGACCTTGAGCTCCTTCTTTGCTTGAGGGCTCATCGCATCTTGCGCCTCGGCGATGAGCTCCTCGCGTGGCCATCTCGTATTTCGCAGCGGCACGAAAAAGCGGGTCCCGTTTGCGTCTCCGGTCTCGATCCAATAGCCATGATCGAAGCCAGTTGGATGGTCTTTATCGACACCTACAGGAAAATAAGTAGGAGGCTTATCCTTAACTTTTCTCCAGTGACCCGATTCCAGTGCTCCGGAGTGAGGTGCGTTGGTCGAACAAGCGGAAAGGCTCAACGTAACAATCAGCAATTGTATTAGGGTCTTCATTTTATTAGCGAACGTCAAAGGCCTGCCACCTGCTACTGGGGGCGCACCTCGGATTCGGGTTTCGGCTTCTCCTTGCCCTCGGGCTTTGATTCTGGAGCGCTAGCGGGTTGATCCGCGCCGTCTTGTTGAACAAAGTTCGCGTTTTCTTTATCAATGATTGCCATCATATCAAGAATTTTGAAGGTTTTTGGAAACAGTTTCGCATACTCCTAGCGTCGGGTTCGAAAAGAGCGAAAGCAAAGGCAACATCACGCCCAGCCGCCAATCGCAAAACCTCAGGCTGGCCGACAACCAGTCGGGCCATCGCATCATCGCCAATTTCACTTACGATGTAGCCGATCTTGCCGGCATGATCGCTAGCGTAGTATCCATCTAATCCGCCATACGCTGCAAGCCAGAGCATTACGGACATGAACTTCCTCCGTTTTCGCAAATTATCGCTTTGCTGGCATCCTTCAACGAGTGCCTTATAATCTATCGAGAAGGTTGCAGTCATTTCCTTCATGCCATAACCTGGACCAAGCTCGTCTTGGGCTTGCTCGCGAACAGAATTATCGCCGGCGTCATCGGCAACAGACGTCATAGAGACTCCCAGCGCGATGACTAGACTTAGCAGTTGAGTCTTCATTGTTGAGCAGAACGTAAAGCACACCAATCGCTGATCTTCAGTGCACTTCAAATTTAGTAGACTAGGATTCAGCACCTATGAATCAAACAAGCACTCAGCCTCTGAATCAAGCAGTAAGTTAGGGTCAACATCTGGCAACACGAACAAAAGGAAAATCACTTCAATACTATATCGAGTAGCTTCCATCTATTGATCAGACAATATATACTGAAAATTGAGAACTCCCTTTATCTGTAAAAGTGATCTAGGTCTATGGTGGGCTATATCAGTCAGGTTTGAGTGGGGATGGCGGGCCTAAATGGCAGACGGAAGTTCGTTGGTGAGGACTGAGCGCTGTGAGTCAGCAGCTTCGCTGGAATTATTTTGAGCGACCGAGACGGTCGCGTTACAATCTCTATTTATCAGACAATATGAGCTGTGCACGGCGTTCGACTTTCAGACCTTCGACACTCCCCAGTGCGCGTGATCAATGAGACCGCAATCTCTATTGATCAGACAATATGCTCTCTTAGCCGCGCCGGCCTCTCAGCGGTATTGAGCCACAGGCTGTCCAGATCATCAGAAACCAATTGGGCCAATTCTGAAAAATCCTGCCAATTCTGTATAAAAAATTGTCGTGTCGTGTGATTGGTGGTGACGATAAGTGATCCTTTTTTCCGGATGAATCTATCGACAAAAATCCACACTCCGCTATCTTCCTCGATCATCCATGAGAACCATCAACGCACTGATCCTCGCCACCAGCCTGCTCTCCGTCCTCCAGCTGCAGGCGGACAATGCCAAACAGGCTAAAGAGCAGCTGCACACACAGTGACACACACACAGTGAGACAGACTAATTGACCTGAAACCTGAGTTCTCCCTTTATCTGTAAAGGATCTCAAAAATAGATCTGGGTCTATGGAGGGCTATATCAGCCAGAGTTGTGTGTGTGGATGACGGGACTGAATGGCAGGCGGAAGTTCGCTGGTGAGGTCTGAGCGCTGTGAGTCAGCAGCTTCGCTGGGATTATTTTGAGCGACCGAGACGGTCAAATCTAGAGCCCTGTCCCCTAGTACGTTCGCCCTAGTACGTTTCCATGAAGCCCATCGAGCCGCTCTGGCAAGCCATCAAGGAATGAATCCTCGATAACTAACCGAAGCTGAACTGGTTCAACTAGGAAAGGGAACCCACCGGCGCAGAGCCAGGGTGCTTCGACCAAATCCCGGGTTGGAGGCCCAAAGTGGCTGCTCATCCAATGTTTTGCTCATTGGGGCTTTCCCCCATTGCCATCCCACTGGGCAGTTGTTATAAATCCACCTATTCCACTCTCCTTTATCCCCCCTCAACTTAACTCCGCGCAAAAAAGAAAACCCCCAGCAATTGCGCGCACTATTTCATGAAACCCCAATCCGAATCCGTCGATCTCACCCAGCTGCACGCGCTCGCCCACACGGTGATCAAGGCTGCCAAGTTCCCCATGCTCGCTACGGTCGACGTGACGGGGCAACCGAGGCTGCGTCCGGTCTCGCCAGTTCGGGTAGATTCTGATTTCACTGTCTACGTCGCCAATCTGGCCTGCTACCACAAGACCGCCGAAATTGCGGCCAACCCTAGAGTCGAGCTCGCCTATCTCGCACCAAATCACGATCAAGTCCGCCTCACCGGAACCGCCGAAGTGGTCACTGAGCAGTCCCTCCTAGAGCAAATCTGGTCCTCCAATCCCCTTCTCAAACAGTATCTAGGAAGTCCAGAAAACCCAGAATTCATCCTCTATCGGATTGTTCCCGAGCGGGTGCGCTTCATGCGCGAATGGGCACTGGACTACCACGACGTCCCTTCGTCTGCTGAGGGAAGCCTCTGAGGCTAGTGGCTCAGAGACTTCATCTGCAACCGTGACTCCAGCTCCACCCCCATGTGTCGAGCCAGATCCATCCCCAAAAGCGGCGTCAAGCCGACCGCACTCCAAAACCCCAAAACTCCCACACGACCTCTTAGCCAGACAATACGAACCACGGTCCTGTTGCAAGAAAATGGCATTTGGTTCTTTTGGAACTCTGAGTTGTATAAGAAAATAGTAGAACTTGGGCTTTGGTGAGTCAGGTGATGCCTTATCTTGTTCACCGGCTCATCCGTTAGACCGGAAACCATGACGCTGCACCCAAGCACTGACCCGCTTATAGCGAGCTAATTATGACAATTTATCACAACCCACAACCTAAAGAGCACTGAGCGACAGCGATCGGTGTGCTTTACGTTATATAACTGAGGAAGGTTAGAGATATCTGCATGAAATATAGCTTAATTCGAACATTTGGATACTTTATAGACGGCATTTGGACGGCTTGGGGAGGCCGTAAAAGGATTGAAGGAAAACAGCGGGGAAACCTTCGACGTCTTCTACAAGAGGCCCGTCAGAGCTCTCCATACTTTAATAAACTTTATGCTCACTTGCCTGACACAAATCTTGTTAAGCTAAACGATCTGCCTGTAACGTCTAAGGTGGATCTTATGGGTGAATTTGATAATTGGCTCACCGATCGTTCTTTAACTCTTGCTCAAGTAAGAGAACATATGGGTAATATGGATATGCTTGGCGTTCCGATTGGCCAATATGCCGTTTTTAGAACTTCTGGCAGCTCAGGGGAACCTGCGGTAGTGGTGCTCCCATCATCTGTACTTGAGTATCTCTTTGGCCTTTCCTTGGCTCGGCTTTCTCTGCGGCAATTAAGAATGACCGGGAAAATTCAAAAGACGGGTACTCATCTTATAATTTCTGGGGGAAATGGCCATTTTGCTGGTGTTGGATTTTATAAGCTCATACAAGGTTTAGTTCCACGACTAGCAAAAAGTTAACTTTTATTTCGGTAGAGCAAGCGATCGGAAAAACGGTACAGCAGCTCAATGGGTTTAAACAAATAACTTCTATAACCACTTATCCAAGTATGCTGGAGATTTTGACCCGCGAAAAAGAAGCTGGTCGTTTAGAAATAGAACCTAAATTCTTCAAGGTTGCAGGCGAGACATTCACGGCTGAGCTTCGTAACCGCGTTGAAAAAGCATTCCCTTCACTTGAGTTCCGCATTCTTGATACCTATGCCTGTACCGAGTGTCTTTTCATGGCCTTTGAGTGCGATTGTGGCCGTCAACATGTACTTGAAGATTGGGTCATCTTAGAAGCAGTAGATGAAAACAACCAACCTGTTCGGGATGGGGAACTATCCACCACGGCGTTGTTAACTGTACTTTCCAATCATGTTCAGCCTTTTATTCGCTATAATATTGGGGATCGCTTGCGATTTTATCGTGACCCTTGTCCATGTGGTTCGCCCTTTAGAAGTTTTCAAATTGAGGGAAGGCAGGCAACAGTAGTTCGAGTGGGAAATGTCACTCTATCACCTTTAGCTTTTGATTTAGAACATGACAGCGCTCAGCGAGTGCAATTGGTCCAAACTTCAGAATGTGTTTTTGAAGTTAGGGCCGATCTTTTAGATCATGAAAATCCAGACCAAATTTTTGAGCCAATAATGCAGTCAGTCAGTGAGGTGTTTGCAAAAAATGGACTAGTAGATGTGAAAGTTGAAAAAAGTAATGCGCCGCCTCACCTAACTGCAAGTGGTAAGTTTCATGAAGTGATCCCATTGAAATGTGATGCTTGAGTACGCTCCTATATTTTTCAGACAATGAAACTCCCACACTTTCCAAAACTTCAACTGTCTAAAAGTCAAACCAACGAATTCTGGTGACTTCAATCAAAACAATCCATCGCGACCACGCGATCTCCCCCGACTTTCAACCTTCAGACCTTAGACTCTCTCCAACCCCAAAAAACTCCCCCACTCGAACTCGAAAAACCGGCTAAAATTCGTGATTGATGGGTCGCGTCTCACCTTGTAAGAACCCCTGGTATTTCCATACTATTCTGAAACAACCAAAAACATGCCGCATCGCGATCTATTCACCATTATTTTTGGGCTCCATGTCGTCTGGACTGGCCTTTGGCGCAGTATCCAAGCGGCAGCATACAAGCCAAATTCTCTCTGGTTTTGCCTGATTATTGGTCTAGTAGCCATTGTTGCGGGCTTTCTCTACCGTAAGCGGCTAGATCGTGCGGCTTCAATCACGGCCTTCTGCGCTGCCGCCATAGTCTTCGGTTTCTACTTCAGGGAATTTATTACGCAGCCTGAGAAGGACGCGACTTTCCGCGTTGGCTTGGTCATCTTAAGCTCCATCGCGCAGCTAGTGGTCATTTTTCTACCGCAGAAACGAGTGAGTGCTTAAACGTGTTTATTGGTCAGCCAATAATGGAACTAATACTGCCGCGCATCAAGATTTGTCCAATTAAGAAGGAACTCTGTAGCTATAGGAATTCCTTTTCACCCGTACGTAGTATTACGTTTTACCAGTTAAGTTATTGTACCACTTAGAGAATCAAAAAAGACAAATGTTGTTTTTTGGGGCTTTAGAGAAGTGTGCTTCGCGGAACAAATGCGATGCCCAGTCTTGTGCGGAAATCATTGGATATTTAAAAAATATTGCCCGGCGCCCGCCACATATGAAACCTTATGCAAATAACTCTCTATCTATATTATTATATACTATTGATAGTATTGAAAGTTTGACAAAACCCGGCTTACCGGCGTAGTATGCCTTCCCATCGCCCTAACCCAGCCACTCGAAAAAACGAAGAGTCCCAGCCGAGCAAGGCTTGGGGTGACAAGTCTATCTTGAACGTCAGCACCACAAAACCTCAATCTACATCGACACCGAATCTTACTCCTACCCCCACTCCACAACTTCATTTAAGCTACTCAGAGGTCGAACTATGCGGTTCACCTCACACCAATCAATCACCCCCCACATTCGCACTTTACTTGCATTTCTGACGCTACTTTTCAGTAACTTAGCTCAATGCGCCGAATGGAATGGTGGCGAAAAATGGGATCTATTCGATTGCCCAGATCGTCGCGCCATGTGGGTCTGGAACCCAGCTGCTATATCTGGCACAAAAAACGACAATCGTTCATGGGACCCAACTCCCTCAGCTCCCCGAAACGCCGAGGCGCGCTTCTATGAAAATTACAAAGGGTCACAAGATTTGTTTTTTGACTTTTGTGAGAACAAATCGATCAGAGTGCTCTACTTCTTCAATGCTGTATGGGAATGGAATATGGCGGATCTGGACAATGCTACGCCAAGAGTTCCGAATGAAGCTGGATTTGCAACCTTTGTGGTAGAGGCAAATAGCCGAGGTATTCAGGTCTGGTTGATGTGCTACTTGTGGGACGACCCCAACGACTCGCGGATGACGATTACAGCCAATAAACAATCAATAAAGCTCTTAGCTGAAGCGGTGCATAATTTCAACCTAACTCACCCAACCACTCCGGTGGCTGGTATTCATTTAGACCAAGAGCCTGGAGACACAACAGTTTACGATGACCTCCTTGATACCATGAAAATTGGCCAGGACTGGGTCGATGCCCATTCTCCAAATATCATGATTTCTCAAGCGCTCCGACCTAAATGGAGAAATCAAAACATCACTTGGAATGGCTCAACCAAACCTATGAACGAGCATGTCATGGCGACTATCGGCCACGGTGCCTACATGTCCTACAATGATGAGGTTTCAATAGCTAAAAGCTGGCTCACTCCCATCGTCAATTACGCGACAGCGAATAACAAAAAAATATCTTCAGGATTCGAAGTGTGGGACTACGCAGGACTTTGGCCAAATTCCGATGAGGAGACTTGGTGGGAAGAAATTCGTAATGAACCCCTTGCCACTCGGTTTAAAGTGGATGCCGCCGCTCCTGTCACTTTTGAAGATGCTATGCATGACATCGTAAGCTCCTATGAAACTCAGTCTGGATACGATCGCCAGGTAGTGCATAGTTATTCAAACTACTTTGAACACTGGTTTGGTGAACTCCCTCGCGACTACATTCTCAATCTTCCTAATGGTGAGTATGTCTCTGCTACTCAGAACCCCGCCAAAGTAAATCTTTACCAAGACACTCGAGAGCTTGTCGGTCTAAGTCAGTTTGTCGGTGAGCCGACTGCCGATGCTGGCGCGGATCAAACCATCACAGATAGTGACTCGCTGGCTGGTGAGTCAGTCAGTCTCGATGCCTCCGCTTCATCAGATAGCGACAGCAGCATTGCTAGCTATGAATGGAAAAATAACAATAGCGTCATTGCCGCAAGCGAAAACCCTACAGTAAACCTTGCTGAAGGGGTGCACACTATCACACTCACTGTGACAGATAATGACGGCAGGACTGGGATCGACACTGTTATTATTACGGTAAATGAAAATTCTTATCCGCTTACGGTAAGCAATGGATCTGGAGACGGAACTATTCTTGAAGGCCTGGCTGCCTACATCATCGCTGAAACTGCGCCTGCTGGTCAGCACTTCGAGAATTGGACGACATCCGATGGAGGCAGCTTTGGCGACTCCAACACTGCGACCACGACCTATACGATGCCCAGCAATACAGCGGAAGTGACAGCGAACTACCGACTCAACGATAGTGACGGTAATAACCTGAATGATGCTTGGGAAACCGCTCATTTTGAGAGAGTCGGCACGGTTGCCTATGATGCCGACGATGATGGTGATGGCTACACCACCTTCGAAGAAATGGTATTTGGCCTGGATCCTAAGGTGAGAGACCCAGCCAATGCGGCTGTAGCGATCCAGATCGTTGACGATGCTGGGACTAATAAGGTGGAGTTTAAATTCCGCCGTCCACTGAACTTTGGCACACTGGATGTGACCTATCAGCTAGAAAGCTCTAGTAATCTTGGTGGAAATAGCTGGACTCTAGACGCTACGGTTGGGGCTCTCTCAGATGATGCGATTACTCAATGGCTCACCTTTTTGCTGCCGCTAGGGCCAGAAAAAGCCTTCTACCGCTGCAAGGTGACACCCACTCCCATTCAATAGATTATAATACTTAGCGCTCCAAAAGAGACAAATGCTATTTTTGGGGGATTTCAGTAAATGCGCTGCACGGAAGAAAGTGGGGATTTCACCTTTCGTTTAAAGTTTGATTCATGGTGTTCTGCCATAACTCCAGCGTTTGAAAATGGTTTATTCACACTTCCCCCCTCCTCCGTGAAACCTCAGCCTACCGTGGCTCAGCCGAAAAAACTGGATCAATTAGTGTGAATAGCGCCTTTTCGGCTTTGACCTTCTGCCAAATCTTGCCTAATTTCCCGCCCGCGAGCTGAAGATCTTACGTATTCAGCCACGACAACGATCACAATATCGAATCAATTTCGTCATGAATATCACAGTAGAAAAGAACACATGTGCCGCAACAGTCAACGTTGTGGTTCCCGCTGAAAAAGTAGCTTCCGAGCGCAAAACCATCCTCAAGTCCTACATCGGTCAGGCTAACATCCCAGGCTTCCGTAAAGGTAAGGCTCCTGTGACAATGATCGAGAAACGCTACGAAAAGGAAATCGAAGGCGAGCTCGCTAACCGTCTTGTTCAAGAAGGTTGCGACGCTGCGATCAAGCAAGAAGACCTCAAAGTACTCAACGTACAGGTTCCAGCAGCTCCAACTTTCAAAGATGACGGCGCATTCACGTTCGAGACATCTATCACACTCGCTCCTGAGTTTGAACTCCCTGAGTACAAGGGTCTCTCCATCGACGTTCCTTCTGCCGAAGTAACTGACGAGGACGTAGCCAACTCACTCACTGAGCTTCAGCAACGTTTTGCTGACTTCACTGAAATCTCTGACCGTCCACTTGATGACGGTGACTTCGCAGTGATTGACTTCAAAGCCACTCTCGACGGTAAGCCAGTTGCAGAAGCAATCGGCAAGCCAGCTGGATTCCTCGAAGGCCGCGAAGGTCACTGGGTAAAGATCGAAGAAGATTCATTCCTTCCTACTTTCGGCCCTCAGCTTAAAGGCCTCAATGTTGGCGAAGAAAAAGAAGTCACCATTTCTATCGGTGAAGACTTCCCAATCTCTGACGTTCGCGGTACTGACGTAGTATTCGCAGTCACAATCAAGGAAATCAAGGTGCAAGAGCTTCCAGCACTCGACGACGAGTTCGCAGGTAAGCTTATGCCTGATAAGGGCATCGATGACCTCAAGGAAGTGATCAAACAGCAACTCGCTGAAGAAAAGAATCGCGCAGCTGAAGACGCTAAAGTGAACCAGATCGTTGAGCAACTCAACCAAGCTGTTGACTTCGACCTTCCTGAAGAACTCGTTGCAGCTGAAACCCAGGGTAACATCCAGAGCATGGCGCAGCGCGCAATGAAGCAGGGCATGACGCAGGAAATGCTAAAGTCCCAGAAGGACGAGCTCGAACAGAACGCAGCTGCTCAAGCTCGTACAAACCTCAAGACAAACTTCCTCCTGCAGGAGATCGCATTCAAAGAAAAGATCCAGGTTGAAGACCAAGACGTACTTCAGCGCATCTACCAGATGGCTCAACAGGAAAACAAAGCACCGAAGAAGTACATCAAGGAACTGCAGAAAGCTAACGCGATTCAGAACGTTCGTAACTCAGTGCTTATCGGCAAGACAATTGACTTTTTAGTAGAGAACGCGAAAGTAACTGGCGAAACTGTTACTGAAGAAAAAAATGATGCTTAATCCCAACATCCAAAACTCGAATCCAATGGCCCCGCAGGCCAATTATTACCCGATCCCTACAGTCATCGAAACCGATGGCCGTGGTGAGCGCGGGTATGATATTTATTCTCGCCTGCTCAAGGACCGCATTATCTTCATTGGTACTGCGATTGATGACCACGTGGCAAACGCCGTCATCGCGCAGCTCCTTTTCTTGCAGATGCAAGATCCGAAGAAGGACATTCACGTCTACATCAACTCACCTGGTGGCTCCGTCACTGCTGGTCTTGCGATGTATGACACCATGCAGTTCCTCACATGTGATGTGAACACCTACTGTATCGGAATCTGTGCCTCTATGGGCTCAATACTCCTCACAGCTGGTACTAAAGGGAAGCGCTTCTGCCTTCCTAACTCACACGTGATGATCCACCAGGTTTCTGGTGGGGCACAAGGAACAGCCTCTGACGTAGAGCGCACAGTCGAGTTCATGTACAGCCTCAAAGGCCGTCTAAACAACATCCTAGCAAAGCACACTGGCAAAACTGCCAAGCAGCTAGAAAAGGATGCCGACCGCGACAACTACATGTCTGCTGAGCAAGCGGTTGCCTATGGCCTCGTCGACAAAGTCCTCGAGATCAACAATACTCCTGAAAAGAAGAATTAGCCCTCCTCTTTCCCAACTTTAAAAAGGGCGCTAGTTATTATCTCTAGCGCCCTTTTCTTCAACTAAAAGCTGCTTGCAGTGGGTTCGATACACGTACATAATGTATAGCCGTACGAGCCCGATGATCGTACAAACTTCTCATCCGAATTCACCCTATATTTTAAACTCAACTCACCTAAAAACCCAGGTTTCTAGGTCACTATTATGGCACGTTCCAATAATCTAACATTGTGCTCCTTTTGTGGTAAAAGCCACTCAGAGGTAAAAAAACTCGTCGCTGGCCCAGGAGTCTATATCTGCGACGAATGCATCCAAGTATGCTCGACCATTCTGCAGAAAGAGCTCAACGGCGTCACCAAGTACGCCAATTCTCCGACAAACATCAACGCACCAGCGACTCCACACACTGATGTCCTCACTCCTTCCCAAATCTGTGATAAACTCAACGAGTACATCATCGGCCAAGAACACGCCAAAAAGACCCTTTCTGTAGCCGTCTATAATCACTACCAACGTCTCCGTCAGCACGATCACCCGCACGATCCTGAACTCGCAGACGTAGAGATTGAGAAGTCTAACATCCTCATGCTTGGACCCACTGGCTCAGGTAAAACTCTTCTCGCACGCACACTTGCACGCGTACTCGACGTCCCATTTTCCATCGTCGACGCCACCACGCTCACCGAAGCTGGATACGTAGGTGAAGATGTAGAAAACATCATACTCCGTCTGCTACAAGCAGCCGACGGCGACGTCGCGAAAGCTGAACGCGGTATTATCTACGTCGATGAGATCGACAAAATCGGCCGCAAGACTGAAAACGTCTCCATCACCCGTGACGTTTCAGGTGAAGGTGTCCAGCAGGCTCTGCTTAAGATCCTCGAAGGCACCGTCTGTAATGTCCCACCACAGGGTGGCCGCAAGCATCCACAGCAAGAATACATCCAGGTCAACACCGAGAAAATTCTCTTCGTTGTGGGTGGAGCATTCGTTGGTATGGAAGACCTCGTTCGCGACCGTCTCGGCAAGCGCACACTCGGCTTCAAAGTCTCTGAAGAAGACGTATCCCACAAAGAAGATCGCGAACTCCTGACCATGGTACAGCCTGAAGACCTACTTCACTTCGGACTCATTCCCGAGTTCATTGGTCGTCTTCCAGTATTCTCTGCACTTCGCCGACTCGACGAAAACGAACTCGTACAGATCCTCACTGAGCCGAAAAATGCCATGGTAAAACAATACCAGAAGCTACTCAGCATGAATGATGTCAAACTCATCATCACCAAGGACGGACTGACAGCCCTCGCAGCAGAAGCGGTCAGCCGTGGAACTGGCGCACGAGCACTTCGCTCTATCGTTGAGAAAATCATGCTCGATGTGATGTTCGATATTCCAAGCCGCAAAGACATCGAAAGTGTCACCATCAACCGCGCTGTGGTAGAGGGAACTAAGTTACCGATCCTCAAAAAGAAAAAGAGTAGCGCCGCTTAAAGCCAACCTTACAAATCATTCGAAAAGTCCCGCTCGAGCAATCGTGCGGGATTTTTTTGTACTCAATCTTATAATTTAGGTCGCGATACATAAAAGCGACAAACTAGAATACTCAGTGACACCAATACCCTTGTTAGAAATAAAACTGCTGTTAGCTGATAGACCTCAAACATATCTGTTAGGCCGAATACTAAAATGTAATCCGTAGATAAGTTCCAGCTTCGTCCGTCGGTAGTTGATAGATCTCCCCCATACATAAGCGGCCAAACAAAACCAGCCCAGCGCCTCAAACCAGTTAAAATACACATAACACGTCTCAAACAAGCCCTGAGGTGCGTTGTTCACTGAAGTGATGACATGGTCGAGTAACATGCCCTCACTGTAAAGTCACGAAACACGCGTGCAACAATTGACGCACACCGTTTGACCTCTATTTGAGAACCAGCTAAGCTATTTCTATGAAGACGCCAAGTTACTGTGTCCGGCTAGATCCAGCACTCAAGCAGGCTGGCACTGAGATTCTAGAATCTGTAGGACTTAATTTTGCTGACGGGAGTTAAGCTGTTTCTCAAGCAAATGGTCAACCGTGGCGAGCTCGCTGAAAAATTGGCAAATGAGAATACTTGAAAGTAGGTCATTTTCCAAAGAGAGCAAAACTTGCAATTTTATCCTTCCCACTTTCTCCTTTTTCCTCCCCACTCCCCCCATGCAGTTGACTAAGCCAGCGGGAGATTTCGATAACGACGACGCCCTCAACCATTTCCTCACCACCGTGGTGGATTCAGGGATCGAACTCTACGACCACCAGGAGGAGGCCATCTTGGAGATCTTTGCGGGTAACAACGTGATTCTCAACACGCCGACTGGCTCAGGAAAATCGATGGTGGCTCTGGCGCACCATTACAAGTCGTTCTGCGCTGATCGCATTTCTTACTACACGGTTCCGATCAAGGCACTGGCGAACGAGAAATTCCTCTCGCTCTGCAACTCTTTTGGCCCCGAGAACGTGGGTATGATCACTGGCGATGCCACGATCAACCCCACTGCTCCAATCATCTGCTGCACTGCTGAAATTCTCTCTAACCTAGCACTGCGCGATGGAGCACAAGCTAAGGTAGACGATGTCATCATGGACGAGTTCCATTACTACTCAGATGCTGAGCGCGGCATTGCTTGGCAAATCCCCCTGCTTACGCTCCCCCAAGCGCGCTTCACCTTGATGTCAGCCACTATCGGCGAGACCCACTTTTTCAAGAAAGGCCTAACCGAGCTCACTGGTGCCGAGACCGCCCTGGTGCAATCTGACCAACGCCCCGTCCCGCTCGAGTTCGACTACTCTGAAACTCCTCTTGCTGAAAAAGTAGTGGAACTAGTGGAAGCCAACAAAGCTCCAGTCTACTTGGTTCATTTCTCACAGCGATCTGCTGCCGAGTCCTCGCAAAACCTGCTTTCGCATAATTTCTGTAGCAAGGAAGAGAAAAAGGAACTGGCGGAAGCTCTGCATGGTGCGAATTTCAAGTCTCCTTATGGTAAAGAAATTAGCAAGATGCTGCGCCACGGTATTGGCATCCACCATGCTGGCTTGCTCCCAAAATACCGTATTCTTGTAGAGAAACTGACCCAGCGTGGCTTGCTCAAAGTCATCTGTGGTACCGACACCCTCGGCGTTGGCGTCAACGTGCCTATCCGCTCAGTCCTGTTTACTCAGCTCTGTAAGTTCGATGGCTCAGGCGTCAAAACCCTCACAGTCCGCGACTTCAAACAAATTGCAGGTCGAGCTGGTCGTCGTGGATTCGACGACCGCGGATTCGTCGTCGCCCAAGCACCCGAGCACGTGATCGAAAACCTCAAGCTCGAAGCCAAGGCTGCCGCTTCCACTAAGAAGAAAAAGTTCGTCAAAAAGAAAGCGCCAGACTTCGGTTTCGTTTCGTGGAATAAGGAAACCTTTGAGAAACTGGAGGCGTCAGCGCCCGAACCGCTCAAATCAAGCTTTCGCCTGCGCCACAATCTCATTCTAAATCTCCTCAGCCGGCCCCACGAGGATGGCTGCGCGGCACTGAAAAAGCTGCTCAACGATTGTCACGAAACTGAGTCCTCTAAGAAAAAACTCCGCATCCAAGCGCGAGAAATGTTCATCGCCCTCGTCCGTGGTGGGGTGCTCACCCTCATTGCTCCAGCCGAGCGCAACCCAGATCCGAACTCTCCGAAAGTCCAACTGCACATCGACCTGCAAGACGACTTCACTATGAATCAGGCACTCGGGCTCTACCTTCTAGAAACCATCCCTGAGCTCGACAGCGAACACCCGAACTACGCCCTCCAGGTCATTTCCCTGATCGAGTCGATACTCGAAGATCCAGCAGCCCTTCTAAAAGCGCAGCTCAGCAAAGCAAAAGGTGCCCTTATCGCTGAGCTCCGAGAGGAAGGAGTCAGCTACGATGAACGGATGGAAAGGCTCGAAGAAGTCACCTACCCCCAACCAGGAAAAGATTTCATCTACGACACCTTCAACAAATTTCGCGCCAAACATCCGTGGGTCCAGTCCGAAGGCATCCGTCCGAAATCTATTGCCCGTGAAATGTTCGAGGAATACATGGACTTCGAGGACTACATCAAAGATTACAAACTAGAACGCTCTGAGGCAATCCTCCTGCGTCACCTTTCCGAGGTCTATAAGGTGCTGGCACAAACTGTCCCGCCAAACCTGAAGAACGACACCCTTCTCGAAGCTGAAGCCTACCTCAAAGACCACGTCACCTCAGTCGACTCCTCACTCATCGATGAGTGGGAGCTGATGCGTAACCCTGACTTCCTCGAGGAAAAGGAAGCAAAGCAAAAAGAAGCTGCCGAGCGCCCACTGACTCATCAGAAGAAGAAATTTATAAAGCTCGTGCGTGAGAAATCTCTGACAGCCCTCAAGCACCTTTCTTACGACGACATCCCAGCTTTCTTGCAGCAATTTCAGCCAAATGACCCTGAAGGAGTGGCATGGACGACAAATCGACTCAATCCGATCATCGATGCCTACTTCGACTCCGAGCACCACAGCATACGTCTCGACCCAGAAGCCCGCAATATGAAGCACACCCAGATCGACCAATCTTCTGACCAAAATCACTGGAAAGTGGCTCAAATCCTTTGCGATCCAGACGAACAAAATGATTGGTCCATCAGCTTTAAAGTCGACCTCAATGCCTCAAATATACAAAAAACTCCGATTTTCCAGTTAGAAAACCTATCAATTATCAGTTAGTTGTAGCGAAATGGGGGCTCTCAGCGGATTTCTAATAATTGAACAAATCGCTTTCTAACTCAATGAGAGCTTAGCAGAGTATGTAACCCTTAAGGTTTAGGCCTATTGGATACCCTGCTATGCAAATTCAACTCTATCTCAGCGCCGAAGAGCAATCCCACTTCGCGATCTCCCCGCAAGACATCCAGAGTGACAACGCCACACCACTTTCCTCCAATTGGAAAGCACTCTGGCGCTGTGAGCACCTCATCAGCACTGATGACCAGCTAGAGCACCTCTTTCTCTTCACCAATGCTGTCACTCTCTACAGCCTCATCATGGTCGACCGCGGCAACGATCTCGCCAGCCTCCTAGGAAGCTTCCAGCAACACTTCAAGCTCGCCCTGCACGAGCACGGTAGCCCATTCAAAGCCAATAATATCGAAGTCAATGTTCAGCTTCTCAATGGCAGTCCTCTTCCACTCATAGAGCACATGAGCTTCCTCAGCGATCTCGCGGTCGAGCAATTACTGGCAAACAACGCCGATATAGAAGCCACTGAAGAACGCCTCAATAATATCGAGAGCCTCTCACTGCCAATCTCAGCTAGCGACGCCATGCACCAGCGCTTGCAGCCAGCAAAAAGCATCAATACTGGCACAACAATCGTCCCGTTCATTTCTCAGGCCGCGGCAAGATAGGCATCTCAAGCTCGAGCAATCACCCGAGTAACCTCTTCAGCGTCTCGTCACTGACTGGACGGACGTCGCGAATATCTCCACCGACCATGTCGTTGAGAAGGGCTTTGCAGGAATCCTTGGCTGTTTCGTTTTCGAAGTCCATACCCACAAGTGCTCGGCCGACGCGTTCACCGGAGTATTCGTAATTGAAATAACATAGGCTGGTGAATTCACTGACCTTCGCCATGAATTGCTGGAAAGCTCCAGCGCGCTCAGGAAATTCTATATTGACGAATAGCGGGCAAGTAAAGAGCTCTGGTTCGTAGTTGATAATACGGTAGCCGACGATTTCCTCGGTAGAAACATCCGCAGCGGTGACACCTCTCTGCTTGAGTAAGAGATCCACTTTGGCATAGTCCCCGACTGATCCGATCATGCCGAGCACTGGAAATTGGACCTCGGAACCAACACGACCGTACTGAAGATCGACGATGCTGATTTCCTCCGGTAAATCTTTGAGAAAACCTAGCAACGAACCATTGCCTTCTGGAATTGGCACACGCAGGAATCGGCGCTGCCTAGAGCCAATACCTGCACGACGAGAAATGGTCGCCAATTGAGCGAAATCCATGTTTGCTCCGCAGATGATACTGAGCACTTTCTCACTAGGTTTGATCTTGCCCGCGGCGTAATCTTTAGCAATTGCCGCTAAGCCCATTGCTCCACTCGGCTCAGGGATAGCACGTACGGTTTCCCATAGACGGCGAACCCCGTGGCAGACCTCGTCGTTGGTTACTGTGACGATTTCTTCGAGGAGTTCATTACAGATTTTAAAAGTATTGGTTCCAGCTTTCCTGACAGCCGTGCCATCACAGAAAACATCAAGGTATTCGAGCTCGACCGGATGACCTGCCGCAATTGCAGCTTTCATTGATGCCTGACCTTCACCTTCGACACCGATCACCTTGCACTCTGGCCAGTATTTTTTAAGCCAGCAGCTCATCGCAGCCGCAAGTCCACCACCGCCGATAGCGATGTAAACTCGATCAAATGGGCCGTCTCCGCTCATCACTATTTCATCAGCCACGGTACCTTGGCCACCCATGGTCACAACATCGTCGTATGGATGCACATACTCGGCACCAGCCTCGTCACAGTACTTGCGTGCGGCGATGCCGGCATCATCATAAGAATCCCCCACTAGACGGATCTCAACATTCTCGCCACCGTGACGCTTCACTTCGCTCTGTTTCACCTCAGGAGTGGAAATAGGCATGTAGACGATCGCCTGACAATCGAGCTTCCTAGCGGCCAGAGCAACGCCTTGCGCGTGATTCCCAGCAGAAGCTGCTACGATCCCTTTAGCGCGCTGATCTGGACTCAATGCAGCCATCGCATTGTATGACCCACGCCACTTGTAGGCTTTGATTGGACCAAGATCTTCTCGTTTAACCCAGACTTCGCAGTCGTATTCGGGAATTTCAAGCTTCTGCAATGGTGTAGGGTCACCGGCAGCGTAGACGCGTTGACGCGCCATCAGTATCTCTTGAAATAATTGTTCTTGGTCCATAATCGTTGGCTTGGAAATAGTCACACGCCCCAGCCGTGGGTCAAGATTCAATATTGACTGCATCGACGAATTCCCTCCATTTTCTGTAATTCTATCTAGCCCCCCTCCACCTTACCTAACAAAAACCCATTCATTATCTGGATAGGGAATAACCACTATCTCTGCTAGATGTTCAATAGAATGCGGCACGGCTCAAATGCATGGGCGGGTTTGTCGTGCCCTCCTAGGTTACTACTGGCGCAAGGTGGCTCTATAGCACGTCTAAATAGTAATGAGATATATCACACTTTTTGGATTTATCTCTTGATGTGACGAATTTTTTTGAGAGAGTGGTATGATTGCTGCTTAAATAGTTTTAGGTTGCAATCCAACGCCATCGACACTCCATTTTATGACTTCCATTGCTAACGAAAAATTGCTCGTGATCACTGATCTAGACGCATCATTACTGGATGAAGACTATGGATATGACGGCGCAAAGGAGGCTCTAGCAGCATTAAAGGAAAAAGGGTTTCCGCTCATTCTAAATTCTAGCAAAACTTACGCAGAGTTAAGGCAATTGGCCGAAAAAATAGGGCAATGTGATGCCGTGGTGGCTGAAAATGGTGGCTTAGTCGCAATACATCAACTCTCATCTATTGCTCCAGTGAGCGAGGCTGATGCGAATGGCTTTATTCTTCAACCCGCTGGGATGGCTAGGCGGGAGATTCTCGAAGTGGCTCATGCATTGAGAGAGTCTCATTCTTATTCTTTTGAAGGGTTTTCCGACTGGTCAGTGCAACAGGTGATCGATCATACTGGACTCAGTGTTAGCGCTGCGGCGTTAGCTATGGAACGTGAGACTACTGAACCTATCATTTGGAATGGTACCGAGCTTGAGTGGAATTCTTTTTATACGAGTTTACAGGAGGCCGGGATAAAGGCTCTGCGAGGTGGGCGTTTTATTCATCTGATGGGGCAAGTAGATAAAGCACTCGGGATGCAGCAACTAATAGACCGCTACAAACAGGCCGAACCTCACACTCTATGGAAAGTGGTGGCTATTGGAGATAGCGCCAATGATAAGGCGATGATTGAAGCCGCTGACTATGGCGTAGTCATTCCGCATACTGATGGCCCACGAGTCCATCCAGAACAAGAGACTCTCATTATAGCATCGAAAACTGGCTCAAAGGGTTGGGGCGAAGCTGTTTCTAATATTCTAAAAAACTACAAATAAAACTATGGGCGACTTTCACCAACACGGCATTATTACGACATTGCACCAGCTAAATAACCGACCCCTTGATGAGTTAGAACATGAACTTGTTCAATTTTCTAAGAAGAGACCGATGGCGCTTATACTGCCCTCGCTTTTCTCCGAACTCGAAGGTCCCGCGCTTTCGAAAATAATCGATGAAATTGCACTCGTCCCTTATCTCGACCAGGTCATCATTGGTTTAGATCAAGCGAATGAAGAGCAGTATCGCTATGCTTTAGAGTTCTTCAGCCGTCTTCCTCAGCAGCCCAAAGTTTTATGGAATGATGGGCCTAGACTCAGAAAAATTGATGCGCAATTGCAGGAAAAAGGACTCGCGCCGAAGGAGGCTGGTAAGGGCCGCAATGTTTGGTACATGTTTGGCTATGTATTGGCTTCCAATAAAGCGGAGGCAGTGGCTATCCATGACTGTGATATAACGACCTACTCGCGTGATATGCTAGCACGCTTGATTTACCCTGTAGCCAACCCGTCTTTTGGTTATAAATTCTGTAAAGGGTACTATGCCCGTGTTGCAAACAATGCGATGAACGGCCGAGTGACCCGTTTGTTAGTTACACCGTTGATACGCGCCTTGAAGAAGGTGTGTGGAGCGAATGATTATTTAAATTATCTCGATAGTTTCCGTTACCCACTCGCCGGAGAATTTTCACTCACTCGCGACGTGATCGAAAGCATCCGCATCCCTTCAGATTGGGGACTTGAAATGGGCACCCTTTCGGAGATGCAGCGCAACTATGCTACGAACCAAATCTGTCAGGTTGATATTGCCGATATCTATGACCACAAGCATCAGGAATTATCTCTCAAAGACAAAAATCGCGGTCTTTCCAAGATGAGCTCGGATATTGCCAAATCGCTCTATCGCAAGATGGCCACTCAAGGTGAGGTATTCTCGAGCGAACGTATTCGTACGATCAAAGCGACCTACTACCGTATCGCTCTCGACCTTGTAGATAGCTACCACAATGACGCCGTGATGAATGGTTTGAAGTATGATCGCCATACTGAAGGGCTGGCGGTGGAGGCGTTTGCAGATAATGTGATGCAGGCTGGTAATGATTTTCTTGATCCTGATAGATCGATGGATACCCCGTTCATGCCGAGTTGGAATCGAGTTGAGTCGGCTCTCCCAGACATCATGGATCAGCTGTTAGATGCTGTAGATGAGGATATGCAGGAGTTTGGTGGTGTTAGCTACGATCAAGCTAATCATCCAAAGGTTCAGCAGGTCCAACACCGAGTAGAACAGCACGTGCAACAAATCTACGGGGCTGAGAAATCGGCTGAAATTTCAGCTGACATAATGCGCGATGGAGGACTCACCGATGCCGCGATCGACACTCACACCTTGGTAAATAAATGGGACGAAGGAGACGTGTATACGATCACCTATGCTGACTCTATCAAGAAAAATGGGGAACTGCCTCTTAAGACACTGCACAGAATACTGCGTCAGCATCTCCGCGGAGTAACCAATGGAATACACATTTTACCATTTTGTCCGTACACTTCTGACTATGGATTCTCCGTAGTAGATTATCATGCTGTGAAGCCTGAGTTCGGAAGCTGGAAGGATATTCAGGCGATCAGTGAGGATTTCAAATTGATGGCCGACCTTGTGATTAATCATTGTTCGAGCGAATCCGAGTGGTTTAAGAACTTTAAAGAAGGAAAAGACCCTGGCTCAGATTACTTTGTCTTAGGTGAGGACTATGAGGATGTCTCCAAAGTCGTACGCCCAAGGCCACATCCGCTCTTCACAAACGTCCAGACAGTCGATGGCGAAAAGGAGGTATGGTGTACCTTCAGTGCAGACCAAGTTGACCTGAATTTCCGCAACCCTAAGGTATTGTTAGAATTTATTCGTGTTATTCGAACCTATCTAGCCCAGGGGGTGACGGTATTCCGACTCGATGCGATTGCCTTTCTCTGGAAAGAGTCGGGCACCACATGTGTCCACTTAGACCAGACCCATGAGATCATCAAGCTACTACGTCTCTTCATCGAAACACTGGAGCCAGAAGCTATTGTAATCACCGAGACCAATGTGCCTAACAAAGAGAACCTTTCATATTTTGGGAATGATAATGAGGCGCACATGATCTATAACTTTTCGCTTCCTCCGCTCCTGCTCAATACGATGCTGAGCGGTGATTGTAGGCACTTGAAGGCTTGGATGATGTCAATGCCCCCAGCGCGTCGTGGCAGAGCTTATTTTAACTTTATTGCTTCCCATGATGGAATTGGTTTGCGACCAGCTGAAGGGCTGCTGAGTGAACAAGAATTGAAGGACCTGACAGACACACTTTGTTCCTTTGGTGGAGAGATTTCGATGCGTAAGATGCCGGATGGTCAGCTGCAACCGTATGAGGCAAATATTTCTCTCTTCAGCTCAATGGCTGGCAAGATAGGAGGAGCCAAGGATGCGTACCACCTTCAACGCTTCATATGTGCACACTCCATCATGTTAGCGTTGGAGGGGGTTCCTGCATTTTACATTCATAGTCTGCTAGGTACTGAAAATGATTTACAAGGTGTTGCTGATACGGGCGAGCTCAGAGCTATCAATCGTCATAATTGGGATGCTGATATGCTTGAAGAAAAAATAGCAGATCCAGGCCTCCATCACGGTGAGGTGTTTGAATCATTGAAGCGGATGATTCGAGTCCGTCGGCAGCAGCCCGCATTCCACCCGAATGCGACTCAATACACCCTCCATTTTGGAAATGAGGTATTCGCATTCTGGCGTGAGAGTCTCAATCGGGAGCAATCTATTTTCGCGCTACATAACATCTCAGACAAGAAGCAAGAAATACCTCTTGTGGAGTTGAACTTGATAGCGACTGAGAACTGGCGTGACTTGTTAAGTGGTGAAAAAATCACTCCTTGTAAACAGAGCATTGTGCTCGAACCTTATCAGAGCACTTGGATCACCAATAGGTAGTTTACCCTTTGAGCGGGCAGAGAGTGTGTCGGTTACTCGCTCTCCGCCAGCTCTGCGCTTACGGGGCGGGTGATAGATTTTCGGCAAATCGCCATCAGCACTATCATCGGCCAGTCAAACGAGCTCGCGACAGGAAAGAACCTTGCAATCAAGGATTCACTATGTTCATTATAGGCCTATTGTTTAGAACAATCCTAAACTACATATTCTAAGATCCAACTAATACTAAAATGAGCATTAAAGTCGGCGATAAAGCCCCAGATTTCACACTTGTAACTCTCGGCGCAAATGGCCCAGAGACACTCACACTCTCCAAGGTCATCGGTGAGACTAACCTCCTCCTCCTCTTCGTTCCAATGGCCTTCACAGGTGGCTGCACTGCGGAGTTCTGTGATATTTCTAAAAACATCAGCAGCTACAATGCGCTCGACGCGAAGGTTCTAGGAATTTCTGGCGACAACCCATTCGCCCAAGCGGCATGGGCAGAGAAAGAAGGCATCACCCTCACTCTCCTTTCTGACTACGAACACAAAGCCACTGAAGCATACGGCATTGCCTATGAGTCCTTCCTTCCTGAGAAAAATCTCATCATGGGTGGAGTGCCTAAGCGCTCAGCATTCGTTGTAGATAAAGCTGGTGTAGTGCAGTACGCAGAAGTTCTCGAAGTCCCTAGCGATATGCCTAACTTCGATGCTATCCAAGAGTGCCTCAAAGCCCTCTAACACCACACTCATCTAAGCATAACAGCCAGAGCCCGTGGAACATCTGTCCCCGGGCTTTTTCGTGTCCAGTCTCGACACAGCGTTGAACTCTCGCTAGAGAAGTCCTCATGCACCAGTATCGTTCTCTTTTCATCCTGCTCATTGCTCTCCTCACTTCTTGCGGCAGCAATGGGCCATTAGTGTTCGATCTCATGCCAGCCCCTGCCGCCTTCACCGATACGGGCTTAAAGTTGCCTAACGAAATTGATCGCGTAGGAGACACCCTCATTGACCAAATTTTCTACGCTACGGATCGCCGACCTGCGACCGCGAAGGATAAGCAACAATTCTATTCTAGCAAAAGGGGAAATGCCATACGCCTCGGCCGAGCACAGGTCGAGACCGGCCGTGACGACCTCACCTGGCAAGATGCTAGGAAGATCTCTTTACTCAAAACTCGTACTGAAAAATTCCCTATCAAGGTCAAAGGCATCAACGAATACGGCCTGCTAGATGAATCCGTTCATCGTTATTCAAAAGTCACAGACGCGGATCGCAAAAGTGCTAAATCAGCCACCAAGCGATACATCAAAGAGATCAACCAACAGCTCGCTAAATCTAAAAATAAAACCGTCAACATCTTCGTCCACGGATATAAAGTCACCTTCGAAAACCCCATTCTAACCACCGCTGAGATGTGGCACTTCCTTGCCTATGATGGTGTGTTTATCGCCTATTCGTGGCCGTCGACACCAAAAACCTTAGCCTACGTTTCAGACACAGAAACAGCTCTGGTCTCATCACGTCACCTTCGCGACCTCATTCTCTTTCTATCCAAACGCACCAATGTCGATAAAATCAATATCATTGGCTACAGCGCTGGCAGTCGAGTTGTCACACGGGCAATGGGAGACCTCGCCATCCTCCAGCATAGTAAAACTAAAGCTGAGAATAAGCGCCGACTCAAGCTGGGCACCGTCGCCATCATTGCTGGCGATGTGGACCGCAAGCTCGTAGGTGGATACCTGCTCGATGGAGCGGATAAGCTCATGGACCAGTTTCTCGTCTACCAAAGTGACTCAGACAAAGCTCTCAGCTTTTCAAGGTTTCTCACGAACAGAGAACGCTTAGGCCAGTCCTTTGATATTGATAGTCTTGACCAGCAAGGCCTGCGCTACCTCAAAGATAACCCGCAAGTTGTTATCATCGATGTCAGCAATGCAGAAGCTGCTAGAGCCGGCAACGGCCACGGATATTTGCGAAAAAGCCCCTGGGTAACCAGCGACTTACTAATGGCATTGGCGTACGGCCCCAGGCCTCAAGACAGAGGCCTAGTTCAAAAGCAACCGGGCATCCCAATATGGACATTCCCAAAAAATTATACCGAAGGACTCGGAAAAGCGCTCCGACGTTACAATCCGGAGTTATTCGATAAGACTAAGCGCCGCGATCATATTTAGTAATCAGCCTTTGCAGCTTATCCATTTCTCTCTGCACAGTCTTAGGGATGGAGCCAAACTCCCAACTGACTCGATAGGTCCAATTCTGATCCCCGACAGTACCAGGGAAATTGATTTGAACGGAGCTGTCGACTAACTCATTGATCTGGATCGCAGCATAGCGCGAGCCAGCACTCAGGAGGGTCTCAAGAAATGCCTTCTTTAGTTTGTGGGAATACGCGGGGTATTCTTTCCCCCTTCGTTGAACCGGAAGTCCCGCAAATTGGCTAAGAGCTTTGAGCTTCAGCTCGGCGTCTCGTTTATCTGGACCCGACTGGGCATCATGCCGAGCCTCCTCCCAGAGTTTTTTCAATGGAGCCATGTCATGCGTACTATAGCAGGCAAACGAGCATTCTGGGTACTCTTCCACCGGTATCACTATACCTCTAGAATCTAGCTCCCAATGGCACACCTTAAACCCAGCAACCCCGAGCTCTAACAAATGTGGTCGCACATAATCTGGAACCGACCCGAGGTCCTCACCGATCACTTCGGCGCAACCCGCTGCATCAACAACAGCACGGATGTACTTGTCGCCATCCAGTAGATTCTGCGCCTTATGCACCATCGTGTCGTCTTCACGGGGGGAGAAGCTAGGGAGTCTCCCCTTAGTCAGCTTCGCAGCCTGCTCGGCACTCAGCGGGAGAAACTCAGGATTTCTACGCGGGTGCCACGGGAAACTATAAATCCGGTAAAACCCAAGAATATGATCGATTCGAAATTGATGGAAAATCGAACTTAGCTCGCCAATCCGCCGCTTCCACCATCGGTAGTCACTCTTCTCAATCGCATCCCATCGATAGACTGGCACCCCCCAGTTTTGCCCCCACTTCGTGGTGAATGCGTCTGCTTTAAATTCAGTTTCCGGCGGAGCCCCACCAAACAAATCCAAGTGGAACCACTCTGGCTCAAAAAACACATCAGCACTCGCATAACTCACTCCTATCGGTACATCCCCCATCAACTTCACTCCGAGTTTATCCGCATGATCCCGCACACTTTCCCATTGAGAAAAGGCGTGCCATTGCTCCCACGCATAATAATCCTGGGCAGCTAATACCTCAGCGCGGTCCTTGCGCTTTTTACGTACCTCATAGCGTTTCGCTTTTCCAGCTGAGTTAAATGCCTCTGGCCAGAGCGACCAATCTTCTAGTCCGCCGGCTTCATCGATCAACCACCGGTACAGACAATAATGCCGAAGCCACGACTTGTGCTTTTTCTTAAAAGATCCAAAGCTCGCATTCTCTTTTGCATTTTGATTATTTTTAAATGCTTGGCGCAAAACTCGTAGTTTCACCTGCCACACCGTCGAGTAATCGACAGTCGCCGCAATGCGCGCCACCCCGCAGCTGGCTCGAGCTTTATTCAACATAGCTGGCTCCACTCCCTTTATTTTTTCCAGGTCCAAATAAATAGGATCCAGCGCCACGGAACTAATTGCGCTATACGGGCTGCGATCAGCTCCAGTCACATTGATCGGCAAGAGTTGTAAAAACCCAACTTGGTGCTGCGCAAACCAATCTAGGCATTGCTTCACGGCTGTCGTATCGCCAATCCCCAGATCTCCCTCACGCCGCATCGAGAATACTGGGAACAAAATTCCAGCCATGCGTTGCTTGTCCATTCCTGCCATATCCACCCTATGATAAAGCCTCTTCAATTTCGCTTGGCAATCGCAATCTGTAGAAAATAGCAGTTTAGTGGAGAAGTACCCTCCTCCATACGACAACGGACTCAATGGTCAATAGGGGTGAAAACACGTTCTCTCCCACCCTAATTTCAACCTTCTAGCACCCATTCATTTTACACCTATATAGAGGCAAAACAAAAATTTACCTTTCCAAACTCCCTTTTGCGCCCTAATCCCAGTCTTAGGATGTCCAAGACTCTAATCATTGCTGAGAAACCCTCGGTCGCTACCGACCTATCACGCTCCCTGGCCAAAGCACCAGGAATGGCTAAATTTGATAAAAAAGGAAAGGCACGTGATGTCTACTTTGAAAATGACACCCACGTCATCACCTCAGCAGTTGGTCACCTAGTGCAGCTAAAAATGCCTACTGGACCGAATGGTAAGAACCTCCCATGGAAGTTCGACGTCCTCCCAGCTGTACCTAAACACTTTGAGCTAGAGCCCATCGAGCAATCGGAAGCTCGCCTCAAACAAGTTCTACGCCTAGCCCGTCGCAAGGACATCGACACAATCGTTAATGCTTGTGATGCCGGCCGTGAAGGTGAACTCATCTTCAAATACATTCTCGAACTTGGTAAAGTAAACAAGCCCGTCAAACGACTCTGGATGCGCTCAATGACCAACCAAGCAATTCTTGATGCTTGGGCTGGTCTCAGAGATGACACAGAAATGGAGAACCTCACAGCGGCCGCTAAATGCCGTTCAGAGTCAGACTGGCTCGTAGGACTCAACTCCACCCGCGCCCTCACCTGTTTCCGTTCACGACATGGTGGTTTCAACATCACATCCGCTGGCCGCGTGCAGACTCCCACTCTCGCCATCCTCGCCAAGCGCGAAATGGAAATACGCTCATTCATCCCCACTCCATACGCAGAAGTCCACGCTAATTTCTCTGTTGCTGCGGGCTACTACGATGGCCGCTGGATCGATACAGCCTGGAAAAAAGAAGCTGGCAACGTACATTCACGCGCCGAGCGCCTCTGGGAAATCACCTCAGCCCACGCGATCAAGGACCGCTGCGAAGGCCAGACTGGCAATGTTTCTGAAACAAAGAAACCGACCAAGCAAGCGTCCCCACAGTTATACGACCTCACCACTCTCCAGCGTGAAGCGTCCTCCCGCTTTGGCTTCTCTGCCACCAGCACGCTCAAGCTCGCTCAGTCGCTCTATGAGCGCCACAAGATGCTCACCTACCCACGTACTGACTCCCGCTACCTCCCTGAGGACTATGTCGGCATCGTCAGCAACACCATCGACTCGATCGGTAAAGACCACGCTGAACTCGCGCCATTCGCTAAAGATATTCAGACCAACAACCGGCTGATCCCAACCAAGCGCATCTTCAACAATGCTAAGATCTCCGATCACTTTGCGATCATTCCTACAGGACGAGTCGTCAAACTTTCAGAGCCTGAACAAAAACTTTTTGACCTCGTAGCAAAGCGGTTTCTTGCAGTATTCTTCCCACCTGCAATCTTTGAGAACACCCGCCGCGAAACCACAATCTCACACACTGAAGGCATCTCAGACACCTTCCTCACCACTGGTAAAGTGCTCGTCGAGCCAGGTTGGCTCGCAGTCTACGGCCGCCAAGTCGGTGTCGCAGCAGGCAAGGACGAACTCTGTCCAGTTTCCGAAGGTGAAGATGCCCAACTAGAAGAAATCTCCGTCAAAGAAGACGAGACTAAGCCACCTGCGCGCTACAACGAAGCCACACTCCTCTCCGCAATGGAAGGAGCTGGCAAGCTCATCGACGACGAAGAACTACGCGAAGCAATGGCTGATCGCGGTCTCGGAACTCCAGCCACCCGCGCGGCGACTATCGAAGCGCTCATTCGCCAGAAATACATCGCCCGCGATGGACGTGAAATCCACGTGACTGCCAGCGGACTGAAACTTATCGAGACCCTGCATGAGATCGGAGCAACCGGCCTCACCTCGCCAGAAATGACTGGTGACTGGGAAAGCAAGCTACGCCAAATGGAGCAAGGCAAGCTCGAACGCCCCGTCTTCATGGAGCAAATCATCGACTTTACCAAAGACATTGTAGAACGCGCTAAAGGCCATGCAACGGAGCTGAAGAACAAGGTTTTCCCTGAGATCAAAGCTCCCTGTCCAAAATGTGGCGCAACTACCCTCAAGCAGACGGATGCCACTTACGAGTGCATGGAGCCAGAATGTGGATTCAAAGTCACCAAGTACATCGCCAACCGTCTTCTCGCTGAAGAGGAAGCTCGCGAACTCTTCACCAAGATGTTTGTCGGCCCACTCAGCGGCTTCCGTTCACGTTTTAACCGACCATTCGATGCCGGTCTCGAAATCGACAAGAAATTCAAAGTTGCCTTCGTATTCGACCGCGATGAAGAAGATATGGAAGACCTCACCGACGACATGATCATCGGCGAAATGACCTTCGACGAGAAAGTGGTCAAGATCTACGAGACTGAAAAGTCTTACTTTGTCCCTGAAGCCAAAAACAAAAAGGCTCCAAATGGCATGAAGGTCTCCAAGATGCTTCTACAACAAGCCATTTCTAAAGAAGACGCTGTCAAAATTTTCCAAGGCGAAAAGTCCTCCTTGATGGAAGACTTCATCTCGAACCGCACCAAGCGCAAGTTCAAGGCATTCCTCATCTACGATTTCAACAACGGCCGACCATCCTTCGAATTTCCACCGCGTGAAGCGAAGAAAAAGACAGCAAAAAAGGCTAAAAAAGCCACGAAAAAGGCAGCTAAGAAAGCAAAAGAGTAGTCATGAGACCATTGATCTATCTCACCATTCTAATGCTCCCCTTACTGGTGAGCTGCGCCACACCGACTAGCGGAAAAGGTGCCGAGGTTCACTTCGGTAACTGCAAGTACCGCGTGGTCGAGGTCGAATCGGGCAAGATGTCTTGGTACTCAGTGAAGACGAATTTTGGCACAGCCACGGCCAGCGGTGAAAAATTCACCAATCACGGTTATACCGCCGCGCACAAGAAGCTAAAAATGGGTACTCGTGTTCGCATCACCAATCTAGAGAATGGTAAGAGCAAGATCCTGCGCATCAATGACCGCGGCCCCTACAAGCCCGGACGCATCATTGATGTTTCGGTAGGAATGTCTCATGGATCCCACCTCGATTTCCATCACAATGGGGTAGTAAAGTGCCTGGTAGAGGTCCTTGAACCAGTCGAGGCTAAATCGTGACTTAGTCCACTATCATTGCCTGAAGAACCTCAGGCCACTAGGAGTCTGCTTCTTCGGATAAATTATTAGCCACTTTGGCGACACAGGCATCAGCTCCATAGATCATTATTTCATCACCAGAGTGAAGTCTGAAATCCTTATCTGGTGCTCCAGTGAAGCCCCCGTCGGCATGACGTATATTCAACACCACCACCCCGCGGTCTGAAGGACGGGACTCCATCAGCTTTTTACCACACCATGGGTGACCAGGGTTGATCGTCACCTCAGAAACAGAAAAGCCATCCTCAACCTTGAGCAAAAGCTCATAGTCCATCGCTTTCACCACCCCAGATGACTTCAGATAATGCACCATAATCGCATCCACTGGTTTCTTAATGACTTTTAAATTCAGTAAAAAGGCCACACTCGTAATCCCCAATACAGTCAGAGAAGCCTGCAGCAAATGACTCATTTCCTTCGTGTTATCATTCGCCACAAAAGTCACAATCAAAGTAGCCATAGCTGACGTGAGTCCCACATTCCCCGCTATGATAAGCTTCAGAACCACCCCTCGCCTTACCGAGTGGCGCATCACCATTTCCGCCTCCGCCGTCGTAAAACCAACGCCGAAAAATGCGGATGCAGCCTGAAACTTCGCAGCCTCCTGCGACATCCCAGTCAGCGCTAGAGCATTAGTTCCCACTCGCACAACCAGAAGAGAGACGATCACGATGATCAAAAGTGCTAACAAAGGTACCATACGGGTTAGACTAGGCTAGGTCGGCACGCAATAACAAGCCTCACTCACACAAAACCTCGGCATTGACAAATCCTTTTGTTAGCCAAGAGTCCCCCACCTACTCAAATGCTCGATCGTCTCAAAGCCATACCGATACTTCTTACTCTATTCCTTGTAAATGCTGTCTTCCGCTTCATCAGCGTGCGGACCGTATGGAACATTGGAGAATGCCTTGGCACTCTCTGCTACCGCATAATGCCAAAACGCCGGGCGATTGTTGACTTCAACATGGAAATCGTGGCCAAGCACACTCAAGCCTTCACTCCCTCGCCAGAGCTAACAGAGTCCATTTTCCAGCGCAATATAGCCAACCTATCCTGCACGCTGAAAACATACGGGATGAAGCCCAAGCAGCTTGAAAAAGTGATCGACGTCAATGTATCTCCTAGCTTCCACCAAGCAGTAAAAGACAAATCAGGGGCTATCATGTGCCTCGGTCACATGGGCAATTGGGAAATTCTCACCAAGCTCATGCCATTAGTCGAGCCCACACCGGCACACTTTGGCGCGATTTATCGCCCACTCGACAGTAAAGCGGCCGACCGATATGTAGCGAACCAACGTAAGGAATACAACTGCGAGATGTTCCCAAAGAGAACTCCACTAGGAACTCTAAGCACATTCATTCGTGAAGGTGGAGTCATGGGAATCCTAGCTGACCAACGATCTGGACGACCGAAGAAAGCTAACCGCCCATTTTTTGGAAGGGATTCAGCACGAAGCAAGCTCCCTGCTGTTCTACATTTGCGCACTGGCGCACCACTCTTTACCCTTTCCGTCTATTCTCAAACTCCAGGCAGGTGGACAATTGAGATACTCCCAATCAATTTACCCGATAAAAAGTTAACTACTGACGATGTTGTCGAAAATATAACCGCAGGCTACGAGCGTAACTTCAGCGCGCATTTGCTCGATGTTTTCTGGCTTCATCGTTATTGGGTCAAATAAAAGGATCTCACAGGAACACACGACAATTACATTCACTTAAGCAACGTCCTTAAATAATGAATTCATTTGGAAAAAAACTTGAAGGCCTGGTTCGTCGTTTTCGTAGCTACTTCATCCCGTCTCACTACGCGTCGGCAAGGGAAACAAAAGCCCAATCAGTGGCTATTCTAGAAGGAAAACCTCTCTGTGTTTTTGATTTTCAATCGATCAAAATCGACAATGTAGGCGGCCGCTACATGCACCACATCATCACAGATTTTGAGGAACAAGGATTTCACATTTGCTTCACTGACCGTTTCAGATTTCTCGCCACGTTTACTGAGAAAACGTATAAAAAGCTCCTACTGAAGCACACCTTCAGCATCATCCCACCGGCTCGTTCTTACCCAGATGCAGCAGTGGTCGTCACTGACGTTGCATACCCTCCAGCCAATGCCGCCCAGAAAGTAATCATCGTGGACTACGAGGAAAAGCTTCCAGATTCGTCTGAGCCCAATGCATTCACCCTGCCCTTCTTCATGCACCCTCGTGTCCATGATAGTGGGCAGCTAAACCGCCTCAAGAAAGCAGACTTAGCGTCTAAAGAGCGCTGCATGAAAATCCTGTTTGCCGGCAATGATAAGTATCCCACTTATGACAACCCATTGCTTCCGAATCGCTATAAAATCCTTAGTCGACACAGATGCTTAGAAACTCTTCGCCAGTCACTCCCTCCCGAACAATTCTATAGACCCGAAGCATACAAAAACTTGTTCGAGACTCCGTCCAAACCAGCTTTCACTCTCTCGTCCTACCCAGCCTGCAAGATCCCACAAAAATTGTGGTTAGAGACCGTATCAATGGCTGAATTCTACCTCGCGACACCCGGGGTGCACATGCCGTTTTGTCACAACCTCATCGAAGCTCTCGCTGCTGGCTCCATCCCGATTCTACAATACCCGCAATATCTTCAACCACACCTTGAGCACTCAAAGAACTGCCTCGTATTCGACGACGCTGAATCACTAGTCGAAGTCGTTAATTTTGCAATGACTGCTCCTGCTGAGGAGATTGCTAGATTACGCCAAGGAGCGCTGCAGTTTTATGAAGACTACCTCACACCGGGAATTTTCTCAAAAAAGATGCTAACACACTCATCTAACGAACTCACTCTTTACGTGAATGCATATCGAGTTCCGCATAAGCGAAAAAACGAGTAATAAACTAACAGTCTTTTTTTCCCTAGGCTTGCAAAAAACTTCTCAACTCAGTACGTACGTTCCTAACTCTATTTTCAGGAACTGAATCGCCCTTGAAAGCCACTCATGAACATCTCCGTCATCCTTAGCACCTACAACAACCCTGAATGGCTACAAAAAGTGCTTTGGGCTTACGAGCTGCAAACATACGAGACATTTGAGGTCATCATCGCCGACGACGGTTCTTCAGATGAAACCAAACAACTCATCGAGGAGTTTGCAAACCATTCCAAACTCAAAATCAAGCATTGCTGGCACCCGGATAACGGCTTCCAAAAATGTCAGATTCTCAACATTGCGACAACAGAGGCTGGCGGTGAGTACCTAATTTTCACTGACGGCGACTGCGTTCCAACACCCGATTTCATCGCCACACATGCGAGCCACGCTGAACAAGGATTCCTCATTTCAGGCGGTTACTGCAAGCTGCCAATGCAATTGAGCAAGCTGATCAGCAAAGATGACATCAGGTCAGGTCGAGCATTCGATGTAGCTTGGCTCAAAAAACACGGACTCAAAAGCTTTTCAAGCGCACTGAAGCTCGGTCTATCCTCACCTTGGGACAAACTGGCAGACTCACTAACTACGACTAAACCAACATGGAATGGCTGTAACGCATCGACCTGGAAGGCAGATGTACTCCGAGTGAATGGCCACAATGAAACCATGCAATACGGCGGAGAAGACAGAGAGATGGGTGAACGCCTTCTCAATCTTGGCCTGCAGCCCAAGCAATTGCGCCACAGAGCAGTACTCATCCACCTCGACCATGCCCGAGGCTACGTGAACCAAGAAGCTCTCGATAAGAACATGGCAATCCGCCAAAGCACGATTTCCAGTAAAACGACATGGTCGCCTGATGGTATCCTTAAACAACCTCAACGCTCGTAATTCATGTCTCTTAGAAAAAAGATCGAGCACAACATCCGCCACTTTCGCAGTTACATTTTACCATCTCACAGACGTTCGGCAGTGAATGCGCGGCTAGCTGCTATTCCCATTCCCAAAGACAAACCTCTTTGTTTAATAGACTTTAAGTCTATCAAAATCGACAATGTCACTGGCCGCTACCTCTACCATCTCGTCACTGAGTTCGAGGCCCTAGGCTACGCCATTGCCTACACTGACCGCTTCAGATTTCTAGCAACCATGGAGATCAAAGCCTGTAAGAAGCTTCTGCTAACCCATGATTTCAGCATAATCCCTGTTGGCTCAGTGCCTGCTAGCACAGCGATCATCCTCACAGATCAACTAAACGAGTACCCACAAACCACAGTATCTGTTATTCGTGTCGAATATGAACAAATAAGACCGCCTGTAGGTCACGATGATTGCTTCAGCCTGCCCTTCTTTGTTCACCCTGAAATCCACGAAAGTGGCCAAGTTGAACAGTTCTTGAGCAAAGACGATCAGACGACGACCCGCCCGCTGAGCCTCCTCTTTGCGGGTAACGCTAAAGCGCCAAAGTACGACGCTCCAGTTCTTGCCGATAAGTACAATGTGCTTAGTCGAGTCAGAGCACTCGCTATCGCAGAAAGCTCCTTCGGTGCTGAGTTAGTACGCCGCCCACTTACTTTAGATCAACTAATCCCTTCTCAGGAACATCGTAAGTCACTCACGATTGCCACAACTCAGGATCTTCGAATCCCCAGTGAACAATGGATCGAAACTCTTGCGTTGGCAGACTTTTACTTCGCATGTCCGGGGGTAGAAATGCCTCTCTGTCACAACCTGATCGAAAGCCTCGCTGCGGGATCAATCCCGATATTGCAATACCACCAGTACCTTCACCCAAACCTAACACACGGAGTGAACTGTCTTGTCTATAGTGATGAGATTAGTCTTGTAGAAATGCTCCAGCTGGCGCTCAACATGCCTCGCGACCAAGTCGAAGCCATGAGTAAATCTACACAAAAATACTACAAGACACACCTTCAGCCTGGTCAGTTTGCCAAGCAACTCATTGACGTAAACTCAAAAAAAATTAATCTTTTCCTTAATGCCTACAGAGTCCCTCTTACGGCATAAATCTTATTACCATTTATTACTTATTTTATGCAATCAACGAAAATCCTCGTAGGAGTTTGCACCTACCAACGCCCTCAGATGCTCAAAAACTGTCTCCAGCACATTGCTGCAATGGAGATGGACGCAGACCAAGAAGTTGTTTGCTTTGTCGTCAATAATGACTCAGAGCCAATCGCTAGTGAGATAGTTGAAACATTTTCAGCGAGCTCAGACGGCGTCACTTTTAAATTTGCAGATTGTAAAGAACGTGGAATCCCACAAGCACGCAATGTCATTCTCGAATATGCGGACAACTCTAACTTTGACTTCTGCGCATTCCTCGATGACGATGAATACCCAAAGAAAGACTGGCTCAAAGAATTAGTCAAATACCAGGTAGCTAGCAATGACGATGCAATTCAGGGCGAGGTCCTAAACGTCTACGAAGCTAAACCTTGGATAGTAGAACCATTGTTACACGATGTTAAGTTCGGCAAAGAGGAGGGCCACGTACCGCGCGTTGTCTCAACTTGTAACGTACTGATGACTCGCTCCCTCTACGCATCTGATGCTAAATTCTTAAGGTTTGACCCTAGCCTAGCCCTCACTGGTGGCTCAGACAAAGAGCTATTCAACAGAGCTAGAGAAACGTTTGGAATCAAAGTATCCTTCACTCCTAAGGCCTGTGTCTACGAAACTATATCAGCGTCCCGCACAAGTCTCAGATGGTTTTTCCAGCGATTTGCACGCATCGAAAGCAATGCTTTTATATTCAAGGCTAAAAAAGGTAGTCACTTGAAGGCTATATTTACCATGCTTCCTCGAGCTATTAGAAACTTTTTGAATATCTTGTTCTACACGATTACAATCGCTCTAACATTCTATGTACCAAACATGAGACGTCGTAAAACGATCAAGCTCGTGCGCTATTCAGCTAGGTTTTGGGGCTACATTTCCAGCGCTACTGGTAACCACATCAATCCCTATCAAACCACTACGGGATCGTAGTCAGCGTTAAATACATAGTTCATGACAGATTCGCGTCAGCTGTCATTCATGAACTATTTTTTTACCGTAATTAGCGATCCACGCCTCTAGAGCTAAAGCTCAGAGTGAATGGCGTGTAGTTGCTGATTTACCCACTTACCCTTCCCCTCACTTGGGCATATCTCCTTAGCACAGGCGACATAAGCAGCTAACCTATCATCATGCTTGATTTTAGAATTTTTAAATTCTTTAAGCACATTCTTTAGAAGCCATGGTCCGATCCCTAGCTCTTGGGCTGCTAGTTCGAAAAATCGCGATTTAATAACGATGTGCTCCATCCTTTTTCGATCGCTTAAATCATTCCCGTTGAAGCCGTTCTCACCATGAATTCGGTAACCCACGGTCATTTTATCACTATTATATTTAGTAAAGCCGAATAGGGAAACTAGCCAAATAACACAGTTATCAGCGCGGAGTCGCCACTCATGCTTATATGGGTAGTTTTCCATGTAAGACACTATTTGATCCGCAGCCTCGCCCCCAAAACTCAAGGATGATGTGACGTTCCCCAGGAACTTACGCATCACGTATTGAGAAATACAGGTCACCCCCATGTCACCATAGTAATGAACATGGTGATACCTCTTTTTGACGCCATCTCGGTTGAAAGACTCTACGTCATTGAATCGCATTCCTAGCGATGGATACTCAATAAATGTTTTTGCCACTTCTTCCAAGTGGTTAGGATGATAAATATCATCGGCATCAAGTAGGCAAATCACATCACCACTTGCCGCCTTAACACCATTCAATATAGCCATCAACTGGCCTTGATTTTCTTGGACACAGAGCTTGACCCTCTGATATCGTTTAACGAACTCTTCAACAATAGCCACTGATGAGTCTCTAGATCCATCGTCTACTATGATGATTTCGTAAGCTGCAATTTGTTGATCAATAACAGACTGAATAGCTTCTGAAATATACTTCTCATAATTGAAATTATTTATAACTACTGATATTTTCATAATGTGATGCCTTTTGGTATATTCTTCGGTATCAGGCTAGCTAGTAAATTTGTTTATAGCTAGGCAACGCTCGAGTGGCTCCATCGCTATAGGTTTAGCTGCCTCCACCCATTGCTGTACTTCAAATGCTAACTCATCTCTAATCGCGAGAAATTTATCGCAGGTAGAGATTGCCTGTTCTCCAAAGAACACTTCATTCGACAGACAATAATCTTGATGGCCACAGTTAGCCATAGCGCCTTTATTTTTGTGATAATAGTAATCATCTAAAGCCACGCTGACTACAGGGATACCTTCTCCGTAACCGAAAATGATAGGATGATGTTTCATTGTAAATACAAACGATGCGAATCGGTATACACCTCTAGCAGTTTGATAATCAAACTTGTAGTCTAGTAGACTTCCTTCGTTACCCATTAGCGCCATCACGTCTTTTTCTGCATCGACATCAGTTGGCGTCATTGGGACAAATAGCACTTGGCAGCCACTTTTCTCCATCAACCTCTTAGTGAGTTCAGCAAAGCGACTAGAAGATTTAAGCTTCATTTCATCGTCCTGCCCCCAGTAATGGTAGTTAGCGATGAAATAAGGGCGCTCGGGATCTATCCCATTATCTATCAGAACAGTTTTAACTTCTTCATCAGCTAGACTTTCAAAAAATACAGCATCATCAAACGTTGATTTAACGTGATCTCCAGTGATTCCAATACCCTTAAGGTCGTTCTCTGAGATTCCTTGATCTCGAAGGTAGATAACATCTGCCTTACACAAAGATTTTTTCGCTAACCATTTGTCCAGTGGAGATTTAAATACTCCAATAGTCTGTCCTGTTAGCAAATAAGGGGTATCCAAAATCTGACACAATCTCATTACCAAAGAAAAATCCCAAAGACGACTTGAAGTCATTCCTGTAAGGAAACCTCCACCAGAGATATGTAACACTGAAGTATCTCGAATTTGCTTCAATAGCGTCATTTCTTCTGCTGTTGCAAATGATATAGGCCAACCAGCACGAAGGAACCGAGCTGACAGAGTTTGCCTAAACCACATTCTAGCAAAAAGAAATTTAAACCTGCCTTTTGACTGCCAGTAAGTTTTAGAATTATTACTAGAAAACCATAGAACCCTAGATGACCAAGACGATTTGACTTTATGAGTCTTCCGTGTGTATTCCGGATTCGGCGACAATAGTAGAACTGAGCATTCTGGTAAGAGTTCCTTCCAGCGCCCTACTGAAGCAGCAGCTTGAGCTTCATCTCCTACATTACCATAGCCTAGACCACTAGTAATCAACACGCGGAATTCAGGCTGGAGATCAACGTCAAAACCTGAGCGTTGAGTTAGAGCGGCCATTGACTTTGTCCTCTTAACACTTTTAACAGGCTGGATCCTCTTGCCTCCAAAAAATCGTCTTATCGAATTTTTCATACTATTTATCATATTATAAGTTTCACTTATTTAGTGATCTTATGAACGACTTAACAAAGTAAATTTATTTATAGGAATTAGCTACGTTCTCCTTACTGCGCAACTCGAGTTTCCAAATCTTTTTGTCGAACTTTTGGATCGTTTTTAAGCACCACGAAATACCAAATGAGTAAAATGAGAGTTTGCGCTTCTGTGACTTCGAGAAGTTAACTTGCTTTTGGGCCTCCCCCTTCTCGACCAAATAAGAATCCAACGGTTTTCTCTCAACACTGCGCCAAACAGTAGCCCCATGCTTTTTCTCGCCAGCTGGAAACCCCTCATCGTCGCGTTGTTTGGGGTAACCTAATAGAATGATACCTTGAAGCTTGAAACTGTCTTTAATTTTATAGTCTTCAAATACTTTTTGCCATTTACCATCGGAAAACATCCTCCTGTGATTCATTTTATCACTTGCTGATACCCAACATGATCCCACACCTAAAGCTGTAGACATGATGAGCATGTTTTCAATTGCTGCAGAACAATTCTGAATCTCTAACGACTCCCAAATATAGTATTCCCCATGGTTGCGACCTTCCGTGATGGAGCAATCAGCAAAAACAACAACTAGAGCAGCAGCATTACCAATGATGCCTCCAGGATTTTTCTGCCGCATCTTTTTTTGGTCAGCAGCCTTGTAAGGCCAGACAAAGCGCATTTTCCCAACCTTTTCAATTTCATCGGGATCAATCACCACCAAGAATCTTTGGTTTTGACTATTTGATCCGCTGGGAGCCGCAACTCCAGCTTCTAAAATTGTTTTAAGATGCTCCTCTTCTACTGGACGATCTTCAAATGACCTTGTTGATCGTCTCTTGAAAATAGCCTTTTCAACACTAGCTGCAATATCACTCTCAGTACTCATAATTTCTTTAATTTAAATGGATAATAATTTTTCTACCACAGAGGCTTCTGACTTCTCCATGCAATATTTTTCAAAATAGATATAGGCAAATAGTCTTGCTCTATAGGTTCGCTCACTACATTCACCAGTTGATAAAGCCTCAGCCATTTTAGTAGCTAAATCCTGTCTATTTCCTGCGTGACAAGTGAATCCTAAACCGTCGTAGAATGCATGGCCACATACAATTGTTGGAACTCCACGTACTTGTGCTTCTAAGCCAGCTTGGGAATTCATGGTAACCGCGCATGTGGCCTCTTGCATCAAACCGTATGTATTCCAACAATTTTCATGGTCTACTAGAATGTTTTCTCCCAATTCGATTTCACCTTTAAGAAAAGGTTCAGATAACATCTTTCGATAAGTAAGCTTGGCGTACGGCTGCTTCACCAATGGCGACCTGCCACTAGCTTCTTTCGGGTGTAACTTAACGACTAAGATAGCACCTAGCTTAATGGCCTCCTTTAGAGCGGAGGAGATTAACTCTAATGGGCTTTTCCACTGCCCTGAACCGAATAGAATGGAAGAGTCCGTGAACACTTGCCCAATGAACAAGATAATAGGTTTATCGCGACCAAGTTTACACTCCATATTTGCTGGAGAAGTATGTTCATTCGACTTATACTGTGCTGTCTTTTCTTCCAGTTCACGGAACCAAGGGAGGACTTCGGACTCGCTGACGCAATCCCAATACCTCCAGAAGTAATTTTTTGCCGCGTTCCTGTTCACAACAATACCTGAGCAGGAATCCCACACGAGTTTATGATTCAAGGCTGTATTCTCTAGGGATAGGAGCGGTATTTCGCGTGTAATCGCGAGCTCTCTAGCAAACCAGCTAGTTGGCTCATAGCCTTGAACTAATATAACATGACTAGGGTTCTTGCTGTTGAAGAAACGCTCCACTCTTGCTCGTTCTTGATCCATAGTACTAGACCATTTTGCATAGACTCTAGCCAATTTAACCTCGTCCAGTAGCAGCTCGTTGACTGTCATTTCAGCCTCAATACAGCATGGGTACAGTTGACCCTCTGAGAGACTCGATACGGAACCATCAAAATATTCAGTTGAGGAGTCAGTTAGCTTACTACATATCGTCTTATTCTGATAGCTAATAGAACGTGTGAAACGTCGGCGACACTCATTCTTTAGACTTTTCTCAGTAAGTCCTAACCAACTGACACTATTTTTAGGATATGTAACACGTTTAATCATCAAAAGGCATACTTAATAATAGACTCACTATTGATGTACTGCTCGCCCAATAAACTGTCGAGGGTAATCGTCTCAACGCATTGACTATAGCTCTATCAATCCATCTGAGTCGATCGATCACTCTCAATATACCACTCCACGGTCTTTTTAAGACCTGGTTCAAAATTCACTTTAGGAGACCAACCGTAAGCGGTCAGTAACTGACTGAAGTCAGAGTAATAGAAAACAGCCGAGAAGCTAGATCCATACTCCTTTAGAGAGTAATATTTTAAACTTTTTTCCTACTCATTTTACATTTTAATTTTATGAGCAATCTTTCTAAATCAAGAAGTGGAATATCTACATTTTCTGAACAGTGTTTTTTATACAGCATCATCCATTCGTGCTCGGTATAATAATCGGTGTAGATCTTAGGATTACTAAACATCCTTTTTAATTCACACTTCATCGGACTCACTCCGTATTTCTTAAAAGAAAGAGGGTGAAAGTTATTAACTAAGAATCGATCTGACTCTATCACATTTTCATTCGATAAATGAGTCGAGTGATCTAGATCAACAAGTTTATTATTGGATCTCAAACAATTAACCCAAATAGTTTGCTCTGCGTTATACCTATTAGTAGCAAAGGTTTTTCTTTCAATTTCAGGATGATTATCAAAAAACTTGAATTCGTCCTCAGTAGCTAAGGGTATGTCATAGAGTTTTAACAAATCTTCAGTTAAGCCGAAGGCTGAAAAATCGCTAACATGAAAAGGCAGGCTATAATTTACCCCAACAGGTTTTCTAGTTCCCACCATGCAGCAAATAATTCTAGAGCTGAAAACTTTATACTTTTCAGAATTATAGTCGTTATATTTTCCGAAAGCCTCAACGAAGCCTTTTCCCGTCACTATAAAGTCAGTTCTCATTTTCAAAGAAAACTTAGTTTTTGATGATTTTAACCCGTTCAGCGATGAAACTATTTGTCTATTCACATTATTCATCTTGGGTTTTTTCGATATAGAAGATCTAGGGGAGCACCCTGGGTCCTCATTCAAAACCAACTCATCGACGTCTAGGCTAGACACTTCTTCACCCTTCCACGTAGAAATAATTATAGTAGCGCCAGGAAGATAGGCCCTTATACTTTTAATTGCTGTTTCGGTTAACTCTCGGTCAACAGCCCCTTGAATAACCACGGATATGTCCTTATTATTTATTTCCATTATTTGTATACATTCACCTCACCGAGTTTAGTTCATGTCTTTAGAAAAAATGCCTCTCTGCGGCACTCATTATTCAACTCTTTTGAAAAGGCTGTCCTCCTTTTTCTACAAATTCCCTAAGCAGCTTTGGCGTACCAACACAATCCCACTCCTCATTAGAAATAGAAAAATTGCCAACTTTCCCATTGTTCTTAATAAGGTAATTATATATATTTGACATATAGTATTCTCCCCCCACTCTATCATTATAAATCATATTTTGGATCGCTTGATCGACGAAACACTCCCCATGCTTAAAATAGTAAACACCTGCAATAGCATGGTTAGAAATCACTTTTTTCTCAGCTGTCCGTATGGCAAGACCAACACTATCCAGCTCCACAAACGAAAAGCACTCCTGATTCGATTCAAAGGTCAGGAGGGATCCGTCTAACTGACGTTCCACAGAGTCGCTAAGAAACTCAGAGACTATGCCATGTTTGAAAATATTATCCGCATCAGCGAAGATTACAGGGGTTTTATTGTTGATCAATTTATACACAGCTAATGCTGTACAAGTAGCCCCTTGTGTTAGCCTCTCAACTGTCTGAATTTGAATATCGTAACCACACCTCAATTTATCTAAACAGTCCTTATTTCTTAATAAAAATGCTTCCTGTACAATAAGTGTGTATGTGGCTCGTGGGCACGACAACCCATTCAACACGTGCTCAATCATCATTTTTCCTTGAATATCAATAAAGGGCTTAGGCAAGCTATATCCTTCATTATAAAAACGACTGCCGGCTCCAGCCATTGGAATCACGATGTTTACCTTAGATCCCATCTTCCTATTTATCTTTCGCAAGATTCAGCAATTGCAATTTACTTATTAAATCCCACGTTTCAAACCTTAGTACCCGGTCATCGATAGTAATGTCGGCGTTTGGTTTGCCGAAGAAAATTTCGTCATAGTGAATTTCATTCTTCTCAAGCCAATCCAAGGTAATTTTACCCTGTCGGGCTAGAACTAAACCAACATTGTGTCCAGTAGATCCCATATGTCTCGCGGTATGTATGATGATCGTGTGTCCATCTTCACGAAGGGAATCTATCATTTCCTTAGCCCCTGAAAGGACTTTAACATCCGCATAAGTTTCCCCATCCTCACGATGGCTACAGATTGTCCCGTCTAGGTCTATGCAAATTCTTAATGTTTTTTTATCAGTCATTTATACCACTTCATTTAATTTCTGAATAGCTATCAAATAGAGCGCTCTTTGTCGACTCTCATCATCTTCATGTAAAGGTATCATTGTTAGGAATAATAACGCCTCGATTTTTTTAATCTCATTCACGTTGAAGCCCTGATTTTCTACTAACCGGTTAAAATGCTCTTCAATAATTTGTTGATCAATGTCGGCTACAAGGTTCAATTCATAGGATCCGTCATTCGAGGATCTAAAGGAATACATACCAAGAACAATAAAGTCGTAAAACCCAACCGCACTATGCCTTAACTTAGCTATATCATAGCGTGGGTCCCCATAAATCGAAGAATTTTTAAAGCGACCTCGAGGATCAATCAGCCTAAAAATAAAGTGCTTCTCATCAAATAAAATATTCGAAAAACAGTAATCTCCATGAGTGATCGTAAACGCACAATCTGTGTCGCAGAGTTCTGCACAGATCACACGTACAGCATCTTCTAATAATGGCAAATTGCGTAATTTTAGCCCATTGATTTCAATGAAATCGTCCCCAACCATCCCTTGAAGACCTTGAATTTTTTTTAGGTCCAGTACACGTTCCTCAGTTTTCTTCTTATAAATATATTCTAGAGCTTCGTGTTCGATATTAGATTTATACTGTTCTAAGAGTTTGTGATTCAAAAATAGTTTATCTAAAATATATAACCAATCTTCAGTAGAGTTTTCTCCATAAACAAAAATTTCAGCCAAGTTTGGGTAACCAAATAATTCCATTTCGAGAATGAAACGCTCCCCTTGATCCTCGGCTTTAATCACTCGCGGAGCCAACACACTCAGATCAAGAGGCAAGTCTCTGTACCAATTAGCTTCGTCTAACAGTTTCTGTTTTTTACGAGAAGATTTAATGATAGTTCCTCTAGCTGGATCCACTGACATAGAGTTAAATTCCCTTGCGTTAAAAAAGGCTAACCTAGCTTCAACTAGCCCACTAATATGCCCAAAATCGAACCACTTTTGACAGCGTTCTCCATAAATAGGTTTTACTTCACCGTATTTGGCAAAAGCTCCACTAAGCTCGCACTCTCCGTTTTTTAAGGCTTTCCACACACTTACTTTCAGAAGGGCCGTGTCAGTCATTGAGTAGTACCCAACCAAAACTGATTTATCAGTGAGGTCGACACCTTCCTGCTTATCAAAATATTGGAGTATTCGATCAGAGGTATCCATTGAGACCAAACACCAATTTTTCGAAACCCTAACTGAGCCATCGCATACAAAAAAATCGCCCCTTTTAGGTAGTTCTTGATCAACACACGTGTCCCCCAAGACTACTCTAGTTCCGTATTTCTCAGGTATAGACTTCAGACCCAGATGAAGACTATATAACACATTATCTAAAACCTCAGTTTCATCATACAACTCTATTCTTATTCCGATCCTTGGAACATGTGTACTCTTCAGATACTGAATCAACTTAGTGTTCGTTTTACGTACGACAATTACGCAATGATCATTTTTTGAGAACTTGCTTAGACTCCATGCAATCGCGGGTTTACCCCTAACCATTTCTAAGAAATTTCCTTCCCCCGCAGCTAGAATAATTGTATTCATTTTTTACCTTATAGATTGTTTTGAACAAAAAAATTAAGTCAGGACTAAGCGCTAACTATTATTAAGCTTCATATCTATCTGATAGAAAGCTTGACAGATCATACCGACCAAGAATTTTTAGTAAATCTTCACATTATCGGGCTCATTTACAGCCAATTGAATCCGTAGTAACCACAGTATGATGCTGTGATTAATTCGCCCAGCTAACAAGACATTTCTTTACTCTACTCTATACAAGATCGCAGGGAATTAGGTCTATCGTTTGAAGGAATAGCTAAGCTAACAGTAGTTAGGTCAATATTAGATTCAGTCATGGGTATATTTATTATGAATAAGGTTCATCAGAGAATTACCACTTGAGACAAGGATCATTACACTCGTTGTACCTCTCTGTTGACCCAGTATGTATCGCTACTTTATAGCTTTGATTTGAATGGATTTCAACCTTTAGCCATACCTAAACGCTGACCTTGATAACTCCCATCCGAAACTCGCTCGCTCCACTGGGCATTATTTAAATACCAATCGATAGTTTTTGCGATTCCTGACTCAAACGACTCACTAGGTTTCCAACCTAAATCTGATTCGATCTTACTCGCATCAATAGCATAACGCAGGTCATGACCTGGTCGGTCCTTCACGTAGGTGATCAACTCAGAAAATGAGCTCACGCCTTTCGGCTTATCGCTAACTTTCCTATCTAATATCTCACAGATAGTCTTCACTACTTCAATATTCTGGCGCTCATTGTGCCCACCGATATTGTATGTTTCACCTAGTATTCCTTTCTCTAGCACTGTTAGTAGAGCTAGAACGTGATCATCAACATATAACCAATCACGCACCTGTGAGCCGTCACCATAGATAAGTAGAGGCTTACCGGCTAGGGCGTTACCTATTACTAGTGGTATCAACTTCTCAGGAAACTGATACGGACCGTAATTATTAGAACAATTTGTGATAACTACAGGCAAGTTAAAGGTTCTAGACCAAGCTCTAACCAGATGATCTGAAGACGCCTTGCTTGCAGAGTATGGTGAACTCGGATCGTAAGGGGTACCTTCGGTAAACAGACCTTCCGCACCAAGGTCGCCATACACTTCGTCAGTGGAAATATGGTGGAAACGGAAATTCTGCTGCTTTTCCTCATCTAGAGATTTAAAATATTCCAACGAGGCATGAAGCAACACGTAGGTCCCTATGACATTGGTTTTGATGAATTCCCCTGGAGAATCAATCGAGCGATCAACATGAGATTCGGCCGCCAGATGCATCACCTTGTCTGGTTGATACTTACTTAAAATACGGTTAACTTCAGCTGCATCACAGATATCTACCTGCTCGAAGAAATAGCGCGGATCACCGCAACATTCAGTTAGGGAATCTAAATTGCCAGCATAAGTCAACTTGTCCACATTCACGACTTCGTGCTGTGTGTGCTTAATTAAAAATCGGATCAGGGCTGAGCCAATAAACCCTGCTCCTCCTGTCACTAGAATTTTCATCATCTTATTTTTACAAACCATCAACTGAACCGGTCAGTTTTACTGGAACTTTAATGAACGAAAGAAGTATTCGAATCAACAATTCATCATTCAACTCTTTTTGAGGACGACTCAGCTCTATAAAGTTCAATACATCGAATCATTCCACAAGCCCCTAGTCCTCCCCATAAAGTAAGGCTGAACCATAGTCTCATTATCTTCCCTTGAATCAATAAGCTTAAAGGCCTAGGTAAATCTGTCCATGTGCACACAACAGACCAACTGGCAAACAGCATAATCATGAGTATTAGGCTTACTTTTACCTTTTTTAGTGATACAAATTTCACCAAATTTTTAGGCATTAGGAAGGGTAGGTAGACGACGAAATTCAGTATGAATGCTATGTTCAAAAACACCAAGTTCCCCATGTGAAAAAAGCAGGCAAACGTGAGCCACAGTCGCCAGTAGAGAGGTCTTCCAAGCAGTAATATGGATAGCGGAGATAACTCAAAAATGACGGCTATATAATCAAAGCTCTCAATAATCAATGGGTGCAAATGAGGCACCCATTCTGCTAGCATGTGAGTACGTCCCTTATTAAGGTAACCACCATAAAACCATTTCAGAAAGCCACTCTCAGACATATCAAAATCAATCCAGTTCATTGATTTTTCAAAACCTGCAGTGAACATTCCAAATGTAATTGCTAAAGCTAAAAGCGTTTCAGCTCTCACTGGAAACAAGCGCTTCACCAGTTTAGGTTGCGTTCCTTGAATGGATGCCATCGCTACCGCCACACAAAATACCGTGATGATAGGCAAAATTTCATGATCAATCTTACCAAAACTATACTCAAAATTGCAGAGGGTCACCAAAACTGCACAAAAAACGGAGCCAAAGAATAGTGGTCTTTTACCTAGAGCTAGAAAGGCGATGGACAACGCCAGCACACTTTCAAGAATTGCCAGAACGATGTAACTAGGGAAGCCGCTTGCTAGAATTCCTGGGGAATACGCTGGGGGATCGAAAAGAGCATCCGGCATGGACGATAGCCACGTGAAGTTACTCCACATGATAATTAAATAGATCAAAGGAATCAGCAAAGCACTGCATCGAATCTCGTCATTAGTAAGAGATGATGCTCTACACACTCTCTCCCATGCTGAGTCGTGTAGACTCTTTAATTTTTGTTTATTTAAGGTCATAGCTCTCCTCTTTTTTAATTTCCTCAGAAGAGATCACTCCATCTGACTGCCGGACCCGCACCTTTTTTTTCTATCACTTCGAGAGCAACGTACTGGCTACCAATTTTTTGAGACACCCACCTTTTGCAGTCTTCTACATTTTCGGGCGTCGAGGCTCTAGCCGTATATTTCCACTTTTTTCTACCTTTAGCTGCTTCAATCCGTCCAGACCTAAGGCCAAAATCATTCTTAAATATGTATTTCAAATAATGGCTCGGAGCTGGTCGGATAAGCTCTACCAGATCAATTTCTTCACGCACACCGTCCTGCGTAATACCATAGCCTAGGTATTTTGTAGAGCTCACCTCTCCCCCCTTAACCTTCGCGGTGCTTGCTCCAGAAGGCAATATTAGAGCTGGGTATGGCTCACGTAACTCTTCCTTCATGATGAAGGGCACGAAAAGCACAGCTAGTAGAATTACTGTGTATTTGACGGATGGGATTTCACTCATTTCAGCTTATTGGGAACATCTATAATTTCTTGGGGCAGACTGGTACAATGATTTGCGAGACACACACTATTGCGACTACACGATGAACCTCTTCTTTTCACTCTCGGTAGGAATCCTGCAACGGTCGGCAATGTACTTTGAAATCGAATGCCTATTTTTAGCAATCGATCTATAAATAAAATTACGCAGGAATGGTGGGACGATCAAAAATACACTCAGCGCTTTGACTGGAAATCGGCATAGAGCCGCAGCATGAAGCACAGCTGAACTATCAGCATGGAGCTTTCCATTTTTGAGCAGATACGAACTCGTGAGGTTTGCTTCCATACCATGCTCACCAAACACCTCTGCAGAGAACTCCGACTGGAGAGCACAAAACTTCATGCTTTCAGCATCAGAGTTATCTAATAAAAAATTGACTGACTTACTACAAAATCCGCAGTCGCCATCATACATGAAGACCACTGAGTCACATTTATCTCTCATTTCCATAAAGCGTCAAACATCCCCCCCCCACATCAAGTTGTCAACACTGGTTCTCGACAAACGGATAAGCCAACGAGTGCTCTCCACAGCAAGTAACCCCCGATATACTCCTTCACTATTTCCCCCTGCACACACTACTTTAGACTATTAAAAAAAGCCCCCTCGGGCATACTCCGAGCAATGAAAATCGAGTTAAATGACGACCTACTTATAGCTAGAGGTACCAGAAGGGCATGCTATCAGCATCCAGATGAAGCCTCGTTGTGCATCAAAATTTCTACCGGCACCCCGAACAGCATTAAACAACAAGCTAGGGAGTGCCATTACTATCGCGCGATGGATAAGCGCGGAGTCGATTTCAGCCACCTCACGCGGTATGAAGGAGCGATCGAGACCAACCTAGGAACCGGACATCTCTACGAGTGCATCAAAGATCACGATGACACCTATTCGAAGAGCCTCACTCACTACCTTAAAAAGAACAACGGTCAGCAGAAAGAGCTTATGCTCCAATTCTCTAACCTCGAGGACTACCTGCTAAAGCACGGAATCCTCTTTTATGATCTCAATGGAGGAAACATCATCTGTAAGAAAGACCCTCAGGGTAAGCTTCGCCTTGTGATGATTGATGGTATAGGCGAAGTCATCAGCTTTACCTTCCTTAACATTTTCAAGTTTCATCGAGATAAAACGATCCGACGCAGGTGGCAGCGAGTGGTCAAGAATGTTGAGCTAAGCCTCACTCGATCATAGCCGTAAGCGGTCGACAAATTTTTATAATATTACCATGCCAGCTCAGCAAGACATCGAACTCATTCTAGGAAATTCGAATAAGCGCTTCTCTGGAGTGACTTCCACGATGCTCCAAGTTCTAGGCCACCAAAAGGCCCACATGAACCTAGCGGTCATGGGAGAGCATCACCTACCCAAGGAGACTACTTGCTTGAGCTTTATGGATGCCGTTAGACTCTGCAAGAAACCCCTCTCTGACGGGCGTAAAAGAATTTTTCACGCCCGCCGTAATGACGAGATGATTCAAGCCATCCTGCTGAAGAAGGTCTTCGGGGCACAAATCTGCCGAGTTTTCACATCCACAGCTCAAAGGCACCATTCTAACTTCACTAAGTGGCTAATGAGTCAAATGGATGGAATCATCACAACCTGTGAAGCTGCTGGATCATATCTTGAGGCTCCAGCCGATGCTGTGATCCCCCACGGTATTGATCTAAAAACCTATTACCCGTCAGCGGATAAAACTGCCGATTGGAAAGCGTTAGACCTAGCTGGTCAATACGGCATCGGAATCTTTGGTCGCGTACGCCACCAGAAAGGTCTCGATATTCTCATCGATGCTATCATTCCCTTGCTCAAAGAAAACCCTGAGCCAACGGTAGTGATCGTTGGGGAAACGACGCCGAATCATCAAAGCTTCCTAGACGAGCAATTAGTAAAAATGACCAATGCTGGGCTCAGCAATCGCATAGTCGTACTAGGAAAAAGACCATTTTCAGAAATCCCAACACTCTTCCGTTCTATGTCAGTCGTCGCGGCCCTCAGCCGCAACGAAGGCTACGGGCTAACGGCTCCAGAAGCAATGGCGAGCGGGACAGCAGTCATAGCTAGTGAAGCTGGAGCATGGAAGGAAGTCGTACGCGACGGCATAGACGGCTGTGTGGTTCCATGTGGTGATGTTGCTGCCACCAAGCAAGCTCTTACTAAGATTTTAGCTAAGCTTCCTACAGAGTTACTAGAGATGGGAATGAATGGCCATCAACGCATACAAGACTGCTACACGATCGAACAAGAGGCCGAGTCACTCTGTGACTTCTTTAAGAATCTACAGAGCAAGAAAAACTAGCCGGTTTGCTTATCGTAAAGGTCTTTATAGAGGCTACAGCTCTCATAAAGTTCACTGTGCGAACCATCTCCAACGATTCGGCCACCGTCTTGAAACTTATCAAAAACGAGAATGCGTTGAGCATCTCGAATTGAGCTAAATCTGTGAGCAATCACGAATGTTGTACGCCCCTGCGTAAGCACTTTCAGAGCCGCTTGGATCTGCGACTCACTCTCCGTATCGAGAGCTGAAGTTGCCTCATCGAGAATCAGGATTGGAGCATCTTTCAAGAAGGCGCGTGCTATTGCTACACGTTGCTTCTGACCACCTGAGAGGCCATCGCCCCTCTCTCCCACTTCATTGTCGTAACCATTAGGAAACTCCATGATGAAGTCATGAGCATTCGCATGCTTCGCAGCTTCGATAACCTGCGCATCAGTAGCGGATGGACGGCCTATGCGGATATTTTCAGCAATTGAGCCACGGAACAACAATGGGTGCTGTGAAACCAACGCGATATTGTCTCTCAAATTTCGCTTAGTCAAATCACGAACGTCACATCCATCCACAGTCACTGATCCATCTTTCACATCATAGAAACGCGGGATCATAGAAACAAAAGTAGATTTACCAGCTCCACTAGGGCCAACCAAAGCAACGGATTCACCAGGGGTCACTTTTATATTCAGGCCACTTAGAACAGGCTCGCTGTCGTAGACAAAATTCACATTATTGAAGCAGACCTCGCCTTTAACATCTTTCAGAACCTTAGGCTCTGTAGGTTCTGGCATATTGTCTTCGGAATGTAGAACATACTCCACACGTTCTAGGGATGCTTCAGCCTTGCGAATGAGTGTTGAGATTGCTCCCAGCTTTTTCACTGGTTCGTAGGCAAAGTACATTGCCAAAATCACTGGAGTAAAGACCTGCAGTGTGAATCCTCGCTGAGCTCCTAAATAGATAGCAAAGACAACACCTAGTGTGGACATCACCTCCACTGAAGGGGAAATCAACCCTTGGTACTTGACCATTTTGAGTTGAAGACCTCGCATGATAATAGAATCTTCGCGAAATTTCTCCACCTGCTCATCTTCCATTCCATAGGCACGTATCTCTTGCTGAGACGCTAGGTTCTCACTAACGGTGGCGGTCATGTCCCCACCTTTAGCGCGTGCATCTCTGGCCTTTCTATACAGAGCCTTACCAAGGTAACGGATAGGAAACACACAGACTGGGATACTTAACATTGCATAGAGGACAAAGACCATTCCATCGATGGTCATCGCCATGAAGATGACAGCACATACTGCTGAAACCAGCTGGACAGGCTGGATAATCAAATCGCTCGCAATACGGAATAGCGCTCGTCTAATCTGACTGGTATCGCCCATCACACGTGTCAGAATATCTCCCTCTTTATGGCGTTTATGAAATGCCAATGGCAGACGTTGGAGCCGATCAAAAGTCATGATCCGTAGTTCTTCGAGAACAAGCATTCCCGAGTAGCTCATCAATATTGAATTCAGGTAGCGTGCTATATTACGAATCAAAAATATTGCAGGAAGAAAGCAACAGGCAACAATAAGAACCTGATTTGGCGTTGGCACCCCGATGCCGATAAACGAGGTCAGTTTCAACATCCATTCAGGAGTTTCTGCCACAGCACCTGTACTTTGATCTCTGAAGATCAACGGGAAAACATATTTTGCAACGAGTGGAAGTCCGGCTCCACTGGCAACACCTGCAATCAAACCAAAAACGATCGCAGTAAAGAACTGCAGTTTCACTGGCTTGAATAAGCTAAAATACGGGAAAAATTTCTTCATAAAATTGTTGGGTGTAGCTTTGTTCTCGAACGAGGAGAACGCAAGCCTGTATCGCGGGCTATTTTGCGTATTCGTAGCTCAGCACGCTAAGGCAATAGAGTGTCGCGGTTTCTACTCGCAGGACGATTTCACCAAGGCTCACTGGATGATAGCCACTAGCTATAGCTGCGTCATATTCTGATTGAGATAAATCACCTTCAGGGCCGACTAATAATGTCGCGGATGAAATCTCGCACTGCCTCTCTAAGACGACCTTTATCACTTCGCTCCGAGGATCAAGTGCGGCTACGATTTCGAGTTGATATTTTTCTCGCGAATCCACCCATTCATTGAATTGGGCTACGGGCTTTACCTCTGGCAGCCAATTCTGACCACATTGCTTACAAGCTTCCAAAACTATTCGTTGCCACTTTTGAAGTTTTTTACCGTCAGCTTTAGCCACCGTATTTTCTGTCATGAGTGGCTGAATACTCGCAACACCTAGCTCTACAGCCTTCTGCACGATGAGCTCCATATTTCCGGACTTTGGAATCGCCTGGCAAAGATGCAGAGCTAGCCCGCGTGGTTGAATTTCTATCTCCCCATCTTTTTCGAGGATGACCTTCGATTTGTCGACTGAGACGACCTTGCATTGAACCGAACGTCCGACCCCATCGAACACAACAACCGCATCTCCCACCTTCTGGCGCAATACACGCGTACAGTGATGTGCTTCGTCTCCGGTGAGCACAAGCTCGCAGGATGACCATTGGTCTTCAGGGAGATAGTAACGATTGATAGAATTCATGGAGGAAAGTGTGGAGTGATAAGTTAGATATGTGAAGTCTACCTACAAAAAAGCGGCACGCTCGGGTGTGAGACGTACCGCTTTATTTGAAATAGATTTCTTACTCGAAGAACTTCTTCGCCTTAGCAAAGAACGATTCCTGCATCGGTGTATTCTTCTCACCAATCGATTCACTAAATTCTTTGAGCTTTTCCTTTTGCTCGGAATTGAGCCTGGTAGGAACTTCGACGTGAACAGTAATGTTTAGGTCTCCTTTTGAGCCGTAGGACAGGTCTTTTATCCCGCGACTGCGAAGGCGGAAAGTCGTGCCACCTTGCGTTCCGGAAGGAATCTTGATCGACGCCTTACCTTCTAGTGTAGGAACCTCCAGTTCACCACCGAGAGTGGCTACGCTGAATGGCACAGGGATTTCGCAATGGAGATCAGCACCGTCACGCTCGAACATTTCGTGATTCTTTATATCGATGAAGACATAGAGGTCACCGGCGGGACCACCGCGGAGTCCCGCATCGCCATTGCCTGAAGAACGCAGTCTAGTCCCACGATCAACACCGGCTGGAATGCGAATCTTGATTCTAGAAGTCTCTTCTCTGCGACCTTGGCCGCGACAATCACCACAAGGATCAGAAATAATTTGGCCTGCTCCCTTACATTCTGGGCAGGTTGTCTGCTGCACAAAAATTCCAGCCTGACGCGTCACCGCACCCGCGCCTCCACAGGTGCTACATGTTTTAGAACCACTGCCGCTCTTGGAGCCTTTACCACTACAGCTACTACAGCTCGCTTCCTTCTCGATCTCTAACTCTTTTTCACAACCTGCGGCTGCTTCTTCGAGGGATATGTCTAGGTCGTAGCGTAAGTCGCTGCCCGCTTGGGCTGCTGAGCGACGACGCGAACGTCCGCCTCCACCGCCAAAGAAATCGTCAAAGCCACCGCCGCCACCAAAGGCTCCGCCGAAGACTTGCGAGAATATGTCAGAGGCATCGTGGAAGCCACCACCGCCGCCTCCGCCACCCATTCCGCCGTCAAAAGCTGAGTGACCGTAGCGATCATAAGCAGCGCGTTTGTCCTCATTGCTGAGAACTTCATACGCCTCACCTATTTCTTTGAACTTCGCTTCCGCTTCCGCATCGTCTGGGTTCTTGTCTGGGTGAAACTTGATCGCCAGTTTGCGATACGCTTTCTTGATCGTTGAGGCATCGGCATCGCGCGCAGTACCCAGTAGATCGTAGTAATCTTTCTTAGTAGACATCTTGTCTTAGTATAAATGGTTATTCAGCTGAGGCTTCTTCTGAAGCCTCTTCGCTTTCAACTGCTGGGGCTTGGACTACAACTACATTGGCTGGACGCACTAGGCGGTCACCCATCTTGTAGCCCTTGCGCATGACTCGGATAATTTGGCCTTCTTCGAAGGTCTCAGATTCCTCCTGAGCCATCGCATCGTGCACTTTAGGGTCAAACTTTGCTCCCGGCTGGAGATCTACAACTTGCACTCCCTGGTTCGCGAGGAAATCATCGAGCTGCTTTTGCACCATAGACATCCCCATATAGATCATGGAGCCTGAATCTTGCTCGGACGCTTGCATTCCCATGCCGAAGTTATCTATCACTGGGAGGAGATCTTCAAGAAGGCGCTGGTTGCCGTAGCGGATGGCATCCGCTTTGTCACGGGTGCTACGCTTACGGTAGTTTTCAAGGTCTGCGGCAGTGCGCAGAAGCTTGTTTTTAAGCTCAGCAACTTCTGCTTCGAGTTGATCTTCACGGTTAAGCTCTTCCTCTACCATTGCCTCTTCGAGCTCTTGCTCGATCTCGGCATTGATTTCGTCCATGGATTTGTTGGAATCTTCCACAGGTTGGTCCACTGGTACATCTTGCTCATCAGTGTTATTTGCTGTTTCGTCTTGCATGGCGAAACTCATAGCCAGCTACTGCCAGAGGTCAACCCCACATCTATAGATCTTAGCACAATTCTACGTCAACAACCCTGATTTTCCTTGCTCATCAAGATAATCACCACTACCTCCAAATCCCAAGGATGCGCCACTTTTTAGCCAAACTAATTTGCCTGGTAGCTGCTGTCACCATTTTGGAGGTGCCATCAGTGGCTCTGCAATCCTACGCATGGGCAACAATGCTCAATGATAGAATACCTACACAAGGGTTCTCTGAGGCGATCTCCAGCACCTTTGACGGTGAGCATCCGTGTGAGCACTGTCTGGCCGCCCAAGAACTGCAGAGCGATGAGAAGTCGCCCGATAAAAAATCTAAAGCTCCGCAATATCAATTAGGTAGCATCAAGCTTATCGGCCTGAATGCATCCAAGATTCTCCCGCCAGCTGGATCACCTGCCAGCCTGTTACCACATGTGGTGACTGATGCTCACCTATCCTGCTGCTTCTACGACTCTGTTCCCACCCCGCCACCCAGGCTAGGGTAGATCATTCCTACTCTTGGTCCCTTTGACCATTACTTCTCAAAGAAGTCTCAGCTCTAGAGCTCAACGAACGCTCAGCAGCTAACACGTCGGCACGATCGTAGATCGACGTCTCTACATTTTCAATGCGACCACCTGTCGCCCACTTTTAACAATTTACATCTTTATACTATGCTATCATTTCAATACTCCGCACTCGCGGCTCTCGCACTTTCAGGAATCGCACTCGGACATGGTGCGAAAGACGGCGTCGCAGTCGACCACTGGGATGGCGGACGTCCAGACGGCCACGCACCTATCAGCATCATGGCTGAGCACACCCACAACGCAGGAGAGTGGATGCTTTCTTATCGTTTCATGAGCATGCACATGGAGGACCTCTACGATGGAGACTCCAAGATTCAACCATCTCAGGCTGGCTACACAATGGTCCCAACCGAGATGGACATGGAAATGCACATGTTCGGTCTCATGTACGCTCCTACAAATAAACTCACATTGATGGCTATGACCAACTACGTGGAAAACTCCATGGACATGATAATTACCCGCGGAATGATGGCTGGCAAAAAAACTCAGATGAAATCCAGCGGCTGGGGAGACTCCTCAATCGGTGGACTTTATAAGTTCTATGACGAGAACAAAAGCCGTGCACACTTTGGACTGAGCCTTTCACTTCCGACGGGTTCAACAGGTGAATCATTCAAGACCCCTATGGGCATGACTCGTCACCAGCCATTTTCTATGCAGCTCGGCACAGGTACTTTCGACCTTTTACCATCACTCACCTACCTCAATCAGCCTACCGACCATTGGTCGTGGGGAGCACAGGCAAATGGTCGTATCCACCTCAGTGAAAACAACCAAGGCTACAGTTTCGGAGACAGTATCGGAGCCACCAGCTGGGTGGCCCGTAATGTCACAGAGTGGTCTAGTTTATCGCTACGCCTCGGAGCTAAGAGCTGGAAAGGCATTAGTGGAGATACGGACAATAGTGTGAACACACCTATGAAGCCTAAAATGTCCTCCCCAGCTGACCCAAGTAACCACGGTGGAACACGTATCGATGCAGGTCTCGGTCTCAATCTCTGGCACCCAAGCAACGGTTTCCGCGTGGCGGCAGAGTTTGCGGTACCACTCTACCAGAACCTTAACGGCCCACAACTAGGCCAAGACTGGACGCTCACGCTCGGCAGCCAGTTCGCGTGGTAGAGTCGCTTCACTCCAATGAAAAATTAAGAATTTTTCTACAATGCGCGCAGCTTCTTTGATGAGGCTACGCGTTTTTTATAGTATCACATTCCGTCGATGATTTGTGCGGCGCCAGTTGGTGACCTCTGATTTTATTCCAAGCGTGTCCAATGAACGTCAGTCCGCTGGCGCGCCACAGTCTCACGAAGTGACACCACATAATAGCCCCGAGCCCGAACACCGTGAGGCCTCGGGGTTTTCCAATGCCCCAAGCACGCCTCCGAAGGAGCCGAACAGGTCTTTTATAGCCGTGGCTAGTGCCGAGCCCAGAAACCTGGCACTTCTCACTTCTCACTTCTCACTTCTCCAGGAGTCACTAACCCAGCAGAAAGCACCAACTTGCTAGCTTCTTCGACGCTCATGTTGCTAGGCCTAATTTTTTCATTCTCTATTAGAATAAGAAACCCTGTAAGTGGGTTAGGGCTGGTGGGCACGAAGACTGAGGTCAGCCCCTCGCACTCCGAATGCTCTTGAAACTCCCCAGTCACAAAGCCAATCAACCGACACCCTGGACTAGGATACTCCACAAAAACCACACTCTTAAATTTCCTCTCACCTTCCAGGCCCTCAATCGCTCCGACAAATTGTGATAGAGCCTTGTAGATAAAGCCGACCAAAGGCAGGCGAATCAGCACAGCCTCAGCGACTCTCAACATTCTCTTTCCGGTGGGATTAGCTAATAGAAACCCAGCGCCTAGAAGAACCAATAGTGGTAGGAGAAAATTGATAAATCCAATCCCGGGGAACTGAGGTGGAGTCGATGTGTGATCACTAAGATAGAGCACAAAGCGCCATATAAAATGGACCATGCTGTCGCCCACTTTAAGCAAAAGTTTATAGATTATGTACACCAACCAAATAGTCCCCACCAGTGGCCCCAGGGCTGCTGCCCCAGCTAAGATCAGCTTACTTAGCCGCGTCCATGGACTCTTATTTCTCACCTGCATCAGTTGCCATTCTAGCAGGAAAAACCACTTCCGACACTGAAATAGTCCCCCACTAGGTTGGGCCTAAACTTCTAGCTTACTGAAAAGGTAATATTTCTTTCTGGCCAAGGTGTTTGGGCTCCGTCGCTAGCGGCTTAAAATTTAATACCATTTGGGGACGGGCGAGCACTTCACGCAGTTTGGTCCCCAGCCCACCACGACCAGTCACATCTTTGGCAACATACGAGACTGCATCGAGATCACATTGTGTGGCCATGTACTGAGCTCTCTCGTTCTGAAAACGCTGTGAAACGAAGACTACTTTCTTCACGCCAAAAATTTGCTTAGCACGCACGACCGAATCAAAAGTTCTCAATCCTGCGTAATCACAAACGATGTTCTCAGCTGGAACTCCCCGTGCAACGAGAGCTTCCTTCATAGCATCTGGTTCGTTGTAGGAGTCTCGGCGATTGTCTCCACTCACTATAAACCCTGTCACTTTCCCAGCCTTCCACAATGACTCAGCTGCGGCGATCCGGTAGGTGAAATAAAGATTGTCGCGCCCCTCAACCTTGGGGTTACAGCCAACACCAGTGCTACTCGCCCATCAGGCACTAGACTAACATCCTCATAGATCTTCCCCTCCCCCGCTGCATCTGTGATCACATTAGCATACCAAGTGAAACTAACCAAAGTGGGGCCTAACAACAACGACACGTAGATTCCTCTACGAATCCAAATCCAGCGCTTACTTCGAGTCTTGTTTAACTTCTGAGTTTTTTCCATCACCAGCTAGCTTACGTGGCAAGTCCTGCCAATTTTTCCAAAGATGCGCAAAACCTCCCTCGACATGCTCAGGCGCTAGCACTCTGAGCTTTCGCTCAGCAGGTTTGAAATCTACTTCCTCAAATCGCCCAACGTACTCGCCATCTACTTCCACTGGAACATCACGGTCAGAAATCACGGTGAACTCGTCAGCCTGAACGTATTCAACCGAAGAACTTACCAAGTCAATCACGCCTGCTATTCCTTTGATCGTATCTAACACAAACTTATAACCCGATTCTTTAAAAACAAGAATATCTAACATTTCATCCTCATTACAGGCTTTAGAAAACAATTTCACCTGTCCTCCATAGAGTTGGCCATTGCCCACAAGAACTGCAACGCCCTCAAACTCCCTACCATCCTTACAGATGACTCGCATTTTAGGAGGCTTTTCCCCTAACACCTTCACCGCAGACATGAGAAACGCCAGAGGCCCTAACAAATTCTTAGATTCGACAGTCGTGTCCTCAATCACCTGCGCATCAAAACCAATCCCCGCCATCTGCACAAATGGCTGATCGTTCGCGACAAAGAGATCGACTTCACGTACAAAGCCGGCATCGATAATTTCCAATGCCTTAGATAGCTTAGAGCTCTGTAGATTAGGCACGGGAATCCCCATTTCTCGGGCAAACACATTCATCGTGCCCGCAGGCAGAATACCGAGAGCTGTCTCAGATCCAGCCAATCCTTGGATCACCGCATTGAGAGTACCGTCCCCTCCTGCGGCAAGAACCACGGTCTCACCCTTCTCAGCGAAGTCTGCTGCTAACTCTCTGGCATCATCGATGTCACGCGTAGCATAGAGAATAAAATCCTGAGCATTCGCCATCAAGAACTGCAATGCCCGCTTGCCTTTCTGGCTGCGTGCATTCGGGTTGTATAGCAATGGGTAACGAGACTGAGCTGCCTGCATCGCCCTATGATGCTAGATCTGGCTCTGGCTGCAACCCGAAAGATTGTAATTGCTCTAGAACTAAGGCTTGCGGTAGGCCTACCACGTTAGAGAAATCGCCACTCACGCTCTCGATGATCATATCGCCACATTCCTGGACCGCATAACTCCCCGCCTTATCCATCACATTGACTTTCGCCATGTAACTTCTAATCGTTTCCTCACTAATCGTTTTAAAAACCACATCCGTCACAGCGTGAAAGGGCACGACACGCCCTTCCTCAATAAGACACATTCCGGAACACACTTGATGTGTTCGGCCAGACAAACGCTTCAGCATCACTACAGCCTCTTCTTCACTCTTAGGCTTTCCCAGTGGTTCCTCATCGATATACACCAAGGTGTCGCCACCTAACACTACTGCGTCTGGGTACTGCGATGCTACCGCCTGAGTTTTCAGCTCTGCATTCCGCTCACAAAGCACTGTAAGTGGTATATCCGAGCGATGCTCTTCTTCGGCGTCGGAAGTAATAACCTCAAAGCTAAAACCTAACTCAGCCAGTAATTCCTTCCTCCGCGGAGAGCCCGATGCCAATATCAACCGTTTCTTCATATCCTAAGCAATACAAGCCATTCGAGATTAGCCAATGTCAATCACAGGCCCATTTGTCGAATCCACCTTTGAAGCATCACGACCACAATGAGGGCAAGCCAATCCTTGTTCGATCCCACCGGCGTTTTCGATCTCGCACACCTCTAAAAAGAGGTCCGCTTCACAGTGAGGGCAAATGCATTGTCTAGAATAATAGATCTCCATCGCTGGACGCACTAGTACTAACAACAATACAACTAAAAAAACTCCTCCAGTCGCCATCAAGCCTGTAGCCAGAAAAATGCCGCCGCCCACAATCCCACAAATCAATGTCGTCTTCCAGCTCGCATGCACACGCCGCCTTTGCAGCGCATAACGAGTCAATGATGATGGTTTTTCCACGCTCTAGAGCTAGCACAGCTTGTTTGACTGCGCCAATCAAGTTTTGCGTTTTCCAAGCCAACACTCCGAACTCAGTCACAGATTGACATATACTTCACTAATTTCTAACCGCGAAAATAGCGAAATTTTCGAAAGCTAACCAGTTGAATGAAAAGCCTATCCAGTGCTCTCGAAACCAGATTTTCGTACCCCTAATTCCTAATTCTGACTTCCTAATTCGAGCGTAGCGAATCACGCCGCATTTCTGAGTAATGCCACCATTACTCCTTGGATGATCAGCTCACGTGCGGGGATTAGATCTGGAAACATTTCGTTTTCGGCCTGCAGGTACGGTTTATTCCCCTGTATGACATAACGTTTGAGAGTTGTTTCTCCGTCAATTAGAGCTGCTACGACATCGCCACGGCGTGGCTCACGGAACTCAAGAATCACTGTGTCGCCATCACAAATATGCGCATCGATCATTGAGTCCCCCCGAACCTTGAGAGCGAATGTTCGAGCATTGCGCGGAATCCCCAAACTCCGAATATCAATAGAGATGCAACCATCTTGTTGCTGTTCTTGATCTTCTCCCAGACCTGCCGCGATGGCTCCATAGACAGGAATGTCCACGATTTCTTCTCGGTCTAGCTCATCGGTGAAGGCCACCTGATGCCTCTTATCCTCGTTTCGTTTAATCACCCCCTTTTTCTCAAGTGAGCGAAGGTGGTTCATCGCTGCCGTCTGACTGGCAAAACCAAAGTGGTCTTGGATGTCTCTGGAGGAAGGAATCACTCCAAACTCTCTGAACTTTTCTTTTAAAAAATCGTAAACCTCTTGCTGCCTATTTGTTAATTTATCATTCATAATTTTAAACTCGTGTTCTTTAGAACATAGTTACATTCATTTGAACACCTGACAAGTCAAAACTATGATGCGGTGAATTCCTTTACTCCTTTGATCATCAAGCTCCCCACTAGAGCTGCAATAAAGATGGTAGTAAAAAGCACGCCGCTGAGGCCTGCAAAGATAGCTACAATTTTAGCAATCGGGCTCACAGGCACGATGTCTCCATAGCCCAGCGAGGTGATCGTCACGAAGCTATAATAGAGTCTCTCTGCAGCGGAGGCAGCCTCCCCAGAAACTTGATTCAAGATAGCTCCCGGTTGTTGCTCACCGATAAAGATAAAAATGCCAGCCCAAAACAGACCTAACAAAATGTAACCCGCTATCCCCGACAGCACCCTATCTGATTTCGGCACATTCTTCCTAAAAAAGCTATGCTTAACCAAAACCTTGAAAATCATCAAATGGGCCAGCGTAGAGCAAACGCAAGCTAACAACTCGACCCAGAAACCGCCCACCATTAGGTTCAACAACAGATTGCCGACACAGAGAATTATGTATCGGTAGAGCCAGCCTTTATTCTGAGCTAAGGCATAGCCACCAAGTGTGAAAAATATGAAATAAATAGATGTGAGCCAATACCCTCCTTGAAGCTCTTTTTCCCAAAACGCCGAAGTGCTAATGAGAAAAATCTCGGCTAAAATCAACGCCATTGCCTGGTTACGGAAGTGCATATTCATACTATTTAGTCAGATTCTCCTTCTTTAGCGTGCTGCTGCTCCTCGATCTGTTGCTGAGCCTTATCCGCCGCCTCTTTGTAATAGCTAGCTCCCGAGAACAATACAGGCGTCGCTATGCAGAACAGTATGTAGACAACAAATAGTACTAACATTACTTTACCTGGTACATCTAATTTCTTGTGTTGAGCGTAGCCAGGAGGGCAGGCAATCATCCTGAATCCCAACCAGATATTGGCAAATGGCACGAAGCTCCAAAGGAAATTCCATCGTGACATCGATAGGTTTTTAAGACGTGAAAGACTGACAACCAAGCCCAGAATACCAAGCACCAATATGGTTGCTAGAACTCCAACGACTAGACCGTCCTCACGAACTCCAGTCTCATCCACTAGAGTCTTATATCTACCAGCTATAGAAAATACCACCATGACTCCTGCGACATTTATCAATAGGCTCCATAAAAAGTACGCCAACCGCCCCATTCCTGTAGAGCTCTCCCCCACACGTCTCGCAGCCATCGCGTCTGCTAAAGCAGTGTCATCCTCTAGACTTGCTGGAGATTCATAAGGATTGGCCGAAGCTGGTGCGTCAGCTGGCTTTGGAGCCGAAGCTATGCCACTTGCTGGCGGTGAAGGCGGACTCTCAGTTGGAGCGATCGGCGCTGGTGGTTCTACCTTTGCTGAAGCGGTTATTTCTGGTGGACCAGCGGGTGCTACTGGAGGTGGGCCAGCGGCTAGACCTTGCAGCTCAGGAACCTTGTCCATGGTCACCCAATCACTCAAACCTGGTCCCCAAATGAGATCCTTCTGGCGATCAATCTTCACATGCTCGATCGCCCCACGCAACACGTCCAAAGTAACTGGCCCTTTGCGCTCCCCGTGTTGGGTATAATACCAGACTGATTCTTGTTCACTCATTATTGCCGCGCAATCTATCGTATTGAAACCACACTGTGAAGCATGGAAGAACGATTTGCAGAATTAAATCATTGGCCTGAAAATGCCGACATCTCGTTGCAAGCGTTCTGTGATTTGACCCAGCGAGCAAACCTCTACAGTCTCAACTAACTGCGCAAAAACATTCCCCCCATTCTCAACCACTTGGCTCAGGCCATCCAGAGCCTCGGCAGCGGCCTCTTTATTTTTCATTTTAAAGGCGCGCACTCTTTCCAGCTGCTTGAGCTTCACGGCATCCGTCACACGCACTACAGAGGGGAGCTCAGCATCATTCGAATCAGCATAGCGATTCAGCCCTATCACACGTCGTTCGCCGCTCAGTATTTGTTGCTCGTAACGGTATGAGGCAGCCTGGATCTGACTGCGTTGGTACCGGTGCTCCATAGCTCCCAACACACCACCGAGCCTTTCTATCTCGGCGAATTCCTTTAGAATTTCAGACTCCACAGCACGCTCCACCGCCTTCATCCCTGGTGAGCCGCTCAGACCATTCATCATGTGCCGAAATAAGCCGGATTCTTCCAACAAGATCGATTGGCCATGCGAAGCCAGCTTCACATACTCCTCGCTGGGTGTGGTAAATGGCTCGTCGGCACTATTACTGTGGCATGAGTTCGTCGCATTCATATATGCCATCATCATTTCTAGCGCTGTCCTTGTTAGATTGTTTTTAAATTCCGCAGAAACCAGCGACCTCCCACTGGTCTGGGTGTGCATCTTCAATAACTGCGATCTGTTATCGCCACCGAAAACTTCACGCATCCCGATCGCCCAAATTTTACGGCACACCCTACTCAGGGCGATAAATTCCACGTCCACTCCACAGTCAAAAAAGAATGAAAGCCTCGGTGCAAACACATCCACTGCCACTCCTTGCTCACGCATCATATCAGCGTAAGAGAATCCGTTAGAAAGCGTGTAGGCGGCCTGTTGGACTGGAGTGGCTCCAGCTTGAGAGATGTGATAACCACTGATAGAAATGGGATACCATTTCGGAAAATGGGAAACACTATACTCCATCATATCTAGCAAAAACCGAAGAGACGAAGCCACAGGAAAGAGTACCTCATTTTGCCCCTGAACTTCTTTAAGAATATCCGCCTGCACGGTCCCTCGTAACACCTTCTCGACATTTGGACCAAATCGCCTCTTTGCTGCCGCCACATACATCGCCATAATAGTTGGTGCGGGTCCATTGATCGTCATTGATACCGATGTCTGCGGATCACTGAGGTCAAAACCATCGAACAGCCGCTCCATGTCCTCCACCGTGTCCACCGCCACTCCTCCCTCACCAATTTTGCCAAAGACACCATCGGCATCGCTGTCCATTCCGTAGAGAGTCGGTCCGTCGAATGCCGTACTCAGACGGTGACTTTTCTGACTTTTAGTGAGCAAATGAAAGCGTGCGTTGGTTTCCTCAGCCGTTCCTAGCCCAGCAAATAACCGAGTAGGTTCTTCTTGCGGTTTACTCCCATCCTCAGGGTCGAGGTACATTTCAGGATACGCTGAGCTAAGAAATGGGAACTCGCCTGGTAGACCTTCGCCGCAAAGATAGCGAGCGATCGCTCCAGGCTCATCGAGTTCAGGCAGGGGTAGCCGTGGCAACGAAATCCCTGTAGCGTCACCACCTGCGGGATCGAATTCTGAATCTCTTTCCAACGCAGCAGCCAGTTCGCGCCCACTTCAGCATCATTTCTAGCCTCGCACACTCGTTGCTCCACCTCTTTGTTAAACAACTCCACGCTTGAGACAACTTTGTTAAGTACCTTCACCCTAACAAATCCTTTCTAAGCTCAGTCACACCAACATTGCCATGCTCACTCGCTTGTGTCTGATAGAGCCTAACTTCTCCCTCATTGCTCAGCGAAATTTGATGAGCCACCTCTTCCACCGCCCTCGCAGCGCTCGCCCAATCGGTCTTATTAAGCACCACCACATCAGCGCTATCCATCATCAATATTTTCTGTAATTGCACCCGAGCTCCGTACTCGGGGTGGAGCACCAAAACCTTCGTATCGATCACAGAATTCTCAAACGGCAATGCTTCCTGCCCCGTCCCCACTGTCTCGACTAACACATGATCAAACCCCGCTGCCACACTAGCGAGAACCCGCAAACAAACCTCAGTCGAAGGAGCAAAACCACCCTGCCTCCCTCTAGTAGCCAGACTCCGCATAAACACCCTATCATCCTGCGCATATACCATCGATGCCCGATCCGCTAACAACCCACCTCTCTCCATAGAACTAGGATCGTGAGTTAAGATCGCCACCCGCCCGACTGGATGATCAGCCAAATAACCACGCACCCATTCATCTATCAATGTCGACTTACCCGCGCCACCAGGCCCAGTAAAACCAATCACCTTAGCTGAGCCTCGAACCCATTTCTTCCGATCTATTTCTAAGCTACCCACCGAGCTCAGCACCATCGCCAAACCTCTATCATCATTCGCTATTTCCAGCTCACACTCAGCTCGATCTCGCCCACCGCCGTAGAGTTCTCTGAGCCTCTCATCTATAAACTCAAAACTCGTCCCCGCTAGAAAAATTTCATCCACACCATAGCTCTTCATCAGTACCACATCCGCAGGGGTAATCGTCCCACCTCCTCCTCCAAACACTCCTATGTCACAGCGTCCTTTCACCTCTAACAATTCCACGACTTCTCTGAAAAATTCCAAATGGCCACCATTGTAACTAGAAATACCAACCGCAACCACGTCCTCTTGGATCGCCGCCCTGACTATATCTTGCACCGACCGATGGTAACCTAGGTACACCACCTCGTACCCTTGAAGGATAAGCGCCTGATTCACCGCCATCACCGCACTATCATGCCCATCACACAGAGGCACCGCAGTCAGTATACGGAGTGGTTCACTTGCTAAATCAGAACAGCCCATTTGAGAATTTTAACGCACAATCTCCACTTAAACGAGCTTCATTCTCTATCAACAAAGACGGACTGGCGAAACGATTCTATCGCTAAACACGCGAAAGTGACGAAAAGTCGAGCACGATGAAACTAGGATAATGAAACACCATCTACCACGGATTTCACTAACGCCACGGATGAGACTGGGCCAATTGATAAAATCTAGGACTCCTAATTGGAAGCCACTTTCCCCACCTTCGCGCCCCTATTTATCGATTTTCATGTCACATTATGAGGCGGCCATGCCAATGGTCATAGAAACCATAGAATTACGATGAACCCACAAGACTATATACCGACACCCTGCCACGAAGACTGGAACCTAATGACTGGAGAACAACGCCAGAAATTTTGCAATAAATGCAGCACTCATGTCCACGACCTCACCGACTATTCCTGCGATGAAATCCTAGCTCTCAAAGTTCAGAACGGCGGCAAGCTCTGTGGTGCATTTCGTCTCGCTAGGCCACTCACCCTCGGAGCCAGCATCGCCACTCTCGCCTTGGCTTCCTGCCAACAAAAAGAAACCACTGCCACTGAGAACACTGAGTCCGGACCCGACAAGACCTCTGAAACCATCCCGGTTCATGCAGATCCTGATCCTATCCTTAATGTCCTCAAAGGCATCGTTTGCCCAGAACCTGAGCTAGAAGTCGTCGAGCCGGAATCAACGACCAAGCATCTCCTTGGTAAAATCGCAATTCCAGAAGTTGAGCTTGTTCCTGTCCCAAGAATCAAAGGGGAGATCCACATACCAAACACTGAGGAATAGTGACCGTCCGTGGAGAGCAAAGGCAGGCTTGGGCTGCTCGACGAACCATTCTAGCACTTGATCTGATTCGGCGGGTTTGCTATCTTGATCCTTGATGCGTCCTCCTTAAAACGCCAGTCTAACTACCTTATGAAATCGCCATTTTTCGTCCCCATGACACTTCTTTACCTCGCGCTTGTGGCACCAGCGCAGGACAAGAATCTCAACAGCATCATCGCACCCGGCACCGAGGTCAATTTACTCGCCACTGGCATGAAGTTCACCGAGGGGCCAGTCTGGCTGCCTGAGAATAGCATGGTCGTTTTCAGTGACATCCCTAACAACATGCTAATGCAGTGGTCGGAAAAAGATGCACTCCTGCCCTACAGAAAATCCGAGGCCTCGAACGGCAACATCCTTGACCTGCAAGGCCGACTTCTCACCTGCCAACATGCGGGACGTAACATCATCCGCACCGAACCCGACGGCACCATCACCGTGCTCGTCGATAAATTTGAAGAAAAAAAATTAAACTCCCCCAACGATCTCGCGATCAAATCCGATGGTTCGATCTGGTTCACCGACCCTAGCTACGGGTTACGGGGAAAACCAAGCGAGCTTCCAGGCAAGTGGGTGTTCCGGCTCGATGTAACAACGAAGAAGATCACTGTGATATACAAGGACTTCGACATGCCAAATGGCATTGCCTTTTCTCCTGATGAAAAACGCGTTTATATCGCAGACACGGGCAAGGTGGGCATCATCAGAGCCTTCGACGTGTTAGGAGATACCATCGGAGACAAACCTGTCTTCGAGATTCCGATACGCTGCGATGGTATGTGTATCGACACCAAAGGAAACATCTACACCACTTCCAAAGGTGGTGTCCATGTGTTTGATAAGGATGGCAAAAAACTCGGCGTGATCTCGATACAGGAACATCCAGCCAATGTTTGTTTTGGTGGCAAGGACTTCGATACCTTGTTCATCACAGCTAGGAAGTCGCTTTACTCGGTCAAGACTCTGGCCAGGGGGGCACTGCCAGCAAAAAAATAAAGGATGTCTACCAATCCCCTTCGAGGCAAACCTACTTCTTTGCTAACGGTTCAAGATCGACTTTTTTAAATTCAACTTCGGAGCCTTCGGCTTGAAGCGCGATTTGCCCTTTTCTGGCTGTTGATTTAGTCCCATGGTTTACAAGGATATCGTTGACCCATACTTTCACCTCGTCAGCTTTACACTCGATGACCATTTTATTCCACTCACCTAGCTTGTTCTCGGAATCATCCGTAAGGTTCAGGATGCGACGTGCATCGCCTTTACTTCCACCATATTTTTGTCCCTCTTTCTTCGGCCGGCGCTGATCCATGTTGGGGACTTCAATATTTTCCTCGATACACCAGAAGTCTCCGGCATGACCGGATTGCATCTGAATTTCGATCGATTTTGGAAACATTCCATAAAGAACTCGTGGCGTGGAGGAATGAACCAACACACAACAATTGCCGGGCTTTCCAGTGAAACGATACTCCACGGTAAGACGATAGTTCTCGTAAGACTTGTCAGAGATTAAATGGCCGCGAGGGCTGCCAAGGCTCACCAATTTTCCATCCCTCACAATAAAGCTGGGCTGAATGCCAGGGGTTTTATCGGCACTTGGCACATCGGTCTTCCAGCCCGCAAGATCTTTCCCGTTAAATAATGGTTCGGCAGTCGCTAGCGGTCCACCAAGTAAAGCCACAGCTAATGTAGCAAAAATTGTCATTCTGATTTTCATGATCTCTTTTAAAACGTTTGCTTGTAGTACTATATTTCACTCAGACTCAGCAAACATCAAGTTACTGCTACTGACTGCTAGGAATTTGATTTTTGGATGGCTTTCTAGAGGACTGCGTTGATGGTGAGGAAAAAAACTTTCATAAGATCATCCTTGTCATATGTCCTCATAAAGAGAAGCCTTTTTCCAATGTTAGGAAGAGTATTATTTTTGGTCACCCTGCTGTCAATCCCGCGGCTGGAGGCAATTACATTTAAGGACAGCGATGTGGTTGTTTTTCTGGGAAACACCGTGATCGAACGCGCGCAAAAGTATGGCCACTTGGAGACGTCAGTCACTTTGGCTGCTGGGAAAAAGAACCTCAAGTTTCGAAACCTTGGCTGGAGTGGTGATAGCGTTTTTGGGCACGCTCGCAGTTATTTCGGGCCTCCGAAAGATGGAATCGGTCGACTCAAGGCCGACCTAGCTGAGCTCAAGCCGAATGTGGTCATCGTCTGCTACGGCGCGTTAGCCGCTTTTGAGGGAGATAAAGGACTGCCAGAATTTATCGCGGGATACGAAGGTCTCTTAAATATGATCGCGGAGACGGCAAACCCGCGTGAGATTGTTCTCGTTTCACCACCTCCGGCCGAAAGCCTTGGAGATCCCATGCCCGATATGACGGAGCACAACCAGCGTTTGGCACAGTACTCGAATGCAATTGCCGAGCTAGCCAAGAAGAGGAAGCTTTCCTTTGCCGATTTTTATACTGCAGTGGGGACCGGAGGGAAGGGTCTCACCGATAATGGACTACATTTCCATGAAAAAGGTTATCGTGTAATCGCTCCGAAGTTCACCAAGGCTCTTGGACTGACTCCACCTAACGAAAGCCAGCTTGAGAGCGAGCGGGGTGGCAAGCTCCGCGAAACCATCGTAGCAAAAAACAAACTTTTCTTCCACCGCTGGCGACCAGCCAACGAAACCTACCTGCGTCTTTTCCGTAAGCATGAACAGGGAAACAACGTCAAGGAACTACCCATGTTTGATCCTTTCATTGCAGAACGTGAAAAAGAGATCGAAACCTTCAGACAATCCATTTCAACCGTCAAATAATGATCCCGAGAACCTTACTTACCGTCTTGTTTTGCACTCTCTCTGCCCACGCTCAGCGCGGGCTAACCGATATTCCTAATCCTGATCCGGTCGTACAGAAGCAAGGCTTCAATCTACCGGAGGGCATGCAAATCGAACTTTTCGCGTCCGATCCCATGATCGCGAAACCCGTGCAAATGAATTTTGATACGCAAGGTCGTCTCTGGCTTGTTTCGAGCGGAATGTATCCCCACATCGTTCCCGGAGCTGAGGAGAATGATCGAGTTCTGGTGCTTGAGGATACCAATGGTGATGGCAAGGCTGACAAGCGCACTGTCTTTGCCGAAAATCTACACATCCCAACAGCCGTGTTGCCTGTCGATGGTGGAGCGTATGTTGCTAACTCAACCGAGATTCTCTTCTTGGAAGATACTGATGGTGATGGCAAGGCTGATAAGCGGACCGTTGTACTCTCAGGTTTTGGAACCGAAGACACGCATCATCTTGTGCACACCCTGAAGCAGGGGCCAGATGGCATGATCTATTTTATGCAATCGGTTTATATTCATAGTCATCTTGAAACTCCCTATGGCGTGCGTCGTCTGATGGGTGGTGGAATCTGGCATTTCAGACCAGAGACCCAACGCGCAGAAATCCTTTCCAAAGGTCTCTGGAATCCCTGGGGATTTGCCTTCGACGATTACGGTCAAACCTTTGCTACCGATGGGGCAGGAGGACAAGGTATCAACTATATTTTCCCACGATCAGTTTTTCACCCTTCTCCCGGAGCCAAGCGCGTGATGAAAGGGCTTAACCCAGGCCAGCCAAAACTCTGTGGACTCGAAATCCTCTCAGGCTCCCATGTTCCCGATGCCTTGCGCGGTGTGATGATTTCACCAGACTTCCGCGGCCATCGGATCAACACCTACAAACTCACACCCGACGGCAGCACCTACACCTCGACTCGGATTGCAGATTTCCTGAGTTCATCCCATCGGGCCTTTCGACCTATTGATGTGAAAATGGGACCAGACGGAGCGGTTTACATTGCCGATTGGTATAACCCTATCATTCAGCACGGTGAAGTGGATTTCCGGGACAAAAGACGAGACCACACAAGGGGGAGAATCTGGCGCGTCACGTTCAAGGATCGCCCGCTGATTGAGAAGAAGAATTTTTCCAAGGCTACGATTGATCAGATTCTAAGCAGCCTGCTTTCAAAGGAACGCGTCCACCGTGATCTGGCGCGGACCGAACTCCGGAATCGCAAAAAATCTGAGACTTTTCCGAAACTGAAGTCATGGAGCGCTGGTCTGAAGGATGATTTTTCACTGCTACAAGCCATGTGGGCGTATCAAGCGCTCAACTCGACCAACGTCGACATCGTAACGACTCTAGCTTCATCCAGCGACCCTCGTTACCGAGCTGCTGCGTTGCGCTTGATCTATCATCGCTACGATGAAGTGACGGGAGCGAAGGAAATTGTTAGGAAAGCCATTGACGACAAGAACGCTCAGGTGCGTCTCGGGGCCATCAGTTGTCTAGCGCAAATGCCCGATTCTCAATCGGTCCCGTTGGCTCTCCGTGCGCTGGATCACCCCGTGGACAAACCCATCGATTTTGCGCTCTGGTCGATTGTGCGCGAGCACGAAGCTCACTGGGTTCCGCAATTTGAATCGGGAAAAAACATCTTCGACGGCAACCTTCCTCATCTTCTCTTTGCGATGAAGTCACTCGGCAAACCGCTCTCATTGAAGATCATTTTCAAAGGACTTGATGACGACTCGCTCGACGCGCAACAAAAGGCTCAAGCCATTGAAGTGATCTCGCAGGTTGGCAATGCCAAGGATTTGGAACGCCTGCTCGATCTTGCTCCTAATAATCCGGCCGTACTGGATCATCTCATCACGGCTAAAAAAATCAGAAAGCTTCAGCCAGCTAAAGGGCTAGAGAAAATCCTCCCATTACTGGAGAGTGATCAGCCGGAAATTTTCAGTAAAGCGGCACAACTCGCTGGATTGTGGAAGCTTGCCCCTGCGCGCAAAAAACTCGTTGCAGCATTGATGGACTCACCCAAAAAACGTAAAGCGGCGGCGGAAGGCCTTAGGCTCTACGGGGGAGCTCAGGCGGTGACCTTGTTTGAAAAAATGATTCAGCAAAACACGGACGAGCCACTTCGCATTCTTGCCGTTAGGGAACTGGCGAGTCTTGCGCCCGACAAAGCCGCGGCTGCCGCTGTTGAACTACTGGCAAAGGATGATGGCTCAGATCGGCACAGCCTCTTGAGTCTCTTCTTGAAAAACCCTAAAGCTTCCACAGCCCTCGCTAACGCACTGAAAGGAAAAACGCTTTCACCCAAGATTGCCAGCCTTGGATTACAACGCGCAGGAACTTCAGGAAAGCCACCAAAAGACTTGATGGAAGCACTCAAGATTGCCGGAAAACTCAAGCCCATGACACAAAAGCTCTCGGCGAAGGATATGGCCACAATGGTGAAGCGCGTCAATACTGATGGCGACCCTCATCGTGGCGAGACCATCTACCGTCGTGTAGCTATGCAGTGCACGGCATGTCACGCTATCGGAGGGATAGGCTCTCCCATTGGTCCCGACCTTGTCAGCATCGGCGCAAGTGCCCCTGTAGACTACCTCATCACCTCGCTACTTAACCCCAATGACAAGATCAAAGAAGGTTACCACACCACGTCGGTGATTGAGAAAAATGGCAATGCCCACACTGGCGGGCTTGTGAGCGAAGGTCGAGAGGAAGTCGTTCTGCGTGACTTTGCTGGCAAAAGCATCCGCATCGCCAGAGCTGACATTAAGTCCCTCAAAATAAGCCCGGTTTCCATGATGCCTCCGGGACTCACCGCAAGCCTGCGGGAAGACGAATTTATCGACCTAGTCCGGTTCCTTTCCGAGCTCGGCAAAGAGGGTGACTTCAAAACCGATGCCCGGCAGGTTATTCGTAAATGGAAGGTGCTTCAGTCTCACAAGAGAGTGGCTGACCAGATCGCTCACCGAGGAGCAGTTATCTTCGCCGAGCCATTCAAAGGCTACCTGTGGACTCCACTAGTCAGTCGCGTCAATGGGGGAATCCGTCCAGGTGATCTTCCGATAGTCAAAGGCAGGGGAAATAGTCGTTGGGGGGTCGCTAGATTTGGTCTAGGCTCTAAAAAGAAGGGCAAAGTCATTCTAAAAATAAATAATACTCACCAGATGTATCTTTTTGACGGCATCAAAGAAATCAAACTCCCTAAAGAAGGACCCGCAACAATCGTAGTTAATGCCGGGGGAGCGGATGACCGCTTCACCCTAGCTGTCAATTCAACCCAACGCCTAGCTCCTTTCCTTATCGAGACTCAAACAAAATAGAATTCCATAAAAATGAAAACCATCTATCTCATCATCCCCCTCGGTCTAGTTGCCATGCTCATGGCAGCCATCGATTCTCATTCCGATTCTACCAACCACCAGAAAATAGTCCTCGCCCCGGGGATTTACACCGAGGGAGCATCCTTCGGAGATGTCAATGGCGATGGCCAGATCGATCTTGTTGCCGGCCCACTATGGTGGCAAGGACCGGATTTCCAGAAAAAACATCGCTACCGCGCTGGCGAAGCCGTTTCTCCAAAAGGCTACGCCCACAACTCTTTTCAAAGCTGGATAATGGATATGAACGGAGACGGCAGAGCCGACATCTTCCAAGTGGCACACGATGGAAAATTCCATCTTGATCTCTACCTGCAACCCGAAAATCCCTCAGAAGACTGGCCTCGCCACCGCGTAGCAGCAAAGGTCGGTAATGAATCACCCGAGATGGGCGACCTGACAGGAGACGGCAAGCCGGAATTCATCGCAATGCAGGAAGGGCGGTTTGGCTTCTTCACCCCAGACTGGGAAAACGCAGAGAAACCTTGGGTATTTCACCCCATCTCACCTAAGCGCACAGGGTCACCTTACTACCACGGTCTAGGTTTTGGTGATCTCAATGGCGATGGAAAAATTGATATTCTGGAAAAGGAAGGTTGGTATGAAGCGCCAGCTGATCCGCTTAAGCCCGGCGATTGGAAATTTCACCCTTATAGCTTATCCTCAAAAAAAGGTGGCGCTCAAATGTTAGTCTATGACATCGATGGCGATGGTGATCAGGATATCGTGACCAGCCTCAGTGCCCACGCATGGGGTCTTGCATGGTTCGAGAACGAAAAGCGAGATGGCCAGATTCATTTTAAGAAGCACGTGCTCATTCCTGAGGACAAGTCTCCCGGCGTCGGAGGAGTCAGTTTCACACAGTCACATGCGCTGGTAACAGGTGATTTCAACGGCGACGGCCTAACTGACTTCGCTACAGGAAAGCGTTACTGGGCCCACGACGGTCGAGACCCGGACGCCAAAGGAGCCGCAGTGCTCTATTGGTATGAGCTTGTTAGAGACGATAAGGGGGCGCGTTTCATCCCCCATCTCCTCGACTCAGATTCCGGGGCAGGAACCCAGTTGGTGGCAGCAGATGTCAACGGCGATGGTAAAAGCGACCTCGGCGTCGGAAATAAAAAAGGAGTCTTTCTGTTCGTGAGCCGTAAAGGAAGCGGCGAGTAGCGATAGATTCTCATGCCAGCCCCCTTTCCTTCTCCAGAAACCTGGCTCCACTCCAAGCTGAAATTTCTTAGGAAATGCTTCCGGCCATTCGGATTTTACAGTCTATTTACATACTCTTTCACAATCCCACGCCACTATTGCATCCTATGAAAACACCAACGTCTGCAAATCAGAACCCGCTCATTTTCGGGATCAAAGGAATCCTCATCACCACCCTACTGATCACCATCAGCCTCGGAACCGCATCCGCCGAAAAGAAATCTCGTAACTTTTTTGCTCCAAAAGGGATTATCGTAACTGCCCCCACGGTTCAGAAAGACGGAACCCATAGAATCCCGATCAAGTTCAAGACGGCGATTATCCACTCAGCGCAATGGATGTCCAAAGTCCACAGTTCGGTTGTCGGAAAGGAGATCCACATCACTGCCGATTTTAGGCTGGCCGGAGGATCTAGTCTTGTCGGACGAAAAAAAACCTACCCGGGCTACATCGAACCCAAAGGGGTTGCAGCAGGAACCTATGAACTCAAATACCTCGATCCAAACGGCAACCTGCATGACATCGGGCCGGTGACCCTTCCGTGATTCACTCCCCCATCTTTTTACCGGTGAGCAGACAAGCCGCTATCTTCCCCCATGCCAGCCCTCCGAACACCTTAGCCAAAAGGTAAATTTCTAGCAGTTCAACCAGCTCAACGAGCGCGATCCAGAAGAAGAGCAAATGAGAAAAAATCAAAACATGTTCTCCCGCTCCATCCATCTGACCTTGGTGATCCTAGTGGGTTCCTTTTCCTCACTCAACGCTGAGGACCCGCAGATCACGGAAGAGATCGATGAATATATGGAGCTGATGACACAGTTAACCTACAAGACCACCACCAAGCCGGAGCGCGGAAGAGTGTCAGAGTGCAAAGCTGTGAGCCCAATGCGTGGTTTTCCCAAGGCTATGGCGAATGTAAAGGTTCGCTTCATCCGCCTCAATCACGGTGGAAATGGATGGGACGATGGCATGGGCAAAAGCGGAGCCGACACCAATTTTCTGCAAGCCTTCGGTAAAGCGACCGGATTCAAGGTCGCCGAGAAAGGCGAAAGCCACGCGGTCGGGCTTCTGAAAAAATATCCGGATGACGGCTTCCCTCCTTTCGTTTACCTGACTGGAAACGGAAGCATGGGACGGGTCAGCACCGCAGGTACAAAAGTCCTCCGTGAATACTGCCTCAAAGGCGGAATGCTCATCGCCGATGCCGGTAGGCGAAATTCCACCAATCGTTCTTCCACTTCATGCGGCAGGTCTTTCCGGACAAAGCCCTCGTAGATATCGCCGACGACGACATGATCTACCAACTGCCTAACGGATTCCCTGATGGGCCTCCCGCCTTCTGGCACCACGGTGCAGGCGCCCTCTGGGAATTAAGCACGACGGGCGCTGGTGCGTATTCTATCACCCAGGTGACATGAACGATGCCTGGAAATCGAAGGGGTCCATAGACGTGACGCCGAAAAATGCGCGACGCCGCAATAAATCTCGGGATCAACCTCGTTTACTACTCCTTCAACCAGTGGGACAAGGCGACCCAGAAGAAAAAATGACGGTGGGAGATGGTTAGCCAGAAACCTGGCCCACCATGGGCCAGAGCCCAACCCAAACTCAACATCATGGCCAGCTTCACCGATGATGGTCAGTGCATCCACCTAGCACCGATCGGAACCGTCCGCCTCGGCCCGCAATCCACCTTGGAATACTGCAACTGGATGGTGCTCGGCAACAAAGCTGAAATCGTACCACGACTCAATGCATTGTTAGCAAAACACAAAGACGAGAAGTTCAAGCTCACCGATACTAAGTGAGCTTTGGTCTCATCTCTGCGCCTGTGCCAGCGCATGAGATTCTATTTGAATTCGAGCTCTGAGAACTTCAGCGGATGCTGGAGAACTTTTTCGCCTGCATTGTTGATGATGCTGAGCGCGATCGACTTGTCGTCCCAATCGATTTCGATGAGCCCGGAGTTTTGTACGGGAAATGATTTGCCGACTCGGAATGAGTTTTTAGCGTTGGCCCATCCCTTGCTTGCATGGGTCATTCCGCTACTGGTAAGATCGTAAAACGGGTAACCTAGGGCATCCGTCTTCGATAGCTCCGCGAAGTGCACGTCGCCAGAGATCGCAAAGGTGTGCACCGCCTTGTGCTTCTTGAGTAATTCGAAGAGGCGCTTTCTTTCGTGCGGGACATTGCCCCAGTTCTCCATGCCCTTTTCGTGAGCGAGCACCTGGATGCTGCTGCCGATGATGCGGATGTCAGCAGCGACTTGGAGTTGTTCGTCGAGCCACCTCCATTGTGCCTCGCCCAGAAGAGTCTTGGAGGTGTCGTCGGTGGGCTTGTACCAACCGACGGTTCCTTTCGCTTTCGGTCCTTTTGTGCGTGGTAGTTCGTCGCGGAAATAACGGGTGTCGAGCATCAATATCTGGCAGGTTTTGCCAGGGGTACCGAAGGTGTATGAGGCGTAGACTCCAGCGCGTTTGCGTCGCGGTGAGTCGGCTGGGTCTTTGAAAAAATCGAGGAAGATCTGTTGTGACTCTTCACGCATCTTGTAGGATTTGCCGCCGTCGTTGATGCCGTAGTCGTGGTCGTCCCATGTCGCGATCACAGGAGTGTTTTTACAAAGTTTTTGGTAGCCTTCGCTGTCTCCGAGTTTTTGCCATTTTTTCGAAAGGAGCTCCATGTCCGCGGTGTCGCCGTAGATGTTGTCGCCGAGGAAGAGAAACGCATCGGGTTTGTGTTTAAGAATTGCCTCATACATCGGAGAGTTCCCTTTCTTCGGTTCATTGCACGAACCAAACGCTATTTTTTTGATAATCTTGGCTTGGTGGAAATCGCTTTTCACCTGCGATTGTGCGGCAGCGCATAATCCGGTCGAGATCGTTGCTATTGAAAATAATTTTTTCATCATGATGGTTGCTTTTGGTAATGGTTAGAGCGCTGACTTGATGCTTCGGAGCTTCGGCCGTTCAGTGGATTCCTTGATCTCTTTAATGGCATCTCTTACGGTCTTGGACTTGAATTCTCCGAGTCTTTTGGGGAAGCTCTTTTCTTTGTTATCGAAGTAGTCAATTGCATCCTCAAGCATCGGTATGGCGCGCTGTCCGTGAGCTCCGTAGCTCTTCATAAGCTCCATGACTACGGTAATACGTTTCTCACTCGCATGTTGTTTCATGTTTTTTGCATAAGCTGCAGTCAGCTCAATACCCTCGCTAATGCCGTGCTTGGCAAAAAGCTTCAGACCTGCTGTCTGGATTTGGTCGGCAAACATAATTCCACTTGGTGCGGGTTCTACGATGGCGCGGTAGGTGCCGAGAACAGGAAGTTTCACCACTAGTTGCTTCTGCTTTCCTTGGCGCCAACAGATTAGAGAGAGGTTTCCTTTGCCGGCATCCGACTCGGCGATTGTGAGTGCCTTGCCGAATTCGGTTCCTGGATCATAGGAGAAAAGTTTGCCGAAGACTCCAAGTATTACGTCACCCACTTTTAGTACGTTGGCGGCAGGTGAGCGTGCATCTACTTTGGTGATATAGATTTGCCGAGCCTCGGAAGTTACCATTTGATTGCTGAAGATCCATCCGCGAGCTCCAGTTGCGCCGAGATTCCAGTCATGGGTCGCGCCCTCGGGGATAGCATCGCCTTTGAGGAAGTCAGGTATTTTCATCTTACCAGACGGTGCAGCAATAAGGTGGGCTGTAGTCAGCACTAAAATTCCTAGGACTTTGATGAGTTTTTTCATATAGATAGAAGAGAGATCTAGTGAAGCGGTAGTACACCACTTTTATTTTTAATAAGAAAAAATGCAGCGAGGTCTTTTATATTGCCAGTAAAATCGTAACTTTATTGACTGCTAGAAATTGACTTTTGAGGTAAGATACTCAGAAGGGTTGGCATGGGGGGAGATCGATAACATCACGCAATGTTACCATTAATTTGACGCGACACCTCCTTTCTCATCAACTAACGGGGAAGCTAGGAGAATTGAATTTTATCTACTATGCACTCGGTGTGATTTCTGTAACGTTCGCGAGACCGTGGCTGACGCATTCTCTACTCTCTTCTCTTTTCAAGGGATATTTTTCATCCTACTAGGAACAGCTCTCGGCATCTTTGTGGGTGCTATTCCCGGGCTCACAGGGGTCATGCTTATTGCCCTAGTTTTACCGCTCACTTATACGATGGACTCGCACCTGGCGCTGACGCTGCTGATTGCTATCTATGTAGGGGCTATCTCGGGAGGAATGGTCACCTCTACTTTACTGCGTATGCCGGGAACACCGGCATCCATCGTGACGACGTTCGATGGCTATCCGATGGCGAAAAAAGGACAACCTGAACGCGCTTTAGGACTTGGTGTGATGGCGTCCTTTGTGGGCGGCCTTATCTCGTGGGGGTTTCTGATATTACTGGCCAAACCCATTGCAAAACTATCGCTTAATTTTGGCCCCTGGGAATACTTCACTCTAGTACTTATGGCGCTTGTTCTTATCGCTACCATCGGTGGTAAGTCACTGAGTAAGTCCTTGTTTGCGGGTTTTCTAGGCATCCTGCTCTCGATGCCCGGCATGGCAGCTGCGACCGGTCAGACGAGGCTGACTTTCAATCTCCCTGAGTTAAACGACGGCTTCAAACTCCTGCCAGTCCTGATTGGCCTGTTTGCTGTAAATCAGATCTTTCGAGAAATAATCAACAGCCGCAAAACCAGCAAAGCTCCCGCTATTCATACTACAGGGGCAAAAATTAGACTCAAAGACTTTGCCCAGCACGGAGTCAATATGGTTCGCTCGTCAATCATCGGCACCTGGATTGGGCTGTTGCCTGGCATCGGGGCAAACATTGGATCGGTCACTGCATACTCGGTGGCTAAATCGACCTCGAAGGAGCCCGAGAAATTTGGCACCGGTCACGAAGATGGAGTTGTAGCCGCTGAGTCCGCTAACAACGCGACCATTGGCGGCGCTCTGATCCCGCTGGTGGCGATGGGAATTCCCGGCTCGGTGGTGGAAGCCGTTCTGCTAGGTGCGCTGATTGTGCACGGACTTCAGCCCGGACCACGCCTTTTCACTGAATCACCGTCGATGGTTTATACCATCATGGGAGCCACCATCATGGCGAACTTTGCAATGGCCGCCATCATGTTGGTTTCGATGCGTTTTCTCGCCAAGCTGGCCAAAATACCACTCCCCTATCTGATGCCGCTGATTCTAGCGTTCTGCATCATCGGCTCATTTGCCTGAATAACCGAGTGTTCGATATCTGGGTAATGCTGGGCTTCGGTTTGTTAGGATTTCTTCTCGAAAGCAAAAACATCCCACTCGCTCCCTTTGTCATTGGTTTTGTATTAGGGCCGATTGCCGAAGAAAACCTTACCATCGCGTTGTTATCAGAGACGCCTATCTTCACCAGGCCGATTTCAATCGTCTTCATAGCTGTTGCCGTATTCATGCTGCTGTTACCTATTTTCAAAAAAATGCGTAATCAATCAAAAATGAATCCAGCCTAAACTCGATCATGAAATCTAACGCAGTGAAATATTTTCTATCGCTCATCATCCTTGCGCTTCTAGTCTGGCGTTTTGTCCCGACTGGAGAAAACTCCGATCAGTGGCCGCAAAGGACTGTTCGTATCGTAGTGCCCTACGGGGCCGGTGGAGGAACGGACACGTTTGTTCGTAAAGTCGAGCCCATTTTCAAACAACAAAACTTGCTACCACAGAGCATCACCATACTCAACCAAGCGGGTGGAGGCGGCACGATAGGAACGCTGGACGTGATAGATGCTGCTCCCGATGGCTATAAGCTGCTCTGTCACCACGAAGCAATGCTCACGGCCAAGCTCTCGGGCGTCGTTGATTTTGGATCTGAGGACTTACTACCGATCATCCAGACGGGAAAAGTGATCTTAGTTGTCGTAGTGCGGGCGGACTCGCGCTTCACCGATCTCAAGTCATTGCTTAATGAGGCTGCCGCTAAGCCTAACACGATCAATTTTGGTGCCGATGCTGGGTCAGACGCCCTTGCGGCTGCCTTATCATTAGAGAAACATGTTGACGGAGCAAAGATGAAATACATCCCCTCTGCTGGGGGCGCAAAGCGTTTGACCAATCTCTTAGGAGGGCATTTGGACGCCGCTATCTTCAACTTAGGAGAGTATCACGATTTCCTAGCTTCTAAAGACACACCACCTTCTGAGAATATCAAAGCCATTGCCTCGTTCGATAGTGAGCGCCATCCTTCTGTGCCTGAGCTAGCCACATGCACCGAGCAGGGCTTCCCTGTCGTTGCCAACAATGCGTATTACTGGTTCGCGCCCAAGGGCACTCCACAACACATCATCGATACCATGCGTGTTGCTCTGGAAAAGGCATTCACCCACCCTAACCTGATCAAAGAACTTGATGAGCTATCGATTGATCCTGTTATGCGCAGCGGAAGCGAGCTCGATGAGTATCTTAAAAACCGTATAAAAGCACTCAAGAGTGTGATGACACCCACGACGCTCAAAACGCCCGATTTCCCATTCTACATCATCATCATCGTGGCTATTTTATTTTTCCTCATGTTGATCCTGAAGCACCCGCCGGAGGATCAAATGGGTGGCGAAAAGCAATCTTCCCGATTCAACAAGCCCGCTACTCTCTCGCTGATTGTGTTCGCTCTGACGATCATCGCGCTACAATTCAATGTGCCCTACATTCTGGTGATCAGCGTCTCTATCTTTCTGATTGGAAATATCATCGCAGGATGGGAGAAAGCGCACTTACTGCCACTCGCTCAGACCGCTGTTCTTTTCGCGCTGGGAACTGAGCTAGTTTTCACCCGCCTCTTCACCGTTCCTTTACCTTAATATTACCTTGATGCCAGATTCATCTAACATGAAAGCCTTCGTCCTTCACGGAGCCAAAGACGTCCGCCTTGAAGAAGTTCCTAAACCGAAACCTGGACCTAATGAGGTTCTCGTCAAAGTCCGCGCAGCCGGGATCTGTGGCAGTGATCTTCACTACCATTCCCACGGACGCTGTGGTGACTTTGTTCCAACCCGTCCATTTATTCTGGGTCACGAATTTGCTGGTGAAATCGTGGCTGTCGGTGATGCCGATCAACAATCTTTGTTAGGCACGCGTGTTGCCGTAGACCCCTCACGTCCGTGCGGTCAATGCAGAATCTGCCGCCAAGGGCGTTATAACCTTTGCCCAGAAATGGTGTACTTTGGCTCAGCCAGCGTCACCCCACCGAGTGATGGCTGCTTTGCAGAATATGTCGTAGCGCCAGCTAAAAATTGTGTCCCTATCCCCGATGCGTTTGAGTTTGCCTGGGGTGCATTGTTAGAGCCTCTGAGCGTGGCGACGCATGCCATCATGCGATCTGGTGGAGTTTCCGGAAAGTCCGTGCTCATCACCGGTGGTGGCACGATTGGTCAGATGATTCTCATCGTCGCCAAAGCATTCGGAGCCAGTCAGGTAGTGGTCACTGATGTTAAACCATTTTCCCGCACCTTCGCTGAAGAGCAGGGAGCCAGCGCCGCTATTGATCCGACGGCGGAAGATTTCCGTGAGCAAATGGATGCCCTCGCCCCGGATGGGTTCGAAGTCGCATTCGAGGCTTCAGGAGTCCCTGCCGCGCTGAACCAGGCATTCGAGTTTACTGCCAAGGGCGGCACAGTTGTCCAGGTCGGCACTCTTGAAAATGGCATCAGTATTCCAGCCAACACCCTGCTTACTCGGGAAATAAAATACCTAGGATCGTGGCGCTTTGCCAATGTCTTTGACCGGGTGATGGCTCTCATCAGCTCAGGAGCGATCGACGTTCGGGCCTGATCAGCCAGAAATTGCCATTCTCAGAGCTACCCACTGCGATAGAGGCCGCGTATGGTGCCGATGTCATCAAAGTTCAGATTGAAAATCTGGATTAGCACAAAACCCTGCCAATGCTCTGTTTGAGCGATCGGCAGCAATCGCCCCCATCCCGGTTCCTCCGAACAGCTTACCTAAAAAATCTAGCAATCATTTACAGAACCTTATAAACCAGATCTTTTAAACTTTATGAAACGATTACTCCAATCAAAATCGCTGGCACTGATGGTGCTGTTCGCAGGTAGCCTGGCTGTCCAGGCCGCTAATATCCCCGCACCCAAGGATGCGGAAAAACCTAAACCCGCCATCGAACTCGGTGCACCCTTTGCCGATAACGCGATCCTGCAGCGGCAAATGGATCTTCCCGTCTGGGGATGGTCGAAGCCGGGCACCAAGGTGACCGTCGCTTTCGCCGGTCAGAAAAAATCCGCCACCACCGACAAAGACGGCAAGTGGATGCTCAAGCTCGCTCCGCTTAAAGCCAGCTTCAAACCCGCCGAGATGCTCATCACCGAAAGCACAGGCAAAAAGGTCACCCTGAAAAATATCCTCGTCGGTGAAGTCTGGATGGCATCCGGCCAGTCGAACATGCAATGGCTTACAGCCAAGAGCGTTTGTAAGGATTTAATAGTGGAGGACAAAAACGGGGTCGCCCCGATCCGTGAATGTAAGGTGACCAATTACTTCGCCGCACTGCACCCGATCGAACACGCCACCGGCGTATGGAAAAATGGGGATTATTTAACTTACAGCGCCATCGCCTTCGCATTCGCCCACAAGCTCTACGAAGAGCTCGGCGTGCCGATCGGTATTCTCAACTGCTCGTTCAGTCAAACCGCCATCCAAGCATGGACACCACGCGTTGGATACATCGACGCCAAGGATGATTACAGCAAGGCACTCTACCTAAAAACGCTGGAGACCGACCCGTCCACACCCGAGCACAAAGCCGCATGGGATAAGTTCTATCAGGACATCGAAAACACGATCAAAGAAAATGCCGAACTTGTAAAAAATGGCAAGCCGGCCAAGCAAATTCCAACCAAGACTCCGGGCAACCTCAGCGGCAACCGCGACGCCACCTGGCTGTTCAACGCCCGCCTCAACCCGATGATCCCCTGCGCCATCCGCGGTGCCATTTGGAACCAAGGGTACGCCAACATGGGTGAAGGCCTAGTTTACTACAACAACCTGCACAGCCTGATCCGTGGCTGGCGCAAACTCTGGGACAAGCCAGAGCTCCCCGTCTATTTCCACCAGTTCTACTGCCCCCGCGTCAAAGGTGGTCGTAAACACAACCACCCGAGCATCGGAAGCACCGCTGAAATGCGCGCCGGCACCTGGCTCGCACGCGATATCCCACATGCCAACATGGCCAGCCAGATCGATATCGAAGGAGCCATCCACTACCAAAACAAAGCCATCCCCGGCCAGCGCCTCGCACTGCACGCATTGAAAAACCAATACGGTAAAAAAATCGTCGCCGACGGACCGATGTTCAAGTCTTACAAAGTTGAGGGCAACAAGCTGATTATCGAATTCGACCACGCAGAAGGCGGACTGGTCGTTGCCGAAACCCAAACCAACTCGAAGAGCGTCGCCGTCCCGACTGTCATTCCGAACGGAGCCGATAAAGTAGGGCTCTTCTCCCTCGCTGGTGAAGACCGCATCTGGCACCCGGCCACGGTGAAGATCGAAGGCAATCAAGCCATCGTCACCTCCGCCGGAGTCAAAGCCCCCCGTGGCGTTTCCTACGGCACCGGTGGTATCGGATTCCAGCCGAACCTCTACAACAAGGCACTGCTGCCGACCACTCCGTTTATTTTCTACGATCACAAAATGGTGACCGCCAAAGAATGGCCCCACGATCCGATCCAGATCGCCGGCGTCGTGCCCGACCCGAACATGGGTGGCAAAGTTTACGCCTACCGCAAAATGCCGTTGCTCAGCACCCAGTTCCGCGACAACGCCGTGTTCCAATCTGGCGTTCCCGTCACCATCTTTGGCTCAGCAGTCCACGACTGGGGCCACGATGCCGATGGCGAAGCCGTTATCAAGTTCAGCTTTGCAGGTGTGGAAAAAACCATCCCGGTCATAGCCGGCATGAAACGGTGGCAGGTCGTCCTGCCCGCCATGAAACCTAGCGCCGAACCAAAAACACTGAAGGTGACATTCACCATCGACGGCGAAGTCATCCACGAACGAACCGTCAAAAACGTCGTCATCGGTGACGTCTGGTATGTGGCCACACCGAATCTAAATCTCGAGATCAAAGGCAACCCGGCATCAAAAGGTATCATCCGCGTCATGCAGCGCAAGGCCAAGGGCGGAATGGCTGGCCGGGCCAGACCTTACAGCGTGTGTGTCTCGACCACTCCGCTCAACCGTTTTGCCTCTATCTGGGCAGACGCCAGCGGCTCAACTCTGGCACTCGGCCAACGGCTCGCCTCCAAATCCGGCAACCCTGTCGGAATCATTATCATGCAGGGAACCGCAAGCGTGAAAGTGCCTGGCCAAAAGAAAGCCAAGCGCGTCCCGCTCGACCTCAAACACTGGATCCCCAATGCCTACCTCAAGCAAGCACCCAGCTTAATGACCGATTACAAACAGCTCGCCACCATCAACCCCGGCAACGACATCTACGATGCCAACGCCAAACGTTATATGGGCGACTGGAAAAAGCTCTGGGGCGAATACATCCCGCAGCTCATCGCCACCAAAAAAAGTGCCCGATGGAGCCCCCTGGGGACGCTATCCGTCGCTGCCGAGTGCCGTCACCACCGATGCCTCACAGGCCTACTACGTCATGACCCACTCGTTTGGTCCTGCCAGCTTAAAGGGAATCCTTTTCCTCTGCAGCGAAAACATGTTTGAAGGTGAAAAAGCCGCCAACTACGGCGCCGAGCTTTCCGCCCTGGCCAACGGCTGGAAAAACCACTTCGGTGGCACGGACACTCCGTTTTTCTACACCATGCCCGCCAAATCACTCTCAGCCAAAGCCGCGGCTCCCAAGTCGATCAAAGGCAAGAGTGCGGCCATTGAGATCAGCGCCTGGGCGGACAATTCCGCCATCGAGAACTTGATCGACACCGCCGTCAAGGAAACGAGCAAGTAAGGAAGGAACCAATCAGAGAAGCTCACAAAGAGTTTACAGATGCCGGGTTGTTGACAGTGAATGTCAGCCTCTCGGCATTTTTTGTAGCAGGAAAAATCACCTCCTACTCGGTCAACTTTAGCAACTAGGTAAATGGAGAATTGATTCATTGTTTATCGATTTACCCTGGCAGGCTGATCATCAGGCTGCACTTGCCAGAAAAGCGTTTCGTGCAAAGGGCCTTTTCGCGGTAGGGGTTGGTTTCAGCGTACTGGGGAGGAGGTAGCCCTTGCTCACTCTAGCAGCATTGACTAATGTTCATTTGAACATTACATTTTTGTAATGCACGAGCTACCGCTAAGCGCCCTATTTCTTGATTTTGATTCCTACTTTGCCTCGGTGGAGCAGCATCTACAGCCGCATCTGAGGGGGTGTCCTATCGGCATTGCACCGGTGGATGCTGAGACTTCTTGTTGTATTGCGGCGAGTTATGAAGCCAAGGCGCATGGAGTGAAGACGGGAACGTCGATCCGCGATGCTCGGCAACTCTGCCCAGGCATCACGATTGTTGCAGCCCGGCCGGAACTCTATGTCCAATACCACCATCGACTGGTTGCCGCGATAGAATCAACTATTCACGTCGAGGCCGTTCTCTCGATCGATGAACTCTGGTGCTGGCTTCCTTACAATCTGCGGAGCCTAGAGCAGCTCGCCGAAATAGGTCAGAATATCAAGCGCGCCATCGCGGATCAGGTCAGCCCAAATATCACTTGCACGATTGGTGTTGCGCCTAACCGATGGTTGGCAAAAATGGCGTCAAAAATGCGAAAGCCAGATGGGTTTCTGATTCTTGAGTCGAAGGATCTTCCGGATGCGCTGCACTCGCTCCAGCTCTCCGACCTCACGGGGGTGGGCCGCAGCATGGAGCTCAGACTGCACTCCCGTGGCATCCACAGTGTCGCGGAGATTTGCGCCGCTTCCCAGCAAACTCTCCACAGTATCTGGGGCAGCATCGGGGGTGACCGGTTCTGGATGGACCTCCACGGCATTGAACAAAGCGAACAGAAAACCACGCGCCGCAGCATCGGCCACAGCCACGTCCTGCCACCAGATAAACGCAAACCAGATATGGCGCTTCCAGTGGTGCACAAGCTCACGCAAAAAGCTTCGATTCGTTTGAGAAAAGAAGGCTACCTCGCAGGCGCACTCCAGCTCCAGCTTCGCTACCTGCATGGCCCGGGGTGGTCAGCTGAAATGCGCTTCGAGCACTCGAACGATTCACTCCACTTCGCCAAGGTAGTCCGCACGCTCTGGAAAAAACGCCCTGACCAGCAAGCTCCCCTGCTGCAGGTAGCTATGACGCTTAACCACCTTTTAGAACAAAACAACTACACGCCTTCACTTTTCTCTCAGATAGACCCAACAAGAGAGCGACTGAACCAAGCGCTCGATTCCATCCGGCAAAAGCACGGTCAAAAATCCATTCACCTCGCCTGCGAACAAGACGGACTCTCCGCCGCGCCGATGCGTATCTCCTTCACCCACATTCCCGATGTTGATTCAGAGAATCGTTAGAGAAACTGGAGAGAGGAGGCTCATCAATGGATCGATGTGTCGAAGGTCAAAATGTCGAAAGTCTGGTGACTTTATCAAATTTGCAGATAGCCGCTAGAATACAATGGCTTCCTTAAAATATTTATCCGTGCAACTTTTGCGAACGGGAGTAGTTTAGTTTTTCAGGGATATGATGGCGAAACGACAAATACTAGTGGGGAGCCTGAGCATTGTGCTGATCGCAGTGTTCGGCTATTTTCTGATGGCGACTTTCCCTGGTTCAGAATCGAGTTCAAAAGATGCTGAGCGTAAGCAATCCAGCCCAAGAGAGTCGGTTCAACGAAGCCCTTCTACTCATCGCGCTAGCAAGCAGAGCCCGACGGGGCTCGCGGAGGAAGCCGCTAAAAACCTAGACTCCGAACTGCCTAAGGAAGGACTCGTCCGCTTTAAAGACGATGAAAACTATCGAGCCTTTTTAAATAATCTTTCGAGCCGAGGCCTTCGTCTTCTCGGCAACTCTGATACTCTAAAGACAGTGCGTGTGGGGTTTACAAATTTTGACCAACTCAAAGGTATAGACGGCTCTGAGATCTCTCCTAATTTTCCAGTTTTCATACCCTCTCCACCTGAAGTCGGCGTCCAAGCTGGCGCCCAGGCATTTGGAGCCAACGTCCTCGAAGCTATCGGGATTTTCGGCGATAATTCAACATGGGGGAAAGGCATTACTGTCGCCGTTATCGACTCTGGGGTGAACCAGCATATTGCGCTAGAAGAGGGAATCAAGCGACTCACACTCACGGAACTGGCCGATGATGTCACCCAGCTCGGCATGGCACGGCAGTGGCTTCTATCATTTCAGGAAACCATCCATTGACACTGGGGGTGGCGCCAGCGGCTGACATTCTTTCGATTCGTATCACCGATGACCAAGGGGCTTCAAACTCCTTCACTCTAGCAGAGGGCATCATAGCGGCGGTGGATGGGGGGGCGCAAATCATCAACATCTCGATGGGCTCCGAGGGAAACAGCATTGTCGTAGCGGATGCAGTGACCTACGCGCAGGGGCGTGGTGCGGTGATTGTTGCCTCGTCTGGCAACGAAGGCTACAGCACACCGGCCTACCCAGCGGCCTACGATGGAGTCATTTCTGTGGGGGCTATCGATGCCGGCGGCCAGCACCTCGATTTTTCTAACACGGGAAAGAATCTCTCGATCGTGGCACCTGGTTACGAGGTGAATGCTGCGTGGGGTGAAGACCAACTAACGGCATTCACCGGCACATCAGCCAGCACCCCATTTGTCAGCGGAGCGATCGCGGCGGTCATGTCAGAAAACCCAGGCTACACAGCGCAACAAGCGACAGACCTCGTACTCCAACTCTCTAACGAAGCAGGCCAAGTTGGCAGCGATCCACAATACGGGCAAGGTTCGCTGGATCTGGGGAGGGCACTAGAAAACGGCCAATCGGGAATTTACGACATCGCAGTCACCAGCCAAGTACTAGGAAGCAACAGCGCTGGCAGCCCTGTGGTCACTATCGTGGTGCAAAACCAAGGGACTGAGACACTCTTCAATAGCCCATTGCGCATCCAGACTCCTAACGGCACCACAGACATCAGCATCAATAGCCTGATCCCGGGTCAAGTCTACACCACCACCCTTCCCCTTTCCTCTCTTACCAGCGGGGAAACTGCTATAGTTTACAGCTCAGCCAGCACCAGCGGATCCGAAGATAATCAACTCGGTAACAACTCTCGCCAAAATTCCTTTAGTCAAAGCGCGGAATAGCAAATATTCTGCATTCTCACGCTTGCCCCTCGCTCATATTGCGCATAGTTTCCCCGCATCAATCGCTGAGCAACTTTCGCATCATGACTGAAGCAATTATCAAAAGCGCGTTATCTAACGTCAAATACCCAGGATTTTCCCGCGACATCGTCGCATTTGGACTCGTCAAAGACATCAAGATCGACGGCTCTGACGTGGAAGTCACTATCTCGATCCAAACCAAGGACCCCAAGGTCCCTGAAACCATTTTCAAAGAGTGCCAAGATGCTCTCAACCAGATCGATGGGATTGGGACGACTCGCGTCAATGTCGACGTGAAAAACCCGGAAGCGCAAGCTGGTGGTGATCAATCGACAGCTGGGGGGAAAACCTCGATCCCAGGTGTCAAACAAATCATCGCAGTGGCATCTGGCAAAGGCGGCGTCGGCAAATCGACAATTTCCACAAACCTCGCAGTGGCGCTGGCTAAGACTGGCGCCAAAGTAGGTCTCTGTGATTGCGACCTCTATGGACCATCCACGGCTCAAATGTTTGGCACCAAGCAACAGCCTCTGGCAAACGAGCGCGACGAGATCATCCCGATCGAGGCTCACGGGATCAAACTGATGTCCATGAGCTTCTTGCTCGATGACAACTCTCCAGTGATTGTCCGTGGTCCACTGGCCACTCGCTACACTCAGCAATTCCTCCGCCAAGTCGAGTGGGGTGAGCTGGACTACCTGATTCTCGACCTCCCGCCCGGCACTGGTGACATCCAGCTGACTATCGTCCAGACTGTCGCACTCAGCGGAGTAGTCATCGTGACCACTCCTCAGGAAGTGGCATTGATCGACGCGCGCAAGGCGGCCTCTATGTTTGCCAAGGTCAACGTAGACATCCTCGGGGTGGTGGAAAACATGGCATGGTTCGAGTGTGATCACGGCACTCGATATCCTATTTTCGGTGAAGGTGGCGGAGTGCGCGAGGCCGAGCGTCTCAAGGTCCCATTGCTTGGTCAAATCCCAATCGATGTGCAAACCCGTGAGTGCGCAGACAACGGCACTCCAATCGCCTTACTTTCTGAAACAAATTCTACAGTCAGTGCCGCTTTCAAAGAAACAGCAGCCAAAGTCGTAGCGCGCGTGCAGCGCTAGACCAAAAGCTCAAAATCCAAAGAAGCCAGAGGCATCTTCTACGACTAACCCGAGTAATTACTTAATTTGCAGAATTCACTGACAGAAGAGCATTCCATCGAAGAAATGATGCGTAAAGTCCACCACCTTGAAATCAAGGCTAGGCGGCTTTCACGCGAATCATTCTCGGGCGAATACCATGCCTCGTTCAAAGGGCAAGGGCTCGATTTCGAGGACTTCCGTGAGTATCAACATGGAGACGAAATCCGTTTCATTGACTGGAATGTGACCGCGCGGATGAACACCCCGTTCATCCGAACCTTCCGTGAGGAACGCGAGCTCACGGTCTTGCTGGCAGTGGATATCTCTGGCTCCTTTGACTTTGGCAGTCAGCATTTTTCAAAACGCGAGGTCGCTGCCGAAATCGCTGCAGTCCTCGCATTTTCAGCCAAACATAATGGAGATAAAGTGGGGCTGTTGCTTTTTGCTGAAGAGCCGGTGCTCTATTTACCTCCAGCGAAAGGAAGCCGTCACACTCTACGAATGATCCGCGAGGTTCTGGCTACCCATCCTGCTAAAAAATCCACCAACATTGCTGGAGCATGTGATTTCATCAACCGCACGATCAAACGTAAGGCGCTCGTTTTCATGCTCTCAGATTTCGTCGACAACGACTTTCACAAGAAACTGGGAACACTGAGCCAAAAGCATGAAACCATTGCTATCCGGATCTTTGACCCAGTAGAAGAAGAACTTCCAGATGTAGGAAAGGTCAACCTAACTGATCCAGAAACTGGTCAGGAAACAATGGTCAACACCTCTAACGCTAACGTCAGAATCGCCTATAAAAAGCTCAATAAACGCAGGTTAGAAGGCTTACAAAAGGCGCTGGCAAAATATAAAATCGACCACGTCGACGCCGCCACAGATGCCGACTACCTGCCCTTGCTCCATCAACTTTTCAAAACACGCTCTAGCAAACACGCTTAAGAATAATGCCTGAGATAAACGACATCATTGAAACCAGTGATCCATCGCCTCTCTTCTTGTGGTGGCAATGGGCGCTAGTAGGCATAGGAGTTTGCTTATTTTTGTATCTGTTGAGCTTTCTTTTAAAGCGCAAAAAGGGACAACCTAGACTCCCCTCGCATTCGAATCTCGACCTAGCCCTGCAGCAGCTCACGGCATTGGACTCATCAAAAAACGACAGTAACCGACTCGCTGTCCACCTCTCACTGATTGTTAGAAAATTCATCCAACGCTCATTTGGCGATACGGCTTTGTTTGAAACTGATGAAGAATTCCATGCTCGCTCCACTGAGCTAGAAAGATTCTCACCGGAAGCCACGGAGCAACTCAAGAACTACCTCACAGCGGTAGCGGATCACAAATACGCGCCGAACCCTAATCATCCAGCGGCGTTAGAATCACTGATTGAAAACGCGGAGTTGCTCTTACGCAACCTCGACTCCATCGATTTGTCCGCCCCACAAGTAACCACTCAAGCGAGCTAAGCCCTATCGACACGCATTTCACAGGATATCTTTTCACGCAGCCATGGTGGTTACTCCTCCTCTTGGCTCTTATCCCGCTTGCCTTGTTGAAAAATAGAGCAGGCTCGCGAAGTAGTATCATTTTCTCCTCGCTCTCTTTGTTAGGCTCATTGGGAACTCGCCAACGCGACATTGCCGGCCGTATCTCTCTCGCCTTCCTTTCGCTCTTCATCATTTTCTCAGCCATCAGCTTAGCACGTCCGCAAAAGCAAAATAGCCACACCGAACGCAAAGCAAGCGGCATTGATATCATCATCAGCATGGACGTCTCGTTCTCGATGGAAATCGCCGACTTCCGATTCGATGGACGCACGGTCCAGCGAGACCTCGTCTCGCGTGAAGTGGTGAAGCAGTTCATCAAGCAACGGCCGAACGACCGGATCGGCCTGATCCCTTTTGCTGGGCAACCCTATCAAGAATCACCCATCACTCTTGAGCATGATTGGCTGCTTGGTAAGATAGATAAAGTGCGTCCTAACAGAGAACTCTCACAAGGCACTGCTATTGGCTCGGCTCTCTCAGCATCCGCTATTCGCCTAGATAAGCGCCAGGACACCAAGTCACGCATTATCATTCTACTGACAGATGGTTCTAACAACTCAGGGAAACTTTCCCCTATTCAGGCAGCTGAAGCAGCCAAGACACTCGGCATCAAGGTCTACACTGTGGCTATTGGCACCGAGGGCGGCCGCCTCAATGGCCAGCGCAATGCAGCACAAGAATTCGACACTGAGACGCTTGAGCAAATCGCTAAAATCACCGACGGTGAATACTACCGCGCCAAGTCCACTAATGATTTGGTCAAGGCCTTCAGCAGCATTGATGCCCTAGAGAAAACTGAACGCACTCAAAAAGTGGTGGCTACCTACCAAGACTTCCACCACTACTTCACCTTTGCTGCTGCCCTCAGTTTGTTAGGCCACTTAGTTATCCTTTGCTTCCACAAATCCGCAGGACCCGAATAGCCAACGATGCACTTCCTCACTCCAGAATGGCTTTACGCCCTCGCTTTGATCCCCTTGCTCGCCATTTTAGCGATTTTATCAAGGCGATCACAAACACGAGCATGGCAGTCACTGGTAGCTCCACGACTAGCTAGCAAACTGATCAACAAGGCGCCAACAGTGCGCCACTGGATAGCTCTGGCGTTAGCTCTTCTCTCCTTTGGTTGCATCATCGTGGCACTCGCTCGGCCCTACCAGGGCGAACATATTACCCACGAGAAAATTCAGAGCCGCAACATTCTGGTAGCGATCGACACCTCAAAGTCGATGCTCTGCCAAGACGTCTCTAGCAACCGCCTGACAGCCGCTAAGTCACTTTCTCTGCAGATGTTAGAACGCTTCCCGACGGATCGGATCGGCGTGCTCATTTTTGCTGGTAGCAGTAATGTCATTGCACCACTGACAGTGGATCACATAGCGGTCCACGATACGATATCTCAGCTAGATACAAACTCGATTCCTATGGGGGGGTCAAATCTAGCGGACGCAGTGATCCTAGGAGTTGAGACATTAAAAACCACTGGCAAGCGAGCCAACGCGCTAGTTATTTTCAGTGATGGTGAAGAGCACGACAGCGGGATTGAAAAGGCTATAGAAAAAGCCAACAAGGCGGGAGTTCAGATCATCACCATCGGTGTGGCCACACCATCTGGAGGCATTATCCCTTCAGCAAAAGAAAGCGACGGCAAGCACCGCAACAACAAAGGTGAGGTCGTCCACACCAAGCTACACGAGTCTCTACTACAAGAATTGGCAATCAAGACCAATGGCGCGTATACTTCAGTAAACAACCGCCCAGACGCCGTGATCACCTCAACCATCAATAAAATGAAGAGTTTCGAGCAAGAAGGACGCGCTCAGGTGATTCCACACGAACGCTACTATTGGTTCGTCATTCCAGCGGTATCCTTTGCCCTGCTCTCGGCGTTTGTGCGAGCTAGGTGGAGAGGCCAGACTGCTTTCCTCATGCTTATTTCAGGATTTATCAGCCTGAGCCCCACTCAGGTAGACGCACAAGATTCTTGGTTCGAGCAACAAAAGCACAATTTATTCACCGGTCCTGCTGATGAGAAACGCGGCTACCAGGCGCTCAAGCAAAAGGATTATAAAACGGCTATCGATGCTCTTAAAAGCGCCCGTAAAAACACCACCGGCGAAAATCACGCCAAACTATCCTCAGCTCTCGGCCAGGCGCTGTACCGCAGTGGTGACTACAAAGCGGCTTCAGAAGCCTTCACGAAGGCGATGCTATCTGAACAAAACACTCTCCAGAACGAAGCTCAATACAACCTCGGAAATACCCTCTTTAAGGATCAATGGAGCCAATTCGATGGGATTGGAGACGGCGCGCTCAAGGACTATCTCATGCAGCGCCTACAAGCCCCAGAAGGTGAAGGGAAACTCACCAAGGAAGATCTTGATCTCTATGAAGAAGGATTCGCTAACGCTTTAGAAAAGTTTCAATCTAGTAACAACACGAGCAAGTCAACCATCAGCCAGCAGAACGCCACTGCCAGCCAAGAAGTCATCCAAACCATCCAAGAAGTGCGCAAAGCTCTCGAGCAGCAGCAAAAACAGGATCAAGAGAAAGAGGACGACAAGAAAGAGGACGGGGACAAGAAGGAGGACGGTGATAAGAAGGAGGACGGCGATAAGAAAGAGGATGGCGATAAGAAAGAGGACGGTGATAAGAAAGAGGACGGTGACAAGAAGGAGGACGGTGATAAGAAAGAGGACGGGGATCAGAAGGAGGATGGTGACAAGAAAGAGGACGGCGACCCAAAGAAGGCTGGTGATCCGCAACAAGGTCAACAAGGGACTCCCGCAGGAGACCAAGACAAAAATTCCCAGGAAAATGGCTATGCCATTAAAGAACAAAAAGATGCCCGCGAGCTGCTAGAGCGCCACGCGGACATGCAACAACGACCAGATTCCTCGCGGAATCAATGGAGAATCAACAAACCTGAAATCGATTGGTAAGGCATTATGCGACTTCTCACACTTATTTTCACCCTACTCGGCATTTGCTGCGCACAGGCGCAGCAAGAAGTATCCATCATCACACAGATCTCTTCCACCAACCTGATTGAAGGAGAAGTGGGCTATTTTAGTTTGATCTACCGCGGCGTCAATCCAAAGCAAGCCCCACCCGAGTCGATCGATCTTGGCGGCATGAAGCTCACCCAGCGCGGTTTCCAACAGCAGTTCGTCAATGGCGACCGCTATTTCATCTATCAGTATCCCATCACTGAGGCCAAGGCTGGCAACTATACTATCCCAGCTCTCGAACTCCAGCTCCAAGGAACCACCGTCAAATCCCAGCCCGCAAGTTTTCAGGTCGTCCCTCTTAAGGACCTTAAAATTGAACGATTCAAGTATCAGGAAAACACCATAAGTTGCTACTCAAAGGTATTTATCGGCAAGACCTCACTCTACCCAGGTGAGTCAACTAAGGTGGAATATAAAATCTACCTCCCAGCTAATCTTAACCCTCAAGGATGGGGACTCCCTAAGCCGGATAAGACATTCAACTGCACGGCATGGCGCTTTTCACCGCCGAGTTCTAACCGCGACGTAGGCCAAGCCATTATCGACAACAAAGGTTACGTCGTCGGTAGTTACACCACGGTGCTTAGCTCGATCAAGGCTGGCGATGCTAGCTTTGGCCCACTCACCACCGAGCTCATTATCGCCCCCTCAAGAGTCAACTCGCGCTTTGGTTACAACCGTACTCAAACAGCAGAGATGCCAATCACCTCAGATAATCTAACACTTGATATTTTACCATTTCCCAGCACTCCACCCGCTGAATTCAAAGGGGCCGTCGGCCAGTTCACTATCGAAGCTAACCTCCCAGCAAACGAGAGCATTAGCCTAAATGACTCGATCACAGCAACTGTGACCATCGAGGGAACTGGCAACCTGCCGAACATCGTCGCACCTGTGCTAGAAGATTCAGCGACTTGGAAAGTGATCGACGTCTCACGCGTCCAACAAGGTGATGAACGCAAAGAACTTAGTGGCCAAAGCCAGTTCACCTATATCCTACAACCACAGCGTGGAGCCAATGCTCTACCACGTTTCACCTTCGCGCATTTCGACCCTGTAGCCGAAGAGTTCGTTATCAATACCACTGCGACCAGTGCTATCAGTGTGACAGTCCCAGAAGTGACTGGCAGTGCGGTCCTTCCAGCCACGGCTGTTCCCTTAGAATCCATGCAAGACATCCTCGGACCATTGAGTGATGTTAGGCCCACAAAGCCAGTGAGCTCTACAATCGCACAGCTTCCAGTCTGGATTTGGCAGGCAATCCCCGCTCTCATACTAGTCGTCATGTTAGTCATTGCCGGCAAACGCAAACTCAGTGACTCAAAGCAGAATAACTTGGAGAAATCTCTCCAGATAAATGAACTTAAAAAGCTCAACTCGATCAACGACCAAGACTTCCTCAAAGAAGCTGGTGGCTACGTCGAGCGTTGGTTAACCGACTCCATGGAAGCCCAAGCGGTCCTCAATCAACGTGATAGCCAGTGCTACCAACCCGATACTGAGCAAAATCTAGATTCGAAACAACGCGGCTCGATCCTGCAATTGCTCAAGTCACTCTCGGTGCTCACTCTGATAGCTCTCCTCACGTTTAGCCAGCAGAGCCGTGCGGACGAGCTAAGTCTCAAGGCTTGGGAAGCAGGCGACTACCAGACCGCGCTCGATGGCTACCTCGCGGCGAGCCAGCAAAACCCAGAGTCCGCCGACCTTCTATTTAATGTGGCCGACAGTTACTACCGGACAAATCAACCGGGCATGGCTGCGCTCTATTACAAGAAAGCTCTGGTGATCGATCCATTCCATTCTGAAGCATCCAAGAACCTCGCATTCACTCAGAAAACCCAGGGAAGCATCCTCGGCCCGAAGCTCAGTGAGCTAGAACAATGGATCTCAGAACTCCCCGCCGCAGCCTACCAACAATCCATCTTTCTCGGAGTCTGGACACTGGTTCTAGCACTCATCGCGCTGAAGCTCTTTTATCTGCACAATGGCAGGTTTGCCCTGGTGCTCACACTCATCATTCTCAGCCCATTTTGGATCGTCCTCTCCTCAGCCGCCTGGCTCAAGCACCCCCAACGGATCGCCACCACCACGGGCAAGCCTGGGATCGTGACTAACTTCGCCTCAGTCCTAACCGAACCCGTTGATGTGTCTGGTAAAGAACTCGATAAAAAAACTATGATCAAAGCAAATCCAGCATCGCCCTGCAGAATCATCGCAGAGCGCGGCTCATGGTCCTACATAGAACTCGCCAACGGCACCCGCGGCTGGATTCAGAGTGAGCGCGTGAAGGAGATTTAGCGTCCTTCATCTATGAACTACTTTGCGGTAGAGGGGCGGCTTGACGTGCGCGGTGCTCTCCATTGCTATTGTCTCGGCGTCTCTGGGGGCTATTTCATCAGGGAGTTTCTGCTCGTCTATTTCATTTTTGTCAGTATTTTCAGCTTTGCTAAGAAGTTCGGCTATATCTGTCTGCAAGGATTGCCGAATCTCTTTGGCACGCTTGTAGGTGACGTTTTGATTGATTGAGGCGCGGCCTTTGATGTGCGTTCCCTCGGTACTTACTTACCCGACTTTGAGTAAACCCATCTCACAGGCTAGTTGAAGGATTTCAACGAATGCCTTGGATATGGCTGGCAGATTCTTTCGGCGAAAGGTGCAGATCGTATCGGGATCGGGATCGGTGTCCGCGGTTAGAAAGCGCACGGCAACATCGCGGTAGGTGGCGCGTTCGATTTTTCGAGAGCTTAAAATTCCATTGCTGTAGCAATAAACAAGTAACGCGAGCATCATGTGCGGTGGCATTTGAGCATTGCCGCAGCCAAAAAGTAAATCCCTAGCAGTCAGTCGTCCACCCCTCCGCGATTCTGTTCATTTTCCATTATTTTGCGATTTCCCCCTTGCTTGAGCGTAGTCCACTCGTCACTGTCCACTCATCCCCCCGCCCCCCCCTTTTCCCCTCTCAACGGCGCCCGTCAAGGCCGCCTTCTAAAAAGCCAATTGTTAGCAGTTTACTGCACTTTCCCATGAAATTGAAATCCAGTATTCCTACCCCTTCTTCGCTTTACACGGCCCTCTCACTAGGGATCGCAGCCCTCCTACCACTCTCCGCGTTCGCCCAGCTTCCACTGCAAGACGGGGACAAGATTAGCATCATCGGAAATGGTCTCGCCGACCGTATGCAGCACGACGGCTGGGTCGAGACGGTGATCCAGAGCCAGATGGCCGACAAAAAACTGTCCTTCCGAAATCTTTCCTTCACCGGAGACACCGTGACTTCCCGCCCACGCAACAAGGGTTTCACCTCACCGGAAGACTACCTGAAACACTGCGAAACGGATGCCATCTTCGTCTTTTTCGGCTACAATGAGTCATTCGGCGGCGACAAGCAGGTTGGGAAATTCAAGAGCGACCTCGGCAGCATGATCGACAAATACAAGGGTATCAAATTCAATGGCGAGTCCGCGCCGCGCCTGGTGCTCTTCTCCCCGATTGCCCATGAGGACCACGGCACGCAGCTATTGCCGAACGGCAACTCCAACAACGTCAACCTAGCCCTCTACACAGGTGCCATCAAACAAGTCGCCGACGAGAAGGGTGTGGGATTTGTTGATCTATTTTCTGCAACCCAGGGACTCTATAGCAAAGCTGACACCCCACTCACCTTGAACGGCATCCATCTCCTACCCGAGGGCAATCGCAAGCTTGGTGAAGTGATTGCTTCGGCGCTCACCGGCAAAGAAGTTAAGGCTACCGCTACACTTGAACCACTCCGCCAAGCCGTGCTCGATAAGAACTGGCACTGGCATAACCGCTACCGCGCAGTCGATGGCAATGATATCTGGGGCGGCCGCTCTGGATTGAAATTCGTCAACGGCCAAACCAACCGCGAAGTGCTTGAGCATGAACTCTCGATGCTCGATGTAACCACAGCGAACCGCGACCTGAAGGTATGGGCGGTGGCACAGGGCAAGAAATACAAAGTGGACGACTCGAACGTACCCAAACCGATCGAGGTGATTTCCAACGTTGGCGGCGGCAGCAAGAGCTCCAGCGCTGCTAAGGAAGGCAACAAGGACTACCTGAGCGGCAAGGAGGCGATCTCCAAGATGCACATGCCTGAGGGATTCGAAGTGAACCTGTTCGCTGATGAAAAAATGTTCCCTGAAATGGCGAACCCTGTGCAGATGCAGGTCGATGCCAAAGGGCGCCTCTGGGCTGCATGCTGGAACACTTACCCGAAATGGGAGCCTCTCAAGGAAATGAACGACAGCCTGCTAATCCTACCGGATGAAAACCGCGATGGGGTCGCCGACCAGGCGATCGAATTCGCTAGAGTTCACAACCCGCTGGGCTTCGAGTTCTGGGGCGGCGGTGTGATCGTCGCAACCCAGCCTGACATCATTTTCCTCAAGGACACGGATGGCGATGACAAGGCGGACCTCCGCATCGTCCTAGTCCAGGGTATCGGATCCTCCGACACCCACCACGCGGCCAACAATTTCGTCGTCGGCCCAGACGGTGCGCTCTACTGGCAAAGCGGGATCTTCCTGCAGAACAATTTCGAGCATCCGTGGGGTCCCTCTTTGTCCTCGACGGCATCCGGGATGTATCGGTTCGACCCGCGCCAGCACACGATCACCTTCCACGCCAGCAACCGCCCAAACCCCCACGGGATCAGCTTCGACCGCTGGGGATACCAATTCGCCAACGACGGCACCGGCGGACGCTCCTACCAGGTGCGCCCTTCGGGCAAAGGGTTTAAAATGTTCACTCTGCTGAAAAAGGAAGTCAGGCCGGCAGCGGCAGATGCTATCGTTTCCAGTTCGAATTTCCCCGATGACCTGCAGCAGGATTTCCTCGTCTGTAACACCATCGGCTACCTCGGCATCAAACGCTACAAACTCCACCGCGACGGCTTCACTGACGGAAAAAAAGAATACAAGCCCGGTGAAATCTGGGGTACCCCGACCGACAGTTTTTTCTACAGCGACGACAAAAACTTCCGCCCCACCGATGCAGTCTTCGGCGAAGATGGAGGACTCTATATTGCCGACTGGCAGAACGTGATCATTGGCCACATGCAGCACAACATCCGCGATCCTTATCGGGACAAGAAGCACGGCCGTATCTACCGCCTGATCTGTAAGGACAGACCTCTGCAAAAACCGGTAGCAATCGCCGGCCAACCGGTCGCCGCCCTGCTCGACAACTTGAAACATCCTGTCGATGGCGTCCGCCATCGTACGCGGGTTGAGTTAAGCGCACGCAAGTCCGACGAGGTCATCGCCGCTCTCGGCGAATGGGTGACACAGTTCAACCCCAAGAAAGCTGAGGATGCCCTTCCCCTTCTTGAAGCGCTTTGGCTGTATCAGCAAAATCATGTCCGCAACGAGGAATTGCTCGCCACCCTGCTCGAATCCCCCGAGCAGCACGCCCGCATCGCCGCCGCGACAGTAAAGCATTTCTGGGGACCAGCCGACCCGACTCAAGGGAAAATGGCGACCCAAATCGTGGAGGTTGAGAAAAAACTTAAAATCGACGTTCCCGCCCACCTTTCCGGCGCGGATGCTGTGGCTTACAAGCTCGGCGGCGAGATATTCCACCGGGATGCCCATTGTGCCACCTGCCACCAACCGGATGGCAAGGGCATGGACCCCGTCTATCCTCCACTCGCCGGCAGCCAATGGGTCACTGGAGACCAAGAAAGACTTGCCAAGCTCACTCTCCACGGACTCTGGGGTAAGATTGAAGTCAAAGGCAAAACCTACGACCCGACGAAAGGCGTCCCGCCAATGACAGCCTTCGGCTCACTCCTCGACGACAAAGAAACCGCCGCCGTCCTTACCTACGTCCGCAACTCATGGGGCAACAAGGCCGCGCCGGTGAAGGCTGAGACAGTGAAAAAAGTCCGCGCCGCCACCAGTGACCGAAGCATCTTCTGGAAGCCCGAGGAATTGCTCAAAGCTCATCCGATGAAATAGACTTCCACCCAATTCAAACTGAAACAAAGACAATTCATACCATGAAAAATATCCTCATACTCTTCGCCTTGCTCACAGGTTTAGCACAGGCCGACACCTCCATCGTTTACCAAGGAGATGCCGGTCCAGGACTTGGCAAGCACATCGTCTTCCTCGCCAGCGATCACGAATATCGTACTGAAGAAACCAGCCCAGCGCTCGCTCGCATCCTCGCAAAACGCCTCGGCTTCAAGTGCACAGTCGTTTTCGGAGTTGATAAAGATGGCTTCATCGAGGCTGGTTCTTCGAATATTTCCGGATTGGAAGCGCTCAAGGATGCTGACCTGTTCTTCATCTTCGCCCGGTTCCTGAATCCGCCGGACGACCAGATGGCTCACATCGAATCCTACATTGAGCGCGGTGGCCCGGTCGTCGGGCTGCGTACCTCCTCCCATGCTTTCAAGATTCCCAAGAACTCGAAGTATGCGAAGTATGACTTCAAATCCAACGTCAAAGGATACGAAAAAGGTTTCGGCCACCAGATCCTTGGAAATACCTGGGTCGGCCACTACGGCACCAACCACAAACAGGGTACCCGCATCCAGATCATCCCCGCACAGAAGGAGCATGCCATCCTCACGGGTGTTAGCGACAATGCGTTCACCCATGCCGGTGCATATGTTGGAAAACCCGGCCCCGACTTCACCGTTCTGACCAAATCGCAGCCGCTCGTTTCGATGGATCCTAACGCCGAGCCTGACACAAAAAAACCGCCAATGCCATCCACATGGACTAGGCATTACGAGACCAAGGACGGGAAGAAGCACCGCGTTTTCCATTCCACCCAAGGCGCATCAGAGGATATTCTGGATGAAAACTACCGCCGCATGATCATCAACGGCGTCCTGTGGGCGGCTGGCATGGAAAAAGTCATCAAGCCCGGTCTCGACATCTCATTCGTCGGCCCCTACCAGCCGAGCACCTTCTCCTTCGGCGGCAATGTGAAGAATGTGAAGCCCTCCGAACTCGCCGGATGGGATTCCCCCATCATGCCGGCCCGCGAAGAGAAGAAAGCGAAGAAGAAAAAGTAGCTGCCACGCGAGCGTTTGATTCCCCGCGTTTTACTCTTTCTTCATCACCCCCCTTTCCTCCCTCTCAACGGCACCCTCAAGGATGCCACCCAAAAAGCAAATTCCTAGCAATCGCAGTGAGTTAGCAGCTCCGCTGGGATCATTTTGAGCGACCGAGACGGTCGCGCTACCTGGAGAGACCTTCACATTGCGTAAATATTGTGTGTCTAATCCGTAAGCGTTGCGTAAATATTGTGTGTCTAATCCGTAAGCGCTCAATAGAAAAGTATCATAGGTGTGATACTTTTATCAGCCTTCGTTCAAACGACGGAGCGACCAGAGTCCGCTCTTCTTGAGCTTGCCTTTCGGCTTGCTGCTGCCTGTTTTACGGCCGGGCTTGAGGTCGTCACCTTATCCCCCCCACTGACGAAAAGAAAGCAACTCAACAAAACTCTGTCGTGTCGCATGCCGCTATTTGGAGGATCGCAAAAAAAGCGAAGCCGGTGAGGGCCTCGCTTTTTGTTTTAATAGATAGGAACTTACTTACCTAGTTCGTGAATGGTCATCCAGACTGGGAAGATTGCTTCGTCTAGGTCTTTGGTTTCGACATCAACATCTAGCTTGAGCTCGTGCATTGGCTGCATGTTATCGATGCTGAGGAAGACGGACTTTTTATCCTCCTGTAGCTTTGCAGCAGTGACCGCGAGCTTGCTCCAGCCCTGTTTCGTAGCATCGTCGATGAGGTACTCTTTAGAACCATAGACTTCGCTCCATTTGATGTTTGCTGCTTTGATTGAATAGGACTCAGGATCTCCAGCGAGCTCGCCGTCGAGTTCGAAGTTAAAGTGAACCAGTAGTCCCTTTTCTTTAGCCTGAACGAGGGTCACAGTGTTGTGCTGCGCGCCAGTGAAACGGATACGGTCGATGCCACCGAGTTCGGCAGCATTTGTCTGCCACCCTTTAAGTCCACCAATGAAGAGTTGGCCGTCGGCTGGGTTGAAACGCGCACGGAGGGCACTAGAAGTAAGCGCGGGGAATGGGACTTTCGTCACACCTCCCTGAACTTGACCATTCACGGTCTCGTGGAAGACTCGGTAAACCGAACTTTTTCCGTAAGAGCAATGCAGCAACTGATCTTTCGGCATTCCGAAGCGCTCATCTGTGGTCCAGACTTGGCTACCGCCAGAATTGTCTACATCCATAGGAAGCCACATCAATGGCTTAGCCATCTCGCTCACATCATTCACTTCTGGTTTAGCACCCCAAATAGAACTCTTGAGTTTCTCTTTCTGGGCGTAGGTGTCGACCACACCACCGAAGTAGTCTTTGGTCACCCAGTGGATAGGGCAACGCGGCATGAAGGAGCCTTCGTTGTCGCCTGCGGTAATTTCACCGTTAGGTCCCACACCAATACCGTTAGGAGAACGGAATCCTGAGGCAAATTGCTCCAGAGTGCTGCCTTCTTTACTGACTTTGAAGATGCTTCCGTTAGTTGGAGAAATACGCTCGAATCCACGTCCTCCAGAGCGCACAGGAGATCCCTGAGCGAACCAGAAGTTGCCTTCAGCATCAGTCTTTAGATCAAAGCTGAAGATGTGGAAGCCTTTGTTGATTTTCCAGTCGTTGTTGAATGTTTCGAAGAAGTCCGTCTCGCCGTCGCCGTTGAGGTCGTGGTGTTTCGTGATTTGGTCGTTACCTACAGTGTAGATTGTGTTGTCAACAATCGTCAGACCGAGTGTCTCGTGGAGGCCGGTTGCGATGAGTTGGTACTCGAGTTTTTCTAGTTTTTCATCGATCCCAGTGACCTTCCAAAGGTCGCCATCCCAAGTCGAGAATGCGAGGCTCTTACCGCCTTCAAAGAAATCAAATCCGCCCACACGTATCTTCAATCCGAATGGATTGTCATGCGGCAGAGTGATCTTGTCCGTCACGTAAGGAGCCTTTTTGGTGGAAACCTTTCCAGTGGTGACGATTGGTTTTTCCGTAGAGTAACGTGGCTTACCGCCCTTGATGCTTGCTGAAAGTGGTGCAAATTTACTCACTGCTGCGATCACTTCAGCGGGGGCTGTTTTGCCAGTCCACACAGCGAGTGTGATAGATTTCTCGGACTTGTTAGCTGAGATAGTTAAGTAAATAGCTCCATCTTTGGCACTGAACTTAGCTCCTGCAGAAGCGACAAATGTGGTGCCATTGACTTTAGCAATGGTACCTGAAGCATCCACAGCCACCTCGCCTTTGCTGTCGGCGATGTAGAGCTCTTTAGCTTTGCTCAATTTAGAAAGCTCTAACTGACGAACAATCACTTTGGTGGCGTCTATTTGCACAGCATCCGGGCTATCTAACACAGAAGCCTCACCTACGCTGTAGGAGAAAACAACTTTGCCATCGGCAACGTAGTAGCCATTGAATTTTGCCCAGTCTTTCGGCAGGCTGCCGAGGTTTGGAAGTTGGCCGTCGGACGCACGTGGATCTGAAAATGATCCGTCAGCATTTGCCCAGCCAGGTTGATTCTTAGCAGCAAAGAGAGCCAACTTCTCATTCCAAGAAGGAGTCGCTCCGTGGCCACCTTGATAAGGCAAGCCGTGGAAGCCTGCGCCACCACCATTAGTCCAAGCTCCCGCGAGCTGGAATGTGTCAGCATTGAATACTGCTCCAACATTGGTGGAGTCGTCGAGGAGGTTGACGTAGTACGCACAATTCACATCGTAGGCGTCGTCGTTGCCGGAGAGTACGTTGCCGATCACTGGGCCACGCTTGCTGAAAATCTTTTTACGAAATTTCTGAGCTTCGTTGGCGGCATCTGCGCCTGTTAGCTCGCGGAACTTAATATTTCGATACGACACCTCGTCGCCATGATCCTGTAGGCCAATGACGCCTTTCTGGAGCATCCCATAGTCTTTGTTGTTTTTAAATTTACTCTTCGGAAGTCGCTTATCAAACCAAGTCTCGTCACCCACTGTGTAACGGTAGAGCTCTTTACCATTGAGATAGTGCGTGAACTCGCTATTGCGGCAAATTATTTTCACTTTATTCCAGCCATCTTCATTCAGTACTTTTCTACCTTTACGCATGCCGATGAAGTCATACAGGGCTCCAGCGGAATGTGTTCCTCGGTCATTAGCTGTGTCGTTTATCACCTGCATTTCGAGCGCGTTCGCCCAAATAGCGCCCTTACCACTAGGATCCACACGCAAGAACACGCCACTATTGCCCTTAGTGTTCCATTCGAGCTCAAGCTCGTAGTTCTCTGCGAGTGACGCAGGGAAGTAGATGTCTCCGCCACCGCTTTTAGCGGCGAGAGTGAGCACGCCGTCCTTGACGGACCAGCCACCAGCTTCGAGCGCCTTACGGCTTTTCCAGCTGTCGATACCTTTGAGTGTTTTGCCGTCGAAGAGCGGCTTCCAACCAATTACTTGTTCTTCTTCAGTGATCAGCACAGGCTGCTCAGCGAAGACCAAAGGTGTGCTCGCAAAAGCGGCTCCGAAGAGCGCCGCGCTGAGCATTGATGTTGTTAGTTTCATTTGAATGTTATTAAGTTGTTTGTTGGGAAATTTCTTACTTATCAGATTATTCATTGAGCTCCTGCATCCAGTTCCAAATGGCCTCCATTTGCTTCTGGCCGTCACCATCGAGAGGTTCGCTGAGTGTCGTAACGTTCTCCTCCACGAAATATTTCGGCATGATGGTTGCTGGGTCAATCCGACGCGGATCGCGCATCCAGCGATGGTAGTAATCTTGGCGAAGCCGTGCTCCTGCAAACTGGAGGTTCACCCCTGCTGCTTCGAATACTGCGAGGGGTTTCGCGTCTGCTGCCCCATGACATGCAGCACAGCCAAAGCCGCCAACCATACCGAAGAGTTGCTTTCCAGGCTCTTCCATTGGTGTCGCCTTTGCCGTTTCAGCAATCACTCCGTAAGCCGCAGGAAAACCTTCTGCTAGATTCTTCGCGCGGGACGGGAAGGCTGGCATCCGTTGCTTGAGCCACGGTCGGGTGCGTCTCTCTAAGGTCCCGGAAAACAGCTGAGTCATCCAGTCGGCACGGAGCTTTTCTCCGATGAATGTTAGATCCGGCGGTGTCGCTCCTTTACCGGGCGCTTTGTAGGCTTCACCAGAGTATTTAGCGGAGAGCGGATGGGTCTTTGTGAGACCGCTGAGGTCGTCATCCATCTGGTGGCACGCGGCGCAGTTGAGGTTCTCGAACTGGCGCTCAGCGTACTCAGCTTTGTTGAAATGTGCTAGAGATTTGACAGCTTGCTGGTCAGCTAGGAATGCTGTGAGCGCAGCTTTGTCAGCAGCAAGGAGCCCATAGTGAGCACCTTTGCCGGTATCGCCTAGGCAGCTGCTGGCGGCGGTGGATTTACTAGACAGATGAGCGAGTGGCGCGTAGCTGGCTGCGGATTCCTCCACGCCTTCGTGACATTGTGCGCAGTGGTTGCTGGCTACGAGGGCCTTGCCTTTGGAGGCGTCCCCTTTTTCTGTAAGCACCGCTTTGTTTACTGCTAGACCGCGTACAAAGCTGGCGAGATCTGCAGCCTCTTTGTCATCCAGACCAAAGTCAGGCATGCGGGTGGACGCGTAATTTTTACCCGGCTCTTTGAGGAAGGCGACGAGCGCTCCGTCTGAGTATTTATTCCCAGCATTGAAAAGGTCAATAGGCGCGTGGTTCCATGTCGCCATGTCTTGATCCGACTCAGAGCGGTGACAGGCAATGCAACCTAGATCGTGGAACTTCTTCGCTCCTGCGGCTTTATCGCCAGCGATCACTTTGGGTGCACTTTCGGTGAGAGTCTTGAGGTAAGCTGCGATGTGTTTCGCATCGTCGTCGTTGCTTAGGACTTTAGGCATGCGAGCGTACGCTCGGAGGTTTTTAGGGTCTTTCACCCACGCTTCCATCCAAGCTTCATCGAGCCGGCTTCCGACTCCTGCCAATGATGGAGCCATTTCACTCACTTCAGGCATGCCGCTCGCGCTGTCGTGGCATTGTGCGCATTTTAGTTCAGCAAAAAGTGCCCGCCCCCTGCGTACGAGAGTTGCTTGGGAGAGTTTCTCGTCACTCACGTGCTTAAGTAATGAAGCAGGCAAGGGCTCTTTTCCAAAATCACGGCCACGCCAGATCAAGCGAAAATGCCCTGCTCCATTCTCTGGACTGGTGTAAACTACTTTGACTGGAACCAAACCAGAGTTGAGACGTAGTCGATCAGATTCGGAGCTTCCTAGCTTTGAATCTTCTTTCAGAGCGGACTCTCCGTCGATGAAAAGCTCTGCAGCCCCGATCCCTTCAAACGAGAAATACACGCGACTGCGCTTTTCAATATTCAGCTGACCTTGCCATGTGGCAGTAAATTGAGCTGGCGCTAAAAGCGCAGTTGGGGACTCCCCCTCTGCGACCGCGAGAGCTATACGCTTAGTGACTCGTAGGTCTTCAGCGTGCTCAGTCTTCACCTCCATGCGCAGGCCAGCCCCCCCTTGTGCTGCAACTTTTGAGTCTTCAGCTGAAAGAAAACTAGCCGTAAGAACTATAATGGTGGCGAATATAGGGTGGGCGTTGGCCATTTTTAGTGATTCCGGTATTTCTTTCTACGTAAGTATTAGAAATTTCATTCACTATTCGAAAAAAATCACCCTCGTCCACACAATAAACAGCTTTCCAAACGGTCGGCAGAAGGCTGCTCTAAAATCTTACTTCTTGCATCCTACCTCCATCCTACTAAAGTGCCACTCAGACAGGGGAGCCGATGAGGCTGAGAATGTGCATCACCGCGCGTGACCCTTCGAACCTGCCACGCTAGCACCGGCGAAGGGAGTCGCATTTCCATCATCCGAAATCCGCCAAACCTGTCCGCCCTCAGCTGACAGGTTTTTTATTTCCATAAAATATTTCCTCATCAGCAACTAACATTTTCATTTATAACTTCACACTCCAGCCATGATTTCACCAGACAACTCAACTCCAACGCCTGAAAATTCCTCAGCGCGCGCAGACTACACCGGTAATTTTATCGAAGATATCGACAACTCAGAGGAGCTTGCTGCTCTTAAGAAAGATCCAACGATCTTCCCTAACTCTACTCGCATCTATGTAGAGGGTGATATCCACCCAGACGTAAAAGTCGCAATGCGCGAGATCCGCCTCTCTGACACCGAGCACCCAAATGGCCGGATTGAGGAAAACCCACCGATCCGCGTCTACGATTGCTCAGGCCCATGGGGAGACCCAGAATTTAAAGGTGACATCACACAAGGACTCCCAGCGCTTCGTCGCCAGTGGATCCTCGATCGTGGCGATGTCGAAGAATACGATGGTCGTGAAGTCACCTCTTCTGACAACGGCTACCTTTCTGAAAAGCACGCTGAGAAATACAACGAAGGCAAGGCAACTAAGAACAAGCTCAAGGTCTACCCTGGCCTCAAGCGCAAGCCGCTCCGCGCTTCAGCTGGTCATCCCGTGACCCAAAAGTGGTATGCGGAACAGGGCATTATCACGAAAGAAATGGAATACATAGCGATCCGTGAGAACCTCGGTCGCAAGGAGATTTTTAAAACAATTTCTGATAAGTACCCAAATCTCAAAGACCTTCCAGCTGACGCGTCTGACCGCATCAAGCAACTCTGCACAACTCCAGAAGGCTACGAAATGCCACGCCCATCTGACATTGATCCATTCAAGCAAGTGTCTCGTAATCGCATGGATCACCAGCATCCTGGCCAGTCCTTCGGCGCTTCACTTCCAGCAATGATCACTCCAGAGTTCGTCCGCTCTGAAGTGGCTCGCGGCCGCGCAATCATCCCATCTAACATCAACCACCAAGAAAACGAGCCAATGATTATCGGTCGCAACTTCTTGGTGAAGATCAACGCTAACATCGGTAACTCCGCTGTTGCTTCAACGATCGACGAAGAAGTCGAAAAAATGCAGTGGGCGACAAAGTGGGGCGCAGACAACGTGATGGACCTTTCTACAGGAAAGAACATCCACGCGACTCGCGAGTGGATCCTCCGCAACTCACCGGTTCCAATCGGCACAGTTCCAATCTACCAAGCGCTTGAGAAAGTAAACGGAAAGATCGAAGAACTCACATGGGAACTCTATCGCGACACGCTCATCGAACAGGCTGAGCAAGGCGTCGACTACTTCACCATCCACGCTGCAGTGCTGCTACGCTTCGTGCCACACACCGCACGCCGTATGACTGGCATCGTTTCCCGCGGTGGTTCCATCATGGCTAAGTGGTGTCTCGCCCACCAAAAAGAAAGCTTCCTCTACACCCATTGGGATGAGATCTGTGACATCTGTGCCGCCTACGATGTTTCCTTCTCTATCGGTGACGGCCTCCGTCCTGGCTCTATTGCAGACGCCAACGACTACGCCCAGCTTGCTGAGCTAGAGATCCAAGGGGAACTCACCACACGCGCATGGGCAAAAGGCTGCCAGGTGATGAACGAAGGCCCTGGCCACGTGCCTCTTCACCTCATTCAGGAAAACATGCAGAAGCAAATCGAGTGGTGCCACGAGGCTCCGTTCTACACGCTTGGGCCCCTCACTACTGACATCGCTCCAGGTTACGACCACATCACTTCTGGCATCGGCGCTGCTAACATCGGTTGGTACGGCTGTGCAATGCTTTGCTACGTGACTCCTAAGGAGCACCTCGGTCTGCCTAACCGCGACGACGTGCGTGAAGGGGTCATCACCTACAAGATTGCAGCCCACGCTGCCGATCTCGCAAAAGGTCATCCAGCAGCTCAGGAGCGCGACAATGCGATCTCTAAGGCGCGCTTCGAGTTCCGCTGGCGCGACCAGTTCGCTCTCGGTCTCGACCCAGCACGTGCGATCGACTACCACGATGAAACACTGCCAGCAGAAGGCGCCAAGACCGCTCACTTCTGCTCCATGTGTGGCCCCACATTCTGCTCAATGAAGATTACTGCCGACGTGCGCAAGTACGCTGAAGACAACGGCTTCACCGAAGAAGCAATCGCAGAAAAAGGTCTTGAGCAAGCCACTGCTGAGCTCACGGGACAAAGCAAGTAACTCGTTGCAACACATTTACTCAAAACGCCCATAGGACGAGAATGTCCTATGGGCGTTTTTTGTGACTTAAAAATCGTAGAATAAGACACGTTAAGTCTCGCAGAATATAAATTTATAGGGAAGTATAATGTGTATATAAGTCCCCTCCAATCTCAATTTATCTCACACAAATGCCAGCTAACCCAATTCACCCAGACGAGCTAAACTCGTTAATGACCACACGCTCCTCTTTAGTTATTATCGATGTCAGACTAGCCGATGATTACGATTTTAAGCGTATTCCAAACGCAATCAACAACCCATTTTTAGATGTTCAGTTTGCAAATAAGATGGCAGAACTCGTTCCTGATCTACTCACTCCTATCTGCGTCTACGGCACTCAGAAGGGTAGTATCGAGTCGACAGAGGCCGCTCAAAAGCTCATTCGACTGGGCTATGACAGAATCTACGACATGACCTCTGGGTTCGCGGGATGGACTAACAATGGTCATCCTATGGAAAGCGGTCTAAGCCCGCAACCAGAGCCAGCTCAGTTAGCCGACGGTCTCTACCCGATAGACACCAAGGAATCATGTGTCCAGTGGACTGGTAAAAACCTTATCAATTCACACTCCGGGGAAATTGCCATCACGTCAGGCCATCTAGAAATCCAAGGCGGCAGCCTCGTCGATCTAGAACTTATCATCGATTTCAAAAGCATCACCTGCAACGACATCACAAACCCTGAAGTGCACGACACTCTCATCCAGCATCTCGAAAGCGACGATTTTTTCTACACCGATAGGTTTCCTACCGGGAAATTTCAACTTACCGGCTCAGAAGCTCAAGGTAGCCTCAATGATGGCTCACTGAATCTACAAGTAGAAGGAGACCTAACTATGAGAGGCCAAACTAAGGCAGTCAGCCTCTTTGCCGCGACCGGCGTCACTGATGATCTTCGCCCCGCTGCCCAAGCTAACATGAGTATCAATCGTACGCATTGGGGCATACGCTATGGGTCAGGAAAATTTTTCTCACGTCTCGCGGGTCACCTTGTGAACGATCATATCGGCCTGCAACTGAAGATCATTGGCGAACTCACTAGACAGAGTGAGTAGGAAGTATTGACTGTGAAACGCCCTATGACAGTAACCACGTCATAGACAATTCCCAGGCTCTTCACGCGCTACGCATGATCAAATTATCGGGAAATGGTAGAATTCCTATAGTTGGGTTGAGTTCACAAGTGATTGATCGATATTAGACATTACTCAATTCACACCTTTCAAATCGAACTGAATCAAACCTAACAATAATGAGTCGCCAAGCTTTACTGTGGTTGTATTTAACCCTGACCCTCTTTAATCGCTAGTCTAGAGAAACGGGTAAGGACTCCTCATGCATAGCGCGGGGAGAGCCAATCTCCATCAATTCTGTTACGGATCTTCAATCCAAAAAAGACTGAGGTAAATCCAGTAACTCACACAATCCTCTGAATTTTCTAGTCAGTTTATTCTTAAGGAATATTCGTGAAAAATCGCATACTTTAATGAAGTCTGAGTTACCAAATCCGTCAATTATGTAGAGTTCGTAATCCCCATTTTCCCACCTTTTAACCAAAATATTACAAGGCTCCAGTTCACTCACGGCAGATTTATTTTTTAAGAGACTTTGATACATGGATGCGACCTTCTCACCCAATCCATCTAGCTCAGAATAAATCGACTCTAGCGGTTTTGAAACAGCTCCGTCATGGTCACATATCAACGAAAATAGATAACCTTTCCCTAGGTTAGTCTCTATTTCGCCTAGATAATTGGACAAAAACTGTAGTTTCTGTTGATGCCTTTTGAGGTATTTTATCTCTCTTTTGAGACTTTTAAGCAGTCGGGGCTTAGCCTTGGGGATTTTGATACATAAGTTAGGGTCACATGGGTGTCGGTACACGACTTTCTGCCTACCTTGCCCAAGATAATGTTCATTTAAGAGCTCCACACAATAAATTGAGATGTAATCCTACAGAATTTGATCACCTAGACAGCCATTTACCTGGTGAATAATTCAGCTTTTTTTACTGCTCAGAAACTCCAGGTCCCATTGTTCCCTGTGAACTAGTAGATTGAGAATCGCTCTTTGGTGGAGCTTGATTGTCAGTCTTTTCAATCTCGATTCCTTCTGCTGCAGCAAAGTCGGCAAGAGCCATTTCAGCGAGAGCGTCTTGCTCCTCTTGTTTCATGTTGATATCAGACAGATCCATGCTGTCTTTAGCGACACGAGCACGACCAGCGGCCTTGGTTCGCTCTTCTTCGACGATTTCTTCGAGTCGGTTGAGGTTATCCCCTGAACCACCAATTTCTGAGATCATCCCTGAAGCCATTTCATTGAGTTCCGCCATAGCCTTCTTGACTTTCATATCGTCGATTCCACGGCGCAGTTCTTGGATCTTGTCACGAGCCTCTTTCACAGACACGTCGCGCGCACGGAGAAGTTCTTTATAATGCTTTTCAGCATCAACTAGTTGGTCTTTTACCTCATCGTGAGAAGCATCCACTTTTTTGAGTTTGAGAGCGAAGTCACCAGCGAGCTGATGGTTGCCGGCTTTGAGATGGGCAGAAGTTTTTGAGCGCAAGTCGTTTTCCTCTCTATCGAGTTTTTTGACCTGTGAGATAAGCTTTTCCACCAAGCCAGCGTGCGTCGCCAGTCCTTGGTTGAACTGAGCTATCTGTTTACGGAGATTTTCCTTCTCCACGTCTAACAATGCTTCCGGGCTGCGCTTTTCAAGGCCGCCGACGAATAGGCCAATAAAGCCTTTGATGAGATTTCCGATTCTTTTAAACATAGAACAATTGAGTTGTTACTGCGCACTCTGCGCAAATCTAACTCTGACGGCAAGTATAAGAAGCGAGAGAATTTGCAATAGTTCTCCAAACTTACTCAGTCTGGAAATTTGGACTCCAAAATCAGAGCCTCTTAAATAGCATAAGATGCTCACGGCCTTCTCGCCCCTGATAGAAAGCCTTCGGCTCATCCACCCACTCCAAGGAAAAATGGGAGCTAAATATTTCACGTAATTCTTCGCAACTCGTCTTGTAGGGCGGCCCTTCATTTGGAATCACGTCAGGATTCGTGAAGAAAACCCCTAATACTACTCCACTAGGCTTCAGAAGCTTCCACATGGCTGCCACGTAGTCAGCTCGAAGCGTAGGATCTAATGCGCAAAAACAGGTATGCTCCCAGACCATATCAAAATTACCAACCAAGGACTCAGGAATTGTTAAAATATTGAGTTCTCTAAAATCCACTTGATGGGGATTCTCCTCTTTTGCTCGTGCAATAGCTAAGGGCGCGATATCTCCACCGACCACATTTAGGCCGTATTTAGCTAACTCTTTGGCATCATGACCGATTCCACATCCTGGAACAAAGACTCGATGACCAGAAAAAAGTTCAGGTTTCTCCTCGATTAGCGGCTGTATAGAAGGCGCTGATGCTCCCTTATCCCATGGAGTATCACCACTAAGGTAACGTTCTTGCCAGTCCACAATTGTGAGATTGTTAGCAGACCTTTCGGCCCATCCGATCTTCCAGAACTAGCTTATCCTCAGAGTTAAATGCAGTGCAGAACATGGAAGCCATTTTCATAGCTTCCTCAATTGTTTCAGCCTCTGCTACAGTTTGGTAATCTCCACTTTCGTCTTCTAATTTGACGGTGAATGGACCTTCCATCACGAGCCATTGGTCATCCTCAGTCTCAGCAAAATCGCTGAAATCTACTTCTGGGAAAGAAGCCGTTAAGAAGCTCAAGACGTTTCGGTGAAACCAAACTGGAGTCAATTTGTGGTATGCCACATCCACTTCGGTCACAGCTCCGACGTAATTATGCGTCTGTAAGGTAAACTCAAAACAATATGGGTCACCAGTGTAAACAATAGCACTGTGCATGTGCCCACGTGAGATTCGAAGACCTGCACCACAGACAAATAGATCATCGCACACATTCGATTCAGTATCGAAAACGACAATTTCCACGTCGTAGCCTGCATCCATCAAAATCGCCCCAACCTTTTCAAACTCTGGAATCACCACCTCTTCAGAGATTCTTTCCATCTCTACAAAGCCGATACGCACCGCTTGGCGGTAGCGCCCTCGCTGATCCTTCATTTCTTTCTCAGATGGCCGTAAATACAGGTCAGCAAATTCGGGAATTTTTTCAGCTGTGGACATTATTATTAGGTTACAAAATAGCTAACAGAAGGTTATATTTAAGTTTTTTTAAAAATAATCCAGTCTAAGTGATTTCTTGCTAACTTTTCTAAAAACAATATAATCTATAGAAACAGCTGGGGGTACAGCATTTAGGCTTATAAGATGCTAGATCAGTCTTATTTTTGCAAGCAAAACCCGCAATCAAACGGATGTTTATCAAAATAACCCTCACATATTTAAGAAAACTTAAAATTATATGGCATGTTTATAAATCTTTGCTAGTTTTTAGATTCTTTAATTCAAAAAAACCGTCTACATTTTACAAACTCATTCATGCAGCAAGAAATTTCAGCTGAAAAAAATGCAGAGACCGAGGCCGTAAAGGCAGCGAAGGAAGAGGATAGCCAAATTTGGGAGCGTCAGAATTTCATGCTAGGTTGTGATGAAATGGAGCGAATCACGGATGATGTCATTGTCCCCGTGTTTTCAAAGCTTGCGCGAGCCGTGAAAGACAGTGGCTTCACAATGGATATCATATTGATGGATTGTGAATCCCCACTGGATAAGAAACTCTACAATGTCGGTGTCCGCCTCAACTTCGAATACCACCACAAGGCCATCGAGATCAGCATTGTTGCTGACCCCTCAGATTTCACCTTTACCCTCTCTATATATGGAATCGAAGATGAAATTGCGGACGAGTTCAACTTTCATGAAGTAGTGCCGCTACTGATCCAGAAACAACTTAAGAGTCACATTGAGAAGCATTTTCCCGAGGTTGAATACACATTTCCTATCGGTCGCACCGACGCGGCCTTTGAGAAGTACTCACCACCCTACCGAGTCCAATATGACGACAACGGAAACGTTTCCGACGTCGCCACGACTCAAACCTTGCACGAAGCTGCTAATATGGGCAGTACTTTTGCTAAGATGTTTAAGAAGGAAGACGCGATCACAGTCATCGATGCTAACGATGCCGTAATTTGTTAGGTCTGCTTTGCCAAAAGTTTTGGATTTAACAAGGTATTCCAATTGTTCTTAGATTTTGCAATCGCCAGAACTGACTGCTTACGTTTAGTTTTCCTGAGATGGATCCAAGTTACCCCACAAAATTTCAAAAGAAGACGCTCTGGCGCGCACTCACAGGCATTGGCATTTTCACCATTGGTTTTTTGTTAGTAAGCTTCATATGGATTGGAAGCCAAGTGTTAGGCTATCTACAGCCAGTGCTCATCCCGATAGCCGTTTCTGGAATCGTCGCCTATCTATTAGATCCATTCGTAAGCTGGCTACAGCACAAGGGGCTAAACCGGCTAAAATCTGTCATCACTGTATTCACCACCTTTCTCGTCGCTATTGCTCTCATGGGATTTGTGGTAGTGCCTCCCATCGTAGCGCAGGCGAAGAACCTCTTCACTGCCAAAGCCGATAATGGAGAAAGTCAACTCGGCCAGAACATCACAAAAACAATTTCCGAGCTAGGTGAAACACCTTGGATCAAACCAGCTGCCAACTGGGCACTCGCGAGATACGAGGATCCTGAAGCAACTCCAACAACCGAGCCTCACGAAGACTCGGATGGAGTTGAAGTCGGCTTCAGCGACACTAATGTAGCCTACCAACTTACTTCCCATTTCGAGCAAATTGCCCGCTATGCTGGAAAATTTATAACCACTGGAACCTCTACAATCCTTGCGTCCTTAGGCTTGGTAGTTGGATTAGCGATGGTCCCGATCTATCTCTATTACTTCCTCAAGGAATCTGCCGCCATCAAAGGACATTGGCACGAGTATGTACCTCTCCGCGCCTCATCCTTTAAAAATGAGGTGGTCGACAGCTTGCAAGAGATCAATGGCTACTTGATCTCATTCTTCCGAGGTCAGATGCTAGTTGCCTTTATCGATGGTATCTTAGTCGGCATCGCGCTCTTTATCTTTGGTCTCCCCTACGCCCTCGTCATTGGAGTCGCGATGGCTGTGCTGGGAGTCATTCCCTACATTGGGAACATTCTCTGCCTCATCCCCTCGTGTATCATCGCCTATGTCCACTTCAATGCTGCCGAAAACAGAGACGGTCTCGAATGGATGTTAGGATCAAATCCATGGTCCTATGTGATTGCGGTGATTGCCATTTTCCTGATTGTCCAACAGATCAACTCACTCGCGACCGCCCCAAAAATAGTAGGTGACTCTGTGGGGCTACACCCCATGACCGTGATATTCTCTATGCTCTTTTGGTCGTTACTCTTAGGCGGATTCCTCGGTGCCATCCTCGCTGTACCTATGACTGCTGCGGTAAAAGTACTTTTCCGCCGCTACGTCTGGGAAGCCCGAATCAAGTCTAATGTGTTGCCGAGCGACACTCTATCAGCCTCAACGACGAACAGCTAAGCGCGGCTCCCGAATGAGTATTGCACCCTAAGCGAACAATTCAGCAACTTGATTTTATGTTTCTATCCAAAAGTGATATCCTCTCCGAATCCGTACCGATGGGTCTGAATGAATTTTTTTCTCACCCAAAGTCAGATATTGGAGCGCCAACCGAGGACCTCGTCTTTATCCGAGGAACCCTCAAGCCGGGAACTGGCCACGATTTCCACCTCCACACAGACCGTGAGGAATTTATCTACGTTCTTAGCGGCACCATCGAGCAGTGGGTAGACTCCGAGAAAAAGATCTGCACCGCCGGCGATGTGATTTATGTGAGCCATGGAACTGTGCACGGCTCCTTCAATATCGGAGACGACACAGCTCAAATACTCGCAATCTTTAATAACAAGTACGCGAAGGCTGACCTCACTACTGATGTTTCGCAGCAAGAACCATGGGCAAGCCTCCGTCAGGGCTGAACTAATTCACTTCTTCTGCACCGTAAAAACACACGTCGCTATTGCTATCGCAAGAATCATCGTCGCCGCCCACGCGGGGACTCCAATGGCCATCAAAGCATAGGCCGCAGCCGCAGCCACAGCGGCAATCATGGCATAGGGGAGCTGAGTGACCACATGAGAACTCGGACTGCAACCAGTCGCTAATGAGGTGACTATCGTCGTATCCGAAAATGGGCTGCAGTTATCGCCAAAGACTGCGCCACCAAAAACCGCGCCTATCACAACAGGCAAAAGCACCACCACTTGCTCGACCGGCAAATCTCCCCCCATTTCTAGAGCTATAGGCAAAGCTAGGGGCATGAGTATCCCCATCGTCCCCCATGACGACCCCGTCAGAAAAGAGGTCAGGGCGCCAATAAGAAAAACGGCAAATGGCAACCACGCCAGGCTCAGTTGTCCACCTAACAGATTAGTAATCAGCAGGGCTACCTGAAGATCTTTAAACACAGAACCCAGCGCCCAGGCTAACACCAAAATCACGAGAGCAGGCAACATCCCTGCCGCTCCATCCGCTAAGTATCTAGGAAGCTCTTTTTTCCGTGAAGTCGGAAAGCATAAGCAAGCAATCAATAAGGAGATAAAACCTCCCGCCACCATAGCCTGGGGAACAGCGCTACTGGAAAATGCATTGCGCCACGACCAGTCTCCACCATCTTGCCAGAGGTAGATCACACTTGGTACAGTGATCAAAATAGACAGCAGAGGAATCACCACCGAGCGACTGGATGCGCCTTGTTCTAGCTCAGCACTCGCAGCCACATCATCGCCACTCTGACATTCAGATTGGTAATGTTTCATCGGCCCTATCCACCAAGACTTCCATATCACTAAAAACAAGAGCCAAAGAACCATCCAACAATAGGGGTTTGCAGGGATCGAGTAAAAGTAGAGTTCCACAGCGCCTACGTCCAGTCCGCTGCCCTTGATGCCATCCTGAATCAATGAAAGTTGGGTCGCAATCCAAGTGGATATAAAGGCAATACATGCAACTGCCGAGCTGGTCGAATCGACAAGGTAGGCTAGTAGCTGGCGAGAAACTTTCAGTCTATCCGTCACGGGCCGTGCCACCCTTCCCACTAAAATGGCATTCGCCAAGCCATCAAAAAAGCACAACAAACCCAGCCCGTAAACGCTCAGCAAACTTCGTCTTTGGATATTTTCATTAGGCTTATCCAACCACGCTCCGAGCATCACACTAAAACCACCAGAGCGTTCTAACACGTGAGCAAAACTTCCGAGTACTAGAGTGAATACAATCGACCCCATGTGCCAAGGTCCCGAGAGAGCTGGAAAGAGATAATCCACAAACAGCGCTTTTGACGCAGTGATAGGATCTCCTCCCTGCAGCATCAAAACTCCCACTACCACGGCAGCAAACAGAGAAACTGCGGCTTTCCGAGTACACAATATAGTGACCAAAGCCACCACAGAGGGCAGCAACACCCATAAACCGCCAGTCACCATCCGCTCTAATTACAGGGTTGCGTTTGTCTTCACTTTGCCGCTTTGGCAGCAGCTATCGCGTCCTGAGATTGAGAGGTCGGAGTGGCTTTTAGATCCGCCCAGATAATCTTGCCATCTTTGACTAGGAAGCTTTGTCGAGCAGCAAATTTCCCAGCCCTCGCTGTCACTCCAAACGCCTGCATCACCTTAGTGTCCGCATCCGCAACCAATGTGAATGGCAGCTCGTACTTTGTAGCAAAAGCTTTTTGTTGGGCTGGCTTGTCACCAGACACCCCGATCACCTCGATCCCTGCAGCTTTGACATCTTCAAAAGCATCTCGCAGATTACAGGCCTGCTTTGTGCAGCCTGGGGTATCCGCCTTTGGGTAGAAATAAACGAGAGTCAGTCCGCTAGCAAACTTAGCACCGAGATCGATCACCTTATCGTCTTGGTCTTTTGCGGTAAGTTTAGGGGCATCAGCCCCCACTTCTAAAGGGGCTGCGGATACAAAGCCCGCACAGACTAGAGAAAGTAGTGAGCTCACAATCGATTTCAGTTTCATAACCAGCACTATAGCAAGAAGCTGAGCTCTGCAAATAGAAATCTCCCATATGACCAATAATTGTCAGTTAGAAGATTCAAAAATAAGCTCAGTTCTCTTTACAAACCTTCCAGAAACCTTCCACCACCACGGGGAGATCTGTCCCCTCTACGCCCTTGACCCGGTTTGTGTTCATCTATTTTCCCGTCGCCATCGCGGTCTTCACCTTGCTGGATGTTATTCTCAAATTTCACTCCCTCACGACGGCCTTGATTGACATGTTTCCCGTAGTCCTTTCTTTTCTCAAACTCGGAAAATTTCTTATTCATTGCTAGCAAGTCGGCTTTGAGTCCCCTGGGAGAGACATCCAGCGGCAAAGCCTTCACTACAATTCCATCCTGCCCAAACTCATGCGATCTTATAAGGAAAATACCAGTTTTTGCATTCACATTCTTGAGTGATTCAGCCCACTTCACATCTCCCTTCCCAGCGATATCAAAATGGAATTTCCCACTAACACTCGGATTATTAAATACCGCCCGCAATGTCTTTTTCACACTCGTCATTTTACTCTGAGGTGACACTGTAAATACTAACAAACGCTGATCGGCTGAGGCAACATTCAAAGATTGTTTAAAACTATCAAAGTCCTGCAAGACCTCCTGATTTGGAGAACCTTTGACTTTGTATTTATCCGCAATTTTCCCCATCTCATCAATCACCGGCGCGATGTCCTTAGACCCACGTCCTCCGAGAATTGACTGTGGGCTGCGGTGAGATCGCGTCAGCTTCGTCTTCCCGTCTGGAGCATAAACGACAAACGCCGTATTCTGCATCGAGCCGCTCAAGAGATCACGGATACGATCTTGAGTTTCCTTATTTTCGTAGGTTTCTAGACGAATGCATACGAATTTTTTTGAGGCTTCGATAAAGTCTTTTTGTGAGAGCAAACTGATCTCAGTTCCTTTATAGCCTGGTCAGAAAGTGCCAGAAACATCACCACACTGTGCTGCCGCCGCATAAAAAAAGATCGGTCTGTTGCTCCGCTGAGCTTCTTCAAGCCCAGTCTTCCAAGTGGTGTACCACGCCACTCCTTGCTCACCAACCGGCTGGGAAATTGCTCCCAATTGCTCCGGACGCGGCCCTTGAGCTGGAGCTAGCCCGCACAATGCTAGGCTCGTTGCCACCGTGAAAATCGTCTTAGTCATACTCTATGAACACCCAGCTCGGATAAAAGTTGCACATCCATTTGGTGGGCTTCTCAAAACTGACAAGATAAGCCCTCTAGATTTTATCCTACGCAGCTGAGCCATTATACGCTATGCCTCATAGCACATGAAACTAGAAACACTTTGTCTCCACGGCGGTCAACAACCAGATCCAACAACCAATGCCCGCGCTGTGCCGCTCTACCGCACAGCCTCCTATGTTTTCGATTCTGCTGAACACGCCACCAACCTCTTCGCTCTCAAAGAACTAGGCTATATCTACACCCGCCTTCAAAACCCTACCACCGAGGTGTTAGAAAAAAGAGTAGCATTGTTAGAAGGAGCACCTGAGATGGGCGGCCTAGCTCTAGCTTCTGGCACCTCAGCAATTTTCTATACCATTATCAATATAGCCCAGGCTGGTGATAATATTGTCTCTGTCAACAACCTCTACGGTGGCACCTACACTCAGTTTAACAACATCCTGCCAACACTCGGAATCGAAGTTCGCTTTGTCGACCCTAACAACCTCGAAGAAGTTGCAGCGGCGATCGACGGCAAGACCCGCGGTGTCTTTATCGAAACAATCTCTAATCCAGCCTCTGAAGTCACCGACATTCAAGCGGTCGCCGACATCGCTCATGCAGCGGGTATTCCACTGATTGCTGACTCCACATTCACCACCCCACACCTCTGCCGACCATTCGAACACGGAGCCGACATTGTCATTCATTCACTTACTAAATGGCTCGGCGGCCACGGCACATCCATCGGCGGCATTGTCATCGATTCAGGAAAATTCAACTGGGCAGCAGGCAAGCACCCACTCTATGACACGCCAGATGATTCCTACCACGGACTGCGCTGGGGTCATGATCTGCCCGAGCCTTTAGCGCCACTCGCCTTCATCCTCCGCATGCGCACCGTCCCATTACGAAACCTCGGTGCCTGTATTGCACCAGATAACTCATGGATGATACTCCAAGGTATCGAAACCCTACCTCTCCGTATGGAAAGGCATTGCGAAAATGCTCTAGCAGTCGCCAAGTTCCTCCAATCGCACAGCAGTGTAGAATGGGTTCGTTTCCCGGGTCTAGAAGATGACCCAGAGTATCAAAAGAACCTCAAATACCTCAAGGGCAAGGGTGGTTCTGTTGTCATCTTCGAAATCAAAGGGGGCCGCGAAGCTGGTCAGAAATTCATCGAGGACCTTCAACTTTTCTCTCACCTCGCCAATGTCGGCGATGCGAAGTCACTTTCCATTCACCCATCATCAACCACCCACTCTCAGATGAACGAAGAACAACAGGTTGCGGCTGGAATCAGCCCTGGCATGGTTCGCCTCTCAATCGGAATAGAACACATAGACGACATCATCGATGACCTTCAGTCAGCTCTGAGCTAATTTTGCGAATGCAGTCTCGAATTGGTGGGCGGTTCAATATCCTCCCGCCAATGTGCGTTAACCGATTTTCACTATTTCTGCTGAGTGCAATGCAGTAAACTGCCCTTCTTGACTCCTAATTTTGCTTTCACAATGAAGCCTAGGCCAATCAAAATCATGAACAAGGAAAGGAACTGGCCCATCGTCCATTCGCTACCAAGCCAGTTGATGTTCGCAATCTCTGGCTCGCGAAACTGCTCCATCGATATCCGGAAGATTGCGTAAAAAATGAAAAACAATCCAGTCAACACACCGTAGGCAAGCTTTGGAAACTTCATACGGACGATGAAAAGAATCAGAAATAGAGAAAAGCCTTCCAGTGCAGCCTGGAAAAGCTGTGATGGATAGCGTGGTTCTAGGAAATGGGCCACAGCTTCCTTCACATCAGGATTCTCTCGGACTGCTTTATTGAGCATTTCAATTTTGTGAGATGAGAGTTCTTGGTATTCGGCAAGCTCGGCAGATCCTTTAGGCATTGAACCGTCGAAATAAGCATCAGAGCCTTTGATCAAATCGTTATAGTACTCAGTGTACTCGCCTCCTTTGTCAGCCCGGGCTGCAGCCGCTTGCGCTAAGTTAGGACTTTGCCCTTCTACCGTATTCTTATCCCAAAGCGCATTGGGGAATTGCATCGCCCAAACGTAGCCCTTATCGACTCGGCCATAGAGTTCGCCATTGATGAAGTTTGCCAAGCGGCCAAACATAATCCCTAAGGGAGCGACCACACTGAGACCGTCGCCCAATCCAGTCCAAGATACTTTTTTATGTCTTGCGTAGAAAAAGGTGAAGATCATCACGCCCAAGATCCCACCGTGACTCGCCATCCCGCCTTCCCACACTCGGAAGATCATCAGCGGGTCATCCATCAGCTCCTGACGTTGATAAATCAACACATTGCCAATTCGTCCGCCAAGGAACACACCACAAACTGCTGTGTAGGCAATGAAGTCGCCAACAACCTTCCCTGGGAGCACCCAGAGTTTTTTGTCGGCTAACCATTTCAAAAGAAAATAGCCAACAACGAAAGCTATCAAGTAGGCGAAGCCATACCAACGAAGCTTGATACTTTCCGTGATTTCAACAATCACCGGGTTGAGGTCATGTACGTATATTGCGAGCACGGCAAATAGCTGACATATTCCCCGCAACCTGTCCAGCCGACATCTACAGCTCTATAGGTACTGGGTCAGCCCTGCTACGGTCTCGGCATCAAGCCTGCGAACCAAGGCCAAGCTCAATTTCACCATTTCTAAGTAGTCGTTGATATCGATGATCCCGTTGTGTGAATGGATGTACCTAGCAGGCGTGCCTAACACGATAGAAGGCACTCCCTCATTCGATTGGTGAAAGCTTCCCGCATCGGTTCCACCACTAGTACGCATCGTCAGCTGGTAGCGGATACCTTCCCTCTCAGCCGTCTCGACAACCAGTTCAACTAATCGTGGGTTCATGATCGCAGTTGGGTCCTGCATGCGAATCTGCACACCGCCACCCAAGCGCCCCTGAGCCTCACTTTTAGGAAAGCCTGGAGCATCGTCTGCGGGTGGGCCTTCTAATACGATTGCCACATCCGGCTGAACTTTCACGGCCGCGACTTTAGCCCCGCGTAACCCCACTTCTTCCTGCACCGTTCCACAAGCTATCAAAGTATTCGGTAATTCCTCATCGCTGAGTTCCTGTACCGTTTGAATAGCACAAGCCATGCCCACTCGGTTATCAAATGCTTTAGCCATGTAGTAATCGCGCTTTTGCATCGCGGTAAATTCTGTCTCTGGCGCAATCGGATCTCCGAGTTGGATTCCAAAATCACGTTCCACTTCCTCGCGGCTCGCTGCCCCAACATCTATAAATAATGCTCCAAGAGCCATGACCTTACTGCGCTCGGATTCGGGTAGAAAATGCGGAGGTTTACTAGCGATCACCCCGAGCACTTTGGCTCCAGACCGAGTCTTCACCTCGACCCGCTGGCTCAAAAGCGTGTGTGCCCACCAACCACCAACCGGAAGGAATTTTATAAAACCGTCGGGGGTGATGTTCTGCACCCGAAATCCAATCTCGTCCATATGACCTGCCAGCAAAATTTTAGGCCCCTGTCCCCTTTCACAATACACACCACCCATGCGATCTGAGCTCAGGTCCCCCACCGAAACGAGTTCCTCGATGAAGATATCACGGACTTCGTCTTCATACCCAGGCACACTGTGCGCTTCTGTGAGACTCTTTAATAGAGATATCGCCTTGTCTTTCATTTGAAAAAGACTACGCAAGCACTGGCACCCATGTAAATCATGAACGCCATCCAATAAACAATTTACATTATGGCACAGGTCCGCGATCTCAACGTCACTAAAAACGTCCCTCTCCCTACACCTGCAACTCTTATGCAAGAAGTTGTCCGTAGCTCGGAGCAAGCTGAATTCATCGCCAATTCACGCGAAATCATCCGTAGCATTCTGCAAGGAACTGACGAACGATTTCTCCTCATCGTTGGTCCTTGCTCGATCCACGACACCAAAGCTGGATTAGAATATGCGCAAAAGCTCGCTAAACTCGCTGAAGAAGTGAAGGACAAGGTCTACATCGTGATGCGTGTCTACTTTGAAAAGCCGCGCACGACCGTCGGCTGGAAAGGTCTCATCATGGACCCAGCGCTCGATGGCTCAGACAACATCACTGAAGGCCTCACACAAGCCCGCACTTTCCTCCGCCAGATCATCGACACCGGCCTCCCAACAGCGACTGAACTGCTCGACCCGATCACTCCACAGTACATCGCCGACCTCATTTCTTGGTCAGCCATCGGTGCGCGCACCACAGAATCTCAGACTCACCGCCAAATGGCATCGGGCCTCTCCATGCCGCTCGGTTTCAAGAACAGCACCGCTGGTGATCTAGTAGCCGCAGTCAATGCTATCAATGCTGCTGGCAAGCCTCAGACATTCCTCGGCGTTGCTGAAACTGGCATGGCTTCCGCTGTGACAACTTCTGGCAACCCAGACTGCCACATCATCCTCCGCGGTGGTGAAAATGGTCCTAACTACGGTGCTGATGACGTGGCCGAAGCCATTGAAAAACTCACTAAGAGCGGAGTAAACGACGCCGTCATGACCGATGCCTCACACGCCAACTGCGGCAAAGACGACACCAAGATGCCTAGCGTCTACCGTGAAATCATTCGCCAACGGGCAGCGGGCAACAAAAAGCTAGTCGGAGCCATGCTCGAGTCCCACCTCGTTGGCGGCAACCAAAAGTTCCCTCAGCCGCTCGAAGACCTCACTTACGGCCAGTCTATCACCGACAAATGTATCGACTGGGACACCACGGTGACTCTCGTCAACGAGACGGCTGCTGCTCTGTAGTCTTATCCCAAGTTAAAGCAAATCTTCCAGCCCGCCTTTATTGGCGGGCTTTTTTGTCGGTTAAAACATAGACCCACGATCGCGCTCCATAGACCCAGATCATTTTTCAAATCTCTACAAATCCTACAAATCTCTACTACACACCAAATCTCTAATAGACACACAATACTTACTTATCCCAAAATCCCTTTACCTGTAAGGAATCGAGAAAATAGTCTGGGTCTATGGTCGGCTATATCAGCTTGGTGTGGAGGGCTGACGGGGCTGAATGGCACGCGGAGCTCGCGGGTGAGGTCTGAGCGCTGTGAGTCAGCAGCTTCGCTGGAATTATTTTGAGCGCCCGAGACGGTCGCGTTACGTGGAGTGACCGTCTCGGTCACATTGTGACAATATTGGATGTCTATGAACTGAGATTCATCAGACAGACTAAATGAGCTGAGCGTAATCCGCGACAAAAACGATCTAGCTCCCTTTGATCTTATCCTTGCCGATGAGGCACATCGTTGCGCAGGCAAGATTGGCTCAGACTACTCCACAGTCCTTGATAACGATCAAATACCCGCTGTAAATCGCCTGTTCATGACAGCAACGCCCAAGGTGTTCGCTGCCCATTCCATGAAACAAGCGGCGGATTCTGGTGTTGATGTGGTTTCAATGGATGATGAGGCTACCTTTGGTAAGGTCCTGCACACACTCTCTTTTGGTGAAGCTATTGAGCAAAAGCTCCTGACCGATTACCAAGTGGTGGTTGTCGGCATTGATAGCCCATCCTATGAGAGCATGATCACTGAGCGCACTCTGGTCAAAACAGACACTGACATTGAGCCTGATGCACAATACCTGGCCAGCCACATTGGTTTGGCAAAGGCCATGAAGAACTACAATCTAAGGCGCATCATTAGCTTTCACTCTAGAGTTAAATCGTCGCGTGATTTTGCTAATGACCTCCCTAAAGTCATCGAGTGGATGCCTGAATCAAACAGACCTGATGGTGAGTTGATCACCAGCTATGTATCAGGTGCCATGCCCACCAATCAAAGAAACCAAAGCCTTCAGGCACTGGGCCAGATCAGTGCCAACCAGCGCTATGTGCTGGGCAATGCCCGCTGTCTATCAGAGGGCGTGGATGTGCCCACTCTGGATGGGATCGCATTCATTGATCCTAGAAATTCAGAGATTGATATCGTTCAGGCCGTTGGCCGAGCCATCCGCCTAGCTGACGACAAAGAGACAGGCACCATTGTCATCCCCGTGTTTATCCCTGAGTGTGAAGATCCAGATGAGGTATTAAGCTCCTCTCCCTTCAAGAAAATATGGGCTGTTATCAACGCACTGCGCTCCCATGATGACGCCCTCGCTATCGAGCTGGATGGCTTCAGAAAACAGCTGGGCAAGCGCGGCACTGTTGGCAGATCTGCCAAGATTCATTTCGACTTACCCACGACCGTATCAGCCGACTTTGAGCGCGCCTTAGACACCAAACTGATTGAATCAACAACCGCCTCTTGGGAGTTTTGGTTTGGCTTATTAGAGGTCTACAAAGAGGAACATGGTGATTGCTTGGTGCCCCAAAAATACATCACCGCTTCTGGTGATAAATTAGGGACTTGGGTCGGCACTCAAAGAACTACTATTAACCC
>NZ_MQWA01000001.1:899790-908550 GCF_002954445.1 Rubritalea profundi
CAGGTTAATAAAGACAAATTAACCCCAGAACAAGTTCAGCGACTTGATGCCTTGGGGTTTATTTGGGATCCATTAACAGAGCAATGGGAACAGGGAATTAAAGAACTGAGCACCTACAAAGAGGAACATGGTGATTGCCTGGTGTTCCAAAGGCACATCACCACCTCTGGTCATAAATTAGGGGTTTGGGTCAGCACCCAAAGAACAAAGAAAGACCGATTAACCCCAGAACAAATTCAGCGCCTTGATGCCTTGGGGTTTATTTGGGATCCATTAACAGAGCAATGGGAACAGGGAATTAAAGAACTGAGCTCCTACAAAGGAGAACATGGTGATTGCTTGGTACCAAAAGGATACATCTCCGCTTCTAATTATAAATTAAGGAATTGGGTTAACACTCAAAGAACAAAGAAAGACAAATTAACCCCAGAGAGAATTCAGCGCCTTGATGCTTTGGGATTTGTTTGGGATGTATATGCAGAGCAGTGGGAAAAGGGATTGAAAGAAATCAGCACCTACAAAGAAGAACATGGTGATTGCTTGGTAGCCGCAAAGCACATCACCGCTTCTAATTATAAATTAGGAGCTTGGGTCAACATGCAAAGAAGTAGGAAAGACAGATTAACCCCGGAACAAGTTCAGCGCCTTGATGCTTTGGGTTTTGTTTGGAAAGTGAAGTGAAACTAGAATTTCTTTCTCAAAACCCAGCCCACTCCAGCCTTATCAAAGCACGTTCGACGCGATTACACCCACCCTCTAGCGATTCAATCTAGGCACAGAAAAGCCGCATCATTTAAGGTGCGGCTTTTTCTTTGGGCATGGCGCTCAAACTTCTACACGAACGCCTCGTCTTTTAGTTTGCATTATACTCACACCTTGCCATCTTAATCGCGTCCACATTTGGTTCATGTGGATAGGCGTTATTCATTCGCCTTGTTTCATCATATAGTTGTTAATTCTCCCGTCATGCCTCACCGCATGGCGGGAGTTTTGTTTAGCGCATGGACGCGCGGACGCTTTGATCTAAGCACAGAAAAACCGCATCATTTAAGGTGCGGCTTTGATTTGGTTTCTTAACGCCTAATCGGCTAGCTCATGCGCGCGTCAGTCTACCTTCACACCATTCTGGTCCCACCGAGTTTTCATGCCATGAACCTTCCCTTCAATGTAGTTCACTTCTGACCTCTTTTGGCCGTTCTCATACCACTCAGTTACAGCACCATGCCTCACCCCGTCCTTCCAGTTCAAATCTGACTTCTTCTTGCCGTTCTCGCGCCACCAAGTTTGCACACCATGCTTCTTCCCGTCCTTGTAGTTCGCCAACCAATGCTTCTGCCCATTATCATACCAGCCAGTTCGCAAACCATGGTGCCCCCCGTCCTTCCAGTTCAGCTCTTGCTTCTTCTGGCCGTTCTTGTGCCAGTCAGTTTGCACCCCTAGCTTCTTCCCGCTATTGTAGTTCACCTCTGACTGCTTCTGACCATTTGAATAGAAACTTTGACATAGCCCTGTAAAAGGAGACGTCTGATTTACTTCATAGTAAACACCATTTCTATCTTGTAATTTATCTAACACTATCACTCTCACAGATTTAGCTGATTTAGCTGATTTAGCTGATTTAGCTGATTTAGCTGATTTAGCTGATTTAGCTGATTTAGCTGATTTAGCTGATTTAGCTGGCTCAGCTTTTTCATTCATAGCGCATCCACTGAAAAGCATCATTGCTGGGATTAGGGCGAGGATTATGGTTGGGAATTTCATGACTCTAGCTATAATAGTTAGACAGGGTAGTGTGCAACTAGAATCACCTCTTCCACACCCAACCAACTTCAGCCCTCAAAAAAAAGGGGTCAGGTGATAAATCTTCTAATTTAATCTTCTTCATCCAGCATCACCTCATGCCTAGAACTCCCCGTATCCAATACCCCTTTTCTGCTAACCAGACGGTTACCGAGGAATGGGGTATTATAAATCTATTCGGTCACAATTTTGATTGATCCCCAATAGCCAAACTCGTTCATCCAGTTGTTGGCCTTGTTTTCGAGAATGAGATTGATCGATTTTCCTGCGTATTTCGAGAGGTCGATTTCAAGGTTGATCCATTCGGTTTTAACGGTTTTGTAGCTGACAATTTGATCGTGAAGCAGTTCTTTGTCAGCCAGGACTCGCAGTTGCCAGTCGGCGTGAGGGTGGTAGCTAGCCCGCAGCTTCAAGGTGGTTTTCTGATTCGCCGGGATCTTCACGGTTCGCTTCAGAGAACAGGGAGTGTCTTTGTCTTTCGGATGCGTCTGAAAGCCCTGCTCATTCCGAAATTCTTGTAGTTTTCTGACTCCACCCTGCCCGACATTGAAGGGCTCAAATCCGGGGGCAAACTCGGCGACGATGCTTTTCCATTTCGCTGAATCGTTCACTCGTTTACCATTACTTTTCGTCAAAGAACCACTCAGCATACGGCGGGCAACGGATTCTTGAAGAAACGGAATTTTTCCCGAAATGGCAGTCTGAAGCGCCTTGTCAGGAAACTGCGGCACTGCTGGCTCGAGCGCGAACCAGAGCATGCGGGGAATGTTGCTGTCGCCGATGTCCTCTTCGTGTTGCGCCAGAGCTGCCAGAATCGGCCAACGTTGTTCGATAGGAAGTCGGCCCACCGCGGAAGCTAGATAGAGGCGGACGGTTGGGGAGTCGTCGTCCGTTGCCATCTCCAAGAACTTGGCGAGAACGTCGTCGCTCGGTTTCTTGTCTTCGGTGAGCAACTGCACCGACCAAGCCCGGATGTGCGCATCCTCGTGGCTCAGCAGGGCGGCAAGCGCTTCTTGCCTGTCACCTGCATAGCATCCTGCGACATGCATCGCCCACAGCGCGCGCAGTCGTTTCGGGCTGGTGGTCGCCTCCGCGAATTGCTTTTCGAGCGCAGCGTAGACGGGTTTTCGATCTAGTTTCCCGGTCGCCGAACGAGCCTGCAATTCAACGCGAGCCTGCCGGACATACCAATCGTTCGCGTGACTTTGCATTGCCACGAGTTCGATGTCCGATAGCTCACCGATGTTGGGTCGCTGAATCTTTTTCGCCCCCTTTGGCATGATGCGATAAATCCGTCCGCTGTTGGGGAAATTGATCGAGTTGCCGCAGATGTCCGTGTCGTGCCAGTCCAGAATATAGACGCCGCCATCAGGGCCGATCTCAACGCTGAAACCAACCCACGCGAGGTCGTTGGTGGGCATAAAGTCTTCGCCGTGTTGGCCGATGTAACTCGACCCCTTCGGCACCATCACATCGGTAAGGACCGAGTGCTCGTGAATGTTGCACATGAATAGCTGGTCGCGGTATTTTTCAGGAAATGTATCAGCGAGATAGAACCGAGCTCCGCCATGTGCCGAGAGGTGGGTGTGATCGCGAATCGTTTTGATGTCGTCGTAGACATAAGGATTCACGTGGGCCTTGGATTGCTTGTGATAAACGCCGCCCTGAACAATGTGAAACAAATGCGGGATGACACAACAGGTTGCGAAGCCATGGCCGACATCATTGAAATCAAATCCCCACGAGTTCGAAAGCCCACGGGCGAAAATCTCGAACTCTTTTTTGACCGGATGAAATCGCCAGATTCCGGCATCGATGAAATCTCGATCCTCTTTCGGAGTGCCGGGTTTCCCGACCCACGATTGAGTGAAAACCCCGTGGCATCCATACAACCAACCGTCCGGGCCCCAGATGAAGCTATTCAGCGTTTCGTGTCGGTCCTGGAAGCCCCAACCGTCGAGCAAGATCTCAGGTTTCCCGTCAGGGACATCATCACCATCCGCATCCGGAATGAAAAGCAACTCAGGTGGCGATCCGAGATAAACGCCTCCAAATCCCACCGCTATCCCCGAGGAAAATTTGATCTGATCGGTGAACAGCTTCTTCGTGTCAAAGACACCATCGCTATCGGTATCTTCAAAGATTTGAATTCGGCTGAGAATCTCATCCTGCTTGTGGCTCCTTCGATTGACGTAGTTGTAGTTCTCCACAACCCAGAGTCGACCGCGGCCGTCGAAGGTGAAGGCAATGGGTTCTCCAATGTCTGGTTCCGCCGCAAAGATCGAGACTTCGAATCCCTCGGGGATCTCCATCGCTGCGACGGCTTCGGCGGGTTTCAGAAAAGGCGCGTCGCTGCTTTTGTGTTGCTTCCCGCGCTGTGCGAAGGCCGCGGATGAAAGGCAAAGGAACAAACAAATGAGTTTGAATCGAGATACTGATAAATTGGTTTTCATTGGAAAAGTAGAGAGAGGTTATGGGTGAGGACTAGCGCTTTGGCAGGGCCACTTGCTCCTGCGTTTGCATGTATTTAAAGAGATTCAGAACCTCATTAGGGGTCAGAGTTTTCAACAACCCTTCCGGCATCATCGAGACATTCGAAGTCTCGCGAGATTTAATGTCACTCTTGGCGACAGTGGTCTTCTGCCCGACCATGCTGAGGACCAGTCGCTGATCATCTTCTTTGGTGACACTTCCGGTGAGGACTTGGCCGTTGTTTGTGGTCACTGTTACCATCTTGTAGGCATCAGGAATGTCACCACTAGGATCGATAATGTTGAGTAGCAGGTAGTTGAGATCTCCGCGATTCGATCCTGTGAGATCAGGCCCAACGATACCCCCTTCGCCATACATTTTGTGGCAAGCCATGCAGGCTTTTTGATAAACCCCTCGCCCTTTGGAAGCACTTGCTTTTGCCAGTTCACCGGCTCTTGCAATTCTCAGGTATTCGGCAATGAGCGCTTCCTTGTCTTCATCAAACTTGAGGACTCCATAGGTTTTGGTGAATTTTCTTCCGAGCAATTTGCCGAGGGAGCGTATCGCGTAGACCGGGATCGCATCTTTCGAAATGGTCTTGGCTTCGAGTGCTTGGAAAAGCGATTCGGCGTACTTCTTTCGAGTTGCCAGGGTTTCAATGATGGCTCGCTGAGCGGCCGGTTCAAAGTCGGGATACCGCCCTAACAAGATCGCCCCAGCGTTGGGGATTTCAAAGGCCGAAAAGCCACGGATGGCTTCGATTCGGAGCGGCTCTTCATCGAGAAGGGTCTTTAAGATGGCAGGTAACTCCTTGCGTCGCTGAATCAACAAAGATGCGAGCGCTGAGCGCCGATCGCCCAAATCGGCTGCTTTATCTTTCAAGGTCGCGATCGCCTGCAGGGTCGCCGATTCGTCGCCGAAAACCTGGCTGAGTTGCTTTGCGAGTTTTTTCAATTGGGCATCATCGCTGTTTACAAATTTCGCGCTAAGCGCCGACCAACCTTTCGGCGGCTTGACATTCCGCTGACCCTTGAGTCCCAGAATAATGCCGCTGATTAGAGCTTTCTGTGTTTCAGGATTCCCCGATGAATCGATCGCATTCACTAGGGTCTCGAGAGGTGGACGGCTGTCCAATTTCTTTACCTGTGGTGCTGGTTTCTTCCGCTTCCCTTTGTCATCAAGGTTTTGTTTCAACTCCTCATCAGTTGGCGTTTTTGAGGGAACACCAGCTTTCGGAACATCGACATGTGCCGTCCAAAGGATCGCGTTCAGCACGACCTTGCGAAACATGTCGTTCCGCCAACTCACGTGGTAGTGCCCGCCCGTGAAACCAAATCCACGGCCCTTGCCATCCGGTCGCTGGTAGGCCCAACCAACATGCTGGCTCTCGCCATTCGCCACCGCACGGCGCACATCCGGATTCCCACTCCGTGCACCATCCCGTCGCTTCAACGTTTCCGGTGGAGGTAGATCTGAAAGAACCGGAGTGACACCCTTCAGACCGGCGACGAAGCGCATGTGATAATACCACTCGTCATCCACGCTGAATGGCTTCAACCCGTTAGAGATCGGGTGATCCGGGAAGTTCTTGAAGTTCGGTTTCCAGTGCGGGTTCACCGACCAGTTCAGATCACAGAATCCACCCATCCACTCCGAAAATTTCTTCCCGGGCCTTCCAGTCAGCGCCTCCGTCGCCCAGTGGATCATGACCAGTCCCGTCCCGTTTTTCATGAGCGCATCGAATTCCTTGAGATGCGGGTTCAGGAGATGCCCCTTATGTCCGGTGCAGAATATGACAACCGTCGCTGCGTCTTCGAGAACCTTCGGGTCCTTCGGATAACCGTTCTCAGGCAAAACGATCGCCTCGATCCCGAGATTCGCTTCGTTGAGTCGTTTGGCTAAAAGAATGTTTCCAGCACGATGCTCGTGAGCACCCGGGCCATGACTCGGCTTGCCCGAGATGAAGACGACTTTAGCCTTTTTCTCCTGCGCAAAAGCGATGGCTACGAAGAAAATCGAGATGATAAAAAAACAGGTTTTCATGAATAATAGGATTGGTTGGTAAAGGTATTTTGGATCAACAGGATACGTTTTCGAACTGAGACTTCACTCCGGCAGACGCACAACTTGTCTCCTTTTCGCGCAGGACTCGATAATATTTTCTTTATAAAATTGCTGTTTAAGAATGAGCTTGATGCTGCGGATTTGTGCTCTCAGATTGTGCAAAATCAGGCAACATTTTAGTCACACCACCTTCCATCGCCGACTCATGAGCGAGGATACCTGTGCAGGTCCAATTCGCCGACTCGGCAGCATCTGGGAAGGGCCTACGCTGTTCGAGTAGAGCGGAAATAAACTCATGCACGAGGTGCGGATGTGAGCCTCCATGTCCTGCGCCCTGAGTGAACGATAGATGCTCCTCGCCGGTTTCACCACCAAAGACACCTCCGGTAGTAAAGGGCGCAATTTCATCGGGTAATAGATGGGCAAAATCAGGACACTCGACATTTTCAGGAATCTCGGGCTCTGGTTTTTTGGCCGTGTGAACCACTAGGGGTTCGTTCTCTATCAGTGGCCACTCGACACTTTTCTCCGAACCATACACCTCGAAGCTCTCGCGATACTGACGCGCGGTATCAAACAGCGAGCGGAGCACCTGCCCATGCACATCGGAGTCTTTGAATTTAATCTGAGCCGTCTCAATCGCAAAGGGTGAGCCATAGTGCTCGATCAGCTCATCACGGATGCGACCGGAGCCAATACACGTGACTGACTCCGCCTTGGCACGAGTTAACCCCAACACAGGTCCGACACAGTGCGTCGCATAGTGCATCGGGGGAAGTCCTGGCCAGTAGTTCGGCCAGCCGTCCATATCCTGCTGATGGCTTCCTTGAATAAATTGTAAACGACCCAGCTCACCTTTCTCGTAGAGGTCTTTGATGAATAGAAACTCACGGCTGTAAACGACGGTTTCCATCATCATGTATTTCAAACCCGTTTCTTTCACAAGGCGGCAGATCTCTTCGCATTCTTCAATACTGGTGGCCATAGGCACCGTGCAGGCGACATGTTTTCCAGCTTTCAATGCCTGAATCGATTGCTGACCGTGCATGGGAATCGGGGTGTTGATATGCACCGCATCGATATCAGGATCAGCTAACACATCCTCGAAGCTGGTGTAACGTTTCCCGACACCATACTCGTCCCCCACCTCGTTTAACTTCTCTTCATTACGCTGGCAAATTGCCTCCATCACGGCATTGGGATGGCGCTGATAGATCGGGATAAATTCTGATCCAAAACCTAAGCCGACAATGGCTACTCTGACTGACGTATTCTTCATATGTGATCTGCAAGCTAGATGGATTCTCCATAAATTTCTTGGTCGATACGGACTTTATTTATGATATATCGGTCGGGACAACCCGTATAGATATTGAAACAGCATGAAGAAGAACCTTAAGGATCAGCAACAATGGCTCGAAGACATAGCAGCTGGAGCATCATTCGAGCGGCTATTCGACCATATCCCCGGTATCTCGTTTTCGCGAAAAATGCACAGGGAGTTCTCATGCGAGGGAACAAAAATTACCTCGCTCGCTTTAATCTTCCATCAGAAGCCGAGCTCATTGGCTTGACCGATTATGACATCATGCCTGCCGTCCTAGCGGATCACTTTAAAAAAGATGATGAGGAGGTCATGCGCACCAAGGAACCTAAGTTGCATGTCATCGAACTCTTTTTTAACCGTCAGGGATTACCCGACTGGTATATCACCAACAAACTACCGGTGTTCTCGCGCAAGGCAAAAGTCATTGGAGTCATGGGCATCATTCGTAGCCACGCTGGAACCCACGATCACAACCAAATCTACTCACGCATCGCTCCTGCCGTGGAATACCTGCGTGAACACTTCCGAGATAAAATCAGCATTGAAAACCTCGCCAAAGTCGCAGGGCTTTCATCTAGGCAATTGGGCCGATGTTTCGCTGAGGTATATGGAATTTCGCCTCAAACTTTTCTAATCAAAATGCGCGTTCAGGCTGCTTGTGAATTATTACGTAACAGTAATGACGAGCTCGCAGGCATCGCCATGAGTCTTGGCTTCTACGATCAAAGCGCATTCACGTTACATTTCCGTAAACACATGGGTCAGACACCTCGTCGATATAGAGCTCAAGCACTAGCAGGCTAGCAAAGGAAAGGCCCAGAGATAAAAGATCACGCGTACAATAAAAAGACACGCCAATAGAGGGGAATTGGATGTTTCTCAATGCTGTTGGTTCCAGTCCCCCAGAGGATGTATGGGACCTTGTTTTTTGTCGCACACACATAAAAAAGACAGACTAAGAGAAAGGTAAGCCTCGCTATCCATTATTACATATGGGTTTTGCAATATTACGACCCTCCTATAGACTCCCAACACCTCTGCTGTGGCGAGGTAGTCCAGTTGTTTTTTGGGAATTGGGGGAAACGCCTTAACAGAAA
>NZ_MQWA01000001.1:909286-915097 GCF_002954445.1 Rubritalea profundi
AGCTGGCCGTCTCGATCTTGTTCACGCTCGACTTCTTCTTGGCTAAATCCTTTGCGCTTCTTCCGCGCGCTTTGGGCATCGCCGGTGGGCTCACCAAAACTTGCGCCGTCTTCGAATAGACAAAGTCGGTAACATTTCGCCACGCTGCGCCAATCGTATTTTTCTATGTTTCTAGCGCCGCTCCAGCCGGTGGGCGGTGTCGCTGTCGAGCTCGCCGAGGATGCGCATCACGCCATTTCTGGCAAGCTTGCCGCCGGCCACAGCCTCCGCATAGCCACTCCACCGATAATCTTTCGGATCGCGCACCATCCGGACTCTCACCGGGTTGAGGTCGATGTAGGCGGCCATCAAGTGATCTACGAAACAGACTAAACGAGCTTAAAGTTGAGCAAACCCTTTGTTTATAGGGAATATCAGAAATGGGGCATCTCCATGGAGACGTATAGAAGCCAGAGTTGTCTTGCTGTAAGTAGTTGGACGTGACAGATTTACTCTCTGTCTAAAGCTCGTTTACTAACCCGCTGGGAAGGTGAGGACGATGAGCGATCGTAAACTTCCGGGGCTCAAGCGCCCTAGGTAAAAAGCAAATTCCTAGCAATAATTTGCTACTTGCCGAACTGGAACTGGAAGCCATTTCCTTGTTGCAGGGCATCAAGCCCTAAGGCATCGATTCGAGCACGAACCTCAGCGGGTACGGCAGCCTTGTCTTCTGCCGTTTCGTAAGGGCCCGCATAGAGTACCTTACCGGATTTGTCCTTCACTTCCACTTGCTTGCCTACTTCATCGGTGACTTTGAGACGGATACTACCTTGGTCATCCATCATTGTAAAAGTACCACTATAGTTGCTATGCCCCTTCATCCGAAGGTCACCTAGATCAAGCTGCATACTTTGCACCTTTCTCTTTATCTGCTGGATATCCGCCAACTGGATATCCATATGGGCGAAGTGGTTCTCAAGCTGCTTCACTTGACTCTGCATCATTTGCTCAATTCTCTGGCGATCAGCTGCGGGGAGATGCTGAAACACATCTGGCAGCCGCTGAAATCCACGACCTTGAGATTGTGCTGATTTAAGCTTTTTCGGCTCGGGACGGTACTGTGGAAGATAATCTGGACGTGCTTCGAGCTTCACTTTTTTCACCCTTTTTTTACCGGCGCTAAAGAGTTCGACATCCAAGGTTTGGTCTACCTCCGCGCCGCGAACTGCAGCGCGCAAGTCATTCATCCCTTTAATTTCTCTGTCACCAATCTTGGTGATAATATCGAACTTCTTGATACCAGACTTCGCGGCTGAACCATCTCCGGCGACGAGTTCCACTGTGACTCCGTGCGGGATACTCAGCTGAGCAGCTAATGCTGGGTTGACTGGTTTTCCAGCTACTCCAAGCCAAGCTTTTGGTGTGATCTCGGCCTTCTGGGCTTGCTCAGGTTTAGCTTCAGGCTCCTGAATAGGCGTAAGCCGCTCAATAGCATAACTATTCCCGGAAAGAACCAAAGCGGCAAGGCTAGTGAAACTAAAAATTTTATTCATGACTAAATATCTATCTGGTTATAAATCATTACTATCCAATAAGCGTTGTTAGCATGTTTATTTGTTTATTTGTTTAATGTATTTCCACGGGAACCGCATAATATTCGATGCGTGGTTGCTTCACTTTATAAATCTTTCCATCACGTCCACGGATGGTGACTTCATCTTCAAATTCCACCTGCATGAGACGCATCGGCCGCCCTTTTGCGTCGTAGGTGATCACATCGTTTGACGCTCTTTTCACCTGAGTGCCAAATTGTGAATTACTCGCTGGCACTACATTTTGAATATTCTGAGTCGGTACTAGCTGAGTAATTGGATCCACAATCGGCCCATCTTGGTTCACTATAGTAGACTCGGTTGTCGTACCGCTGTTGAATACAATATAAGAAGTAGCTGCGATCAAGGCCACTGCTGCTGCTGACGCCCAGGTATTGAAAAAACGCATACGTCCTTTCTCCAGTTTCACTGGCTCGAATGCTACGATTTTCTCCTCAACAGGAACTGTCTCCTGCCATCTCTCCATCGCTTGCTCCATGCGTGCTAGCATATCGTCAGGCATTGCTGCTGGTGAAAGCTGCTCTAGCTGATCTTCGATCGCTCGTAGTTCTTCGTCCATGGTATATCCTTTGTGTTCGGTATGATTAATTAGAGAGAAAGGTTTCCCTCATTTCGCACTTGTGCAAGCTGCTTTCGCAATGCCTCAAGTCCGTATCGGTATCTAGATGCTGCTGTATTCTGAGAAATGTTGAGTGCTTCGCCAATTTCAGCAAAGGTTCGTTCACCCCACACCTTCATCACTATGACTTCAGAAAATTTTTCAGGAAGCTCCTTCAAACCTTGCTCTATGTAGCCGCGCGATTCTTCACCTGCCGCGTCACTATCGAACCATGGATCAAATTTACCACCTGTCTCATATTGCCGCTCCATCTCCACCTTTTCCTCACGCTTGCCGCGTCGATCTGACTTGCGTCCGAGATCGATCGCGCATCGGCGAATAGAAGTATAGAGGTAGGGTAGCCATGACTGCTGTCCTCCATCAAATGAATTTTCGGCCACTTTCCTAGCAAGCTTCACTAAAGCATCCTGCAATACATCTTCGGCATCTGCGATAGATCGGGTCTGCTGACGAGCAAACAACAACAACTTAGAGCCATGCTCTTTGAGCCATGCTCTCCATGTCATTTCTGTCTTTAGCTGAGCTGTTACGCTTGTCATATTCTCCTGATCTTCATCCATAGAGCGTCTCCTAGATCGTCATTTGTTTATTCCTCTGCACTTTTTAAAGATGCTCGCTTCCATTACTGTTCGAGCTTGCCAAGAATCCAGTGACTGAGCGAGATCTAATCTCAGGAGAGCCAACGCCCGGTTGCCGAATTTTTCACTTTTTTAATCTCCGTCGGAGGACCTTCAGCCACGATCATCCCTCCCAACTTCCCTCCACCTGGGCCAAGATCAATTACCCAGTCAGCCTCGCGGATCACATCCAGGTGATGCTCTACCACGATCAACGAATTCCCTTCATCACACAACTTTTTAAGAACTTTCATCAGCACCGCGACATCTTGGAAATGGAGCCCAGTAGTGGGTTCGTCGAGTAAATAGAGTGCATTTCCAGCACTCCGCTTTGCCAATTCAGTGGCCAGCTTCACTCGCTGCGCCTCGCCACCACTCAGGGTGTTTGCTGCTTGACCTAGTTTCATGTATCCTAAACCCACCTCACAGAGAGATTTCAAAATGACTTCTAACTTAGGGATCGCTTGAAAAAATGCGTGAGCCTCTTCAGCTGTCATAGCCAAGACGTCTGCGATACTCCTGCCTTTGTAAGTCACCTCTAGGGTTTCACGGTTATAGCGCTGGCCATTACAGGCGTCACAATGGACATAAACATCACTAAGGAAATGCATATCAATCTTGATCTTACCATCTCCCAGGCACCGCTCGCAGCGTCCCCCTCGCACGTTGAAACTAAACCTACCAGCCTTATAGCCTCTCTGACGTGAAAGTGGCAGTTTAGCAAAAATTTGACGCACGTGATCCAAAGCTCCCGTATACGTTGCGGGATTTGATCTAGGGCTCTTGCCTAAAGGACTCTGATCGACAACAACCATTCGATCAATTGCTTCATATCCCTCTATTACATCGTGCTCACCGGGAACAGCCTTCGCTGCATGAAATTTTCGAGCCAAAGCACGCTTCAAAATACTGTTGGTCAAAGTCGATTTACCACTACCACTTGGTCCCGTAACACAGACAATTTGCCCCAGTGGGAAGCTGACATCTAAGTTTTGTAAATTATGCTCGCGCGCACCACGCACCACTAGTTCGCCCATGGTTCTCTCTCTGCCAGGATTCAGAGTAATCGGCGATTGATTGAGCCATTGCCCTGTAGGCGAGTCGGACTTCTGAGTCACCTCAATTGGCGTGCCTTCAGCCAAAATATATCCACCTAGCGCGCCAGCTACTGGGCCAATATCAATCACCCAGTCGGCCTCTCTAATCATCTCCTCGTCATGCTCAACAACAACAACTGTATTGCCCATATCACGCAGGCGCTTGAGAGCTCCGATCAACCTCGCATTATCCTCTTGGTGAAGACCAATGCTGGGCTCATCTAACACATAAACGACCCCTGCTAAGCCGGCACCAATTTGTGTGGCCAAACGAATCCGTTGTGACTCACCACCACTCAAGCTGCCACTCGTACGGTCGAGCGACAAGTACCCTAAACCAACTTCGTGGAGAAAACCCAAGCGCTCACGGACTTCTTCAACGAGACCTCCAGCCACCTCTAACTTAGCTGCTGGTAAAATCATTGTATCCAACCACGCCAGCCCGTCTTCAACAGAAAACTTACAGAATTCTTGGATCCCGACATTCTCTTCAGCTCCATCCAATTTCACGGCTAAGATCTGAGGCTTCAGACGATTTCCCATACAGGCTGAACATCGTTGATTCGCCATGTAGCGCCCCATGCTTTTTTTAACTCCATCACTCGATGTTTCAGAATAGAGCCGCTGAATCGTAATGCACAGGCCTTCGAACTCCTTATGCCACGGCATCTCTTCACCTTCTCGCTCCCACATCAAAGTGATCTTCTCCTCCCCCATTCCGTAGAATAGAGCCTGAGTAAACACTTCGGGTAAGTCCTTAAATGGCAACGAAGTGTCCACATCAAAGTGAGCGACAACTGCCTCAACCTGTCGTTGCATCCAACCCTTCTTCTTTTTCGTCCCTCCCCACAGCTGTAGAGCCCCAGAAGCTATCGATTTTGTCGCATCCGGTACAATCAAAGTAGAATCACAATAAAGATCCGTCCCCAAACCATGGCATTGCTCACACGCCCCTTTATGCGAATTGAATGAAAAATCCTGCGGCGTCAGCGTCCCCAATTCAAAACCAGTCATCGCGTTCCTATAACTCGTTGCAAAACTAATTTCGCTCCAAGTTTCAGCACTAGGTTCCATCACCAAACAGCGAGCTTCTTGCCCACAGATTCGTAGACTCGTCTCCACACTGTCGGCCAAGCGGCTTTCCATTCCTTCACGAATGACCAGACGATCCACCACTATTTCCACTGCCTCCACCACTTCAGGCCATTGACCCAATGCTTCATCAACCTCCAAAATCTCACCATTGACTCGAACTCTCACAAAACCTTGCCGCTGAATATCTCCCAATAAACGCTCAACATCATTCACCTCCTCAAAAGGAACTGGTGCCAACATTACAAGCTTCGTCCTCTCAGGTCTTTGCTGCAAACGCTCAACAATATCGGCCGATGACATTTTCTCCAAGCGCTCGCCAGTATCTGGATCATACGGCACCCCCACTGCAGCATAAAGCACTCTAAGATAGTCATATATTTCTGTCGCTGTCGCTATGGTCGATCGCGGATTACCGCCACCCGCTTTTTGGTCAATAGCTATCGCTGGACTTAAGCCCTCGACGCTATCCACGTCAGGCTTTTCTAACTTTTCTAAAAATTGACGAGCGTAAGCCGAAAGACTTTCCACATAACGTCGTTGCCCTTCTGCATAGAGGGTATGAAATGCCAAGCTAGATTTACCGCTGCCACTCGGCCCGGTGATCACCACTAACTTGCCACGGGGAATATCCACATCCACGTTCTTTAAATTATGCTGTCGAGCTCCCCGTATCTTTATCGCATCCACAAGTCACAACTAACACCTTCAACTAAAAAAAAGCCAGCCCTCATCCAAATTCCCCCACCAACCGGGACCGCCGAGCCCCAGCTCGGCAGGCCGGTATAACTTTT
>NZ_MQWA01000001.1:920585-1038870 GCF_002954445.1 Rubritalea profundi
ATTCAGCGACTATAACTTAATTTATCATTCATCGAAACAGTGACGAAAGCTGAGTGAAATCACCACGGAAAAGCCCTACTTACATCAGCCGAACACAGAAACCTGTATATTTAAGTTCTCATTTTAAGAACAACGTTGAACCATAGATGGTACATTAGGCACATTAAAGGGTGCAATTAATATGCAAAAAAAAGCAATAGGAAGTCCGACTAACGAGAATCATTTGCGATTGATCTTAAAGCACTAGAATACTAGCTCTAGTTACATCAAAGATCCAAACGGTGGTGACTGCATGTAATCACATACAACGATGCAAATCAAGTATCGAGAAGCTCATGGACTGAATGCTAGCAGATTTCAGAACGGGCCATACGAGCAAGGTGATGAGGATCTGGGGGGCTCAACGGCACCAGATCTGCGGCACTTTGGCATACACTTAAAAAGCAGAGCAACTAGATTAAAGCGTCTCATTCCCTCATGAAATTCGTTATCATCTAGAGTATTCTGTTGGCAAAATGCGTCAGAATTTGGAGTGCAGGAAATCCGAGTGACTTTATGGCCATTTTGGTCGAGTGGTGGATTGCTAGTCTCGTGTTTTATCATATGAGCAGCATAAGCCACACGCCCATTTACTCACGTCAACCCTTGCGTCTTTGAGTGTTTTTTAATCGCCGGAATGTGAGAGGTAGCCATTGCAACCAGAGGCAGAGGCACAAGAGGTGAAGAGTAATGCGGACAATGCTAGAGTGCTAAATGCTAATAGGCGTATGGTCGAATGTAAGATGGTAACGAGGTGGCTGTCACATCGAAAAATGAATTCGGTTGCCTTTTTTTGAGACTGGGTGATTCTAAGTTAGATTGATGCAACGTATTGTTCAGCCAGAGATTTTAGATACGCTCTCCTCAGATGATCCTGAGGCGAAACGGAGTCGTGCCGATTTACGGTTTATAAATAAAATGATGGGGGGAGAGGCTTGGGTCTTACGAGAGCTTAAAAAGCTCGAAGGAGTGGAGTGTGTGGTTGAGTTGGGAGCTGGGGAAGGATGTTTAGCTTCTTCCATCAAGGCTGCTTTACCTGAGGTTCGTATTTTGGCTATTGATCTGGTTGGAGCACCAGATTTGGCGGGCGATGGGGTCGAATGGCTTCAGGCAGATGTATTGAGCGAGGCTTACACAGTGGGAGCCAGCACAGTGGTGGTGGCTAATCTGTTTCTACATCATTTAGACAAAGAGGTATTGGCTTCTTTAGGGCAGCGAGTGCGCGGTGCTAAAGCGTTGCTCTTCGCAGAACCTTACCGCAGTAGTTTTGCGCTATTTTGGGCTCGATTGATCTATCCTTTTGTTGGGAGGGTGACTCGATATGACATGTTGGTAAGTATCCGTGCTGGTTTCCGTGAGGGGGAGATTCAGAAGCTTCTTGCTGCTCCTTTTGAGTGGTCTGAGTCGGTTGGTATTTTTGGAGGGATTCGTAGTAAAGCGCGATGAAAGAGATTCAAATAATAGGCGGTGGATTAGCTGGGCTTTCTTTAGGGATTGCTCTGCGTAACAATGGGGTGCCTGTCGTGTTACATGAGAGTGGAGTCTATCCCCAGCATAAGGTTTGTGGGGAGTTTATCTGTGGTGTGGAAGATTCAGTGCTGGAGAATCTAGGTATCCAGACCTGCCTAGATAATGCCAAAATACATCAAAGACTCAAGTGGTGGGTGGATGGAGTTAAGGTAGTCGATAAGGCGCTACCACGACCAGCAAGAGGAATTTCCCGGTATGTGTTAGATCAACGGCTCGCTGAACATTTTGAAAAGTTAGGCGGACTTCTAATGACCCCGTCACGGGTGAGGTCGGATTTTGGCGAGGGCGTGGTGAGGGCGTGTGGTAAGAGGAAGTCTGGCCATAAAGAATGGATTGGCCTGAAGTTGCATTTCTTGAAAGACGATCTCGCAGGTCTTGAGATGCATCTAGGCAAGATTGGCTACATGGGACTTTGTGATGTGGGGGGTGGTCGAGTGAATGCTTGTGGTCTCTTTCAAATGAACTCTCAGATCAAGGGGAAAGGGAGGCAGTTGTTTTTCAATTATCTTAGAAGTGCTGGTTTAGATTATCTTGCGGGCATTTTGGATGAGTTAGAGTCTGATGATTCCTCATTTTCCGCAACTGCTGGCTTTGCTCTAGGCAAGCAAGAGTTGCAAAATGGTTTCAGCATCGGTGATGCACAGTATTTGATTCCTCCCTTTACTGGAAATGGCATGAGCATGGCACTGGAATCCAGCGCCTTAGCCTTGGAGTCATTACTGGCTTATTCGGTTGGGGATATTTCATGGGATGCGGCCCAAAAAGAGTATCACCGTAAGCTGAAGTCTCAGTTTGGAAAACGCACGGCTTTAGCTTCCAGTATTCATCCATTGATGTTTAATAACATCGGTAGAGCGTCCCTCAAGCAGCTAGCAAAACGCGACCTCCTTCCAATACCTTTTTTATTCACCCAACTCCGCACACCATGAAACTACTCTCCGTTGCCAGCGCCTTTCCCGAACATTCCTACACACAGGCTGAATGCCTAACCGCCATGCGTGGTGCACCTTTTTGGGAGGAACTCAATTCTCGTTCACGTCTGTTACTTGAGAAAGTTCTGTCCGGAAATAGTGGGATAGAGAAGCGTCATTTTTGCGTCGATTCATTAGAGCTAGCATGGAGTCGCGATGCGCAAGAACTCAATCAAGCGTACGAAAGGGAAGCTCCAGCTTTGGCTGCTAATGCCGTGCGGAAGGCTTTGGCTAAATCTGAAATTGACCCTAGTAAAGTCGATGCTCTATTTCTGTGTTCGTGCACTGGTTTTCTGTGTCCAGGAGTGAGTTCTTACCTAGCTGAAATATTAGGTCTACGGAGTGATGTGTTTCTGCAGGATATGACGGGACTTGGTTGTGGTGCAGCAGTGCCGTTGATGCGAGCTGCAGAGGGTGTTGTGGCGTTAAATCCTGATGCGGTGGTCGTGACCGTTGCGGTAGAGGTGTGTTCTGCAGCATTCTTTGTCGAGGATGATTTCGGAGTGTTGATTAGTACCTGTCTTTTTGGTGATGGTGCTTCTGCTGTTGTTTGGTCTGGTAGAGCTGGCGGCTGGCAGGTGAAGAATTTTCAGTCATTACATTTCCCAGAGGAAAGAGAGAAAATTCGATTCACAAATGCTGGCGGAAAACTGCGCAATCAACTAGATAAGTCGGTTCCTGAATTAGCAGCGAAAGTTGTAGAGAGGCTCTATAAGATGCGATCATCTGAGCCGGATGCACTTGTCACACATGGTGGTGGTCGCGATGTGGTGGAAGCCTTGGAGCGTGTTTTGCCAATTGACTCGTTAGAGTATGCGCGTGCAGTGTTGGATCAATATGGAAATTTAAGTAGCCCGTCCGTCTTTGTCGCCCTAGAAAAATGTTTGGAATCCGCTCCAGATCTTGAGCATCTATGGATGTGTTCCTTTGGAGCTGGATTTTCTGCACATAGCTGTGAACTGAGACGGGGAATTTAGGCTACTAGCTGAACACATAGAACAAGGATGGTCGTATTTGAGATTGCCAGCTCATTTATTCCACTGAGTAAAGCTGCTAAGTTTTCTAAAGTTACGCAAGCCGATTGGTTGCAAGAACTCTCGAATCGCAATATTCTGGGAGTTCTTGGATGGGGTGCGTAAAATCTAAAGCAGCAGTCCTTGCGGATAAGTTTGAGACCACTAATACCATCTCGACAGTTATCTTGAAGGAATGGGTGTTATTCGGTATTTTAGTCAGCCAGCAGAGCTGAAAAGTGTGAAGGTGCAGGAGATCGTTGATTCTAGCTGCTTTAGTCGTCGGTCAGGTAGCCCGCTACGTTTCCTCCTCCCGCCTTGCTACAATCAACGATCTCCAGTTCCATTCCACCAATCTAACTGTCGAAATGGTATAAAGTGTGTGTGTTGTTGCAGGCACGCTCGTTCATGTACCTCACGCCGAGGACTCACAGATCATTACAAGCCGATTGAAGAGGTTCAGGCTGATGATATAGTGTGAGCTAGCAGTGAGCAAACACTCCCATAGAAAGATAAACATTTGAAGGTTCCCTATAAAATAGGGATGGGCACCTTCTAGACTCTATTCTCTATTAGTCTGTCTGTTAAATTTGCGTCTGGTCGGAGCTTAGCCTTTTGAGGGCTAGGCGATGAGCGTTGCCAGCCAGACTGTATATATATATTTTAGCCCTGTCCAGACGATCAATCATCCAGCTCCAGTGGATCAAAGCCATCGATCGGGGCTTCTTCGGGTTTGTGTACCTTGAGCAGCACTTTTCCGGCGCGGGCCTGGAGGGCTTTCCATGCGGGGTAATAGCGGAAATCCTTACCAGCGACACCACCGCGTAGCTGAGTGACCTCAATGTATTCGATCACGTCTTGGAGTGATTTTGCGGCAATCTTACCATCGGCAGTGCTAGGATTCTTTAAGCCTTCTGCCACATTGATCAAACTGTTCGCAGCGGTCGGAATGCCTTTTTTCAAGCAATACATCAGAGTCTTCATGGCGCGAGCTTCGTGGATGTGGCCGAGGTATTTGACCATCCGTAGGTCGAGGTTGAGTCGGAGCATAGCATCGGCGAACTTGAGGGCGTCAGAGTTGGAGACATCTCCGTAACCTTTTGGTCCGACTACCATGCGGCGAACCGCCTGGGCACCCACGAGGCGAGCTCTGGTCGGGCCAGATGTGGCGATCTCTAGCAGGATCTGGTCAGCCTCGCGGCTCGGTGAGTAGGACAATGCGAAGATGAGCTTTGCAAGCTCCTTCATCTCTGCATCGGCAGCAAGCTTTTTGAGTGCTGCCATACTTCCAGCGTCGCCGAGTTGGCCGAGGGTGTAATAGAGTGATGGTCGAACAAGTTCGGAGCTCTTGGAAAGCATGCCGATGAGGGCCTTGCTGACTTTTGCGACGTGGGCAGCATCGTCACGGCGGGACAGGATGGCCTGTTCGCAACCGCGTAGGTCTTCCTCAGTCTTGGCATTTTTGAGATGGGCAAGCACATCTGGCAAGAGCTTGTCACCACCGATGTCGAAGGCAGCTATCAGTGCGGCTTGGCGGAGAACTGGACTGTCATGACCCATCGCTTGCTTGGCGAGCTTGAGGCCAGCAGTGGACTTGGCAGTGGTTAGCACTTCGAGAATTCCGGCTGCAGATTGTGGGTCTTTGGTTTTTGCGAAAAGTGAAGTAAGCGTCGCATCGCCGCCAGCAGGAACTAGAGCCAGTGCGAGTTTCTGACTGTGCTGACGCAAGCGCCAGTATTCGTGTCCGAGGTACGGCAGCAGATCTTGCATGGCATCCTGAGCGAGGGTATCGCTAAGGAAAGTCATCGCTGCCATCTGGCGGAAATAGATTTTGCGTGCGGGGTCCTTGAGGGTGTCGCGGCAGAGCTTTAGCTTCGCTCCGGTGCCGTCGAGGGCATCGAGTTTGGCTTGGAACATCTTACGTACGTCTGGCTCAATACTCGGTAGCTTGACCGGATTTTTTGCTGCGACGATGAGTTTGTAGTATTTGTCCAAGCCATAGAGGACCTTCTTCTCGCCCTCGAGAACCATGACCGTCATCAATGGATCGTCAATAAGGCTGACGCCGAGAGGTTCGATAAATTCGTAGAAAGCTCCGGGTTGTTTCTCAACCGCCTTTGGAACGACCAGATTTCGCTTGAAGCCAACGTGTGGGCGGATGTGGCGTGGGATTGCAGCTTTTTTAAGTGCTCGGTGACCTGCAGCTTGAACAGCCTCGTGGTAGTTAAATTTAGCTAACAGGTTCTGTGCTGGTTCGCTTCGGTTGGCGAACATTTGGTCGACGATTTGCTCCTCTTCAGCAGCGAAGGTCAGTGGACCGGCGAGCTTGACGATGGTGTCCTTGCCCCAAACTTTGAGACGTGAGCCCGTGAATGTCTTATGGGCTGGGTCTAAAAGGATGAGACTCTCCAGAGCCTCGTGCACGAGGTCTTCGTCAAAACCTGCTTCGAAAGGAGTGTTGGAGAGGACGTTGTTTTTACCGAATAGTGCGTATTGGGATGCATTTCTTATGCTATTTGGTGATAAGGCGACCGGATCTTCGATTGTTGCTCCCAGTATTGCGAGCTGTGTGTCCTCGGCATCGGTAGCTTTGGAAATGACTTTCACTGCGGTGATCTGAACGAAGTCCTTTGGATCGCTAAGAAGCGGGGTGAGTTTGGAGAGATTTTGCAGTACAGCATCGTTGCCACAGGCTCCGAGGGTGCGTAGGGCTCCATCGCGGAAGCGCGATTCCTCGCTCTTCAGTAATGCGACGACGCGAGGGACGATTTCCTTTTCGCCGGCTTGAAAGCGCTTGCCAAGTTCCCTGGCGAAAATGCCTCGGACCTTTGGTTTGAAGATATCGAGCAGGTCGATGAGTTCATCGGTGCTGCGTTCCTGCCATGGTGTGCCATCAATTTGCTTGAGCCACGGGTCGTTAAATTGCGGCCGCGCGCTAGTCATGAGTTGCTTCATTTCCCGCTCGGTCGGGTAGAGGTCCTCGTCAGGGTTCTTACCAGTGATGAGGGTCTGCTTGAGGTAAACCGCCTGGTGGAGGATCTCAGTGGCAGTGGGGTCGCGGAGGGTTTTGTGTTCGATCGTTGGTGAGTGGTAGACAAAGCTGCCGTCAAACATCCGGCAGAGCGTACGGCGCCAGCGGAGGTTGCGCTCATTGTAGGCGCGGACTTTAGGTCCACACATTCCGGCGGCCCATGACGACCAGTTTCCGTGGTAGTCGTGACCGTGGCCACCGCGGCGGGTGAAGGCACAGTGGCTGGACATCATGAAGAAGTATTTGGCGCCGTATTTATCTCCGAGGAGTTTCATGGCGAAGGCGATACCGGTGTTCTTGCCATTACTGTCATCAGTGGCTGCAGCGCCAAAATCACCATAAGGGATGGCACCTTGGTCGACGTAGGAGCCGAAGAATTTGTGGGCGCGCTCGATAGCTTGGTCGATCTCTGGGTGTTCGATGCCGAGTTTTTTGGCGAGGGTGATGAGGAAGAAGCAACGGTTACCCGCGGCGTTTAGCGCACCGTAGCCGGGGTTCATGCGGTGAAATTCACCACCATTGAAGGATGGGTAGGCGAAGGTGTGTCCCCAACTTCCGCCGGCGCTCTGTCCTAGCGCAGCATCGATGGCGAACTTGCGTAAGGCAGGAAGAACAAACTTGTCGCCAGTGGCTTCATAGTAGAGTGCGCAGTTGAGTCCGGTGAATCCGTGATGCCAGCTCTGGTAGCCCTTGCCACCTCTGTAGCCGGGCTCAAACATTGCACCAGCTGGGACTGTAGGCGGGTGCCATTGTCTAGCATCTTTACTACGTACCCAGTCGTGCACGATCTTGCGGTGCTCGGGTTTTCCTGAGGATACTAGGGCTATTGCTTCTATTATACCGCCTCTGCCGCTACGCGGTTGTTTGGGGTCGACCACAAATCTTTTTTCCAATACTTTCCAAGCTTCCTCGAGGATCTGAGCAGTCTTCGGGCAGTCGTAGGGAGCGGTGTCGCTGTAGTCGGGGAATACGCGCAGGCTTAGGGCGACTTCCAATGTGCTGGGGATGACTGGGAATTCACTAAATCCTTTTGCCTCTTTGCTGCGGGCTTCTTCAGGTTTCCACTCGTAGAGGGTATTGTCATTGCGTGCCTTGTCGAAGAGTTTGTCGATGTCTACGCCTGAGACATCCTTTTTGCCGCTGCGCTTGATGTAGTTTTTATCGCGCCAGACCTGGAAGGTGATTTTGCCGGCATTTTTCTCTCGCTCGGCTTCAACGATTGCCTTGCCGATGAGTTGGCCGATGTGGCCGCCGGAGACGAACTTCTTGCCATTCATTCCAGTGATGACATCGCCTCTCTGGAATTTCCCATCAGCGGGTGAACCTTTCAAGGTTGCAACCACCTGGATCTGGTCACCTTTGAATCTATAATCAATCATCTGGCCCACGATGCCTGTTGGCCCTAGGCTCCAGGTTGGTGGTGGTCCCAGCTTGCTGCCGGTAGGCATAGGGTCGCCTTTGGTGAGGTCGGGCAGATTGCCAGCGCGTTCGGCCTCCTCGCCGAGGTCACCGCCCTTTTCCAGAGCTTCAATTTGCTCCGGCGTGTGGGTGCGCTCTTCCGCAGAAAGAGGAAAGGTCAAAAGACCCAAGATGAGGGCCGGAGTTAGAAATGGAATGGTTTTCATGATGTGAATGCTGGAAAGATATCTAGTATGGGTGAATTCGCTGGACTCGGATAGTGGATTAAGTCATCAGACTAGGCTCTGAACACTTTAATCTGTTAGAATGTTGAATTCTAATCAGCGGTGTTGCCTTGGGAATTGAGGATGAGCGAAAACCCAGTGGCTTTGGCCAGGATGGCAAAATTTTGTTTTTGGACTTCCGGCATCGGAGTTTTGAGATCCCAGACGACGTGTACGCTTTGTTTTACCTTGGCGCGAGTTTCCTTGCGTTTGGTGAGGAGTTCCAAAAATCGTTCGATCAACTGCTCGGATCGGGCAGCGGAATCGACAACAAATGAGCTACGTCCAAACCAAATGGTTTCGAAGATGAAATCGTTATCGATGGTTCCAAGCTCACTCTCGGCCCGCAGGACATCGACCTTTTCCCGGCACAGTGACACGCGGCGAAATGACTCGGGGATCTTGGCGGTGGATTCCTTGTCATCGGTAAGATAAACAAATGAATCACCACGCTTGGCTAGTCTGGCCAAATCGGCAGGACTGGGCCGTTCGACTACGACTGGCAGCGGCGTCAGGCCATTGAGCCAGGCACTTGGCAACGACAGGGGAAATGATTCCTTGCCATAGATGTTGGCTCGTTTCAGATAATCATAACCGACCATGACAAGTCCCAAGGCGATAAGAAATCGAATGGTTTTCAGGTTTAGGGAATCCAAACGATGTGCCATTGCTAGATCCTCCTCCATCATCACCACGGGAACGGCTTCTTCCATGCCCTCGAGAAATTCCGAGTCGGCGGCTTTGATCGCATTTCCGCCTCCGACTGCCGACTCGACACTGCCGTCATCGACACCGCCTGCGGTGCGGGATTTCTTTCCTTTTTTCCAATCTGGGGTACCCGTCTTGTTGACCTGGTCCATATATTTCAGGTCGTCTTGCTCCATTCCTGCGCGGTCGAGCGAATCACTGGCGGAGTCCTCGGCGAAGCGGACATCTGAGAGGTCCTTGCCGCGGCTATCCTTGATTGCCTGGCGGCTTGCTTCTTCCAGTGCCTGTTGGGCGGCGATCTCCTCGCTGCGGTCAGGTTGGATCAGGTTGACGTAGTTTGTTGAGTTATGTCTGGCAAAAAAGAATGCAACGATGGCCAGCATCAATGCCATCGGGCAGAGCCAACGACGTGGTCCAGTAATAGCATAGATCACCCACAGGATGGGCACCACACCCCATAGAAATACGCTGATGTATCCAGCTAGATTAAAGAAATCTGAGTTCATTTTTTAAGTTTTGAGATGGTATCATTCCACTGGGTGAAGGAATAGTAGATCAAGTTGATGCCGAGGTTCATCGCGGCATCGCGCATCTCGGGGCTGACGTCTGTGTAGTTCTGTGATTTCCAGGCGTCATTCATATCACCGGGGTGGTAGAATGCGATCCAGCGTCCGTCATGTTTGATGCCGAGCGCACGGCGACCACCGTGGTGCCAGAATGCGGGTGCACCTTCGGGGAATCCGTTAGGAAGCTGGTAAAGCATGTCATCATCCGGGATATCGATCAGGGCTTTATCGGGGAACACTTGACGCATTAATTGGATAAATGAGTGGTGGAAATTGCGATGACCGGCATCGGCGATGAGCATCCCGCCGTTGATGCAGTACTCTCGCAGGATTTTGATATCCGCCGAGCTGACGCGCCCCATGCGGTCGTTGCCGGTCAGATAAACGAAGGGAGGAAATCCGTCCTTCGGGTATTTCTTGAGTAGCGAGATCGAGTGGCTCTCACCTTTGCGGGCAATTTTCTTAAATCCGGTAGCCTGTGAGAAAGCGCGGAGGAAATTGATGTCGGCTCCAGTTTGGTTCATACCGTCGTCCCATCCGGCTCCACCGTGTTCGAGACGGATAAAGCGGATCTTGTATTTATCCATACCCTCGGGCCAACCGCCATCTTTGCCGCCACCTTTGCCCATTTTACCAGCTTTGCTGTTTGTTGCTGAGTAGGTGACCTGGGTTTTTTCTTCCAGTTGTTCATCGACTTCGGTGCTGTCGAGGTCTGGCTGGTCGAAAATGATCGCGGAGTTAGGCCGCAGGCTGAGAGTTTTTTTCTTTTTCTTTTTCGGTTTCACCATCTTGACCATGGCGACAACCGGGTTGCCGCTTCCTTTGGGCACGCGGTAGGCTTCGACACATCCGCCGAGGCTGAGGAGATAGGGGATAAGGACAAGGATGATCAGGTGAGTCATGCCACTGGCGTAGAGGCTGCGGCGGTGACGTGGGTCGCGGCCGTGGGTGCGAATGTCCTCGAGCACGCGGTCACCGACCATGGGGTTGCCAGCAACGCGGGTGAATGCCGCATAAACCGAACGGCTGCGCATCATGGCGTGTAGCCAGCCGGCGTAGAGGCCGACAGCGAGAGCCGGCCAGCATGCTTTCCACCAGAATTTAAAGATGGTGGCACCATCTTGTTTGACACCACCCATTTCTAAGCCTTCAGCTTTGATAGAGAAAACCCCCTGCCAGGTGAAGTAAACGTAGCAGGCGACCGCCAAGTAGACGGTCCACATTGAGGCGCGCAGAAAATGGTAAGTCACCCGGTTGCGCATGAGACTCGACAAACCAGCCAGGGAACATGCTCCGGCCATGATGGCAAAGAGCAAGAAACAAAACTCTAGTGATTTGGTGGTGCCGTTATTTTCCCAAAGAACAGAGACTGACGGGTTTTGTGACAGAAAACTAGCTAAAACCGGAGGGCCCCAAGCCCACGCCGCCGCCCCAAGTCCGAGCAGCATGAACGCAGCCACGCTGACGATACGCGCTTTAGAGGCGGACGCTCGGGTTGGAATCTCATCGATCCACTCTTCGGGGATCTTGCTCTGGTTCTTTTTGTTCATTCTCAGAATATTTTACTCGGGGCGCGTGACTAGCGGGGCTGGCTGTGTCAGAGAAGCTTAGTTAAAAAGGTCTTCTTCGTCGTCTTCAGGTTTAGGCGTAGTTGGTCCGACGGCCTTTGTCTCGAGTTCCTTCTCGATGGAAGACTTCGGGGTCTCGGAATCGGTGCCCGAGTCGTCTTGAGAGGCCTTGGTGCTGGCATTATTAGTCTTAGGCGCCTTGGGCGCCTTGGGTGTGCCACCGGCGAGTTTACTACTGAGGTCTTGGGGTTTCAGCCCGTGTTCTTCAGCTATCTCACGCAGGACAGCAGTGGCTTTACGCATTGCTGTCTCGGTTCTCTCTTTTTCGCTCATCTCGGAAGCATTCTCCCCGACGACCATTTTATAGAGGTAGGGAAAGCTCGTTCCGGCCAATAGGACGGCGTGTATGATCAAGGTAAAGATGATGATCGACTTTAGGCTACTGCCCTGGAAGTGCTTCATCAGCTGATCAGGTGTTGTTTCTTCTTTCAGTGTATCTGACATGTTGTTAGTTTTTAAGTTGATTTTGTTTACTGAATAATTGTTCGTTTCTTACTGTATTTCACCGACGGCTTCAATGATGCCGCCACCTGCGGCAATCGCCTTGATGACCGGTTCGAATGTTTCTTTGGGCAGTGCGCTATCGCACTTGAACTGGACGTGACGTTGATCGTCAGAAATGGTCTCCGTGAGAAGTGCCCTGATGCCCCACTCGACGTCTTTCGCGCTATCGACGTTGACGCCGTCGAAATAGATGTCGCCATTTTTGTCGACTGCGACTCGAGCCACGACGGTGAGCTCTATCTTTTTGACGTATTCGGAGATCGGCAATACGACATCCATTTCTTTATCCTTCGACGCCTCGCTGCAGACCATAAAGAAAATGATCAGCAGGAATGCGATGTCGCCCATGCTAGCAATGGGCACGGGGACAGGTCGACGTTTCTTACTTTGGAGTCGTTTCTTCATGGTTATTTATCGTCCTCGACGATGGCTACAACTCCCTGGTTCGCACTGATGCCGGCGAGGACCTGAAAGTAGTTTTCGTAAGGGGTTCCTTTGGTGGACTCCAGCATGATTACGCGTTTTGAGGGGATCTTCTCACCTAAATTCAATTCTGCGAGGCGCTCGTTGAGTAAATCGACGCTCACCTTTTTATCGTTAAAAAAGATCTCGGATCCGCGCAGGTTGACGATCGGCGTTTTGTCCGACTGGGTCTGGCTTGATTTCTCTCCCGACGGCAGGTCAGCGGCGATCGTTTTCACCTTCACCAGTGTGGTAGCCACAAGGAAGTAGATGATGAGCAGGAATGCGATATCAGAGAATGAGCCGGTCGGGATTTCTCCTGAGCGGTGCTTTTTCTCCTTGCTGTAGCGTTTTCTCGACATGAGTGATTAGTGGTGGGTGAGGATAAACTCGACCACTTCGCTAGTGCCTTCTTCGATTTCGAGTTCGATTTCGTCACTCCAGCGGTTGAACACACTCTGTGGAATAACGGCCAACAGGGCGACGATTAGTCCGACGGCGGTGGTTACCATGGCTTCAGCGATTCCGTCAGCTACGGCGCCGCCGCTACCGCCGACGCTTCCAGCATCTGCGAGGCCGGCGAAGGAGGCTATCATACCGGTGACGGTACCAGTCATTCCCAGAAGAGGGGCTGCTGTACCGATGGTGGTGAGGACGTCGAGACGTTTGTTCACCACACTCATAGCTTGTGCGCTGTAGTCTTCCATTACTTGGCCGACAACGAGACGCATAGTCTCTGAGCTTTCCTCTTTCCCATGAAGGTGGGAATAGGAACGAAGACCAGCGAGTAGGACCGAAGCAATCGGGCCGTTGGATGATTCACACTCGGTGACGGCACCCTGTATATCGTTATTGCGCAAGTGAGTGAGTACCTTGGAGCGAAGTGCTCTGGTGTCAGTCTTGCGGTTCACGCGGAAAGCCGTCCAGCGGTCATAGACGACAGCTAGGCTTATCAGGCTGCAAATAACCAATGGGACCATGATAGGTCCGCCTGTTAAGATTTTTTCTAACATTATTTAGTAATTAGTGTTTAGTTGTTTTTTTGGATTTGAGAAAATTAAGGACGCGGAGAGCGTCGCGTGGGGAGAGTGCGCAGCGGTTACACTGCAGTGACTCGGCTGGTTCAATAACGAGTTCGCCGGTAGAATGATTATAATGTGTTTGTTGGCTAGCAGAAAGTGGCAAGCGCTCGATATAGCGGCGGCGACTGACGGAAAGAAGTACGAGTTCGTCGTCCATGACACAGAGCCAGAGCGGAGTTTTCCGCCACCAGCGACCGGTGTCGACCCGCGTTTTGGTGCGTAACTGAAGCCGGGGTTCGGCATCACCTACGTTATCGCGGAATAGTTGTTTTTCGAGTTGGTTCATGGGATGAATGACCTGTTTTATTGATTCTCTTCTAGAGCCTCCAGCATTTTCTTACGCATCGAAGCTTCCTGCTCGATGATGCGTTCGAATACCGGGTCGGCGAGTCGACCGCGGGAATATTTAGCCCATTTACTGTCGGGGAAGTCGAAGGTGACGCGGCGGTAGATCTGGTAAGCGGACATCATAGCTTGGCCTTTGGATTTCCAGCCGCCGTCGGGGATACGTTCGTGGCTGAGTCCAGACCAATATAGAGCCTGGGCTCGGATATCTCCGTCGTCGTAATCCTCGTTATTAATACAGATTTCGAATCCAGCGATTGCCTTTTTGTATTGGTGAGCGCGCATGTAGTTCTGGGAGGCGCTGAGTCCGGCGAGCCCGGCGAGCGGGTTATCCGGGAAGCGTTGTTGGAGTTTAGAATATACCATGGCGGCTTTGAGGAACTCTGGGTAGGAAAGTTCATCGAGACGGAGTACTTCGGCCTTGGAGGCTACGTCTTCTTTATCGCGCACTGTGTCAGCTTGTTTTTTGTACACCATGCCCTTTTTCTTAAAGTATCCGCCGAGGCGTGACATGACGGTCGGGATCAACTCGTCGTCGGGGTATTTGTAGGCAAGCTTTACGTATTCCTCGACGGAGTTTTCGATCTCACCCATTTTTTCGTAAACGAGGGCGGTCTTGAACTGAGCCTTGGATGCAAACTCGGTTTCTGGATAATCGGTTGGGATTTTCGAGAATCGAGCGAGGGCGTCTTGGTAGAGTGGCAGTTTGGCTTCCTCATTTTTAGAGAGGTCGGCGTATTCCTGAGCGAGGTTACCGAGGAGGTATTCGGCGTGGGCACGCATGTCGTCATCGCGGTGGGTGGCGAGCGCCTCGAGTAGGAGTTTACGGGCTTGGCCCATTTCGCGACGGGCTAGACTTTCCTGGTCCATCTTGCGGTGCTTTTTAGCGAGTTCGAAAAAGCACTCAGCTAGAGTGAAGCCAGTTTTCACGGCCATTTGGTCGCCGGAGTAACGTTTACTGAATGGTTCGATGATGCCGTCGGCTCCTTTGTTGATAGAGACATTTAGTTTCTGCTCTGGGTCATCGCCGGATGCTGCGTAGGTGACACTGATGCTATCACCGTAGCGGATCGGGAATCCATTGAGTTCGACAGGTGGTAGCTTGGCTGGGATTTCCTCATCGGCATAGGCGATGGCGAATACTCCTTTAAAGACTCCGCTGTGTGGTTCAGTTTCACGGATCTTGTAAGTGGTGGATGCGCCGCTGCTCCCTTTCAGTGTGACAGATGCTGTATCGCGCGACGGCTTTTGGTCGAGACCGCGAGCTAGCAGACGAACATAGACTTTCTGACCTACAAACGCGCTCTGCAGTGGGCGGTTGTAGCTGCCATTCATGACAGACAGGAATGCGTGGCTACCGACTTTGTATGTCATGGTTTTCCACTGCACTTTGTCGTTGGCATCTTTAAATGGATAGCCGACGTGCACGATGTCTCCGGCGCGGACGGCGAGTCCGTTAGGCAGAGCCGAAGCTGACATCGCCTCAGCAGCTTTGGTAGCGAAGCTACGAGCTGGAGGATCACCGAGGATCAACGGGACGGAGAAGGTGAAGCGACCTTGTTCCAGTGGTGTGGCATTGGTAGGTGGTGAGGTATTAGACCTAGCTGCGTAGCCAGTGGGGATAATTGTTTCAGCACCTGCGAGTGATCCAGTGAGCTTGAGTGTTCCGGGAACGCTGACATCAAATGCCTTGCTGGCTGGTACTTTAGCAGCTTTGCGGGCTGCGTCGGTCTGCACGTAGGCTCTGATCTCACTGCTTTTTGCAAAGGCTAGATGAGGCACCACGACGTCAAAGCGCACGGATGATCCGATGACTGTCTTGAGTGAGGTATCCGCCAAGGCGGGCTCATCGACATAGACGTAGCTCAGTTCACGGCGAGGCTCGACAACTTCTGGGCCGCTATCGCGTTTGCGTTTGCTGGTGGCATCTGCGGCTGGCTCGATGTCGGCGATTGGTGATACGGGCAGTAGTTTGCTGCTGTTGTTGTATGCTGCTACAGCGGGGGTCTTGTATTGTGCGTGCTCGATAACGACTGTGCGATCGGTTGGGATACCTGGGTCGAGGTTTTCCATATCGCGGTAGGTGGCGGTGATGGTGCCACCTACGGGGAGCTGGATTTCAGAATCGCGTTCGGGCTTGCCTAGGACTGGGAAGACGCGGCCGATGAAGCGGGCGCTGTGGACTTCGGTTTCGACTGCCTTGATGGTGACTTTTTTACCATCGCTGGTAGTGATTTGAATATCCAGTGTGTCGCGCTGGGCGCTGATGTCCATGTCGGCGTCGTCGATGACTAGGGCTACGGCATCATCAAATTTGAAACGGCGGATGGCTTCTGGTTCGAAAACGCGTCCTTCGTCGGTTTCTTTGTAGTTGAGGAAGGATGCGTTGATGGTGGCTGTGTTGAATGCAACAGTCAGGCTTTTGCCGTGTTTGGTGCGGCCTGGTGTGGCTGAGCGTGGGTCGACGTAGCGCACGGTGACTTGGTCGCCGGGCAGAACTTCGAGTTGTAGGTTTTCACGCAGTGCTTTGTAGTCTTGTCTGACGGGTAGCAGAGCTGTGCCGTCGCGGTCGCTGAGAGTGACCGATTTCACCGATGGTGAAACACCTTTGAAACCAGCGATGAAGAGACGAACTAGGCGAGCCTGAGTGTGGTCACCAAATGCGACATCGATACCAGTTTGATTCTCTGTGATGGTGGCTGGTTGGGTGATGTCTTGGCGTACGCTTCGGGGAACTTGGCGGAATCAAACATGGTATCCGGGCATGGGACGAGTTGGTCCTTGCCTGGGACGTCGCACGAGAGGATTGGTTTGCGTTTTTGCAGCTCACTAAGTGCCTCAGTGTACCAGATTTCAATATCGTGAAGTCCGGGTCCAAACTCGCGCTCGATGGTGAGTGGGTCATCGGAATTACCGGAGGCTGGTTGACCGTTGATCAAGAAAATTGCCTTGGTTTCATCATTGGCGTCGACAACCGGGAGACCGCTTAGACGGAAACGGCGGATCGCTGCAGCTGGTTGGTAGAAATGAGCGCGGAACTGGACCAACACACCAGCACCTGGGTGCTGACCGATGTTGGGAAGTTTTTCAAAGGTAAGATTTTTCAGGTAGCCATCTTTAAATCTGACATTCTGGCCAACGGAATCGAGTTCCATTCTTTGTTTCCAATCCTCTGGGACTTGACGGTTTTCAGGGAATGAAAGCGTGTCGACATGTGAATTTGAGACAACCGAAATACGTGGGCGGCCATCCCATGGTGCAAGGTTCTTTGCGGCTGGGAAGCGGGAACGTGTGGTCCACGATTTGCCGTTCATTGATGTTTGAAGGACAAAATGGCTAAGCCCCTGCCCTGCTGCGCCGAAGTCGAAGCTCATTTTATCGACTGGCACGTTGTCGTTAAGGTCGACACCGAATGTGCGGGTCTTGTTTTTGTCACCCACATTGCCAGCCCAACCGGGGTAATCCTGAGAGCTGATAGCCATGTTAGGATCGCGGCCAGGTGCGCTTTCGGAGGCGAATGCCATGGCTTGTGCGCCAGTGGTGGGGACGATACCTTGGAACTCACCCGTGTACGGGCCAGTTTCCTTGAGCACGAGCTTACGGATAACATCGCCGCTGGTTACATTGAGAGAGACGGTGACTTCATCAATTCCTGGGGATTGGCTTTGGTCGGGGTCGGAGACGCGGATGTAGACTGGGTTTCCTGGTCTGACGCTGCGTGTGCCGAGTGCGGCCTGAGCAGTGGAGAGTCCAAGTTCAGAGATGTCGAGTCGGCGTTCTCCTTGGCGAGGAGGGAAGGCGCCAGCGGAAAATGAAAGATGGGCGTCAGATGCGACCTCGATGGCTAATTCTGGGTCGGCTGGAAGGTCGTCCATTTTAGCGCGGAAGCGTTTTGAGTAACCGAAGCGGATTTCGTCTTTTCCAAGGATCTGTAGGATCTTGTCGCCTTTGACGGGAGCACCGAGGACGGTAGGAATTTCTGCGCGGAATTTCTCTTTGCTATCACCAAGCTGGTTGAGCATGACGCGTTCGCTGTCACCAGAAGCAGCCCAGATCTCCACCTCGATATCTGCACCAACACCGGAGACGCTGAGTGTGGGGTCGCGCAGGTTGATTTTGACGGTTTCACCGGGAACGATGACGGTATCGTCTTGGGACGGCCCGAGTTCGATTTCGGTGGCCTCGACGAGTTTGCGCATTTTGAACTGGATTTTACCGCGCAGGATCAAGGCGTCGGCGTGTTTCGGTTGCTGGCGCAACACGTAATCGATGGCATCGAATGCCTCCTTGTAATTTTCTTGGTCCATCAGGACCTCACCGCGGGTGTAGTAGACCTGAATGCGTAATGCCGGGTCCTTGAGGCGCATGAGTTTATCGAGTTCACCTAGTGCGCTAGAGAAATCCTTGGAAACGCGGTCGACATTGACGGAGCCGAGTGCTGCACGGAGCTGAATCGAGGTGCCTTTGTATTCGGCGGCGTCCGCAACTTTCCGGTACCAGGCGCGTGATGTTGGCAAGGCACCTTTGCGGAATGCGAGGTCGGCGTAGGAGATTTTGAGTTTGGCTTCTTGGGCGAGGCTGAATGTTCCCTCGGCTTGGCGCGACCAGATGGTGAGCTCCTTGACGAGAGTTTCCGCGCGGTCGGTTTGGCCGACCTGAGTATTACGCTTGAGCAACCAAAAGCTGTATTCAACGGCGAGTTTGCGGATGAGTGGTTCCAGTTGGTCGGCATTGGCTTGGTAAAGTTCCCATGCGGTGTCTAGGTTGCCTTGGACGTATTCCGCGTTGGATTTGTAGATGCCGTATGCTGGGTCGGTTTCATCGACCGGAATTTCGACAGCACCGATGGCGACGGAGGCTTTGCCGGAAAGAGAACGCATGCGGGCGATGCGCTCGGGCATTCCGTGGTTCGTGTTGACAGGGTCGATCAACATGATGCCTGTACGAGCGATGGAGATGGCGACAGATGGTTGGTTGGCAGCCATGGCAGCCTCAGCAAAGGCGACAAGCGAGTCGGCTACAGGGAATCTGTTATGGTGGTCCGGGGTCATCGAACTACGCCAGAGGCTGGCAGCGTATGGGACCAGTTGACCCCATTGCTTGGCTTCTTGCGCATCTTTGATCAAGCGCACTGCGAGTTGTTCGTATCCTTGTCTGGATGGGTAGGCTTCTAGAGGTGACTGGCCATTGAAGAGTGTGAACGCTAGAGCACGGCTCTGGGCTGAGAGTTTGGAGAGGTTTCCAACACCGTTGAGGCCACGCACGACGACGGGAGATGTGGCCTTGGAGACGCGGTCCATGACAGCTTTGAAGGCGGCTTCGACAGCTGCTGGTGCGGCATCTTTAGGCAGAGCTAGCAGCTCGCGGCTGATGTACTCAGGCTGATTTACTAGCATTTTAGGCGCCAAGGCCTCGGCTCCGAAATGGGAAGCATCAGCAGCCACTTTTTGGTAAGCTGGATCGATTTTAGCGTAGGCTGGTGAGGCTAGGATCTCCTTCATCTGTGCTTTGGCCTTATCGTCGCGAACATCCACGCTGTGCAGCCACATTCCAAAAATGGTTTCGGACAATGTGCCTGACTTGACTTGACCGTTGAGGATTGCCGGCAGTTGGCTGAGAAGTGCTGCAGCATGTTTGCGCGTGTCTTTCTGATGGTATCTGAAATGGTTTGTCTGTACGACGGCCTGCCATGGTAATGCCCCACCTTTTCCAAACTTCAACTTATTCAAGGTTCGGCGGAGAATGGTATCACGAGTCCCCTGGTTGTTCTGGATCATCACTTTAAGGAATGTGACTTTGTCTCCATCGGGAGAATTTTGGAAAAGTTCAGCCCAGAGGGTGAGTAGTCCCGGAGTGGAATAGTTTCCGCCAGTTAGCTCTTTATAGAGTTTGTCAAAAGCGGCCTTTCGTTCACCGGCGTTTGCTTTCTTAGCTACCTGTTTTTTGAGTTGTTGGTAGCGGCCATCGAGCTTGGCGTATTTATTGAGAGCTTGCTCATATTTTGTATCCCGCTCAAACATGCCGCTATGCCAGACTCCGTGGCTGAGGGTCTTGATGTCGTTAGAGCGCCACATTTCAGACTTCATCATATCATCGACGACGAGACTGAATTTACGTTCAGGTTTCGCCCAAGCGCGGACCATCGCGGCCTGTGCGTGGGGGTTGCGGGCAAGGTTGGGAGCTATTGCTTTGGCTTGCTCAACAGTGAGGGTTTTATCGAAGAGTGATGTGTCGGGTGCTGAAAGATCGTTAAAGACTTCTGGAAGATCGCGGACTAGCGCGCGAACTTCAATGCGAGAGAACAGGAAATCACATGCACGACGGCCACGAGAGCCGTTCATTTTGTGGCTAACAACGCTCTTGGCTTGCTCGGTTGGCATGCTGCGGAGAGCCTTCAAAATAGGCGCGGCCTTCTCGGCACGGCTCACTTTGAGGAACATGGAAAAGACTCCGGCGTCGCGTTGGCCAGTGTGCATCCAGCCTTCAGAAACGATGATGGAGCCTTGATAAGGAAGAGCGGTGATGAGCGTCTGCGCAGATCTGAGAGCGTTACCGAGCAGGGCTGGCTGAATTTCTTTTCGATCGGCGATGGACTGTTCTAGCTTTTTCTGAACTGGAATAATGGCTTTGACCCAATTCAGGCGAGCTCGGAGCTGTGGGCTAGCGCGTCTCGCCTTGGCTAGATTCTCCATAGCATCGGAGGTTGTTTTATCGTCGAACTTGTAGCTTTCTAGCCCCTTTAGCATGAATTCTTCAAACGGAGCGAACTGCTCAATCGGGTCATTGCTGTTATAAATTGCAGCCAGTCTGTTTGCGATGGCGGCAAGATCGGTGCGTTTTTGGGCCTGAGTCAGGAACCAGAAATCGAATTGTTTCGCCTTGCCGTAACCACGAAGGCGGTCGCCGTCCTCACGCATCAGCAGGTAGGCAGCCTCGGGCTGTTTCATGTTGTTTATAAGCAGTCGATAGACTGAATTTGCGGCATCGCCAGCGAGTCTGGAATCGAGCGATTTTTCTTTGAGCAGTTTGCGGTAGAAACTGACAGCATCCGACCATTTTCCAGCAAATTCTGCGGAGCGTCCGGCGCTAAGCAACAAGTTCTGCGAGTTGGATGAGTTTGCGGTCAACCATGGTTTCACCTTGGCAAATGCCTCGGCTGCTCTGGCTTCTTTTAAGCCAGTTTGAAGAATGCCGATGACTGCGCTCTCGGACTGAGTTTGCGAATCTTCAAAGGTTTTGATCTGATCGTCGAGCGGTGAGGCGATGGCTGGACTGATTGTCAGAAGCGAGATAAAGAGGCAGGAATAACGGCGAATAGACATGGGTTGCTTGAAATTGGTACTCTCTATGATGCCAGCCTTCAGCTTGCGGATCACCCGAGTCATCCGAGCAAGAGCGATGCCTTGTGGTCGGATGGGCAAGCCAATTGGGCTTGCTTGAGAATTGTTAGATGGTGTGCCATCTTGGATTTTTGTGAAAGTCATTTCCATTCTGAAGGACGGTTTTTGAGCGCGGCTCTGAAGCTCGTCCATGGCTGGAGCTGGTGAATTCAATGTGCTAGAAACCGGTATGTGTTGATTATTATCCATCGTATTATTTGGTTTCCTAACTATTATCGTCCGTCCTCCAAGCGATCGATTTCCAGTTCGTTTTCGAGTTTTTGAAGTGACCCTGTTGATAGCTGGCCTCGGGCGTAGGCGGCCCATATACTTTCGGGGAAATCGTAGGTTAGGCGTTTATAGATGGAGTAGGCGGCCATCTCTCGTTTGAGTTTTTGGTAACACATTCCGGCCCAGTACATCCCGCGTGAGCGTAAGGTTTTTCCATCGTATCCTTGATCGTTAACGACCCGAAGGAATGCGGCGAGCGCTTCCTCGTTTTTACCGGCACGCATGTAAGCCTCGCCTGCGCTGACTCCGGCTTTACCAGCGAGCGGGTCGCTGGGGAAACGTTGCTGCAACCGACCAAAGATCTGGGCGGTTTTGACATACTCCCGGTTGGCTTTAGTTTGTAGTGCCTCACCTTTGAATTGGGCATCCTTATTTTCGGTATCAGCTAACAATGCCTTTGCCTGCTTTTCATAAGTGGCTGCTCTACGGAGGAAGTAGCTACCTAACTTCGCCATTGCGGTGGCGAGGAATTCTGAGTCAGGGTATTTGTAAGCGAGTTTGACATACTCCTGGGCGGCGACGTCGCGCTCGTTGAGTTTTTCATAGACCGAGGCAATTCTGTATTGGGCCTTGGAGGCGTGCAGAGTTTCTGGGTAGCTGCCAGTCACATTCATAAAGCGTGACAGAGCGGCGCGGTAGCGGGTTTCCTGCAGGTCACCTTTTTCAGTGTCGTTGGCTTCTTCTAGTGATAGAGTTCCTAGCAAGTACTCGGCGTGGGCGCGGGTTTCGGGGTCTTTGAATTGATCCATCGCCTTGGCGAGTAGTTGCTTGGCACGAACATATTCGCGGGCAGCCATTTCGGTTTTTCCGAGTTTGCGGTGGCTTTTGGCAATTTCTAGATAGCTTTCCGCCAGTGAGAACTGGGTGCGCATGGCGATTTCCGGATCGTCATATTTTTTGGAGAACGGTTTGACGGTTCCGTCAGATCCTTTGCTGATGGTGATCATCTGAGTCGGTGATTTAATACCGTTGCTCGCGGTGTAGCGCATGGCGACAACGTCGTCGTAAACAACGGGGAATCCGTCGCGTCTGACATTGTGTGGAACAGGTTCCTGATCAGTGGACTCAGGAGTCTGCGGGGTGATTGCCTTGGCGTAAGAGAGGCGGTAGCTGCCTTTGAAAACACCACTATGCGGGGTGGACTCACGGAGAACCACGCGATGCTTGGCACCTGATTTAGCCTGCATTAGGACGTTCACTGTGTCGGTTTTATCCGAAACATCGCCACCGAGGTCGACAACGCGGAGAGTGATGGTTTCACCGACGTAAGCGGTAGTTCTGGCTTCACGGAAATTATTTTCCATGACATCAAAAACGGGATGGGTGATGACCTTGGTGGTTGTGGTGAGCCACTTGTCAGCGCCGGATTCGTCTTTGTACTTCATTCCGATATGGACGCGCTCGCCGGGAAGGACGATGAGTCCGTTGATTTTGAGCTTATTGTATTCCTCGTAGCCTAATTCGCCATTGCGGGCTTTTTGGAGAAGATCGTATCGTTCATCGTGAGACATCACGCCGTACTCCGGAGAGTGGCTGGCAATGAGTGGGATGTCCAAAGTGAAGTGGTCGAGCACGGCGTTGTCTGACCAGAGCTGGTAGCTATTTCCAACATAGGAAGCAATTTCAGGAATGCCTCTCCAGATGTCTCCATATCTCTTCTCGGGAGTCACTAGGTGACCAATGAGTTCAATGGTTCCTGGCACGTTAAGATCGAATACTTTGCCGTCGAGGGGAACCTCGGCGATTTTGCGGCCGTTATCGGTCTGGGCGTAGAGGGTGACGGTGGATGCGGCTCCGAGCGCGAGATGAGGGGCGAGTAGCTCGACATACATCCGGCGACCATGCACGGTCTTGAATCCGCCTTCGGGTGGGGCGGTAGTCGGGAACAGTTTGTGGGCGATCGACCAGCGTGGCTGGATCTGCCCACTACCCGCCTCCCTGGCTTTGCGGGCTGAATCGGCTTCGACTTTGAGTTGCCCTTCATCCATCTTGATAAATCCTTCGGTGAGTGAACGGAATCCAGGAAGGTCTCCTGCGCCAGTGCTGTAGTCGATGTTGGTCACGGTTGGCTGTGACAAGCTGATCTGCGGCAGAGCAAAGATGGCGTGGTCGATCCTAGCGTAGCGGTCGGTGGGCACACCGGGCTTGGTGTTTTCCTCATCGCGGTAGATGGCTGTGAGTGTTCCCCCCTCGGCGACTTGGATCTCATTTTCCTTTTTGGGAGCGGTGGGCACCGGAATCATGATGGCCTCAAAGACGCCAGTGGATGGGCCGGTTTCGGTGGCGATGAATTCACGTGTACCACCAGACTCACTTTGCACCGTGACAGTCAGGGTGTCAGGTTCGACGGTGACATCCATATCAGCGTCATTGATGGCGAGTGAGAGTGGCTCTCCGTATGGGAAGCGGAGGAGTTTCTCATAGTAAGGCATGTCTTTCCTATGTCTGCCGCTGAAGCGCGGTTTGATATCAGCAAACTCGATTTTTGCGGTGCTGAAGGCTACATTGAGTAAGCGCTCCTGCTTTTGCTGTGACTTGGTGACGTAGCGGTCGTCGACGTAGCGGACGGAAATTTTATCACCGGTGAGTATTTCCAGCGTGTCGTTCTTATTGAGCTTTGAGTAGTCCTCGGCGACAGGTAGTACTTTTTTGCCGTCAGGAGCATTGAGTGTGACTTTGTTCAAGGCCGGGATTGGCCCTTCGCTCTCGGTGAAGACTAGCTTGAAGAGTCGGGTGCGTGAGTTCGGTGCAAATTTAACATTGAACTCGGAGCCATCGGCATTGGCTGTGATAGCAGCAGATGCGTTGCGGTGAGTGAGGACGCCTTTGGGGAATTTGGTGGTGTCAAAAAAGCTATCTGGGCAGTCGACGAGTGCTTCTTTGTCCTCGAGGTTGGCAGAGAGTTTGACGCCGCGGCCAAAGCCGATATTGGCGACCCATCCAGTGGCCCAGATTTCAAACTTATGAACACCAGGGCTGAGGTTGATAGAACCTTCAAGATTGCCCGTACCCCCTTTTTCAGAGATCCTGCGGCCGTCAACAACGAGCGTGAACTTCGGTTTGCTATTGATCGACGGGTGGGTATTTTTAGGGATTTGGTACTTACCGAGATCCACTTTGAACTTACGTGTTACATTGGATGACTCGTAGAAGTGCGCCTGGAACCTGTAGATCACGGAAGAAACGCCGTGTCGGTTCTGACGTTTCCAGACAACGGTCTTGTAGAGGTCTTCTGGTAGAGCTTCGGAAGGGCCGGCGACATTGGCGACGGCGCTCTGAGCGAACTGTTGACTCACCCAACCACTTTCCAAGTGCTGTTCCAATTGACGAAGGTCATCGATAGTGCGGCCTGAGCTGGCGTGAAATCTGTCGGTATCATTCATGATAACGACCGAAGGTTGCCAAGGGTCTTTCAGAGCTGTGCGATGCGTAGGATAGACAGCGACTTGTTGCATATCGCCGGGATTCATGCCTGTAAGGAGGATGAACTTCTTGAGCTTAGCTCCAGGTTCTTTGGCGGTGATTGTCATTTCACCGAGCTCTACGTTGTCGTTGAGGTCGATGTTAAATTCCGGAGTCATTCCTTTGACGGAGACTGGCTGCCAAGCTGGGTATGTGGTTTCCGGGCTGAGTACCATGTTCGGGTTACGGCCGGGCTCGGAGTTTTGCGCAGATGCCATTGCCTGAGCGCCGGTGGTTGGGATGCTTCCTTCGAACCAACCCGTGTGGGTTCCAGTTTCCTTTAGAGTGATACGGCTGATGCCATCACCACTGGAGCTCTCGACGCTGACGGTGAGTTCATCAATGCCGGCGGTGCGTGAGCGGTCGGGGTCGATGACGCGGACGTGGATCGGGTTGCCAGGTTTGACGCGGGTTTCGACAGGTTGTTCCTTTTTCTTCCCTTCTGAATCCTCGTCCATGCTTTCACCGGTGAGGAGCTTACGGCCAGCCTCTGCGGCGCGTTCTGCTTTGGCGAGGGCAGTGAGATCGGCCTCGGAGACTTTACGGTTTACCGTCTTCATTGCCTCCATCTGCTTCTCCATGTCGGCGATACGTTGTTCATCCTCGGTGAGGAGTTTGCGGGAGGACGCCATGAGGGTGGAGTTGGAAGCGATGGTGATGGGACCGCCACGTTTCTCAGCGATGTTGTTCATCTTCTTGCGGAATCGCTCGGAATAGGCGTAGAAGACCTCGTCGTCACCGATGACCTGGAGGATGCGGTCGCCGGGTTTCGGGGCGCCGAGTGCGGTGGCGACTTCGCCACGGAACTTGGTTTTCTGGTCGCCAAACTGGCGGAGGAAGAATGTTTCTTTATCACCTGATGTGGCCCAGACGACAACTTCAATCTCGGTGCCAGCACCGGAAACTGCGAGGGTGGGGTCGACTAGGGTGACTTTAAGTTTTTCACCGGGAACGAGGGTTTTCTGAGCGCTACCTGAGGTCACTTCAATCTCGGTGGCCTCCATCAGGTTTTTGCGCTTGAGTTGGACTTTTCCTAAGAGGATTTTGGCTTCGCGTGGTTTGGTTCGCGGGCAAGGATGGACTCGATATCATCGGCTGCGTCATCGTATTCTTCCATGTCGTAGTTGACGACGGCGCGGGCGTAGCGGGCGGGTGACCACATCTCTGGGATGCGTTCGAGCTCTAGTAGGCCGAGGGTTTTTAGAGCTGAGTCAAAGTCTTTTCCAATACGCTCGGCGTCGGCTTTGCGCAGGGTGGCCTGGTAACGGGCGACGACACCTTCGTAGGCTTTATTTTCCTGGGTCTTGGTATAAATCTGATGGGCTTCGCGGAGCTGTCCGCGCTGCATGGCGATGTCACCGTAAGCGATTTCGAGGCCAATTTTTTCTTCGGGAGTGAGCGGTGATGTTGGCTCGGCGGACCAGGCTAGGAGGGCCTTGACGAGGTCTTCCTGGCGGGTTTCATCGCGGCTGTAGATCACGCGTTGGAGTGCCCAGTTAAGGTAGCTGACGTTGAGTTCGCGGATCGTGGGGATGAGATGTTCCCAGTTCTCATCGCAGAGTTCCCAGGCGGAGTCTTCATTTCCGGTCAACCAATCGCCTTGGGATTTGTAGATCGGATAAGTTGGATCATTTTTAGCCACTGGGATCACCATCAAGCCCATGTTCATTGCTGCTTGGCTACGGAGGGTTTTGAGTACGCGGGTGTCACGTGTGGGATCGACTTTATGCTTTTTATTAACTGGCTGCGGAGGAAAAACCGCCTGCCCGGTCAGCGCCATAGCGTAGGCAGCGGACGGTTGTTCGTCTGCAAGAGATTTAGCAAAGGCGAGTGTTTGTGGGAGGTAACCTTGGTAACGAATCACCCGCATGCTGTCCCATAAAAAGTAAGCAACTTTGTGAATGACGACCGGGTCCTGTTTCTCCTGGATGGTTGTGAGCAGGATCAAGGGGTTCGCTTCTCCGGCGGCGGGTATGATTCTGAGTTCGATGAGATCGACGATCAGGCTGAAGACTTTCGGGTCGGATAACACGGCTGCATCGAGGGCACAGATCTGAGCCGAGGCATTAATCTCGAAGCGAACCGGTGATTTCTTAGCACCATCGATCGCCTTGGTCAGAGCGGCGACGGCGGTTGCGACATCGACCTTGGCGGCGGCAGGTGATGTATCGCCCTTCTTGGGTGCGACGGCAGCCTTCTTAGGCAGTGCCAATAGGTCTTTGCAGACGATTAAGGGATCGGATGAGTCGACGACGGCTAGCTGAGCCGGAGTAGTGAGTTCTTTTTTGAACCACTGACGGGCACCGCTATGTACGGCACCGGAAAGTGTTTTCCATGATGGAGATTTGACGAGAGCTTGGATCAGTTTGACCTGTTCAACATTGTCCTCTGGGTACTGCATGTTGATCCATGCCATGACCTTCCATGATGCGAGACTATTGCGTTTCAAGTCGTCGGCGACGGATTTGCGCAGTGCGGCTTCGAGTGGGTGCGGCACGCATTTTTTAGGGAAACGTTTTTTCAGTTCGAGTACATTGTCACTGCGGGTGTGGCGCTGGGCGAGGAAGAGAATGCCGGGGGCGTACTTGGAGGCGTTTACCTTGTTGGTGGTTTCGATTTCAGCCCAAACTGGGTCGGTACTAGACATTCCGGTGACGATTGCGTTGCGCGCAAGTTGCTGAGCTGCGACGCTCTGGTCAGCGAGTAATTCTGGAATGGCCTCTGGAGTGAATGCTAGAACTTTTACGAGTCGCTCGTGGACACTAGGGATTTTAGGTTGTGCTGATTTGTAGTCTGCCCAGAATTTTCTGAACACGGAGAGACGCTTAGCGGCTGGGTCCTCCTTCTTGGCATCCACGGTGGAGATTCCACCGCCAAGGGCCGCCCATTTTACGGCCCATTTCTTTTTTTCCTCATCAGTCGGCTTAGCACCGCAATATTTGCTAAGGGGGCCGTATATAGAAGCATTGCGTTGGTCATGGTGCTGGGGAAGACGCCATGCCTCAGGGCCCACGATAGCCGTTAGCGCTTTGTCAAAATCCTTGTCCTTGCCTGCAGCAACCGCCGCGAGGATGAGTGAGGCTTGCTGGCGGGAGTTTTGCGCAAGGTGCGGGACGAGTTGTTGAAGCTGCTCGAATGTGAGTTGACTCCATGGCTTTTCTAACAACACAGGACTCGTCCGGCTGTTCATTAGCTTCGGGTTGGCCTTGATGTAGTCCTGCACTGCATTGACCTTAGTCGGGGTAGCCTCCTTATGGTGATAATAATTGGGATTGCCCCAAGACGGCATGAGACCGGCGAGTTGAATCGGGGTGAGTTTAGGAACAGCGGCGATGATCGGTGCCATTTTAGAGTCAATGTCATCGGCCCAGTATTTCGCCATGTCGCCTCGGTAATGTCGGCTATTGCCTCCGCCTCCCCAGCCGTTTTGTACCCAGAGGGCGTAGTGTGGGTATTTCGAGAGCAGCGCCTTGGCTTCGGCGAGCGGTGGTAAAATCACCTTGCCAGCAATCTTCGCCTGGTTGTAGGCTTTGACCGATACCGCCCAGTCGATGCGCAGTGCCATCTCCGGGTTAAAACTCATCACTTTGGAAAGTTGTTTGCAGTTGGTGACGAGTTCTGCGGTGACAGGGGCAATCCCGGGCATCTCGACGTAGCTGCTGAGGTTCTCTAGCAGCCAGTTGAAATAGCTACTGTAGCGGACGAGTAACAGGTCGGAGGGAAGCCCGGCCTTGATGCCGGCGTGCAGTCGGGCGGCCACGGCGGCGGAGTCCTTGCGGCGGACGGCTTCATCGAGGAACCAGGAGTCGAACTGGCGCGCACGCGGGCAGACCATGACACGATTTCCCTCGTTGCGGCCGAAAGCGTAGGCACCACTGACGTCCTTGAGACGGTGGATCAGGAGTGAGTAAACTCTATAGACAGCATCATCGGCAGTGGCGGATTTGAGGTCAGCTTTTTTAAGGTATTGTTGGTAGAGTGCTGTGCCATTTTTCCAATCGCCGCTGAGCTCTGCGGCTTGACCGGCGTAGTAGAGCAGCATGCCATCTTTCGGCATGTTTTGGCGTAACCATTTCTGGGTTTCGGCAATGGCCTGGGTGGGCTTTCCTTCCTTGATTCCAGCTTGCAGCAGGGAAATGATCGCCTTTTCAGATTGGGTTTCGATGGATGCTGTTACAGCCTTGCGTTGCTCGTCGAAAGTCGCGGCGGTGGCTGGCACAGCCAGTGAGCCGAAAACTACAAGCCCCAGAGAGACGCCAAACATTCGAACCCCCTTACCAGAAGATCTTTTATCAGTTCTGGTGGTGATGGCATTACCGGGGGTGGAGTGTGTTGATTTTGTCATTCGAATGATGATCTAATTAGAGTATTATAAAAACCTTGAGGTGGCTTGGCTGGGTCAATCACAGGTAATTACTCGCCGCTGGAATTTGCGGACTCCGCCTCGATGCCTGCGAGTTTGCTGCGGGCTTCGGTGATATGTTTGCTCGATGGGTAATCGGAGATTAGCTGGCGGAGTTTTGCCTTAGCAATCTCGTTATCGCCCATGCGGTAACCTACATTCGACCAGAGGAGGAGCATCTCATCGAGGAAAGCAGCGTCTGGGTAGTCGTTAAATACGCTGTCGAGCAGGTCGGCAGCAATCGAGAAGTTCTCCGTATCGACGTGGTGGCGAACGACGCGACCGAGTGATTCGGCGGCGAATGAGCTCTCAGGGTAGGTCTCGTAAGTCCTGCGGTAAGCGGCGATGGCACCACCCATGGCTCTCTGCAAAGCACTGGCGGCAGAAAGTCCACCTTCACCCCATTTACTGTTATGTTGGTCGGCGGCCTTGATGGATTCCTCAGCTTGCTTCTGGAGGACTTCACCGATGCGGTACTGAGCCTCAGCTGCAGAAATCGGGTTCTGGAGCTCGAGCACACGTTTGTAGGATTCGACAGATTTCACATAATCACCTTTATCGGCGAGGCTGCGACCTAGAGTCATCAGCGCTTGGTCAGCGAGGACGGATTCTGGGTAGAGTCGGTTAAATGCCAGACATGTGGCTGTAGCGGACTCAAAGTCAGCCTTGAGCAATTCACTTTCCCATTTGAGTTTAAAGGAATTTTCGACCAGATCACCTGGAAGTTTTGCTCTATTGAGGATGATTGGTCGATTTTTGCGAGGGCTTCCTTAGCGCGCAGTGCGGCGCGTTGGTCGAGTCCCATGTCCTTATAGATTCCACCTAGACCGGTGAGGGCCTCGGCTTCGACTGAGCTTTTACGGGCTTTGAGTAGGGCGTCGAACACAACGTACTGATCGGCTGAGACACCCGAGTTCACGGAACCGGAAACCTTGATGGTCGCCTCGCTCTCACGTGGTTCATCACCGTAGAGGTGGACTTCATCTGTGTAGGTGACACGGAGTTCGTCTAGCTCGTTGGTGTGGAGAACCCCGTCGTCCATTATTGGCTCTACTCCTTCTTCGAGCGGGGCCAGCTTGATTCTTCCAATAAAGTTACCGGTGCGAATTTCTGGGCCGTCGCCGGTTTCTACGAGTGTTACCGAGATACTGTCGCGTACTTTCCAGACCTCTTTTTCGTCGTCTTCGAGAGCGAAGATATCGATGGCGTCAGCGGATTCTCCGTTGGCCTGGGCTTCAACTTTGTAGCGGGAGGTGACGGTGAGTGTGATTTTTTCTGCGCCGGGTGTTTTATCGAGGTCGGCATCGCGAAGCATAAGCACCTGCGGTTGGCCTGGGTAGGCGATGTAGGCTGGGGTGGAGTAGTCACCGAGGTAGAAACCAACAGTTCCAGTGCTCACAGCGCGGACCTTACCGGTGCGTGGCACGCCTTTTTTGCCGTCCATCGTGCTATCGTCAAGGTAAGTCACGGTTATTGTATCGCCACCGATCATTTGCAGGACTCCGTCGCCAGGTTTGGCATCGCCTAGGGCAGTGGGTGCAGATGCGAGCATTTCGTGTTTTTTGCCAGCAATGGGCACGCCGGTGATGATTTCGGTATCGCCACTGCTGACGGCAATTGTTGCGGTAATCGGCTGACCGAGCTTGCGCATGACGGGCACGTCGGCGTCTTCGATTTTGGCGTAAAAGCGCTGACCTATCTCGATTCGGCCGAGTTCTTCACCCGCGTCCTCGACTTCGGTACCAACCAGAGAAAGCGAGTCGATCGCCTTGTTCCAGTTTTTCAAATTGTAGTGGCTCATGCCGATGTAGTAGTAGGCTTTGTTGGCCCACTTGGTTTTACCGGCGACCTCGGTGAGGCGGCGGAACAAGGGGAAACACGCGGAATACTGGCCACCTTGGAATTGGCTAAATCCAGCTTGGAATAGAGCCTCGTGGTAGAGTTCTTGCTTGGTTTCAGCTTGTTCCTCACCTGGTACTGGTGCGAGTAGACGGGTGAGCAGGAGAAAGTGACTGAGCGCCTCTTTGTTTTTATGGAGACCTAGATAATGCTTACCCATGGACATGTGAGCCATGTGGGCGAGTGTGGTGCCTTGATTGTCGCGCACAACGGTATTGAGCATGGCGAGGCCACGTTCGTATTGCTTGTAATCCATCAACTCCATCGCCTTGTCGTAGAGGTGCTTGGCGCGGCGGTCGATATCCGAAGAGGCACGGGAACGTGGAGCTGCGTCCTTCTTTGCTTTGTCTTTACCCTGTGCTTGGGAAGCTACGGGCGTAGCCAAGCAAAGTGCCAGAAGGATCAGTGTTGAGTTGATGTTCACGAAGCTAGAACGTTTCATTGTCATATAAAATTTCATCAAATTTTTTGATTGGTGGTTTTTTTATTTAATTTAGCTAACTTACAAACGATTTCGCTTATCGGAGCCATTGTACTTTTACTCATTTCGCCACTGGATGCTGCGGTGTCATAGGTTGATATCGATGAGTAAACGAGTCATTTTTTACATATTCACTTTCACACCCTAGCCATATATGGGCAGGTTAATTTTACTCCTCGGCCTCGGCTTCACCTCCGGTGAGTGCCACGCCGTAGCGCTCGAGACGGTTGTGCGCTTCACTGGACTCGCCACTTTTTGGGTAGCGCCGCAGAACCATCCGAAGTTGTTGGACTTCCTTGCCTTTGTTGCCGCTGATACGGTAAATATCGGCAATTTTCAAACTTGCGCTGGAAGCAGTGGAACCGCCGACGGACTCAAGCCCTTGGACAGTCTTGACTGCTTCTGAGTACTGCTTGAGAGCGACCATGCAGTCGGTGACTCCCCATGTTGACTGAGGTTGCTTATTTGCCACACGGTAGGCTTTGATCGCCTCATCATAACGACCAAGCCCCTGAAGGAGTACGGCCTGAGACATGCCGAGCGCCTGACCGGCATACTTTGGGGATTTTTGCAAAATTGGCATCTCTTGGAGAGCTTTCTCCATGAACGGGCGGTTGCGGTGAGTCCGTGCATTGTAGTAATCGAAACGAGATTTTGCAGCGAAGGTCTTATCCTTCATTTTTGCAAAATAGCGCAGCACGAAGTCCTCTGGCTCGTAAAGAGCCGCAAAGTTGGTGAGTTTGAGAATTTCCTCATCATTCATACCTTGAATACTAACCGAGCGCATGACCGTCCTTGACTCCTCATTCATCCTCAAGCTCCTCAATTGATTCATGAGAGCCATTTTCTCAGGATTTTTCAAGCCACCGAGAAATGCTTTACTTTGACTAGCAAAGAAATTCGAACGCATTTTAGGGTCGACGCCGTAATAGCCAGACCATTTCAACACGCGTGCGAGAGTGGCTGGCTGGAGTTTGTATTGTTTCTCCATCCCAGCGAGCCAGCTTTTGCTGTCCTTTTCGTAGACATTCTGGAGATCAATCCATTGCTTGCGCAGGTCATCGTTATCGGTAAATCGGTCCCCCATTTTGGCGCTCCAGTAGCGGGCGGCTTTCTCCTTTTTCTCCAACTCCGCTCCTGCGGGCATTCTCAGGGACGTATTCAGGACGGTCGACCAGTAGCGATTGTCTTCGTTGGGCTTGTCAGTTTTTTGGCCACGGCCATCAAAACCACCAGCCTCGACGTAGAACTTCTGGAGTTTGTCGTTATTTTGACTGCGAGTGACGTAATGGGCAAGTACCGCGTTGCGGGCTGCAGCGGCTGCCTGATGATTCGTTTTGGAAAATGCTACCGCTGTGCGCCAGTGGTACTCTGCGGCTTCCTCGAATTTCCCGAGCTTTTGCATGGCTCCGCCGAGGTATGTGAGAGCTGTGCCGGAGTTTGGCTGGGCGACATAGTCGTCATCCTTGACCATTTTTGCCCAAACCGCATTTTGCTTGGCGGTGTCACCATTTTGCTGATGGCATTGGCCCATGTAAAAGAGCGCTCCGGCAGCGTAGCTGACATCATCTGGGAAATAATCCACGACATCTTGGTAGGCCTTGATCGCGGCGTGACGTTTGTCGATCATGTGCAGACAACGTCCCATCCGCAGCAGAACATAGGGAAGTGCCTTGCTCTTTACGAACTCGAAGGAATAGGCCTTGTAGGCTGCGTAGGCTCCTTTGTAGTCGCGCTTTTTATAAAGTTTGTCTGCATCCTCGAGATTCAAACCCTCGAAGGTATCTAATTTAGAAAATTCCTTTGGCGGGTAGGTGATTTCCTGACCCGCCCGATTAGCTGAGCATACCGAGACACTTAAAGTAGTTAAGGCCAAACATGCCACTGCTGTCCGGCAAGTACTGCCAATTCTTTGGAAATTATTCTGTCTCATAGTGTGTAAAAGTCTTATCGATGCGGTATGCAAAATATGACTGGTACAGATATCAGTCAAGATACGAGACCACAATAACCTTCTTTCATAATTCCTTTGAATAAGGATTTCTAATTGCGGAAATATAAAGCAAATTCGCAGCATCGTAGTAATTACTCACATTCCGGCGATAAAAAACCACTCAAAAACGCAAGGATTGACGTGAGTAAATGGGCGTGTGGCCTATGCTGCTTATATGGTAAAACACGAGACTAACAATCCTCCACACGACCAAAATGGCCATACAATCACTCGGATTTCCTGCACTCCAATTTCTGACGCATTTTGCCAACAGAATACTCTAGCTGATAACGAATTTCATGAGGGAATGAGACGCTTCAATCTAGTTGCTCTGCTTTTTAAGTGTCTGGCAAAGGGCCGCAGATCTGATGCCGTTGAGCTCCCCTATATCCTCATCACCTTGTTTGTCTGGCCCGTTCTGAAATCTGCTAGCATTCATTGTATTTGCTCCGAGCTCTGCCAATACATCAAGATAGGAGCTCAAAAAAAATCAAGCACCCCACGACAAAGGACTTTGCAGACAAGCGTAGTGCAAGCGCTAAAGGCATGAAACGTGCGCTGGCGGAGGACAATAATGAGATGCTTCAACGCATGCTGAGATCGGCAATCAATGGAAGCTGGGTTCACAGCTCTATATTTACTTGCTGATGCTGGTTTGGCATCAAAAAGAACATTGATACAGCAATAGATCTGGAGCTGATGGCCATCTTTCAGATGAAACGAGGGAAGCTGCGCAGCATGTCATTTGCCAGTTTAGTGTGGAAACTCTTTCGTCTTCTGATCACAGGAGCGCTTGAGGTAATCAAGGGGCTTGGGGAGGAAATGATTCAGGATCTAACAGGGGCCGCCGGCCATGTGGCTGAAGAATTCTTGAACGATGCATTCCACATGACCGACAAGCACATAGAGAGTCTGCAAACCGCCGAGAATTTAGGTCAAACACCCTGAAGACCTCCCAAAATTATCGCCGAAATGTGACTCAACGATCGCGGCCCTTTTATCCCAGGACGCATCATCGATGTCACACCTCGCGCTGCGAAAAATCTAGACTTCCATCAAGATGGTTTAACTCGGGTCAAAGTAGAAGTTCTTAGCGTTGGTGACAAAAGGCATAAACGCAAAGCCGAACGCAAGAAGCGCTTCCTCTCTTTCTAGAATAACTCCACCAGCAGAGAACCCCGAAGTTATGTGAAATGCGCACTTATTCACCGAAGACAAATGAATGAAATCGTACTATACTAGCGCCTAAATCCCTGCTATGAGCCTCTCCACTATGGGAGAACAAGAGCCAAAAGAAATCCGCGTATTTGCGCCAGCAACTGTTGCTAATGTTGCCAGCGGATACGACGTCCTAGGCTTCGCCATCGATGAACCAGGTGATGAAGTAGTCGTGAGATATTCCGATAAGCCAGGTCTCCGAATCACCGCGATCACCGGAGACGGCGGAAAACTACCCAAGACTGTCGAGGGGAATACCGCTGGAGTCTCAGCCCAGGATCTCCTGCGCCATCTAGGGAAATCGGATGTCGGTATTGAAATGGAAATCCACAAGAAGATGCCATTCGGTTCAGGCCTTGGCTCCTCTGCAGCCTCTGCCGTAGCTGGCGTGTACGCAGTCAATGTCCTACTCGGCGAACCTCTCACTAAAAAGCAACTTCTGCCATTTGCCATGACCGGTGAAGCGAGCGCCGACGGTGCATACCACGCTGATAATGTCGGCCCATCACTCCTCGGTGGCATCATCGTCATCCGCTCAAACCAAGAACTCGACATATCTGAACTGCCAGTCCCAGAAAACCTCTGGGCTGCCGTAGTGCACCCAGACATCGAAATTCTCACCAAAGTAGCTCGCGAGATCCTGCCAGCAGAGATCTCAATCAGCACAGCGACCCAGCAGATGGGTAATCTAGGCGGGTTCATCTGTGGCCTCTACGAGGAAGACTATAGCCTCATCGGTAGATCTTTGCATGATGTGATTGCTGAACCATTTCGCCAGAAGCTCATCCCTGAGTTCTACAAAGCAAAACAAGAAGCACTATCGCATGGTGCGCTAGGATTCTCCATCTCAGGAGCGGGGCCAAGTGTCTTCGCTCTGTGTGAAGGTGAAAAAAACGCACAAAAAGTGGCATCAGCCATCGCAAACGTATTTAACGACAATAATCTGACCAATCAGATCCACGTGTCACGCATCAACCAACAAGGCGTCCACGTCGTCAACAACTAGCAATAAAATCTAAAATTTCGCCGCGTTATGCAGTTTTACTCAACCAACAATAAGGACCTCCGAGTCGATTTCAAAGAATCCGTCATCCGCTCACTCCCGGCGGACAACGGCCTCTACATGCCTGAATCCATCACACCATTGCCAGATAGCTTCTGGGAAAATTGGCGTGACATGTCTCTTACTGAACTAGGATTCCACGTGGCAAAGCAAATCCTTGGTGACAGCATTCCTGCAGACAAGCTGCGCGAGATAGTCAACGAGTCAATCAACTTTGACGCCCCCGTGGTAACCATCGCTCCTCATACGCATGTGCTTGAGCTGTTCCACGGCCCGACATTGGCATTCAAAGACTTTGGCGCCCGCTTCATGGCTCGCGTCATGTCCTATCTCACAGAGGGTGACGACAACCTACTCACAGTACTCGTCGCCACATCGGGTGACACTGGTGGAGCAGTAGCATCAGCCTTCCATAATATCGAAGGCACCCGCGTGATCATTCTTTACCCTAAAGGCGGAGTATCCGAGCTCCAAGAAAAGCAACTCACCACCCTAGGCGGCAACATTACAGCCCTCGAGGTGGATGGCAGCTTTGACGACTGTCAGGCAATGGTGAAGGCCAATTTTCTCGACCGTGAGTTGATGGAGAAACACAACCTCACAAGCGCCAACTCAATCAACATTGCACGGCTCATCCCACAGGCATTTTACTTCTTCAATGCTGCGCGCCAGCTAGAAGAAGGCAAAGAACCGGTGTTTGTGATTCCAAGTGGTAACTTTGGCAACCTCACTGCTGGCCTGCTAGCTCAGAGCCTAGGCCTGCCTATTCGTCACTGGATTGCAGCGACAAACATCAACGACACTATTCCTCGCTACCTAGCTGACGGTAACTACGAACCATTACCATCCACACCCACCATCTCAAATGCAATGGACGTGGGCGCTCCCTCTAACTTCGCTCGTATGAAAGACCTGTTTGGCGACAATTGGGAAGCTATGCGTGAAAATATCTCAGGACTCGCTTTTGACGACGACGAAACTCGTGAAGCAATCAGAAGAGTAAAAGAGCAAACTGGCTACACAGTTGATCCACATGGAGCTGTTGGCATCCTCGCTGCTGAGATTTGGCACCAAGCCTCACCAGACGATGAAACTATCATCTTAGAAACCGCGCACCCGTCAAAGTTCCTCCCCACAATGGAAGAAGAACTAGGCAAAGGCTCGATCGAAATACCCGAACGACTCGCCTGCTTGGCCAAGCTTCCCAAAGTGGCCCACCAGATCAGTAACGATCCAAAAGAAATTAAGCAGTTTCTATAATTGTTAAAACTGACTTCAACAGCAGCAATCAGCTCCACTCACTCAAACTTGATTCTCAAAAAGCATGAAAAAAATACTTATCACCGGTGGTGCTGGCTACATCGCCTCTCACACCAACATCGAACTACTTAAAGCAGATTTCGAAGTCGTCTTGGTCGACAACTTTTCCAATTCATGCGCCGAGTCAATGAAGCGCGTCGAAGAACTGAGCAGCCGCAAAGTAAAGTTCTATGAAGTCGACCTCATGGATAGCGAAGCTCTCGATAAAGTTTTTATTGAGGAGAAAAACATCGACTCAGTCATCCACTTTGCAGCACTCAAAGCTGTCGGCGACTCAGTCAAAAACCCCCTCGCTTATTACTCTAATAACATCACTGGCTCACTAAACCTCTATCAGGCCATGAAGAATCATGGGGTAAAAAAGATCGTCTTTAGCTCGTCTGCTACAGTTTACGGTGACCCAGAAACAAATCCAGTCACTGAAAGCACGCCCGTACAAGCGACCAACCCGTACGGCCACACCAAGGCCATGATGGAGCAAATCCTTATCGATACCGCCCACGCAGATGACTGGGACATCGCAATCCTACGCTACTTCAACCCAGTTGGTGCCCACGAATCTGGTCGCATAGGTGAAGACCCATCCTACCCAAACAACCTCCTACCATTCGTTAGCCAAGTTGCTGCTGGTGTTAGAGAAAAAGTCGTCGTCTTCGGTGACGACTGGGACACCCCAGATGGCACAGGTGTACGCGACTACATTCACGTTGTCGACCTAGCAAAGGCTCACGCCAAGTCTATCGAGAAGCTCGCAGTTAGTAAGGGAGTACACATCTACAACATCGGAACTGGAAGAGGCTATTCAGTCCTCGAGATGATCAAAGCTTTTGAAGACGCTTGTGGCCACACAATTGCCTATGAAGTCGGCCCTCGCCGCAATGGTGACATCGCTGAAGTCACTGGAAACCCGATGAAAGCAGAAGCTGAACTAGGCTGGAAAGCTGAACTAGGCCTCAAACCCATGGTCGAATCTGCTTGGAAGTGGCAGTCATCGAACCCAAAAGGCTACAAGTAAGACCAGTTAACTCGCTCACGGTTAGACAACAAAGGATTTTCTAGTTGAAATCCACTTCTCGGTGGGGTATAAGTTCTTATCCCCCGAAACCCATGACCCCGCATACACATTCACGCCCACGTGGCGCCACTCTAATAGAGCTCGCTGTAGTTATTTCGATGCTTCTCAGCCTAATCTCAGCCCTCTTTATAAGCGCAAAGTACTACAAAGAAGCCGCCGACAAGTCATCTTGTATTACCCAGATCAGCCAATTTCAAAAGGCTGTCCGTACATATCAAAACCTCAACAGCCTAGCCAATGGTGATAGCATATCCTCTTCTGATTTCTATGGTGAAGACAAACCTTATAGGGTAAAAGTTTTTTGCCCACTAGGCGGTGGTGACTACAACCTTCTTGAAGAAATCCCAAGCTCTGGGGTCGCATTTGCCACATGCGCCGAGTATAATGCCTTAAATGGTTCAAAGGATCCATCACAGGCGCACACCTCAGCAAACTTGTCAGGCTGGTAAATCCTTAGTCTCGCTTAGCTTTCGAGATACGCTGCACAAAGTTTTCCATAGCATCTTCCTTTTCCTCAATGCACTCCACCAGCCTGAGTTGAGTTCTGCAGCGATCAAGGTTATGGGAGGCGTGATCAGTCTTAAAATACACGTCGCCTTCGAGATAATCTGCGAGGAAACGTATTCCAGTCTCCAGCGTAATCACTTTTCCGCCTGTCACGAGATTTTCAATCTCCTTAGCAGTCAAGCAATCACAGCCATCTAGATAACCTTCAGCCAATGCCTCAAACATCGACATCCTCATTTCAACTTTAGTGAGGTCTACTTCATCCTCAGCAGCAGGACTAGTGGCAGTCCTCACTAAGTCCCCAAAATCATATAAAGACAACCCAGGCATTACTGTATCGAGGTCGATGACACACACTGCCTCATCAGTCTCAGAGTCCATCATCACGTTATTCAGCTTTGTATCGTTGTGGGTGATGCGTTGAGGTAAGTCTCCGGCATCGAGCTGCTTGATTAGGCTCGAACACAGAGTTTCACGTTGTTTAACAAAATCAACTTCGTCCTGAACCGACTCGAGTCGTCCCATCGGGTCAGACTCAACCAACTCCATGAGACGAGCAAAACGACGAGGAGTATTGTGAAAATCTGGAATTGTCTCTAAGATATCTTCCGTTGGAAGGTCTGAAACTAGATCTTGAAATGAGCCAAATGCACGGGCCGCTTGGTAGGCCTGTCGAGTGTTCTCGACAATGTCATAGGTATGACAACCTTCAATAAAGTTGTAGCACCGCCAGACGCCAGCACCCTCCCCCTTTGCATAAAACTTCCCCCCTCTTGCTGGGTATAAGTTGAGCGTTTGCCCGCCGAGATCGCGCTTCACTCTCAACACCTTCCAGTTGATGTGACGGGTAACACACTCGACATTGTGCATCACAGCCAGCGGATCAGTGAAAACTTTCTCGTTTATACGCTGGAGAATGTAGCGATTCTTCACCCCATTATCTCGGACATAAGTCGCGATGTAAGTGGTATTGATGAGCCCTGAGTTTATCTCGTGTCCTTCTACAAAATCACCAGAGATAGCAAACTCATGCTTATTGCCTTAATCGTAGAGTGGAGGGGATTTAACAGCGGTGATGGGTGGTTCAAAATAGATACAAAGGGTTGTTCGATGAGTCCGCATTTGAAACTGATTTGAGGAATTCTACAACACTAAACCCACGAAAGAAATAAGGGGTACAGTTAATGGCAATTGTCCCCCCTTTCCCTACACAGAATGCATAGGATGCTAGCCGTATGTCATTGAGCATCGATCGCAAATTGCGCCTTTTCTATGCCTAAACCCGTTACGTTATGACGCCGTTACCCAGTTTGCCGCTGACCCCAAGCTCCTTCGCCTGTTCGTCCCGCCCTGGCTTCACCCCGCTCGATTTTCCAAATCTCTCACCGAATCGATTCGGCGACCTGATCCGTCAGGGAATGGAACTAGTTGGGAGAGATGAAAAAATATGTATCCAAAATGAACGGGGTTGGAATGAAGCTTTTTCCTGAGGCCCGGGACGAGTGGGTGACATAAACAACGATCGGACGCGCCAATAGTAGATATTTCTACAAAAAATAGAAAAATACTTCAATGAAAGCAAAACAATCAAACGATAGGCACCTCAAAATCTCGCACCCTAATCCTTACCCAAAAAGCAAACTCATAATATTTGGCCTAGCCCGGTTGGTCTGGGCGACTGGCTGGCTAGCGGGCGCTGATGATCAATTTTGGGATGAGGTTAATGGTTTGCCATGAATGATTCGCGTAGTGATCCATTGCTCCGTTGACTGAGTCGTGCTCGTGGAATGGTGTAACCTGCAGCCCTCCCAGCTTTGAGATAATACTCACGGTTGAGAGTTTGACGAAGTAGATTGACTTCAGCTTCTTCAGTCGCAGTTCTGAGTTTTAGCCTCGCAGTGGGAATAGGTAATTGGGTTAACTTCACACTTACTATTGAAAAAGTGAGGCCGACATTTTCAGCAAAATGAGTTCTAGTCCGCTAACCTAAGACTTAGCAACCATCTAGCCAATCGGCCTTGACGCTTCAATTACAAGTCTGATTTTTTAGCCGCGAGCCACTCTTCCTCCATCACTGCTAAAGTGGCAGCATCGAGCTCGATTCCACGTTCTTTCAGCCTACTCTCCACCACTGAAAAGCGTCTCACAAATTTATTATTTGTCAGGTCAATTGCGACTTCTGGATCCACCTTTAGCTTACGCGCTAGATTGACCACCACGAAAAGCAAGTCCCCGATCTCAGATTCCAAAGCCTTACTAACGACTCCTGTTTCTTCATAATCACTGAGTTCCTCCACGACCTCATTGAGCTCTTCGTGAACTTTCTCAATGATCGAGCTCGCGTCTGGCCAATCGAAACCGACTTTACTTGCTTTTTTTTGTAATTTCGCAGCTTTCAACAAGCCGGGAAGGCCATCGCCCACACCGTAGAGGTAGGGATGTTGTTCGGTTCCTTTTTCCTGGCGCTTGATCGCATCCCATTGATTGAGCACTCCATCAGTATCACTCACCACGCTCTCGGCGTAAACATGTGGATGGCGGCGCACAAGCTTCTCAGAAATTCCCCGCGCGACATCATCAAAGTTGAAATGGCCATTGCCCTCGGCTATTTCGCTATGGAACACCACCTGAAGCAAGAGATCACCTAGCTCTTCGCGCATGTGCTCCATATCTCCACGCTTGATCGTATCCACTGTCTCATACGCTTCCTCGATCAAGTTAGGCACGATACTTTCATGCGTTTGCTCAGCATCCCACGGACAACCACCCGGAGCGCGTAATCGATGCATAATCTCACGCAATCGCTCCATCTGACGCGAAGGCTCCGCGCACTCTATCATCTCAGTATCGTTCATAACTAGTCCTGCTTTGAAATACGTAATAAAGTGGCGCGTTCCTCCTCGGTCAATGAGTGAACACCATGCTGTGTGACTTTATCTAAAATACGATCCACCTCAGAACTCTCCATATTCACCTTCGTTCGCGGCTTAATTTTAGGCGAATAGTCTGCCCTTGGACCACGCGCTGTTGATTGCTTTGAAACTATACTATCGACCCAATTCAGCATCCAAGGGTTCTTCATCAAGATAAACCCAAGTAGAGCCCCCCCCAAATGTCCAGCCTCGCCGCCAGCATTATCTCCAGAGGTGAGTACAGTGTATACACCTATACCTAAAATGATCATTCCGAAGGTCTTCATCTTCATCGGGATTGGAGGAAAAATCAGCATCACCTTCATGTCCGGGGCGATCACAATCAAAGCCACTAGAATTCCAAAAATCCCAGCGGAGGCTCCCACTAACCAAGAAAACCCTAGCCATCCGACCAAAGCAAGTAAGGTATAGAATAAGGCACCAGCTACGCCACAGAGTATATAGTACGCCGCAAAGCGTCTCGACCCCAATGCCCGCTCGACCATCCCTCCAAACATATAAACAGCGAACATATTAAAGATCAGATGCATCGGGCTCGCATGAAGAAACTGAAAACTCAGCAATCTCCAGTATTGGTGGAAATCAAAGCATGCGCCAATTTCAAAAGCACCGTAGGGAGTTAGACGGCCTAAACTATTGTTGCCTGCACCAAAAAAATCTAACGCATAAATAGCTATATTGATGATCAAAAGCCATTTGGTAACGGGAGCTCCGACAAATCGGCTACTCATTTGATTCCCTGTTCTATTGTTAAACATCCAGTAGCATCCTTAGCACGGTCGGCACTTACTGCAAATGAAATCAAAGCGCCTTTTGGATTGCAGTCCACCTCCTTCAAGCACACATTCAGCGCATGCCCAAGGCTCTCAGCAATCTCACCTGGCCCACCATCCTCCTTCTTCTAGGAGGAGTCGCCACGTATTTGCTATGCCCAATTGAGAGTGCCGCAGTCGAACAACAAATCATTGGCTTCCCTAACTCTGTCGTTCCAGCATACCAGCTCCGACCATGGCTGCTGGCGTTCACCTTTTTCATCCCCTTTATAGCCTCGGTTATCTATCGGCTATCCGACACTCTAGACCGCTACACTATTAAGGTATTCCTCAATGCCTTCGCTATATGCTTTGGCGCTTTATTCATTGTGATGTTCCTCGAAGACATCCAGGACAACCTCTCTGACTTTAAAGAAAATGAACGGATGATGTGGCTCATGGGTAAACACTACCTCATCAAATTACCGTCATTGTTGGTATTCATTCTCCCCTATTCTCTCATGTTAGCCTTGCTCTGGGCTCTTGGGAAAATGTCTAAAAATCAGGAAATCGTCGCGATGATTCAGACCGGAAGAAGCGTCACGCGCATCGTAGCCCCACTCGTCGGCTTTGGTTTCCTCTGCACTTTGCTATGCATCATCTTTAGCTACCACTGGGCACCCTATGCGGACAGCCAAGAAAAAAGCATCCTCGAAGAAGCTCGCGGCATCGCAGCCAGCGAAGCCCGCCACGTGGCCTACCAAAATGCCGATGACACCCGCCACTGGTATGTCGGAGCGTTCCCAGCGGAACACCAACACGGAAAACCACTGAAATCCGTTAGCATTTCAGTTCTCGATGAAAAGAGCCAAGTCATCCAGCGCATCATCACTAAATCAGCATCATGGTCGATCAACAAGCGACTTTGGGAGTTAGAGTCCCCGCTAGTCTTCACCTTCAAGCAAGGCAAAGAACAGGTCACCAAACACCAAGGCAACCTCACTTTTGATTGGCCGGAAACTCCCTACCAAATCATCAACCCAGGCTTGAAACCACCCTTTATGGGAATCCCTGGACTTACTAGTTGGCTCTCTAACCACCGGGACCACCCGCTCTCTGACAAGCGCTCCTACCTCACCCATTGGCATTATAGATTTGCCGCCCCCTTCATCTGCATGATCACCATCATGCTAGCAGCGCCACTAGGGATCGTTTTCAACAGACGTGGTGTGGGTGGAGGTGTCGCTGTCGCCATCTTCCTCTGCGCTGGTATGATTTTCTGCTCCACAGTTTTTCCGACCTTAGGTGAGTCTGGTCATCTCCCGCCAGTTGTCGCAGCTTGGGCCACCAATGTCCTTTTCACTTTCGTCGCCATGATTCTCTTCCACCGCCGCATGACTGGCCAACCGATCTACCAAACAGTCAAAAATTGGTTCGCATCGTGAGCGTAGCTCAACGGCTTCATGGTGACACATCCGTCTTCCCATACAGTGTCACCTACGCCCGCTACGAAAATCAGGACTCAGCAGCCAAGCTTGGGCAATTATTTCTCCAGAACAGCTAAAGCTGCTGTCACCTATATAGCTCCGACTCGTGACTATTACTTCAGTAAGTCTTTGGATGCTATTTCGTATGGCATAATGCTGACCCGATCACTGCTGACGGCTCATCATATCTCGTCCCTGAACCTTCATCCTGTGTATTACTACTCGGATCACTCCTATTTGGACTAGGCATTCGCCGACGTAAATAGTCTTACTTTAAATTACCAACACCTTCCTAATGGCCTGCATCATCCTTGATGCAGGCCCTTTTATTTAGAACTGCCATTCGTTTTAAAATAGCCATTTCAAAAATTAATTTGCAAATCACTCGATCTAATAGATAAGTGTAATAATGACAATGAAGGACAAACTCATCAGCAGTGCGATTCGCGTATTCTCAAAATCCGGTTACCGCGACGGGAAGGTCGCGGAGATCGTTCGCGGAGCTAAGGCAAACATCGCTGCGGTGAATTATTATTTTGGATCTAAAGAAAAGCTCTTCACTCAGGTGTTACGCAAAGCCTTTGCTGTCGCGGAGCAGAGCCACCCTATCAGTGGAAAGCTTCCGAAGAACGCCCCAGTCGAACAAAAGCTGGCAGCTTTTGCGCGGGCAATTGTCAGCCGAACTTTAGACAAAGGCACCGCTGGTGATTATAATCGAATCATGAGCATGACGCTACACTCACCAGGCTCACCGATTGATACCATTTGCGCTGAAGTGACCACTCTGCAAGTCGAACCACTCATGCCCCTATTAGTTGAATATTTAGGAGCGGCTGACGAACAGACCTACGCTGTAGCCACTCTCAACTTCCTCAGTCTCGCCGCTATCGTAGCTAAGCACCCCTTCGTGATGGGTAAAATCTTCGGCGACGACCCAGCTAAAGAAACGTTAGATGCATTCATCGAGCAACAAGTGACGGCTATCCTGGCTGCCACCAAATCCCTGGCAGTCAAGGAACTGTCACACTCAATCTAACGAAGGCAAATATGTCTAAGATCGCCTCTTCCCTGATTGGGATTGTATTGCCTTTCACTATCGCCAGCTGTGTCCAGCAACCAGGCGCCCTCTCCCCCAACGCGAAAGCTTCATTGGATATCCCAGCACGCTACGATGCGACTCAACCACCAGTCCCAGAGATTAGCGAAAACCTAGTCAGTCTATTTCCTAGCCCGCAGCTAAAAAACTACATTTCCAAGGCAGTTAAAAACAACCCTGACCTACGATCCAGTGCAGCTCGTCTAGAAGAAGCTGGCTACAACACAAGACGCTCTCAGGCTGGACTCAGCCCGACCCTCAACGCCAACCTCGGCGCTGGAACAAACACAAGTAACCCTTCAGGCTTTTCTTCAGTCAGCTCCGAGAGTTACACTGCCTCGCTCGACGCCCGCTGGGAAGTCGATGTATGGGGCCGCATCCGTGCAGGCGTGAGCGCCTCAACAAGCGACCAAGCGGCAGCAGCTGCTGACTATGCATCAGCAAGACAATCGATTGTAGCGCAAACTGCTCAAGCGTATTTCGATCTCTTGCGAACAAGTAGTTTACTAGAGCTCTCAGAGCGCAGATTAGTTTCATTTAAGAAGACTCTCGATCTCGTCAACCGTCGGTTTGAGGCTGGCACTGCCGATCTAGGATCTCTCGACCTCGCTCGAACAGACATTGAGAATACCAGATCACAGGTCGCGCTACGTAAAGACGACCGCGACAAGGCTGCTAGAAGACTAGCCACACTCACTGGCGCCTATCCTAACAACTCCAGCAAAGCCACAAAATGGCCAACACTCAGCCGCAGTGTCCAAGCTAACATTCCATCCACTCTGATGCTGAAGCGCCCGGACATTGATGCTGCGTACCAACGCATCAGAGCTGCTGACTCGAGAGTGACTGTTGCTCACCGCGACCTTTATCCCGATTTCACACTCACCGCTAGTTACGGCCAGCAGTCGAATATTCTAAAAAATCTAGCAGACTCTAACTTCAATGCCTGGTCATTACTTGCCAGCCTCAGCGCTCCGCTAATCGACGGTGGAGCAAGACGTGCGGAGCTAGGAGCCTCCAATGCCAGAGCCAAGCGAGCCCTCGCTGACTATCAATCCATAGTGCTCAACGCCTTCCGTGAAGTTGAAAATGCCTTGGGATCAGAGAACTATTTACGACAACAGTACTCAGCAACCGGCAAGGCTCTCACTGCCGCCCAAAGCGCTGAATCGCGTGGACTAAGAAGCTACGACAACGGGCTGATCAACATCCTCGATTTACTCGCTGTCCAGCGTAGAACATTCGCCACTGAAGAATCACTCATCAATATTCGGGCTCTGCGCTACCAGAACCGCGTATCGCTCGCTCTCGCCTTAGGTAAGGCACTTTAATTTTTCTAACTCATCTATCTACACACGTGAAATTAGTACTCAAAATTCTCATCCCATTGTTAATCCTCCTAGCTGCTCGTGGTGTGGCTATCAAAATGATCGGCTCAAAACCTCTACTTAAGAGCAAACAGCCCCCCGCAGTGGTGCCCACAGTCTCGACCCTCACGGTTGGTCTTGACACCCATAGCCCTCCTGTCCTCACCTTCGGCACAGTCAAAAGCTATTTTGAGACTGCAATCACGCCACAAGTTAGTGGCAATATCACCTTTGTTGCAGACACCTTTAGAGTGGGTAGAGAGGTGAGCAAAGGAACGGTACTAGCACGCATCGACACCACCGATTACGAAGCGATCCTAGCACGAGAAGCTGCAACACTCTCGACTAACAACCGCACGCTAGAAGAGGAAATCATCCGATCGAAACAAGCTGAAGGAGATTGGAAAGCCTCTGGCAGAGAACTCTCCTCCGCCTCCCCCTTTGTTCTCCGCAAACCTCAACTCGCGGCGGCACTCGCTAGCATCGCAGCCTCTGAAGCAGCCAAGAATAAAGCCCAAACTGATATAGACCGTTGCACTCTCAAAGCTCCATTCGATGCAGTTATTAGTGAACGCTCGGCCTCGATCGGAAACTATGCCACTTCCCAGAAGCCGCTGGGCACCTTAGTCGCCACTGAGATGGCTGAGATTCGCTTACCACTCACACCTGAACAAGCAGCACGGATAGAACTGCCTAACAAGTCAACAGAACCAAGCTCGATCATCTTGACTAGCCCGACAAAACCTGGAGCCGAATGGACAGCCACCTTGAGCCGAACTGACCCGATCATTGACCCGACCAATCAAGTAGTCTTCGTCATCGCCGAGATTACTCACCCGTACAAAGGAAAGGCCTCATTACCCATTGGGACATTTGTCAGGGCCACCATTCCGACCAAAGAAGTCCCAGAAGCAATGGAAGTACCTGAAGTAGCTCTGGTGAATGACTCCTATCTTTGGGTTGTTGACTCTGAGATGAAGCTCGTAAAAATCAACACTCAGCGTATCCACAGCCACAAAGGCATGGCTTATCTCAAATTGATCGACCCAGGTTTGACTCCACCACTCAAGATCGTTTCTAGGCCTTTGACCAACTTCCGTACAGGCATGCTAGTCAAAACTCTTAGCCAGTAACTTCTTCTGTGCAGTCACCTAACACCTACACATAGCGTCGTGTCATCACCTCTTCAAAAGCACCCTTTCATCACTTGGTTCGCCAGCAACCCAGTTGTGGCGAATATCTTGATGTTCTCTATATTAGCGGCGGGAATATTCACTGCCTTCACAGTACGGAAAGAAGGCTTCCCTGCGTTTGCCGCAGAAACTGTTCAGGTCATGGTCCCTATCCGCGGCGGCACTCCTGAGGATGTCGAACGCGGGGTCGCTATCAAGATTGAAGAATCGCTCCAGTCAGTTGAAGGCATCGAACATATCCGCTCGATCAGTAAGGACAACATTGCCATCGTCACCATACAAGCGAAGGAAAAGTATCCGATTTCGAAGCTGCTAGACGATGTTAAAATCCAAGTCGATGCGATTCAGAGTTTCCCAGAACAAGCTGAAAAACCAGTAATCATCGAAAAAAAACGGAGCAATGAAGTCCTCTGGTTGGAGCTCTATGGTGACGCCTCAGAAGCCACTCTCAAAGAAGCGGCCCGAAACTTACGAGACGTTCTACTAAGGCAAGATGCCATTTCAAAAGTAGAAACTCTGGGCGACCGTGATTATGAAATATCGATCGAACCATCCGAGCAAAAGCTTCGCCTCTACAACCTCACATTTGATGAATTAGCACGCGCTATTTCAAACAACTCACTCGATCTAGGTGGTGGAGTGATACGCTCTGAGCGCGGAGACATCTCACTGCGCTCCCGCGACCAAGCTTACCTCAAGGCCGACTTCGAAAATATTCCTGTGCGCACCGACTCTGATGGAACTCGGATTTTCGTCAGTGATGTAGCCAACGTCCGCGACAGCTTCATCGATCAAAAATTCATCAATCGCTACAGAGGCCAACCCTCTATTAGCCTTAGAATCAAGACCGAAGGCAATGACGACATCCTTAAGGCCGTAGCTCAAGCGCGTGCCACGGTTGAAGAATACTCTAAGGCAAATAAACTTCCTGAAGGCATCAAGGTCGCAGGTTGGTATGATGGGGCGACCAGCATCCGTGACCGGCTGGTCTTACTTGGTAAGAATGGACTTCTCGGGGTGTCGCTAGTTTTCTTGATCCTCACATTATTCCTCAATCTCCGCCTCGCATTTTGGGTGGCCGTAGGTGTGCCTGTTTCACTGGCAGGAGCTCTTGCGTGTTTCCCTATTGCAGGCATTGAACTCTCAGTAAATGTCATCTCGGCCTTTGGTTTCCTCATCGTGTTAGGAGTTGTAGTGGATGATGCCATTGTCATCGGTGAGTCTATTTACTCCGAAAAAGAACAGCAGAAGAGCGTCAGTGACAGCGAAGGCTATATTCGTTCGACGGTACGAGGAGTCAGCAAGGTGGTCACCCCTGCAACCTTTGGTGTCCTCACCACCATTGCAGCCTTCTTGCCGCTCACTCAAGTCAGTGGACGTATGGGTAATGTCTTTGGCCAAATAGCCACCACCGTCATTCTTTGCCTGATTTTCTCACTGATCGAGTCGAAGCTCATCCTCCCATCCCACCTAGCACATCTCAACGTGCACAGAAAACCTGCTAATGCCATTTCTAGAGCCTGGTCAAGATTTCAGGGCTCCATCGCACGAGGTCTTACATGGGTCGTAGACTCAGTCTATCGTCCACTCATCCGCACCTTCATTGATTGGCGCTACGCTGTATTTGCGGCATTCATCGCCATACTTATTCTCGTTGTTAGTTTACTCCCTGCAGGCCAATTACGATTCGTCTTCTTTCCTAACATCTACCAGGACAACATTTCAGTCACCCTCGAACTAGAACAAGGCCAATCGGTAGATTACCTCCACGCCTCAGCCTTTCGGATCGAGCAAGCATCTCAAGAACTGGGTGCTCGATACGAAAAAAACTTTGGCCAGAATCCTTTCGTCGAAGTCCAGATTTCTTCTAGTAATAACACCAAGGTATCCGTAGTGACCGAGCTGACACGCTCAACTACCCGCGAATCTCTCACTACAGCACAAATCATCAAAGACTGGCGTATGGCCGTCGGTCAGATTGCTGGCGCCCGTTCGCTTTCATTTGCCGCCAAAGCCGGGCCTCCCGGCGGTGATTTTGTAATCAATCTCGAATCGGATGACCTCGATGAACTTAAACTCGCAGCCGAAGACCTCAAATCAGTCGTCGCTACTTACTCGGGCGTCTACGATGTTCTAGACACCTTCGACTCAGGAAAGCCTGAGATACTTTATTCTATCACCCCCGAAGCCCAGGCTGCGCAAATCACCAAGCGAGATCTCGCCACCGGTGTGCGAGACGCCTTTTACGGCCGTGAAGCCCAGCGCGTCCAGCGAGGCCGCGAGGAAGTGCGTGTCATGGTGCGCTATCCGCTCGAACAACGCGGCTCCTTAGAAACCCTACGCAATATGCGTATTCGAAAATCCGATGGTACCGCGGTGCCATTCTCCCTTGTCGCGAATACCGAGTATTCAGAGTCGCTAGCCTCGATTGAACGATATGATAATAAGCGCGTCGTGGCTGTCGAAGGATCGATCGATAAAACGATCACTTCATCAGATGAAATCCAAAAGCGGCTAACAGAAGAATACTATCCAAAAATGTTAGCCAAATACCCAAGTATTGCGATCAGTGCTAGTGGTGAAGTGGAACAAAGAATGAAGTCCATGAAATCTCTACAGGTCGGTTTTCTATTCTCCATAATCTTCATCTATATACTGATCGCCATACCGCTGAAAAGTTATCTCCAACCGCTTATCATCATGTCGGTCATCCCCTTTGGTATCATTGGTGCTCTAGTCGGACACTACATAATGGACATCCCAGTCTCCATCCTTTCCGTCTTCGGAATCCTCGCCCTCTCAGGAGTCGTAGTGAACGATTCGCTGGTACTAGTCTGCCGCGTCAGCGACCTCAGAAAGGAAGGCCACAGTTTGCTAGACGCCTGTAAAAGAGCTGGTGCCGACAGGTTCAGAGCGATCTTTTTGACATCACTCACTACCTTCTTTGGACTCTACCCACTGTTACGTGAGACCGAGGTTCAAGCTCAGTTCCTCAAGCCGATGGCAGCCTCACTCGCCTTTGGTATTCTCTTCGCCACCATCATCACACTCTTTCTACTTCCCGTGATATTGATTATATCTAAAGACATCAAAGACGGCTTAAAATACGTCTACAGCAAGTAACACCACCTAATATGTTAGATTGTCCGAATGTTGTTAATTACGAACTTGGAAACCGATGAAAGACATAGTGAAAATTTGAGGGAGAAGTCTTGGAAGCCCTATACAAGTTCTGTCCCTCCATACACATGCAGGAGCTAGGCGTTCAGGATGCTCCAGCACTGCTGGCCTGTGGAGGCCCGAACGCTAGATGAAGTGCCCCCCTCGATTTACATGAGGTTTGGTAGAGAGAGATTCCACTCACCCAATAGATCGAAAAGTAGGCCTTCGCCGATCAGCTCAAAGCGACCGAGACGGTCGCACCACGTACCGCGACCGTCTCGGTCGCTCAAAAAATTTCCGGCGAAACTGCTGACTCACAGTCCTCAGACCTCACCAGCAAACTTCTGCTCACCCAACAAGCCCTATACATGCTGCTCCAAGAGCGAGTCTGGTATTCGACGCTATGTGCCGAGCTCTATTTTGAGGGTATCAGTTTTTTTGATTGGCAGAGTGATACTTGGGAGTGTGACGGAGGCTTCTAACCGCCTCGTCCGTATTTGATAGTCTTGGGCTTGGCGGTTGGAAACCACCGCCACGGACCTCAGAGTTAGCAAATCTGAGCTTGAAAGCTTGCCATTTAGATCAGTCCTTTGATTCCCATTTTAATCGATCAAATCGAATAAGCGTGAATTCTTTTGAGATTTGCCATTGAATCCACTCCATGAGTCGGAAGAAAAGAAAGTCTGATAGTTCTGCTGAAAATCTGCAAATCCCCAATGCGTTTGGAGCATTGGACGCACTCGCAAACCTGCCTACAGGACCAGAAGGCGCTCTGCCTGTCAGCACAGTGAAAATCCCCACGCGCGGTCAGAAAAATACCAATCGAGGGCGTGTCGACATCGTCCGTCAGACGGCGCATCGCGGTGGCAAAGCGGTCACGGTCGCCAAGAATTTCATCGGGATCGGACTTGCCGAAAAACAACAACTAGCGAAGATGATCCAGAAAGCCTGCGGCGTAGGCGGCACCGTCAAGGATGGCTGCATCGAAATCCAAGGCGACAAACGAGACGAGATGAAGCGCATCCTAACTGAAGCCGGCTTCAAACCAGTTTTCGCCGGTGGCTAGCGGATGCCTTTCACCAGTGTCAGTTTGGGTACATCCGCCTACAAAATGAAACATTCTACCGCGAAACACACGAAAATTTCGAAAGCCAGGGACAATCAAGCATCCCAACCAAGGAAACATATGGCTGCCTGTGAACTCACATAGTTCTCTCTCAAAAAAACTGACGCATAGATCACCCATGCATCGTTCATAGAAAAATGACACTGGGGAGATTCCCTTTAAATAAAGAGATTGGTGCCTTCAGATCACATATTGTCTGTTCCGTAGAAATGCGTAGAAATGAATAGTTTTACGTAGATCGACTTATACGGCGTTGACGAGGAAAGGGGGGATGTTAGTTTCTTATTCCTTGGCTTCACTGCTCTCCCTTTGCTCTATGAAATACTGCTCTATTCTCCTGTTTTCGTTGTTGGTCCTGATCACCTCCTGTGCGACCGCTCCTCCTTACGACGGCCCTGGAGCATTTGATAAAACCGCTGATGCCAAGGCTCAGGTCTCCCGTTCTCTTTCCTCTGCTCAGAAGAGTGGAAAGCACGTTTTGCTCATCTATGGAGCCAATTGGTGTTCGGACAGCACGCAGACGGTGGAGTTGTTGCAGTCTGATCCAGAGATATCCCGTATCCTACGGGATTCCTATCTGGTCACTCGTATCGATGTCGGGCCAAGTGACAGTGGCCACAATGGCGATTTGGTTGCGAGGTATCACGCAACTATCAAAAAAGGCATTCCAGTTTTCGTAGTCCTCGATGGCTCCGGCCGCCTCCTCAATGATACGCGTCAAACACGTCTCCGTGATTCAGATCACGAGCATCCGGACCGCATAGCCGACTTTCTACAGCAGCATGCTCCCAGTTCCACACGCTAGCTTTTTGATCTCGGCTCTAGCATGCCAGCCAACAGCTTACACTAGGGCTCTCCCATCGTCCGAGCCAACGTTTATATGCCCTGCAGCCTTGATCTCCACTACCCAGCTCGCGACGTACTGCTCCACCAGAGCCCCCTGAGACTCAAATCCTGAAACGGCTAAAACCTCAAAAATAACACTAACTTAACATTTTCACGTCAATCTTGTAACATTTTGGTAGCACTCTCAGCATTTTAGAGTATTGTCTGCACGTCATGATACGTAAGATCACTACCGAGAACTTCTTCTCACTCCAGAGTGAAGCAACGCTAGATTTAACGACCAGCGCCAAGACTCCCACAGATTACTCCTTCGAGAAATCGAGCTCTGGAGACCAGGTGAGCATTCTCGCTGGCGTATTTGGACCAAACGCCTCAGGTAAGACAAACTTACTCAAAAGCCTCTCTTTTCTTAACTTCTTCATCCGTCATTCCTACAAAGAATTGGATACTACAGAATCCATCCCAGTCGATGGCTTCATCGGCAGTGATGCCCCTATCAAGTTCACACTAGAGTTCGAGGGCCAGGACAACGTCTACCGCTACCATCTAGAGCTCAATACTGAAGCTGTGGTCATTGAACGCCTCCAGCGTTACTACAAACAGACGAAATCCTTTCGTACCGTGCTGCTCCGCAAGCAAGGTAAGAAGAGTGCTCTGGTTAGTCAGAAGGATGGCTACACTGATGCCTCCCTCATTGCTGAACTCCTCAAGGATCGCCCCAATGCCTCTATGATCTCAGCCGGCATGGTTACTGGTCGCTCGGAGTTCAAAAAGCTCGATGTCGCGCTCGGTAAATTTGCATGCAATGTTACCCGTGGTGGAAAGATGGATAGACAAACTGGCTCTGTGGCAGACCAACTGAGTGAGTGCGCAGACTTCCTTCACGAGAACCCACATTTCAAAGACGATATAGAACTTCGCCTCAAGCAGGCCGACCTCGGCATCACCAAGTTCGACGTCCACGAGGTGGAAGTGATGAGCCAGAATAAAGGTGACACGAAGAAGATGCACTTCCCGTTTGTCACCCACAACACACCAAACGGTGAGTTCACCTTTTCTCTCTTACAGGAATCCTCAGGTACCCAGCGACTATTCACCTTGCTGCGGTCATTCCTACCTGTCCTCACAGACGGTGGTATCGCTGTGATCGATGAGATGGAATCAGACCTCCACCCTCACCTTATTCCACTCTTACTAGACCTCTTTGTAGACCGTGACTCCAACCCGAAACGAGCTCAACTGGTCTTCACCTGTCATCATGTAGAGGTCCTCAACCATCTAGCCAAGGAGCAGATCTTCCTGGTCGAGAAAGACGATGACAACCTGAGTACAGTGAAGCGCCTGAGCCAGCACAAAGGCGTCCGCCGTGATGAGAATCACTTCGCCAACTACAACGCCGGTCGCTACGATGCTATCCCTGAACCCGATCTCTTCTAATCGATGGCCAGAGAAAGTATCGTCCTTTTCGGTGAGGGAAAAACTGAGGCCATCTTCCTTAACCACCTCAAGAAAGTCTACGAGGCTGATAAAGATAAGAGACTCAAGATCAAGGTCGATAAGGGTCAAGGGAAGTCACCTCAAGACGTGGCCAATCGCCTCGTTAATAAACTACTCAAGCTTGGTTGCTATGACAGAAGCCTGCTGCTTATCGATAGCGATATTGAGCACAAGATAAAGAGTGCATTCCTGAAAAAGAACAGCATCACCCTTGCTCTCTCGGTTCCTCAGTGCCTCGAAGGGCTGATGCTGAGCATCCTCGGTGAATTACCTAAAGGCGGCCTCCACAGTAGCTCGAAGGAGCTCAAGTCTGCTTTCATCAAGCTGCTCAATACCGATGAGGCGGGCTACTCCATGAAGCTTCGCTCTAGGTGCCCACAGCTCTTTCCCAAAGAATTGCTAGAAGCCAAGAGAAGCACCCTCCCGGAGTTCGATGCCATACTTAACTTCATGGGGGTGTGAAAGGCGTCTACTCATAGATTGCATGACAGTCTACAACTCATAGAGCTTCATGGAGAATTCTCTATTTTAAAGATCCTTTATAAACAAGGGTTTTGCTGTCTTCGCCTCACATATTGTCTGTTCCCTAGAGACGTTCTAGCAGTCCTGCCAACAGGTTGCAATCGGGCTCTACCATCGGCTGAGCCAACGTTTATAAGCCTCGAAGCCGTGAGCCCCACTACCCAGCTCGCACGTAGTGCACCACCAGAGCGTCACGGTCACGCTCTAGTTCTTGTAAGCGGATGGGCTCATTGCAGCTTTAGCCTCGGCGATCAACTCCTGTGACGTTAGTAATGTGCCGCACCTCACATATTGTCTATTCCCTAGAGACATGGACTTCAGACGCCACTCTAAAAAAAACCCGCTCGGGGAAATCCTAGCGGGCTTTTAGTTTTTTAACCGATCTGCAGATTAATCAAAGAACTCTCAAATACTTAGGAACAGGGTATGTTTCCCTCCCCCTCTCCCTCCCTTTAGCTGAGACTGGAGTAGAAATGCCGCTAATCGCAATCTTGTAGCCTTTTTCAATTCTCGACCATGCGATTAAGTCCAAATCCTTGAGACCTTGTCTACCCGCAAAATACATTTGGCCCGTTTCATCTTTACACATTATAAATCGAGGCAGTTCATAACCCCCATTCACAACGACCACTTCACAAGGAATCCACCCCTCCTCAAGTTTATGTTTACAGTTATCTATAATTTGGATGCCGCAACGACTCAGCCAAGACCTCTTATTAAATAGATTTTTAGAATCAGTTAACTTTTTTATGAGATCTTTCACGACTGAAAGCAACTCCCTTTTATCTCTGATCTTTAGTCCTGATATGTTGTATACTAGCTCATATAATTCTTCCGATTTACAAAGAAGTTTAGTCGTTGATTCCTCAAGCAAATCAGAGATCCGCATTGCTGAAAGAAGGTGTCCCAACTCTTTATTTAAGTATAACGTTGCTCCTATGGCGTGCCGAGACTCGTTATCCTTAGATAGAGCATCACTAGGAATTTCAGCGGACCTAGTTAAACCTTTTACGGCAGAAAGACAGTCAGACTTATGTATTCTTTTCACTTTGGCAATCTCCAACTGAGCACTACATGCAGGTATAAACCCTTTATAAGTGTCAGCGATTTTATGTTTTTTCACAAGATTTAAGTGGCTTGAAGCTAAATCAATCCTATCGCATTTCATCAACAAGCTAACATACATGCTAGAAAAACGAGTAACTACTACCTCAGGTATATCTTCCCCAAGCATAGCTTCACATTCATTTAATTTTTCTAAATGCGCAACTGCCTCATCAACCATACTTTCGGAAGATAAGAATCGACCCAAATTGAGCCGACATGTATATCTCAACTTATTTGAAGACGATGATAAACCTTCAATTTTTGAAGCTGTGGTATAGGCCTCTAAGGCGCTTTGGCAATCTCTTTGACTCTCCCTCAATCTACCTAAAGTAAGCCAATACTCAGCGTAATTCTTACTCTCTCTTGGAAGACTTTGCAAAGACTTACCAACTTTTTCTATTTGTTGATAGTCCTTTTCATGCCTACCAGGCTTCTTGAATAATCGCATTGCATCGATTAAAACTTTACGTAAATAATCAGGCACGGACTCTGAAATATAATCCCAATGAGTTGGATCAGTATTATGTTTCTGGATACTTGAATGAAGCCTGTTGGCAGCCCTTGTCGCGTTAATTTTTTTGGCAAATTCGCTTCTTAATTTGAAGTCTAGAGGCCGGTCGCGAAGCATGATTCGAACAGACTCAGCTAACTCTAAGGTCTCAGAATCTTCGTCCAATTCTTTTGTTATCAAACTAGTTCGCCCCAGACAGTTTATTGCTTCTGTTGTTTCTTCGACAGCAAGCCCCAAAAGTATATGAACTTGCCCTCGATCTGCTGAACCTCCACAAGCAAACAAACACTCTAATACATCGCAACTATGTTGAGGAAGGCTCTCCACTAGAGCTCTAAATGAAAAATCAATAATGTCAGCTTCAGTTTGACCAGAAACTATATTTACATCACCCCCTGCTCTTAATCTATCGACTTGTAACCTGATCGCCAAAGGATTTGAAGCTGAAGAAGCAGCTATTGACTTGAGTAGATCGTTACTGACATTATGTAGGTCGATTGCCTCTGCATATTTTCTAGCAAGTAGCTCTCCTCCTTGAGTATTTAAACCTTTAAGAGGGAATGTTTTGGCACCGTCCAACGCAATCCTACTTGTTATAATAATTTTCCAGTGTGCTGGCATTTTCTCTAACCAATCATCAAACTCCATACTCCCATCCAGCAAAACAGTTTCGAGATTGTCTACACAAAGGATAACATTTGATGAATCAGCAACGTCTGAATCTTTAATTAATTCATCTAAATGCCTTTGTAAGGCCTCCATGCAATCAGGAGCATCCAGTTTCTTTACACCTGAGGCCGTTAACTCTTCCTGCTTCAGACTGATAAAGAATACAGCATCCAAACTTTCTGCTAGACTGACATCGTGAACGACGGTGTTCAAAGAGTCTAGAGCTATTGCAGTCTTTCCCATTCCTCCTGGAGCTACGATTGTTACAACAGGATTTCTCTTACTTACGATTAAAGATTTAAGTTCTTCGAGTTCTATTTTTCTACCTATTAACCCGGTAACATCATGAGCGAAGTCGCTAGGTAGGTTATTCCATGTATATCGCTCCCCTCGTGACCACCACTCTTCTGAAACATCTCTAATTTCCCCGTCTTCGGCAGCTTCTAGTTCAGCTCTAGGTCCGAATATTCCAAGATGCTCTAGAATTGGATCCGCTACTATGGCCGCCATTCTATACCAGTAAACTTCAAAAAACTCTCGATTTGGATGAGCCATAGCATTTCTGATTACAAAAACTTCCAGAGACTCAATCTTACTTTTTAGAGATCTACACAATACTTCGTAACTTGTGTCTTTCGTGGATATCACAGCAAGGTCCAACAATTCACCAAAATACGAAGACTCAACTAACACTTTAGTTTGGGCTAAGCTATCATTAGAGATGTTTGACCACCTTTCTTCTGAACACCTGTCAACTATACCGTTCACAGCACTTGATTTTCTGTGAGCCGGCATCAAGTTGTCCTGATCTATAATGAATCTCCAATACCTTTCTCTAAGCTTTGAAGAACCATTGCAGTTTTCTTTCTTAATAATTCAATGTTCATAAATTTTCACACAAGCTACTATCAGTTAGCCAATGCAGGTAAAGCTATTTTTAAGCTCCGAACGTTTCCATCTAACTGAATCATCTGACACACAATCTTTGAAGGAAGCCAGTCCACCCCTGATTTATAAGGGACCTCATGGAGAGACACATTTCCATGAGAGGCTATCCACGGATTTTTTAGACGATATCTGCTGCTAGATCGATCCCTTCTGCCCAGTCGTACAACACCCGAGCCCGCATTTTAGATTGTTCCAGTTTCCCAGTGAACTAATTAACCAATGATCCACCCTACCCCGTTCCACGCATGGCTGTGGGTTATGGAGTTCTTCACCTATAGCGCGCGTTGGAAGGCGTTTAGAGCATCGACACAGTCGATGGATGACTCCGAATTATCGATTACCGGAGCCGTCGAATTCGTGGCAGTCTCTAGCCATGAAGAGATTACGTCAATTACTTACGACTGCTGTGATCGCGGTGATGTGTACGGTTCAATCCTCTGCTGCCAAGCTAGTTGAGGAGCCGCTCAAAGGTGGCTCCGACTCGCTGGTATTCGTTTATGTGCATGGCTTCGGCGGGGTGAAAGAGTCGCCGAAGTTCTGTGAGAACTTGCAGGAGTTTTTGTTGGAGGAGAAGGTGTCGTCAGAGGTGGTTAACTACGAATGGGATTCGGTCAAAGTCGATCCACTCCATGTGGGAGCGTCCTGGATCAAGTCACAGAAAATGGCGCATGCGGAAGCGCCGAGGTTCAGGAGTGAGGTGCTAGAAAAATTGGAACGCGATAAGAGGTCTTATGTGATCGTAGCGTTCAGTGTTGGATCGCGCGTTGCTTTGCAGTCGCTCGAATCTACCAAGAGTGAGTTGAAGGGCTTGCGCGGCGTTTACTTCCTTGGTTCAGCGATGACGAAAGACACGACGCTGAAGAACCGCAAAGCTTTGCCGAAAGGGATGAAGATCACCAACTACCATTCGCCGATCCGCGACATGGTGCACCGGATGGCCTTCAACTTCATGAGCGAAACACCTCCGGGTGGGCAAGTTGGCTCCGATGATGGAAAGGTGTTTGAAAACTATCCTGTCTCTTGTGCCCATGCGCATAAGCGAGTGGGTTTTGCAACCGACTACTCAGGCCTGGCCGAAGCGATCGCATTCCTCGAGCTGTACGAACAAGGAGTGACGATCTCGGGCAGCACCAAAATGAACTGGAATGTGCCAGTAGTGAAGGGCGAGATGTGGTGGAACAAGCTTCGCACTCTGAGTTTGCGTAATGGAACGGTGGAACTGGAGCAGCACCTGATGCGTCCCGGCTACTATCGTGCGGTGAGCATAGAAAAAAATGGCAAGCGCAAGCGGATCGCCCGCGGCGATAACTTGCACGCGATCCTGCAGGAGCTTGGCGTTGAGGATGCTCCAGCACTGTTGGCCTGTGGAGGTCCGAACGCTAGATGAAGTACCCCCTCGATTTACATGAGATCTGGAGGAAAGAGAGGCTTACCGCTCACCCAACAGATTGAAATCAGCCTTCGGCGATCAGCTCAAAGCGACCGAGACGGTCGCGTTACGTAGCGCGACCGTCTCGGTCACTCAAAAAATTTCCAGCGAAGCTGCTGACTCACAGCGATCAGAGTTCACCGGCAAACCCGATACAAGTTCAGAGGAAAGAGGCTGGAAGCGCTCTTCTACGTGGCTCGTTCGTTGAAGCCCAATACAAGTTCTGTCCACCCTAGACATAAATTTCTCCGTTGGAGGACGCTGGCAGCTCGCTGATCTAAGTGCCATTCAATCCTGTGCCCATCAGGACAATGCACATTCATATGCCGAAGCGTCTCTGCAATCGCGGCTGCAGGAAGTTCGCCAGTAGGATCGTTAAAGCACCGAGGTAGAATGTCAGCTGGAGTTCCTGGTGCTCGCCAAAAATGAGGGCCGCCGCTACGATCCCATAAACCGGCTCGAAATTAGCCGCTAGGTTAAACTTATATGCGCTAATCTGACGCAACAAGCGATTGGTGAGATCCTGAGCATAAACCGTGCAGACAAACGCTAATATCAACAGCCACAGCCAATCCAACGGATCGGTAAATGCCATGGCTTCAAATCCACTGGGATCAAAGATCGGGATTGCGAGGAAACACACCACTGTGGCCGACATCATCTCCCAAAACACCATCACCAACGGATCACTGCCAGTGACGACCATGTGCTTGTTGATGACCATAAAAATCGCCGCCAGCAAGGCACTGAGCAGAGCTAGGCCAAGACCGAGGAAGTAATTACTTTGAGCTCCCGCAATCAGCACAATGCCACCGAGCACCAACAAGCCGAGCATCACCTCGTAGCGCTTGATCCGCTGACGGTTCAGCAAGGGCTCGGCAATGGCCGTGAACAGCGACAAAGTAGCCAACCCGGCTAGCGCGATGGATATATTTGCAATCTTCACCGCCCCAAACAGGCACAACCAATGCAGCCCAATCAGCACTCCAACCCCCATCAGTTTCCCAACCACTACCCTGCCGAGCCACAGCTTGCGCTTCGACATGACCTTCACCCACAGCATGGCCCCAGCCGTCGCTAGCAAACAACGCCAAGTCACCAAGACCGGCGCACTCAGGCTGATCAAACGACCCAGTATTGTGGTCGCCGCAAAAATGAGCATGAGCAGATGTAGTTGGAGAGTCGGATGAATGGCGCATGATGGTACAGCCGCCATCACATGATAGAGAGCATCTTCATACGGGACTCCTACTTGCCACAAGATGAGGGGGATTTATCAGAGTAAACAGAGCGGACAAGGCGAAGATCCTACATTTCTATACCTGACCCCATCATTCTACCAATAGGCATCTACTTTCTACTTTCTACTTTCAGCTTCTTCGGTCTCCAAATCGGCAACTTGGAGCGGAAGCAAATTCTCCCAACCAAATGCGCCGCTACTGGTGCTGTGAGGTAAAAGAAAAACAAGATGGCCAGGCAAGCAATCCACACGTGGGGCGTTGGGTAGGCTAACATCACGGCTATCAGGATGAGCCCACTACCGAATGCTCCGGCCTTGGTTGCGCTGTGCATCCGGCAATAGATGTCGGGCATCCGGACAACTCCTATCGCGGCTAACAGCGCGAAGAAACAACCGACTAACAAGAAGGTGCTTATAATAATGGTCATCATAGGTCTTTGCTTTCTAAGTAGCGCACCAAAGCCACTGTGGCAATGAAGCTGATGAGAGCGATCGCGATCGCGATATCTAGGTAGGGAATGAAGCCACTGACTAAGGTCAACAAGACGCACTGCGCCATAGTCAGGGCTGCGATCAAGTCGAGAGCTATAATTCTATCCACCAAGGTTGGCCCCTTGACCACCCGAATGGTCGACAAGACAATAGCTGCAGCCAGCATATACTGGCATGCTGTGAGCACCCACTGAGGGAGATCTGGAATATCAAAAAACATCGCGTACTCGGTTTACATAATTTTTTACAAGGGCATCGGCATCCGCCACCTTATCCACACAATACATACTGTGAATGAACAGGGTGTCGTCGACCACATCCAGACTCAAGGTACCTGGGGTCATGGTGATCAAGTTCGATGCTACAAAGACCTGGCGCGGTGTGAGATTGCTCACATCTACTTCTAGGATTTCAGGTTTCATCAGGTGCTGGGATGTCACGATGTCTGCCGCCACCCGCAGATTGCTCACCACTACCTCCTTTAGATAAAAGAAGCCGAAGCCTATCATTTTTATCATTTTCGTTAAAAATTTCATCTTACTTCCCTAATACCTCCTTGATGTATCCTTGAGGGTTGCCGAGTTGTTCGCTGGCTTTAGTTGACAGCTCTAACAATGGCTCGGGATTGAGGCTGAGCCAAACAGTAATCAATGCCAAACCAACACAGGGGATCACCATCACTTTAGGCAAGGAATCCGAGCTCGCTGCCTTTTGTTCCTTACCAGCTGCTGGAGCTTTCTTCCAAAAGGCTTCAGCCCAGATTTTCGTCATCGAATATAATGTAAGGACACCTACAAAGAGAGCACAGCCGACCAACCAATAATGCTGCGCATCGAGGCCAGCCTTGACCACCCCAAATTTTGCCCAAAATCCTGAAAGTGGAGGAATTCCACCCAAAGAAAATGCTGGGATAAAGAACAATAGAGCTAGAGCTGGTGAGGCTTTCGCTAGCCCGCCTAACTTCTTCAAATCTGTCGTTCCACAACGCCTCTCGATCAGACCAGCAATCAAGAACAGGTTCGTCTTCACCAAAATGTGGTGGATCGTGTAGAATATCGCGGCAGCAATCGCAATCGGTGTGCCAATCGCCAACCCCATCGCAATATAGCCAATTTGGCTGACAATGTGAAATGACAGGATCTTCTTAATATCGAAATGCGAGGCAGCACCAAACACGCCGGTCAGCATCGTCATCCCAGCTAGGAAGAGCAACACATCCTGCACCACATCAAATTGGCTATGGAACAGCAAGGTGTAGGAGCGGATCAAAGCGTAGACCCCCACTTTGGTGAGTAATCCCGCAAAGATCGCCGAGATGGAAACCCGTGGTGTATGGTACGAGGCTGGGAGCCAGAAGAAAAAGGGAAACAAAGCGGATTTGATACCAAAGGCCACCAATAACAACATGGCTGAGCTGTTCACTAACAAGGCGTCATCGTGATTGCTCAACATATTCGCGACATCTGCCATATTAAGCGTCCCGAGTTTACCGTAAAGTAACCCGACACCGCAAAGAAAGAGAATAGAGGAAAGGATGTTGATCAGTAAATATTTCACCCCACCTTCCAGCTGATCCTTGGTCCCTGAAAGAGTGATCAGAACAAAGGAGGACAAAAGCATGACCTCAAACCAAACGTAGAGGTTGAATAAATCTCCAGTGAGGAATGAACCATTCACTCCCATCAACAGAAGGTGAATCAGGCTGTAATAATGCTTTTGTGTGTGGCGTTGGTCGATGTCCCCCATCGAGTACAAAGCAACGGCGACGGCAATCACCGCCGTGATCAAAACCATCATAGCACTGAACAGGTCAGCAACCAAAGTGATGCCAAAAGGTGCAGCCCAAGCCCCCACGTGGATGATTACATATTCATGCTCTAACGCATGATTCATCAACATCCCAGCACTGCCTAATTGGAGCACAGCTCCGATCAAACTCAGCCGTGGCACCCACGGCCCACAGCGCTCTTTGCGTAAGCAAGCCACTGCCGTTATGAATGGCAGAAGTAAGGATAAAACTAACCAGATCATGGTAGTGCGTCCGTGTGGTTAAATTCATTCACGTCATCACTCTTGAGTACTGCGTGGGCTCGCATCAGCAGCGTGATCGTGAAAACCATTAGACCAAAACCGATCACAATAGCTGTAAGCACCAATGCCTGAGGGACGGGGTCGGCGTGACCAGCAGCCACAGTGCCTGTCTCACTGTCGGCAAAGACTGGCTGGTGGGCTCGAATCCCCCCCATGGTGAAGACTAACAAGTTAGCAGCCTGACTGAGTAAAATGATGCCAATGATGAGCTTTGTCATATTGCGCCGCAACAGACAATAGACGCCTGCTGCGAATAATATGCCAGCCATGATAGTGATGAGGAGAGACATGATTAGTTATTGTTAGAATCTAAGGATTTTGCACAGAGCAAGGCAAAGCCGAGCACCACCATATAGACCCCGATATCGAACACGATCGGTGTTCCAAGCTTGAGCTTCCCTATAACGGGTAAATACCAAGTCGGCAGCCAGACAGCCTGAAACAACACATTATTGACGGCTAGTCCGATCAAGGAGCTGACACAGGCAATGATCAAGCCGTATTGCATCAACGCTATTGGTTTGAGAATTCTACTCGCCTTGATCTCATCCCAACCGACAGCCAAAGCACGTAGCATCACTGCCGAGGCAGCAATTAAGCCACCGATAAACCCACCTCCGGGCAGGTTGTGCCCACGGTACAAGACCACTAAAGAAAGTAGAATCAAGAGCGGGTAGAGAAAGCGGGTCGCTGTGCGTAAAATGACTGAATCCATTACTTTCCTTTTGTTGTGACTTTATCCACCAGCGCCCATACACCAAGCGCTGCAATTGCTAACACGCAAACCTCACCAAATGTATCAAGCGCTCTGAAATCCACCAAAATAACATTCACTACATTGGCGCCATGGCCTTCAGGGTAACTCATTTGAGTCAATTTATCCGAGATCTTCGGGCCAAACAAAAGCCCTTGGGACTTTAGCATGAGAACCGTCATCACCCCTCCCATGATCAATGCTAGACCAGTATCCATGAAGCGCTCGAAGCCAGTCGAGAGTTTCCTGTAACGTGGTAACCGGCGCACGACCCAGGCAAAAAGCACCACAGTAAGCGTTTCCACTAACACCTGGGTAATTGCCAAATCCGGTGCGCTGTACTTCGCATAAATCATAGAAACACCGTAACCAACAACACCGAGTGAGACCACAGCGGTCAGACGCGACTTTGAGAGAACAGCAAACAAAGTCGCTATTGTCATCGCCACTAACAAAATGGTTATGAATGGATTGAGCTGCCCGATTCCCTCGAAAGTGGGCCAACCGCCGAAGCGAACAAGCTTCCACAAAATGAGGCCACAGCTAGAAACTAGAATAATGATTACATAAGAGCGCAGCCTGCCAGTCTGTAGTGACTGGGTCGACCAGCGTGCCACCATCAGAACAAACTTAAAAACGTGCTCGTAAACTGTGTCGGCAAATGTCGATTCATTGACCTTCTTACCCGCTGCTGCAGGTCTGAGAACTTTCATCAAAGTGAAACCCAGAGCAAAGGTTACTAAGCTCAGAATCAATGGGAGATTCACTCCATGCCATAACGAGAGAGTGTAAGGCTCAGCTCCAGCTACAATGCCAGTGTAGGCAAAACTAATCAAAGGGCCCACCAAACCGGGAAAACAGCCGATCACCAAACCTAGAGTCGCTAACAGCAATGGCCCGGCCGTCATCAACAAGCCCATCTCGTGCGGCTTCTTAGGAAGATCTCCAATCGATTTTCTAAAGTAAGGAATCACACCCGCCCGGGCCGCGAGCACCATCATCGTCGCATTGCCGATAAGAAGCACAGCAATAGTCAGCCAGCTGCCACCCACCACAGACTTGTAGACGTATTCTTTCCCTAAGAAACCGAAAAATAGTGGCAGCCCCATCATTGAAAAGGCAGCCAGCAATGCTGCAGGCGTAGTCAGTGGCATTGTCTTTTTGAGCTGGCCTAACAACCGTATATCACGCGTCCCAGTAGAGTGATCCACCGCGCCAGCTGTCATAAATAAAGTCGCCTTGTACAGAGCGTGACCTAGTAAAAACACCAGCGCTGCTAGAATAGAATATTTCGTATCAATTCCTATCAAAAACGTCAGTATACCTAGAACTGCTAAGGTCGTAGCTGCCAATATTTTTTTAAGGTCAGCCTGACGCAAGCCATACACTAGGGCTATGGATATAGTCACGCCGCCTGCGATCATTAAAGAATGCGACCACTCTGAAGTACCTCCCAAGACGGGCTGCATCACCAGCAAAAGAAACACCCCCGCTTTTACCATCGTAGCAGAGTGTAGGTAGGCACTCACTGGTGTCGGCGCAGCCATCGCATTGGGCAACCAAAAGTGGAATGGGAATTGTGCCGATTTAGTAAATGCTCCCAGTAAAACTAAAATCAAACATCCCGTATACAATGGGTGCCCAGCCACTTGGTAATCACCAGTGAGAAGGTCAGACAACATCCAAGTCCCGGTCATCTGATTCAGCAAGATCAAGCCAGCCAGCAATGCCAGTCCTCCAAGCCCTGTGACAACCAAGGCCTGCAAAGCACTGCGTCGAGCCGATGCTTTTTCGTGGTCAAAGCCAATCAACAAATACGAGCTCACACTAGTGAGTTCCCAAAAAATGAACAGAATGATCAAGTGGTTCGAGAGCACAATCCCCGTCATTGCAAACATGAACAAATACAGCAAGGAGCACAGCCGCATCGTGCCAGATTTCCCGCCCATGTACCCGAGCGCGTATGTGACGATGAGCGTCCCTATCCCAGTGATTAACAATCCCATCAGCAAAGCCAAGCCATTGAGATGAAGCCCAATGGTTAGCCCAAAACTTGGCACCCACTCCCTCGTCCAGATCAAGCTTTGCCCGGAACTCAACACTTCCCCCCCCGCTATACAGAGGCAAACAAAGCTAGCCAACGCGGGCAATATCACTAGCCCACGACCCATAAAATTAGATTTATCCTTGAGCAATACAGGGACAATCGATCCTATGAGTAAAAAAATGAGTATGAATGGTAGCATTATGATTGCTCGCTAACACCTTTAGTGTTTGCGGCCTTCACTACCAACTCGAAAGAATATTTCATGCCTTAAGGGAACCTCTGGTAACTAGCATCGGTGCCGTGTGTGTGTGTTATATTGTGATTTGCGAGCCGAGCTCGATTATTGGTAAGGCACCCTGCGGGCTGAAAAGTCTTCCTTCACTAGGCTGCGTTGCTCTTCGGTCCCGGATAGTATCCGCTCCTTCATTACGCCTTGCCTTGTTTGAAATCCTTTTCAGCGTCACTGCCGCTAGTTAACAGAGGCTCCCTTTATTCATTGTTGTGCGCATTCCTTGTGCTCACGACAAATGTCTATAAGGCCTTAAACTAAAACTAGCAACTAACTTGCATCAAAATCGTATTACTTTTTCAAATTATGATTTGAGCCACTTCCAGGCTTGATCAAGTTCTTCGGTATTGAAGTGCTTTTCTCTGATGCCTACCAGTTTGGCAAACTTGCTATCGATGGCCACTAGCCATTGCCAAACCTTCTCATCCGCCACGACACAAATTTTCTCAAGTTTATTCATATGAGTAAGCACCCATTTTATATCATCGATTCCAGCTCTAACGCCCCAGCCAGCACCCGTATCTAACACCAATAGCACACAAACCTTAGCATGCATTTCTAGCGCTGCTTCAATATCGGCAATCCAAAGCCGTTCTTGGTCTGGACCAATGGTCCCAGAAACCTCGTAACCTAAATATCGACCTTCACTGGATGGGAGTTTTATAATCATAACCCAATTAGCATAAGTGATAAACACTGGGCGAGTCTATCATAAACCACACCACAAGACAATTTTTGGGCTTCCAGCCAGCAGGATGAAACGACTTCAACCGCGAAAAATGCGAAAGCCTGGAAAAACCAGCACGGTGAAGGTTTTCTGACACGAATGCCCACCAATGATTGCCAGTTCTATCTAAAATCGAAGGCCGAAGGCTTGGCTACACGGTAAACTGCTAGAAACTCCTCGGCTTGCTCAGGATCATTTAGCACATAGACACCAGCTGTTAGAACTAGCTTCTCAGCACTTTCCTCCTCTGGCCCCAATTTTATAGGTTCCGTCATCTGTGATTTTCGTAGGATTTCATAATGCCCTCCCAGTCCTGGTGCAGTTTTTTTCAATAATTCCAAAGCCACTCGGCCCATCGTGTGGCGTAGGTTCAGCTCGACCACGGGTCTAAATACCAAGTTCCCATCGGCATCACGGAACACCATAGAATCCACCCCCAGAGCCCCCACGTAGCCGCTATCAGCCAGCAGTTCACCCAAAGCTTTGACCAGCGTGTGGCGGTAAAAATGATGCACCTGACAATCTCTAAACAGAAAGCTGGTCAACTCCTCATCCAAGCCCTGCGACCACTTAGGCAATACTAACGAACCACGAAACCTCCCGAGTTCATCATTGATCACCCGTGTCATTCCACGCTGCTTAATTTCTCCATTTGAAGCAATTTCGTATTGCGATGAAAAATCAAGGACACGCTCTAACCATGGTTCCACCAGCACACCACCGTGTTCCTTCAGCACCCGCCTGAGCCACCCCCTAGAACTCTTAGTCCACTCAGCACCTAACAACCGGCAATGCCCACGGCCAGCATTAGAATACGCAGCCTTCATCAGCACATCACCCACAGCTCCATCCACATAGCTCTCAACCTCATCAATGCTAGTGCACCACTCCCCCACAGGGTCACCTATCATCTTCTCTAATTCATAACCAAACTCTTTAGACAGCCAGAGCGACGGTGACTCAGCCCGCCAACTCGCCTCTACATTTTCACTCATATTATGAGAAAATGGCTTCAAGGCATCTGACGCCTTTTGCTGCCAAGCCCACGGACGCACTCCACCTACACGTCTCTCTTCCAGCTCGCTAGAATTCCCTATCACAACACATTGCGGCATTGGAAATCCCCAAGCTCGGATATTTTTAAGGTGCTGCCGGCTTGGTTCCTTGTGTAGCAATAATACGTCATCACGCCTAGCCAGTGCCAAGCTCACCATATCCAAATCCTCTTCTAAGAGACGCACATTCTTCTTTGCTGTGAATGCTTTTTTATTCACCCGCGCCACCTCCTCGCTCTCGGCATTTGGGTTGAAAAAATGCACCACGGGCGTACGGCCACGCGATTGCTCTGCGACCTCGAGTAACTCGATCCAGTCCTCATCAATCCCAGCGAGCCGCCGTCCCTCCGCATTGTACGGAGCCAATCCCTTCGCCCGCACTGGAGCCAAGGGGAAATGAAGTTGTGTTTGAAATGCCTCCCAATCTGACTTCGATTGGTCCTTCCACTTTCTAAACCACTTCAAGCCATGCCCAACATGTTCGATCTCATCCTCGTAGATTTTCTCTAACACCGCAGCGGTCCCGCCATCGCCCACTTGCCTAAACAACTTAGCGTAGTGGACGGAGTAATCCAGATTTGCCTGTTCAAAGACCAAGCTCAATCGGCTGACAAAATCCATTGGTTGCTCCATCGGAGCCACCGCCCGCCAAAAGTAATCATTTACAGGAAGCTCGCCGAACTCGACCCCACACTCGCGCATTCGTCGCATATACATCAATGTGTGCGCCTGTTCCTCCTTCAATGTCTGGTACACCCCCATGCGAAACTCTTTTGGAGCATTTGGGAATTTAAGTAAGACAAGAGCCATCAACTCTGTCGCTAGTAGTTCGTGGTTAGCAAGGAAATGCAACATCTTCCCTCGTTCTTGATCGTCGTCGAGACGGTTCGTCCCAGGGAAGTCAGCCTTCACACCACGCTCGGAAATACGCAACTCGATCGGACGGCCCGGTCCATCAGCCATAATAAATGGCTGGGCTGGCGCTTCATCAGTCACAAGCTTGGGATTGATCAAGAGCTTCTCCTCCAAGGTCTTGCCAAAGAGTACCTGCTCAGCGAAATCGCGTAGTTCCATGCCTTGTCTTAGCCCCCATCAAAGTAAAATTCAAATCCCTCTTTTTTTAAAAATCCAGCCTAGCTTATTCAACAAATGAAAGTCCTATTCACCTGCGCCATCGCCCTAGTGGGATCCCTGTACGCCCAAGAAGCCGTCACAGCTGCTCCCGCTCAGGATCACCACACCGCGACGGAAAGCGCCACCAAAGCTACCATCTATAAGTCCATCGTCCGCATCGAAGTCGCCTCACAAGTCCCCGACTACAAGACCCCGTGGAATGCTGGTCGTTTTTCTGGTGGCACTGGCACTGGGTTTCTGATTGGCAAAAATCAATTCCTTACCAATGCCCACGTGGTCTCCAACGCCCGCCGGATCCTCATCACCATGCACGGTTCCTCGCGCAAGCACCAAGCCCGGGTCGTCCACGTCGCGCACGATTGCGACCTGGCACTTCTAGAGCTGGTCGACTTCAGGCCCTTTGCTGACCTTGCCCATTTAGAAATCGGTAGCATTCCAAAGCTCGAGTCCGAAGTCCGCGTGATTGGTTACCCGATGGGTGGCGAGCGCATCTCCGTGACGCGTGGAGTCGTTTCCCGCATCGATTTCCGACCCTACGCGCACTCACGCTCAGACTCTCACCTCATTGTCCAAATCGATGCTGCGATCAACCCCGGCAACTCTGGCGGCCCCGTCCTCCAAGACGGCAAGGTTGCAGGTGTCGCTTTTCAGGGACTCACCCAGGCCGACAACACCGGCTACATGATCCCCACCCCTGTCATCAGACGCTTCCTCAAGGACATCGAAGATGGCAGCTATGACTCATACGCCGACCTAGGAGCCTACGACTTTGCTCTGTTCAACCCCGCCATGCGTAAAGTCTACAATCTTCAAGCCAACGATCCTGGTGTTCTCATCTCCAGTGTCACCTCTGGAGGTTCCTCTAGTGGCTCTCTTAAAGAAGGCGATATCCTCACCGCTATCGATGGCTACTCCGTCGATTCCTCAGGTAACATCACTATCGCTGGAGAGCGCGTCAACATGAACGAAATAATCGAGCGCAAGTTCGCTGGTGACAAAATCCAGCTCGATTTCATCCGCGACGGCAAGAAGCTCAGCAAAGAAATTTCTCTAAAAACATTTCCTCCAGCCAGTATGTACTCCGCCCAATACGGAAAAAAGCCTCGTTACCTCATCCAAGGTGGACTCGTCCTCCAACCGCTCAACCGCAACCTCTACGCGGCACACAAGCTAAACAACCCACGTGTCCGCCGCCTTTTCAGCGAGTATGTAAAAGAAGGCATCTTCAAGGAACGTGCAGACATCCTCATCCTGACACGCGTACTTGACGACCCCATCAACTCGGCTCTCTCAGGCTACGTCGGCAGCGCGGTCAAATCCATCAATGGAGTCGACATCACCGACATCAAACAGGCCCATGAACTACTCAACCCAGCCACTCCTCCAGAGTTCTTTGAAATCATGCTCGACGGCCTCGACCGACCGCTCATTTTTCCCAGCAAAGGGCTCAGCGAAGCGAACCAACGTATCAGCGAGAACTACGGCGTGCACAAAGCTAACAACCTCTCTAACTAAACCTTTCCACCTTTCTAATCATGAAATCATTTTTCACTCTTAGTATCGTCCTCGCCTCCTCATTCGGAGCCATGGCCAAAGATGTATCCGACTCAGTCATCCGTGTAGCCACCACTCTCCAAAGCTACAATCCATCCCAACCATGGGAAAAAACTTCGCCACGCAAAAGGCGCGCCCTCGCCGCAGTACTCCCAAACAGCCAAGTGCTTACCACTGCTGAAATGGTCACTGACGCCAATTTCATCCAGTTAGAATCGGCCAATGGCGAGCACCAAATTCCAGCGAGAGTAGTCGCAGTCGATTACGAAGCTAACCTCGCCCTACTCACTCCTAACTCTGACGAAGGCATAAAAACTCTTGGAAAATTCAATGGCCTAGAGATCGCACCCACAGCCCACCTCGGAGATGAGGTCAACATCGTCCAAATCGAAGACAATGGCATGACCCTGATCACTGAAGGCCGTATCCAGAGTGCCGATGTGGTCGCTAGTTTCGTCCCTGGTCACTTCTTCCTCAACTACGAAGTCAAAGCCTCCATGCAGAGTGCGGCGAACAGCTTCACCGTACCCGTTCTGAAAGATGACAAGCTGCTCGGGCTGCTCACGAGTTATTCCTCTAAGGACCAAATCGTCGACATCATCTCGCCAGAAATCATCAAAGCATTTCTTAAAGATGCTAGAGATGGTAAGTACCAAGGATTCCCAAGTCTAGGTATCGGCACCACCCGCACCACCGACATCCACTTCCGCGATTGGCTCCAGCTCTCCAGCGACAAGGGTGGACTCTATGTCACACGTGTGCTACCAAACTCAGCTGCAGCACTCGCCGGCATCAAAACAGGAGATGTCCTCACAGCGATCAATGGCAAGCCACTCGACCGCCGCGGCTACTACCATGCCAACGGCTACGGCCAACTCTTCTGGAGCCACCTCATCCGCGGATCACAACCAATCGGTAGCACGATTAAGCTAGACCTGCTACGCGGTGGCAAGCCACTCGAGGTCTCAGCCACACTCAAGCGCGCCCCTGAAGGTATCATCCCGTCCCACACCTATGACAAGGCTCCACGCTTCCTCGTCAAAGGCGGCATCGTTTTCCAGGAGCTAACAAAGTCCTACCTCCGAGCCTTTGGCGACGACTGGGTGTCACGCGCTCCACTTAACCTGCTCGATGCAATCAACCACCCAGAAGACTATGAAAAAGGACGCAAACGCCTAGTCTTCATCAGCGCCGTCATCCCCACCCCAGCCACACTCGGCTACGAATCGCTCAACAGCGTCATCGTCGAACAAATCAACGGACAAGCCATCGAAGACCTCCCCTCTCTCATCGCCGCCTTTAAAAAGGTCCCTAAAAATGGCATTCACACACTTAAACTCGACGGCCAACCAGAAACAATCTACCTCGACGCTAAAGTGTCAGACACCGTCGACCAGAGCCTCCTAGCCCGTGGGCTTCCCAGCCTCTCCCGCGAGACTGAGTGACCTGAGAGCGCCGAGCCCCAGCTCGGAAGCCTACCACCATTGACTAACTCCCAATCACCATTTAACCCAATCATTATGAGCGAAGAAAATGCAAAGCAAATGGAATACGGAGTCCTCGGTGACGACTCAATGTCCCAAGACGACAAAGTCGCCAAATACACTGGCGACGTCGATTGGGAATACCTAAAGCCCCACTTCAAAACTGGTGCCATGGTCTACGTCGATCCCAGCCTTGAGCTCGCTGAAGTAGCCAAAGCATTCACCGAAGACGACAAAGAAAAGGTCGGAGCCTGGATGAAAAAAGCCGATTTAGTAAAACCTGGGCCACAGCACGCCGATTGGTGGGAGTACGACAAAACCCGCTTCACAGCCGTAGTCTGCACCCCCTTCGTCCTAGCCCAGCCTCTCCCCAAACCCGAGTAACTCCCCCTCCCTGGGAGCGCCAAGCCCTACACTGGCAACAACCAACAAGTTCGGTCACCTATGCTACAACAAGTCAGATCAAAAATTAACAGTCGCTCAGAGATTACTCCCCGCTGTTGAGCACCGCAGCTTGGAATTTGGGCTCAAATCGTGGGGGACATATAATCACTAGGTCCGCAAACTTTTGGTACAGGGAGAGTTGGGTCTATTTCTAGGACATAGCCTGTGATTTCATACAGAATTGCAGGATTTCTAATACCATTTGAATAGTTAGAGTGGATTAGTAGCGAAGCAAGATGGTGAGAGTAGCAAGGCGGGAGGAAGACGCATAGCGAGCTATGCAACTGACAACGAACGAAGCTAATCTCGCTGTATTATTTAGCCCTCTCCAAATCAGCTTTGCTGCAAATACAAAGAATAAGGGTACAACTCTTGATCCAATATAACTGTAAAGATGTTATAAAACGGACAGAACGAAGAGTTTCAGAAACAGAGGTCAATTTTGTGAATCCTGCAAAAATTCTGATAATCCTGTATAAAATGGGATTTATCTCTGACTGGCTAGAAGCTCAAAAATCGTCGTGTAGTGTGACACTACATTTGAGCCCCCCTCAACCAAACGCACAAGAACATCGACCTTTCTCAATCAAATTCGTCGAAAAATTACGCTTCTTCCACAAAAAATGACAATCTTTCAAAGATTAAACCCTGCATATATGTCACACATTGACATTTTTACATCATTTTGAGATTTACTATTCAAGAAATAGTGCCACATTGAACTCAATACACCAATTTTCACTATGGCTAAGCAAAATTTAGACGGAGCACAGGCTCTGATCAAGACTCTCAATGACCTTGGAGTTGAATATATCTTCGGATACTCAGGCGGCGCAGCAATCCCGATTTTTGACGCGCTAGAAACTGTCAAATCGAACATCAAGTTCATCCTCGCTCGTCACGAGCAAGGCGCCTGCCACATGGCTGACGGCTATGCGCGTGCTACAGGGATACCAGCAGTTGTTCTTGTCACTTCAGGCCCTGGAGCTGGCAACACCATCACTGGACTTATGACAGCTCAGATGGATTCCGTGCCAATGATCGTTATCTGTGGCCAGCAAGTGACTTGGATGCTTGGTCTGGATGCATTCCAAGAGGCTGATATTTTCGGTATCACTATCCCGATAGTGAAGCACAACTACCTAGTGAAGAAGACCAACGACCTTCCTAGAATAGCCCGTGAAGCTTTCCATATCGCAACGACTGGTCGCCCCGGTCCAGTACTCATCGATATCCCTAAAGATATCAGCTCGGCGCCATTCACTGGCAAGCTAAAGAAGAACGAAGAGTTTGACCTTCCAGGATACAATCCTGAGGTTGCTTTTGATATTGATCCCACCTGTGTTAGCGAGGCTGCTAAGCTGATCAAGAAAGCCAAGCGCCCATTGATCTTGGCTGGCCAAGGCGGCATGATTGCACGCGCTCACGACGAGCTTCTCAAGCTCGTAGAAACTCTCGATTGCCCACTCACTAACACCCTACTCGGCAAGGGCATCCTCTCTGAAACTCATCCGCGTTCTTTAGGAATGCTTGGGATGCACGGCACAGCCTATGCGAACAAGGCGGTCTGCGAGTGCGACCTACTCATCAACATTGGCTCACGCTTCGACGACCGTATCATTGGAGATCCGGATAAGTTCTGTGCAGATGCGAAGATCATTCACATCGACATTGATCCTTCTGAAATGAAGAAAATGATCATTCCTGATGTGGAAATCATTGGCGACGCGAAGGCTGCTCTCAATGCTCTTTTGAAAGAAATCGAGCCCGTTCAGCACACAGAGTGGAATGAACACCTCGACGGCTACAAAAAGAAATACCCACTCAGCTTCCGTAAGCAAGGCGGCCTCCGCATGCAGCAGGTAATCGAAGAATTCTGGAAACAAACAAAGGGTGAAGCAATCGTCACAACTGACGTAGGTCAGCACCAAATGTGGGCAGCTCAGTTCTACCGCAACGCGAAAACCCATTCATGGCTCAGCTCAGGTGGAGCCGGCACGATGGGCTTCGGATTTCCTGCAGCTATTGGTGCGGCATTTGCCTGCCCTGAGCGTCAGGTCATCACATTCTGTGGCGACGGCGGTTTCCAAATGACATTATTCGAACTCGCGACTGCAGCGATCCACAAACTCCCCATCAAGATTGTTGTCCTCAACAACCACTACCTGGGAATGGTGCGTCAGTGGCAAGAGCTCTTCTTTGACGGTAGACTCTCCGGTGTGGACCTCGACGGAAACCCCGACTTTGTCAAACTAGCAAATGCTTACGGTATCAAGGCTCTGAATATCAAGCGGCCTGCCGATGTAAAGCGCATCGTTCAACAGGCATTAGAATACAACGATGGGCCTATTCTCATCAATGCGGAATGTATCAAGACGGACAACGTCTTCCCTATGATCCCAGCTGGCGCAGCTCTTGAAGAGATGCTCATTGAACCGCCTAAACATAAGATGGCAAAACCTACTGGCTCCACATAGGACTCACCCTCATCACTCACTATTTAACGTTCATTCAAACATGTCCAAAAAAATCATCACATCAGACATCCCGTCTAACGATTTGCCAGACTTGAGTAGCCACACGCTCTCAGTGTTTGTCAACAACACCCCTGGCGTGCTTATGCGCATCACTCAGGTGTTTGCTCGTCGTGGATTCAACATCGATTCCCTCGTTGTCTCTGAAGGGCGAGACGACCGATTCTCACGTATGACTATCGGCATCACGGGCTCATCTAACGGTCTCGAGCAAATCATCAAGCAAGTCTCAAAACTCATTGATGTCATTCACTGTGTGCAACACAACGCCGATGACTCAATCGTAAAAGAGCTCTTACTCGTAAAAATGGTCATCACTGACACGGAGTCTCGCACAGCGGCACTACAAGTCATCGATCACTTCAATGGTAAAACGGTAGACCTCACACCAACGTCAATGATTGCTATGCTCTCAGGTGAAACTTCGAAGCTCGACGCGGCGACCAAGATGTTCTCAGACTATGAGATCATTGAAACCGTGCGCACAGGTAAAGTTGTCATGGCTCGTGGAGCATCCACAACCTAGCAACAAACACACCCACAGCTTCTTCCTAGCCGCACACCATTCATGGTGCGCGGTTTTTTTGTACCCGCAATCATTCCCCTAACACGCACAACTAACGAAACTACTTGATAATGAGAAGGTAGCACTTTATAGTAAGATCCTAGATCTTTTTATATATCGAGTCCTCATGCCGCAAGACCTTACAGAATCAGCGAGTGCTAAGCAGCACATTGTTTCATTCCTAAAGCGAATCACCCCGTGGATCGCGACCGAGCAAAATGCGCTAAAATCTCAGAGGACTCGCCCGCCAAAAATCGGCGTGGCGCTATCCTCTGGCGGGGCAAAATCGCTCGCTCACCTAGCGTCATGCAGGTACTTGAGGAAAACAATATCCCGATTCACGCCGTTTCAGGTTCGAGTATGGGAGCGTATGTAGGATCACTTTGGGCAACCAATCACAGCGCCGAACAAATGCTCCATTTAGCAGCAAACATGCAAGACCCAAGCACCATGCGAAAGCTGGCTGACCCAGTGATTCCCCCCATCCGAGGAGTTTTTTATGGCAATAAGGTCAAAGCGCAACTGGCACGCTCAATCGGGCCAGCCACCTTTGAAGAATCCGAACGCCAACTACTAGTGATCGCTGCAAACCTCGACACCTATGAACGTGTCGTATTCCGCTCGGGCAGCATCCTAGATGCCGTTCACGCCTCATGCGCTATGCCCGGCATCATCGTTCCGGTAGAAATCAACGGGATGCGCTGCACCGATGGCGGGGTGGTCGATCCAGTCCCAGTGGGTGCGCTCAAAAAATTCACGGATGTCGATTACGTAATCGCAGTGAGCACAGTGCCGACTCTAGAGGATATCGACACACACACTGCAGCTGAAGCCACAGCAGAAGAAGAAATAGAAGTCGAGTTAGAGTCCTGGTGGCAGCGCTCACTCGGCATTTTAGGAAGTAAGATCAACCCTGGCGCAAAAGGTAACATCATAGACAACCTCAGACGCGCACTCCGAGCTTCACAGATCCGCATGGCTCATGATTCATGTCTGCGGGCAGATGTGGTGATCCACCCCATTTCTCTCGGTAGCCGATGGCACGAATACCATAATTTTGAAAACTTTATAGAGTTAGGGAGAAGCGAGGCACTCAAGGCGCTTCCTGAAATCCAAAAACTCTTAGCCCCCATACCAATTAACGACGATGAAACCACCGAGAAATCCATGGTGGGAAAGCGCGTCGCCTGACGAAATAAAAAAACGCCAGTCCGCGCTTCTCCACAGATTCCTAAAAGACCGAGTCATCCCATTCTCGGCCCACTATGGTAGGATATTCCAGCAGCAGGAGCTCACTGCCGATGACATCAGGAACACGGATGATCTAGTGAAGCTCCCCTTCACATCGAAACGTGATCTTGGTGAGACTCGCGATTTCGTTCTCATCCCAGATGAGAAAATTCTAAAAAAACAAGTCGGTACATTTCTTAAAGTCCTGCGCCACGGGCCGAGAGGTGTGAAGCAAGTCTTAGCGGATGAACTCAGGCCGATTCACATGACCTCAACTACTGGACGCTCAGCCGAACCAGTCCCCTTTCTCTACACCAAACATGATTTAGCAAACTTAGAGGCCAGTGGATTGCGCCTGATGCAACTCAGCGACACGCAGTCTGACTTTAAAGTAATCAACGCCTTCCCCTTTGCTCCTCATCTTGCCTTTTGGCAGGCTTGGTACGCGGCTCTAGGAAATACGTGTTTTGTTCTCAGCACTGGTGGGGGAAAAGTCATGGGTACTTCAGGCAACGCCAAAGCCATCAATAAAATTCAGCCAGATGGCATCATCGCGATGCCCACCTTCCTCTATCACCTACTGCAATATGCTGCTGAAAATGGCATGCGTTGGACCAACTTGAAGCGCTTGGTTCTTGGCGGCGAGAAAGTCCCGCTCGGTATGCGCCGAAAGTTAAAGAAACTCTGTGCCGCGATGGGCTCCGATGATGTGGATGTGATCTCTACTTATGGCTTCACCGAGGCTAAAATGGCATTTAGCGAATGCTGTCCACCCAAAGAAAAATCCCCTAGCGGTTTCCACCTTTATCCGGACTTAGCCTTTGTCGAAATCATCGATCCCGAGACTGGTGAACGCGTCCCGGACGAGACACCAGGTGAGATTGTATTGACCCCGCTCAATGCCCGAGGTTCCGTCGTTCTTCGCTACCGGACTGGCGACATAATCGACGGAGGAATCACCTACAAACCTTGCCCTCACTGCGGACGCACCTGCCCACGGCTATTGGGAAAAATCTCCCGTGTCACCGATATACAAAGGCTTCAACTAGGTAAACTAAAAGGCACACTCGTCGACTTCAACACACTCGAACACGCCCTCGACGACACCGATGGTGTGGGAGCCTGGCAAGCTGAACTTAGAAAGGAAAACGATGACCCGCTCGGACTCGATGAAATCCACATTCACTTGGTCGCTATGGACGTCACCGAGGAAGAGCTCAGAGTCACCATCACCCAACAACTTAGAGACAAGACCGAGCTCAGTCCAAACTCCATTCAATTTCACAGTTGGCAACACATGCGCGAGCTTCAAGGAGTGGGCAAAGAGCTCAAAGAACTCAAAGTCATCGATAATCGCCCCACCTAACCATTTTCAGAATTTATGCTCTATATCTACCAATGCACCCGCACCGCTTTCACTAAAATGGGAGGAGCTATGGACCACCTCAATGCGGCGGACATAGGCAAAAGTGCAGTCAGCTCACTCCTTACAAATGCAGCAATCGACCCAGCACTGATCGACGAAGTCATCATGGGCTGCGTCTGCCAACCTGCAGATTCGGCAAACATAGCACGGGTGATCGCGCTGCGCTCCGGTATTCCAGAATCGGTCACCGCCGCCACCGTCCACCGCAACTGCGCCAGCGGCATGGAAGCTATCACTACGGCCTACGAAAGAATGCACGCTGACCACGGTCAACTCTTCGTCGTTGGAGGCTGCGAGAGCATGAGCAATACCCCGGTCCTTTATCGGAAATCCGCAGTCCAAAAATTTGCCAAACTAGCCAGAGCACGTAGCCCACTAGCCAAGCTCACCGCCGCACTTCAGTTTCGGCCTAAAGACTTCAACCCACTCATTGGCCTGCGTCTAGGGCTCACCGATCCATTCACTGGAATCAATATGGGCCAAACTGCAGAAATTCTTGCACGTGAATATGAAATAAGCAGAGTCGAGCAAGATGCCTTCGCAGTGAACTCACACAATAAAGCCCTCAATTACCAGCAAAGCCTCAACCAAGAAATCTCTCCAGTCTACACACGCGGCAAAGCGATCGATTCGGATGATGGAATCCGCGCCGACTCCTCGGTCGAAAAGCTCGCAAATCTCAAACCGGTTTTTGAAAAAAATACGGGTTCTGTGACTGCTGGAAACAGCTCACAAATCACTGACGGAGCAGCCGTTCTGTTAGTCGGATCCATTCGCATGAAAGAGTTGGGGCTAGAGCCTGTCGGTCGACTTCGCGGCTATGCTTACGCTGGCTGCGATCCGTCACGGATGGGCCTCGGCCCACTTTTTGCCATGCAAAAACTCTTTAAAGAAACGGGCTTCAGTCTCGCTCAAGCTGACATCATTGAAATCAATGAAGCCTTTGCCGCTCAGGCCCTCGCCTGTATCAAACTGAGTGACTCTGAGGTGCTCGCAAAGAAAGCTGGCCTCGACTCTAAACTCGGTGAAATCCCGCTCGATAAACTCAACCGACGTGGTGGCGCCATAGCCCTTGGTCACCCGGTGGGAGCCACTGGTGCCCGGCTCGTCCTCACAGCCCTAGATCAGCTCCGAGAAAGTCAGCAACAACACGCACTCACCACCCTCTGCATTGGCGGAGGACAAGGCGCGGCACTTTGGATAGAAAGACTCACCTAACATGCATCTCAAATTAGAAACCCACGGCACCATCGCTCACCTCATCTTTGATCGCAAAGATTCCTCAGCGAACATCTTTGACCGCGATGTCTTGGCGGAGCTCGACCAACAACTTGATGGTATCCCCAAATGCTCAAAACTAACAGCTCTCATTATTAGCTCCAACAAACCGAACATTTTTATCGCTGGAGCCGATCTAAAGATCCTTTCAACAGCAACCGGTGAAGAGCTAGAAAACCTCATATCTCTGGGCCAATCCGTTTTCAGCAAACTAGAGAGCCTTCATATCACCACCATTGCGGCCATTCATGGGGCTTGTGTTGGTGGAGGTTTAGAGCTCGCTCTAGCCTGCGACTACCGAGTCGTGTCCGAGGCACAGTGCTCACGGATTGGTTTACCCGAGACGCAACTCGGCATCCTCCCAGCATGGGGTGGATCTACCCGACTGCCAGCATTGATTGGGCTCAGCAAAGCTCTACCCTTGATTCTATCGGGTAAAATAATGAAACCAAAATTAGCCCTTAGAAAAGGAATTGTCGATGGAATTTGTCCACAGCAACACCTCATTAGCTATGCCTCAAGCTTCGCTAATAGACAGATGCGGCAGCTTCCAGTTCACATGCTAGAGCACAACCCTCTCACTGTTTCACTTATTCGAAAGCAAGCACAAGACAGCCTCTACAAAAAAACTCGCGGTCTCTATCCTGCGCTCAACCGCGCCGTAGACGTCGTCTGCACTGGAGTACGTGTCAGTAAACAGGAAAGCTTCGACAACGAACGTGAAGCGATCATAGAGCTCAGCCAAGCCCCGAAGCAGCCCAACTGATGCGCCTATTCTTCTCCTCAGAAAGAGCCAAGAAGCTGAGGATTGGCGAACAAATGCCGGCCACAATCGACCACGCGGCGGTCATTGGCTCAGGAGTGATGGGTTCAGGTATTGCCTATTGGCTCTCTACTAGGAATTGCCACGTACTCCTCAAAGACATCAACTCAGATGCTCTAGCTCGAGGTATGGGAACGATCGAATCGCTCTATCACAGCTCAGTCAAACGTCACGTGCTCAGCCAGACTGAAGCCAATGCTGGCTTTGATCGAATCACCGCAAGCACAGCCGACCTTTCACTCAACAACCGAGAAATCGTCATCGAGCTGCAACCGAGAACTTAGACCTTAAAAAGAAGATTTTCTCCAAGCTCTCAGAGGATTCATCGCCTAACACGATCTTAGCAACCAACACCTCAGCACTCCCCATCCACCAACTCGCGGAGCACATCAGCCACCCCGAAAGACTTGTCGGAATACATTTTTTCAATCCAGTGCCACGGATGAAGTTAGTCGAAGTCGTCAGAGCTCCACAAACCTCGGATGCAACCTTGGCTGCGGCGGTTAGATTCGTCCAATCCATTGGAAAGCTTCCGGTCGTCGTCAAGGATTCACCAGGCTTCGTAGTCAACAGGATCCTTCTCCCCTACCTCGTCAGAGCGGGGCAACTCTTCAGCGATGGCCACGATCCAGAAACCATAGACAACTGCATGCTCGACTTTGGCATGCCGATGGGGCCACTGCGATTACTCGACGAAGTTGGGCTGGACGTCTCACTCCATGTTGCCAAAACCCTCTCTACTGCCTTTCCGGATAGAATGGAAATCCCGAGCATACTCAACGAGCTCGTTGAGAAAGGACTTCTAGGTAAAAAATCCAACGAAGGGTTTTATCTCTACGAAAAAGGTAAAACTAAACCAAACCCTAACATCCAACCGGGGGCCTCACCGCAGTCATCTGCCCAGAAAATTCAAGACGAACTTACAGCCTTGATGAGCGAAGAAGCGGCTCGCTGTTTAGATGAAGGTGTCGCTAGCTCTGCCGCTGACATCGATTTCGCCATGGTTATGGGAACCGGCTACGCCCCCTTCCGCGGAGGCCCGCTGCGCCACGCTCACGACACCAACCTACTAAAGCGAAGCTTTTACTAAACTCACTCAAACAAAACTCGATCAAAAAAACTATGCCTGACAGATCTATAATCGACACCTCAACTATGAGCGAAGGTCAACGAGCCGCTTTAGAAATGGCTGAAGACTCACGCGACTCACGGGAGATCAGCGGCTTTGCTGGCTCGCTCTTCATGGGTTTCCCAAAGCTCTCTAGGTTATCCCCATTCCCTGAGCAAACCACCGAGGACAAGCTTGCTGGTGATCAATTTATTACAAAACTCGATACATTCCTCCAACAGCACACCGATCCAGATCAAATCGACCGCGACGGAGAAATCCCTGACAGCGTCTTTAGCGGACTCGCAGAATTGGGAACATTTGGCATCAAAATTCCGCAAAAATACGGAGGACTAGGGTTATCCCAAACAAATTACTCGCGCGCCGCAATGGTGTTAGGTGCGCACTGCGGCAACCTGACTGCTCTTCTATCTGCTCACCAATCGATAGGAGTTCCCCAGCCACTCATCATTTTTGGCACCGATGCTCAAAAAGAAAAATACCTCCCTTTATTTGCGGCTGGTAACATCTCAGCCTTTGCACTCACCGAACAGGAAGTTGGCTCAGACCCAGCAAAAATGAAGACAATTGCAACCCTCGATCCAGACGGGGAGCACTGGACTCTCAATGGCGAAAAGCTTTGGTGCACGAACGGGCTAAAAGCTTCGCATCTGGTCGTCATGGCCAAAACTCCAACTTCTGAAAAACCCTACGCATCCACTGCATTCATAATCGATGTGACGAGCCCCGGAGTCGAGATCATCACCCGCTGCCGCTTCATGGGACTGAAAGCTCTTTACAATGGAGTCATCCGATTTACCGATGTTAGAGTACCAAAGGATGACATCGTTTACGCTGAGGGGAAAGGTCTCAAGGTGGCCCTCACCACTCTCAACACTGGCAGACTCACCCTCCCCGCTGCATGCTCCGGCGCACTTCAAAGGTGCCTAGACATCTCACTCGCTTGGGCAAGTCGCCGAGAACAATGGGGTGCCGCCATTGGCAAGCATGCTGCCATTGCAGCAAAAATTGCAGATCTCAGAGCGGACCAATTTGCCACCGAATCCATGGTCCTCTATGTTTCAGCCCTAGTAGATCTGGACAAAAAGGCCGACATAAGAATCGAAGCCGCGATGGCCAAACTCTGGGGAACTGAAGCAGCTTGGCATGGGGTCGACCAGACCATGCAGATCAAAGGTGGCCGCGGTTACGAGACTGCGGAGTCTCTAAAAAATCGAGCGAAGTCGCCGACCCTATCGAGCGCATGATGCGCGATTGCCGGATCAACACGATTTTCGAAGGCTCCTCAGAGATCATGAAGCTCTTCATTGCGCGCGAAGCGTTAGATCCACACCTCCGCCAAGGTGCCGCAGCAATCGACTCGCGCAGTACGATATCGCAGAGGATTCCAGCAGCTTTCAAAGCCGGCCTTCACTACGCAGTTTGGTATCCCCTTCGCTGGATGCCTCTCACTCTTGAAGTTCCAGTGGGCACCCATTCTCGCCTGAAACGACACTACAAGCACATCGAAAAGTATTCTCGTAAGCTATCCAGAGCACTGTTTCACGCGATGGTTCTCAATGGCCCAAAGCTAGAAAAGCGCCAACTCTTGCTTGGCTGCTATGTCGATATAGCCACCGAACTTTTTGCAATGAGCTGCGCAGTCTCACGCACCGACAGCCTCTTACAGAAAGACCCTCAGCAATCTTTAAGCACCATCCACTATCTCTGCTCACGTGGAGTCGAGCGCATCAAACAACTCTTCCACCAGTCCAAAGACACCAAGTCCGAACACCGTGGCTATAAACTAGCTCAGGAACTGATGGGGGAAGTTGAGAGTAGGCAGTAGCAAGTAGCTAGCATTAGGAAATCAAATTTCTGGCACAGTTCATAACCTTCTTTTTACGAGGCTAATGCCTCCTCCACACACTAATTTTGGACACTCCTAGTTGGAATTTCCTCCCATGCTCTCTGATGAGGAATGGTTCGTCGGTTTCATGCAGGAGTGTAAAATGATCCTTCATGGCGGCCTGCAGCCATTTCCAGCTATCTCCTTGTGGCCAATGCTGTTTCGGAGTGTATTGCTCTAACCATGAGAATGGAGTCGCAAAAACGACCTCTCCACCACTAGCTAGAAGCTGTGGAAGTCGGTTTAGTAAAACCATCGGCTCAGGTAAGCGACAAAGGAGGTTGGAAGCATGCACTCTATCAAAACCTTTAAATCCTGCTGGTAAGTTGAGAGCATCACCTTGAGCAAAGCTCACCTTTTCAGGTGACACACCCTTTGGAAGCAGAGCGACGGCATCGGCACATCGGTCGCCTTCCTCCTTAATCTGATAGGCTATACTCCCATGCTCTTTCATTTGATTGGCAGCATCGATGAAGCTCTGAGAGAAATCTATCCCGATTACTTTCTCCGATGTTTTACTGAGCAAAAAGCTGGAGCGCCCCACGGCACATCCAAGATCGAGGCTCACACCAACGCGTTTTTGGGTGAAGAACTCTACAGTTCTACTCACAAAATCGAGAGCGCCTATTCCGCCTAGCGTCCACGGCATTCTTTCCTCACTTGTCCCATAATGCATGAGCAAGTATTCGTTCAGTAGTTTTTGAGATTCGTAATCTTGCATAAAAGAAAGTGATGTTAGCTGCGAAGCGCGTTCATGATGTACTCGCTCGGGCGGAAGTTTTCGATAATGATTTCCTCTTTCCCGCCACGCTGCATACGGACCTCACTAACGTTGAAATTCGGTGTTTTATGCGGAGCAAAGAGAATATCGTCGTGGGTGCTATTTTCATGCTTTTTGAACATCTCAGGCACGATATCACCACCGAGATGGTCATCACGACCAGTCGCAAGATGGCAAGTTCCTAACACTTTTTCATCCTGAATATCTTGATAGGAAACAGGCAACACTTGGGTTCCAAATCCCAACTCACCCAGAGTTCCAGTCATCGGATCATCGGCGAGTCGCGCATTGTGCTCGTCGATTGTTGACTGCTTTCCTTCGATCAAAGTCGATTTGATAATATTTCGGTCAACCACAGTGAGCACGCCGAGAGTGCCATCTTCATATTTCATAGGGAACTCGCCGTGCGCATCACAAGGCACGAAGTACACCTCTCCTGCTGGCAAGTTCGCTATATCTGGCGTTCTCCCCGTACACAGTCCATGGGACTTTTGTGCATCCTGCTGATCCAAGCCCAGCCAAGCGGTGAGGACTCGTCCATCTTCCAGCGTGAAATCAATTTCAATGGAATCGGCATTGGTCATCGCCTTACGTACCTTTTCCGCATCAGCCGACACTTCATTGTAATCGACAGCTAGTCCTGAGTTTAAAATAATATCATTCATTCCATGCATCGTAGCTCCACGGAATCCATATTCTTTACACTTTGCCGTGAGTGGTGCCGTTGCGCTCCAGGTAGAAACGCACAGGACTATATCGTAGTGAGTATAAATGTCCTTATCTAAAGAGAGCTGCTTGCCATAAGTGTCAAAGCACGCATCGCGAAGGTCGAGGTTTGAACCATGGGTACAATAATAGGAGAACATTTCACCACCACTCATACCTAACTCATCCATTACACCCTCTTTAAAACGTTGGTAGAAGTTCTCATACGCTTTCCGCTGGACGCTAAATTCAGAATTCTCTAAAAAGGCAAAATCTTTGATCCATTTTTGCGGTTCATCAAAATCGATTAGAATACAAACACGACAGCCATCTGTAGGATCAAACACAGTACTCATCAAATTGCTCACAGAGAAAGGTGGAAATTTACGATTCTCTGGATGCAACATGATCTCTTCGCTCAAATAGGTTGGTAACAACATAGTGAAATAATATTAGGTTCAGATCCTTTTGATGCAAGGGATGAAGCATATTTTTTTTAATTCTATCCCTTCCTAACTAATTCATTTCCCATGGCCGACTCACCCACAGTGATTTAGTTAAGCGAAATTGAATAATTACCTAGCCAAAGTGAATTTGATTTGCTAGTTGTGTTGTGTAGAACTAGCAGCCTTTTTACAGAACCATGTCCCGTCTCACCGAAACTCGCCCACAACGCCTCAATGTCGCCCCCACTCAAATGGAAATGAAAGCCGACACAAAGCCTAGCACTTCACCATTAGCTGAAGACTTTGAAGGTAAGCTCGTTGCAGCCCAACAACAATTAGAACAACTTCAGCAGCAGCAAGAGTTTATCGAGCAACAAAAAATTGAACTCGAAGAACTTAACGAACGCAAAAAAGAATTTTTATCTGGTCAAAATGACATCAACGACCGTTTTACGACTTCTCTCACAGCCATTGACCGAGAGCTCTTTGAGATGCGTCAGGAGATGGAAGACTTAGAGCAAACCCGTCAGTGCTTTGCCGATCACCAGAAAAAGATCGACGAACTCAACCCGCAAAGCTGGACTCGCGATGAGTTGAAACTAGAGCTCAACCGCTCAATTTCCATGCTCGACCACGCAGAAGACGAGTACGAAGAAGCCATGCAACATTTTCGTGGTGGCCGTCGTTCCGGAGTTCTTAGCCCAACTCAAAAGAAAAAGACTAACAAAGGCTCTAGCTCTCAGAGTGAATTTTCCAGTTACTTCAAGCAAGGTTTCGCTTTCAACCTTCCATTGATCCTCGCAGCATTGATCGGTTTCGCGATCTATCTGACTCGTTAGGGCATGTTCGGCACAAAAAACAGAGAGAACTTCGCTGAGATCGAGCGCCAAAAAGATGCGCTCCAAGCTCAAATCGATGAACTGCAAAGCTTCATTAAGGAAGCTCCAGAGAAGCTCCAACGCGAAGAACAAGAGCGGCTGCAGACAATGCCAGCACCAGATGAGCTGGCCCATCGTCGACGCGAAAACGACTTTTCTAATCGTCTTACCAAAGGTGAACTCAAAAACGAGCGTCGCCACCAAGCCCGTAGCGCTTTACTCTTTGTGCTTTTGTTCTCCGCCATCGTTTGTGTATCTCTTTGGATATATGGAATAATTGCTGGCGCAGCATAGACTCTACACTCGCTCCATCGTCCCTAGAAATTGGGATGGATTCGGCTAATTTCGAGGATCTTAAAATTCGCGATACTTACCGCTTGCACAGGTGAGATTTGCCCCCTAGTGTGCGCGAGCTACGGCGCCTATGAAAGCTACTAACAAAGCCATACTCGCACTTGAAGACGGCCGCACCTTTGAAGGTGAAGCCTTTGGTCACACTGGGACTACAACCACTGGTGAGATCTGCTTCAATACTTCCATGACTGGATACCAGGAGATCATCACTGATCCATCCTATCGCGGTCAAGTCGTCACGATGACTTATCCTCTGATAGGAAACTACGGAGTCAACCCCGAGGACGCAGAGTCTGCTTCCCCTCACGTTAGAGGACTCGTTATTGGAGAGCTCTCCCCGGTTGCATCCAACTTCCGCTCACGCCAGTCACTCGGGGATTATTTTGTGGAACACAAGATTCTTGGAATCGAAGGTGTCGACACACGAGCCCTCACCAAACATCTCCGCACAGCTGGCGCTATGCGTTGCTGCATCTCTACCGAGCTTTCCGCTGAGGAAGCGATTCAAGCAGCAAAGAATGCCCCACCGATGGCTGGATCAGATTTCGTCAAAGAAGTTTCCACTGCAGAGAACTACCAATGGGATAAGGAATCCCGCCTCTGGAACATCCCTAGCCCGTCACAAAACCGTGAAGGCCACTACAATGAACTTCCACCAGTGAAGTACAAGCTCGTAGCCCTCGATTTTGGTATTAAGTACAACATTCTCCGCTCCATGCGCCAGGCTGGCTTCGATGTCGAAGTCGTCAACTCACGCACTACAGCAGAAGAAATTCTCGCACTTAACCCAGACGGCATTTTCCTATCTAATGGCCCAGGTGACCCATCAGCCCTTGACTACATTCACGCTGAGGTGAAAAAACTCCTAGGCAAGAAGCCAATCTTCGGTATCTGCTTGGTCATCAAATCCTCACCCACGCATTCGGCGGCACGACTTACAAACTTAAGTTTGGTCACCGTGGAGGCAACCAACCGGTAAAGGACCTCCGCACTGGTAAGATCTCGATCACCGCACAGAACCACGGTTTTGCGACAGATCCAGACAGTCTTCCCGATGACGTGGAAATCACTCACCTCAACCTCAACGACAACACCGTCGAAGGATTCCGTCACAAGACGCTTCCAGCATTCTCAGTTCAGTACCACCCAGAGGCGGCACCTGGACCGAATGACGCGAAGTATTTCTTCGACGAGTTCGCAGGCATGATTGAAAACCCCCAAGGCTAAAGCCTGGATTCGTTAGAAAAATGCTCAGTAACTTCGTTATCCTTTGTTCTTTATTTACAAGCCTTTCAGGCTTGGCATTTGCCGAACAAACTTACCAAGCAAACGGCTTCACATTTCAACACAGAGACTCTGAAAAAGTCACAGTCACTGGCGATAAGATCAAAACTCTACGGATTGAAAATGCTGACAACAGCCTTTTCATGGTGCAAAACTATGGCTCATCTATCACTCCCGAGCAATTGCTCAAAAAGATGAGCCAAAGCTTGCTCAAGCAGTTTGAAGAAAACGCCATCGAACTCACCCACAAGACTGCTTCGCGCACTCTGCTAGGTGAGTCCCGCGCTGGCCGATACATTTTATTTAGTAGAAATAATATCCCGAGTGAGTCGCTACTCTTCACATTCAAAAAAGACGGCGACACCATCTGTGTAATTACTCAGATGGCACTTCAACACAGTAAAGAGGCTGAGCGCATGTTTGCGACTATTCAGAAAAGCCTCAGCATCTCAAACAAGTAACATTCATATGAATACCATCATCTGTGGTCTCCAATGGGGCGACGAAGGAAAAGGAAAAATCGTTGATTACCTTACCGAATCAGCCGATCTCGTAGCACGTGGCCAAGGCGGCAATAACGCCGGTCACACAGTGCTCGCTAACGGCAAAAAATACATACTCCACCTTGTACCGTCTGGTATTCTTTGGGGAGATAAAACATGCATCATCGGTAACGGTGTCGTCATGGATCCCGTTGGTCTCTGCAAAGAAATCACCACACTCGAAGAACAAGGCATCACCATCACTCCTGAGCTACTGCTCATTTCTGACCGTGCACACGTAGTTCTCCCCTACCACCGCGAACTCGACGCAGCGCGCGAGGCGGCTCTTGGCAAAAACAAGATCGGCACAACCAAGCGTGGTATCGGCCCAACATACGCCGACAAAGCAAACCGTATTGGCCTCCGCCTCGCTGATTTTCAAGACGAAGAAACAGCGCGTGAACTCATTGATATCCGACTTCAGGAAGCGAATGAAACACTCACACGCTACGGCCTGCCAACATTCACGACCGATCAGGTTCTTGATGAGGTTCGCCCAGCGATCGCACGACTCATGCCACACGTCACCAACGTGATCCCAACGCTGCACAAGGCGTGGAAAGAGAACAAGACTATCCTGTTTGAAGGAGCTCAAGGTTCTCTCCTCGACATTGACTTCGGCACTTACCCGTTCCTCACATCTTCTAACACCACTGCTGGTGGAGCATGCACAGGGTCTGGACTCCCACCCACCGCGATCGATCGTGTGATTGGCGTTTGTAAGGCATACACCACGCGTGTTGGCTCAGGCCCAATGCCTACCGAAAACGACGAACTTTCAGCCTTCTTCCACGCCCTAGGCATGGAGTTCGGCGCGACAACTGGTCGTGCCCGCCGCTGCGGCTGGCTCGACACAGTCCTTCTCCGCATGGCCGTAATGGTCAACGGAGTGACTGATCTCGCGGTAACCATCGTTGATGGTTTAGACGAGCGTGAATCTCTCAAAATCTGTGTCGCTTATGACATCGACGGCGAGCGTCACGAATTCCCGCCAGCGACTCGTTCTGGCTGGGATAAAGCGACTCCCATTTATGAAGAACTGCCAGGCTGGCAAACCGACACCACTAGTGCTCGCAGTTGGGATGACCTCCCTGAAAATGCTAAAGCTTACCTCAACCGCCTCAGCGAGCTCGTTGGCGCACCAGTAAGCTTCATCGGCAATGGCCCAGAGCGCGAGCAGACCATCATCGTCTAATCACACGCCCCCTCTAATAAAAAAGGCGTCACCGAATGGTGACGCCTTTTTTATTGATCAAACTAAAAATATAAATTTAGCGAGCGGTTTTCATGAGTTTTTTTAATACCTCACGTAACTCTTTGGCTGGAATTGCAAAACTTTCAGCTCGGTTAGCGCGGGCAATATTCATGCCTACACACTCACCGTCAAGATTGAGCAATGGGCCACCGATGGTACGCGCACTAAATGGGATATCCGTTTGCAGCACACGTGGGAAACTATCCCTGCGTTTTGAATAGTCACCACTCATCTGATCATTCCTAGATTTCCTTTCCTTATATGCCTTATCCCGAGGCATCAGCTCTACATCAGCCTTCAGTAACTCCCCGTCACGCTCAAATTCGATAGGCACTTTCTCTCCAGCCATAAAATCTCGAATCCGATCGATCAGAGAATCCCGGGTTGTCACCTCATCTCCACCAAACTTCTTAATGATGTCCCCCGCTTTAAGTCCCGCCTTTTCCGCTCCAGTATCAGGGCTCACGACATGAATCTCTAAAGAGTCCTTATCAGGCTTAAAGGTGACTCCGATCACTGCTGGCGCACGCCCTTTGACCTCGCGGCTTTCAGCACTAATAATGCCAACATTCACGCGGCGCAAACTACGACTAGAAGCTCCATTTGCCACAACCCAAGAACCTTGAGGCAGGTCACTCGATTCAGCCCAAACAACAGGTGAAACCCCATCTGCATCCACCTTGAGCAATGCCACATCCCAGTGCGGGTCAGTAGCCACGACTTTGACCTCAGTATACTTGGTCTCACCAATACGCACTGCCAGATCAGTTCGCTGTTCGAGCTCGCTCGCTTTTACTAAAATATACCCATCCTCGCTCACTACGATACCGTAGTTAAAATTCCGCCAACCATCGTAGATAACGGCACTGCACTTCTGAATGGCTGCGCATTGCTCGCTAAAGGCGGCACGCACTTCTTTACCATTCGTGCGTTCGTCGCTAGGCAAGCTAGGTTGCGCCCAAATCAACATCTGCGAGCACGACAACAACATGCCCATACTCACTAATCCCCCTAATCCAAATGTTCGCTTCATCACTTTCTTTAGGTTCACTATATTTAACGTTTCACGAGATTAAATCCCACACTTTTCACTTTTCCATCTCTACTAAATTCAAGCAGTACTCGGTCACCCTCTGCAAATTTTTTCATTCTAGCTCTCAGATCTTCCTTAGATTTCAAAGGCATTGCATTGAGTGAGGTCAACACGTCCCCTACTTCGATTCCAGCATCTGCTGCTGGATAGTCCGGCTCCACCTGAGTCACCTCTAAGCCCCCATCTACATCCTTCACAGCCAAGCCCATAAAACCGGTGCCAGGCTTTGGTTTCTTAGCAAAGGGTCCATCACCAATAAATTCCCCCTTCTCTAGCATCTCCCAATATGCATGAAAAACCTGCAACGGCACGTGCATATTCTGAGCAAGTCGACGTCCCACTCGGCTATGGATAGCGACCAACTCTCCGCTCATATCAAACAAAGGACCTCCAGAATCACCACCAATCAAGACACAATCCGAGTGCACAGTAGTCTCCGCCACCTTTATCAATCGGCCTAAACGAACCACTGAACCACGTTCTTTATCAAATCCTCCTGAATGCCCTAAAGCAAACACCCAATCACCGACGCGCGTCGCCGGCCTACCATCGTCACTCTTTGCCTCATAATTGATAAATGGAAATTTCTCATCACTCAGAATTTTAAGCATACCTGCATCATTTTCAGAATTCAGCCCCAGAGACTTAGCCTCATATTCTGTGCCATCTTCCATGATCACCTTCATGTCCTTCTGAACGCCGGAGATAACGTGAGCAGCAGTAAGCACCAAACCAGTTTCGGACACAATCACACCCGTGCCGGAGCCTTGTCCCATTTTGATACAGACTGTTGCCTGACGGGCTTCAGCCAAATGCTTCTGTAAAGAAGTCTGAATAGCCATGAGATCCTCACGGCTTTCTGGCACCTTCTTATCGTTGACGTAAAGGCGTTCTGCAGCAGAAGAAGCCGCTAAAGTTGCGATCCACATACACACCGTAAGTTTTCCTAAAAGTCTCATCAATTCACAAATCCAGTATATTTGAACAAGGTAGCTTATGTCGCGAGGGATTCAATAAGCCATTTGAACAAATACTCCCTGATGAATAAAAATCGTCGCCAAAGCACAAAAAAGACGACCCGCTAGACCATTCTAAAGGAAACCCCCTAACCTTGAAGAACAGTGAACCTACCGGATCGTCTTGTCCTCTTGCGAAGACAATTGCAATATGTCATCACTTTCTCATTCTGCAAATAGTTTCGTGATGAATCGAGAAACTTTCGTTTAAAATTCCAGCCCACCCCCTGCTTCTGAGAGGGATTTGTCACATAGATCAATCTAGAAAAAATCTTTACCTAACTGCTCGCGTTGCATCGATGGTGGTTTATGGCGATTCCGGTAACTTAATACCCCGCCACTCTTTGCACCAACTTCACCACCGATCCGGCAAGGGCTAGGGCATTCAGGAAAATACAATTTCCGCCTCAGGAACCAAACTCCAGCTATCCCGACGAGTAATACTCCTCCAGCAACCCAATAGACGAGTGGCGGAACTTCGACTTCAGCCGCAGAGTCGAGCATTCCGACAAGCTTATCAGTCTTACTGTTTGATGGAGATTGCTGACCAACGATCGAGGTTACAGATTCTACTATCATTTCGCGTAGAATTTCCTCCACCCAAAACAAGCGCATGGAGAGTTGGCCCACAAAGCCATCGAGCTGGTCAAATACGTCTGATTTCTCACGCGCCTTGTGAGCTGCATTCCAGAGCAATTCCTTCACCTGCCATTCTGGTACTCTATCGCTCACTCCCCCAGCCAACAAAAAGTCTGAACGCTCTGGAGCTCCAATATAATAATAAACGATGACTATCGGGTCTTTATTCTCCTTGAATACAGTATCGTACACTTTTTGAGGCAAGTAACCCTCTGGCACCTTTTGTGCCGCATCGAAGAGGTAGACATAAATGGGCAACTCTGATTCCTCCATATGCAGGTCCAGCGCGTACTTAAAATCAATACGCTCCTGCATACTCAAGATCTGTTGAGGATCAACCAAATACCCTTCGGGCTTCTTGCCGAAATAGTGCTCTAGGTGAACTCCAGAAATATTAGAGTTCTCCTCCAGCCGCTTATGTAGATCCAAACTAGGTTTAGCATCAACAGCCTCGATAATCACCTCTACTTCCTGCTCTCGCTCAGGTGTGTCGTCCTCCTTCTTCGGTCCTGCAGCAGTAAGCAAAGCCATGCCAACCACCATCTCCCCCTCCTTGATTCGCGTTTTATCAAGATCGTTCCAAACAGGTAGAGGTGGGAGCTTTGCCGCCATACTAAGTGACGTCGCACCCAGTACCACTCCTACTATAAATCTAAGCCAGACATTCATCATTTCGCCAATCTGCGTGCTTTTCTCCGAAGCCGCTTCACATACTTACGCACTCCACCAAGCATTACTTCAATAGAATGCATAAAGTTAGATTCCAACAAGTAAGGATGACCTATCGTCAGAGCATCAAAAGACTCCTCCTCATTCATAGCGGCATCCAATAAATACCCCACATGCAAACACACCTCCTTGCGGTTCACATCTATCAATAACATCACGCACCCATCTTCACTCGCCGACTCGGGAATATCTTTAAACTCCCCTCGGTTCATCAACCAGAATCCATAAGAACGGATATTTTGCTCGTCGCTCAAGGAACATGTCGCCACACAAAAGTAAAGTTGCGGGAATGCTCGTTCAGCTCGCGCAATCCACTTTGTCACCCTCTTTCTATCAGCAACACGCAGAACACCAGCGGCATCATGAGGCCGTCTTACCGTCCTATCAAAACCTGCATACAATTCATCGAGTTGAGCCAAAACCAAGCCGCAATGAGGACATTCCTCGGCAGATAAATGCATGGTTTGTAGACATCGAGGGCAGCGCATGAGTCGGCACCATAAACAGCCTCATCACTCACGCCAAGCCCCTAGCCAAGATTTTTTTGTTTTTCAATTACCAACACAACAAACCTCAAACTCACCTAACAGAATTACAGGCATTCCTAATTCCTCAGCTCTTGTTGACAATCACTACTCGCTGTATCAATTTTTCTGTATGCCCGCTGACTCACCCAACTATGCTATCGCCCGGATTGACCTGCCGGATGCGCTTACGCATGGGTGGCAAGTCCGCCTCCAAAGACGTGGGATCAAATACGCTAAATTCTTTGCCGATGCCCCACTTGGCGGCATCGAGGCCTCACTTCTGACTGCCCGAAAATGGCGCGACTGCCTATTGAAGCGAATAGAAACCGAAGACCGCGCTAGGATTTGCCAGCGCTCAACTCGCAATTCCTCTGGAGTCGTTGGGGTCTCTAAAGTCTCAGTCGTCACCAACGGTGTCCGCTACACTTTCTGGCAAGCCACTTGGTCACCTGAATCAGGGAAGCGCCGCTGCGTGAAGTTCTCCATCAAACGCTACGGTGACACCCAAGCCTTTGAACTCGCCGTGCTGGCACGCACTGACGCCACTGGCCATTGATCCCCAGGAAGTTTACCTACTCCTTGCATTTTACTCTTCACAGCCACCCCTTCACCCTTCATCCTCCCACGCATGCAGCGTCTGATCGGCTCACTCATTCTTATCCTTGCCCTCGTTACTACGAGCTTAGCTTCCGAGCACGTCATCCTAACAGGTGGCACAGCTCTCAGGAAATGGGAAAACTACCGAGTACCGAATGACCGACACGACAAGTGGTGGGCCAACTTTATCCGCGCCTCCACCATGCAGATGGATATCATCAAAGCGCAAGAAGGTGACACCCCATCGATCATCTGGTACGTCTACAAAAAAGCTTACGAGCTTCGCGGTTCAGAAGACGGGAAACCCTACACAACTTGGATCACCGAACAGGCTCAAAAACGAAGAGCTAAACTTGTTTGGATCCACTCTGGCGATGACTTCATCCAGAAGTTCAACCGCCTACCAGCTGGCGGCACCCGCACATTCAACTATTTCGGCCACTCCAATAAGCATTGTTTTTTGCTCGATTATTCATCGCAGATCCTCGGCGTCTCTGCCTCATGGCTCCATGAGTCCGACCTCGAAAAACTCAGTTCACGTCCCTTCGCAAAAAAGGCAGTTTGTAAGAGTTGGGGTTGCTATACTGGTGAAAGCATGAATCGTTTCTGGAAGAAATCCACTGGTACCAGGCTGATAGGAGCCAAAGGCAAAACCGATTACTCGTCCCTCAGCTTTGGCAAAATGCCCACAGTCAACGGACGCTGGATTCGCTAGCACACAATTTTTTATTCATTAATCATCACAATCACGTAATTTCATGAAATTCGAAAAACTCAAAGCACTGTATGACCTCCCTCTCTTTGACCTCATCAAGAAGTCACGCGAAGTCCACGACGCAAACTGGATCGACAATGAAATCCAACTCTGCACACTCCTCTCTATCAAAACTGGCGGTTGCTCAGAAGATTGTTCCTACTGCGCTCAGTCCGCTCGCTACAAGTCAGGCGTAGAGTCTGAGAAGCTGATGGAAAAAGAAGACGTCATGGCTCGCGCTCGCGTGGCTGCCGAGTCTGGTTCCACACGCTTCTGCATGGGCGCAGCCTGGAAAGGCGTTCGCTCCGGCACTAAGCGTTTCGACCAAGTCGTTGAAATCATTGAAGACGTTTCCGAACTCGGAATGGAAGTCTGCGTCACACTCGGCGAAGTCGGCCCAGCTGAAGCTGTACGCCTCAAAAAAGCAGGTGTCACAGCCTACAACCACAACGTGGACACATCTCGTGAGCACTATCCTAACGTGGTTACTTCACACTCGTACGACGATCGTCTCCAGACAATCAAGAACGTCCAAGACGCTGGCATGGCTGTATGCTGTGGTGGCATCCTTGGACTTGGCGAGACTTCTGATGACCGCCTCAAGATGATCGAAACCATTTCTGAGCTCAACCCGCAGCCTGAATCAGTCCCGATCAACTCGCTCATGCCAATGCCCGGCACACCACTCGGCGATTCTGACCCAGTGACCATTTTCGATGTGATCCGGATGATCGCCATCACACGTATTGCTGTACCAAAAGCCAAGGTTCGCCTTTCTGCTGGTCGCACACAGATCTCAGAAGAAGGTCAAGCTATGTGCTTCTTCGCTGGCGCTAACTCCATTTTCTACGGTGACAAGCTCCTCACAGCTAAGAACCCAAGCATCCAGAAAGATCTAGATCTCATCAGTAAACTCGGGCTCAGTACTAGACAGCCTAACCCAGACATGGAAATCCCTAAGGCTACTTGTGACAAGGAAGCCAGCCCGTGTTGCGGATAGTTTCTTACTAGAAAATGAAAAACTTCCCATGCCCTACTCACTGAGTGGGGCATTTTTTTCTCATACCTAAAACCCACTCACCTAACAAGTCACCCTCGTTTTGCACAAAACGATTTCCATCACAGGCATCTCAGCCATTTCAGGTCTCGGCACCACGCTCAGCGCACATGCCGATGCCATGGAAATTGGTCAAACAGGCCTGCGATCGCTCAAAGCCTTGCTAGGTGATCGCATCGACTGCGGAGACCTGCAAGCGTCGTGGATCGAAGACCGTTCTATTCTGAACTCCCGCAAGTGGGCACCGGCATCAACTCTAGCAGTCCATTGCGCCAAGCAAGCAGTCGCCGACGCCGGTCTTGGGGGATCTGACTTAAAAAATGCGGCAGTCATCGCGGGCTCTTCGCGAGGCAATGCCTGGCTCAGCGACTGGCCTGGCCGCCGCCCCTTCAAACTAATGGCGGCCTCAAACTCTATGCATGGTGAGATTGCCTCGGCGGTCACTATCGAGTTAGGCATTACTGGACCCTGGCAAACAATTTCCTCAGGTTGCGCCGCCTCACTCGACGCCATTGGCATGGCCTGGATGATGCTTCAGGCTGGAGTGGTCGAACACGCCATCGTTCTAGGTATCGAGCTCCCGCTCGTTCCTGAAATCGTCCAAAATTATATCGACACGGGCGTCCTAAGCACCAACGGAATCAACGATCCCTACCACCCTAACACCTCAGGGTTCTTCCCAGGAGAAGCTGGCTGCGCACTCGTCCTCAGCTCTGAAGACATCCCATCTGCCCCAAAGCTGGACGGCTATTGGTGCAATTCCGATGCTGACTCCCCGATTGGTATGCCCGCTGATGGAAAAGGCCTCCGAGCTTGTCTCGAATCAGCACTAGCCAGCCTGCCACACGGCACTCATATTTCAGCCGTCTGCCCACACGCCTCAGGCACTCACCTGCATTCTCTAGCGGAAGAACGCGCACTATTAGATGCTCTCAGACCGAGCTCCCCAATCTCACTGCACCCGCTCAAGCCCTTCACCGGCCACACCGTCGGCGCCAGCGGAGCTCTCGATACGGCCATCTTAGCGCACTACCTTCGAAACAAAGAACTCCCGCCAAATCTCGCACTCACACAGCCCCCCGCCCCCTTCACCCTTCCTACCGAGAAGACCGAAGCGACAGACTCCATTCTGAAAATAGCAGTCGGCATGGGTGGCCACAACTCAGTCATCGCACTTTCGCCGCCACAGAGCTAAATTCAAAATAACATGACCGCTCTAGAAATTTCCATATCTGATCAGACCCTAAGAGTTCTAGAGAACGGAGTTGAACAGCGCAACTACCCTATCTCTTCAGCAAAAAATGGCCTAGGCTCTGAACAAGGTTCATTCAAGACTCCCACGGGAAACTTCATCATCGCCGAGAAACACGGACACGATGCTCCCATCCACACTATTTTCAAAGGCCGTTTACCAGTCGGTCTATGGACTGTCGGCGAGCACTGCGACGACGACCTCGTCACCACCCGCATTCTTTGGTTAGACGGCCAAGACGCCGATAACACCAACACCAAAGCACGCTACATCTACATCCACGGCACCAACCACGAAGACAAAATCGGCACCCCCCATTCCTGCGGTTGCATCCGCATGCGCAACCAAGACGTCATCGAGCTCTTCGAGAATATCACCGAAAACACCCCCGTCAGAATATCTCACTGAGTAAGCAAACTCACCACTTCACACTTTTAAAACATGAAACTCATTATTTTCGACTGCGACTCCACGCTCTCCTCCATTGAAGGAATCGACGAACTCGCTCGCGCTAAAGGCCCAGAAATCTTCTCAGAAGTCGAGGCTCTGACCAATGCAGCAATGAATGGCGAGGTGCCACTCGGCCAAGTTTTTGCACGCCGACTCGAGATCATCCGCCCAGACCTCGCGACCTGCGCGGCGGTCGAGCAACTCTACATCGACACCGTCGAGCCAACAGCCGTTGCGACCCTCAACACACTCCGTGAGCAAGGCTGGAAAATTGTTATCCTTTCCGGCGGATTCAAGCGACTCATCGAGCCACTCGCCGCCTTCCTTCAAATCGATCGCATCGAAGCTGTCCCGCTCAATCTCGATGAGAATGGCTTTTATATCTCCTTCGATAACAGTTACCCGACCACCTACAATGGCGGCAAACCTGAGATCATTCGCCAGCTCAAATCCGAGTTCACACCAGAGCAGATCATCATGGTCGGCGACGGAGTCTCAGACCTAGAAACCCAGTCAGAAGTGGATAGCTTCATCGGATACGGCGGCTACACTCCACGCGAAAAGGTCAAAGCTGGCGCCGACCACTTCATCTACAGGTTAGATGAGCTTCTAGCCCTCGTCTAATATGGAACTTCCCACACAACACCGATATCTATTCAATGGGCATCAAGAACTTCTCACTCCCGATGAAGCGAAGGCTTGGCGGAACCTCCAAGTCGAGAGACTCATCGAACTCTGCGAATACCCAGCCGTCAAAGAACTCTTTCACGTTCGTTGGATCGCTAGAGAACCCGAAGTGTTAGAGCTACTCAAAAGTGGCTCTGAGGACTTCTATAAAAACACCCTCCAGCGCCTCGATGGAAAAACAAAGCATTGCCCAAAGTGCTACGCCCTCTGCCGCACCAGCCGAGCCCGGCTGTGTCCCGAGTGCTCACATACTTGGTATAGATAAACTCACCGATCTCCATGCTCACCGAACAACGCGCCCACCATTTAGCCAAAGCTAGCGAAGCCTTTCAGGCCTTCCTCGGTCAGATCACAGCCAATGAGCTGCTCGACTGGGTCAGCCATGAACTCGGCCACCCAGAGGCGCTCGACGAGTTCCAGCAGGTGGGAGACATCCTCACCAAAGCGACTCCCCCGAAACACCTGCTGCACATCATCAGTGGCAACACACCACATGCTGGTCTCCAGAGCCTGCTTCGAGGTTTGTTAGTCGGCGCACAAAACACGATCAAACTCCCCGCGACGAAAGCCGACTGCGAATCCATCCCGGAGATCACCGCCTTTTACCGAGCCTTACCCAAAGAGCTGCAACAGCTTTGCCTCTTCACCAGCGAACTCAGTGACTCCTTGCTCGCCAGCGCTGACTGCGTGATCGCCATTGGCTCGGACCGCGCGATTGAGTCGATCCACCAACGGCTCAAGCCACAGCAACGTTTCATCCCCCACGGCCACAAAATTAGTTTCGGCCTGATCGACAAACCTAGTACCAAGAACGCCCAACTTGCAGCGACAGACGCCTCCCTCTACAACCAACAAGGTTGCCTCTCGCCCCATGCTATTTATGTTAAACAAGGGGCCGAAGACTTTGCGCCAATGTTAGCCAAAGCTATGGAAACTTTCAACCAGCGAGATCCACGTGGACCTATCGGACTATCGGAAAGTGGATCCATCCGCAATCTCCGCGAAACAGTACGCTACCAAGCCGCTCAAGAACCAGACAACTACCAGCTCTACGAGAGCAAAGGTGACACCAGTTGGACAGTCATTTACGAAAACTCACCCACCCTGCGCCCCAGCCCGCAGAACCGAACAATCTACGTTCGCCCCTGGCCTGATAACCCACTCGATCTAGGCAAAGAAGTGGAATATCTCAGCACTATTGCCCTCTCACCACTTTCAGCATTGCTCAAAACCGTAGAATGCCTCACACCTGCACGTGTCTGCCAACTCGGAAAAGCACAGCACCCACACCTCTTCTGGCACCACGATGGCATCGCCCCCCTCGCCAGCCTCGTGACTTGCCTAGACATCCATCTCTAAACGTAACAACGTAATCACCTAACACGTAAAAATTTTCAAATGAAAGACGCTCCTATCCGCACCACTGCCACCATCACAGCCAAACGCGACGATGGGGAAACCTTCATCGTCACTCTCCCTAATGGGAAGACCTCTCTAGGCCACTCCCAGATCAAGCACAAAGACTACCGCGACTCCCTCGAAATTGGCGACACAGTCACCGTTGAAATGACTCCATTCGACTTCGAAAAAGCCCGCATCATCCCGACTCCTGCGGAGTAATTAAGAATTAAGAATTAGGAGTTTTTCCTTTTTCCTCTCACCTTTCTCCTTCCTCTAACTTCATGAACATTATTTTGGGTACAGCGGGTCATATCGACCACGGCAAGTCATCCCTCATCAAGATTCTCTCGGGTATTGACCCTGATAGATTGCCTGAAGAAAAGTCACGTGGAGTGACGATCGAGCTCGGTTTCGCTCACCTTAGTATAGGAGACTTCGAGATCGGCCTGATCGACGTCCCAGGCCACGCCGACTTTATCAACAACATGGTCTCAGGAGTCGGAGCTCTCGATATTGCCTTGTTCATTGTTGCTGCCGACGATGGCTGGATGCCCCAGTCCGAAGAGCACCTACAGATCCTCAACTACCTTGGCATCGACAATGTCATCATTGCCCTCACCAAGTCCGACCTCGCCGAAGACCTCGACTTCACCATCGAACTCGTCCGCGAAGACCTCATCGGCACCACTATAGAAAATGCCCCCATCATTCCCGTTTCATCGATCACTGGTGACGGCATCGATGCGCTCAAAGCTGAAATCCTTGAACGTGCCAAAAATCTCAAGTCAGCCCCAAAGCACCACGTACCAAGGCTATCGGTAGACCGAGCTTTCTCACCTAAAGGCACTGGCACCGTCATCACTGGCACCCTAACAGGCCAAGCCGTCAACAAAGGCGACACACTAGTCTGCCTCCCACAAGGCCTCAGTGCCACCGTGCGAAACGTACAAAACCACAACGTAGCACTCGATGCCTCCGTCAGTGGGATGCGCACAGCCCTCAATCTCCCCGACCTCCCTCTTAAGCAACGAGGTAAACCTGGCGTCAGTCGTGGCTCTCTACTCACACTTCCCGACCATCTCACCCCCGTCGGAACGATCGATGTCCTGCTCCAGCGCGAGAATCGCTCGATCACAGGTCAATCGGCCACCAACCGAGCGCTCAAAAACACCGAAACCGTCGTCCTGCACCACGGCACCAGTCGCACCCGCGCCCGCGTCATCTTGCTCGACAGAACCACCCTTGAGCTTGGTGATAAATGCTTTGCCCAACTCCGACTAGAATCCCCGATAGCAGCCTGCACTGGCGACCGATTCGTCATCCGCGATGGCGGCCAGCAAGGCACCCTGCCGGCGGAATTATACTTGATGCCGCAGCCAAGGCCCGCGGCTTCCGCAGTGACAAACGCTCTGCATTTCTCACCCTCCGCGCCAAAGCGCCAGAAACTCTCCGCCCCCTTATCCTGAGCGAACTCACTAAGTCGCCCGCGCTCTCAGCCTCTCAGCCTCTCACTAACATTCCCTTCACTAAACAGCACATCACCCAGACGGTCGAAAAGCTGGTGAAGGAAAAGAAAGCCGCCCAACGCGCCGGCTTGATTCTTGCCCCACATTGGTGGAAAGAAATCACCAGCAAAGCCGCAGCTCTCATCGACTCATGGCACAAACACAACACGGACTCGCCGTCCATGCCTATCGGCACTTGGCGCACCCAGTTGTTAGCCGAGTCCACACCGGAACCACTTCTCGATGCCATAGAAAAACACCTACTCTCTAACGGCTACTCCAAACAGAAAGACGGCATTTGCAACGAAGATCACTCGCTCGAACTACCTGATCGCCTCGTCCCCTTTGCCTCAAGCATCCTCAAAACCTTCAAATCTAGCGGACTCACACCTCCTCCGCGTGTAGAGCTCGCGCCTGACGAGTCATCACAACAGGCCCTCACCTTCCTCATCCGCTCAGGTCAAGTCATCGAGCTCGACCCAAAGGCATTGTTAGACGCTGAGAACTTCCAAAAACTGCGCCAGTCAGTCATCGATCACCTTCAGACAAACGCCCGCGCCACAGCCAGCGAACTACGCGAGCAAAGCGGAGCCAGCCGCAAGTTCATCATGCCACTACTAGAAGGACTAGACGCCGAAGGCATCACCCGCCGCGACGGCGACTACAGAACATTAGCTCAGTAAGATGAGCATGAAAAGGCGAGCCAAAATATTCTTCCAATTTTGCACACCAATTCTCGCTTTACTCGGCTTTATTTCATCCTTTATCAAATGGGGTAGACCCGACCATTTTCATGGCCAAAGTTTTCCATTCCCTATCGTGATGTGGGATAAAGCAAAAAAATATAACGAACACCTCCCTGAGAACGACGAGACATTCATCGACTTTGTCGCCCCACAATCCCTTCTTCTCAACCCACTTGCATTTATTTTGACAGGTTTGTGCCTTTACCTTCTTTTTGAACTACTGTTAGCCACAACCAAGTTAGTGAAACACCTCAGAAAAAAGTAAACATTCTTAGGCAAAAAAATCTGTCGCTTCTTCCCGGTCTTCGATCAACGATAATCAAGATGTAACAACCTAATCACGTAACAACCAATTTCCCATGAAAGAACGCGCCGACGCCCTCCTTGTATCTCGCAAACTTTGCGATTCCCGTGAGCAAGCCAAACGACTCATCCTCGCTGGCGAAGTCCTCACTGGCACCACCGTGGTCTCAAAGCCCTCGACCAAGCTCGAAGTCGATGCGCATCTACTAGTCAAACAAAAGCCTAAATACGTCTCACGTGGCGGACTCAAACTCGAGGGTGCACTCAAGCATTTTGACTTCAACCCCGAGGGCTTGCTCTGTCTCGACTGCGGCGCCTCCACTGGTGGTTTCACCGATTGCCTCCTGCAGGCTGGCGCGGTCAAAGTGCACGCCATTGATGTCGGCACCAACCAGCTTGTTTGGAAAATTCGCAGCGATGAACGCGTTGTGGTGAAGGAAAAATTCAATGCCCGTCACATGGTGCCTGAGGATATTGGCGAGCAAGTTGATCTCTGTGTCACCGATGTTTCCTTCATCTCACTGACAAAAATCCTCCCACCACTTTTCAGCGTCCTCAAACCCGACGGTCACATCATCTGCCTCGTGAAACCCCAGTTCGAACTCCAGCGCGATGACGTCGGCAAGGGCGGCATCGTCCGCGATCCAGAACTCCACCAGAAAGCGGTGGATAAAATCCGCGACTTCGTCACCGAGGCACTAGGCTACCAATGGCTCGACTACACCACCTCCCCCATCACCGGCACCGACGGTAATGTCGAGTACTTGGCTCTGCTGAGTTTCTAGGGTTTGAGCTTCGCCCTTCATCATAGGAGGGGCCTATTGTTAACCAAATTCATCTGATCGCTTAGTAGTTATCCATCAGCATTAACCTAAGTCGCAAGGCTGCTGTCTGTTAGATTTAAATAGCACCACAAAAAGATAAAAAACACGGGAATACTTGACTCACCTAACAGTTCCCCATGCTTGGTATGTTCAATATCTAAACAGGCGCCAAGGCCGACCACCTGTTAAAGAAACTCTCTGCTAAGATCGTAAGTTTTGCGACTCTTTCTGGCTTAATCATACGAACAAGCAAATCCTTCAAGCCCAGTATTCCTCATGGCTCTCATCACAGCCGCCCAGCAAGGAAAAGCCACATTCAGCAAAATTGCAATGGAGATGCATGAACTCGATGAGTCATGCACTATCAGCCCTCAAGCACTTTGGAATCATCAGCCATATCAACGTAAGACTTAGCAATTGTCTAGCCAATCGCCCTGTCATGATGGGCTGCATCACACTCAAAATCTAGACACAAAAAAAGCGACCCGATTGTGCATCATCTGGAAAAACCCAAAAACCAGAAATGATATTCAATCGGGCCGCCTAAAAATTCGCGACGCTTGAACAATACCCCATGGAATGTTATCCGTCAACCACCTTTTTGAAATTATGTTTTGCTCGTGTTGCCTCATTGAAGAGGACACACAAAAAATATGATCTAACTGTAAATAGCTCCCGTTGCTTCATAAATAAGGACACTCTACGGCAACCATGACCATGAGTGAAAAAAGCATCAAAGAATACACAATCATGGGTATCCAAAATTACGGGATCTTGTACTACCATTCGTCGGCTAATTCGGCCAGAGAATCGCTGTAGGTAAGACGATGAGACAAGCTGAACCTCAGCCAGCGAATAAAACGAAACGTCCTCTGTGAGGCTGTCTCGAAGAAACCATTTATGAAGGAAATTGGTAATTTTTTTTCGCCATCCTCTATTTTTTGTTTTTTCGCGGATTATCTTTTTCTTTGGCTCAACTTTGTCCTTCATGCCCTCTACCTTGTGAAGATGGTTTTCCATTAGTAGCATCAGATTGTGAGTCAGGTTCTCGAAGAGAGCGTGTGCCTCTTTCGCCTCGTTCGAACTTGCTCAGGGACGATTTTCTTCAAGTTTTGTTTTTAGCTCGTCGAATACCTTTTCGATATCCCAGCGATGCTTGTAGAGTAAGACGATGGTCCATGCTGCAAGGGTCAATTCATCGGTCAAATAGCGATATTAGACCCCATCGGCTAGATTAATATAAATGATTTGGCGGATTTCAAAGCCCTCGGACGTCTCGACCATTCTGTCCGACATCACACCTTCGTTGCGCTTGTCTGAATAGTCGATGACTCGATGATCACTGATAAAATTGGTGACACTATTGCTTTTTTCCAAAGTCACGAAATAAATACCCTTTTGGGATTTAGCATTCATCCAGAATTGGTAATCAATGCTGGGCCGATCCCATAGGTAGAGCACTTTCGTCCACTTTGGAGCTTGGTCTCGAAGATTCTCAAGACTTTGGCGTTTGAGCATTTTCATGTCGTGCTCACTTTTTTTGCCATCCTTTGGTTTAGCTAAGTCCATGTAGCCAAGGTGATGGGTACGGAGATCTAACTTAAAGAAGTGTCCTGTTGCTGACTTGGATGGTTCTCTGAGAGGAGACGCATCGGATGTGGTCTTAGGGACGAAAATGGCCGCTTTTTGATAGTGACATCGCCAGCAAGAAGATGCCACTTTTTGAGTTCATCAATTCGGCTCAACTCATCAGTAATATGCTCCCGGAGCGGGATTTTCATTAGCTGATTCATGTGTCTTTGATGCTTTAACCTTCTGCCACTTTTGATACTTTCAAAGATATGGCTAACAGTTACTTTTTTGCCATCAAGTTTACGGTAGTTTTGGACAAAGCCGTTGCCTGATACAGCAGAGCTTATGCAGCGTTCGATTCCCATTTGGAGGTATTCAAAATCACTCAATCCATGGCAATCTCGTTGGTGATCTGAGATGGGAAATAGTTCAAATAAAGGATTGAAGAACCGTTGAGAAAAGTTAGCATCTATAGAGGTTCTGGTCATGGGAATTTTGTCCAACCCACCCCTCTAAAACAAGGTTTACTTGTACTTAAATGCTGTTTTTCTTCGTTTACTTCACTCAAGAAGCTTTATCCGACCCTTGAAGTGTCGAGCCCCATCATGGGACGCTGAGATAATGGAAAAGCGTCTTTTTGAGTCCTGGAATCCCCCGAATTTTGGATACCCATGTACACAATAACCATGCGGGAAAGATACGCCCGCATGACAGGTCGCAGAGCAAAAACCAAACTTCTTAATGAATTCGTAACAGTCACTGGCTGGGATCGAAAATATGCCAATAAAGTCATCCTCGGGCTAAAAAGAAAAACAGGCAGCAAGGAGCCCCAAAACAGTATGAAAAAGTCACTGTGGAAGCACTTATAAAGTGTTGGATAGTGATGGACCAACCATGTGGTAAAAGAATGAAGGATGCTCTGCCGTTGTGGACACCGCATCTAAATATCGCCACGAAGAATCGCCAATAATTAGAAGCCATTAGTGCCGCTAGCATTGATCGATTATTGAAAGATTTCAAAGTTCACGTAGGCAAGAAAATTCGCCCACCCAACCCAGCCTCAGGAGTGAAAAGTCTGGTAGAAGCTAGGGCCGAGAACTGGGACACATGTGAGCCTGGTTGGACAGAAGTAGACACAGTAGCACACTGTGGAGGAAACATGGGCGGCAGCTTCATATGGACACTAACCAGTGTAGATATAGCAAGCGGCTGGACAGAGATACGAGCTATATGAAATCGAGGGCAACACGCCTCGCTACAAGGTTTGGAATCCATATATGAAAGCCAACCGTTCACCTTATTGGGACTCAATAGCGACAACGAAGGCGAATTTTCAAACTACTTTGTATACGACTGGCTGAAAGAAAAAGATATTCATCAGACAAGGTCTCGACCCTATTTTAAAAACGACAAAGCCTATGTTGAGCAGAAGAAGTACACCCACGTAAGAAGCTTCCTAGGTTACGAAAGACTCTATCACCAAGAGCAGCTCGAAGAGCTCAATGAGCTACTCCGACTATGGGGTCTCTGGAATAATCTTTACAGAGTCACAATGAAGCAAAAAAATCGAATTAGGGGAAGGCTCGAAATTTATTAGTAGACATGAAAAAAGAGCTTTAGCCCAGCCCATGGATTACTCGCGAGCTGGAAATTATCAGATGACCAAACAGCCACGATAAAGCATCACCTAAGATCAATAATCCGTTTGAAATGCAAGTGGAAATACGCAGGAAAGAAAACGCATTTTGGGCAAAACGTAAGGAACTCATCCAGCAGGATATTGCAGAATCGCTTGCCTCGGAAGGCACCAAACCAACCCAAAATCAAGATTCGTAGAGTGTCCTAATTATGAGGCAACGCTACACAGTATGATCAAGAGCTTCGGTGTGCTCTATTTATGAGGCAACAGGTTAGGAGACCACTTCAGATTTTATGTGGTAAGGCTCAAACACTTTCGACTGTGCTTAGAGCCCGTATTTGGAGGGTAAAGCAATATGATTGCTATAATGTTCCGAAGAAGAGGCATTTAAATAGCTAGCCAACACACGCTCGATTTAAGAGCTCACTGAGCGAAGAGTTAAATTTGAACGGCCGAGATGTAGTCGATCGAACAAGCTTCTCACACTAGCCACTATTGCAACATTGTTGCAATAGTTGTTGACTATATCCATAAACGCAACTTAGTTGCATTAATGTTCGCCGTAGCTCATAAGTCCTTTGTAGATTGTGCCAGTGATCCAGGCAAAAATCTTTTAGCGGGGAATTGCCCAGTCTACACTTGTGTGGTGTTTGGCTGTGAAAGCGTGGGAAAAACACAATTACTAGCATCTCTAACAGGCAGACTCCCAGTATCTGAAAACTTCCTTGGATCTACTATTGCTTGTGACACGTATATCGATGTAGATCTGTGCTGGACTGACACACCAGGTATCGTGCGCGAATCTGAAACACAGGCCACACGATCTGCGCTTGAGCACATCGACTTGGCAAACCGCGTGATGTTGGTAGCGCGTGCAGACCGCGCTGCAGATGAGCTACCTGCACTCCTCCCCACTGCTGCCGGCAAACTTGGCTTTGTCGCGCTTACCTTTGCCGACAAAATTTCTAGTGAAAATGAAATCCAAACCGAAAAGCTAGAAAAAGCACTCGGCGTTCCCGTCTTTCTAGTCAATGCACGTGAGCTAAAAGCCAGTGAAGCATCGGCAATCCGCAATGCCGTGAGGACCTCTACAGAGAAATTCAGCACTATCTGCAATTCTATACCAGAGATACTACCTCTTCCAGAAAAAGTAAAAACTGCAAAGAAAAACCTCTGGCTCGCACTCTGCTCGAACCCTCTTATCGCCTTTCTGCTTCTTTTCCTCCCTGCTGCACTAGCTATTCTTTACACTAACAGTTTTGCCGACTGGCTCTATGACCCTATCGCAAGAGTAATTAAGCCAGCTCTAGAGGCTGTGACTACTTGGCCAGGTCTACCTGCAGCTCTCATCGGTGGTGATTATGGTCTGCTGGCGATGTTTCCATTTCTACTACTCTACGCAGTTCCCTCAATCATCGTCTTTTCTGCCGTTCTCGCGATTTACAAGTCGACAGGCCTCATCGATCGCCTGTCTTATGCGCTACACCCTCTACTTCGTCCTGTAGGCCTCGGCGGGCGCGAGCTTGTGCGCGTAGTGATGGGCTTCGGCTGTAATGTTCCTGCTATTGTGGCCAGCCGCTCTTGCCATAGTTGCTCCCGTTGCGCCTGTGTTTCGGCAATTTCCTTTGGCGCAGCGTGCTCCTACCAGCTTCCTGCGACTCTTGCTGTATTTGCGGCAGCTGGCATGGCTGAGCTCGGTATGGTTTATCTAGCCGTTCTAGCTGTGACCACGCTGATCTATTTGCGTTTTACCACTCCGAAAATCTTGCGCCTAGCGAGCAATGCAATTGTTGCCCCGCCTGTCGACTCACTGATTCGTCCATCATGGCGTGCGGTGTGGAGAGAAGTTGCTAGTAGCCTCAAATCTTTCGTGATAATGGCATTCCCAATTTTTGTGGTGATCTGTATTGCAGCCTCACTGCTAGATTATCTGGGAGTGATTGCTAGTCTGTCTGAAGTTTTAGCTCCAGCCCTCGCTCTTTTCAACCTGCCTGCAGATGCGGCATCAGCAGTGGTGCTCGGCTCTATTCGTAAAGACGGCATCGCTATCGGCCTACTAGATGGTAGTGGAGAAGGGCTAAAAGTAGCTCTAACCACACCAGCTCAGGTGCTCACAGCCGTTTACCTTTCTGGTGTTCTACTACCTTGCCTCGTCACCGTTTTCACTATCATCAAAGAAATGCGCTGGAAATTCGCCGCCAGTCTCTGTGCCAAACAAATGCTGTGGGCTTCTGGTTTCGCCATGATCATCGCGTGGAGTGGCGCCTTCCTCTTTTAAACAAAGCAAACACTGAGCAATGAATAAACCTGTTAGAAAACTTTTCTCTGTTGTTCAAGAAGAGCCCAAAGCTGATCCGAACCAGAAGGAAATGGTGAATCGCAAAGCCGAGGCTCAGCGCGTGGTCAAACGCCTCGAAAAAATTATCAAAGAGCACTACCAAGCGTCGCTTTCTCTCAGCATCGACCTTTCTGACGAGAACCTAAAAATCGTTACTAATGCCCTGCGCGATCACGCCCGCGGCGGCACTGGCAATATCACACTCAAGGAGAATGACGAAATTCGCGCTCACTGCCTCAATCGTCTATTTGAGGAACTCGTAGAAGAGCCCAGCAACATTCTCTACACCACGTCCACTGGAGCCGACACCATGCGCTATGACGCCATGGACCTCACTTTCTGGATCGAGTGTCTCGACCTTTTAGACCAATCGATCGCAGCTCAATAGAGCTCCCAACAAAATCTAACTCTACATAACAACACTCCAACAACCATTATGTCTAACGATATCGAATCCACAATTGCTTCTATTCCATTTGCAGAGCGTGAATCAGTACACCAGGTAGAAGAAGCCAAAGACCTGGCACCAAAGTTTGACGAAAAGGGCTGCATTCCATGTATCACCATGCACGCAGAGAGCAAAGAGGTACTCATGTTCGCATTCATGAACGAAGAAGCGCTTCGCCTCACCATTTCTACAAGGCTTGCACACTACTGGTCACGCTCCCGTCAGCAGCTTTGGAAAAAGGGTGAAACATCTGGCATGTTTCAACACGTGCAGCGCATCCTCATCGATGACGACCAAGACTGTGTGATTATCGAGGTAGCACTCACGCCTCCATCTATCGGCGGCAAAGAAGCATCCTGCCACGTTGGCTACCGCTCTTGCTTCTACCGCGAGATTCCGCTCGATACTAAACCTGGTGAAGCTGTAGAGCTCAAGTTCACTGAAGGAGAGAAATCCTTCGACGAAAAGGAAGTTTACAAAGGTACAGCGAACCCAACACAACTCTAACTCACTGATGACTGAAACTGCACAGTTTGAACAGACAAAGGTTCTCATCGTAGGAGCTGGACCAGCTGGACTTGGTGTTTCCGTAGCACTGAAACAAGCTGGAGTCGGTGACCAAATCGTAGTCGATTCACGTGAGGTCGGCGCAGCCTTTCGCTCGTGGCCAAAGGGCATGGCGCTGCTGACTCCATCGTTTTTCTCAAATGCCTTCGGGTTGACTGACCTTAACGCGATTGACCCTATCACGTCGCCTGCTGATTTTTTGAAAACGCAGCACCCGCAAGGTGTTGGTTATGCTAACTACTTGCAAGCAGTGGTGCAACACCACAGCCTGCCTGTACAATCAGGTGTAGCAGTCATTGCAGTAAAGAAAGAGTCTTCAGCTTTCCGTGTGACAACCTCAAAAGGCTCCATCAAGGCTGACTATATAGTCTGGGCTGCAGGGCAGTTTTTCCACCCTCGCGACCGCGACTTTCCAGGTGCTGAGCATGCAGTGCATAGCTCCAAGGTCGAAGACTGGAGTAAGCTCGAAGGAGATAACTTCACCATCATCGGCGGCTATGAAAGTGGTGTAGATGCAGCTCTCAATCTCGTCAACCGAGGCAAGTCCGTGCGGCTCATTTCGCGCGGTGAGCGTGGGCATCAGACCACCCTGACCCATCTCAATCACTCAGCCCTAGGACACTCGACCGCTTGCGCACGTTGCTCGCTGACCCAGAAAAACTTCCATTGTTAGAGCTGGTGAAAAACACCACAATCAAGAGCATTGAATTCGGGGGCGATTTTTGGATTTTACGTGACCAAGACGACATTCCGCTTGCTGCCAGCACTCAGCCGATTATTGCAAATGGCTTCGAGTCAGGCTTAAGCTTCGTCAGCGATCTCTTCGAATACGATAAACACAACCTCCCCGTATTCAGCGAAGAGGCCGATGAATCTACCATCACGCCAGGGCTTTTCTACAGCGGCCCATCACTCGTGCACCGTAAAGCGCTATTCTGCTTTATTTACAAATTTCGCGCGCGATTTGGCCTCATAGCAGCTGAAATAGCGCAGCGACTGGGCATCGACAATGTCGACCAGAAGCTCGAAAACTACGCTAAATCCGGCTTCATGAACCGAGACCTCGATTGCTGCACAGAGTGCGAGTGTGCCATCGAAAACCCAGAAAAAGACGCCCCTGAACCAACCGCATTTTCATAAGTCATGAATAAATCTAATAAACTTCCAGTGACTGTTCTTTCTGGCTTTCTCGGTTCTGGAAAAACAACTTTGCTCAACCACATTCTTCGCAACCGTGAAGGCAAACGCGTGGCGGTAATCGTCAACGATATGTCAGAGGTCAACATCGACGCGGACCTTGTGCGCAATGGTGATGCCTCACTATCTCACACCGAGGAAAAAATGGTGGAGATGTCTAACGGCTGTATCTGCTGCACATTGCGCGAGGATCTACTGCTAGAAGTCGGCAAAATGGCACGCGAGAATCGCTTCGACCACTTAGTGATAGAGTCCACGGGAGTCTCCGAGCCGATGCCTGTCGCCGAAACTTTTACCTTCACTGACGAAGATGGTAAGTCCCTAGGAGATGTCGCCAGTATTGATACAATGGTTACTGTCGTGGATGCTCCCAACTTCCTGCTCGACTACACCACTAACGAATCACTAAACGATCGTGGCCAAGCCGTCGATAAGGGTGACGAGCGAAGCATTGTTGACCTGCTCACTGACCAAATCGAATTTGCCGATGTCATTCTAGTGAACAAGACCGACATGGTTTCTGCAGAGCAGGTAAAGCAAGTGCACGGTATGATCCGAGCGCTCAATCCACAGGCAAAAATCTACGATACGGTAAACTCAGAAGTGCCACTCGATACCGTAATTGGCACAGGGCTCTATGATGAAGACCGTGCGGCAAGACAAGAAGGATGGCTCGACTCACTGGTCGCTCACACACCTGAGACTGAAGAATACGGTATTTCTAACTTCATTTACGAACAACGTACCCCCTTTCACCCACAACGCTTCTACGATTGCCTGCACAAGGATTGGCCAGGCGTGATCCGCTCCAAGGGCGTGTTCTGGCTAGCCTCTCGACTCAAGCTTTCTGGCTACTGGTCACAGGCTGGCTCGATCAGTCACCACCAATGCGCAGGTAATTTCTGGGCTGCCGTGCCAAAAGCACACTGGCCAGAGGACACCACTCACATAGACCGTGTATGGGACGGTGAAAATGGCGACTGCCGCCAAGAGCTTGTGCTTATCGGTCAGAACATGGATCGCGAAGGTCTCACTGGCATGTTCGATGCCTGTTTACTCACCGATGAGGAAATCGCCACCAACGAACGTAAATGGCACAAAATTTTCTCTGACCCCTTCCCTAAATGGAAAATCTGACTCGTCTCATAACTAAATTTTCATGATACAATCATCTCAAACAGTTTTCTCTCCTCTACCAAAACTAGTTGTTGCGCGTCCGATGCTTATGTTCACGGGCTTTCTCGGTGCAGGGAAAACAACACTTCTACGAGAACTCCTGAAACAGCTCAAAGCCCGCCATCATCTCGCTGACGTCATTCTCAATGATCGTGAAAATGCCGAAATTGATAAGGAGACATTGGTAGGACACGCTGCAGACATCGAAGCTCTCACAGGCTCCTGCGTTTGCTGCGACGGCTACCACAGCTTTGTTAAATTGATTCTTAAGGCCTCAGAAAGTGCACACGATGTTTTGCTCATTGAGCTAAACGGCACTGCTGACCCTGTGCCTTTACAGGAATCTTTTACTCTTTTAGAATCTAAGTTTTGCCTGCGACCTCGTTGGCAAGTCTGCGTGATCGATGCGCGACATTTCGGTAAACGAGGCTACTTCAATGACCTAGAAGAACTGCAACTGGAAACGGCAAGCCATTACTATATTTCATGGGACAATACGCTAACAGATAGTGAGCTAAAGATTCTAGAAGATGAAATCAAAGAGATCAACTCGGATGCAACTCGTGCAACTGCAGCCTCACTAGCTGACGCACTCAGCCAGACTATCAAAAATAGCCCCCGTCACGCTTTGGCTGTTCAGCAACCTAACAGTAGCGGGCAAGAATTGGCCAAGCCCATACTCGCGACGTCTGTTAAAGGCAAAAACAACGAGCGCCATAAGTTGGCTCACGCGTTCACAGGTTGCCAGATCATCATTCCTGAACCAGTAGAAGCATTCTCGGTGGTAGACTGGCTGAGGGCTCTGCCAACCTCGGTCATCCGAGCGAAAGCTCTACTCATTCTCGAAAGCGACCCCGACAAACGTTATTTATATGAGCGCGTTGGCAGCTTCATTTCACCCGATCCCATTAGTGGGATCAACAATAGCGAGGCGCCATGCTCTGGTATTTTCATAGGTGCCGATATTGATCCGCTGGAAATCCTCCGCATCTCCCAAGAAATCCTCCACCCAGACTGCCTTTTTCCTGAGTGAAAATGCGCAACTCACAGCCTTTCTAACAAAAATATGCCTCTCCGACTCTACGACACACTGACCCGTGAGACCCAACTCGTTCAGCCAATGGACGGCAGGGCATTGCGTTTCTACTGCTGTGGTCCTACGGTTTACGGACCTGCGCACATCGGCAACTTTCGCACATTCGTCATGCAAGATATTTTTCGACGCGTAGTTGAAGCCGATGGCACAGTGACACACCATGTGAGAAACATCACTGATGTGGATGATAAAACGATCCGTGAATCTCAAAGGCAAGGTCTAACACTTGGAGAATTCACAAAAGAATGGACACTTAAATACCACGCGGACTGTGAGGAGCTGAACCTTCTCACTCCTCATGTGGAACCTTCAGCCGTGGCACATGTGCCAGAGCAAGTCGCCATGATCGAACAACTCATGGCGTCAGGTCACGCTTATGCAGCGGAGGACGGCTCTGTCTATTTTCGTGTCGATTCCTTTACCGACTACGGTAAGCTCTCTAGACTCAAGGAGCGTGAAATCACAACGACTCAGGTAGAACGCGAGCAGTCAGACGAATACGAGCGCGAGTCTGCAGCCGACTTCGTACTCTGGAAAGCCCGCCGTCTCGAGGATGGCGACAACTATTGGGAGTCTCCTTGGGGACAAGGAAGGCCAGGTTGGCACATTGAATGCAGCGCCATGGCGATCAAACACCTCGGAGAAAGCTTTGATCTTCACTCCGGAGGCGTAGATCTCATTTTCCCTCATCACGAAAACGAAATTGCACAGAGTGAAGCCGCCACCAACAAGCCATTTGTTCACCAGTGGTTCCACATTGCGCATCTTATGATAGATGGAGCTAAAATGAGTAAATCCCTGGGAAACTTATACACATTAGCTGATATAAAAGCGCAGGGCTATACTGCAGAGGAGCTGCGCTATGTGCTTCTCTCAGCCAGCTACCGTCAGATGCTCAATTTTTCGTGGGATTCACTCAATGCTGCGGAAAAAGCCATCTCCCGCTTACGTAATTTTCAACAGAGCATCGGTGAATTGCCTGAATCTAAGAGTACCGATTTCCACGTTTTCAGCCCAGTGCTAGAGGCTCTTCAGGCAGATCTCAATACGGCGGACGCACTTGGCCGCTTATTCAAAACCATCAAATCGGTGCTGACTGATCTCGAATTAAATAAAATCAGCTCAGATGAGCTTCATCGTGTTCGTATTGGTTTCGCTATGGTGATGAAAATATTGGGCTTCACTCTAACAAAAGAACCGCACATTGACGCGACAGCGCACGTCAAACAACTGGCGGAAGACCGCTGGCGTGCGAAGCAAAACAAAGACTGGGGAAAAGCCGATACTCTACGGCAACAGCTCACTTCAGCAGGATGGTCCGTCAAAGATACCGCAGATACATACGAAATCACCCCACTCTAATATTTTATGAAAACCATGACATCTCTCGAAGAGCTCCGCCACTCTACTGCGCATATTCTAGCAGCAGCCGTCCTTCGACTTTATCCAAACACACGACTTGATATTGGGCCTCCAACCACAAACGGATTTTATTATGACTTTGATAACGAGCATCGGTTTAGCTCGGAAGATTTTGCCTCAATCGAGCGAGAAATGCAGAACATTATCTCTGAGAATCAATCTTTCGTTCGAAAAGAAGTGAGTCGAGAGGAAGCACGTACCCTTTTCAGAGATCAAGGTCAGCCCTTCAAACTGGGCCGTCTTGATGACATTCCAGATGGCGAATCTATCAGTATTTATACAAATGGTAATTTTAGCGATCTTTGTGCAGGTTCACACGTAGAGTCTACAGGCAAGGTAGCAGCTTTCAAGCTCACGAGCGTATCGGGTAGCTACCATCGCGGTGACCACACTCAGCCGATGCTGCAGCGTATCTACGGAACTGCATTTCCAAGCCAGGAGGAATTAGACAAATACATTGAGCGGATGGAACAAGCAGCTCAGCGAGACCACCGTAAGATCGGGCAGCAGCTCAAACTTTTCTCTCTAGATTCTAAGGTTGGTAGTGGTCTCCCTCTACTGCTCCCGAAAGGTGCTGTGATTCGCCAACAACTTGAAAAACTCATTAACGATAAGCTTTTCGATTACGGCTATGAAACGCTTTATTCACCCCACATTGGTAACATCGACCTCTTTAAGACATCTGGTCACTATCCCTACTACGCAGAGAGCATGTATGAGCCGATCACGATCGATGATCGTGAATTTTTGCTCAAACCCATGAACTGTCCCATGCACATCCAGGCGTACAATGCTGAGCCGCGTTCCTACCGAGACTTACCCCAACGCTACGCTGAATTTGGCACAGTTTATCGCATGGAGCAAAGTGGCGAGCTCAATGGACTGACCCGTGTACGCGGATTTACCCAAGACGATGGTCATGTTTTTTGCACCCGCGGTCAACTCAAGCAGGAGTTCACAAGTTGCCTCCAACTCGTACAGGAGGTCATGGCTATATTTGGTCTAAAAACGGAGTGCCGTATTTCCTTACGTGACCCTGACAACACTTCGAAATATATCGGAGCTGATGAACTTTGGCAACCTGCGGAATTTTGTATCCAAGAGGTGGTCGACGAGCTTGGCCTAGCACATTCGGTGGGGCTGGGTGAAGCCGCTTTCTATGGACCTAAGTTAGATTTCATGGCATTGGATGCCCTTGGCCGTTCTTGGCAAATCGGGACTATTCAAGTCGACTTTAGTTTACCTGAGCGATTTGAGCTCGAATACGTAGGAAGCGATAATAAGGCGCACCGGCCAGTGATGATCCACCGAGCCGTATTTGGGAGTATCGAACGCTTTATGGGGCTACTCATTGAGCATTTTGGCGGTGATTTTCCAACGTGGTTAGCTCCCGAACAACTACGTATCATTCCTATCAGCGACACTCAAATCCCTGAGGCTGATGCTCTGCTAGCTCGCTGCAAAGCACTGCGCATTCGAGCCTCAGTTGATAGCCAAAAGGACAAAATGGGAGCGAAGATCCGCCGTGCACGACTCGATAAAACACCCCTCATGGCCATCATTGGTAAACGTGAGGCAGCAGCTTCACAGCTTGCTATTCGCTCGCGTAAAAAGGGAGATGAAGGGGCGGTCGATATTGATGTGTTTCTGGAACGCCTGAAACAAGAATCTCACTACAGCACATGAAATTTGAAACAAACATAAATACAAGATGAAAAAATCAATCGTAGAAATTCCTAAGGCCGACCCACAAACAGACAACGACACCCGTGGTGTAGCCATTGATCATGTAGGTATCAGTAATGTGTGCTACCCCCTACTTATCTCTGGGTGGGATAACTCACGACAAGAAATCAAAGAAGTCTCCATGTCACTCAAAGTGTCTCTTGCCCCAAACGTGCGAGGCATTCACATGAGCCGCTTGCTAGAAGGTGTCCACCATTGGAGTGGAGCGCTGTCTATGGATAATATGAAGGACTTCCTCAGCATGACCCGTAAACAACAAGATTCACTCACCGCAACCGTTGACTGCCGTTTCACTTGGTTTGTGGAGAGACCTACTCCTAAGACGGAGCTCCCCGCTTGGCAAGGTATTGAAACAACGTGGCACGGCCACCAAGACAACGAAGGGAGTATAATAGGCTACACTCTAAACATTCCTGTTACCACACTCTGCCCATGTAGCCGTGAGATCAGCGATTACGGAGCACACAGCCAACGGGGCTGGGTGAAGGTGAAGTTAGAGTGGAGCGCTGATGATAAGATCATATGCCCTCAGGAGATCTTTGATAAACTGCAGCACGCTGGAAGTGCTCCCATCTACCCACTGTTAAAAAGAGCAGATGAGCGCCATGTCACTATGCTCGCCTACCAACAGCCAGCATTTGTTGAGGACACGTTGCGCAGGGCCGCTTTGACTCTACAGCAAGATGCCAGAGTTAAGCGTTATGAGCTTAACATTTGTAACGAAGAAAGCATCCACACACAATGCTATCGCTAGCCTATCTTTCTCTAGATAACTTACACCCCTACTCTACCGTGATTCTTAACGACACACAAATTACTGAGCGAGCAGAAGCTGGCATGATTTCCCCCTTCGAGCCCAAGCTCATACGCCTCACTGACAATGGTGAACAAGTCCTATCCTTTGGCCTATCCAGCTTTGGATACGATTTGCGGCTGTCTCCTAACGAATTCAAAGTATTCCGCCATGTGCCAGGCACTGTGGTTGATCCAAAAAAATTTAATCCTAAAAACTTGGGAAATGTAGCGCTCGAGACAGACAAAAGCGGTAGCTACTTCATTCTACCAGCCCGTAGTTATGGGCTGGGCGTGGCTGTGGAAAAACTTTCACTACCAACTAATACTACGGCCATCTGTGTCGGTAAAAGCACCTATGCACGCTGCGGAATCATCGCCAATGTGACTCCAGCTGAGGCCGGCTGGAGCGGGCATCTCACACTAGAATTTTCTAACTCATCTGCAGCCGATTGTAGAATTTATGCTAATGAAGGAATAGTGCAGATGCTGTTCTTCCAAGGCGAACCCTGCGCGGTATCTTATAAAAGTAGAACTGGTAAATACCAAGACCAAGAACAGAAAATCACTCTTCCTATAGTCTAAGGTTCCTCACTAACAAATTCCCATCAACTATGAACACAAAAGAAATAACCGCACTCTTCGACAAGTGGAATCAAGCGCTTCAGTCCGGCAACCCAAAGACGGTAACCAAGCTCTACGAGTACAATGCTATATTGCTTCCAACATTATCTGACAACGTTCGCCACAACCATCAGGAAATCGAAGACTACTTCGTTAACTTTTTAGCAATGGGGCCAGTTGGAAAAATCGATGAGGCAAATGCCCGCACCTTCGGAGATGTAGCAATCAACTCTGGCATTTACACCTTCACTTTCAAGGATGGGGATTCTGTAAGCGCGCGCTTCACATATGTGTATCGCTGGAACGGCCAAGACTGGAAGATCGTAGAACACCACTCGTCGCAACTACCTGAGTATTAACCTG
>NZ_MQWA01000001.1:1039696-1071500 GCF_002954445.1 Rubritalea profundi
GGGTTAATAATAATAACCCCTATAGCCCATCTCACCGAACAATTCAGCAAGTTGGGCTTTATAGGCGGTATTTCAAAAAAACTATACCTTAGCTGCGTGCGCTGCCCAAACAATACCGTCAGCTATCATTTGAAGGTATTCATCTGTCTGCATTGTCTCGTTGTGGTGACCGATCGTAGTAGCAAAGACGTTCGCTTTACCGTATTGGTTCACCCAAACTACAGGCTGCTCGGAACGTCCGTTGTTCCCATTAGCTAGAACTGTAGCCGATGGGTAAATCTTGTGGATAGTGTAGAGCTCGCCCTTTGGTGTATTCCACTCAATAGTTGCCGGTTTGAAGGATTCGTGCTTCGTATTTAAAGCCGTTACCTTGATAGCTGGGCCTTTAAGCCCGTGAGAGTTTGAAACTGCGCCGAGTAACTTATTCCATTCCTTGTCATTTGTAGACTTTTTACCACCATTTACTCCCCAGTGGTAGGAGTGCATTGTGCAGTGAATCGCCACCATGGGTTTGCCACCATCTTTGTGCACATTCACAAGATTCTTAATGTATTCTGCATCCTTCTCACGTGCATGACAAATGTTGTAGACAATCACATCATACGGTGATTCCCAGCCCTTTACCGAGAGAGCAGCTTTGAGTTTCTCCGCATTATCGTGATGCCATATTGTCCACTCGATATTGATAAGTTTGCTTACCCCTTCGGGAAGGATCTTTTTCTGCTCTTTGAAGTCATGGTATCCACCACCCGTGACATAGAGAGCCTTGATTTTCTTCTCAGACGCCACTTCGGCCTGACTGAACATTGGCATTCCTACCCCACCGAGTGCAATACTCGCTATGCTCTGCTTGAGAAACTTACGACGTGAAGACAACGATATATTTTCTGATCTATCATTCATGAATTTAAAATTGAGATGTGCCGGACAAACATAAGAAAGTGTAATTCTACCTTATTTTTTAGGGTCTAGATTGAGCAGGATCTCCTCGTCGCTTACGGAATAAGAATCAATTCCCTCGATTGGCACCTCTACCTTACTAATCCAGCAAAGTGCATTGAGAATACTTTTTCGGAAATCATCATTCTGCCAATTTCTATGAAAATGCCCGCCTGTAAACCCAAACCCACGACCTCTATCGGGACGCTCTACTGACCACATAAGAGCCTCGCCTCGCCCTTTGGCATCCACAATATGTGAATACGGCCCTCTAGGGTTCACATAGGGTCCATTCCGAGTCCTATCACTAGGCTTAGCGATAAGAATTGGAGTAAACTTGACTCCCTCAAGCTCTTTTGGGCCAGATGCATCAAAGCCCTCGGCAAATCGCATATTAAAATACCATTCATCGACAATAGTGAATGGTTTCACGCCATTCGTAATTGGGTGTTTTGGGAGTTCTTGGATTTCAGCATTCCAAATGGGATTACAGGAATAATCGCGCTCATAGCAGCCTCCAAGCCAAGACCGGAACCCCTGATCAGCAACCTCTATAGGTACTTCAACACCGAAATGTATACAGCCGAAACCACCACCACGCTGCACAAGTTTCTCAATATGTTTGAGGCGGCCCTTTTCTTGAAGAACTGGGTGCCGGTTTAGACCATCAGAGAAGCATACTACAGCATCCGCGTCTTCGAAAGTTTTCTCATCCTCAACCCATCCCATTTCATGACGCTCAACGATTAGCCCCGGCACTTTGCGTAAACGTTTTTCTAACAAAATAGTTCCAGCGCGAAACTCATGACACATTGGCGGATGGCTTGGCATTCCAGCAATAAGAATAAGCTTCTTGGTTCTGCCATCTACTCTAGCCGCGAATGCGTGTTGTGTTATGGAGGTGGTTAATGCGAGCTTGATAAATGTTGATCGTCTCATTGTCTTATTCAGATTCTATGTAGATTGGCTTGATATCCCACTTAGGGTTTTGTCCCAAGAAACGACACGGGTTGTTGTGAAACACCTCAATTGCATCCTGTAATGAGTAGCCTCGACGACGGTATTCCATCACACACTGCTGAAGTGTGAATGGGTCACTGGGGCAGTCAGCAGAAGAATTTACCAACAACCGATCAGTTCCATACTTTTCTAAAATGTCCACAGCCCGCTTCGAGCTACACTTGGTAATGGGGTAGAGTGTCATGCCTGCCCAGTAGCCTGCGTCGAGCACGGACTTTACTGTTTGTTCCTCCACATGGTCGATCCAGATCTTCGAAGGATCTACGTCTAGCCCCGCTAGGATCTCCAAAGTGCGCTTAGTTCCATGCTCTTTATCGCTAAGATGAGGTGTGTGAATGAGAATTAGCTGGTCGAACTTCATCGCTAACTCCACGTGGGCAGCTAGAGCATCGCATTCGTTTGGAGTCGATTTATGTAGACCCGTTTCACCCACGCCAAGCACATTTGGCATTTCAAGAAAACCAGGAATTGCTCGTAGCACCTCTTGAGTAAGTTCTTTATTCTCTGATTCTTTTGGATTTACAGCAACCCATGAGAAATGCTTTATTCCATATTCGGCGGCGCGGGTAGGCTCAAATTCAGTAATTTGACGAAAGTAGTCGATAAAAGTCTCTGGGTAACGTCGATCAAAGCCAGCCCAGAATGCGGGTTCACATACTGCAGTAACCCCTGACATAGCCATACGCTCATAGTCCTGAGCGGTTCGAGCAATAGCGTGATAATGCGGTTGAATGATCTGCATAGCTAGACCTGGGCAAAAAGGTGTAGAAGTTGTTCAGCACGATTATCCGATACGTCAGACTTGGCTAATAGTGCCATCGCATTGCGAAGACATTCTAACTTCTCCGTATTCTGACCAGCCTCCGCGGTGCGGTGCACTGCAAGATCATAGCGATCAAACATCGCCGCAATCTCTAGCAGTGCGCAGCGAGACACCAAATATTCCGAATCGATAACTTGTTGTGGTGTGAGCATGAATTTCCTAAATATAGTTTATATCAAAAAGTGGTTCACTTTTTTCAGGGGCAATTAATTATTGCAACTTACTTGCAGTTGTTTTACTGCGCCCATCAGTAAACGCAAGTAATTTGCGTTAAATATTGAGACAAACTCTAAATTTAGAGGGTTTTTACTCTAGTAATCTACATAAACCATAAAGATGAAAAAAATTCCCATCGTCGCTCTCTGTGGCTTTCTTGGTTCAGGAAAAACGACACTTCTTCGACGTTGGCGTCGTGATGGGGCTCTCAATGATGCGGCCTTCATAGTACACGACCTTAGCGATCAAGGGATCGACGCTAATTTAGTTTCTGCAAATGAAAAAACGCACCAAGCTGGCAGCCTAGTTGGACGAGTTGCCGCACTACACGGCCAACACTCTAACAAGTATCTTCACCAATCCTTAGGCTCAGCACTAAACGGAATCTCCGAGCTGAATCCATTTCTAGTACTCAGTGAGAGTACTGGGGCCGCCCGGCCTTGGCCACTCATCAAGGCTTTAACGCAAGATTCACGCTATTCACTAAGGCATTTCATTGTCACCGTCGATGCTCTCAATCTTCACCGAGATTTTAAAGATGGTAGGCAACTGGCTCAAGGTCCAACTACTTCTAAAGATGCAGCTTTGAGCCTAGCTGCCAAGATTCTTGCCGAGCAAATTGCATTTGCCAGTGTCATTGTTCTTACCAAAATTGATACTGTTTCGGAGTCTGCAGTAGAGGCTCAAGTCCGCTACTTACGGCAGCTCCAACCACATGCCACCATCGCGCTCTCAGCCCAGGCCGGACTATTACTTCCTCAGCTAGAAGGCGTGGAACCACCTAATCTCATAGCCTTATCAAATAAGGCCAAGCAACTCGGCCTTACCGAGCAAACCTCCATTACTGAAAAAATTGAGGCTGTAGTATTTCGCGATCCACGACCGTTTCATCCACAGCGCCTACATGAAGTTTGCCAAAATAAATTAGGTACTGGGCTGTATCGTACAAAGGGGTTTCTTTGGCTTGCTTCACGCCCTGATCACTCTCTCCTGTGGCAACAATCAGGCAGTCAAATTTCTCTGGAGCTCATTGGCCTCTGGCGTGCCGAGCTCGTTAAGAACCTCGATGATAAACTCCTCCCTGAAGAGGTAGAACACTTGGAGTATATGCTTCAATCTAAGCATCAGGTTTTTGGCGACCGATTCAATGAGCTCACAGTAATCGGTATTGAAACGGACAGAAAAGCTTTTCTAACAGCACTCAGAGACGCGCTCTGCACGCCAGAGGAAATAATAAATTGGCAGCAAGGGGAGCCATTTCCTGATCCATGGCCGAAGTCTTTGCGCCGTAGCCCCTAGTCATAATTATATTACTCCATCATTAAGTCGAGAATTTCGATTAGAGCTCAGTCTTGAGAAAGCTACAGCAAATTGGTAGTGGACTCGTGTTGCCTCATTGAATAGTGCACCCAAAATATTTTATATTCAGTCAAGAATAGCTCCCTAGCCCCATGAATGAGGACAATCTTGACCAATCATGGCTATGAGTAAAATTACTGAAGAAGACACTATGAAAATCCTGAAGAGAGATGTTCTCGTATGATTGGCCGAGAAGCTCAGAGCGCCTAATCATGATGCAACAGGCCGCTGCCTAGCAATCATTGATAAATGATAGGTAGTTATAGCGACTCCGCGCTCATTAAGTGACAGCAGAATTTCAATCTATTTTGAATACTTCGATCTAATCCTCACTTGCCTAAACAATCTAATTCTGACATTTACCAAACTATATGCCCACCCTAGCCATCGCACTCGGAGCCCTCGTGCTCTACATTCTCGCTTATAATACCTATGGAAAGTGGTTGGGTCAAAAGGTCTTCAAGCTCAGTAAGGACAGCTTGGCTCCGTCGATTGAACTGGAAGACGGCAATGATTTCGTACCCACAAAGAAAGGCATCGTTTTTGGACACCATTTCACCTCGATCGCAGGAACTGGCCCTATTGTTGGCCCAGCATTGGCTGTCATGTGGGGCTGGCTACCCGCCCTTCTTTGGGTGCTATTCGGCTCAATTTTTATTGGAGCCGTCCACGACTTCGGAGCCTTAGTGGTCTCGATGCGTAACAAAGGAAAAACTGTCGGTGATATTGCCGGCGATGTTATCTCCCCCCGCGTGCGCCTCCTTTTCCTGTGTATTCTAGTCATCGCATTATCGCTTGTGCTCGCCATTTTTGGATTGGTGATTGCCGTAGTATTTAGACTCTACCCGCAGTCGATCACTCCCTGCCTCATCCAAATCCCGCTTGCTTTGATTATTGGTTTCTTCGTCCACCGCAAGGGACTCAACATTTTGATTCCATCGATCATTTCCTTGGCGGTGATGTACCTCTCCGTCGCTTATGGAAATGTCGGTTGGCTAGCAGACTTAAACTCAACACTCGCAGCCTGGCCCCTAATGACATGGGTCACCTTCTTGCTCGTCTATTCCTATATAGCATCAGTGCTGCCAGTGTGGGTCTTATTGCAACCACGCGACTACATAAATTCGCTACAACTAATCTCCACACTTGCGCTCGTTGTAGTAGGACTCTTCGTTGCCGGAATATTTGGAGGTGCGCCGATAGACGGCATCCGTCCGCCACTAGAAATCGTGGCCCCAGCGATCGAACCAAACATCACCGCCAAGCAACTCCCGCTCATCTTCCCCTTCCTATTCGTCACCATCGCCTGCGGTGCTGTATCTGGCTTCCATTGCCTCGTTTCCTCAGGAACCTCGTCCAAACAACTCCGCTGCGAAACCGATGCACGCTTCGTCGGCTACGGCTCAATGCTCACCGAAGGCTTCCTTGCTGTCCTGGTCATTCTAGCCTGTGTTGCAGGATTAGGCTTAGGGCTCACTCATGGTGATGAATTTCTCACTGGAACTGCAGCCTGGGATGCCCAGTACAGTTCATGGGCCAGCTCAAAAGGCTTACCCGCCAAGATCAATGCCTTTGTCACTGGCGCTTCTAATTTCCTCCAGACTCTCGGAATTTCGGCCATTTTCGCCAAAGCGTTGATGGGAGTTTTTGTGGCTTCCTTTGCTGCCACCACCCTCGACTCAGCCTGCAGACTCCAGCGCTATGTTGTTCAGGAACTAGGTGGATGTCTGATCGATCTCAAACTTCGCAAACTTCCTGAGCCAGAGAAAACGCAAGCAGGCCTTGAAGCTCGTCAGACATCATGGCTGACCAATAAGCATCTTTGCACCATCGCTGCATGCCTAATTGCTTGGTGGATGGCCTCCCTACCATCAGCCGCAGGGAAACCCGCTGGTACTGGCGGCATGATTCTCTGGCCGCTCTTTGGAGCGATCAACCAACTACTCGGCGGCCTCGCCTTCCTCGTCATCTTTTTCTGGATGCGCCGCAAGAAAATGCCGACATGGTTCATCGCTATCCCCACGGTATTTATGCTTATTCTCCCAGCCTGGGCGATGCTGTATCAGATCTTCATCGCTGCGATTGGCTCAGATCTGAGCTGGATTGGGCAAGAAAGGTGGCTACTCGTCGGCATCGGCATCTCAACCATAATCTTGGAAATCTGGATGATTGTGGAGGCAATTGGCTGCTGGAGACGCACTTCTGATAAAACTGACTGCATTTAGCGTTTGCAGAAAGCAGATTTCTAGTTACTGCCTCTGGCGTGCTAGCGATCAAAAAACTACGCGTCGAATTTGGCGCCCGAGTCATCTTCAAAGACCTCTCCTTCACCATCATGCCGAAGGAGCGTATCTCCTTTGCTGGTCATAACGGCGCGGGCAAGTCCACCTTGATGAAGTGCATCGGTGGCGAGCTCGAAGCCAATGGTGGTGAAATCAGCAAACCTAAAGATTGTAAGATTGGCTACCTGCCACAGGAAGGTATCCACATCCACGGTATCTCACTCTGGGATGAAACTGAATCTGCCTTTGGTGAAGCTAAAATAATCCAGGACCAAATCGATAAGCTTTCTGAGCAACTCACCACAATGGATTCGTCTACAGACGAGTACCTTGAGCTGCTATACAAGATTGGTGATTTAGACATAGCTCTGGAACACTTTGACCCAAACACGATCAAACCACGTGTGGAATCAGTCCTCGTAGGACTCGGTTTCAAACGCAGTGACTTCACCCGCGACTGTGCCGAATTTTCTGGTGGTTGGCAGATGCGTATCGCGATGGCCAAACTCTTCCTCCAAGAACCCGCCGTCCTGCTTCTAGACGAGCCTACTAACCACCTTGATATCGATTCCCAGACGTGGATGGAGCAATACCTCTTCAACTACTCTGGCGCGATCATCATCATTTCTCACGACCTGGCACTTCTCGATGCGTTGACAAAGCGCACCATCGCATTTGCTCACGGTAAAGCGGAAGAATACGCAGGTAACTATTCCTACTACCTCACGGAGTCCAAGCTTCGCAAAGAGATCCTAGTCAAGGCCTACCACACCCAGCGTAAGGAAATCGAAAAGACCAAACAATTCATCGAGCGCTTCCGAGCTAAGGCGTCTAAAGCCACCCAAGCCCAGTCACGTATCAAGCAGCTTGAAAAGGTCGAACTCATCGTGCTCGAACAAGACGATGCGGTGATGAACTTCACCTTCCCTTCCCCACCACCATCTGGTCAGTCCGTTGCAAAGCTCGAAGACGCGTCGAAAGCGTACGGCAAACTCAACATTTTCTCAGGCTTCGACTTCGAAGTCGAACGTGGCGAGCGTCTAGCAATCGTGGGGCCTAACGGCGCCGGAAAATCGACCTTCTGTCGCCTCATCACCGGCCAAGAAGACCCCGACTTCGGAACCTACACACTTGGTCAGAAGTCAGCTATCTCGTTCTTCTCCCAGAACCACGCTGACGAACTCGATCCTGAAAGATCAGTCATCGAGACCTGCGAGGCAGTGGCTTCAGCGAAGAACGCCCCACTTGTGCGAAACATCCTCGGTTGTTTCCTTTTCCGTGGTGACGATGTTTTCAAGAAAGTTGGAGTTCTCTCTGGTGGTGAGCGCTCACGTGTGGCTCTCGTCTGTATGCTCATTCAGCCAGCAAACTTCCTCATTCTTGACGAGCCTACTAACCACCTCGACGTTCAGTCACAGGCGGTACTCCAGCGCGCTCTAGCAGAATACCCAGGCGCCTACTTGATCGTTTCTCACAACCGATCCTTCCTCGACCCAATCGTGACTAAGACCCTCGAGTTCCGCCCTGGCGAATCTCCACAGATTTACCACGGCAATGTCACCTATTACCTCGACAAAAAGGCGGACGAAAAAGCGGCGAGCAAAGGAATCTCTAGGACCCCATCCAAACCGACACTTAGCAGCCTCGCTAGCTCCTCAACTCCTGCAACGACTGTGGTCAAAGGACCAAAGCTTTCTCGTAAAGAACAACGCAAGCTAGAGGCGAAAAAGCGTCAGAAGCGCAATAATGTCCTCAAGCCACTGCAAGACGAGTTCTCCGCGCTTGAGCACACCATCAGCCAACTCGAAGCAAAAAAGGCCGCACTCACCGCTGAAATGAGCAGCGCGGAAGTGATGGCTGACCCAAAGAAAACTCAAACAGCATCTGAAGCCTATCAGAAGCTAACAACTAAGCTCGACAACGCGATCAGCCGCTGGTCAAAGCTCAGCGAAGAGATCGAAGCTCTCGAAGCCTCAATCAGCTAGCCGCAGCTCCCCCAACAACACTCTCCAGCCCCAAAGTAGATTTCAAGAAATCCACTCTGGGGCTTTTCTATTTCAGCTGTTAGTCAACCTACTCCCGTCATAAGAAAAGGGTGCATCGTCCAGATGCTCAGAAATAAAGGTGATGTGATCACTCCTGTTGAGCCATAGAGCATAATCTAACAACGCCACCACGACTTCTACGCTCTCATACCAGTCGCTATAAAATGAATTCAATATTCTAGCAGAGCATTCTTGAAATTCAGAGTGATCTGTGTATCTTAGTACTAAGTAGTTCATTCGCCACTCGGATTTAACCCTCCTAGCAGTGTCAATAGATTCACTATTTCAGAGCTACAAATGATAAACTCAACAAACAATAATATGGATTACGCAACACCTAACGCTAACGCTCTTAAAGACGAAGAAGAAGAAGCAACTACTCCTACCACAGTATCGTCTATCACAAGTAAGACAGCCGACCTTCGCCAGGCCGCTACAGAAAAAGCACGCATTGCAGCTCAAGGCGTGCAAAACAAAGCGACTCAGATCAAACATGCTGCTGGCGAAAAAGCTCAGCAATTCCGCAGCTATGCGGGAGACAAAGCATCAGCTCTCAAAGAAGAAGCTGGCAACAAAGCCACTGAAGTAAAGCAAGCTGCTTCTGAAAAATACGAACAAAGCAAAGCCAAAGCCAAAGACGCACACGCAAGCTCAGAGGACTACGTCCGTGAGCACCCGACAAAATGTGTGCTCGGTGCCTTTGGAGTAGGACTCCTCATTGGATTATTAGCTCGCCGCCGATAACCAATAAGTATAGGAAGTCCCCATTCAATTTACTAGCCGGCTCCTCCCCATTGGTGTGAGCCGGTTTTTTCATATTTAGTCCCCACGCCAATGCCACAATCAGACCCGTCTCCTCCAGATAGAGAGTTTACCTTCAAGGACACCCTCGACTACCTGAAAGAATCTGGTAGTGACTATCTCCGAGCTAAAGCTGAGCTCGCTAGTATAGAGGCCAAGGAAGCAGCTAACGAAGGAGTCAAGCGCGCCACACTAGGAGCTTTGCTCGCATTCGTGGGCCTCTTTAGCTACATCTTACTGCTCGCCACTCTGATAGGAGTTGGCTCCGAACTACTAGAAGGTAAGCTGAGTAGCGTGGAAAAACTCGTAGGTACTTGGCCGATCGTGACATTTGGACTTTTCCTCGTGCATCTACTTTTCGTGTTCATCTTCCTCGACAAACTCAAAACAGCGAGCACGAAGGTACTCTTTTCCCACACCAAGGCTGAAATAGAAAAAGACAAACAATGGCTGCAACAGATCAAACCGAACAAAGAAAGCTAGAGCTCGTAGCGCAACTTGCGGATGCACGCAACTCAGTACTTGGCGCGAAGCTCTTGCTCGACGAACAGATCTCTGAGAAAAAGTCCGCGATCTCTGAGTTTATTAATTTACCAAAGCGCATCAAGCGCTCCTTTACTAAACAACCAGTAAAGAGTTTTGGTGTAGCCATAGCGTCAGGCCTTGGGGCGTCATTCATTCTCAAGAGGAAATCGAACAAAAAGTCTCAACAAAAAGCGATGAAGCGTTCCGTATTCTCAGGCCTCATCCTCGCAATCGCCCGCCCTATCCTTCAAAGACTCGCACTGCAATATTCCCAGCAATGGCTAGCCCATCGCGCTGAGAATAAATTTGCAGAGAGCTCAAGGCTCAACGAAAGGTAGAGCTTCTAAATGTCCTTTCGCCGCCTCATCATCCGCCTACGTGTCTTCTTCACCCTCATAGTGGTGGCGGCGATCGTGTCTGGTGTTGGTGCCCTCGTCTACCTCCACGAAAAAGGGCTCACTAATGCATCGGCTGAGCGTGTCGCGCATGAGATGGAGCGCTACGGTCTATTTGTCACCTTTGACCACCTGAGCGTTCACGTTCTTAATGGGCTGACAGCAAACAATATCCGATTCTACCGTACTAAAGAACGGCAAATTCAAATTGCGGAACTGCCTGCTATCGTTATCCACGTCGACAAGACTAAATTGATGCGTGGCCATCTGAAGATCAATACTATCTCCATCACTGATGCAAAAATCGCTGTCCCGCTAGTACGAGGTGAAGCGGATAGCCCCACCATAAATATTGCTAACGTCAATGGAGCCATTGACCTTCGAGGAAACCAGTCGGTGAGTACAACCGGCCTCACAGGCTACTACGAAGGCATCAAGGTTTCTATCAACTGCAACCTCTGGCGTGATGCTCCAAAAGAAGATTTCATCCCTGACCCAGAAGCTAAGAAAAATCGAATAGCTGCCTACAAAAACTTTTTAGAACAACTCAAACAATGGAATTGGCCAGCAGAGTCGCCACCGGAGCTTAAAATATCCATTGAGGGAAATCTCTCCGAACCAAGCGAAGTAGACTTTGACTACATTTTCACAGCCTCCATCCTCAACTACAAAGATTACCCAATGGCTGATGTCTACCTTGAGGGTGATTGGAACCAAAGCTTAGTCACTCTCGACAAGTTCGAGTTCACCCACCAAGCTAAACGTTGCAAACTAACAGCCGACCTTGATTTACTGAAGAATAGTGGTCGATTCAAGCTAGACTCCTCTATTCACATACAAGACTTTGCATTGAAAGTATTTGGAAAGAAAATACTCCAGGGCTTTAGTGCTGCGGGCAAAACTCAGATCGCGGCCAATGGCAGCTACCTTCTGCCCAGCGCCAGCAACCCGAAGCTCGATCTCAAAATCATTGGCAAGGTGAGCAGCAGCGACTTCAGCTTCCGTGGTGCCTCGATTGACAAGCTTGACTCCGAATTTTCATGGAACAATGGCGACCTCTATCTTGACAAAATATCCGTCAACCACCGCCGAGGTAAACTCACCGGAAGAATAATCATAAAAGACCAACGTATTCGTTATAAAGTGCGCTCAAGCCTCCCGGCTCAGGTCTACTTCCCATTCATCAAGAGCGACAAACTCAAAACCGAGCTCTCCAAATTAGCTTTCGACGGACAATCTTTTATCGACTTGCACGCCAACGGAACAATCAACCAAGACGATGTCACTGATTGGGAATCTCACGGCAATGCTGAAATCCGCAACTTTAGTTACAACGACGTGCCAGTAAGCTACGCCAAAGGAAACTATGTACTGACCCGTGAGACAGCAGACGTTAAAGACATCACTGCCACCTTCGATTACTCGGACTACCCGTTGCGCGTCACCTACAAAGGTCCAAAATCAGGCACCCTCACTGCCAAATCACTCAGTTTCGTATGGAAAAATAAGAACACCACGATTACTGGTCTCAGGGGAAGTGCTTGGCCTGCTCCAGTATTGAGGCTCTTCGCTCCAAGCATCGCAGACCATCTCGAAAGTTACAAATTCAACTACCCACCCACGGTTTCCTGTGCTGGTGTGGTAAGCTGGGCCAAAAATGAAACGAATAATATGAAATTGCGCGTCGGTTTCACCAGCACTGGTGACATCCACTACAATTTCCTCAAAGAGGACATCACTCTTAGTAACACCAAAGGGCAAGTCACCATCCTCCCAGATAAAGTCCAAATCAATAGCCTTTCCAGTAACACATGTGCCGGCTACATGTCTGGCTACCTCCATGTGAAACCATCGGATTCTTCCTATTCTGGTCGATTCCAATGGGATTCCCTTAAGCTTCGCCACATTAGCAAAACATATGGTTTAAAGGGCTTAAATTCAGGAACTCTTACCGGCTCCTTTACCTTCCGCGGCAATGGCTCAAAAGTCTCATCGCTCAATGGCCATGGCAATATCGCACTAGCCAATGGTGACCTCTTTTCCGTCCCTCTCTTTGGCCCGCTTTCATCACTCGTCGACAGCGTGGTAAACCCACTCTCAAACCAACAAATCCTTCACGAACAAGCCCGTAATTTTTCCTGTAACTTTTCCACTAAAAACGGAATATTTCACACAAGAGATCTCGCCTCGATGACTGCCAGCACCACCTTCACTGGTGAAGGATGGATCGACCTCAATAAAGAAATCCTCGACCTCACTATCCGGATGAACTTCCGCGGCATGATGGGACTAGCCGAGATACCTTTGAAAATCATCGAACTCCCCCTTCAAGCTCTCAAAAAAATCTTAACGGGCAAAGAGGTCAAGGGACTAAAACAGTTCCGCGGTACCGGCAAAATCAGTAAACCCAATTGGCGATTTGCTCCATTCCTGCCTCCCCGTGACGGCAAGGACGATCCAATTTTTAGGAAGCCCCCACGCGCCGAGCTTGTCAAATAGCTCTCACGCACTCAAATTTGACAACTTTTCGCCTCTATTCATAAACTATTCCCTTGGTTTTTTTTGATAAGGAACGACTATAGAGTCCCGTATATCTAGTGCGACTTGAGATCATTTGGAAAATTTCTCAAAACTCACAGCGCAAGAGCTTTACTAGAACCATGCCAGATACTCTCCAACAAAAACAGCTTCCGGAGTCACTACGCAAACAGCTTAAGGATTTCCGCGGTAAGGTTTGGCGCATCAAAGTGCTCGAAGCCATTCTAGCTGGATTTTTTGGTTTATTCTTTTCCTACGTCCTGGTCTTTGGATTAGACCGCATGTTCCCAACTCCGGGATTTGTGCGGCTCATCATCCTCATCGCAGGTGTCTCCTTTTTTGCTGTATTTGCACCGATCTGGATCAACCGTTGGGTGTTCAAACACCGCCGTGAAAACCAGATAGCTCATCTCATAGCAAAGCAATACCCAAGTCTTGGAGACCGACTCCTCGGTGTGGTTGAGCTGCAAAACCAAGATGAGCATGACACCTCCCTCTCCCCGCGATTACGTGAAGCTGCGATGCATGAAGTAGCAGGTGAAGTGAAAGACCGCGATCTGCAAAATGCCCTTCCCCCATCTTGGCTCGCACGATGGAGCCTCGGACTTCTAGCTCTCGTTGCTATTGCCATCACCGCTTGGACTCTTACTCCCAAAGCATCTTGGAATGCCGCCCAGCGCTGGCTCATGCCACTCGCCGAAATAGAACGCTACACTGAAACAAAAATCGACCTCAGCAAGCTACCTCAACCGTACTATGTGGCTCACGGCGAGCCATTCACTCTAGAACTCGACCTCACTGAGGACTCGAACACACCACAAATGGCTAAAGCCAGAGAAGGCATCAAACCGTGGGAGTTCAGCTCGCTAGAAGGTCGTACCTACACATTCGACTTTCCTAAAATACTAAAGCGCCAGGAGATCGAACTACGAGTCGGCGACGCCTATGTCACCATCGAGGTCAGTCCCGTGATGCGTCCCAGCCTAGAAGAAATTTCAGCACTACTCCAATACCCTGAATACCTACAGCTCGATGATGTGGTTATCGATTTGAGCTCTGGCCAAGCCACTCTTGTGGAAGGAAACACCATCACAATCAAAGGACGTAGCAACAGAGAGCTCAGCTCAGCGTCTATCACTCTAAAAGTTCCAAATACTACAAATGAATCTGCCGCAGAAAAACGGCTGAATCTCACCGTAGCAAGCAACACATTCACTGCTGCTCCAATCTCTATAGGACTTGAGCAAACCCATCTCACTCTCGATTGGGTCGACCTCTATCAGCTAAAAAACCTCACCCCAACAAAACTCACTATTGATGCGCAGGTCGATGCCGCTCCTAGTGCTTACATTCAAAACATTGCCAATGAAATTTACGTTCTAGCGGATTCGGCCATTGAGTTTGAAATACTGACTGAAGACGACTTTGGCATCAAACGCGCAGGGATTGATTGGCAAGGCTCGTTCACCAAGCCCACTCCGCACTCGCCCGCAAAAGGAAACCTCGATTTGATCCAAGGCAATCCAACTCTCAGGAATGCCGCTGAACCTATAATTTTCTCCTTTCAAGCCTACGATATACGTCCTCAAAAACTGATCATCCGAGCTTGGTCCGAGGATTATAAACCCGGTAGAGTTCGCAGTTATTCAGCCCCAATCACCGTCTACGTTCTCACGAAACAAGAACATAGAGAACTGATAGAGCAACGCACGCAATCAGCTATCAGTAAATTGGAAGACATCATGCGCGCTGAGCAAGACACGCTAGATGAGAATACACGTCTCGAAAGAAAGTCTGGCGAAGAACTCCAACAGCAAGAAAACAAAGAGAAACTCGCGGAACAAGCAGACAAGGAAAAAGAAAATGCCGATACCATGAAAGAGCTATCCAAAGAAATGGAAGAGATTTTCAAAGATGCTGCCAAAAATGGCGAAATCGACCCCGGCACCATGAAGAAGCTCGCTGAGTCGGCGATGGAGATGAAGGAAATGGCAGAAAAGTCGATGCCCGACATCGCTAAAAAACTCACCGACGCTCAAAGCCCCGAAAACACAGATCAAAAAGCAAAAGAAGATGTAAAGGAAGCCGTCGAGAAGCAAAACGAGTTACTCAAGAAGATGGAAGAGACCATCGAAAAAGCGAACGAAGCCAATAAACAGCTCGAAGCTGGCACATTCATCAATCGCCTACGCAAGGCCGCTGCAGATGAAGAAGAACTCGCTAATACAATGATCGAAGCATCAAAGCATCCCAACCCCGACCGACTTGTTCTATCACAAGAATTTGAGGCTATCGATCCTGTTGATCAACGGATAATGCTAGGGCTCTACGTACTTCAAGAACAAACAGCTTCCGACATCCGCTGGATCCAGGATGACCTCGGGCATTTTTTCTCACGCACTCAGCAGGCAGAACACAAAGGGTTACTCGATAAAATGCGCGATTCGAACATCGATTCCGACATGGCAAAATTGCTCCGTGATATTGAACAAAATCATAATATAACGGCATGGACGGACGCCAAAACTGCGGCAAAAATCCTCCGGAAGTGGGCCAGCGCCTTGCAAGACGCCGCAGCTAAAGAAGATGACGCAGGCGGTGGCGGAGGAGGTGGTGGTGGTGGTGGCTCAGAAGACGAAGACTTCGAATTCATGCTCAAGGTCATGGAATTGATCCAAAAAGAGCAAAACATCCGTGCCAACAACCGCTCGCTTGAACAGAAACGACGTCTCCTGAAGTCATCTGGAAATACGAACGGGAGCCAACCTCCTCGACAAGAAAAGTTAAAACCCCAACCTATCCAATGAAGAAAACAACCCTCATTCTTGCCACCCTCTTCAGTGGAATCATCCACGCTGAGACTGACTTTAAACGTATGTATGACCGCGAACACGGTAAGAAAAATACAGAGACCCCCGAGCAAATCATCAAAAGTCATGCTGAAGGGTCAAAGCTAGTCGCCCGTGAACAGGACGAGCTCTCGGCCGACGTTCAAGAACTCATCCAAGGGGAAACCAATGCCAAGGTCATAGACTTTCTCGCTGAGGCGGAAGAACTCATGGCTCAGGCAACAGATAGGCTCGAAGAACTCGACACATCTGGTGCCACCATCGCGATCGAAACCGAAATTATTGAGAAAATTGGCGCCGCAGCAAAACAGAAACAACAATCTGGTGAAGGCGAAGGTAAAAGTGGCGCCCTCATGGAAATGATGCAACAAATGATGGGTCAAGGCTCTGAAGGTAAGAAGCCCGGTGATAAACCAGGCAAAGGACCTGGTGGCAAGACTGGTGGCGAAGGCCAAGAAGCCGACTCAGGTACAGGCAATGAGACCAGCCGAGAGAAGAGTGATGGGAAAACTGAGTCCCGCCGCCTCCCCAAGAAATCGGGCTCAGCCGGCACCGAACTCCCACGTGAATTTAACAAAGCCCTCGACGCCTTCAACAAAGGACTCAATACCTCCAAGTAATGTTCCACAAATCCATTAGTCTCCTTCTGACCCTGACTCTAGCTCCTCAGCTGTGGGCTCAGAGTATTGACCGCAGGCAAGAAGACCCTATCCCAGCAACGGTCGAAACCATGTACACTCGTGGTCTCAAGCTCCTGGCCTCCAGCCAAGCAGCCAATGGCTCTTGGCCTGACAGCTCTGGCACTTACCCAGGTGTGGTTGGGCTCGCGACTCTCGCCTTCCTAGCCCACGGGGAGGACCCAAACCATGGCCCCTATGCTAAAAACATTCAACGTACCATCGATTACCTAATCGAGTCTCAGCGTGATGACAACGGCTACATCGGCACCAGCATGTACAACCATGGGTTTGCCACTCTAGCTCTTGCCGAATCCTACGGCGCAGTGGAGGACCCAAGGATCGAAAAAGCATTGAACAAAGCAGTAGAACTCATTCTTTCAGCCCAGAAACGCAACCCCAAAGGTGGCTGGCGTTATAGTCCCGACAGCAAGGACGCGGACACAACCATATCAGGCTGCCAAATCGTCGCTCTTTTAGCCGCACGAAACGCAGGCATTCCTGTGCCTGACTCAGCAATCGAGCGCGCCTTAAAGTACATGTCATCCTGTCGTGATACTACAGGAGCGTACGGCTACACATCACGCGGTGGTGCCAAAGTCACACTCACAGCGATTGGCTCACTTTGCTACTCACTCGCTAAAATGAAAGATGCGAAAGGCTATGCAAAATCACTGCGCTATCTCACTAAAAACATCGAATACCGCGACACGCATTATACCTATTACTTCGAATACTACATGTCTCAGGCATTGTTCCAAGCGGATGAAGAAACTTGGAAACTATGGAATAGCCAAAATATTCGCCTTCTATCAGCAACCCAGCAGCAAAATGGCTCATGGCTAGGAAATCGCGGCCCAGCCTATAGCACTGCAAGCGCCTTGCTCTCGCTCGCTCTCAACTATCGCTACCTTCCCATTTACGAAAAATGAAAACCCTCGGCATTAGCATCATCGCCCTCGTCTCCAGTAGCCTTTGTTCTATCGCTGCGGATGATATCCTCAACTTCAAGAACAACGATACCCTCCATGGGGATTTCCAAGGCTTCTCTGACACCAATCACCTGCGTTGGATGAGCAATGAAAGTACCAAAGAGATCCTTTTCGACACAAGTGACATACGTAAAATCATTTTTCGTAAAGGCCTTCCAGCCAAGCCATTCACCCACACCTCACTCATCAAACTCACCAATGGTGATACTCTTCCGTGTTCCATCCTTTCTATGGATTCCGAATTTGTGACAATCCAAACGGATTACATCGGTGAGAAAAAGATCGCTAAAAAATGGATCCAAAGTTGTCAGCTCAACCCATTTGGACAACAAATCACCTACCAAGGACCATTCAGTGAGGATGCTTGGCAAATCACCTCTCCAACAACAGACGAAAACGACGACGGGAACTCGGCCAAAAATACCGAGATTAAATCCTCGCCATGGGAGTTTGGGAATTTCAGTTGGTACAACAGTGGCCAAAAAGGGGCATTGATCCTTAAAGATGTCGAGCTCCCAGAATCATTTCGCATCGAATTCAAAGCGGAATCCTCGAGTAGATCAAATGTCGTTTTCATCTTCAATGCCGACTTCAAGAAACCTGTTATCGACCCTGATGCCAAAGAAAGTATGTCGAATTCAGCGACGCGAGTCACATCAATCTTCGGCTCATGCTTCACACTTCGAATCAGTTCTGGATCCACTTCACTGGGAATGTACAACGTCTTGGAAGATGGGAAATCTAGCTACACCTATCTAAAACCGATCAGTGGAAGGTCAAACTACAGAAACCGAACGACTTCAGATGCGTCCCAATTTGAGTTACGAGCTGATTTCAATAAATTCGTCATTGCAGCCTATTGTGACAGTCAACTGATAAATCAATGGTCACTTAGAGATCTTGACCCCATTCCTCACGGTAAAAGCATTGGCTTTAACAGCCTTAGCTCAGGAAGTACCTACCTCTCTCGCATCTCAAATATTACAATTGCCCCATGGAATGGCATCATGGATTCGGCTCTGAGCCTGCAGGATGAAGACTTGGATATTGTACTCCTAGCTAATGGCCGAGATCGCTTCTCAGGCATGGTCACTTCTATCAACGAGAACGAGCTCCAACTCAAAGGCAATTATGCCGACATGACTATCCCTCGTGACGAAGTCCAGTCGGTCACTTTCGCTTCAAATCTCCTCGCTCTGACTCAAGAGCAATCACGTAAAGAAATCATTTTTCAACTCGGAAAAAGAGGTGCGCTAACAGCCACGCCAATGGGAACCTCATCCGATGGAATAATTGTCAAACACTCTATTCTATCCGAGCTCAACCTCGACTTCAGTTACCTCACAGCCATCACCTATGACTCGACTAGTTCCATACTCGACCAGTGGAACACACAGCTTAAGTAATATGCGTCTCTTCCTCTTCAGCGTTTTCTGCATCGGCTCCATGCTTAGCCCGCCATCAGCTCAATGCGCCCATGCCGTTGTAAGCCTTAAGAAGGGTAACCAGATCACTGGCGAGCTTTCTTCCATCGACACCAAAGGAAATATAAAAATCCTTTCACCGGTATCTAGTGCAACACTCGAGATCATTCATTCCTCGGTCCTCGATATTGTTTTCTCCGATAAGCTAACGACTACAAAACACGCCAGCGAACTGGTACTCCTCAACAATGGAGACTTGCTGCCCTGCTCTCTCCTTTCACTCGATAGAACCTCAGTGAGCTTAAATACTTGGTATGCTGAAGACTTTAAAATACCTACCTCCACAGTATCTAACATAGAATTTCACACCAGACCTGACTCTATAATTTACAGTGGCCCAAATGACGATGACATCTGGGATACTAACACCAACTGGAGTCTAAAGCCCAAGGCTCTTCGATGCTTAGGAAAAGGTGAAATTTCACGCAAACTTGATCTATCGCAAAACTTCATCTTCAGATCTACTGTCACTTGGAACAGTCCGCGCCCAAAGTTTAAGATTTATTTCTGTAGCGATTCTAGTGAAGCTGAAGATATGAAGGAATCTTATTTCCTCGATATTTCCACAAATGCCATCCACGTCATTCGTTCTAGTAAGTTTCAAGCTAGAGCGCAAATTGGAGAAATCCCGGTACGATTAAGAGAATTCCCAACGAACTCCCTCGACATCGAAATTCATCTCGACCGCAAAACTAAGACGATTTTGGTAACCATAAACGGAGAAAATTATGGGCTTTTTGATGATACTTCCTTTCGTGCTCCCTCTGGAAAATTCATCAACTTTGTATCAAACCTCCAACAGAATTCTGATTCACTAACAGTGTCAAATATAAGTATAAGCCAATGGAGAGGTAGTCATCTTTCATATGGAAATGACCTTTCAGAATTAGACCTTGATCGCGACACACTATTCGACACAGAGGGGGATAAATTGACAGGGGAAATCCAGCAACTCTCTAGAGAGCAAAAAGAGTTAACATTTGAGGTGGAATACTCCGTAGAGCCTTTGCTTGTCCCCCTCGATCAGATAAAATCACTCTACTTCTCAAACACAGAGTCCGAGACTATGAAGGATCCAGCAAGGAAATATATTCTTAGCCTTCAAGGTGGCGGCTCCCTTTCGGTCGACTCGATCTTGCTGTCAAAAACTCAGATCTTGGCCACTCACCCAATCCTAGGGGAAATCACTCTCAAACCTAGATCCCTTCAAAAAATCACCGCAACCTCAAATACAGATGAGTAACTACATACTTCTATCACTCATTACACTCGCCGCTTTAGCTCCTACTCTCGTAGCCGAGCCACCGAACAAGCTCTCCAGAGTCAACTTTACCAATGGCGACAAAGTGTCTGGTACTATCGTCAATATGGAAGCCAATCTACTTGATTTCAAAAGCACATTATTCCCCAAAAATGTCTTTTTCAATAAATCGGCAATACTCGACCTTGAGCTCGACCAGACTCAGCCCAGTATTGGTATCAACTTTGCTCAGGCAGATCACGTAGCCGTGTTGCAACTAGAGAGCCGTTATCGACAAGAAGAGCAGAGGGACACCCTCCGCGGTCAACTCATACAAATTGCTGATGACCATGTCCTTCTTTCCACATGGTATGCCGGAGAACTCAAAATTCAGCGCAACTTAATTCACTCCATCAAAATTAAATCAAATCAATCAGGCCTGTACCAAGGCCCCAATTCTCTGGAGGAATGGCATGAGGGGAATTCCGCTAGGTCCTGGAAATTTAAGGATAACGCATTGGTTTCAGGAAAGTCTCGCGGCGTTATTTCCAAAGACATTGGCCTGCTGGATCAATCCGTCCTAAAATTTAAACTCCAATGGAAAAACACGATAGCCCTCACACTCAACCTCTTCGCCGACTCTCCTGAGGTTGGTAAGGTAGAAAATTTCTATGAACTCAGAATGCAGTCAAACTACCTGCGAATGAAAAAAGTGATCAAAAATGAACGCCCTCCACAAATAAACAGAATGTCTAACACCAGCTATTCTCACGCTAAAAAATCGGCTGAATACGCTATATACATGGATAAGAATAAGGGCGTTTTCCACGTTTTCATCAATGGAAATAAAGTGCAAACCTTTACCGATAATGCCGCCACCCCAAAGCTGTTAGGTTCATCTATCTACTTGCGCAATGAGAACGAAAAAGTGATGCGCATTAGTAACATGAGCCTAGAAAAGTGGAACGGCACAATACCTACACCGGAGGATGAAAAGGCGCTGAATCAGCTCAAAGGAGATGGCCAAAGGATTCTCCTTGCAAATGGTGATGCTGTCGTTGGCAAAATAGGCCTAATAAAGAATGGCATGCTCGATATAAAGACCGAACACGCTGACCTCAAATTACCGCTCTTTGGTATCAGAGACCTCAAGCTCCCCTCCACTGAAAAAAATCAGCCTAAGATGGAGCCCAATGATGTGAAAGCACACTTCAAAGGCGGCGGGTGGATTATTCTAAATGTCAGTTCAATCGATAAAGAATTTGTTCACTGCAAACACGAAGCCATTGGTAATCATAAATTTAGAATTGACGCCTTTGAAAAAATTGAGTTTTCAATCTATAAACGTAGCTACAATAAAATCCGAAAGGATCAGGCTTGGTAAAGACGTTTTTTACCAATCATTACCCTCATCCACAGGTGCCTCTACATCAGCCCCAGCACCACTATCTAATTCCTCCTCAGACTCTCCCCCTAGAGCTCCAGCTTCCTTTAGCCCTTTGAGTTCTTTGGGCGCAAGTAAATCATCCCATTGCTGAAGTTCAACACCCTCACCGAGTCCCCCCATTTCACCTAACAGCTCTGAACAACGCTGATGCCACTTCATATAATCTGGAGCCGATGCCGGGATATCTCTAGAATTACTAAACACCAAATAGGTCACCGTCACATCTGAGACGGGTCGACTATAGCTACTCGCTTTAGAATTAATTTCTTTGGCCAAGCGCAGAGATCCCTCTCCCACTTTGAATGAAGGTCCACCGTCGCCTACAATTGCCGGATAAATCTTATCGCCAAATATAACGACAGCATAGTCGCCCACTCTTGCTGCAAATTTATCGCTTCTATTAGTGATCATATTGACTGGCATCACAATGAAGGGATCGTATTCAGCTATCAAAAAGCTGCGAGCCTTCATGTCAGCCACTCCACGATCTAACATCTTGATCCGAGCCTTTAGCCAGGACTTGCGGTCAGCACTTGTTTTCTTGTCCGCCATCTCACGCTTGGCATTACCAATTCTTTTCATCCAGCCTGTTAACATCGGATTGGCCGTCTTACCTGTCTTTTTCCAGCCATAGCTAGTGAACGGTTGGTAGTAGGTCGAATTCACTATTTTATCGGGCATCTTGGCCAATCGATCTCCGTCTGAACCATCAGAAACCACATCCATATCCCCCTGTAGTAAAAGGACTTTCCGGCCCGTCGTTGGTGACTTTAGATTCAGTATCGTCTCACAGTCATAAAAGTTATGCTTAGTCGAAAGTTCATTGAGCTTGAGCACCTCACGCTCTAGCCGCTTCACCTTATTTTTATAAAGCGTGTAATAGAAACCTGAAACCACTGACCCCTCTAACATCACTTCTAAACCTGGCAACAACTTAGGCAAATGTGAGTTCACGCTGCTCAAGTCCTTGATGCTTGTAGACGCCTTTGGCAGCGGCACCTTAAGCCGATATTCAGCAACATAACTTTTCTTATTGTTCCGCTCAACCGAAGCCAAGTCTCCTTTGCTCGTTTCAAATGCATAATCAAAATGGAAGCCCTTTGACATCCGAACCATATCTCCCTTTGTTCCCACAAAATGCTCTTTCGGTTGATAGACTTTCGCAACAAGTATTGGGTCTTTAACCAATTCTGGCTCAGGCTTCAGCTCAGGTTCTGGAATCACCTCGGGAGCTATCTCAACCTCGACATGGATATTCTCTTCCTGCATCGACTCATTCGGCACGTAGGATATTCTGTTCACTTCACGTTGTGCCAGAATCAACTCCTTAGCATAATCTTTGAGCGTTCTTGGAATACTTGTAAATGGGACGACTACAGCAAATAGAACGATCAGAAAAAATGAGCATCTCAACCAAGGTAGACCGTTTGAGGATTTGCCATTTTTTGAAAGGAGAGCTTCTTTGGAGTGCTTTGAGGTCATATCGGATTCTAAATTGGCAGACGGTCATGATTGGTAAACTCAAAAGCTCCAGTAATGTTCAGAATTTCTGAGTCGAATCTTTGCAGGCAGTTCAAAAGTCGTTATTAGTATAGCAGAATGACTACCGTAGAATTGTTACAAAACCTGATACGCATCCCCAGTGTCAATCCAGATAATGACCCAGGAACGGACAAAGTCGGTGAGGATTCTATTGCTGAATACTTGAGTGACTTGCTCGTCCCCCACGGTTTTGATGTAACATTAGAAGAGGTCTTACCTGGCCGCCCTAATGTCATTGCCAGATGCCCAGGACCAGCTAACCGCCCACGCATATTCCTAGGCCCACACACCGATACGGTCGGAGTGTCCGGCATGGAGTTTGATCCCTTCTGTGGAGACATCAAAGACGGACACATTCTTGGCCGAGGAGCATCTGACACCAAAGGCCCGATGGCCGCCATGCTTACTGCTCTCATTGAAAATAAAGTATTGCTAGCTGAGCTCCCTATTGCCATCGACTTCATTGCTTTCATGGGCGAAGAATCCACCCAACATGGTTCCAAGCACTTTGCCGAGTGGCACGCAGAGGAATACATCTTTGGGATTGCCGGCGAACCAACGTCTTTAGATATCGTTTATACGACCAAAGGTTCACTCTGGCTCACTGTCGTAGCGAAGGGTACTGCGGCTCATGCCTCTCAACCCGAGCGCGGCTCCAATGCCATCATGACACTCGCTCGATCGCTCGACCACATGAACAAAAAACTCGCAAGTAAGCTTGCCACATTCACCCACCCAGTCCTCGGCCATTCATCATTTAACATCGGCACCATCAAAGGCGGTACTCGCCCTAACATCGTTCCTGATCACGCCGAAGCTGAAATTGATATTCGCACCACCCCCTCGCTAGACGCAGCAGGCGGAGCACACGCGCTAGTACTCGATTTCATAAAGGAGCAAGAATTACCACTAGAGGTCGTCAACGCTCACGAGAACCCACCGATGGAAACTCCCACCAGCGACCCGATCATCCAGCAATTGCTCAAAGCGAATCCTCAAAGTCAACTCGTCGGTGCTCCGTGGTTCTCAGACGCGGCCCACCTCTCACACGCTGGAGTCCCATCCATCTGCCTAGGCCCGGGTTCGATCAACCAAGCTCACACAAAAGACGAGTTCATCAAGATATCCGACCTAGAAGCTGGGCATATCTACTTCTCAAACTTCATCAAATCCTTCGCCGAGCAACCACTTTAACTCCCCCCCTTCTTTAGGACAAAAAAGCCCCAAGCAGCATCTAGCAGCTCGGGGCTTTTGGTTTAAATTATTAGACTTATGCCGTCTTCATCTTTTTCCAGAGAACGCCAACTAGAACAAAACTAACCGCACTAATTACGATATTAATCAGAGCTAACTTCGTTTCACCGTAGATAACATATCCAGTTGCAAAAAGTGCTGTGTAGACTGCAACAGAAGAGAATAGTGTACAGAGAATTCCAGTGGGTACATCCCAGCCATCTTTCAAGAGGCTAAGGTCACGCTTGTCTTCAAGAGCCAATTTATGGATTTCCTTCCAACCTGGACCACCAGGCTGAACCTTAGCGTAGAAGTCGATTAGAGTTTCCTTACTCGTAGGAGATGTAACCAAGGTCACAAGAATCCAAATAGCGGTCGTTGAAAGAGCGCCAATGAGCATGATTTGCCACTCAAATTCTTTCACGGTTGGTTCACCAATAATTTCTGGGAGGAAGAAAGTAATGAAACCTGAAACGATAAGAGCTCCAAACATTGCTGCTATTTCAGAGATTGCGCTAACACGCCACCAGAACCATCTAAGGATGTAAACTGGACCTGTGCCCGCACCAATCAGAAGGAGAAGTTTGAAGGCCTGAGAAGCATCTTTCAAAATGAGTCCTAGAATAGACCCCATGATGAGCATTACCACTGTAGCAATACGTCCGATATTCACCAACTGATGAGGTGATGCCTTTGTATTCAAGAAACGCGCATAGAAGTCATTCACCAGGTAAGACGCACCCAAGTTCACTTGAGTGGACATTGTGGACATGAATGCAGCAATCAATGAAGCTGAAACAAGACCAATCAAGCCTGTAGGCAGAAGTGTGAGCATTGTTGGGTAGCCCAAGTCTTGCCCTAGCTTATCAAGGGAAACATCGTTGGCCAAATACATGTGAACCAACGCTTCTTTTGCGATTGGGTCTGCTTGCAGTTTTTCTGCCTTATATGCCTTTTTGTCATCATCCCATGACGCTTTGTGCCATAGGAATGCCAATGTCTTGAGCTCTATGGAATCTTTATTCCCAATAACCAAAGTAGCGAGACGGTCAGCGTCTTCGATCCTTGCGTTGAAAGCTGTTTGAGCTTTTTCGCTTGAGTTCTCCGGCTTAGCGGCATCTGCAACAAGTGCCTTTTGCTTTAGCTCAAGAGACTTTTGCATTGAAGCATAGGCTTCAGGGTTCTCCCCCATTGCCTTCTCAACGCGCTCCACAGTCTTCGGGTGCGGCTTGAGGTGACCATCTGAATAATCTTGGTTGATCTTCATCGGCACAAGAATAATAGAAGCCAAGGCGATCAAAATCCATGGCCAAGGACGTAGTGCGTAGTGAGCAATATTGAAGAAGAGAGTTGCGCCAATAGCGTTCTTTTCGTCTTTAGCTGAAAGCATACGTTGCACGATGTAACCGCCACCACCAGGCTCAGCACCTGGGTAGTAAGTTGCCCACCATGTGATAGCCAAAGGAACCAGGATAATAGGAATCCAGCTGCTAGCATCAGTAAAGTCAGGGAACATATTTGTTTTATCGCCAACAAGAGCTGAATCAAGAATTGTCTGAACTCCACCAACAGCCTCGAGATCGAGCACGAATATAACAGCCCATACGGAACCAATCATGGCTAAAATGAACTGCACGAAGTCAGTCCAGATAACACCTTTAAGACCACCGAGTGAAGAGTAAGCAAGTGTTACAAGGCCAGCTACAAGAAGTGTCTGCCACCCTGGAACGCCGAGAACAATCTCACCGAACTTAACCACAGCCAGACTCACAGCCCCCATGATGAGTACGTTGAATACCAGGCCAAGGTAGAGCGAACGGAATCCACGAAGGAATGCAGCGCTCTTACCACTGAAACGGAGTTCGTAGAACTCAACGTCAGTCATAACCTCTGAACGACGCCAGAGCTTCGCGAATACGAAAACTGTGAGCATTCCTGAGAGTAGGAACCCCCACCATCCCCAGTTACCTGCGACACCCTTTTCACGGACAAGGCCAGCAACAAGGTTAGGTGTGTCAGTCGAGAAGGTAGTAGCCACCATTGAAACACCCAGAAGCCACCAAGGCATGCTCCGTCCACCAAGGAAAAACTCCTTTGAATCTTTACCCGCCGAACGGGAAGCCCATAGGCCAATACCGAGAGACAACACGAAGAAGGCGACGATAATGCCCCAATCTAGTGCTCCCATATCTACTGCCGCTAATAGATTCATGTGTAATATAGTGTGTGAGCTGGCAAACTAGAGAACGCCTAGCCAGCCTACAACCCAAATTAATATAACCGAGGTCGTATCGTTTATTGACTAACCAAAGTAGTCAGGCTGGTTGCCGGGCTTCCACTTAATATTGCAACCCGTTGCGGGCTTGGTATCCAGAATGGGAGTTCCGGCCTCGATCAACTGGCGAATGGCTAACTTTAAGTCACGACCATCTATCAACTCATTATTTCCTGGGCGTGAATCATCGTATTGTCCTGCGTAAAAGAGGCATCCGTCAGAATCTAGCAAGAAAAAATCTGGCGTACATGCTGCGTGGTAGCTCTTCGCCACCTCCTGGCTCTCGTCGTAAAGATAAGGAAATTTCCAACCAAATTCATTGGCAAATTCGAGCATTTTCGCCGGCCCATCCTGTGGATAGTTCTCCACATCATTCGAGCTAACCGCGATGGTATTGACGCCCCAGCCCTGCATCTCTGTCGCCATTGCTCCGACCTGCCTAGCCAGATGCACAACAAAGGGGCAATGGTTACAGACAAACATCACCAGTGTGCCTTTCTTTCCTAAATTCTCAGAAAGTGAAAACTCAATGCCATTCCCCGCAGGGAGTGTGAACTCAGGAGCCTTCTCTCCTGCCGTCATTGTAAATGTAGATGGTACCTCCGCCATACTCTAGAGATCTAGCAAACTTGACCCCAAGGCAAGAAAAAAGCCTCACCAGCTGGCGAGACTTTTAAAAGCTTATAACACTAACTCCCCCTACTCAATATCCTCACGGACAACTTCCTCACGGAGGTTGTCGATGATGTAGAGCTGTCTATCAGGAGTGTTTTTCCCCATGTAGAATGTGAGCATCTCTTTGAGGCTCTTGCCTTCTTCCATGTTCACGGGATCTAGACGTATGTCGCCACCAATCATGAAGGCGAATTCGTCTGGTGAGATCTCACCAAGTCCTTTGAATCGGGTAATCTCGGCAGCTTTACCGCATTTTTTCATCGCAGCAGCTCTTTCATCATCATCGTAACAATAAAATGTGTGCTTCTTGTTACGTACACGGAAAAGTGGAGTTTGAAGGATATGGACATGACCTTCACGGACTAGCTCTGAGAAGAACTGCAGGAAGAACGTGAGTAACAAAAGGCGGATGTGCATGCCGTCCACATCGGCATCAGTAGCGATCACGACCTTGTTGTAGCGCAGACCCTCGAGTCCATCCTCGATGTTTAGAGCGTGTTGTAGGAGGTTGAATTCCTCATTTTCGTAGACGATCTTTTTGGTCAGACCAAAACAGTTGAGCGGCTTGCCTCGCAGTGAGAACACGGCCTGGGTCTCAACGTCTCGGCACTTGGTGATAGAGCCCGATGCGGAATCACCCTCCGTCAGGAATACCATGGTTTCTTCACGTCGCTTATGCTTTGAGTCCAAATGCGCACGGCAATCGCGAAGCTTCTTGTTGTGTACCTTTGCTTTGCGAGCGCGCTCACGAGCCAGCTTTTTGATACCTGAGAGTTCTTTGCGCTCTCGCTCGGAAACAAGAATGCGTTTTTGCAAGGCCTCAGCCACTGCTGAATGCTTGTGTAAATGGTTGTCTAGATGCTCCTTAAGGAAATTGAGCATAAAGGTGCGCACCGTCTCACCATCTGGAGATACCGTGGTGGAGCCTAACTTTGTCTTTGTTTGTGATTCGAAAACTGGCTCTTCGACACGGATAGAAACCACGGCTTCGATACCCGACCGAATGTCCGATGGATCATATTGCTTCTTAAAGAAATCACGAAGGACCTTCACCACTGCTTCACGAAAGGCAGTTAGATGCGTTCCCCCCTGCGTGGTGTGCTGGCCATTTACAAATGTATAATAGTCTTCTGAGCTACTCGCTGTGTGACTGAAGCAAATGTCGAGATCTGGACCACTGAGCATAATTGGCTCATAGATCGCTTCCTCATCCATTTCCTCACGAAGCAAGTCAAGGATGCCATACTTAGATTTGAACTTCTTACCATTGTAAACCACACAAAGCCCTGGATTAAGATACGCGTAGTAGCGGCACATTTTTTCCACATATTGCTCGCGGTACTTCGTCTTCTTCGGGAAAATTTCGCGGTCAACATCAAAGCAAATACGAGTTCCGTTAGGTGCCTCGTCTTTCCTCGAACGCTTCATGTCTTGAACCACTTCACCTTGGCTGAACTCAATAGCCTTGGTCTCGCCCTCACGCCATGCTTGGATTTCGAAAAAAGAGGACAGAGCATTCACCGCCTTTATACCCACACCATTGAGTCCAACAGATTTCTTGAACGCCTCTGAGTCGTACTTTGCTCCGGTGTTAATCTTGGCGGCACAGTCCATCAACTTTCCCAGTGGAATACCACGACCGAAGTCACGCACTTCAACACGACTTTCTTCATCGATTGTCACATGGATTTCTGATCCATGGCCCATGATAAATTCATCGATAGAGTTATCCATCACCTCTTTCAGGAGAATATAAATTCCATCCTCCGGACTCGATCCGTCGGCTAGTTTACCTATGTACATTCCTGGGCGGAGGCGTATGTGCTCTTTCCAGTCTAAACTCTTGATGTCGTCTTCTGTATAACTAGCCATGAATGGGTTCTTGGATGCTCCTCATGATTAAGTTGCCTAAAATATCAGCTCAACGCAACATCAATTAGAGGCATCCTGCATTCATCGCAGGGCGATTGGCTGGCTAGGGGGCGCCGATGATCAATTTTTTGATGAGTTTAATGGTTTGCCATGGATGATTCGCGTAGTGATCCATTGCTCCGTTGAGTGAGTCGTACTCGTGGAATGGTATGACTGCTAGTAACGCCCCTCGAAAGAAAGCTAAATTCTTAGCTGCTTTGGGGTTACGAGTTGCAGTACAGTCCTCTCTCCATCGACTAGTTTCTCTGCACCAATGGTTTTTATTAGTGAGAGCTTCTCTCACCTCTCACTTGAACCGCCGCTACAATCAGGAGCTACCTTCATATTCTTATAGGCTAGCTTTAGCACCAGCAGGTTCAGGGCAATGATGAACCAATTTCCTACAAGAAAAACTGAACTTACTGCGCCTTGCCAGTGAGGCATGGCTATACCTATCACAATGGCACCCAATAGCAGTACGACAGCGGCACCCATCGCCGCAATCATCAAAAGCAAGGGGTAGCGCTTGGCCTTACCTCCTTGGTATCCTTTGCTAGTAGCGAGGCTGGCAAATTTAGACGCCGCCACCAAACCTACTAACAACAAGCCTAGGAAATAAAGATAAGCATGCCCCATAGCGTGGGTTACTCAGACTTTCCGTCTTTCTCCGGCGTTTTTTTAGAAACCGGCTCAGCAGCTTTCTTCTTCTTCTTAGGTGTTGCTGCCTTTTTGGCCGGCGCCGAAGAATGATCAGAGCTAAAGATGTGTCCGTCGCTAACTAGAATAACAAAGCCCTCATTGATCATCCAGTGGAGATCGTGGAACCATGCTTTCTTCACTTCGTCAGTCACCTCTTCAGGTAGAACTGTTTTCCAGAGAGCATCAATGCCTCCGCCTGGATTGCCTAAAATCCATGCCAACATAATGGCTGGACGTTCAGCCAACTGCACATCAACACCGATAGCATGTGGTCTGGATGGTCCACAATGGAGTTTACCTTGCCACTTAAACACAGCCAAATGACGACCAGAAAGCTGGCGGCAAAGGAATGGAGCCAGTTTGCCCGGATAACGACGCTGGTCAGCGATCGTCTCCTTCAATAAAGTCAAGAGACCTGGGGAAAGAAGCTTACCTAGGATCTGGGAGTCGACATCTGCGCGGTGCGTTGCTCGGAATGTATCCTCAAACAACTTAGCCTCAAAATGCGCGAGCATTGCTTTCTCATCCTCAAAAATAATTTCAGTGTCACTGACTAAGCGGTACTGAGTTTTCTTTTTCATTGTCTCCAACCACGCATTCACGGCTTCTTCACCACTCTCGGTCACTACCCGTGACTTGTAGCGATCCAGAGCCATGTTTGAGAACTCGGCCTGATGTAGGTCGATGATATTCTGATTGTATGCGTGGTAATTAGACGGGCCAAAAAGCGCCCCGCTAAATCCGCATTTCGCGATGGACTGAAAACTTCCTTTAGGTGCCTCTACTTCTACTTCTTCAGCAGTATAGAGTTCCTTAAGGCATTCCGCTGTACGGAAATAAGTTAGACACTCGGCCTTGGTCAAAAAGACTGCTCCATCGAGCTTTGACTGGAGCAATTCTGGGCCAGTCTCCTCCTTGCGGAAAATCACCTTGTAACGGTCGCGTGAGGCCAAAATCATCCGCGCTAGCTCGAACACAGAATAGGTGCGGCCTGCTGCGATGATTTCCTTGGAAAGGTTATCAATACCTTCTTCGATCGGCATAATGTCAGCAGCAACAGCTGCTGTTGCTTCCACTGGCTGTGGCCGTTGAGGCCGTTGAGGCCGGCGGAGCTCTCCACCATCACGTCCTCTAAAAGGTTTACGATCATCTCGTTCACCACGCTGAGGGCGACCACCTTCACGGCGCTTCCCCATATTACCCTCGCTACGGCGCCCATCACGTTCACCGCTATCCGCATATTTTTTGCGTGGTTTACTCTCTCCCTGGCGTGCCCAGGACGGACCAAAATCCAATGCGCTCAGGTCCAATGCTTTATTTTCTTCAGGTTTCTCGTTCATCTGACGCGACAATGCTGGCAGATTTTTTTCAGAAAACAACCCCATCTTTTGACCGAATTCTCTCCATTACCACTTAGAGTTTAAAAAGAGACTGATGCTGGTGTGGTTTCTTTAGAAATCAAGCGCGCCGAAGGAGCGATGCCGCTTGCCCACCACAGCCTCTCGCGCAGGAGGGGCCCATCGAGACTGAGGAGAAACGCTGATTTATAAGGAAAGCACCCAGCCCCTCACCCAGGAGTCCAAATCCCAGCCATCAACGCCCTCTACCGTATCCAACAAAGTGGGTATACAGATGAAATCACCTCAATCCATCCTAAGCAAAAAGAGCCCCTATATTGGCTCCAAGTATGTTGAGCGGTTGGTCGAGTCTTTAAAGTGACCTGCAGCACACTGACCGTGATGTTGCAGCGTCTTGTTGAACAGAGCCGCTGTGCGGCGGGGTCATGGATTTGCTGTTGTTTGTTGGATGGCTGGTTCGCATGATGGCCAGTTCTATG
>NZ_MQWA01000001.1:1075070-1075706 GCF_002954445.1 Rubritalea profundi
AATATCAGCAGTTTGATCATTTCGCAATTTAGCTAGGAAAGCATTGAACTGTCTAGGATTTTTTTAGAATGAGTGTGTATATCAGAAAATTTTTAGCAGGTTCTGATGGGATGAGTCCCCTTGCTGATATCATGTGTTCAAAATAACACAAATGGGATGTGGATAGCAGAAGCCAATCGACCAGTGTTCACCAGAACACTCGGTGATTGACATTCTGACTTGATGTGGTTTATATGTTTTATGAGTGCTATTAAATCGCGCTGTTGTTGGCGAAAGGATCTTGCAGAGTTCCGTGGGCTTACGGATCGAGAACGGACTGGATTTTTACTGGTTCTGGAATGGTTTGAGAATTTTCGCCTGCGCAATGAACTAGAAGCGGGGCGGGATGCGGCGAAGGTGTTCTGGAGATCTGAGGTGGTGCGGGAAGATCGCCCTAGGGAACCATGGCAACTGGAGCAGTGGCAGGATGCCATCAAGTGGTATCTGGACTGGTTGGCAGCTTGTACGGAGGCAGGGTCGGATCACCGGAGCCTGCCGGAACGGATGAGGGCGTCGGTGTATTCCGCTTGTTCACGGAGGGGCTTAGCGAAGCGAACTAAGCAATGTTATGGGGCATGGGCGTCACGGTATTAACCC
>NZ_MQWA01000001.1:1076307-1111458 GCF_002954445.1 Rubritalea profundi
TAGGTTAATATGCAGTTTTTGTGGGTGATGAGCGTGCGGCATTAAGCATCGAAAAAGCAACAGAGTTTCTCACTTCTGTGGTGCATGATGAAGACTGCGCCTATTCCACTCAGAAGCAGGCGCTCAACGCAGTAGCGTTCTTTTTCAAGCACGTTTGCGGTGTGGAAAATCCGATTTTTGGGGTGAAGCTGAAGCAGACCGGGACCCGGATTCCAGTGGTGCTATCGAATAGCGAGACGCGGAGGCTTTTTGAGAAGCTCGATGAGCCAACGATAGTTCCGAAAAAGACAGACGGAAGGTATGGCTTGGCTGCACGGCTGCAGTATGGAGCTGGTTTGAGGCTCTCTGAGCTGGTGAGGTTACGGATCAAGGATATCGATGTGGATCGCGGCATGCTAACGGTGAGGGTGGGCAAGGGCGATAAGGATAGATGCACGGTACTTCCCAAAAGCTTGTGTAAAGAGATCGCGGAGCAGATAGAACGCGCGCGTGAAGTCTGGACGAGTGACCGAGAGGCGCAGCTGGCTGGTGTTTATATGCCGGGCGCACTGGCGCGGAAATTCCGTAAAGCCGCAGAAACGTTCGAGTGGTTTTGGTTGTTTCCGGCGCGTCAGACGTCGGTGGATTCTGAGAGTGACATACGCAGAAGGCATCATCTGCATGGTCAAGTTTATAATAAGGCGATCAAGCGTGCAGCTGTGGCGGCGAGCATTGAAAAGCGAGTGACGAGCCATGCTTTACGGCATTCGTTTGCTACGCATTTATTGGAAAACGGAGCTGATTTACGAACGATCCAAGTAATCCTAGGACATGAGGACATCACGACGACTGAGATTTATCTGCATGTCGCGATAGGCTCAAATGGGCTGGGGGTGGTGAGTCCGCTGGATGGGCTGTAATAGACTGACGCGCATTAAGAATGCGTGAGTCTGACAGGCCTGGGAGAAAGAGGCTGGAAGCGCTCTTCTACGTGACTGATGCTGACCTATGAGACAGACTAAATGAGACTATAAGCACTGTGAATCAGCAGCTTCGCTGGATTATTTTGAGCGACCGAGACGGTCGCGCTACGTGCAGAGACCGTCACACTTCAGCCTTACTATTCGTGCGATTAGTGAAATTCGTGGTAGAGCAGTTTCATTGTGCTGGACCTTTAGCGCCTTTCGTCTTTTTCGCGGTAGAGATCGCTTCATCTGATAGGCCTGGGAGAAAGAGGCTGGAAGCGCTCTTCTACGTGACTGATGCTGACCTATGAGACAGACTAAATGAGACTATAAGCACTGTGATTCAGCAGCTTCGATGGATTATTTTGAGCGACCGAGACGGTCGCGCTACGTGCAGAGACCGTCACACTTCAGCCTTATCATTCGTGCGATTAGTGTGATTGGTGGTAGAAGTCGCTTTGCTCCAATTAGGAATTAGGAGTTACGAATTAGGAGGTTTTTCTTTCGTATTGTTCGCGTGTTTCGCGGTGGAAAGGATTCGCCTGGCTGGCCTGGAAGAAAGAGGCTGGAAGCGCTCTTCTACGTGGGTCGCTCGTGTTTCGCGGTTAGGAAATGACTCGCAAGAACTCTACGGTCCTCTGGGTTGCGCCTTGGTGGAGATCTAACACTTGCTTAGCGGCATCTAATTGATCTGGGTTCTCGAAGTTCTTGTCTAAGGAGTCGACGATAGCAGCCTTGAGCTCTGAAGCATCTGTGAGTTTCTTTATTCCTTTAACCTCACAGAGCGTGGTGACCAGTGGTTCAAAGTTACTCATGTTAGGTCCGGTGATGACTGGAAGCCCGGCAGCGATCGCCTCGGTAGGGTTCTGCCCACCTTTTCCAAGAAAACTTTTTCCAACAATCGCGACGTCAGCGTGGGCGGTCCAGTCGCGCATTTCCCCGGTGTTATCGATGACGAAGCATGCCCTAGTAGGTTCACTAGCCTGTTTGAATTGGCTGCGAAGGACGACCTCATAACCAAGTTTTTGAAGGTCGTCTCGGATTTCGTCCCTTCTCTCAGCGTGCCTAGGAACTATCACACAGAGAGCATCCACGTCGATCATCGTCTCAGCTATCAGCGCTTCCTCTCCAGCGTGCGTGCTCAGAGCCATGACAATTTTTCGGTCTTCACCGAAAGAATCTAACATCGCCTTAAATCCATCTCTTTGCTGCGGCGCTGAGGCCCCGGCTTGGTCAAATTTAATACTGCCGGTCACTTCTAACGAGTTGGCTGGCACGCCAATATTCTGCCAGCGTTGTTTATCGGCCAACTCAGGCACGCCGACTTTGGAGAACAAGCCGAAGACCGGCTGCACCAGCGATTTCAGTTTGAGATAGCGTCGCTCAGAACGGGCAGACAAGCGTGCATTCCCAACAGTGATCGGAATGCCTCGTTTGTCAGCCATTGCCAGTAAGTTCGGCCAAACCTCAGATTCAATCAAGACGATCTGCTTTGGCTCGAAGCGCTTGAGCATCCGCCCCACCACGATGGGTAAATCTATTGGGCTATACACCACGCGCACCGAGATGGGAGCTTGCTTTACCGCCACCGCATGTCCAGTTGCCGTTGTCGGCGCTAGGACGATTTTATCCTGAGGGAAATTCTCCAGCCACGCTGCGATCAACTTGAGAGCAATCAACACCTCACCGACACTCACCGCATGGATGTACACCACCCCGCTCGGTTCAAAATCTAATTCATCCCTATATAAGCCGACTCGCTCCAGCAAGCCTGAGCCAAAGCCTCCACGCTTGAGCATCTTGATCACCCACGGCCCCACGCCTATCAGCAAGACCAGCGGCAACAATAGATTGTATACCAAGCGGATCCAAAAAATCCCATTTCCTTGTCCTCTCGCCATCTATTTAGCCTTTCTGAGAAACAAGATCGCACAACCACCATAGCTACGTTGGTCCGCCACTTCCCATGTGGCTGGGACATTCGGTTTATGCCGAGCATCAATTTCTATGACTAACAATCCGTCATCAACCAAGATATGTAGGCCATTTTCCTCAGCTAACAGCTCGCTAGCAAAGTCGCGGTCGCCGGGGATTTTATAATAAGGTGGGTCAGCAAAGATCAAATCGTAGTTCCCTCTCGCACGTTTTAGAAAACTCAGGACATCCGCATTGATCACCGAACCACCCTTGAGATTTAGCGTGGTTAGGTTTTTATCTATCACGCTGGTGCAAGCGCGGTTCATGTCCACGAATTCACAATTGGACGCTCCACGGCTCAGTGCTTCCAAGCCCAAAGAGCCGGCACCAGCAAATAGATCGAGCACCTTCGCACCATCGACATACGATTGAATGATCGAAAACATAGCCTCGCGGGTGCGGTCGGTCGTCGGACGCACCACCGCCTTTGGCACCTTGATTTCTCTTCGCTTCGCACTTCCCGCAATGATTCGCATGACCGACTGGTAGCAGAGGCTAGAGCCAATGAAAAAGCAAAAACAACATCGGCACGATACTCTTGTGAGGAGTTGCTGAGTCTCTATTTGCATCCATCCAATACCTAGCTCACGGAAAACTATGCATTTTTTGTACTATTTTCTCTAGTCAGCACAGAAAACCTCCACGTCGGCAGTCAAAAAAATGCAACCTCCAGACATAAACAACAGACTAACCTACACTAAACAAACAAGTTACATAACCTCCTAACAAAATGAGAAAACTCTTAAGCTTGACCCTAACAATCAAATTCGCATATATTGCACAATTTTGAACAAAATCGGCTGAGTGCATCTCCCCCAATTTTGTCACATTCCCGCTCTCTCAACTTAAGCATTCCTGACCATGCCAGTCCTCCATCTCACCATATTTATCTCCCTCTTATTAGCGGGAATATTTGTGGTGTGTTTTACAGCTGAAGCATGGCGAAGAAAGGGTAGCAGCACTGATCGATCAGCGCTGCTTCCTTTATTAGAGCATGACGAGCTTGAGCCTACCACCAAAGACAATACAAAATCTGATTCCATATGAATCGCGCCACAATTACCTATAACGACAAGTGCGTTCGCTATTTCCTCTGGGCCTCCATTATTTGGGCGCTCGTGGCAATGCTCGCAGGGGTTCTAGCAGCCCTCCAAATGAATATCTCCATGGAGGTTATTCGCGAGTCCACAGTCCTCCGACCCATCGTCGAGTTCCTCTCAGGAGGAACTCTAGAAACTGAAGGCATCCCCTACATCACCTTCGGTCGACTTCGACCTGTGCACACCAACGCTGCGATCTTCGCCTTTGTTGGCAACATGATGTTTGCCGGCATTTACTACTCTACACAGCGTCTCTGTCGTTGTCGTGTTGCTTCGGATAAGCTCACTTGGACGCATTTCTGGCTTTGGCAGCTCATCATCGTAGCTGCTGCCGTGACTCTCCCTCTCGGACTAACTCAAGGAAAAGAATACGCTGAGCTCATCTGGCCAATCGATTTGTTAGTAGCGATCACCTGGCTCATATTCGGTTACAACTTCTTCTGGACCTTGATCAAACGTAACGAGAAATCGCTCTACGTTTCACTCTGGTTCTATATCGCCACGATCATCACGATCACCATGCTGTATGTGGTGAATAACCTGCAGATACCAACCTCTCTCACGCACTCCTATCCGATCTTTGGCGGAGTGCAGGACGCTCTGGTTCAATGGTGGTATGGACACAATGCGGTGGCCTTCTTCCTCACGACGCCGATTCTTGGAATCATGTACTACTTCCTGCCAAAAGCAGCGAATCGTCCAGTTTACTCGTACCGGCTTTCTATCATTCACTTCTGGGCGCTCGTCTTCATTTACATTTGGGCCGGCCCTCACCACCTTCTCAACACTGCTCTTCCAGAGTGGTTGCAGATTCTCGGAATGCTCTTCTCAGTCATTCTTTGGGCTCCATCTTGGGGTGGAATGCTCAACGGATTGCTCACTCTCCGCGGTGCATGGAACAAGCTTCAGACTGATCCGGTGATCAAGTTCTTCGCAGCGGCGCTCACCTTTTACGGTATGGCGACATTCGAAGGGCCACTGCTCTCTATAAAAGCAGTCAACGCACTCTCCCACTACACCGACTGGACTGTCGGCCACGTGCACTCAGCCACACTCGGTTGGAACGGCTTCATGGCTGCTGGTATGTTTTACTGGCTCGCGCCACGACTTTGGAAGACTGAGCTCTACTCTAAAACGCTCGCCAATGCACACTTCTGGATCGGTTTCGTAGGTATTCTACTCTACATCTCCGCTCTTTGGATTGCAGGCATCGGCCAATCACTCGCTCTGAACGAGACTGCTAACGGATACGTTGTAAAGCAGTTCGTTGAAACTCTCGATAACATCCAGAGCATGCTCTTCATGCGCTCAATCGGTGGAGCTCTCTACCTGGTTGGCTTCCTCCTCCTCGCCTACAACATCTTCATGACTTGTAGAAAAGGAACCGCTGTAGACGCCACTGTTGAAGTGACAGTCCGTGAACGCGATGAAATCGACCGCGTCACTCTCGGCACGATCGTCAAACAGGATCCATTCGCTGCAGTGCTCGGACTCCTCATAGCTCTTGTGTTCTGGGTCACCAACCCATCAAACATCTTTAGCCTTGCAGGGATTATATTCTTCTCCGTTCTCGCCTTCGTGCGCTTCAAGAAGAACGTCAAAAAGTGGAACGATTGGCATGAGACAATCACTGCCAACTACCTTCCATTCACTATCGTCACCTTCTTCGCGGCTGCGATTGGTGGAGCCGTGCAGATCATTCCAAACGCGCTCACAGCTAAAGCTGAAGTGATAGATGACCGACTCCAGGTGGTTTACACTCCACTTGAGTTAGAAGGCCGTGACATCTATGTCGCAGAAGGTTGTCACAACTGTCACTCGCAGATGATTCGTATGCTGGAGACTGACTACGTCCGCTATGGTGACTATTCACGTCTCGGTGAGTCTATCTACAACTACCCATTCCAGTGGGGTTCCAAGCGAACCGGTCCAGATCTAGCCCGCGAAGGTGGAGACATATCTCAAGGCAGCGAAGTCATGCGCCAAGGCCTCCGTGATAACTTCTGGCACTTCCGCCACTTCATGAACCCACGTGACATCGATGCGCGCTCTAACATGCCGTCGTATTCATCTCTGGCATCGTCAAAGACGAATTTCTCTGGCCTGCCTGAGAAGATCCGAGTGCAGTCGCTCATTGGAGTTCCATTCCCTGTGATGACTCCTCACGAGATCGAAGGACACGCCCAAGGGCAAGCTCTTGAAATTTCTAAATCAATCGTGGCGCAGAACCCATTCATTTCATGGGTAACGCCCGATATGAGCCGTCAGAAGATCGAGGCTGAACTCGCGCAAAAGGAGATCATCGCTCTGATCGCTTACATGCAGAAGATCGGCGTCTACGAAGTGCCGGTCGACGAAGATGGCAAGCCGAAAGCTGCCGCTCCAGCACCTTGGGAAAACCCGGATCAAGATAAAGCTAAGCACTAACACATAAAACCATGATCAAACGCTATATTTTAGAAAACCCTGAGCAACTCGCTCAGATTGTATTCTCGCTCATCACGATCGGTCTCTTCACCTTCAACATGGTGTACGCCTTTTGCATGAAAAAAGAGAAAGCTCAGCAGATCGCGATGAGAGCGATCGAACTCGATGACTAATCCTCACTCACAGAACTAATGGACAAAGATTCACAACAAGCTGACGCCGATATCAGACGCGCCGACTACGCCACCGAAAAAGGAGAAGTCATCCTGCGAAAGCACGAATACGATGGCATCCAAGAGTACGACCAAAAGCTCCCAAACTGGTGGCTCGTCGCACTCTGGGCCTCCATCGCAGCCTTTATCATTTACTACACAGTTTACTACACCTTCGACCTGATGCCATCCTTCTCGGATGAAATGGATGCTAAAGTAGAAGCTGTGCAGGAGATGCGTAAAAAGGCTCTGGCTGAGACCTTGCCAAAGCTCAATGACAATTCACTGGTTAATGTTTGGAGCACCGACGCTGAAATCGTCGCAGCCGGCCACAAGACTTATACTGCTATGTGTGCAGCCTGTCATGGAGCTGACTACAAAGCTAACGGAGGCACCACAGGTCGCGCACTCGACGACGGCATTTGGGAATACGGCGGCAAGCCTATGGATGTCTTTAACGTCATCAACAATGGTTCTCCTGAAGGAAGTAAGGGTCTCAACGGCATGAAAATGGTAGCCTGGGGGGAAACTGCCCTCACTCCCAAGCAGGTGGCCGAAGTCACCGCCTTCATCATCAGTATCAATCCTGCTGACTTTGCTGATTTAAAAAATTAGCCCCCCTACTCTGAGGTGCTGAGCTCAACACTAGGACTCAGCACCTCATTTCTTCTTTCTGAAAGTAACACTCCAGATTCACCCACGTGGCAATAGAACGCAAGATTCCGAACTTAGACACCGTCACCACAATCAATGATGACGGATCGAAGTACAACATCCACCCAGCCGACGTAAAAGGCTCGTTTACCACGCGCCGGCGACTCACTGCTTGGTTTCTCATCGTCGTCTACGTTGCCCTACCATGGATTCAGATCAACGGCTATCCGGCTGTCTTTATCAACCTCGATGAACTACGGTTCCACTTCTTTGGATTCACCTTATTGACTCAGGATCTCTGGGTGTTTTTCTTTCTCATTTCAGGCCTAGCCTTCGGGCTCTTTGTGCTGGCGGCTCTTGTCGGACGCGTGTGGTGCGGATGGTTCTGCCCCTATACTGTCTTTCTTGAACACCTTTACCGCCGAATCGAGCGCTTCGTAGATGGTGACGCCACCAAACGCAAGAGGCTCGATGCCGCTGCGATGAGCAGCTCAAAGGCGATCAAGCGCAGCATCAAGTGGGGGCTCTACGTCCTAGCCTCTTTTATCCTCGCGCATATCTTCCTCTCTTACTTTATTTCCATTCCTGAAGTCTGGAAGAATGTCACTGATAACCCCACGGAAAACTTCTCACAGTTCCTTTTCATTCTCGCATTCACTGGCATTTTCACCTTTTGCTTTGGTTGGTTTCGCGAGCAATTTTGTATTATCCTCTGCCCCTACGGTCGCCTTCAATCGGCACTTACCGATGACCAGACGATCACCGTAACCTACGATTACAACCGAGGTGAACCGCGTGGCAAAAAACGCAAATTCTCCATCGAAGAAACTGGCGACTGCATCGACTGCCGCCGCTGCGTGAGTGTCTGCCCAACAGGCATCGACATCCGCAACGGAATCCAACTGGAATGTACCGCTTGTTCGGCCTGTGTCGATGCTTGTAATGACATCATGAAGAAGGTGGATCGCCCAACGGGTCTCATCCGCTATGATTCCACTGCGGGAGTCAAAACTGGCAAGCGCAACATACTGCGCCCACGTATCTTCCTCTACTTGCTGCTTACAATATTTGGACTCGGCGCGCTGACAGTCACTTTCCTAAACAAGGCAAAACCATTTTACGGAGGAGTCACTCGCATGCTTGGCTCACCCTTCGTCGCCTCTGCAGAAGGAGTGCGGAACACCTTCGTCATCAACCTAACGAATAAACGTAATCGCGATGCTAGCTTCACCATCAAACTCGAAGATAAGGAAGCACATCAGTTGCAGGCAGAAGACCGCACACTCACTCTGACGCCTCTCGCTGAAGACTCCTTCACCCTCTCCATTCTTGCTCCGATTGATAGCTATAAAGGGACTTTAGATATCCACTTCATCATCACGGCGGATGACGGCACCACGCAGTCATTGCCAGCTAGATTCCTGGGACCAGGAGTCCGCCTCTACAAAGAAAGCCAACAGAACAAATGAAAATTTTCTCACTCTTCTCCAGTCTCTGGTTCTGGGTCGCCTTGATGCACGTGATCCTACTTGGCGCTTGGTACACCATCATCACCATCGCTAACAAATAAGGATCGGATTATTCGCTATGACTGAAATGAGCTCCATCGCCGCGATCAGCGCAGGCCTCGCCACTAGCATCCACTGTGTTGGTATGTGTGGGCCTCTTGCGTGCTCGGTGACGAGCCGAAGTAAGAACCGTGATCATGCTCTGTTAGAAACTACAGCCTACCACCTTGGCCGAGTCACTAGCTACACGATCATTGGTATGTTAGCTGGGCTGATAGGCAAGCAACCACTGAGCTTCTTCTTCGACTCACCCGCTGTCATTCTACCATGGTTGATGATCCCCTTCCTAGTCCTCACTGCTTTACCTAACCTAGTTAAAGTCCCACGACTCAACTTCCTCACACGCCCCTATTACAAAGCAAAATTCTGGGCACAGAACAAACCACCGGGAATCGCGGGTGGTTTATTAGGAATCATTTCCCCCTGCCTCCCCTGCACACCACTCTATCTTATTTTTGGAGTCTCATTGCTCTCTGGATCGGCTCTCACCGGCGCCAAAATAGCGCTTTGCTTCAGCCTCGGCACCGTCCCGCTACTCTGGGCGGCCCAATCATCCACCCACCTTCTCACAAAGTGGATTCCCGGCCCCTGGAAAAACCGCCTCCGCAGCACCTTCCTCATCGCCGTGACCGTCATCCTCGCTATCCGCCTCCAAGGCACGTTACCATTCACTTCAAAAGCGCAAGCTGCGGAAAATATAGAAGCAAAGACAGCAGAAGAAACAACCAAAGACCTCCCGAGCTGCTGCCACTGAGCCTTTAAATGCCATGAGTCTGTGTAAACATTGTTCTACTCCTGTGCGGAGCGCGTCTGAGGATTTTTGCTGTCGTGGTTGCGAGAGTGTCTATCAGCTAATCCACGAAGATGGACTTGGCTTATTCTACGAGCTCAAGGCCGGTGATCCACTGACGCCCTTGCGCGAACGCCCTTTTCAACAGAAGGATTGGAGTTGGCTGTTAGAATCAGCTGAACAACAAAACGACAAGGCCGTCGCAAGCCTCACTTTGGGACTTAGTGGTATGTCATGCATGGCCTGCGTATGGCTCGTTGAGACCGTTGCAAAAAAACAAGCTGGTGTGATCGAAACCTGTGCGGACAACGCGCATGGATCGTTTGAGTTTAGCTACCAGGTAGATACATGTAATCTTACGGGGCTTGCGGACACGCTGCACAAACTTGGCTATGAACTCCTTCCAAAGAAACTAGGCAAGCAAGCTGGCACCACCGACTCGCTCGTTGTTAGACTCGGGATTTGTGGCGCATTGGCGATGAATACGATGGCATTCACCCTGCCTCGTTACAATGGAATGGAGACTTCAGACGAGTTATCTAGCCTACTCACCACAGTGGTCATAGCCTCATCGACACTCACTCTACTCATCGGGGGATCTTACTTTTTCAAGCGCGCATGGAGCGCGCTACGTCTCGGTGGAATTCACATGGACCTTCCCATTTCTTTGGGACTTATTCTGTCCTACTTTGGTTCACTCATTGGATGGTCAACGGGTCACGAAGACCTCTTCTATTTTGACTTTGTCGCCATTTTCACCTTCTTGATGTTATCGGGAAAGCAGCTACAAATATCCTCGCTCAACAAAGCTAACAGCCGCTTCCAAACTGATTCTACCCTACCTGAATTTTACAAAACTTCTGATGGTGAAGAACTCGACACAGCAGCTATTCCTGCGGACACCTCCTTGATGATTCCTCCTGGCACCGTAGTGCCAGTAGACGCACGCCTATTGAGCGAAAGTGCGGACCTTTCGCTCGCGTGGATCACGGGTGAACCAAGCTCGCAGCTCTTTCAGCACACCGCAGCGATCCCCGCTGGAGCGGTGAATCAAAGTGCCCACAGCATTAAAGTTCAGACTAACACTGCGACCTGCGAAGACGATGCGATCACTCGCCTGCTCAACACGCACATCAAACAATCGAGCAATAGCAACCGCCAAGCCCAACAAAAGGCGATTCAAATCTACTTGGCCGTCATCATCGTACTCGGATTCCTCGCTAGCCTCGGCTGGTGGTTCACTACCCACGACTGGGTCAAGTCACTCCAAGTCCTCATTTCAATCTATGTTGTCTCGTGCCCATGCGGGATCGGACTTGCGCTACCATTGTTAGATAGTCGAAGCTCTAAGTTTTCGCACAGCTACGGGATCTTCCCACTCACCTCACGGTTTTGGGAACACCTCACGCGGATCGGTAAAGTAGTGTTCGATAAAACAGGAACGCTCACCCTCGATAAGCCAGAACTGATAGACAAAGAACAACTCAGCCAATTGAGCGACACGGACAAAGAGATTCTCTTCACCTTGACTCGCAGCTCACTCCACCCCTTGAGTCGCTCGATTTTTTCAGAATTAATCAAATCTGGAACCACTAGCAGCTCCATTGAACAATCCCCAACCGAGACCCCTGGCGTGGGCAACTCCATCACTCTACCGGATGGCAATTCCTATAATCTCGGCCGCAGTGAGGCGGAGCAACAAACCGGTGAGTCGCTCAGCTGCTCCTTTGCTAAAAATAAAAAAACGATCGCTCACTTTTTATTCACTGAATCTCCACGTGAAGAAGCTGCCGATTCCATTGAAACTCTCAACTCAGTCCTAAAGAGCCCCTGCATGATTCTCTCAGGAGACGACACTGAACGCGTTTCAAAGGTGGCGAAGAAGCTCCATATCTCCGAACATTTTGGCAACTTATTGCCTGAGCAGAAACAAGCGAAGATCGAAGAGATCGAACAATCAATGCGAGTCTTGTATTTGGGTGACGGAGTCAACGACCTCCCCGCGTTGCAATCAGCCTCTCTCAGTGGAGCCCCGTTCGCCAACATCAACATGCTCACTGCGGATGTGGACTTCCTCTTTACCGATGAAACCATGGGCTTTTTGCCGAGGCTCATCCACATCGCCAAACAACGGCGCCGCCGCAAGTTCAACCTCATACTCTATACCCTGCTCTACAATGCTATCGTCCTAGGCGTCTGCATCGCTGGGCTAATGTCACCGCTCTATGCAGCCATTATCATGCCATTAAGTTCCCTTATCAGCATTGGACTCGTCAGTAAACCTTTCAACGTCAAAGCCCCATGAGTTCACTCACCCTACACAGTTGCGATGGTCAGCCACTTATGCTAGTTTCCCCGCGTGGAGCGAGAAATCTCCCCTACTGGATGACTGAAACAAAGCACAATAGTATACCCAAAGAGGCTGATAGCATTTATAAAGAACTGCTAAATACAGACCTTTTCAGCATCTACCGTACAGCCTTCGAGAAGGTCACCGGCCAAACTCTCGCTCTCATTCATCCTGATATTATGAGCACTCCTGAGGAGGAATCGGCTCGATGCATGAATGATTTTTGTTCCCTTATGCTTGATACTAAGGTGTGTGAAAGCCGTTGCACTGAGCACACTCTAGACCTTTCCAAAAGAATCGACCAACAGGCTTTCACTGCCTCTTGTGAAGCAAATGTCACGACTACTCTTATCCCAATCAATACCAAGGTTGGCATCGTCGCCTATATTCGATCAGGTCAGGTCCGGACTAATGAAAAGGAAATCGACCCAGACTTTTTCCTGAAAATATCCGAAGCCATGCCACCACACGTCAGTCGTGACGTGATCATGCTTTTTGATGCTGCAAGAGTCTATACCAAGGACGAATATAAATCACAACTCACCTTGTTAGGAGCCTTCGCGCTACAGCTCTCAGACCTGGCTAACAACCTACTGATAAAGCCGGCTCCGGGATCCGGAGGCATCGTAGATATCACCAAGCACTACATCCACGTAAAGCTCACAGAGAAAATTAGTCTCGACGACCTCGCCGAGAATGCCAAGGTCACTAACAGCTACCTCTGTAAGCAATTTAAAAAAGGAACTGGACTTACGGTAGTAGAATACATCAATCGTCACCGTATTGAACTCGCGAAAGAGCTTCTCACCAGCAAAAATGTACGCATAATCGAGATAGCCTACGAAACTGGCTTCCAGTCGCTCTCACAATTCAACCGGAGCTTCCACCGCTACACCGGTCAGTCTCCAACAGAATATAAATCAACAGCGGAACTATCCAGCTAACTATCCAACCATGAAAACCTTCGCCCTTATTGCCTCAGCTATCGCACTGTCAGCTATCACAGCCTGCACAGTACAGCAATCAAATGACCCATTCGCCCCTACCCAGGCAATGGCTCAAGCATCTGGAAAACCTATCGAAGACTTAGGTAAAGGGCACTCGATCTTCATGCGTCAGTGCACCCAGTGTCACGAAAAGCGTATTCCGAACGAAATCCCCAGCAAGGAATGGCGCCACATCGTCCCCGGTATGGCCTGGAACGCTGGCCTATCAAAAGAAGAAGAACGTCTCGTTACAGAGTACGTCCTCGCCGCCAGCAAGGTGAAGCCCTCTGCGCCAGTAAACAACTAGTTCCATCGGGGGCTTTCTACTTAAATTGGCGTGTTCATCGCTAGTATTTTTTTGAGCACAAATTAAGCTGATTATTTTTCGTGTGATCGAACGAAGGAGAAGAAGCCGGTCAGTGTGAAGCGAGCCAAAGGCGTCGCTCTACGTTTCTAGCGAACTTCTCCAAAGGAGTATTTCACACTAAGCCCATGGTGTAGGGCAGAGTTCAAACCATTGATCCAATGACCGTGTCTAAGACTTTGGACACTTGTTAGCCAAAATATGCGCTTATTTGCGGCAATTCTTGCGCAGCTTCGTGCGAGGGAAATAGCTAGCTTACTCATATCAGGGAGCACTTCGTTCGCTGAGAAAATGAGTAAGTAATTATGAAAAACTATCTTTTATCTACTGGCCTTCTCGCAGGCCTTTCTATCGCAGCACAGGCTGGCGTTCCATTAGCACCAGTGGCAACTCCAGACGCTTTCGCCAATGCTATCACACCGATCTCTAACCCGACGCTTCACGGCAACCCTCTCCCCAAGACAAACATCCACGCGATGTTGATGCACCAACAACTTTCTGACAAAATCAGTGTTGGAAATGGAGCAGCAAAGGCACCACTTGGTGGCGACCTCAACCTCGTGGCCGTCCAATTAGAATACGCCTTCAACGAGCGCTTCTCTTTGATTGCCACAAAAGACGGCTACATCGACTTTAATCCTGACAACACTCTCACCGATGAGAACGGCTTTGCCAACATCGCAGCCGGTGTCAAATACGCATTCATTTACGACGAGCCGAGCCAGTTCGTCCTCAGTGGTTCAGCCGTTGTTGAGCTACCTACAGGTAACCGCGATGTGTTCCAAGGTTACGGCGATGGTGCAGTAAACCTCATCGGATCAGCTCTAAAGCTCTACGATGGCTGGCAGTTCTCAGGTGCCGCTGGTGTTCAACTACCATTCGACACCAAAGAGCAATCCGTCACAGGCTTCGCTAGTGCCCACGTCAGTTATCACGTAACCGAACGCTTTGTCCCGCTCGCCGAACTCAACTGGTTCCGCGTCATCAGTGAAGGAGAAGGAACTGGCCACGTAGCATCTAGCCTCGCAGACTTTGAAGGTGGTGACCTCATCAACCTAGGATCAGTCAATGCCTCAGCTAACAAAGACATTGTCACCGCCGCTATTGGCGCGCGCTACAAGCTCACGAACAGGCTCAACATAGGTGCCGCCTACGAGATCCCGCTCACAGCCGAAGAAGACAACCTCATGAAGTCACGTGTCACCGTGGACCTAGTCTGGACGTTCTAAACGATAGCTTCCCAATATTCCAACTGAGTAGTGTGTAAGAAAGTCGTTGCAGCCAAACCGCTGCAGCGGCTTTTTATATTTTTAGCTCACATCATCAAACGTGTTACCTAAATAATGTGCCGATTGATATGCTGAAAATAAGAACTCTATGACAACTACTTTGAGCTCAACTCTTCCCCCTCGACAATCCCGCTAGATCGTTAGACTATCGCGTTGTGGAAGGCACGGACAATACGATAGGAATACTCGACTCAGGTGTCGGTGGACTTTCCGTGTTGTTGGAAATCCGTAAAAAACTGCCGGGCTCACCCATCCACTACATTGGCGATTCTGCTTGGTGCCCTTACGGCAACAAAGCTGCCGAGCTCATTCAAGCCCGCGCCAGCGCTGTCACTGAGCGACTGATTGAGATGGGAGCGCGTACAATCGTTGTCGCTTGTAACTCTGCCACCATCCACGCTGTGGAGGCCCTGCGAGCTCGCTACCCCATCCCCTTTGTCGGCATGGAACCCGCAGTCAAACCAGCCAGCAAACGCACCCAATCTGGTACCATCGGCGTGCTCGCCACCGAAGCGTCGATTGCTGGCGAAAAATTCCACACGCTTCTAAAGACCCACATTCACCCGAAAGGGCTCAAGGTTATCACCCAACCCTGCCCAGATTTTGTGACGTTAGTAGAAGACGGTATTCTTCGTGGAGCTAAAGTAGAGGCGGCTATCCGCGTATACGCCCTGCCTATGGTTGAGGCTGGTGCTGACACGCTGGTTCTCGGTTGCACCCACTATCCTTTCCTTAGAGAATCGATCCAATCCGTGGTGGGACCAGACATCCAGCTCATCGACACTGCCGAAGCCGTAGCCCGCCGCACAGCCACTTTGGTCAAAGATAACGAAGGTCTTGCGCCAATTTCTGTGCACACAACTGGAAACCTTGCTTGCCTAGAGCGTCTTTTTCCGATTCTCTGCCCATCCCTCCCAGCCTCCCTTCACCAGATCACCATTGCGTGAAGTGCTCAGACACTGTCTCATCACTTCCACCGCCCAACTCACACCTTTCAATCATGTCCTTTCAAGAACTCCACGAGCGCATCCAAAAAGCCGTCACTGATACCGGCTACACTAAGGCAACCCCTATCCAGGAACGTGCTATCCCTAGAGTTCTCAAAGGAGCTGACGTCATTGGTATCGCCCAAACGGGCACCGGCAAGACTGCCGCCTTTACTCTACCTCTACTGTCTAAACTCGCTGAATCCACTGAAGCCAATGAGACTCGCTGTACTCGCGTACTCATCATAGCACCCACTCGCGAGCTCGTGTCACAGATCCACGACAACGTCCGCACCTACGCTAAGTACACCAACCTTCGCACCGCGGCTATTCATGGCGGCATCACCGACAAAGGACAGATCGAAAAGCTCGACACTGGCGCCGACATCATTATTGCCACTCCTGGTCGATTGCTCGATCTCATCGAGCGAGGCCACGGCAAGTTCCAAGGGCTCAAAGCTCTGGTGCTAGATGAGGCTGACCGGATGCTCGATATGGGATTCATCTCCGACATCCGCACCATCTGCAAAAAGCTACCGAAATCGCGCCAGACTCTCCTCTTCTCGGCTACGATGAATGCCCAGATCGAATCGATGACTAAGGAATTTCTCAATTCCCCTACCATCGTAGAAGTCGATCGCCGCGCAAACCCAGCCGAGACTGTCACTCAGTCGATCTATGAGGTTTTCGAGCATCAGAAAACAGACCTGCTCAATCACCTACTCGATAGCTCACACAACTTCTATGCAGTCATCGTCTTCGTACGCACACGCGACGGTGCTGAGACCCTCATTCAGGCGCTCAAGCATGTTAAAGTCAGCGCTGAGGCCATTCACGGTGATAAGAAACAAGGGCAACGCCGCAAAGCTTTACGCGATTTCAAAGAAGGTAAGATCCGCGTACTGGTAGCCACAGACGTCGCGGCCCGCGGTATTGATATCAGTGGAGTGACACACGTCATCAACTTCGATTTCCCGGAACACAGCGAAGACTACATCCACCGCATCGGTCGTACTGGCCGTGCCGAGGCTGAAGGTGAAGCCATCACATTCACCACGCCTGACAACTCCATGGCTCTGAAGAAGCTTGAAAAGCTGATTCGTGTGACGCTCCCACGCAAAAGAGCTGAGGGATTCCAGTACGCTAAAGCTCCTTTGCCAGAAGATAAAGGCCGCCGCAAGGGACCAAAGAAAGAAGAGAAAAAGAGCCACTTCGATACTCCTTCCAAATTCTCTAATAAGAATAAGCCCAATAGCCGTAGAAAGCCAGACACCAGTAAACCTAGTCGTAAGCCCAGTGCTAAGCCCGTGGGCAAAAAGCCCACACGCAAACGTAAATAGTTTGTGAATTTCTACTGGGCTAACAGCACTTATTCTTAATTCCTATGGGCGACAGTAAATCAGATCTAATCAAACAAGTCATCGACGCTCTCAGCCTCGATCTTGCTGTCCTGCGTAAAGCGGCCTTGGAAACGCATACTAGCTCCACCGACTCACAAAGTAAGCAGGAAGGTAAATACGACACTCAAGGAATTGAGTCGGCTTATTTAGCTGGAGCTCAAGCGGAAAAAGTCATCGACCTAGAGGAACACATCAGCAAGCTCCAGCAAATCTCTGGACACGACCTTGCTGACAACGCCCCCGTCTGCCTGGGTGCGATGATCGTTGTGAGCACAGACGAAGACGACCTTAGCTATATGATGCTTCCTGCTGGTGGCGGCATGAGCCTCGCATCACAGGGGCTAGACTTCATCGTAGTCACTCCAGACTCCCCAATCGGCGCTGCCCTATTAGGCAAACACGTTGGCGACACCATTGAGCTCCCCAAACATGGGAAGTCCTTCATCTCTGACCTCTGGTAAGACGCTCTCTAGAGCTTTTCTTCAAGTCGTTCATCTTTGATAAAAGACTGGAGCCTAATGATGGCTGGCCACAGGGGTTGCCAATCAGTTTTTTTATCTAGCATCATCATAGGTGAGAGAATGCTTCCGTCGACTTTGAGATCCATATAATAGAGGTCTTTGGTCTCAAATGGTTGCATCGCCGTCCCGCGTAAGCCATCGAAAAATCCACTGCCACTAGCTAGCTTGTTAATCCAACTACTCTTTTCAGGAAGCATAATCAAGCGAACCACACCATACCCATCACCATTCATGCGTAACACGCCATTGCTCATCAATGTGACCTCTTCCCCTCTCAACTGGATGTTAGGTGATTGAACAACTCCTCGATCTAACAAAGATCGAAACAAAAAACTATCAAAGTGAGCAGTCGTCCCCCGATGCCCTTCCTTCGCCTCAATGTTTAGGGCTCTCACATCTGCTATTCCTCGCCACGTAAACGGATGATTAACCAAGCCTGTCAGCAGCATCCGCCCTGCAATGTTATCGACAGAAAGACCAACGGTGAGATCTAGATGAGTGAACAGCTCCTCTACACGCTGCTCAGGAATCTGCATATCAATGTGGAACACGGGGCCTTGTGGAGCTTGACCTAGATAAATGTCAGGCTGAAGCTTGATACCAAAGAAATCTACTTCCGTTTCTTTCACACTCAAAATCGGGCCCTTTTTTTCAATTTTGATCGACCCGCCGCTTACCAGTTCTCGATCAAACATCGACAAACCATTCCAAGCTAGCCCACCTGTTAGATTCTTCCCTCCGACGGGAAGATCTGCCTCAACACCGTCTATGACAAGTATATCTCCATACTTGCTCACTATGTTAAACTTCGCCCCACGCACCCTTAGCCATGATTCATAAAAATCTGTCGGATCGTGATTCCCTACTGGAGGCGAAGACTTGTTAGACTTCACCTCTATCTTCTTTACAGCCACAGTCGGCTCCGATCCAGCGCCACTATTATCAGCGACGGAGCCAGTCCCGCCTACTACTACTTCCCGATCAGGAGTTTTTTTTGTTTCGAGTGTCGCAACTATCGGCCCATCAATGGGGTCATGGACCTGAGCCTCTAATTTTTCTAATATCCATGCATCTGTGAGTGTGACCTCAGGCTGCTCAATGCAAACTTCAGAAAACCGTAACTGCCTATTCAAGGCCAATAGGTAGTTAGGTTTCACTGAAACATGTTTCACCAGTACCCCACCATCACCTAACTGGCTCTCTATGGCGTAGATATGCAGCACCCCATTCGCAGCCAAGGTGAGAGTTCCGACCTTCCAGACTTCTCCCGTTTTTTTCTCTAAAACATCAGTAAGGTAGCCCTTGGCCCAAGGGCTATTCAGAGCTATATTACCCAAAGTAAATAGAAAGAAAACAGGCATCAGAACCCAATAAAATAGGCGCCGTAAAAGACGTCGCCTATTCCAAATTACTCTGATGATATTCACGCTATCAGAAATGCTGAGTTACTTCACTTTCTTTGCGGCGAAGCGGATTACCAAGCTTTTATCAAAAAGTGGCTTACCGCTAGATGTCAGTTCTTGAAGACGGTAGATGAGGAAGGAATATTTACCATCACTCGTTGTCCCCAGTGCGACATTTTCTTTAGACTTCGTCAATGAATTGTCTGCCTCAAAACGCCATTCTTTACCCTTCCAAGCTCCTAACAAACTACGTTCAGGTGTTGCAATATCAGCGATGGCTTCTAACTCTCCATTCGGTGATATAAAGGTATTCTTCTTAGGATCGTAACGTAACAATGAGAGCGTAGCCGCTGGACCTGAAGCATTGAGTTTCCACTGACCATCACCCACTTCCGTAAGCATGAGTGATGTGTCTGCTAGCTTTTTAGCCGCACGACTTGCCCAGAGTTTCTCATAATTGTCATACTCTTCCTGGCTCATTCCAAGCTTTTCATCAAACAAAGGAAGCGGGCTTCCTGGTGACTTCTTTGAATGCTCAGCGAACCATTCTGGGTCCTTCTGAGCTGCTTCACTGAGCTTCTGAACACACCCTTCAAATTCCTTGGGTGGAACAATCGCAATTATTTGAGCCTTCACAGGCTTATCCTTATCAAAACACGCAGCCAATGCTTCTGGCACCTCTGCTGCTGAGGTTACCCACTGAAGAGCAATAAAGGCAATGATGCCAGATGTCCAAGTCTTAGTCATTTTCATAAAAAATAAAGCACGTCGGCTTCGAATCCTCGGAATCTATCCCAGACATATGTAAAAACAAGAGTCAATAGCAGGCCTATCTCAATGTAGCCATCCAGCTTGGACCAAACGACTCAAATGCACACATCGTGCAGATTGACCATTTTCGGGATACCGCAGTTCTAACATCACTGGGAAAGCGCGTTTGGTATTGATATTCCTTCTCCCCCCTGCAGTGATCATACTCACCATTTTCATATCTTCCGCTGAGCCAATCTCAGTGTAGGCCCAAAGATAATCGTCACTACCTGGAAGCGTGACCCTAAAGCAACGAAACCTGTTATACTCAGAAAATTCAAACCCATGAAAACCATCTAACTGAGCAATCTGCACCTTTGCTCTAAACTCGTGCGCCTCGGTACTTTTTGCCGCTTTAAATGCGTTCCAATCTGACGGTTGGTAAATAACATCGGTCTCCCAGTCTACCCGGGATGTTCCGTCCTCTTGGGTTTCAACTAGCAAATATTGAGACCCTTGAGAGCTCTTCTGTCTCGCGACCACCCGCCAAAGCACTCCCTCTTTACCCATTACAGGAGACTCAACTATCGAGTTCCTCGCCTTTTCTGGCTCTAGAGGAAACTTCTTATAGTATGCATCCATCAGCGGGAGGACCCGCTCGCAATTACGCACGTAGAGAGCTTTTTCCTGTAATGTTCCAGCTCTTAGATACGCAACAATAGTTGCATTTCTAAGTTCTAATTTTTCGTTATAACTTAAAGCGGTACTTACCGGCGCTGGTTTAGCCTCTACCACCTCTTCGGCACTATTAACTAGCAGTAGAGCCCAAACGACACATCCTAAGAAGAACGCTGCTAGGACGAGCACACCAGCAAGGAGATTACGCCGCCCGCTTTGGACTTCAGAAGCCTCTTTCCCCCACTCATTTTCGACGTGGTCTTCATTGGAAACTTGCTGCTGAAAATACTGAGCATTTACCGTCTTTGGTAAATTGCTCAACTCTTCGTGCTTTTGTGAACTCGAGGTATTCGACAAGACGATAGGTTGCTGCTTAGGCTCGATCCTATGCACCACTTTTTTCACCGAATCTTCCTGCTCTGACATCTAGACTAGAAGTAATACAGTGAACAACATGTTGGCTAGGAAAATGCGACGTCTTGGCAATAGAAATCTCAATGGACGCGAGCTTGAAACCTGCTATGGGTGTCGTGTGATCGAACAAGCGCCACCTCGAATTATTATCACCACTGCAGGTTTTGGCGAGGGCCATAACAGTGCGGCCAATCACCTTGCAGTCGCTCTGGAGCCCAATGCTGAGGTTGAAATTGTAGACCCGTGTGACAGAGGGGCTCCATGGGTAAACCAACAAATCCGCAACTTCTATCGCTTTGTCACCACCTACGCGCCAAAAACTTGGTCCAAGATCTATAAGTCCACCGAGCGCCATGACTTCTCGGAAGAGCGGCTCCCACTCATGAGGAAACCTGAGAATGCCCTGCATGAGTCGATTCTGAGTTTCGAACCAGATGCCGTTATCAGCACCTACCCGCTCTATCCTTATTTTTTAGAAAGATCCTTTCAGCGAGGTGCCAATCGAGTTCCTATTTTCACGGCAGTCACGGATTCGATTGAAATTAATTCTTCGTGGACCAATGCTCCAACCGACTACTGGTTGGTCACTGATGCGCTGACCAAAGAAAAACTCATTCAGAAGGGACTCCCTTCTGAAAAAATTGTTGTCACAGGGTTTGCCGTGCACCCACGCTTTCAAAATCTCCCAACAATCCCGGTGGATAGCCCCTGTGATCCATTCAAGGTGCTTTACTTCCCCACATCAAAGAAACCCACTGTTCGTCGCTTTATGCGTGCTATCCTCAACGCAACAGGCGCCAACACGGAGGTCACCGTCGTTCTTGGCCGGAATGTGAGGAAACTCTATGATCGCGCACGTGAAATCCAACTCGAGTACCCAGGACGAGTTCAAATCAAGGGCTGGACCCGGCGCGTTCCCGAACTACTCAGCGAGCATCATCTTGTAGTTGGAAAAGCCGGTGGGGCCACCGTCCACGAAGCGATTGCAGCGCAAACCCCGATGCTGATTCACCACCTAGTCCCGGGTCAAGAGGAAGGAAACTTGGCCTTGATCGAGCACATTGGAGCGGGCCAGTTGACGGAAACTTCGAAGCAGGTGCATACAGCGATCTCTGCAATGACTGCTGATAATGCAAAAATTTGGCGCTCGATGAAACAAAACTTACAAGACAAAGCGCTTCCATGTGGAGCGACCGCTGCAGCCAAGTTCATTTTAGACCATATTCAGAAATCTAAAAACTCATGAAAACTTACTTATTCGATATAGGAAATGTCTTACTTTCTTTCGATTTCACACCGGCGCTCAATTCCTTACTTGGTCCGAATTCTAAGCCCAATGCCCTGCTTCAGATCATCGACAGAAAGGACGAGTTTGAGTCCGGTCAGATCGAGATCGACGACTTCATCAAATGGGCTTCTCAACTACTTAACTTCCAAGGAACTGACGAAGATTTCAAGCACGCATGGTGTCACATTTTCACTCCGATCCAAGCGACGTGGGAGCTAGTTAGAAAGCTCAAAACCGATGGCCACAGACTGATCCTCTACTCCAATACCAACGCCATCCACGCCCCCCATTGTCTAGAAACCTACCCAGTTTTCGAGCACTTTGACCATGCGGTTTTCTCCCACGAAATAGGGGCAATCAAACCACATCCTGAGTTTTTCCTTTGCTCATTTGAGAAATTTAATATTGATCCGGCGCTGAGCTACTACATCGACGACTTGCCAGCGAACATCGAAGCGGGCCGCAGTCACGGCCTCAACTCCCACCTGTACTCAGCAGACCGCCACCAAGACCTGCTTGACTGGGTAGCCACTCACTAGACGCCCAATCGGATTTAGAACGAGTCAGATCCCAGTCTAACGACTAAACGAAGTCTGATACCTTTCTAAAAAATTCACCCCAATCCGCTATGTATCCAGAAGCATTCCAATCCCACATCCAATCAACTCTCGGCGAAATCAAAGACGCAGGTCTCTTCAAAAGCGAGAGATTCATCAGCTCGTCGCAGAACTCCCTCGTCACTCTCGAGGGTGGACGCGAGGTGATCAACATGTGTGCCAACAACTACCTCGGCCTCGCTGACCATCCACGTGTGGTTGAAGCCGCTTCAAAAGCTGCCAAGCAATGGGGTTTCGGCATGGCTTCTGTTCGCTTCATCTGTGGAACTCAGACACTCCACCGCGAACTGGAAGAACGCATCACCTCTTTCCTCGGCACTGAAGACACTATCCTTTACCCATCTTGCTTCGATGCAAACGGCGGACTGTTTGAGGTCCTGCTCACAGCTGAAGATGCCATCATCTCTGACTCGCTCAACCACGCATCCATCATCGACGGAGTCCGCCTCTGTAAAGCAAAGCGCTTCCACTACACCAACAACGACATGGACTCGCTCGAAGAGCAGCTCAAGGCTGCCGATGAAGCTGGTGCGCGCTTCAAACTCATCACCACTGACGGTGTGTTCTCCATGGACGGCATCATCTGCTCGCTTGACGAAGTCCACGCACTCGCGGACAAGTACAATGCCATCGTGCACTTCGACGACTGCCACTCCACTGGTTTCCTAGGTGAGCGTGGCCGTGGAACCCACGAGCATTGTGGACTATTTGGAAAGATCGACATCACCACTGGCACACTAGGCAAAGCCCTCGGTGGAGCCTCTGGTGGCTACACATCTGGCAGAAAGGAAATCATCGACATCCTGCGCCAGCGCTCGCGCCCGTACCTATTCTCCAACTCCGTCGCACCAGTCATCGCTGCGGCATCACTGGAGGTCTTCGACATGCTTGAAGAATCCACTGAGTACGCTGATCGCGTGAAAGAAAACACCAAGTACTTCCGCAACAATATGGCATCCACCGGCTTCACCATCGCCGGCGACGATCACCCGATTTGCCCAGTCATGCTCGGCGACGCAGCGCTTTCTCAACAATTCTCAGACAAGCTTCTCGATTACGGCGTATTCGCCATCGGCTTCTTCTACCCAGTGGTCCCTCACGTCACAGCACGCATTCGCACGCAGATCTCTGCGGCCCACACGCGCGAGCAACTCGACCAAGGCATCGATGCCTTCATCAAAGCCGGCAAAGACCTCGGAGTCATCTAAAGATCACTTCAAAATCAGTATTTTCACTCAAGCTGCGTTCAGCAATAGTAGCGACTTTATTGTCGGATCACCCCATCTCCGCACTTGCAGAGTACATTAGCAGGCGCCAAGTTCCCACTCAACTCACTATGAATTCAGCCACACTCAAGCTCGCCGTCCTCAATGGCAAACCAGAGATTTTCCACACCCTCCAAGGTGAAGGTGTCAGCACAGGAGTGCCATCAATATTTGTGCGCTCATCCCTCTGTAATCTTCACTGTGCTTGGTGTGATACGGACTACACATGGAACTGGGAAGGCACTCCTTGGACTCACGAGAATGATCAAGTAGCAGGCTACTCAAAATTTAAAAAGTCCGACTACATCCTCGAATGTGAAGTCGCGGAGGTTGCCAAGCTAGTCCAGCAATTTTGCTGCAAAAATCTCATCCTCACAGGTGGTGAACCTCTGCTTCAGCAAGCTGGATGGATCGCTCTCATTCAGATCCTTCTCGCTGCCGATCCAGACTACCGCTTTGAAGTAGAAACAAACGGCACCCAACTCCCTAACCCCAAAATGGCTGAAGCCATCGACCAATTCAATGTCTCGGCTAAGCTCAGTAATTCTGGTAATGACGCCAAGCTCCGAGACAATCCTAAAGCGATGCAATGGTTCGCTAACTCACCCAAAGCATGGTTCAAATTTGTCATCCAAGACCCACAAGATCTCAGTGAGATGCAGCAACTCGAACAGAAGTATTCTATTCCACGCGAGCGCATCCTCCTGATGCCTGAGGGCCGCGATGAAGAAACCCTAAGACAACGCCGCCTCTGGTTAGCAGACCTCTGCCGCGACCACGGCTACCGGTTCTCTGACCGCCTCCACATCCAGCTTTGGGGCTCCAAACGAGGTGTTTAGCCAGTATTTTCAGTTTTTTGAAAAAAGAATGTAACTTTCCTGCAACATTTTCCAAGCTCCCGAGTTTCACTCAGTATCAATACGCTCTATTCAAACACGAGCGATTTTGTAACCTCTCAGCAGAAAGAAAAATAAGCGATGAATAACACACCAGAAAACGACCCAGCTTGGGACCTTCTCGACAAGGCTTCTAAACAAGAAGCCAGCCCGATGTTTTCCCGTAATGTCCTTCGCGCTATCCGCCTAGAGGAACAAGAAGCCACTCCGTGGTGGAAACGCTTACTCACACCTGCACCCATCGTTGGCACACTTGCCACTGCCGCTGCCTGTGTCGCGCTCATTATCAGCACACCCAGCACCGCTCCTGAAACCGCCCCCAGTGTTGCAACTCACCAGCCCACAACCGCTGAAAACTTTGCTGAACTTGCCGAAGTCTACTTCAGCAATGACGAGCTAGATTCCGTGATCAGCCCGATCTCCCTCATAGCCACTTCCGACTCAGAATCATTCAGCGACCTCGAGCTCTTTTTAGAGCTTTAGCTTGCTATTCTTTACAGGTTTTCTAGGAAACCCTAAAAAGGAAGCCCCTTTACCCGATTTTAATCTCTGGTGAAAAAAATCAACGAGGAAAGTACGCCTCCAACAACCCAGATCCAGAAGTCACCACTCACACAATAGGGGTAAACCATCATAGCTGCCCCCAACGCCTTTGGCTGCCGCCAATTCTTTCATCTTGCCGTAGCCCCAGTAAATCATCCTGAGACTACCGAAAAGAACCCAAGCATATATTGCGCTTTCTGTCGGCATTAGATAGATAGAATGACTGAATTCTATGCCAGTACAAGGGCACAAAAAAGCGACTAGGTTTCCCCAGTCGCTTTTGAAAATTGTTTCATCGTTCTAGCACATTGACTAGTGACAACCGGCAAGGGCTATTCCCACTCGATCGATGCCGGCGGCTTCGACGAGATATCGTAGAGCACACGGTTGATGCCATCGACCTCATTGAGGATTCGGCTAGAAACTTTGCGTAGAAGTGGTGTCGGGAGATCCACCCAGTCAGCAGTCATTGCATCTTCCGAGATCACAGCACGAAGGTTGGTAGCGAACTCGTAAGAGCGCTCGTCGCCTTTGACACCCACAGTCTTCACTGGGATCAGGCCAGCGTATGCTTGCCAAGTCTTCTTGTACCAACCGCTGAGCTTGAGCTCTTCGATGAAGATAGCGTCGCAGTCACGGATGATGTCGAGCTTCTCTTTAGTCAGAGCACCTGGGCAACGCACTGCGAGGCCGGGTCCTGGGAACGGGTGGCGATCGAGGATGTCCTGCTGGATTCCCATCAGCGCACCGAGCTCACGGACTTCGTCTTTGAACAGTTCTGCGAGAGGCTCGAGCACTTTGCCTTCTTTCTGCATTTCAAGAATACGATCCACGCGGTTGTGGTGCGTCTTGATTGTGGATGCTTTGGAATTTTCGTTAGATGCTGACTCGATCACGTCTGGATAAAGTGTGCCCTGAGCTAGCATCTCAGCATTACCAACAGCATCCCAGAACACGTCGATGAACATGTTACCAATGATCTTACGCTTTTTCTCTGGGTCACCCTCGCCAGCAAGCGCTGTGAGGAATCGCTCCGAGGCGTCAACCACTGTGATTGGCACGTTCATACGCTTGAAGTTTGCTTCTACTTCCTCGGTCTCATTCTTACGCATGAGGCCTTGGTCGACGTAAATTGCCTTCATGTTCACACCAGCTTCGTGAAGAAGCACTGCGAGAACTGTGGAGTCAACACCACCGGAAACACCACAAACAACTAGCTTGTTACCAACCTTAGCACGGATGCCGTCGATCAGCTCTTGCTTGAAGTCTTCGATATGGAATGGAGCGAGATCGCCCGCTACATCGAGGAAGTTTTTGAGAATCTGCGTTCCTTCGTGTGAGTGCGTCACCTCTGGGTGGAACTGGATGCCGAAGAATGTCTCGCCCCATTGGAGAGAAACTGGAGTGCCGTGTTGGTTCTTAGCGATCACTTTGCAGTTTCCACCGAGCGAATCAACTGTGTCGGAGTGGCTCATCCAAACTTGGGATTCTTGAGAAATACCTGCGTAGAGACCAGTCTGTTCAACAGGGAAAAGTCCAGCTTGTCCGTATTCACGGTGCTTGGACTTCTTCACACAACCACCCAACTTGATGTTGAGGAGCTGCATGCCGTAACAGACACCGAGAACTGGGACGTCGTAAGCTTTAAGAACATCGAAGTCGATATCTGGAGCGTCTGGATCGCTTGTACTTTTAGGGCCACCAGAAAGGATGACTGCGCCTGGTTTGCCGATCTCGCGGAGATTCTCCGGCATATAAAGCTTTGCAAAGTAGCCAAGCTCGCGCACGCGGCGAACGATAAGCTGAGTGTATTGAGAGCCGAAGTCGAGGACGGCTACGTGATTGATTTCTTCCATGATAGAAAAGTGATAAGTTTGAAGTGAAAAGTAGTAAGCCCAAATAAATGGCGCTTACTACTTAGAAAATTCTGAATAATTTGTAGCTTAAAATACTAGCCGAGTGGTTGATAGTTGGTTGGTTCTTCTGTGATTGTGATGTCGTGAGCGTGTGACTCACGGAGACCGCCAGCAGTGATCTGGGTGAACACTGCGCGCTCGCGAAGTGTTGTGAGATCCTTTGCCCCAATATATCCAAGACCTGAGCGAAGTCCGCCCATGAGCTGGAATACCACGTCTGCCACAGACCCTTTGTAAGGAACGCGACCTTCCACACCTTCTGCCACCATCTTACCTGAAGCATTCTGACTGTAGCGATCTTTAGATCCTTTGCGCATTGCACCGAGTGAGCCCATACCGCGGTACGTCTTAAAGCGACGACCTTGGAAATGCACCGTCTGGCCTGGAGATTCGCGAGTTCCTGCGAGGAGTGAACCCATCATCACGAGATCTGCACCAGCTGCCATTGCTTTCACAACGTCACCCGAGTAGCGGATACCACCGTCAGCGATCACAGCCACGCCGCGATCGCGACAGACTGAAGCCACATTTTCGATAGCTGTGAACTGAGGCATACCGACACCTGCCACAACGCGAGTTGTGCAGATAGAGCCAGGGCCTACGCCCACTTTGACAGCAGAGACACCTGCATCGCAGAGGTCTGTAGCGCCTTGAGCTGTCACCACGTTACCCGCAATCACTGGAACGCCGAGAGTTATAAGATTTTTAACGACATCGATCACCACCTTGGTGTGACCAGTCGCAGCATCTATGAAGAGTGCGTCCACGCCAGCTTCTACAAGAGCTGTCGCGCGTTTCATGTGGTCTGGACCAGGCCCAACAGCAGCACCACAACGGAGCTGGCCATTTGCATCCTTCGCTGAATGCGTGAAAGTCATGCGCTTCTCGATGTCAGCACCGGTGATGAGGCCAGCAAGCTTGCCGAAACCATCGATCAGCGGAAGTTTCTCGATACGATTTTCGTAAAGAATACGCCGAGCGTCTTCGATGCATGTGTCAGCCGGAGCCACCACAAGGCGATCAATAGGAGTCATCACATCAGCCACTGAGCGATTATTATTCTCCACATAACCAATATCACGTCCAGTCACCATGCCTTCGAGCTGGTTGTCAGGACCCACCACTGGGAAGCCTGAAAACCCTTCAGTAGCAATGATGTCACGCACGTCAGCGAGAGTCATCTCCTTAGTCACTGTCACGGGATCTTGGATCACAGCGTTTTCTGAGCGCTTTACCTTAGCCACCATTATCGCCTGCTCTTCAATCGTATTGTTGCGATGAATCACACCAATACCACCTTCACGAGCGAGCGCGATTGCTAATTCAGACTCAGAAACTGAGTCCATCGCTGCGGAAACCACAGGAATGTTTAGACCAATGTCTTTGGTCAACCACGAAGATATGTCCGTCTCGTTGGGAATCACAGCGCTGTGCTGTGGAACAAGAAGAACGTCGTCAAAAGAAAGTCCGAGAGAAATCTCTGCCATGACGGAGACAATAGATTCCAACACCAATTTGCAAGACCAAATCCCGTTCATTTATGATTTGGGATTTTAGATTTATAATCGCCAGCATAATTGAACGATTCCCCAGTCTTTAAGACTGAGCCAGAGATAGGATTGCTCCTACAAAAATAATCTGTCTAATCCGAGTGATCTGTGGTCAAAGAACTAGCAACTTCTGACCACCTATTCTCCAGTGAAACACGTCTACACACTCGCCGACCTTCGTGACCCAGCCTTTGCTGAGGAAATGCCGAACGCTAAACTCGCAGTCATCGGCTACCCGATTAAGCATTCTGCCTCACCGCAGATGCACCAGCCAGCGCTTGATGAAGCTGGCTTTGATCTCCAATACATCCGTGTCGAGGTTGAGCCTGGTGAAGTGGATTCATGCTTCAGCGAAATGGAGCGCATCGGCTTCATCGGCTGCAATGTCACCGTCCCTCACAAGCTCGAGGCGATGGCGCTGTGTGATGAACTCACTGACGACGCCAAAGCTCTCGGCGCTACTAACACAATTCTTTTCAAACAAGGTAAACGTATCGGCCACAACTCTGATGGACCTGGGCTCGCTCGCGCAGTGCTAGAAGATTTTGGTAAGTCGCTCACCGAACTACGAGTTCTCATCCTCGGCGCAGGCGGCGGCGCTGGCCGTGCGATCGCCACCCAATGCGCCCGTGAAGGTGCTCCAGCAATCTATCTATCGAACCGTACAGTCGAAAAGCTCGATCCGATTGCTAAGTCACTCACCGAAGAACACGGGGCCAAGCTAGTTTACACGCTTTCTACAGATGAGGCTGATCTCGCCACTGCGGCGAGCAGAGTAGACCTCATTATCAACTCTACCTCACTCGGCCTCAAAGAAGACGATGCTCTGCCGCTCCCAGCAGCTTGCTTGTCAGCAAAACATATGGTCTACGATGCTGTCTATAATCCGCCCGTGACACCACTCCTAGCAGAAGCTAACAAGCTAGGTTCTAAAACCTCCAATGGCCTCTCTATGCTGCTCCACCAGGGAGCTATTTCCTTCGCCTTCTGGCTCGGCCAAGAGCCCTGCATCACAACAATGCGTAGAGGACTAGGGAAATAAATCACTCATCAGTACCGGCCGAAGAATTCTTACCGGGATCTAGCTCAAGCCAGTGTGTAGCGGATAGCTCCTTTAGCACCATAACTGGATCCTCTTCAGCTCCCTGCTGCCAATCGAGAGTCGCCTTCACCCGCAAAAAACCAGCAGTATCCAACAAGCCCATGACACTAGGTCTAACTTCATCCTTCTTGCTAGACTGTGCGTCAAATGCCGCGCCTAGTTGAGCAAACTGAGCGCTGTCCTTCGGTACGTTTACCTGTGGAGATTCTTGCAAACGCTCACCCACCTGCATCTTCGGCTTATAAAAAATGAGCTGCAGCTTAGTGCGCTCTCGGCCAGCACCAACATGCCGACGTCGCACATACAGCCTAAATTCTTTTGGATTCCCAATCGTTTGATCAGCTAAGAACTGACTCCACCCACTTTCAGCATAACGCACATGTTGCTCCCAATCTAACTTCCACACTGAGTCCTTTTTCCACATCACGACTTCAAACCTTCGCTGACTTTTGTCTACCAGCAAAAATTCAAGCCGAGGCATCTCCCCCTCATCACTGTAACTATTGGCAAGAAGCCTTACCGGCGGACGAGGAACGATAAAGTCGAGGTCGCCTTGCTTTTGTTCGATGCTCAGGATTTTACGAACTCCTCCTAGCACATATTCAGACTTCTCATTCGCACTAGCCACGACCATGTATCGGTCGAACAAGCGCAATGCCTCTCTCGACTCTCGAGCGAGAGTGTCTTGGTATTCTTTCTCTTGTTTAACAAATTCGCTTGGCTCACTAGAGATTGGCTTTTCAAGCTCTCGGTTGTAGAAAACGACTCCACCACCCACTACAAGCAAGGACATCCATAGAACTAACGCCCACTTTCCTTGACGCTTGCGTTTCACTTTCTGCATCGAAACAAAATCTGCTACATCCTGGCCAGGAACACCATGTGACTCATCGGAGTCCACAACTTTTTCCATCTGCACAATTGAATTGAACTCCTGCGAACTAAAAGGGGACTGCCCGCAATGCGTGCACAATCCACCACTTATAAATGGTACTGGGGCTTTAAAAACCGAGTTACACTTACTGCAATGGTAAAGTTGGGAGTTTGGCTCACTCATGGATAATCTAGATATATGCAAATAACCTGTTTCCGTTTACTTAGGAAACTCAAAAATCTATGACGTCACAAACCGTGACACGATTGGCCCCAATTTTTTGATCGTGTCGTCTGGCCAATACTCCTTGGAAGTGAGAATTGCGGTGTCGAGAGCCTTATGTTCTGGCCACTCCGCGTCGAGAGGGATTTGACTCACCGCCCGCTTTAGCACCTTTTGGGCGAGCTCAGCATTTGCCATCAAGTGACCAATCACCGTCTGCACATTCACTGCCTCTTCCTCTTCATGCCAGCAATCATAGTCGGTCACCATAGCCAAAGTTGCCAATGCAATTTCAGCTTCGCGAGCGAGCTTCGCCTCTGCCACATTAGTCATGCCTATGACATCAAATCCTAATTGCCTATTGGCGTGGCTCTCGGCCTTGGTCGAGAATGCAGGGCCATCCATATTCACATAAGTCCCGCCATCATGCACCATCGCACCCTCCGCCTGAGCTGACTCTAGTAAAATATTACGCAATTCGGCACTCACTGGCTCAGCAAAGCCGATGTGAGCGGCGATCCCTTCACCGAAGAAAGTATGCTGATCTCGTCGGCTAGTGCGGTCAAAATACTGATCAGGAAGCACAATATCACGCGGAGCGTATTCTTCTTTCAGACTGCCCACGGCTGCCACACAAATCACGAAGCGCACTCCAAGGCTCTTTAATGCCCAAAAATTGGCCCTGTGATTGATCTCATGTGGCAGCAACCGATGCCCACGGCCGTGGCGTGGGATAAACCAAACTTCCCTCCCCTCGATCTCACCACCAATCAATGCATCTGAGGGAGCACCAAAGGGAGTATCCACCACTCGTTCTTCAGTCTGGATAAATCCATCCATCGAATAGAGTCCACTTCCGCCAATGATTCCAATCGCTTTATTCATGTGGGCGTAGCCTTGCATAGACAGCCAATCTGACCAGTAAAAAGGTGACAGATCATTGATGAATTGGTAAAAGTTCCAGTATGTCATGGACTAGCAAACCCAACCGAGCGTCTTGGCTTCGCATTTCACTCATGCTCGGCATCCCCATCACTCTGTATTCACTTGTGAAATCCGAAACCCTATCCATCCCGACAACGGCCCGTAGATTGATTGATAAAAACTATGCTGACGGCGCCAAACGTGCCGCGGCAGCAGCCGATCGAGTGACTCCCGAGCTCACTAACTCCCTACGAGAAAAAGACCTCAAAATTGGTTCTCCTATCTTCATCCGCATTTTCAAAGAAAGTAGAGAACTCGAACTGTGGATCGAATCCTCAAGCACCAAGCGGTTTAAATTTTTTAGGACTTACACTATCGCCGGCATGTCTGGTAACCTTGGGCCCAAACTCGCTGAAGGTGACCTGCAAGCTCCAGAGGGATTCTACGCTGTAAACAAGCGCTGGATGAACCCTCAGAGCAGTTACCATCTGGCTTTCAACATCGGTTACCCAAATGCTTATGACCGTGCCCACCAATACACAGGTTCAGCCATCATGGTTCACGGAAGTACGGTCTCAATAGGTTGCTTTGCCATGACCAATGAAAAAATAGAAGAAATCTACACGCTTTGTGATGCCGCGCTCAACAACGGTCAGCCATTCTTTCGCGTTCACAGTTTTCCATTCCGCCTAACTGATGAAAAATTAGCCACCGTGAGCAACCAGAAATGGCATATATTTTGGAAAGAACTACAAGCGGGTTACCTCCATTTTGAAGAACATCATCGCCCACCAAATGTTACGGTGAACGCTGGTCGTTACGGCTTCGCTAAGGAATAAGCTATCCAGCCTCTATCGGCGCTTGATGCTGCTAGGGTAATGCTCCCAGTGATGAGGTTTGAGCCCCTGTTCCTCTTTCACATTCCTCGCCAAACGCATATAGCTCGCGATCATTGTTTCTTTAGTGCCCCCTCGGTGCATGTTAGATTTCAGTTCTTTGAGCTCACGCATACCTAGTGTGACCCACTCTAAACGAGTGAATGCCTTTAGCTTTTCATCCCACACACCAACGCCAAGCAATCGTCCTGAGTAGTCAGATTTATTCCACTGACTGTCTGCTGACATCGCCAACTCACCGCTGAACTTTAGAAACACCTGTGAGCCCTTCACCTTGCTAACTTCAACTTCAAGCTTCTGCTTTTGAATGTGCTCCTTCCACCAGGCCCCAAAACCTTCCATCGGCTGGCAATGCAACAACATCCTTTCTACTAAACTGTCCGCTAGATAGCACCTCTCTCCCTTTTTATGTGTAGAAGGCAGCATGCTTTGCTGCTCGGATGGGCTCAGCCAGAATGCATCTAACTTCGCGTACTCTGGATGTCTTTGATCAAACAACTCCATCTCGGGAAAAGCATAATGCCTAGCGGTGGTGCGCATCTTCAAAACACCAGCCTGAGCAAGCTCTTCAGCCTTCGCCATGCTCCTATCACTTTCCTTCATCACTCGACGCCCAATCCGCTCAGACTTCGGCATCTCCCTATATTTATCAACAGCCACGCGCAAATTACGTAAACTTCCCGCAGCGTCATAAGTCGGCCATCCCGTATCAATTTTACCTAAAAATCTGCCCGAGGGAGTCACGGCATAGACGCCTTGGTGAATATTATTTCCACCATCGCCCAAAGATGACTTCAAGAATTGATATTCCGCCTGCTGTTTTGCCTCTGAAGGAAGATTATTGTAGGCAACATCATCCGATGCCACACCTACGAAATTCTCTGAAAGATACGCTACAAACTTTGAATCATTGAAAAGCAACTGCCTCGTCTTGAATCCATTTTGTCAGCAATTGCCCAATGGCCCACCAAAATACAGCCATAGTAAGATCGGCTTGTCTTCAGTCATCGCGTCGACGACACCATCCAACACATTATCCTTCCAATCGACCTTAAAGTACTCGGGTTCAGCCGTATCTCCGATCACGTAATTGCGAATTTCTTTAAAATTTGAAAAGCTCAACTCCTCAGGGGCATTCTGAGCACTACTAGATAACATTGTCCCCAGCATAAATGTCATACTGCATGTCCATAATTTCGTTTTCATAGCTATTTATACATAAGGGCTTGCCTCGCAGAAGTTACGCATGTTTCAAGATTCAAACCACATAAGCGTAAACCCAGATTAGCTCTTCCCCCAAGCATCTTCATCCATTACCACTCCCTTATGCAGCTCGTTGACAAATGGCTCGGATCAGACATCGCATACGCCGATGCCCTTCAAATCCAAGAAACTAAACTACTGGAAGTCCTAGAAGGCATATCTCCGAACACTTTTTACCAGCTCGAGCACGCGCCAGTCTACACGATCGGTCGCACAAGAGATCAGTCTTCATTGCGAAGCCTTGAACTCCTCCCCCATCCAGTGGTCGAAATCAACCGTGGAGGACAAGCAACCTACCACGGACCAGGCCAATTAGTCGGCTACCCTATCGTCGACCTCCGCCCACTCGGCAAAGACCTCCACACCTACATCCGCGCAATAGAGCAGGCTCTCATTGATACCTGCCAATCATTTGGAATCAATGCCCAACGACGTGACGGCCTCACTGGAGTCTGGGTAGAAAACCGCAAACTAGCCGCTATCGGTGTCGGTGTTCGTAAATGGATTGGCATGCACGGCTTCGCCATCAACATCACCAAAGAAAGCCTAACAGGCTTCCTCTCCATCACCCCTTGTGGGCTCGATGGAGTTAAAATCACCTGCGTCACCCACGAAGCAAAGCGTGACATTTCAGTAGAAGAATTCTCCAAAGCAACCTCCCAATACATGCTAGCAGCCCTCAGCCAGCTCGTAGTAAACTAAAAAATGCCGAGACCCAGTCCACTTGTCAGGGCTCCTACACTATAGGGAGACTATCTAGGTTGATGCCTGCGGCGCTCGACTGAATTAACAGAATTTTTCGCAATTAACCAATGATGACCGATGCTCTTGCGATATTTCAGAGAGAATGAAAGGTTTCGTCTTTTTTTAGCCAAGTCTTTAGAGAAATTCTGTAGAATGCTTCAAAATCTTGTTAATTCTTTCTAAAAATTCCCTAGTGTAGTGACCTAGGTCCACTTGCTCCTTTCCACTTCCACCTTTT
>NZ_MQWA01000001.1:1116731-1178789 GCF_002954445.1 Rubritalea profundi
CTTAAACTACCTCTCACAACCCTCTGTAAACTCAGTAAATAGGCATTTACATTTATTCCTCAAAAAGGACTAAAGTTCGTATCCAGCCATACAAGCTGGATGATTATGAATCAGAATTTAGGAGTTTCTCGGTTCGAAATCGTTTGTTAGTATATATTTCATGTTTAAGTCCCCCAAATTCACAAATCCTTGGCTTCGACGTTTCGTCTCCGCTGGTTATATCTGGTGGAAGCGAAACCACGCGAATGAAGCAGCAGCGCTCGCCTTCTACTCTTTGTTCTCTTTAATCCCGATATTACTGATCGGTTTATTTGTTGCTGCGGTCCTAGTCGGTAAAGACACAGCTACATCCAGTCTATTGGAACAAACCAACAATGTGACCGGATTTAGCACCAGCGACTACCTCCAGCAGGCTCTAAGCCGAGACATGCAGTGGATCGGCAGCAAGTACTCACCTATTATAGGCGGCCTGGTACTTGCGTTTTCAGCAACCAAAGTCATCAATGAACTAAGGAGAGCTCTAAGCAATATCTTCGGTAACCCTAAGTACAAAAAGCGTAGTCATGAGGCTCTATCAAACCTACTTGGACGATTTATATCGTTGATAATTATCCTCAGCCTAGGGGTGGTCATTGCTAGTTCTGTCATTGGTGAGTCCATTCTAAATGCGATTAGAGAACAACTGACCGACTCCACCTACCTATTACTCTTCATTAACTATTTATCCCCCTTGGCTACTTTCACGGCGATGACATTTCTCACCACTATTGTGATGAGGTGGCTTCCAAAGCGCCCGCCACGCCTGAAAGAAGCCATCATAGGAGGGGTTGTTTGCTCAGTACTTATCGTTGCCCTAAAATACGGCCTAATGATTTTCTTAAGGCACGCTAACATCAGCAACATGTTCGGCGGCGCTTTGACTTTAGTATTGCTCCTGCTGTGGATCTATTTTGCGATGCAAGTTATTCTCTATAGTGCCGAGTTCTCAGCAATTTTAGCGAAAGAGCGTAGAGAGGCTGAGGGGGTGATAGACGACTCGAACACTATCGAGCCTGAAAGCGAGTGCACAAACCAGCCCCCTGAGTAATTGCATCTAGTCGTTCAGGGTGCTTGCCATGAGCAACGACTGTTTCAATACCGGCATCGACAGCAATTCTCACAGCTTTGAGTTTAGAAGCCATTCCTCCAATGGAAAACTTCCCTTTATCTGCTCTGATGAAACCTAAGACATCATCCACATTTTCTACATACTCGACAACATCTGTCGACTCAGGAGCTAGTAACCCGTCGATATTAGAAAGTAAAATAAGCTGAGATGCTCCGATAAGTGCCGCAACTCTAGCTGAGAGCATATCATTATCCCCAAAGCTTAGCTCCTCCACAGCCACTGAATCATTCTCATTTATAATAGGAATAATTTGAGGAGATTTAGATAAACGTTCTAGAGTGTCTTCCACACGAACTCGGCGTGCAGAGTCACGAAAATCATCAGCTGTGAGAAGTAATTGAGCGACATTCAACTCGAAGTTATTGAATAGATTTTCGTAGGCATGCATCAAACGAGTTTGCCCAACTGCAGCACAAGCCTGGCGCGTTGGCACATCTGAGGGATACTCATTCAAACCTAACTGAGATATACCTGCTCCCACCGCACCACTAGACACTAGCACACACGGTTGACCAGAACGCACGAGGTCAGCAACGGCCGTCACTAACTTTGTAAGCGCTACACGATCTAACTTACCGTCAATTTCACGAGTCAGCACCCCAGTGCCAATTTTGATAACTATCGGCTTCATATACTTTCAAGTGAAATTGCCGCAGCGCAACGAATTGCATCACTCACGGCCGGGAAAATTTGCTTTTTACGACTCACTACACCATCGGCATCAAGTACATTTTTTGAAATTTCATCAAAGGGCAAAGCTTCGATCACCCGAGGATCTCCAACTGCGACTATCTTGCTATAATGCTTCGTTATATCTGTCACAGCAAGCAATGCCACATCGTAGCCTTTATTGCTGATCAACCGCTCCAGGCCAGTGATCATTTCATCAGCCCTTTCGCTAAAGCGCTCAAGATCCATTTCTTCGACCTGTGAAATACTGATAAACTTCCCTCCTTCGTTGAACTGCTTGCGATCTGTACCTATCAATTCGTCTACTGATCCTTTTCTCAGTAATGAACCTGAAGCAAAAAAGTCATGAGTGAATTGAGTAGCATCCACCTCTGCAATATTCGTCAACCAAGCCAACATATCTCTATCCAACTCAGTAGTCGTAGGTGATGTTAAGTTAAGCGTGTCTGAAATAAGACCAGCACAGAGACACATGGCAACCCCTTTTGATAGAGGTATACTCATATATCTAAATTTCCGAGCAACCAGAGTGGAGGATGAACCACGGGCTCGTTCAAAAAACGAATGGGCTCGCGTGACATCACATCCCCACCAAGCCGGTGATGGTCGATAACTTCGATCACATTGGCCTCCTCAACCCCTCGGACAGCCTGAGCGTATTCATTGTGGTCGACTAACACCAAAGTGGTCGAGGGTGGGTCAACAAGAGCTGATTTACGAAAAACTCCGACAAGCTTACGCGTCCCCTTCTCCACTACCGGAAAAAGATCTTGGCGCGCGGCACTGAGACGCTTCCGCATATCTGAGACAGCCTCGTCAGCATTCACACAAAGAAATTCGTCACCCAAAGCATTACTCACAGAGCGAGAACAGCGAACTAACTGCACGGTCGTAGCAGTATCAAAACGCGAAAGAATAATTGCCACTCCTTTTTCCTTTGCTTCAGAAATAACTTCGTCTTGGACTTTATAGCCACCTGTCACGACGAGCACCCGCACACTATTAGTCACTGCCGCTAAATGAATATCCTCACGATCACCGCAGATCACTACCTGTTTATCGCAGAGTCCTTCTTCTTTGGCCGCATTGATGCTCTCTAACACAGATTCCTTACTCGATGCTCCTACGAACATGATAAGATCTTCCTCATCTTCGCTCAAGTCTGCAGCCACTGAACGCCCTTTAAGAGTTTCTTTAATATGCTGCTGAGACACATGAATCGTCTTCACGCTCTGCTGCCCCTCGAGGCTATCTGGCATCAAAAGTTGCATTAGATCGGTGAAGCGCAGGATTCCTCGGATTTCATTACTCGCACTAACAACTGGGACCGACTTGACCTCGGATTTCTGCATAGCTCGATAAACGGAATAGAAAGTCGCATCCTCGCCAACCGACACATGATCTTTGTCACAAATAAGTTCCGCAGTAGTCCTAACATCTGTGACCAGCGCTGGAGTTTCCATTCCAGCCTGTTCGAGAACCCAAGCAACGCGAGACGGCACAGCACCGCAGCGAATAGGGACTGCATCTACATTTTCAGCTCTACGAAGGTATTCAGCCTGACCTATGGCGGCACAGATTGCGTCGGTATCAGGGTTTAGGTGACCGACGACGTAGGTGGGTTTCTGGCTATTCAGAGTCATTTTTTAATTTACTATAGGCGGGTAAGCTCAACACATTTTTCCAGCAATGCAATAGCGAGTTGTCACATCTTCCATATCTGACTGAAAATCGCACCCTTCCACCATTCATTTTCTCCAATCTTCGTCATTTCATGTTCAATAAGTATTTCGTCTGGCTTTGAAAACTCCACGAAGGGAACTCCTGCAAACGCGTGAAAGAACCATTGCATGCAAACAACCAGAGCTGCGGCCTTACGGTGGGCTCTAGAATCAAAATCGCTCACTAATAATATGCCGTTAGGATTCAAGCTTGCTGATATGGCCCCAACAAAACTCATTCGATGTTCGCAGCCAAACCCATCAAGCACAAAGTGACACACAATAGCATCGTAAGATTTTTGGCTTCCTCTCTCAAACTTCTCACAGCGCCATATCACTCTAGAGTCATGAGCGGCGCGCTTCTGAGCGACCCGAAGCATCCCAGGGCTACAATCAATGTAGTCGATTTTAAAGTCTTGCTCGGATTTCAAAAGTTCAACTAAGAATCGACCATCGCCATCGCCCACGACTGCAATAGATGGACACTCCACCTCTATCAGACTTTGAAGAAGTGCCTCCAAGTAACTCAATCTTGCTTTTTGTAAGGTTGAAGAAAAGACCAGCATTTCAAGCCATCGGTAGGCTTCAGCACCCGTGAGTAATCTATGCTAGCCACACGACGAGGGGCACAGGAATTACCAATGCTAAGTCAGCCAAAACCCTCAAAGCCGCCACTGAAAAACGGGAACGCGAGCGGTTGATTACATGCAACAGTCCAGCTGAAGCCATCACTGCGTAACATAAAGGAGCACTGTAATCGTCAACAACAAAGGCAACTGCAAACACGGTCCCGACAACTAACATAAACAAGCCCATAGACAGAGCCACCTCACTCTCTTGCTTGACCTCGGGGTCACTCGAACGTCTGGAGCGTTCCCAAAGATCTATAGCATTGATATTCATGACACACAGCAAACCAAACAAAAGCACATGCACTGAGAGCAATACCGTATTGAGTGTCAGCAAAACCATCCCAACGAATTTTGCAAGTGATGAAAAAAATGCGACCACGAGTTGAAAGCCCTCAGCTCCTTGAAATGGTTGAAACACATCTGAGAGCACTAGATCCAACGGCTCAGAGGCTACAACTATAGGCGCGGCAACACCATAGGCAAAGGTCAAACCAGCCACCATATTTTTGGCGTAGGCTACATCAGCCTTATCAAACAAAGAAACTAGCCAGTAACAACCGACTAGAACTGCTCCCACTACACCCACAGTGAGCAACACGCGTGACATGTGAAACAGCGCAAAATAGCTGCTATATCCTATGATTCCTACAGCCAGCAGAATCAAGATCCATCGGCTTTTCCAATGGAATCGATGACGCCATGGCATCTCACCCTCGATTGGGTGCACGCCACGACTCACATCGCGAATACGATCGACGACGTAGATGCACCAGACAGCGGCAGCTAGAAGTAAATAGGACGAGAGTTCAAGGTATTGAACTCTCAATGCCTCGGCCACCATCCACATCCAAACCAAGGCTACGATGGGTGCATCGAGACTCAGTAGGTTAGGAAGCAACCAAGCTGGAGGACGCTTATTCATAAATAGGTCCTCCAGTGGAGAAATTAGTGGGCAGGGTGACCGGAATGATCATGTTCCTTCTTAGAAGGAGCCTCAACTTTGTGCTCGCCGTGCTCTTTATCAGCATCGCCGTGCTCAGCATGCTGATCGTGGCCGTGCGCATCATGAGATTCGTAGAGCTGCTTTGTTTTGTCCCATTCGTGCTTTTCACAGGAAGAAAGACCTACGAAAACTGCGAGGATGCTTGCGCTAAGGATGAAAAATTTCATTACGAGAAAAATCCATACCCGACATTAGACTAAAATCAAGACCTCAATATAGCTAATACTCAAATAAAGGTGACACGCCAGCCAATCCTAGCCACATTTTACTTCAGCCAAAAAGATCTAGAACCTAAAGAGATTGCCACCTCGTTTCCCAACTAGAGCAAAGGCTCCAGCGAGTGCAACACCAAGGAATATCATCGCCCAAACCCCCAAAGCTGAGGCAATTTCATGACCGTTGCCTAGAGTACTCAACAAAGCGTATATCGCTTTAGTAATTGGATAGTGTTCGGCTTGCTGTGCTAGAATGAGACTATCAGAGACCTCTAACATTGCGAAAGCAAATGCTAGGATAGCACCAGCAATCAAACTAGTGCCAATCAATGGTAATCCCACGCGCCAGAATGCACGGGCAGGAGAAGCCCCCATAGACATTGCCGCCTCCTCTAGTTCAACATTACTTTGTTGAAGACCAGACACTGCTGCCCTCACTACGAAAGGTAATCGACGAACAGCGTATGCCACAATCAAAAGTAAAGCTGGACTACCATTCGCTCCAATCAAAAAACTAAATGCTCCACCATTCTCACTCATGGACAAGTAACCAAAGGCTAACACAAGACCTGGAACAGCTAGAGGTAACATCATTAGCGCATCTAGGACGTTTCGTCCCCACATTTTACTACGGACAATAACCCAAGCAATAGCCACCCCAAGAATTACGTCCAAAAACGTAGCACCTGAGGCATACAACAAGCTATTCTTTATAGAGCCTAATACCAATGGATGCCCCAAACCTTCACCATAGTGCTGAAGTGTGAGTGATTCAGGAAAGATCGTGCCATACCAATCCGAAGAGACAGACAAGAAGAAGACTCCGAAATGGGGAACGGTGGCCAAGATGAAGACGAAAGCAAAGCTAAGTGAGATAAGCCACCCCTTAAGCCCTTTAAGTTTTCTTTCTTGAATATCAGCTTTGGGTTTGGTCGATAAGCCCAACTTATTACGCCCTAAAATAACTTTCGAGACAGCATAAACCAGCACCGAAATAGTCAACATCACTGCGACCAAAGCGTAGGGAATAGGATTGCTACTCAGATCCTTAATTCCCTCGAAAATTTGCACTGGCGCAACACGAGTGTAATCAAATACCAAAGGCACTCCGAGTTCCGTAAACGACCAGATAAAGACGATCGCCGCACCCGCAAATATCCCAGGCATACACAAAGGTAATGTAATGCGCTTAAAGCGAGTCCAAGGCGAAGCACCTAGATTCTGTGCCGCTTGCTCCATTGCTGGATCCAGATTACCTAGAGCAGCCAAGATATTCATATACAAGATAGGATAGAGGTGCAGAGCATTCAGTAGAACAATTCCCCAGAACTTGCCGGCACCTAACCAGTCCGTTGGAGCCGCTGCAGACATAAAGCCTAAATCTATGAGCAATGCATTCAGAGCCCCCTCAACCCCTAACATATGACGCACACCCACAGCCCCAACAAATGGAGGCAAAACCAAGGGGGCCAGCACCAACACCGTGAGCCACTTTTTCCCAGGAAACGTCCAACGGTAGGACACCAGAGCCAAAGGCAACGCTATGAAAAAGGTGAAAATAGTACTCATGACACCCAGAGCAAAGGCATTCCAAAGCCCTTCTAGATAGATTGGGTTGCTGAAAATGATCCACAGGTAAGCGATCGAGAACTGCCCGTTTTGATCCAGAAAGGCCTGCTTCAGCACATCTGCCACCGGCATTAAAAAGAACACGCCAAAAAAGAAAGTCACCAAAAACGTGATCAATACTGCCTTACCACGCTTCATGGCCTATTAGCCTCCTCTTTTGCTAGTTCAGCAGCTTCTTTGTAGTTTCTTCGGAAAATACCGGTCATACGTTTTGCCTCTTTAGCTGATTCTATTTTATTACCAGAATTCAATTGCTCACGCATCTCACCCATCGCTTTAACATAGGACACATATGAGACATCCTGAAAACGAGACATCGTCATCTCAGGCATATCGTATTGCACTAGCCCTACCCATGCCGCCTGCAACTCATGGTGGGCATCGATACACATACTTTTGATGATATACCGCAGCGCGTCAAAGACCGGGCCTGTGATTTCTGGCTGATAGATAAACAAAGGAGTTTCAGCATAAGGCCTCACCTCCGGATCCGTAAAGTCAGCTAAATTCTCAGGGCTGTAGACTGAGGGACGGATTGGTAACCGGCGTAAAGCTCGCCTTTTCGGCCCACCTTCAGAGCCCACACGCTTATTCCAGAGCACCTGCCCGTCCTCGCTCAATAAGTACTCCACAAACCCCTGCGCTAATTCGGAGTTCGGAGCCCCTTTGAAAACGGCCACGGGATCAACACTCAGTGAGGAGCCACCATCTGGAGCTACCCACTGAAGCCTAGAGGAACCGTCAGGCTTCTTTAGCTTTTCATTATACGCTCTACCGTAGAAATCGATACACATTCCTGCAGCGGCATCCCCCTGAGAAACATCATGAGGAATCTTGGTTGCTGCATCGGTAAAGTAGCGAGCATTCGCTGCTATTTTTTGAATCAAATTGAGCCCATCTGCCCAACCATAACCGATAGCTCGCTGCCGGCGCATCTCCTCAGTCTCTCCTGGTTGCCTCCGGGTGCTCGCCAGAGACTGGTGGATTTTTTGCTGCACTAACATCTCGAATGCTCGCGCGACTGAGCCACTTTTCGTTGGGTCAGCCATTGCGATTGAGCCTAGATATTTAGGGTCACTAAGGTCATCCCAGGTTTTTGGTGGTTCAATGCGTAATCGCTCAAGATTATCTACATTATAACAAATACCAAATTGTGAGAGACATACACCCACCCAATATTTTTCCTTATTGTAATAGGTTTCCCCAGTGTACATCCGGGGAATCCCCAACTTACCATCGAACCAATCCTCGTGAGTACTAAAGACATCAAGCTTCTCAAATCGTCCAGCTTTCGCCATTTTCTCAAAGATGTATTCACCGCCACCAAAAAACACATCTATCCCCACTCCACCACCTTTGGCATTGGTAAATTTACTATCTAGCACCATACGAATCTCGGATGTGCCACCTGGAGTTCTCCAGTCGATATATACCTTTTTGCCCGTTTTCTTCTGCCAATAGGCATTGAAAGCTTCGGTAAATTCACTGCGAATTGTTTCATTGTGCGGCGTAATCACCACCAATACCTCATCAGCCTCAGATCGACTAACCGCCTCTGGCCTCTGTAAAATGAGTGGCGAAACAGCCACCAACACAAGGGCGGCGATCACTCCAATTCGTTTATTCCAGAATTTCTTCATCTCTGATTACGGCTTCAGCATCACCACGTCTTGTTGTCGCGCAGTTAGAGCCACATGCTCGTTTGGCTCACGCAAATGACGAGGATTTAACTCAGAGACCTGAATATAGACACCTTCGTCGCTTTGGACTAGATATTGGATTGTAGCCCCTTGATACACTCTCTCAATCACCATACCGTATACTTGATTTATCACGTCACCAGAATCGTCAAATCGTAATGCCTCAGGCCGCACGGACACCACAACTGAGTCCTCCACTTCTGGCTTCCATCCCGGCTCAGTCACATGACCTTGAAAAATCTCACCCGCTGCAGAAATCACGCGCACACAATAGCCGCGGTGGTCGTCATGCACGATCCAGTCAACTTTCCCTGTTAGGAAGTTCGTCTCCCCCATGAACTGAGCTACGTGTTTACTGCGCGGAGCTCTATACACCTCTTCAGGAGTTCCCACCTGTGCAATGTGTCCGTCTCGCATCACAGCGATTTTGTCTGCCACGGAAAGTGCTTCCTCTTGGTCGTGCGTCACATAGACAGCAGTGAGGCCAAACTCTTTCACGATACGGCGAATTTCAGTACGCATCTCAAGCCGCAACTGAGCATCAAGGTTGGAAAGAGGCTCATCTAACAATAAACATTTAGGCCGCACCACTAGCGCTCTAGCCAGTGCCACGCGTTGCTGTTGCCCGCCAGAAAGCTGGTCCACTCTACGGTCTTCATAGCCCTCGAGCCGAACACCCTTAAGCGCTTCCAGAGTGCGATCCACTAGTTCATCGCCTTGGATCCCGCGTTCCTGCAGGCCAAAGGCCACATTCTCCCCCACCGACATATGTGGCCAGAGCGCATACGATTGAAACACCATGGCTGCCTCTCGCTTGTGGGTTGGCACACCAGTGACATCCCGCTCACCAAAAAATATTTTCCCCTCATCAGGTTCTTCGAGCCCAGCAATAGTTCTCAGCAAGGTGGTTTTACCGCATCCGCTAGCACCTAACAAAAAGAACAATTCACCTTCACCGACATGAAGATTCACCTCCTTGAGCGCAACGACATCTTTGCCGTAGCTCTTTTTTACACCATCTATCTGAATCGCATCCATTGCTTCCTCGGTATACTTCCTTATGCGCGGGGTAATGCAAGAATAGAGATTCTCTAATCTAGAGTAACCGGATGGAGTGGGTACTCAGCCACTTGCTCAAGCTTGATGCCGTAGACCTTCGCGATCTCTGGTGCATCAGACTTCTTGTACACATCCCTGTAGTAGATCTCCTTCACCCCATAGGCACAAAGTGTCTGCATACAGGCGGTGCAAGGCATTGTCGTTGTAGCGATCACTTTTGCCTCCCCTCGCTTGAACAAGCTGCATAGATTCACTTCGGCGTGTAGCATAAACTTCTGCCTACTATCGCGGTCATCCCAAAATCCCTCTGGCGCATCAAAGCACGGAGCGAGCCCATTGTAGGCTGTACCAATAACTCGGTTATCAAAATCTAACGCGGCCGCTCCTACTTTACGAAATGGATCCTCACTTCGGAGGCTAGCCACATGGGCTAACGCCATTGCATATTGAGGGATGGATAGTCGTTCCGAATTCATGGTGAGACTTCAACACAGCCACCACCACTAGCTCAATACTTTTTCTCACACACGTAGTAGAGCACGCAACGACCTTTCCACGAGAAACTCCTCAATGCATCACAAGGCCTTCATTTACTGCAAGTTTTTCACATTGGCTTCATCCTCTCTTCACAGTATACTAATTCTCTAGCCGCATGTTTAAACTCACTCGCCGACAGACCATCCAGACTTTGCTCGCAGCCGCTCCTGTCGCTGCGGTAATCGATGCATTCCTCATTGAGCCAAACCTTCTCAGTGTCACGCGCCGCGAGATCACCCTGCCACGACTTCCATCTGAACTAGACGGATTCACCATCGCACAACTCAGCGACTTTCATTATAAGCCGGATAAAGATCACGATCTTATGGTCAAAGCCGTGCATGCAGTGAATGCCGAAAATGTTGATTTCATCGCTCTCACTGGTGACTATGTAACAGATGACTCAGCTGTGATCACCCCACTCATGGAGCATCTTAGCCAGCTACAATCAAAACATGGCATAGCCGCCTCCATGGGCAATCACGATGGGTGGACACACTCGGGAGATTATTACCGTAAAATCTTCACCAAAGCCGGCATCCCCTTTCTCATCAACCAGAATACCGAACTCAATATCAAAGGCACCCGGCTTCATATAGCAGGTACCGACTACGTATGGTTAGGCTCGCCAGATCCGGCAAAAACCCTCAAGGGTATCCCCGCTAATTCCCCAGTGATTGCACTCGTCCACGAACCAGACTACTTCGACACGATGCGTGCGATCCGCGACATCGACCTGCAGCTCTCTGGCCACACCCATGGTGGGCAATGCCGAGTCCCTCTCATTGGCTATGCTCCAGTGAAGGTGAAATATGGAGAAAACTACGTGTATGGGCATTATCAAGAAGCCAATTCCCAACTCTTCATCTCGCGTGGTATAGGGACCTCGGGCATGCGAGTTCGCTTTGCTTGTGCACCGGAAATCGCCATACTCACCCTCCGTTGCGCCATCTAAGCCTTCCAAAACCCATCAGAGTTCGCCCACTACTCGTTAGTAATGAACAAGGCACAACCATATGCCAAACCAGAGTATTGACGTACTGGTATTCTTCCCCATAGTCGCCGCCCGCATTCAGCGGGCAAAAAATTGATCGACTTTCCACACTGGAGAGTTCTTTCCTATTTCACCACAAATTCTTATGGCTAATTACGCAATCAACGGATTCGGGCGCATCGGACGTAACGTCCTTCGTGCACTCATTGAAAAAGGCGAACTTGAAAAAGTTGTCGCTATCAACGACCTGACTGACAACAAGACTCTTGCTCACCTTCTTAAGTATGACTCTTCACAGGGCAAGCTCGACGCAGATGTTTCGTTCGACGAGAAGCACCTGATCGTAAACGGTCACAAGATCGTAGCACTCGCTCAGCGCGACCCGGCACAACTCCCATGGGCTGAGCTCAAGGTTGACGTTGTTCTTGAGTCCACAGGATTCTTCGCATCACAGGCAGGTTCACAGAAGCACATCGACGCAGGCGCTAAGAAAGTTCTTATCTCCGCTCCAGCTCCTGATCCAGATCTCATGATGTGTATCGGCATCAACGATAGCGAGTACGACGCTACTAAGCACAACATCGTGTCTAACGCATCATGCACAACTAACTGCCTCGCACCAATGGTGAAGGTACTCAACGATTCCTTCGGTCTCGTGCAGGGAATGATGGCTACCATCCACTCCTACACAAACGACCAGCGTATCCTTGACCTTCCACACAGTGACCTTCGTCGCTCCCGTGCAGCAGCTGTTAACATCATCCCAACTTCTACCGGTGCTGCTAAAGCAATCGGTAAAGTGATCCCAGAACTCGCAGGTAAGCTCAACGGTAACTCTTACCGTGTGCCAACTCCTACAGGTTCTATCACTGACCTCGTTTGTATCCTTAAGCGCGAAGTGACACTTGAGGAAGTGAACGCAGCGTTCAAAGCAGCAGCAGACGGCCCACTGAAAGGCATCCTCGAATACACAGACGAGCCAATCGTTCTTCAGGACGTTGTATCTAACCCACACAGCTCAGTCTACGACTCAGGCTGCACAATGGTTGACGGCGCAATGGTGAAGCTCGCTTCATGGTACGACAACGAGTGGGGCTACTCAAGCCGCGCCGCAGAAGGCCTAGCCCTTCTCGGTAAAGGACTCTAATCCGACTATCAACTTCAACAGGGGAGGCTTTCATAGAGTCTCCCCTGTTTTGTTTTACAACCCGCGCTCCATCTGGCAACTCAGTGCCACCCACTTTTCAAACAACAGTTAACCACTAACCGAAACTAATTCACTATGGCTAAACTCACAATCCGCGACATCGACGTCCAGGGCAAAGAAGTCCTCATGCGTGTGGACTTCAACGTCCCACTCGACGACAATCTCCAGATCACCGACGACTCCCGCATCCTCGGAGCTCTTCCCTCTATCAAACACCTCCTAGCTGGCGGCGCTAAGCTTGTTCTTTGTTCCCACCTCGGCCGTCCAGAGGGCGAAGCTCAGGAGAAGTACTCACTGCGCCCAGTAGCAAAGCGTCTCTCTGAGCACCTCGGCGCAGCAGTAGCATTTGCTGATGACACTATCGGCGATCACGCCACAACACTTCGCTCCACTCTCCATGCTGGTCACGTGATGGTCCTAGAGAACACACGCTTCGACAACCGCGAGACAGCAAATGCCCCTGAATTCTCCAAAGCCCTCGCTGGCAATGCTGAGATCTTCGTCAACGATGCATTCGGCACAGCGCACCGCGCACACTCTTCCACAGAAGGCGTGACTCACTTTGTTTCCCAGTCCGTGTCAGGTTTCCTCATCGAGAAAGAACTCGAGTTCCTCCAAGACAAACTCGCTTCACCAGAAAAGCCATTCGTGGCGATCATGGGCGGCGCAAAAGTTTCCGACAAGATCCAGGTCATCAAAGCAATGATGGCTAAGGCTGACACCTTCATCATCGGTGGAGCAATGGCCTACACATTCCGTCTCGCTCAGGGCTACAAGGTAGGTGACTCCCTCGTGGAGCCTAAGTTCGTAGAACTAGCCAAAGAGATCCTCGAAGAAGCTGAAGCAAAAGGCATCAACTTCCACCTTCCTGCTGACACACGTATCACTCAGGAGTTCAAGCCAACAGCAGTCACTAAAGTAACAGCTCCCTACTCAGACGGCGGAGAAATCCCCGACGGCTGGGAAGGCATCGACATCGGCGCCGTTGCTATCGGTGACTTCGAAAAAGTAGTAGCAGGCGCTAAGACAATCCTCTGGAACGGCCCAATGGGCGTGTTCGAACTAGACAACTTCGCAGCAGGCACAAAGGCACTCACAGCAGCAGTTGCTAAATCTGACGCACTCACCATCGTTGGTGGTGGTGATTCAGTCACAGCAGCAAACAAGTTCTCAGACGCATCTAACTTCAGTTTCCTCTCCACTGGTGGCGGTGCTTCCCTCGAGCTTCTCGAAGGCAAGACTCTCCCAGGTGTAGCAGCACTCACTGATAAGTCGTAGAAGAGGCTTCCAGCCTCTTTTCCCAAATCACAAATAACCAATCAAAATAACAAACATCATGTCACGTAATCTAATCATCGCAGCAAACTGGAAGCTCAACAAAGGCCCAGCAGACGCAGCAGCATTCCTCGACGCATTCTGCGTAGTAGCCAAAGACTTCAAAGGCACTGCAGACATCGTACTCGCACCTTCATTCCTCACCATCCCATCCGTTGTAACTAAGCTCGACGGTTGCGATCGTATTGCAGTGGCTTCTCAGAATGTTTCTGAGCAAGAGTCCGGTGCATTCACTGGTGAAGTGAGCACATGCATGCTCAAGGAAGTTGGCGTTCAGTACGTCATCCTCGGTCACTCAGAGCGTCGTTCTATCTACGGCGAGTCTGATGCTCTCATCAACGCCAAGGTAAAGAAAACTCTCGCAGCTGGCCTCAAGCCAATCTTCTGTATCGGTGAAACTCTCGCAGAACGCGAAGGCGGCAAGCTCGAGTCCGTTCTCACCACTCAAATAACTGACGGCCTCAAGGACGTTGCAGACCTCTCCGACGTAGTCATCGCATACGAGCCAGTTTGGGCAATCGGCACCGGCGTAACAGCTTCTGCTGAGCAAGCACAGGACACACACAAGTTCGTCCGTTCCGTCATTGCTAACCTCTACGGCCAGTCCGCTGCAGACGCAGTACGCATCCAGTACGGCGGTTCTGTAAAGCCAGCTAACGCAGCTGAGCTTCTCGGCCAGCCAGACATCGACGGCGCACTCGTCGGCGGTGCAGCCCTCGAAGCCGAGTCATTCTTCGGTATCCTCGAGAACTCAGCATCGTAAAAGAGCGTTTCCAACCTCTTACACAACCAAGAAACAACATCTTTCAAAACAAAGCCTCGCACCTAACAGTGCGGGGCTTTTTCATCAAAGCACCTAAAACGCCTTAGCCCCCCATCAAGCTGAGAAAAAATAGTTCCGCCTCGGCAAAGAAGAATCAAGATGCAGCAATACTGAGGCAGCCAAATTCACAGAATGCTCACACAGAGTGATATCTGTAAATCCAGTGCTTCCAACATTTTCAACGCGGCCATATTTTCTTTAAAAGTCAGTTATTATAGCCTTTAGATCCCGGTCAGGCCTCTGGCCAACAGAGCGCACATAAAATTTGGCGCCAGTGAGACGCAACAATTCGGCGAGACGATACAAAGCGGCTTCTTCGCGATGGTCATTCAGATCGCAAAACCAATAAATTGTATCCACCTTATATACTAGGAGCATTTCCTCCACACAAGACAGGGTACCAGGCTTCAGCTTAGCCACCGCGCCATATTCCAATGCTGGCGCTTTTAGTGAACAACCTACCACCTCCCGATAGACTGGGCTCTGAAATTTCTTTTTAATATCCTTTTTAAGTCGGTCTATGTGGCTAGTCATACTTCCAGAAATATCCAAAATCACCCCGAAGTTGGCGCTATATACCGAGATCCCATCAATTTCGGCCGTCCGATAATCCATTTCACCCGAGTGATCAGCCGCCTCAATCAACTTCTTGTGAATAACTTTACGCAAGGCACTTATTTCCTTACGAAGAATTTCCGCAGAGTGGTCAACCGGCCAACCTGGCTCCTGCTCCATCCATTTCCCAGGCTGAAACCCGTAAAATGCCTGGTGAATTGCAGTGATGGCTTCCTCTAAAGCTTCCCCCTTTTCTTCCAGTGAGGTAATGAGATCCTGCTTACTTACGCCCTTCCACTTCTTCTCCTGAGCTATACCTTCATTACATTTATTGATCTCCTTGCCCAAGGGTTTGATGGAACTCTCATAAAGTTCTCTCAATTTCACGACGTTTTCCTGTCGAGTAGAGCTTCTGTCACGTTCTTTTATCTCAAAACCAGCCTTCTTGAGGACTCTTTGCCTCTCGGCATCTCTTATGCTCTGCCTCATTTCCCCCACAGCACGCTTGACCCTACTACTTGTAATTTCTTCAGGCCAGTCAATCAATATAGATGGATTTTCAGGAGAAACTACCGCAATCAAGTCCTGCTCCAAAGTAATGAGCTGCATGAGCTGCCGGCAGGTAAATACCGAATTGGGGTCTTCGAGGCTCGGTAGGCTTTCTTTGATATATTCCATCTGATTTCTGAAATACTTCAGAACTTCATTCGAAATCACCACCTCGACAGACGGTTTTTCCTCCGTATTGTCAGAGCCCAACTCAGTATTCTTAGAGTCAATCTTGTTAAAATCTTTGAGCTTTTCCCGCGAAAAATCCGAAAGCTTGGCCAGGGGTATTGAAAATTTTCGACTATCATTCGCCCTACGAACTCGGATCTCTTTTTCCTTCACTTCAAGGATGACGACCGTCAGCGACCGACCTTTCTTATCCGTGATTTCCTCGACGACTTCCCCGCCCGCCACAATGGGAGCACAAAAAACGAATGCAATCAGGGCAGCCATCAAGACAGCTATATACCGGTTAACTAGGCTAAAAATGGCTGCTAAGAACTGACTTTTGCGGTGGTGTATTGAGAGCATTGAGCTGGGGCGGGAATTTTGAATAGAGGAAGAATACTCTGGAATGCTCAATTATCGTAATAAGTGAGCAAACTGAACGATTCGCCAGAAAAGTCATGTGCCAGTTTACTGAAAATTAACATGACTCGCCCGTTCGCAATGCCAAGCTCTTTTTTAGTCGGACGTGCCACACCAAAACACCCCCTATTATGCCACACAATTGACGACATTGAATCGTTCCGCGATTTCAGCGCATTCAAAGATGACCGATAAATTCAACACAAGCATTTTGTAACCTATTATGATAGAATGCCGTATACATCACTGAACCCTAAACCAGAAACCCCAGCTATGTCAGTACACGTAAAATACGGCCCGATCGATATTACTCTCGAAAAAGACTCTGAAGGCTTCGCCTTTTCCTGTCCACTTTGCCACAGCATGTTCTTCTCCACCGGAGACCAAGCATCCTGTAGTAATGTCGTTCAAGACCACCTGCAACAGTTCCACCGAATCTCTCTGCCAGCAGCTACTATCTCTGAGGACAATATTGAGACACCACAGGTTCCGCTCAGAAAATCGCTCAAGCTAAAATAACTCCTCTTGGCTGAGGTTGCCTGAGAGTTTTTCGAGAATCGCGCCACGATTGCTCTCGCCAAACTCTAGCCAGTCAGTTGGCTCTTGTTGATTGGCGCAGAGCACTTGAACTTCTGATAGTCCGCCGTCAGCTAACAATCCACTCACAGTTTTGCTGGCCACTTCTGGGCAATTGCAGTCACCACTGAGATGACCTAACACCACATGAGCAAGTCGCTCGCAACCAACGTCAGCAATCAGTTCTCCCGCCTGCGTGTTAGATAAATGTCCGTGTCTCGATGCAATACGTTGCTTGGTTGACCACGGCCGTCTAGTATCAGCTTCGAGCAATTCTTCATCGTAATTAGCTTCAACAAACAATGCTTGAGTCTCACGCAAATGCATCCGCATTGCCTGAGTCACATAGCCCACATCTGTCACTAGCCCAAATTTTGTAGTCCCACCGCGGACGGTAAACCCAACTGGCTCCGCGGCATCGTGAGGGATTGGGAATGGATGGACTGTCAATTCGTCTAGCTGGAAATCTTGTCCAGTGTGGAAGACTTTCCAAGGCACATCACTTTTCATTCCCCACTGCAGGGCCTCCTTCGTCATCGCATTTGCGTAGACGGGGATTTTACGTTTGCGTAGCAGCACATCTAATCCACGAGCGTGGTCGCTGTGTTCGTGAGTCAGCAAAACGCCCGTCAAGGAATCTGGATCAACCCCGATATCCTCCATCCGTACAGTCAATTGCTTGGCACTGAGTCCTGCATCCAACAACAAACGGGTCTTACCACACTCAAGAATTGTTGCATTACCACCGCTACCGCTACCTAAAACTGCCATCCGCATTCTCACAAGCCGGATCGTAAGCCTAATTGCCCAGCACTCAAGCCAGATTGTTTGATTCAATAGAATCTAGAACTTTTGCCTTCCGTCCCTAGCTAAATACTCTACATCTAGCTCCATGAATGTCATGAACGTGATCATCGGCTCCACCTTCGCACTTCTTGTTGCTGGTTTTTTTATCTCCTACAGCAGCATGAATAATCGTGAAATCAGTGATCCTGATACCCTCGAAGTAGCTCGCTTGGAAAAACGCATAGCTCAACTAGAATCAGCCAGGCTCAAAGGTACCAATGCTAACCAAGGCTTCTCTAATTCCTTTAACACCCAGTCACCACTTCAACAAGCTGCCGTCCAGCAGGCAGATACCACTGAACTCGAGCGCCTTCGTAGTGATCTCAGCGTCCTCAAGGATGAGCGTGACAAAATCGAAGATCAAGCAGCAGCCGTCATCGAAGAAGCCCTCGGCGCTCAACCTGCTAAGAACGACCGTCGAGCTAACCTTATAAAGTCAGCCCTCGTCATGGCTAAGATCACCGAGTACAACAACGTCGAAAAAATCGCTGGAATCGAGATCGAACGCGTAGGCAACGTCAATACTGGCGACGTCCTCGGCATCCGCCGCAACTCAGGCATCATTGGCCGCCTCACTATTGGCATGATCGACCGTAACCAAGGCATCGCGGACCCACTTCCGGGATCATTCATGGGTGGCAGCATCGACATCCAACTTGGCGACGAGCTCATTCTCCCGCCTAACTAATCCTGGACCACTATTTAAGGAACCCACCCCCCACTCTGTAAAAAGCGAGCATCTGCTCGCTTTTTTGTTGCCCAAACACCACTGGTCACGACTACACTCACGGCGTGGATCAGCTTACTATCACTCAACTCAAACAATCCGCCGGCGACTCACCTATCAGCGCCAGCGTCGACGTCCAACTCCAGTCCTGTGTCACCAAGACGACGAAGTCTGGAAAGCCCTACTTAGAGCTCGTCCTCGCGGATTCGATTGACCAATTTACTCTCAAAATCTGGGAAAACCTGCCTCAGTTCAAATCCGCTCAGAAACTTCCAGCTGAGTCATTCCTCCGCCTCGCTGGCGACTGGACTCAAAACCAATACGGTCTCGACGCCCAACGCTGGGATTTCAGACCACTCAATGCTAGTGAAACCGCTGACCTCCTCACTGGCGACCCAGAGACCAGCGCCAAGCAAAGACAAGACTGGCAGACCATTACGCAGCTTTGTCAGGACATTTCTGATCCTCGCCTCCACGCACTTTGCCAGCTCTTCACCGAACGCTACGGACTCAGATTCCAACGCACTGCGGCTGCGAGAAAGAATCACCATGCTCGCCGCGGTGGTCTAGTAGAGCATGTTGCGCAAATGATGCGCTCAGCCATGGCGCTCACCACGGTCTACACCGATCTCAACACCGACCTTCTCATCACTGGTATTCTTTTCCACGATTGCGGAAAAATGTGGGAGAACACCTATCCAGAAACTGGCTTTGCCCAACCTTTCGACCTGCAAGGCGAAATGCTCGGACACATCCCGCTCGGCATCGATCTCGCTAGCCGACTTTGGTCAGAGATGATTGGCGACAGCCCGAAGGTCTGGAACGACCTTTTCCCACTCAGCTCGGACGTCCGCATTCACTTGCTCCATCTGATCGCCAGCCACCACGGCACATACGAATTTGGCTCACCCACATTGCCACGCACCCCAGAGGCTATCGTACTACATCATATTGACAACATCGACGCCAAGTACGAGATGTTCAAGCAAGCGTACAACGTAGCCCCAGAGCTGGCACCAGGGATTCATCAAAAGCAATTCCCACTCCCAGCCAACCTAGTCACCCCCCTCGCCCATTATCCTAAGGACGCCGAGACTCCGCGCTCAGCCGCTCCAACAATGGTAACGGCGACAGCCACTGAGCAAGTGGTCGAAACTTCAAAGGCCAAGCCAGTTCCAAAAAAGTCTCCAAAGCCGAAAACTCCTTTAGCCGAGCCTCCTCCGCAGCCAAAACTAAAAGAGGAACCCGTGAAAACGGCTCCAAAGAAAGGTAAAGAACCTGAAGACGCTCCAGAATTAGAGGACGAATTTCAGGCGCAGCCATTTACCGGCGACCTCTTTTAGCCAAAGCCGGCTCGCTGCCTTAAATAATCACAAAAATGCTCCAGTGACTTATGGTCACTGGAGCATTTTTAGTTACAAATCTCGAATTACTCTCCTAGCGCTTTAGCACAATACGGTAATGCGCCTTACCGTCGCGCAGGTGCTTGATGGCGGCATTGACATCTTCCATAGCGAACTCTTCTACTACTGGAGCTATGTTATGCAGTTTGGCGAAATCTAACATCTGAGCAATCGTTGCTGGACTCCCTACTGGTGAGCCAGAGATCGAACGTTGGGACATGATGAGACCGAAAGCTCCGATATCCAGCGGCTCTAGTGTTGCCCCGACAAAGTGGAGTCGCCCTTTTGCAGCGAGAGTATTTAGATAAAGATTCCAATCTAACTTCACATTGACTGTCGAGATGATCAGATCGAACTGACCCGCAGCGGCCTCGAGCACCGCTTCATCGCGTGAGTTGAGTGTGTGATGCGCTCCTAGTTCCAATGCCTCGGTGCGTTTTGATTCGGTCGATGTGAAAGCGGTCACCTCACACCCCCAGGCATTAAGAAACTGAACAGCCATGCTGCCCAATCCGCCAATACCGATCACACCCACCTTAGAGGTCGGCTTTATATCGAATTGAACAAGCGGGTTGAAAACTGTGATTCCGCCACAGAAGAGTGGCCCCGCTTTTGCTAGATCTACTCCATCCGGGATAGCTACGACACTATTTGCAGCTGCGCGTACTTTGTCAGCAAACCCACCGTGACTTGCGATAGTCGGAGTGGAAGCAGCACAGAGATTCTGATCCCCAGATTCGCAATGATTACAGTGATCACAATAGGCTGAATGCCAGCCCAGGCCAACAGCCTGCCCCACTTCGAAACCAACTACTCCATCACCGACTTGGGCAATCCGCCCCACCACCTCGTGGCCCGGCACGAGCGGGTACTCAGAAAACGCCCATTCGTTATCAATCATACTCAGGTCCGAATGACAGATCCCACAGTAGAGCACATCGATCTCTACATCATTTTCCCCTAGCGCACCTGGGTCGTATTGGAAAGGCTCGAGTTCAGCCCCTTGTTCGTTTGCTGCAAATGCGCTTATCATAGTGGTCCATCATTACACCATAAACTAACATTTCGCTAGAAGAGTTCTTAAAAATTCTAGACATCCGATTCCCTAGACAGTCCGAGCCAAGCTGGATCACTTTATCATAGAGGTTCGAAAATTATAGAGGTACGAAAACGGAAAACCTCTACTCAAGCTATCCGAAAGAAATTCACAGCTTCATCGCTCTCAGACCTAATACAAAATAAGCCGTGCTGAATCTCAGCACGGCTTTTTAAAAAATTGATCTTTTAAGAATTTTACTCTTCCCACTCTACTTCCTTGGCATCTGGCCAAAGATTTTCTAGGTCGTAGAGCGAGCGTGAATCGACGTGCATGATGTGCACCATTACATCGAAGTAGTCGAGGACTACCCACTTTGTCTCAGCGCGTCCTTCACCGCTGTAAGGCTTCACACCGTGCTTTTCTAATACGATCACTTCCGTGTCACGCATGAGAGCCTTGAGATGCGGCATGGAATTTCCTGAGCAAATTACCATGTAGTCTGTAATCGACGAGAGTCCTTTGACGTCGAGCACACAAATGTCCTCAGCCTTATTTTCGTCGATTGCACGCGCACATGCGATCGCGAGTTCTTTACCTTCTACTTTCATTTGTTCTGCTAGTTTGATTACCACTCGGAGGGCAAAAAAAAGCCTCATCAGGGCTATTCTTTACCAAGCATCTAGTGTTTCTACCAGAATGATTTGGAAAACCTCCCATCGCATTCACCATTTAAATGGATGGTGGAGCATAACGGAATCGAACCGTTGACCTTCTGCATGCCATGCAGACGCTCTACCAATTGAGCTAATGCCCCGTAATCCTTCGAGTGCGCGGAGGATTTACCCTCCGTTCCTTATCCTTGCAAGCCTTTTTTATTTATAGCTACTAAAGAGTTTCAATAATTCCCATACTCTTAGCACCAGGCAAGACGGAGAGATCCATTTGATTCATAATGTAAGCATAAGATATACCAGTGTCCGGGTCTCCGAACGCGTGACTACCACCAGCTCCAGGATGGCCGAATGCGTGCATACCTTTACCGTAATTATGACGAATCTTGTCGCCATTTTCATCGAGGGGGTCGAGCTGGAATCCACAACTAAAGCGCGTAGGCGTCATCAGAATGCGATCATCGCCTGTCACCACTGGGGTGCGCATCCAGTTTAACACATCATCTGAGAAAAATGGAATCGCTCCGATAGCTACTTGGTAAAACTTGGCGAGCCCCTGGGCTGTACCAACACCACCCATCGCAGGGAGACCCGCTTGCCAAGCCTTTGAAGTATTCATCTCGTGCACACCTTGGAGCCCACTTGGCGAGCTAAATGCCTGACGCACGAGCGTGCCAGACTGGTTAAATTCTTTATAGAACCCACTAGCCAGATCGCTCTTATTCATTTTCCCTGGATAAAGTGTGGCTACTCGGTCGAACTCAGATTCAGGCAAGCCAATCCAAAGCTCCAAGCCCAGAGGTTCAGCAATCCGCTCGCGGAATACTTCACCGAGACGTTTCCCCGTGAGAAGCCGTACTGGCTCATCCACTAAAAAGCCAAAGGTTCTGGGGTGATAGCCATGGCCGTCGCCGAGATCCCAATTGGGTTCTTGGGCTTCGATCGCTGCAATCACTTCCTCGTGCTCAAACACGCTAGATTTTTGGTCTAGCGCGGCTAACCCACATTGGTGGCTAAGGAGCTCGGCAAATGTCGCTGAGCTATTCGGGAAGTTAGCCCACACCCGACACACTAGGTCATCTGGCGACAACCCATTTTCCTCTAGCAATATCAATAAAGTAGCGGATGCCAGAGCCTTGGTCGCTGAATAAAAGGGCACTATCGTGGCTGAGTTCCAGGGATGAACCTTCTCACGCTCGCACCAGCCATCAGCCAGATTAAGAACTTCGACACCCTCTTTCCAAATCGACACAGAGGCACCTAGCTCGCCGAACTCTTCGAAGTTTTTGCTGAATGCCAATTCTACTGCGTCCAAATCCATGGCCACACCCCACTCCGAGAGCCCTGAGGAATCAACTGAAAAATAACCCGTGCCCGAGATGCTACTCCTTTTTAGCCCTCGTCTCACGAGATTTTATTTACACTCAGCTGGTTATCATCTAGTTTTTGCCCCGTGAATTGGCTCATTCTCTACATCTGCCTCAGCTCAGGCGCACTGAGCGCCAAGGACTATTGGAAACACAGTGAACAACAAGGGCTAGTCGGCGCTTGCCACGCATTTGCCACCGTAGCCTTAGTTGAGGCCGAATACTGGCGTACCACTGGCAAATTTATCAACCTCTCCGAACGCGATCTTTTCCTACGCCACTATTCAAAAAGCTTTAGCTCTAGTAGCCAAATGATTGCTCACCAGCTCAAAATCTCCACGCAAAAAAAGCTTCCAAAGGATTACAACGAGGCTGGTCACATTGACCACGATTTCGCCTTGGCTAAGAAATATGGCATCGCGAGCGAACGCGAGCTCCCATACAACCCTCTTTTTAGCAATGGTGTCGCGATGGCTGTCAAACGCCTCCGTCACCAACGCGATCAACTTGCGACCGAGGCCTCTCAACTTAAAAAGGCACGCCAATGGTCAGACTCCGTGGCTCAGCATAAAATCCAACAGTCTCACGAGCAACTCAAGGGAATCAACAAAGCCCTAGCACTCCCCAACTCTACTCACACGCGTGACTGGACACGAAAATGGCTAGCAAATTACAAGCTTAGACAACTAAAGCCCAAGACTAGTACACAAGCTAAGTCATTGATTATTTCCCAACTCACTCATCGTCCGGTCGCTGTCGATGTCACTAATTTCACCGAGCTCAGCAGCCATGCGCAATATTTCTCTTCCACCTACTCACGACACAGCCTAGTAGTAAGCCATTACAAACCAACTACTGATCAGTTCACGATCCGCAGTTCGACTCACAAAGGCTCGACTAATGTCTCGGCAGACGCTCTCAGCCGTGGAACCTACCAGCTTTATTATTTGGTGAAAAATAAAGCCTCAGACTAGCCTTCCACCTTGACAGTTGTTAACTGAATCTACACACCAACGGGAGTCATAAATGTGACTCCCTAGACACACCCAATACATACATGCTCACTATCCTCACGATCCTCGGCGCATTAGGCATTTTCCTCTATGGTATGAAAGTCATGTCAGAGGGCATCCAAAAAGTCGCTGGAAACGGCATGCGTACAGCATTGGCCACGATGACAAAGAACCGCTTCAGCGCGATGCTGACCGGGCTTTTCACCACTGGATTAGTTCAATCCTCGTCAGCCACTACTGTGCTGGTTGTTAGCTTTGTAAATGTAGGCTTACTCACCTTGGTCGAATCCATCGGTGTCATCATGGGAGCAAACCTCGGAACGACAGTAACGGCGTGGATCGTAGCTATTGTTGGGGGCAAAGTAAGTCTAGCCTCTTGGGCACTACCAATCATTGGCTGTGGCCTCCCGCTCTTTTTTGCAGGTAAGGGCAAATGGAAATCTATCGGAGAAGTCCTCATTGGTTTTGGTCTTCTATTTTTCGGTCTCGGTGAACTCAAGCATGCTGTGCCAGACCTAAAGGCTGCAGCTAAGGCTGGAGATGTAGAGACGATGGAAACCTTTAGAAGCATCATCCTCTGGATCCAAGACACTGGAATGCTTTCTACAGTTCTATTCATGCTCGCCGGAGTCCTACTCACACTTATCGTACAAAGTTCCTCTGCAGCTATGGCAATCACCATTGTGTTAGCGGTTGGTGGATACTTAGGCGAAAGTCAGGATGCTTTCAAAAACTCCGCAGCTATCGTACTCGGGGAGAACATCGGTACAACAGTGACAGCCTGGCTTGCCTCCATTGGAGCCAGCGTGGCCGCAAAACGAGCGGCCCGAGCCCACCTACTTTTTAACGTCATTGGAGTTGTCTGGATGCTCGTCATCTTTGAGCATTTCACAAATTTCGCTTGGAACCTTACAGACGTCCTGCCTGAAAACCTCAAGGACATTATCGAATCTAAATACAAAACTGCAGGAGAAGGCTCAAAAATTGCGTTTTCAACCGCCGTTTTCCACACCCTCTTCAACCTAATCAACATAGGTGTGCTCATTTGGTTTGTCCCTCAAATTGCCAATATCGTTAAAAAAATGGTCAAGGACAAGGACGACGACTCCAATTCTGAACCAGTACGCATCAAGTACATTTCTCAGTCACTCGTCGACCTCGGTGAACTTAACATCGTGGAGGCAGAGCAGGCGGTGAGTAACCTCAGTAAGCATTGTACCAAGATGTTTGCCGGCTACAGCGAAGTCTTCGACCACCCTGAGATCGACATGTCTGAGCAGGTCAAAAGCCTGAAGGCGATGGAAGATGAAGCGGATCTCATGATGCACGACATCACCGAGTACCTCGTCCGTTGCACCTCAAAAGAAGTTTCTCCTCATCTCTCCGAGCGCATCACTGGGCTCCTGCGCATGACCGCTGAGCTAGAAGAATGCTCCGATGCTATCTACCGCCTCATCAAAATCGCTGAGCGCCGATACAACAAAGGACGCCAATTCAGCGAGGAACAATTGTTGACCATCCGTGAACTTGCCTCGCTCATCTCAGGGTTCCTAACCTTCTGTGAAGAACGCATTCTTGGTCAAATCAGCCCAGCTGAGACTCAGAAAGCTGAAGATATTCGCGAGAAAATCAAGTCCCTCACAAAGAGCTCCAACAAATCAGCAATGGGCCGCATGGCTGAAGGCAATGTAAAGGTCGAGATGCTCAACATCGACACCAATAACCAGTTGAATGTCATCGCTAACCATCTGATGCATGTGGTACAAACCTCTGCGGAGGTGAGCTAGCAAGCATGTGACATCATTGTCACCAACATAACTTCGATAAAAGCCGAGCTGCCCTTCATAGCAGTCTCGGCTTTTTACATTAAGAACGACACACCATGCAAAGAATTCTAATCATCGAAGACGAAGTAGATATTGCCGAGTTAATCTCCTTCAATCTCCAGCGCAATCAATTCGACACCATTCTCGCTCACGATGGTTTAGAGGGCCTGAATAAAGCGCTGAGTATCGAGCCTGACCTGATCATCCTCGACATCATGCTTCCGGGGATGGATGGCATCAATGTGAACAAGCAGCTCAAGCGCGACCCACGTACTCGTCGCATCCCTGTGATCATGCTCACGGCAAAAGCCCAGACCGAAGACCGTATCACCGGCCTAGAAACGGGAGCTGACGACTACATCACCAAGCCCTTCAGCCCAAAGGAACTCGTGCTCCGCACCCAAGCAATCCTCAAACGCACTACCCTCAAAAGTAGCGGCGCTGTGCTAGAGCTCGGTCCCTTCAAGTTCGACAAGAACACACTCAGCTTCTATCTCAATGGCCAGTTAGAAGACCTCACAGCCACCGAGTTCAAGCTCATGATCTTTCTCTGCGAACGCGTCAATGCGCCACAGGACCGCAGTACTCTGCTCAAAGAAGTCTGGGGATACAGCGACGAGGTTCACTCACGCACGCTCGACACCCACATGAAGCGCTTACGTAAAAAACTAGAACCATATGCGGCCCACCTCGAGACCGTGCGTGGGATTGGCTACCGTATCGTCGACAAGCCATCTGCTTCATAGTAGTTTCCATTCGATGCCCGATTCGCTTACAATCGTCCTTATCATTGCCGTGGCTGTACTAGCCTACCGGCTCAAGACTCTTCGCTCCAATTTGGCAGGGCAAATCAAAATCGCCCGAAAACTTCGCGACAATACCAACAACAAACTGGAGCAAGTCCTCACCGACAGCCAAGTCTCGCTCGACGCGATCAACGATGCCTTTTTCATCGTCAACACAGAGCTCGAGATCAGCCGCTTCAATACTCGAGCCCGAGAGACTTTCCGAGACCAGGATCTCATAGGCAGAAGCTTACCTGAAGTAATCCTCCACCCCGCTGTTAGTGAGCTCATCCAATCGTTAATTACAGCAGCGAAGCCTGCGCAAGAACGTCTAGTCATCCCCTCTAGCTCCCATAGCCTTGGCGGAAAACCCTCTGAAGGCGAAACAGCTTGGATCATTCAACTCACACCTCTCCCCAACCTCGACCGAGCACCACTCTTCTGCATCGTACTCCGAGACGTCAGTACCGAGCACAGGGCTGATCAAATCCGCACCGACTTCGTCGCAAACGCGTCGCATGAGCTGCGCACCCCACTTGCCGTCATCAATGGCTATCTGGAAAACCTGGTAGACGACGACATTCTAGAAGATCCAGCCATCTCGCGCCGGATGCTCACCACCATGCGTAAACACGGCAATCGCCTCTCTAGACTAGTCGATGACATGTTAGTTGTTTCAAGGTTAGAGTCTGGAGAAAACACAGCTCTCAACTGCGAACCGTTCGATATTACCGAGTGCGCCAATGACGTGGTAGAACGCCTCGATCAAATCATCTCCAACTCAGGTACGAAGCTGATCCTGCAGTTTCCAAGCGAACAAACTATACTCAATGGTGACAGGTTCTACTGGACTCAAGTGATGTTCAACTTGCTGGAAAATGCCATTAAGCAAAATCCCAACCGTGAACTCGAACTCACCTTCAGCATCTCAAAACTCTCTGGCGATAAACTTCAGATCGTCGTCAGCGACAATGGCATAGGCATTCCATCTTCCCACTTGCCTTTCATTTTCAAACGTTTCTACCGCGTAGACAAACACCACAGCCAGTCCGACATCAAAGGCACTGGCCTTGGCCTATCCATCGTCAAACGCGCAGTCGAAGCCCACGATGGCACCATCGAAGCCACATCTCAGCCTGGCATAAAAACCAGCTTCATCATCACAGTCCCTATCGCCTAGGCCGCTACTCCCCAAGGCTCACGCTCTGTGTGTCGGTTTTGTCGCTATAGAAAATTTGAGAAATCATTTGCCATGTTGTTAAGTAACAACGTCTCAAGCAAGAAGACGTATTTCACAACAAAACATAAAACAATGAAACTCAAAGAAATCGCAATTGTAGTCGCCACTGGAGCAGCAATCGCCTCCACAGCATTTGGCCAAGCTAAGCTCACCATCAAAGGTTCTGACACACTCGGCGCAAAACTCGTCCCCCAACTCAAAGCTGACTACCTCAAGTCAAACAAGGGAGTAGACATCGAGATCCTCGCACAAGGTTCCTCCCACGCATTTTCAAACCTCCTCGCTGACACAGCTGACATCGGTATGTCTTCACGCAAGGTCAAGCAGTCCGAAGTAGACAAGTTCAACGTATCGGGCAAAAAACTCGTCGAACACGTTGCTGCATGGGACATGATCGCAGTGATTATCAACGAGAAGAACCCAGTAAAGAAGCTTAGCCTCGCACAAATTGAAGGCATCTTCACTGGCTCTATCACCAACTGGTCAGAAGTTGGCGGCAAAGCTGGGGAAATCTCTCTCTACACTCGCAACACATCATCAGGCACCTACAAGAGCTTCGCTAAACTCGCAATGTCCAAGAAAGACTACGCTTCAAACAGCCAGAAGATGGAAGGCAATCAACCAATTTGTACTGAAGTAGCTAACAACCTAAACGGCATCGGCTACGTCGGTCTCGCCTACGCAAAGGGCAATGACTACAAAACAGTCAAAGTCGACGGCGTATCCGCTAAGCCATCAAAAGTTGCCCAATACCCGCTCGCTCGTAAGCTCTACTACTACACAGTAGGCGAGCCAACATCAGAAGTAGCAGCATTCCTCAAGTATGCTACTAGCAATGACGCCGCGAATGCTATTGTCGAAAAATTGGATTCGTTCCAACACCTGTTGCTAACGCATCCATGAAAGCCAGCCTTACTCAGTAGTAGGCTCGCTTAATCAGAAACAAGGGGTAAGCCAATTCATAACAGCCGCTAGAGCTCTCGCTCTAGCGGCATTTTTTTGCTCTGATAGCTCGATGAACTAAATAATTACCACTCCGAAATTCCTCAAGAAACCAGCAATGAAATCCACGTAACTAACCCTACATATACGCACTACACAAATGTGTCATTAGTGACACATTTGATCTCTTCTCCCCGACTCCCTCACCCACTATGAGTCCGTGGTGCCCAACACAGACAAACACAAAAGCGCCAAGCTCAAGCAAACAGCTTCGAGTGAGGTTGCTAGCAAGTCACTTTTCAAAAGAAAGAGAGGCCTCCGCATCATGGGGCTCAACTTCGGCACTGATGGTCTGGTTAAAGGCTTCTTTGGGGGCAATGCCTACCTCGCAATTCTCTTTCTCCTCTTTATCTGCTTATTCCTATGGAAGTCCGCTATCGGCTTTGTGCCACACTACAGAACTGAGCTCAAAGATGCACGCCGCTCAGGCATCGAACTTTCGAACATCATTGCTGACGAAACCAAAGGACACCAAGGAATTTACAACATCCTCAGCACTGGTTTCGTCCACGAGAAGCGTCACAGCTTCGGTCAGCAAGAAGCTGTCATTTATGTTTACGAAGAACTAGAGGCATTAGCCGATGACGCCCTTGAAGACGAGATCGACGCCTACCTTAACCTCGATGACGGCCCTGAAAAAGCGGCAGCGGCCGTGGGATTGAAGGCCAAGATCGATGCTGCCAGCCGTGCCATCCCAGCCGCAGAACTGCTCGATCCTGTCAAGCTACGCATCGAAAGTCTCGAAAATATTTCCGAGGAAGTTCTAGCACAAGCAATCGGCTATGCGCAACAGTACGCGCTCGATGACTACACCACGCCTGCAGCCATCGCAGCCATTAACAAGGACATCAACAGCCAAATGGGAGACTACGGCAAGGCTCTCAATCACTGCAAGGCATCAGCTAAGGACCTCAATACCCTGCATGAAGCAATCGAACAAAACGCCCTCGCCACTTTCGATCTTCTTAAGAAAAATCGAGAAGCCGAAGAATCAGTAAAGACTCTTACAACTGGATTAGAGAAAATTCAAAAAGTTGGCACCTCAGCGGAAGAGGTGGCCAAACGCAAAAAGCAAATCAACACCGCCGAATCAACCATTATCAAAGTCGACACGAATGCCCGCATTCTACCGGTCTACGCACTGCTCAAGAAGCACGACGCCACAGTCGGCACCATGAAGGAAGAGCTAAGAGCTGGGATTTCCATGATCCCAGTTGAAAGCATCGTCACTCAAGAAGCCAAAGACTCCGTCACACTCGCCAACAAGCTCCTAGTCGAATTCGACCCCATCATATCCGAGAACCGAGAGATCCTCAAAAATTGGAGACACGATGAGGAACTCACCACATTTGATAGCCTCAAGGCCTTCTTCTTCGGTTCAGTTTGGAACACAGGAAGCAGTCGCCAAAGTCTCTTCGGAATCCTCCCTCTCTTTACAGGCTCATTGCTCATCTCGGCAGTCGCTATGTGTTTTGCCATCCCCCTCGCTGTCGGTGCTGCTATCTATGTCAATCAATTCGCCAACAAGCGTGAAGCTGGAATTCTGAAACCAACCATCGAATTCATTCAGGCAATTCCCTCCGTTGTTCTCGGTCTCTTCGGTGTTCTTGTGGTAGCAGGATTACTCAAGGACATCAGCCAGGTTGCTTGGCTTCAATGGATCCCAGGATTTCCAATCGCCGATCGACTCAATGTCCTTCTCGCTGGAATCCTACTCGCCTTCATGGCCTCCCCCACCATCTTCACTCTCGCTGAGGATGCTCTCAACAATGTGCCCAAAGCACATGCCGAAGCATCTCTAGCGATGGGTGCCAACAAACTGCAAACCACGCTAAAGGTTATCGTTCCAGCATCTCTATCAGGAATCATCGCAGCAGTGATGTTAGGCTTCGGCCGGGTTATAGGGGAAACTATGGTGGTTCTGTTAGTCGCAGGAAATATGGCGAAAATGCCTGACTTCACTGCCGGTTTTGACGTCATCGGCCAGTCCGTGCACACTATGACTGGCATCATAGCTTCAGAAAATGGTGAGGCCGTCCCAGGCTCCATCCTCTGGGAAGGATTATTCATGGTAGGGCTCGTGCTGTTTATGATTTCACTTACCATCAACAGTTTATGCCAGCGCATCATCAACCGTAACAAAGCCTAAGCTCATGAGAGAATCCATCAATCCTCCCCTCACACCTAGCTGTAATCCTTTTCAAAAGAAGAAAGGCTGGTTCCAGCGTAAGGAAATGCTCGGCATCAACCTTCTGCGCCTGGCAACCTATATCATCATAGCATGCGCTCTCTTTATCTTTAGTGACATTTTCATCAAGGGTGTACCTACCTTAGTGAAAAGCGAAGCCCCCTTCATCAATACAGAATTTTTCACAGAGAGCCCACAAATCCTCACGGTCTGGCACGACTCAGCTGGAAACGAGTATTCGATGACTCAAGAAAAACACGACATCTGGGTGATCGAAAACCCAACCATCGAAGTCATCGACATCCACAACTACACAGCAAGTGGTGGTGGTATTCTTGGACCACTCTTAGGTACAGCCTTACTGGTTACCATCTGTATGGCCATTGCTCTATTCATTGGTGTTTCGGCTGCTATTTACCTCAGTGAATACTGCGGTACAGGCAAGCTCATGTCTCTCATCAGACTTGCCATTCTTAACCTAGCAGGCGTCCCGTCCATCGTTTACGCGCTCTTCGGCTGGGGGGTCTTTTGCTACATGGCGCCGAACTACGTCACAGAGATTTCCGACCGCAGTCTCTTCGCATTCTCGATCGGTGGCGGCTACATCAGCTTTGAAGGTTGGGAACAATCGCTCCTCGCGGGTGGGTGTACTCTAGCCATCATGGTGCTGCCAGTCATCATCACCGCCTGTGAAGAAAGCCTCCGCGCTGTCCCTAAAGGCTTCCGCGAAGCAGCATTTGCACTCGGCGCCACCCGCTGGCAAACTATCCGCACCGCCGTTCTCCCTTACGCCCTACCAGGAGTCCTCACCGCTTCAGTGTTAGGCATCACCCGAGTTGCTGGTGAAACGGCTCCCATCATGCTCACTGCTGCTGCTAGTGATAAAAGCAAGCTCCCAACAGAAGTGCTCGCTGACGAAGGGTTTTGGTCGTTCCTAACACAGTCCGTTCAGGCTCTACCTTTTCATATCTACACTCTCGCGAAGTTCCCGGACAGCGAATACGTAAAGCCGATGCAATACGGCTCCATCCTCGTATTCCTCCTGCTCGTCATGGGCTTCTCACTCATATCTATGGTTCTTCGTAGCCGCATCCGTAAACGCAACAAATGGTAGCCTCACCCACATCTCAAGACAGCTCCACTGATCCAGCATTGATCAACATCGATGACCTTGGTTTCAGCTATAATCAGGGGAAGACAGAAACCATCCAAGGAGTTTCACTCCACTGCCCAGAAAAACAGGTGACCGCCTTTATTGGGCCCTCAGGCTGTGGTAAATCCACCCTGCTGCGCTGTATCAACCGGATGAACGACCTGGTCGAGACATCTAAAATCACGCGTGGATCCATCAACATCATGGGACAGGATATCAATGCGCCTGATGTTGATGCCATCGAACTGCGCAAGCAAGTCGGCATGGTGTTCCAGAAATACAATCCATTCCCAAAATCCATTTACGAGAATGTCGCCTATGGTTTACGCATCCAAGGTATCAAAAATAAAAGCACCCTAGATGAAGCCGTCGAGCGAGCTCTCAAAGGTGCCGCTCTCTGGGATGAAGTTAAAGACCGCCTTAAGGACTCAGCCCTCGGACTTTCTGGAGGGCAGCAACAACGACTTTGTATTGCTCGCACCACAGCTGTTAGCCCTAAAGTTATCTTGATGGACGAACCCTGTTCCGCGCTCGATCCGATTGCTACAGCAAAAGTCGAAGAGCTCATTTCTGAACTAAGACGCGATTTCACCATCGTCATCGTGACTCACTCGATGCAGCAAGCTAGCCGCATCTCAGACAACACAGCATTCTTCTACCTCGGTGAACTCGTTGAATACGGTGACACTAACAAGATATTCTCCAATCCTTCAGTCAAACAAACCGAAGACTACATTTCTGGCCGATTCGGCTAAACCACATTATTCACACTAACAACTTATCACATTATGCACACTGGCGGACACATCCTCAGCGAATTTGATTCAGCTCTCAAGGCATTCAAAGAAAAGACCATCAACATCGGTTGTCTTGCGCAACAAAACTTAGAAGGCTCGCTCCAAGGACTGTTCGATCGCAACACCGAACTCTGCAATAAAGTCATCGCAGACGACGAAGACGTAGACCAACTAGAGATCTCAATCGACGACGATGGCTTCATTATTATGTCAAAATACCGTCCCTTCGCCAGTGACTTGCGAGTGGTGGTGGCATCGATGAAAATCACCAACGTCATCGAGCGCATCTCTGACCACGCAGTCAGCATCGCGAAACGCAGCCGTAAACTCATACGTAGCCCCGAGCTACCAGAAGTCTCACTAATAGAACCCATCTTTAAGCACGCTAACAGCATGCTAACTGATGCGCTCACCGCATACTCAGACGGCAATCAAGATTTGGCTCTCTCAGTAATCAGCGCTGATGTAGAGCTCAACAAACTTCACAAGAAAGCAACAAAGCAACTCACCAAATGTCTCGAAGGTGAAGCCGCAGCCCATAAGTCCTACCTTCATTTAGTCTTCATTTCTCGCTGGCTTGAACGCGTCGGCGACCTCGCAGTCAACATCGCGGAAGACGTCGTCTACATGGAAACCGCCACCGACATCCGCCACGGCGGTGAACTCCCAGAGTAAAGACCAACTGCCTTCTTATAAAGAATCTTTTCGTGGATTCCACAGGTTACTCAATCTGTGCGGTTCATTAGAAGAAGGGTTCTAGCTTCCAAGCTAGGGATTGGCGCTCCGAGCGGTCAAGCTAGCCGGACGTTTCGGATAGACGCACGACACCCCCTGAAGCGCCTTTATCTATAAAGAAAAAAACTTTCAAGAAATGCACGCGCACGCTTTCGGCAAGTTATTTTCTTGCCCTATTCCCCTTTTGTGACTACGTTTTCGCCATGAACACCTTGAAAAAAGCAGTCTACCACAAGGTCGTGGGCGGAAAAGATGCTGGCAAGTATCGAATCAGCTATTCGATTTTATGCCCTGAAAGTGGGAGAGCTAAGCGCAGGAAGATGATAAGAGCCACAGAGAAGGAAGCAAAGAAAATCACAGCCAAGGCAAATCGAAGCCTTGCGGATAATGGGAGCAAGTGGGACGTAGCCCCCGACGACGTGCTAGGCTTGCGCTTGTTTCACAGTTTGCTTGAGTCTGGCGCGATAGAGAGCGGAACCACTCTAGCCCATGTGGTCAATTCATATACTCATGTGGCGATAGCAAAAGCTAACAAGGTCAACAATCAAGAAGCCATCGACGAGTTTATGCTATCCCTTGAAAAGCGGACAGGCACGCGCCACGTCTCCACGATCCGCGGCGCTCTTGCTAGGTGGGCTAAATTTAAACCCTCAAACTCTCAGTTGGAGATAGGCAAGCTCTCGATAGGCAAGACAACGCGAGCGCATGCCGAGGAGTTCCTCGATTTGATAAAAGTCCCCATTACGCGGAATGCTGCCCTAACACGCACAAGCTCCCTGTACTCTTGGCTAATATCCTCAAAAGGAGGCGAGAGGATTTTAGAGAGCGATAACCCCTACAAAGCCATAGAGCACGTAAGGATCGAACACACGCGCCCCCAGTCTCATTCGCCTGAGGATGTGGCTACGTTCTTAGGAGATGGATTCTTAAACATTCTCGATGCGATACCATTTGCCCTAGGCTTCGCGCTTGGGCTCCGCACGTCCGAGATAGAGAGATTAGATTGGTCAGACATTGAGCTTGGCGAAGATTGCGAAAGCAGCCTTGTACGTGTGTCAGGAAAGACGGGCTATCGAGCCGTCCCGATTAACGAAATGGCGTTCTCTTTTATTGAGCTTGTCCCCGCGGAAAATCGCATCGGCAAAATTACAGAATATCGAATCGAAAACGCGCGCAATAAGGCGACCGCGAGAAGCGGGGTCGCGATTCTTAACAACGGCATGAGAAAGACTTGCATCACCTACAGCGCCGCGCTGAATGGGATTGAAGCCACGGCAACCGCCTGTGGCAATAGCCCGAGCGTCATCCGTGCACATTATGACGGGCTAGCCACTAAAGCCCTGAGCAAGGAGTATTTCAGCTATCGCGCGCCCGCGACGTATAAGCAAAACCTGAGCCTGTTTGACATCCACGGAATCTAGCTTTGTAAGCTCCCAATCTTGCCAGATTCGGTTGAAATCTTCTCTTTGGTAATGGATAAAACGAATTTGAATAAGAAGGTCACAACAATAACTCTCAGTGTGGCAATCACACTTGCGGCGGCCATTGGCAGCTTACACCACGACAACCGCAAGTTTATGCAAGGTGGCTTGCATACAGTACGCGCCAAGATTTCAAAACTCGAAGCGGCAACAATGGACTACGAGAATGACCGCAAGGAATTGCGGGGCGACTTAGTAGACCTCACGAAGAAAGTAGCACGCCAGCAAGGGTTCATCGATGGTCAAACAACTAGCAAACCTAAATCTAGCCTTTCAAAAAACTAGATCATGCGCTTTCACTTCCCACCACTCGCCACGCCACCACTCGACACGCCCCCAGTTGACACGCCGCTCGACACGCCGCTGGATTTCCCTTTGCCACTAGACGAGCCCGTGGAACCTATTCCTGAGCCTTAGAAGCATTATAAGACACGAAAGCCCGCGACTCTATCGCGGGCTTTTTTATGCCTTACTCTTGAGACTCTTTCAGGATCTGCAAATAGGGCGCGAGCGATCGCTTGAAGTTCTCCTTCTCTTCGACTGTCCACGCGGTGACGGGTCGCTGTCTGAGTTTTTTCGTGAGCTCCTTGCTGGTTTTTGTCATAATCGTGCTCACGGTTTTCGATGGCTGAACCTTCGTGGCCACGTTGCGGACGCTTTTGTCCAGTAGCCCAACGATAGAAAGCTGTCTTTTGTCAGATTTTAGGGCCCGCCGCTTGGATATGCGATGTAAACACATATGGTCTTTTACCTCTTCGCCGCTCATGATGCCCCTCAGATCGTGGCAAATCGTATGCTTGGCCTTTCTTGAATAAGTTTCCGTGAGCGCAGCAGTCTCCAGCTTGCTAGCTATTGCCTTGTCCATTGCGCGTCTAGCCCATGCTACGTCGTGCTCAGCTTTCGCGTGAGACGCCCTTATCGCTTGGATTAGATTCTCTCTTGATTCTGTGTGTTTATTTGCCATAAATTTTTGATTAGTTTGCTAGTGCTGTTTGAAGCTTGAGAACTGACGTTTCCACATTTGCTTGAATCGCTTGAGTTAACTCGCTCACTTCGAGGTTTATCAGCAAGCGGGGAAGGTCGAGATAAAGCGGGGCTAGATGCTTGCGAACTAATTGCATCGCCTGAGCCTCTTGCTTATCGACCACGCCGCGGGGGACGAGCGAATCGAGCCTGGCTTGCGTGACCACAGATTTGTGCAGGCTCGAAATCTTCTTGGCGAGCATGTCAACCGTGTCGGGATCTGTCGTCTCTGAAAGCAAACTATTCAAGCGCTTGAGTTCCTGATCCATATCGATCTCGGGTAAGCCCTCAAGCTCTAGAGCCTCGAGCGCGTCCACTTGCTCGCGAGCTTCTCCCCTACTTGAGAACTCAGCCACAAATCCAAACCGCCACGATTTTGGCCTTCTGTTCGCTGGCTGATTCAAGATTTCCTCAGCTATTGCCTCATGGCTGTGGATGTTTACTCCGCGATTCAGCATAGCCCGGAGCGCGGTCACGCCGATGAAACTCCGCTTACTGATCGTCGCTAGTTGTTTGCCTGATATTTTAACCGTGCTCGCCGTTTTACTCTTCGCCATGCTAAAGGGTGGCTTTTCAATCATCGGGACGATTTGGGAAGAATCAGGACAAAAGCAGGGTTGCATTCAGATCTTAAGTGACGGCTCTCGACTAACGCGAGCTACACCAAGAAAAGAAAATGAATACAGACACAGAAAACGACAAGGCAATTTCACTCCCACTCGTGGGCAAGGCTGGCGGAACTTACACGCCCAAGGCTATGATTTTAGGACAAAGCACCATTATTATGGGTGACGATACCCCTTCATTTAAGTGTATCGCTATTAGCCGCGAAACTCCAATTTTAAAGAAAGCCTATAAGAAGCTCATCAGCTCAGTCGCCGCTTTTGATGAACACGATTGCGAGGAGTTCCTTTATGTGGAATTTGCTCACGCAGCCACCCGCCGCAAGCGTCGCTTACAAGCGGCGCTAAATCAGCCACTGAGCCCCGAGGAGAAGGACGCCCGCGACGCGGCACGGATCAAGGCTGCTACCAAGCTGGCAAAATCTCAAGCGAAGGCCGAGGCTGATGCTAAGGCACGAAAAGACGCTGAATTTCAAGCGTCACCGGCAGGAATCAAACTCGCCGAGGCGCGGCGCGCAGCAAATCAGGTGGTTCAGCGCCGCAACGCGCGCATTGCATCCATCTGCAAAGCGTAAAAATTTCTTGGCATGTGGCGGCGTGGACTTCGGTTCGCGCCGCTTATGCCAAAATCACACAAACACAAAACACATACAAATAGATAAAATTATGTCCCTCGTTTTCACCGACAAAATAAGCACCGATAAGATCGCAGAGCAAAAGCTCGAAATCGCCGCCTTAAAAGCTCAAATTGCAAATCCTGAGATTAAGAAACAGGACGAACCCAAACAGGACGAGCCCACAGCTCCCGCGTCTAATCCCGTGGAAACTCCAAAGCCAGCGCCAAAGCAGGATGACAAGCCTAAGCCCGCGCCTGTCAGCACTCTCAGCCCCCTCGAGAGCAAGCGTGCCGAGCTTGAGACAGAAAAGAAAGCCTTGTCGTTGATGTATGCCAGCCTTTCAGCCGGCGCGAAACGAATTGAAGCACGCAAAGCGGTCAAGTTATTGGACTGCAAAATCAAAGCCCTCGGCTAGGAGCTAAACAACTTTCACAAGCCTCACGCGACTTGATCGCGTGGGGCTTTTTGCGTGTCGCGCGGCGCTCTCGTAGCTGATCCGCGATTGGTGCCGCGTCTTCCATGAGAAGGTTATGCAAATTAGATTATGGATACGTAGCAAGCTCGTACCCCAAGACATAGAGAAATGTAACACGCTACAACTAAGAAAATAATGGCACCTCGCAGGATACTCCCTCGAATATTCCAGTCCAGCTCATGAAAGGACAGTAAGGTCAAATATGTTAGTCCATAAGCGAGAGATGCTCCAATCAAAGCTCCTCCAAAATATGCTAATCCATCGGCTAAGCTAGCCTTTGTTTCAGAGTCGGCCTTAGTCCAAATAGATCCTAAGAATGCCAACAATGCAGCTGATGATCCTCCAGCTACAATTACTAATGTTCTGAGTGCGTGAAATGCTGATTCATTTACTACACGTGCTGATTCTCGTAAATCGATAGAACCTTCACGCCACAGCTCCATATCATGCTCATATTGACCTCTTCGTGCTTCACTAGCATCATCATCATTGGTCTCAGTGTCTTTTAGATCACAGTAATCGACTACATGGTCTAAGGAAATAAATTTACGCCCTTGCTGCTTCAATAAGAGAAGCTCTCGTTTCAAATCTAAAAGGTTAGACATATTTGTAATATTTTAAGCTAACGTAAAGCGCACCAATCGCTGATCTTCAGTGCACTTAGGTTTTGGGTTATGTTGAATATATTAAATGAACTCTGAATCCTTGAATCAAAAAATTAGTTAGAATCAACACATGGAAGCTCTAGTCTGACTTCGTATCTGACGTGGACTCATAAACAGCCCTATACCGTAAGGTCTTATTTTATATTCTCCGCGAGGCGATATGCTTGAATCGTCTTGCCTGAACCAGTAACGCTTTTATATTTATAGACTCCATCTTCAATAATCGTCGCATTGAAAATATCACCGTCTATAACCTTGTAGTCACCTCTCAGTAGAATCCACTCGTCCTGATACATCTGGTAATTCATGTTTTTTGTCGGTTTTGAGTAAACTGTTTTAGTTCGACCGAAAGCATCTGTAACCAGTTTTGAGTTTCTGTTAGTGGATTCATACCCCCACCCAACTTTACACAATAAACCACCATCAGTGACTTGAATGACTTTTAGTCGGGCATTAACGCTTAATTTTTGTTCTCTGTCGGATGTTTCTTTTGCTAACTTGGCAGCCTTTTTTTTCTCATTAGCTTCTTGGTAGGCCTTGTGATCAGCCTTGGCTTGCCTTTTTCTTGCTGCATTAACTTTCACTCTGTATTCCTTAGCTTCGTCATTCAGCTCAATACCTAGTTCCTTCTGTAGATCGGCCGATAGATCCTCTACCTTGATATTACGGCCTCCATCTCGGTGCATGATAAAGATACTATCTGGTTTGACAGTCATCACTGTTACAGCGTGGTAAACATCCCCCTTCTCAGTGGTCAATGTTTCAAAAGTAGGTTTCTCAGCTGCTAAAAGAGAACAGCTACAAGCAATCAACAATAGGGAGATAAGTTTCACACCTTATTGTTAGAGTATTGCTTTATAGCTGGCAAACATTTTCTAGGAAAACAAGAATCACTTACCCTTCCATACCCAGCCCACTTCAGCCTTCAAAGCCTTCTCACGCCTCAAGGCTCCATTAGTCACCTTAGCCGATTTCTTGCGGTTCAGAGTACGTGGAAGCCAAGTTAAATTTGCCATCGAGTTCTCTAACTCAGGTGCTTTGCTGTATGGTATTAAGTGATCTATTTCGATCTTCTCGCCAGTATACTTCCCCTTGCTAACAATAGCGGCATTACCTTTTCTTAAAAGGACTAGATTGCTTGCGGTGTAGAGTCCGTAAGCTCTGCCAAGTCTGTATTGTGCTTCAAGGTTCAGCTTCTCAGTCAAAGGCGCGTAGACGTGGCGAGTGTTAGCGTATGGGGCGGAGTCGTGGCAATTGTAGAGTTCAGCAAGGAAAGCTTTAGGTTTGATGCCTTGAACCTCGTATTCGTGAATCCAGTACATCAACTTCTTGAACCTAGCATTACCTGAGCGATTGCCTTTTTTGAGTGTGGCTAGTTTCTCTGGATTCGTTAGTGAGGATAAATCCTGATAGCTTGGAAGCTCGGAAGCCACCAAGGGCAGAATGAGCGCGATGAGCAGGATGATTGATTTCATGAACTTGAATCAGCTAGGCAACCCCTAGAGGGATTTAGACCAATGACCTTCACCAACGATAACGGGAGATCCTTTCTTGACTCTAGTCAAAATGGCTTTCTCAATTTTCGATCCATAATTACCCTTTTTCCATGTGGGGTTCCCATTCTCACCGATCACCAAATAGTCCACAGATGAGGCTGACTTAGATTTTGAGGCAATCCCACCTTTGGATTCTATCGCAGCTTCACAATCGGTACGTTTACCAAAAGAGAATTTACCCGTGAACATGAAGGTTTTGCCCTCAAATTCTATGGCTGGCTCAGGCTTATCAAATGGGCTCTGATCTTCACCCATTTCATTTTGAATCTGCTGATCCTTCCAATTCTGGACTCCATCAGCCTCATTCCATTCATCAGGGATTTCTAGCGCATCCAGTTCTTTTGGGTCAAATGCTTTCAATTCAAGATCTTGTCCATAATCCCCAGTCAAATAAACGTACTTTTGCCAACGCTCCAAATATTCTGGAGTCGAGCTGATTTTTCCTATCATCAATCCAATCTGACCAACCCTTAAATTAGGCGGGTATTGAATCTTGAAGAAGTTGAGAAACTTGAGCTGTCTATTTGAGGGAGTGTCCATAATCCAAACATCTAGCAGATGTTTTCCTCGGTGTCACTCAATATGACCTAATACACCGCTTGAGCCCGTGGAAGTCAGGAGAGAGGCCACAAAAGAAGACGCCAGCCGCTTGGCCGTTTGGGATAGCAGGCGGGCGCGGCGCGCGCGTTCGCTCGTAGCGCGCGTGCGGTCGTGGTGTGTCTTGAACTTGTCAGGAATAGCGCCCGCGCGCGCGTGCGCGATTGTAGCAAACCCTTGCGGCTAGTGTATTGGCCACATTGTGAGGTTGCGCGTACTCGCCCCGAGGATCGCTCTCACGGGCTCGCGACTTGGCGCGGGTGTACTGGTGAGCTCCGAGGCGCTGGCGGGCGCTAATAGGTCGAGGAACGAATTTTCGAGACTTTCTCGATTTTTGACCAAAGCCTTCAGCACACTCACCATAGAGGGTACCCAAAGAGGTGTCCTTACGGGGGGTATAAGTGCCTACACCTTAAGCACTTACGCGACATGCTCACTCGATGACTTGACCCGACTCGACTCACTCGCCTCGAAACGTGCGTGCCGATTTTATACAATTTTGTGCACCCGTGCCCGTGTTAGAAACGCACGACCCGTGACGTAAGACACACCCCCGCGCATTCACCTGGTGCCTTTCACGCCCTCATTCCTGACATGTAAAGGAAATTGAGTTTTCTTTACGTGTTGGCACTAACACACCTCCACGCCCTCATGCCGTAGGCCCTCATGCCCTCATGCCTATACCCTGAGCCCTGTGCTATAGACCTCCACGCCTCATGCCGTAGGCCCTCACGCCCTCACGCCTCATGCCCTCACGACCTCATGCCTTCTAGCTCTATAGCTCATGCTCCATGCCTCATGCCTCACGCCATCATGCTTCACGCCCTCATGCTTACACCTTCATGCTTCACGCCCTCATGCTTCACGCCCTATACCACGGCCCTCACGCTTACGCTGGCAGCCTATTGACTAGACCTGTCGATGAAAAGGGCTTTAGTAGCTATCATGACAACTAATCTCTTACAATCGTCCATATTCGCCCGTGAGCGCGTCGCAAGCGCTCGCCATTAGTATGGAGTCGCGAAATGCAATACAAGTCCGTGTCGCGTACCTCAGCCGGCAAGAGTCGAGTTCTACGCGTTTGCATACGTGCGGGTGTCGCTTGTAGGATCGCGTGCGTGCGTGTGTGTGCGATCGCGCGTGCCTTCATTGGTCACGATTCACGATGCATGATCTTGATACAGAAAAAGCGCTCACCCCCAAGTAACCAAACTGGGAGTGAGCGCCTAAACAAGATAAACAAACAATAATAACAAGAAGATGAAACTTATTATAATAAAGAACACGATTCAACTCGAATAAAGCCCGATACCGTGATTTCGACATCGGGATTCCTTAGTCACAGTTTGAGACGAGACGCGCGGCGCTTGGCTATTAGCTATTGGCGCGCGGCGGGTGTCAGCTATTAGCTATTGGCTATTGGCTACAGATAGTAGGCTCAAACAGATAGCAGTGGTATCTGTTTACTTAGTTATCGAGCGATTCATGACCAAACCGCGCGGCAAGAGCGCGAATGGTCGTTTCTGTTAGCCACTTAGGGCTTTTGAAGTATATGGAATAAGGGCGCGGGCGTTTCGTTGTTAGAAATGAAAGGAACGAGCGGCGCGGGATTATGGAACACCTAGGCTATATGCCACAAGGGTTTATTCGTTTCATTCTCTAACATTCCATAGTTTCCATAAATTCTTATGGAAAGATTGGAGTATACACAGTAAGGGTTAGAGTCTAGTTTCCATACTTTCTATAATATATAGATAGATATATATATATGAGATTACTCTCCCCTCTCTCCCTCTCTTGGGGTGTGTTCTCTCCCTTTATAAGGAAATTCATGGAATTATGGAATTATCGCTCTAGCCCTTACGTGGTATGCTCTAAACCTTCCATAAGTGATTATGGAAAGCATGGAAAGTATGGAAAACGCTCATGGAAAACGGCAAAACTCACGAATTGCACAGCGTGGCCTCCATTTTTGCCACACGCGCGGCAATGCGCTGATGGCTAGGTTACCACGCGAGCGCGGCGCTGATGGCTGGTTACCACGCGGCAAGGCACAGCAAGCGCGCGCGGCGTGCGGCGTGGGGGTTAGTTTACCACGTAAAGCGGGGCAGGAAGGCTGGTTTACCACGTTAAATAGTTAAAACCCGCTAAAAAATAGGGATATATAGGGAAAAATAGGGACGAGTCCCTACACGCCTTTTCTTATACCACGTATGGTCTGTAGAAGATTATGTAGATAGAATAGATATATAGTATAGTATATTATTATTTATTTATTCATTGTGACCTATGGGAGTGAGCATTTTTTCTCGCAAGTTTCGTGAATGATATTTCAGAAACCTGTGATCATTTTTTCAATCCCGTGAATAATATTTTTTACCCCCATTTAGAGGGAAAGTCCCTATTTCCCTACACAATCCCCTGTAGCCCATACCCCGTATAAAGAAAGTAGTGTAGGGAACGTCCCTACACATCCCTATTTTTCCCTATTTTCTTCCCTATTTTTGACTATTTTCTGTCATTCTGTGGTAAATTGGCCACCGCAACCCGTCACCAGGTCACCACACACACACGCGCGCGCGACTTGACATGCAACGCTCAGCCTATCGATTCCCCCAAAGCTAGTCACCACGCGCGCAAGGGGCTTGCGGCTAGTCACCACGCGCGCAAGGTGCTAGAAGGCTAGGATGTCTCAAACGCGCGCGCGCTCGATTATGTGGTCACCCAATTAAGCCACGCGCCGCTATTAGGTCAATAATGCCCCGAGGATCGCTCACACGGGCTCGCGGCCCGTCTCATGACTTCTCATGTGCGCGCGCCTCGCGCCTCGTCAGCACGCCTTGATGCTCATAGACGTGAAAAGCCCCGCACGTGTGAACGCGCGGGGCTGGTGATTGGTGGTTAGTGTTAACCCGTGGTTATGCTGGCAAGCCGTGCGGCAATACATCGGGCTTGACTAAATAGTAGATGCCCTTAGGTAACCCATGTGTGTCCGCTTTCACTGACTGTATAAAGCCCTCGTCACATAGGGCCAGAACAGCCCCCTCTACAGCGTCCTTTCTCCTTGATAGTCCCTCAATAGCGCTGAACGCGTAATTGGCCCGCGCAACTGCCTTGATCATTGACTCACTGAGCACCCCTTGAATTAATAGAGCTTTGCCTGTTTGTCGTTTCCAGCTGTTTATTGATGTAGTTTCTTTTTGGTCAATCGTGCGAACCAGTGCCTCCTTTAGTGCTTTGCTTTGCTTGGCAAGGCTTCCCCCGCCAATCTCGCCATTGTCAACTGATCTCGATAGTATCTTTGCCTGACCGTCAACCCATTTGAATGCCCACTCCATTTGCTCCAAAGTAATGATAGGCAATGTGGGGTTCTCAAGAATAGCGAGAAGTGAAGCGACTTTCTTACTTTTGAGCGTAACTCTTGTCCACGCGGCGCCGCGAGTTGTACCTTCCAAAGTTAGCTGTGCGTCAATTCCATCGTCCATCTTGTCTATAAAATCCTTAGCATCAGGGGAGAAGATCACGGATCTCGTGTTAGGCGCGCTAGTAGTTGGCCGCGTGATGACTTCTTGCGAGCCTTTTGGATCTTGCACATCTTCACTCGTGCCTGTGATGTCATAATAATCACTATGCGGGGGCTGGTTTCTAGTGTAACAGCATAAAGCCTCGGCTTCATCCCCTAGGCGACTCAACGACTCTAGGACTTTTACGGGTATTGGTAGCCGCCCGTTTTCATCTCTCCCTTTGAACTCGTCAAAAGCTTTGCGAGCTTTCGCGATCTCCGTAGCTGTGCCCACGGCTTCGCAGTACTTCAGGTTCTCGACTGCCTTGCTCATACTCATTGTGGAGGATTGAATTTTGCGGCCTTTCTCTTTTCTCTCGATCAGTAAGAGCCTAGAAACGAACCCGCCCGTGAGTGAGTCTTGAGAAAGTGAGTCATACATAATCTCACGCGTGCCCTCGCCGACAAGTGTCACACAAGGTGCACAAATATCAGGCGCAATATTACCCTTATCAGCGCGCGCGGGCGCTCGTTTGATGTAGCTAGCGCTCGATTGTGAATAAAGCTCCAGTAGCTCGTCAATGATCTCCTTTTGCTTGCTCGTCTCGTTCGCCTGTGCTTTGGCTAGATATTTGTCAATCTCTGACTTCATGAAAGTGACCGAGCCAATACCGCGATCTGCTAAAGCGGTTGTGACTCCCTCTTTACTTGCTGGCATAGTTTGGCACATACGTCCAAGAAAGTTTGTCCTGTTGTTTTTGTCTATAGCCTCAAGAGTCCTAGAAATATTCTTTGTGATGTCGTCTTTGCCTGCTCCCGAGTCACCAAGTACAGCCATATACAGGTTGCAGCTCGTGTCTTGGTCGAAATGGTACGAGCGCGACGCGATACTAGAAGCCACGCCTAGCATTGCAGCTATGCTAAACTCCACATCTGAGTAACGTGCGTTAGCTGTGAAGTTTCGCGCCAATGCCCCAGCCACGCCGCTCGGATAACCCTCTTTTTGGCTAGCTATTAGCTCGGTCAATCCTTTGTGAATATCAATCTTTTCATTCTCTGTATTTCTCATCTTATTTTGTGTGTTTCGATTTTAACTTAGTATTGGCTTTGTCGCCTTGCTGAGTCCCGTGGTCAGTGGTTCGGTCTGTTTATGGTCGGTTGTGTTGCGTATTATCAAAAATTTATTGAAAGCTTTTAAGCTCTGGGATTAGCGCTTTATTGAACGCATCAGCATGAAAAGGGTGGTTCGTTGGCGCTTCCTTAAGAGCTGGCAACCCGAAAATCTCTAGCAGATTCGAGAGGCCCGAGACGCGATGTTTGAACTTGATTGAGCCGCCACCTAAAAAATTAACCTCCACACCTCCTGAGAAGCTAACCGAGCGAACGGCTTCAAGATTGATAGAGTGGACACCCACGCGTAAAAGCCCCGTTGGAGCATCTTTCGTTATTGCCGCTTTTGTTGGAGCTGCTTTTGTCGTTGTGCCTGTTGTGTTGTAGTTTTTCATATCGTATTTGTTATTTTTCGTTATTTGCTTTATTTGCTTTACATTGAGTGAGGTGCTGCTGTGTAAACGTCGCTCTCTACTAACGGGTGACTTTTTTTAGATCTCTTCACGTTTTACTACTCTAGCGTGTTACATTTTGCGCCAGAAAACTCACTAACCCCTTGTCCTATTGGTTTTCATTTTGCTAAAACGAGGAAAAAACTTCCAAATTCCACGGGGTGAAAAGAGCTAAATCAAACGGCTGTTTGTCGGGATCTTGAGAGATCACACGCTAAATCATCTTGCGGGTTAGCCCTCTGTAGGTTGTCATAAATCGCCAAAGTGATTAGCCCTAGCGCTTTGTTTTCTTAGCATACGAGAAAGCGGTCTTGCGATCCTCGAAGACTTTAGCGCCGTATCGGGCCGCGCGCGCTCGCGTCAGAATCAAGACCTTGCCACGCTTGACCGCGTAAACCTCGCCGTCTCTTAGTACGGGCACGATATAGCGGATAGAGCGCTTGCCCGTGTAGGGATTCTTTGCACCGCTCGCCTCGGGCTGGCAAGTCGCTGAACGAGCTGACACCAAGGGCGCGAGCGTGGTCAAGATAGCTAGGATGGGTAAAATTTTCTTCATATTTAAGGCGCAAAATCAACTCTTTCTTACTTGTTTTCGCTAGAATTGGAGCAATCAAGCCAAAAAAAAGAGCCCCGAGCTAAACTCGGGACTCCATGAACCCACACAAATATAAGAGGTTTGAAATCTATTTAGAGTTTGCGCCGAGCGCTTCGAGAACAGCCTTTAAGTCATAGCGGCGGGACTTACCCAGCGTTACAAAAGGGATTCGATTGCTGAGACTCTCTTGCGAGACCACGCGGGGGCAAATACCGAGCCGCTTCGCTAACTCGATACGAGAGAGGAGAACTGGTTGTTCGTTTGTGATGTTTTTTTGAAGTTCCATATACTCTCTGCTGAGGATTCAACTCTTTTCCGCTTAATCCCTCCCGCATCGCGCTTTTTTCTATAATGAATGACAGCGCGCCCGTGAACGATAAACCTAGGCCGTGTTCTCGTTCCTTTCCGCGTTAGCCCCGCGTCACCATAAGAGCCACTAGCGCGCCCGTGAGCGCGTCGCCCGCCTCCCGTGACAACTTGCCAGCAAACTGGATCGCGAGCTCTATTTCCGTATTTTAGCCAACTTAATCGGCACGGTTACGGCACGCTAGATCCCTTATTGCCGCCTTATTTGATAAATCCCGAGAGTAGAGAGGACTCCGCAAAATGGCGAGAAAGGCGCTTTAACTGCTTAATCTAAAAGGATTTAAAGCCAGTCAACAATAAAAGCCCCGTGACGTGTCGCACGTTTCGGATAAACTTCCCTACTTTTCAATTCGTCGAATGACTGCAACTATTGACTGCAACTAGTTCATCGCGCTGGTCACTTAAAAAGCTTTCGTCCTTTTTCGCATTTTCGCGGTTGGAATTTTCTTCAGAGTGCTGGTCTGGAAACTGAACTCAGCCCACTGAACACCTCCCCCACCCTAGAGTCAGCGTAGACTTTTCTTTACCTCTCTAACCAGAGCACTCAGTATTGTGGAGATAAGCGAAAACTGTATGCTTGATGATCCCTGCCCAATAACCAAACCAAAACGCAAATGGCGTAAGCGACTGCTTTGGCTCACTGGCTTCCTATGTGTTTTAGTCTGGGCGCTCAATGGCCCGCTCGCCCGCTGGGGTGTGCACTACGCGATTGATCAAGCATTGCTGAGTCAAGAGATGGAAGGCGATTGTAAAGTCAACGGCACCTTGAGAACTGGCTTCACCCTCAGCCAATTTGACTACATTGGAACAGGAGGTTTGCAGAAAATCCAGTTTAGCCAAGCTTCAGCCGACTACCGGCTATTCAGAGAGCTGATTCATGGGCAAGTACGTGGAGTCACCCTCCACGATGCCACCATGGTGATCGACCTCTCCAAATTTGTCTCCTCTGAATCTGATGAAGAAACCAGTATTCAAAAAATCAAGAAGACTCTCTTTCTAGTCAGGGAATGGGTACGCCAGCCAGCAATTCAGCTGAGTGACATTGATGTCTCACTTCTCAGAGACGACGAACTTTTTGCTGAATTCCAATTGCAGTCGCTCCATCATACTAAGCAGAGCGATAGCTACCATCTAGTAGGGTTCCAAACTAAGGATAGCGAACATATAGAAACTCCCCTGCAAGATGTGGATCTCATTTGGACTGACTCGAAAATTGACCTCGGCAGGCTAGAAATTTTACCCGATGTGGCTCTACTCGAAGCGCATGCTGATTGGTCAGCTAAGCTCAAAGGCTCGGCCCAATTACAGATTCTTACTGCGGAAATATCAGTAGAAATGAGTGAGGAAATTTCAGCCAAATTGCATAGTGGGTCGCTCGATGCAGCAACCTTGGCTCAACGGTTTCAGCTAGAACTCCCATTCGATTTCTCACTCAACGCGCTCGATGCCAGAGTCGACAACTGGCTCGACCCTATACCCACATGGAAAATCTCCTGTGGGCTAGATCTCGCAAATATCGAATACGACGAGTACCAACTCGAATACACCAAGCTTCATTTCAGCCAAAATGAGGGAGACTACGATCTAAAGCTCGATACCGTGTTTAAGAAAGCGCCGCTACACGCTGAGCTCGTGGGAAGATGGACGAACTTGGCAGCCGAGAGCTGGTGGAGCTACACCGATCTAAAGTATCAAATCAACTGCGCCAAACTCGCCAACATCTCAAGCCTCATTCCCACACTTCCTGAAAAACTGGAGTTAGGAGAGACTAGCGTAGCTCTCGAGGGTGTGATCAAAATCGCCGACCTCAAGCTGGTAGACCTCGACACTCAGTTGAAAATCGATGGTGCTAAAATCGACCAGACTCCCATTCCCTCTATCCAGATCGACGCCGTCTATAGCCACCTAAAAAAGGGGGCGGTAAAAGTGACAGCCAAAGATGAGGACGCCATTCCCATCCAAATTGATGCGAGTTACACCTTCGAGAACGACAAGTATGAAGCCGAAATCTCCGTCGTAGAAAAACACCCACTTTGGATCAATAAAATCCTCGCAGCCTACGACACTGGCCTGGAAATTGAAAACTCTCTCAATCTCCATTGGAAAGGGAATGGCCACTCAGACCTCGCCGCCCCACAGACAGGCAAGCTTGCCGTTGCACCACTGAGCATCAGCTATAAAGACGAGAATTACCAACTCGAAGACACTCATCTTCATTTCACCCAAAATGATGGATCATACGAACTAAAGCTAGACAGCCTCTATAAGAAGGCACCGCTACAGGCTGAGTTTGTGGGTAAATGGACTAACTTAGCTGCCGAGAACTGGTGGAGTTACACCGATTTAAAGTATCAAATCAGCTGCGCCGAACTCGGCAACATCCCAAGCCTCATCCACGCACTTCCTGACGCGCTAGAGCTAGGGAAAACCAGCGTAGCGCTAGAAGGAAAGATCAAAGTCGACGACTTCGAGCTAGTAAGCCTCGATACTCAGTTGAAAATCGACGGAGTCAATATCGACCAGACTCCCGTTCCCTCTATCCAGATAGATGCCGTCTATAGCCAGCTACAAAAAGGAACTGTAAAAGTGACAGCCACAGACGGAGAGTCCATTCCTATAGAAATAGAGGCTAGCTACACCTTCGACGACGACAAGTATCAGGCTGAGATCGCCGTCGTAGAAAAACACCCGCTTTGGATCAATAAATTCCTCGCAGCCTACGACACTGGCCTTAAAGTTGAGAACTCACTCAGTCTCCACTGGCAAGGGACCGGTCACTCAGACCTGGAAGCTCCTCAAGTTGGCAAGCTTACTCTTGAACCACTAAAGCTCAGCTATAAAGAGGAGGCCTTCGAACTCACCACTGGATTAGAGTATCAATGGCCAGAATCAGTCACCCTCAAACCCCTGCAAATCAGACATGACGATTTCACAGCCAATGCTGAACTCCACTGGGATGGACAGTTTATCCACCTCAATAAGGGTTCAGTTTCTAAGGGCGAGGAGAGTATCTCAACCATTATTGCCAAGATCCCATTCACACGTGAGATCAACTCACTCGAGAGTTTTTTGGCGCAAGAAAATCCATGGTTAGTCGATGCCGACTCCAAACTCTTGCCTATTCAGAAAATCAGCCAATGGCTAAAACTCGATAACATCAAACAGATGCATGGTCTTGAAGGCTCAGTCTCTCTTAGCCTTGACCTTATTGGATCGCCTCACAAACCTGACATCAAAGGAAATCTAAAGCTTGAGGGGCTTCGAGGAATTGCCAATAAAGATCTCGCTCCGCTCCACATGCTCGCCGACTTTGAAACCCAAGACCAACGTCTCAGCTTCACAGGTGTGCTAACCGAAGCAAAGACCCAAAGGATGAAGCTAGATTTAGCTATCCCTCTCACCCCCCTTCAATGGGTTCAAAAATCTGAAAATCTAGACGCTATCCTCAAAGAGTCCAAGGTCGACGGCAAGCTCAAGATAAACACACTCCCACTCAACCGCATAGCGAGGTTTCTTCCCCAACTCAAAGAGGTCACCGGCCACCTCGATGGCAATGCAACGATCACCGGCACCTTGCTTGACCCTCAGATCGAGCTCGACACACGCATTGAAATCCCGCTCCTCGTCATTGCTGATGATACTGTCGATGACATCAGCGATATCCTCATAGAATTCAAAGCGAACTCCGACCGGAAAATCACCGCAAACTTGAAAGCCTCAGTCAATGGTGGCCTGTTCCAAGCCGATGCTAAAGTGGACCTTGCAGACCTCAAAAATCCACTCTTTGAAGTCAACGCCAAGACCGACTATGCAATGGTCTTCCGCAATGACTCCATTTCTGTCAGAGCCAACGCTAAGCTCAAATTAGCTGGCACCTTAGAAGACGCAACGCTCAGCGGCGACATTGGATTCGTCGAATCGCTCTTCTATAAGGATATCGATATTTTACCCATCGGAGTTCCCAGTTCAGCCGTCTCAAAGGTTGAACTTCCAGCCATCGATTCAAAGAATTTCACGATCCCTATCCCCAAGCCATTCGACGCATGGAAGCTCGGCCTCAAAGTGAGTATGCAGGATCCTCTGCTTATTCGGGGCAACATCGCCGGCGGCCAGATCGAAGGGGGCGTCAAGGTCACTGGAACCTTTGCCGAACCAGCCCTAGACGGGACTATTTACGCCAAATATGTGGTCGCTAAACTACCCTTCAGCACACTCAAAATCCACAAAGGTGAAATCAAATTCCACCCAAAGAACGGCCTCATTCCCACCCTCGACATCCAAGGCAAATCAGTCGTCAGTAACTATGACACCAGCATCTTCGTCTATGGACTAGCGACATCTCCTAAAACGACTTTTACCTCCTTCCCGCCACTCGCCAAAAATGACATCATGACCTTGCTCGCCACGGGAGTCACAGCCCAGGATCTGAGTAATAATAAGGAAGCAGCTACACTCCGTGCTCTCCAACTTTTTCTAGCCAAAATCAAACAGGAATCTGGCCAGTCGCATAGCACTAAAATACTGGAAGTCATCCTCTCTAGCATCGATGACTTCGAGTTCAACATTAACGAAACTAACGGATTCACTGGGCGAAAGTTTTCCTCCGCAAAAATCAAACTCAACGACCGCATCTACATCACCGCCCAAGTGGACGAGAAAAAGCAAACTCGTGGCCTCGTTGTCTTTGTTCTGAAGTTTCGCTAATGAAAATTGTCTTCGCCATTTGTAGCCTACTCCTCTGCGGCATAGCGTCCGCAGCTGAAGTCCGAATTGTCGGGGTTGATAAACTGAGCCTCCCGCTCTACCAAGACCAACTCAAGCCTAGGCTACAGTATATTTCGGCTCGACCAGCCACCTCATGGCGTGCCGATGATGCTGCATTTTACCTCGAACGTCTCATTCTTAGACGCGGCTATTCACAAGTAGATGTTCAATGGAGTATCAGCGGCAATACCATCATTCTCAAGGTCAACAACGGTCCTAGACTATTCTATGGTGCTGTGCAGTCACAAACTCAGACAACTCTCGATAATGAAACTCTGACTAACTACTTCTACCAGCCTATCGTTGAAGGGGAACTCGTCGGCCTCAAGAACGCCCCCTACATCAAAGAATACACCCAGCGCGGAGCTAGCAATGTTGAAAACTACCTGAAGTCCTCCGGCTTTTGGCAAGCTGAGGTTAGAGTCGAAAATGAATACGTTGATATAGAAACTGGCAGAATCCACGTCTTGCTCGACATCGACCAAGGTGGTCTCCACTCCCTCACTCGTCCGAGATTTACAGGGATTTCAAGCACGACTGAACAAGAGATGATCAAAGAATTTAGTACTTTGATTGGGCAACCCTCCACTACTGAAAATATCGTCAAAATAAACAATGACGTCAGTAATTACTTTCGTAGAACTGGGTACCATTTCGCCGAAGTAAATGTAACCACAGAACACCACAACAGTCGTACAACACTTGCCTTCCAAATAAAGCAAGGCAAGCGCTACATCCTTCGAGACGTCTCAGCCTCCGGACATCAAGACACGCAAACTCGCAGGATTCTTCGATTTTTCAAACCTATGCGGAATAAGGTTTATGATGCTGATGCAGCAGATAAGGCCACTAACAGGTTACTCAATACCGGTGTTTTCAAAAAAGTAGTAGTCACACCGGTACCACACGATGATGGATTTCTGGATTTGGACATTGAACTCGAGGAAGGAAAAACGGTCACAACCAGTGCCTACATTGGAACGGATTCCTATGAAGGTCTCGTGTTAGGAGTTACCTACAGCGACCTCAACCTGAGCGGTAAGATGTGGCAGTTCAGCTCTCGTGCTGAGTACACCGGACGTGGCTTGCTTGGTGAAGTGGGAATCACTGAGCCGTTCTTTGCAGGAGAAGACATCAGCTTCAACCTCCGAGCCTTCGCCCTACAGCGCAGCCCAGATGGTTACGAGAAATATGAACTTGGCTCAGAAGCATCCTGGACTTGGCAGCCAACGGACAACTACTCAATACGAGGATACTTAGGTAGTTCCTTTGTCAGCACTTCATCCTCATCCATGACACAAGAGGAACTCGGCCCAAATGACTACCTCAACACACGGATCGGTATCATACAAAGCCTCGATCTTCGCAACGACCCCATCCTCCCCAACCAAGGCTACAATGGTGAACTACTCACCGAGTTCGGCTCTATCATCGGTGACGCCGACACATCCTACTTTAAAATCGACCTCAACAACTCCTACCGCAAAAAACTACTTGAAAATACCTACCTCATCTCCCGCTTTGACGTCGGCGCCATTGTCCCGGCCAATTCAGAGAAACTGCCAATCGATAGACGATTTTTCAGCGGTGGTACCAACTCCGTCCGTAGCTTTGACGAACGCGGTTTAGGCCCCCGCTCAGGCTCAGGCGACCCGCTCGGCGGTGAATCCTACTGGGTCGGCAGCGCCGAGCTCGTTAGGGAAATTAGAAAACCCTTCCACCTCGCACTCTTCTACGATCTAGGCCAAGTCTATAGCGACTATGAAGACCTCAACTTCAGTAGCCCCAGCCAAGCCGTAGGTCTCAGCGCTCGCATCCACCTCCCTATCGGTCCGATTCGTTTCGAGTACGGGTACAATCTCAACCGAAAGGTCAAAGAGCCAAAAGGCACCTTCCACTTCACCATCGGCGCCAGCTTCTAAGCTGGGGGAGCCGACCCCTCAAGTCAGTGCGCCCTGTCGTCCACACCAAATAAAACGAGCCACGGGTCTTGACCCATGGCTCATCACTATTTCACCCTCGGCAAAGGGTAGTTTCAACACAATCTATGGCGTAAAATATTTGCTACGCGGCTTGCTCTTCTATCGCGCCGTAACCGGCAAGATTGGCACTTTGCTGCAGAGCGCAGAGCAGCACCTGCCGCGCTCGGACACGCGGGGCATTTGCCACAGATTGGTAGGCTGCAAGGTAGTCAGCCTTGGTCACCACGCTGAAGTCACGGTTTGAATCAGTCAACTGAAGCACCGTGTCCACCAACAAGCCTGGCTCTTCATCAAGAATTGCCAGAACGTTGCGCACCAGCATCACTGGCCCGATTCGCTCCTTGGCGGTTAGTTCAATCAAAAGATCAAGCTCGCTAGGAGCCGTTACTGGTACATTTTTCGTAGTTTCTAATAAAGTTGTCATTTTGGATAATTGGTTTTGAGGACTCGCCTCGGATTTAAATTTTGGAGATGGCATTTTATAACCACAGGTATATAGACACCTGTGATTTTATTGACCTACTCATGGTAGGCTTATTGTTGATTGACCCTTCTCGGGCAGCAATTGTCGCACAGTTAGAAACGCGATCGGCCGCTTGCGTCTTTCATGGAAGTTCGACATCCGACTCAGTGAGGAGGCTTACCTAACCAGAAATCGAGCACAAAAAAACTCGCTTCCAGTTTTGGAAAGCGAGCAACATTGAATTCGTATCTATTGTAGTATACTTGTTTATGTAGCTCGCATTCCTCCTTTCGATTTAAAGGACCAATGGCAAATAAAGGAATATTCCTGAATACCACCCGCCATCATACCCGACCAAGATCCCCCAGAGGAGAACTTGCTAAAATAAGAATGTGGATAATTGTTTGGCATCAGTTGATTTGCTTTACGTAGAAAGAACTACGCGCAGATTTCAAACTGCGCAACCCTAAAGTTATTATTTTGTATCACTACTCCATCACAAACACAGAAGAAAACCCTCTAAATAAAGATATAGCAATCCACCATTTGGCTACCACTGACGCTACAAACGACCGTCGACCACTGCCATTGACCACCAGCCCATTCCATGCTTAGAAGTCTTTAAGCAAATTTTCAAGGAATGTTCAAACTTCTCAAGACCGACGAAAAAACTAAGGCGCGCCGCGGTGAACTCACCACCGCGCACGGAGTCATCCAGACCCCGATCTTCATGCCAGTTGGTACCCAGGGCACCGTCAAGACCCTCCACCCAGACGACCTCGTCGATCTAGGATCTCAAATCATCTTAGGTAACACCTACCACCTCAACCTCCGTCCGGGACTTGAAGTCATTCGTGCCGCTCAGGGGCTCCACAAGTTTTCTAGCTGGGACGAACCAATCCTCACCGACTCAGGTGGGTTCCAAGTGTGGTCGCTCGCTAAGCTTCGCAAAATTTCTGAGAAGGGAGTCGAGTTCGCCAACCACCTCGACGGCTCGAAAATGATGATGACTCCAGAGAACAGCATGGAAATCCAAGCGACCCTCGGTTCTGACATCGCCATGCTCTTCGACGAATGCCCACCGTACCCATGCGACGAGAAGTACGCGGAGGAATCACTTGCTCTCACCACTCGCTGGGCAAAGCGCTGTAAAATCTGGCACGACGAGAACATCGACACAGTCGTCCCGTGGCAGGTCGACCCCAGCCAGATCGACGACGATAAGAAGACTCCAGTGAAGCGCCAGCTCGCATTCGGCATTGTGCAGGGCTCTACTTTTGCTCACCTCCGCGAGCGCTCCGCCAAGGAACTCATCGAAATCGGTTTCGACGGTTACGCTGTTGGCGGAATATCCGTTGGTGAGCCAGAGCACGAAATGATCCGCGCTATCGACAATGCCGTCCCTCACCTGCCTGAAGACAAGCCACGTTACGCTATGGGACTAGGCACTCCGCCACAGATGTTAGAAATGATCGCTCGTGGTGTTGATATGTTTGACTGCGTGATGCCTACCCGCGTGGCGCGCCACGGACTCGCATTCACCCACGATGGTCCCATCCACATTAAAAATAAAGAGTTCGAGCTCGATCAACGACCACTCACCGAAACCACCCACCCCAGCGTAAGGCGTTTTACCCGCAGCTACATCCGCCATCTTTGGCGCGCCAAGGAAATGCTCGCTTTAAGATTGCTTTCCTACCACAATCTGCATTTTTACTTACAACTCATGGAGCAAGCACGTGAAGCAATCGAGGCGGGAACGTTCTCGGAATTCAAAGATGCCTTCATAGGTCGCTACACCGCAAATTCTAAATAACCATTATCACTATGACTAACACATTTCTCACTCTAGCCCAAGCCGCACAAGGCGGCGACCCAATGAAAACCATCATCATGTTCGGCATTCTCTTCGTCGTCATGTGGGTGGTCATGATCCGCCCGCAACAAAAACGTCAAAAAGCACTCAAAGCAAAGCAAAGCTCACTCAAAGTGGGAGACAAGGTCATCACCATCGGTGGCATGCATGCTGCAGTAAATTCTATTGGCGACACAACCGTATCACTCCGCATCGCTGACAACACATTTGTGAAGTACGATCGCTCAGCTATCGCTACTGTTGTCACTAACAAGGACGAAAAGGCGGCTAAGTAATCTACCCGTTCGCATATATTTTAAAAGGCCCCCTCGCATAGCAGTGGGCCTTTTTTATTGCATCCGCGCACTTCACTCTTCTCTCCTCCCTCATAGCACTCTATAACCTAACCAGTGAGAAGCACTTCCATCTATCTAATCGCAGGTGAAGTCAGCGGCGACACCCATGGTGCCGAGCTGATGCTCGCACTCAAGGACGCTATCCCTGGAGTCCAACTCCTAGGAACCGGCGGTCCTGAGATGCGGGAATCTAGCGGCGGCAACACTCGCGACTGGGTGGAAGATGCCGCAGTCATGGGTATTTGGGAAGTACTCAAGCACTATTCTTGGTTCAAGGAACAATTTGATCACATGCTCAAAGAGGTTATCGAGGCTAAGCCCGATGCTCTTGTGCTCATTGACTACCCTGGTTTCAACCTTCGTATGGCCAAAGCCGTTCGCGAAGCTCTGCCAAAAACCAAGATCATCTACTATATAAGCCCTCAAGTCTGGGCATGGAATAAGGGCCGCATCCCTAAGATGGCCGAATTGCTCGATCAAATGATCTGTATTTTCCCCTTCGAAAAATCCATTTTTGAAGGCGCTGGCCTGCCCACTGATTTTGTCGGCCACCCCATCGTCGATGAGCTCATTGAAAAGAAAACCACTGTCGAGCGTGACCCTAAGCTAGTAGGACTCTTCCCTGGTAGCCGCGAGCGTGAAGTCGCCCGGCTATTCCCGGTGATGCTGGAAACCGCGCGGAGACTCAGCGGCGAACACCCATCGCTCAGATTTCAAGCCCCAGCCGCCTCAGAAAAGCTCGGCGAGCAAATGCACTTGTTACTCGACAAAGCCAAGTTTCCTAATGAGCTCGTAAAAATCACAGTGGGCGACAGCCACGCACTCATGCAAAACGCCAGCTGCGGAGTGATCGCCAGCGGTACAGCCACTTTAGAAGCCGCGTATTACGGCTTACCCTACTGCCTTATATACCGCATCGCTTGGCCAACCTACTTCATCGGCAAGGTGCTCATTAAGGTCGACTACATTGGACTAGTGAATATTCTAGCAGGCAAGCAAGTCGTGGAGGAATTTATCCAGGGAGATGCCGACCCATGTCACATCCAGCACGCTCTCGATAAATTCTTGGCAGACTCAGAATTCACAAAAAAGGTCCAAACTGAACTCGCAAAAACAGCGGCAAAGCTCGGTGAGCCAGGATGCCACAAACGTGCTGCTGAGAGCATTGTAAAAGTGCTTGCAAGATAGCCGTTCCGAGGTGACAGCTTCTGCGTAGAGATTGATCTCTCCATTGAGTCTTCTCTAAGACAACTAAACATTTTCACATGTCTAAATCTATCGACAAAAAAAGTGCGCGCAAATTTTGGTGGATCATCATGATCCTTCCCATCGGCCTCGTCGTCGGCTCTATCACCAGTGTCGTTCACCACCTTCGCCAGAACGATGAAAAGGAAGCTCAACTAGAATTTCAAGTCGCGGTAGCCATCAACGCTGATGACATAGAGTCAGCTATGGATCGTTCCCTTCTCATCGGCAAACGAAACATCGTCACCGAAGTGGGCAGAAATAACACCCAAGCTGTCAATCGCTTCATCCAAGGAACTGTGAGCCCAGGCGGCATAGGCATCCAATTTACAGAAACTAACATTACCTCCAACGGGCAGAAAAAACTCAAACTCACATACACCGATATAGCAGGAATTAAAGAAAATGAGTTCGTCGTGCTCGTCATCGAACTCGTCGGAGAAAAAGGCCCAGCTGACGCCGCAAAAATAGGTCTCACACCTTCTTTGATACGCTCCCTAACCGCAGAAAAGCCCTTGTATTCTCTTCGATTCGTCTTCAGCCCTGAAACGCAAAGTGCCAGTAAACACGCTCAGTCGCTGCGAAAGAACACCCTCACTTCAAAGAAGCAAAAGATCCGTAAAGTCATCGTTCTCAAGGAACAGAGTGACGTCAAAATTACCGACCCGAACGACTGGAAACTTATTGTATCTGAACCTGTCAAACTAGCATCAAAGAGTGAGGCAAACTTCCTAGAGATCACGCATCCAGTTCTTCGCAAGAAAGCCACCCAAGAGATCACCCCTGAGTTCAGCAAAGCAACACTCAAGGCCGCCGACCAACTCCGCCTGCTTTTGCTAAAGTTGGCGAACTAGCCAAGCATAGAGGCTAGAGGAGTGAGGAAAAAGTTCTCCCTCGCAGAAGCGTGCTTCCAGCCGCTTTCATCTACACCTCGCCAGACATTTCGGAGAAACGTCCCATCCTCGTCATCCTCGTCATCCTCGTCATCCTCGTCATCCTCGTCATTCGTGTCGATTCGTGTCGATTCGTGGTAAAAATTTCATCGTACTAGATTTTCGAATCTTTCGCGGTAGAAATCACTTCATCCTACTGGCTCTAAAAGCATTTTACTGAACAGCGCAACGGCTACGCACTGTTGCTCTTGAATAACTACGTCTGAGCATGCCGCTCAAAAACGTATCTTCATGGGACAAGCTATCCACATTCTTAATATTAGTGATGTTAGTAATTCGAGTGAACACGGCCCACTTGATGGCCCTTTTCGGCACCGACTTTACACCGTAACCCCGTGGTTGATTACTTGACCAAAACTTCACGTATTCCTCGCCGTGCAATTGGTGAGTTCCTAGATAGACCACCAAATGCCCGTATTCATGTTTGCCAATCTGGTCGGACCAAAATATCTTCATAAAGTCACCCGCTTGTGCTTTTTCGTACGATTCAAAGTTGATCCCCATCCTTAAGTCTTTCACTAGCTTTGCAGCACCAGGACCATTGGAATTCCAGCGTCCCCAGATTCCTATCCCATCGCCCTGACCTTGCATCATCAATGCCTGAACCTCACTAGAACTCAGCTCTAACACACCAGCATCGATCCCCTCCTGAACCATCGATAGCAACACATGATAGGTAGCCCCCGAGCAATAACTAGGCTTCGCTTTGCCCGCCCTAAGATCTAAGCCCCCCCTTCGCCCAGCTCGGATGGAATGGCTCAGCCCGTGATGTGCCTTTGGTCGCGTCGAGTATCCACCGCCACGTGGCATTTTCTCTACAGCTCGAATCACCGGTTCATTCTGAGGAATAGTCACCACATCGAGTTGGGTCGTGCAACTGGCACAAAGCGCTAACAGCGTAGTCAGCAGAAAATTTACATATCGCATAAGAAATCTATTACCATTTTAGGGTCATCTGCAAAGCACGCATCCGCGCCAGAGGCTAATACTTTTTTTAAGTCCCCAACACTTTTCACCGTGTAACTGGCCACCTGCAAACCTCGACCGTGAGCACTAGCCACTCTCGCTGGGGTTAGAATTTTTAGACCTAGATTGATCCATAGCGCACCCAAGCTCTCCGCTAGATCCAACCCTTCAGGAAACTGCCGAGCATGTTGAACCAGTACAGCGACTGAAACATCGCTAAGCTCACGCACTTCGCCAAGCTGCTCCCATTCAAAGCTAGAGAGAATCACTCTATCTACTCGCTCACGCCTTAACAGCAGAGACACAACTGGAGCCGCTGTCCGTGGTCCCTTCAGCTCAATATTCACCTCAGTACGTCCCAAACAAAGATCTAGCACCTCTTCTAAAGTAGGTATAATTTCACCTTTACCAAAATCTAACTCTCTCAACGACTCGAAGGTGTATCCATCCAGTCTCCCCCGACCATTACTAGTGCGGTCCACTCTTTGATCATGATGAACTACCAATTCTCCATCGACAAAATAGACGTCGACCTCTACCATCATACAGCCCAACTCTATAGCTCTGCGTATTGCTCTGAGCGTATTTTCAGGCTCTGCTCCTACACAGCCGCGGTGACCAATCACTAGAAATGGGAGTTTCTCATTCACATCTAACTCTTTCATAGAGTAGTCTACTAGAGCAACTCCTAGTTTTAACTTCCATGCCAGCAGACCCACGCACAATACTAATCGATCAAGCTCAGAATGACGGTCCATGGGACATCATCGTCATTGGAGGTGGCGCCACTGGGCTAGCCACAGCTTGGGACGCAGCCTCACGGGGCTACAAAGTCGCCTTATTAGAGCAAGCTGACTTCGCTACAGCAACTTCTAGCCGCTCCACAAAACTTCTGCACGGAGGAGTGAGGTATCTACAAAATGGGGAAATTGGTCTCGTCCGCGAAGCTCTGCACGAGCGCTCACTACTGTTAAAAAACGCTGAGGAATTCAGTCAACCGATGCGCTTCATTTTGCCGACTCACACTCCACTCTCTCGCTATTACTATCGATTCGGGATGTGGATTTACGATTCGCTCGCCGGAAAGTCCAATATCAGACCTGCCGAGTTACTCTCCCAGCGCGAACTCATGGCTCAGCTACCGCGCTATAAAAAAACCAAGCCTACAGGTGGAATCGCGTACACCGATGCCCAGTTTGATGATGCCGCACTTGCTATAGCATTTGCCCAATGCATCAACGCCTCTGGCAACTTAGCTATCAATTATGTCTCCGCGGAAAAACTTAACATCGAGAACGGAAAAATCACTGGCGTCATAGCCAAGGACATAGAGACGGATACATCATGGCGAATGGACGCTAAGCTTGTCATCAATGCTACTGGAATATTTTCTGATGTGTTCCGTCAGGCAAACGACAGCCAGATCAAATGGTCAATCCGCACATCAAGAGGCTCACACATCGTCGTTCCAGGTGAACCATTAGGCTCAAAAAACGCACTTATTATCCCAAAAACAAGCGACGGCAGAGTGCTTTTCGCAGTGCCGTGGAAAGGTCACACACTCATCGGCACCACAGATGAGCCGACTAAGCTCCCAGAACTCCATCCGATCCCTACTGAGCAAGAAATTCAATTTCTCATCAAAGAAGCCCAGTCGACATTCAACCTCGATACTCAGTCCATCACCAGCAGCTGGGCTGGGCTAAGGCCGCTTGTCAGTCGTGCGAGTAAAAGCTCTACGGCATCACTGTCCCGCAAACACATCATCGACATCTCAGACAATGGCCTCATTTCTATTCTTGGAGGAAAATGGACGACTTGCAGAAAGATGGCAGAAGACACTATCGATGCGGCCATTCTCAGACATGGACTCCCTCTCCGCATCTGTAATACCAAAGATCTCAAACTTACAGACCACGGTGCACTCCCTCCCCTAAGCCCAGTGGACACAGCTCCCTCTGTCGAACTTTCACTATCAATCATAGAATCTTGCTTTCGAGACAGGTATGCCAGAAATGCCGATGACATCCTAGCTCGTCGCACTCGCACAAGCATGCTGGACACTCAGCTCGCAAAGAATCAAGCAGCTACAGCGGAACTCGCTATCCAAAAACTTCGAGCTAACGCTGACTAGCTGACACAGGTTATGCATAATTCTTATTTTAAACTCTAATTGTTAGCGATTCCTGTTGCTCAAAACCCATTTCCATCTATATTTCAGGTGCTACCATGTTCGTCCCTATATAGAACGAGTCCAGGCCGATATTTAAATTACGGGAGCTGCCCCAGAGGGTTGATGTCATGCCTTTTCAGGAAGACAAAGACCCAATGGACGTTCCCACCTACTGAGCTTTCGGATCAGTGGCTTCAGTTCTATGGACGGCATGGCGGTATTTTTTAAGTTTTTGCTACATCTATTGATGTTAGCTATATACTTGGACAACTCATTATACCATTTGAATAGTCAGATTATCGGAATGACGTCGAGGGATTGGTTTGCAACAAGGTACAAGGAAGGAACATAGCAGCCTGCGCGCCGTAGTCTTTACGAAGGAGCTGGCTATGTGACTGAGGCGCAACGCCGCTAGAATCTAATTATTCGGCGTCCCCTCCATCTCAGCTCAGCTGACTATTAACCC
>NZ_MQWA01000001.1:1180197-1183243 GCF_002954445.1 Rubritalea profundi
CAGGTTAATATCTCCTGCGATCTTAAATAACAATCATTACGGTAAGACGATTGTTCGACTGGTATTACTTAGATTTACGTCCTCGACTCATAAATAAAACTTGTGCAAAGTAGATATATCTACAATAAATCATATCACCATGGCAAAAAAGACAACTAAAGCACAAGTTCCTAAGAATCCAACAGTTAAGACTCCAACAGCTAAGACTCCAACAGCTAAGACTCCAACAGTTAAGACTCCAACAGCTAAGACTCCAACAGTTAAGACTCCAACAGTTAAGACTCCAACAGCTAAAGCTAAAACAGCGAAGCCTAAAGCTCCTAAAGCACAAAATCGTGGTAAGCGTTACTCTAACACTGAGAAAGCTGAAATCCTCACTTTCGTAGATAAGCATAATGCGGAAAAAGGCCGTGGCGGAGCTGCTACTGCATCTCGCAAATACAAAGTGTCTCAGCTTACCATTGGAAACTGGCTTAAAGAAGCAGGTTCCCCATCCCCAAGCCGTAAGACAAAGACTGGAGACATCTCAAAAGTACTTAAGCGTCTCGGAGATATTCACAAGAAAATGGCTAAAGTAGAAGAAGAACTTGGCACTCTTCGCAAAGAGTATGCAACCCTCAAGGGGCAGCTCTAATTTATTAGTCTAACTAATTTCAAAAACCACCACGGTTCACATAACTGTTGGTGGTTTTTTATTGCTCATTTTTACAAACAAAAATCCTGGTAACATAAAGGCACAATCCGCCCCTCTAGACTACCAGACTCCACACACACACACACACGAAATCTATTACTATTGGGCTTTTAACATTGGCGCTTCAGCGAACGCTTGGGCTGCATTCCGAGCATCCAGCTCACCACCATTCCATCTCCATGGGTCTATACCCTTCTCAGTAAAAACCGCCATACCGATAACTCCGACATTTCTCGTCGTCCCATGCCGTAGGTTACTGTAACTAGTATCTACGCTAGAAAACTTAAAGGCTGCGACCGCGGCGTCACTGGTCCTGAAACCCTTTACTGATAATGTTTTCCCCGGCTCTATCATATAACCACGCTTTTTGGTTGATGCCGATTTACCATCCATCACATCCAGTCCATCCACACTCATGACCACCTCTAACCTGGAATGGCAAATATTACGAACAACGAGGCTATACTAGGCCTTACCTTTTCCAACGATGAATCTTTTCCCACCAGCATTGAGATTTTTCGCATAGCCCCATCCAGATTTAACCCCCCATTCTACTAAGCCTTTAGCTCCCTTCTGCATTCCCTCACCACTATAGCTCCAACTCTGAGACATCGCATCTATACCTTCTTTGTCATTATAATAGATAATCTCTAGCGATTTAGGCTTACTCCCTTCACGCTCAAACTTTGTATAACTTATCGCAGAATTTACCGCATCCCCCCAGCCCGTTCCTAAGCCGGGTCGATTACGCTTCTCAATAAATCCCAGCTCTCTCGTCACCGACATGGGCGTCACGGCGCTCTGATCATTCGTTGGAGCTGATGGCATTTGCGTCGTACACGACACCACAGATAACACTCCACACAATCCGATAAACTGAAGAATAGATTGATATTTCACAGGAGCTAGAAAAACAGCATTTAGATCTCACGTCAAACTTTTATGCTGTTTTTTTAGCACTTTTTAATTGCAGGCTTTCTAGCATTACGTATGGTGATTTTATGAACCGATTGGAACAAGGCCAACTTTCACGACGTGAACGACAGATAATGGACATCATTTATCGTCTAGGTCAGGCCTCAGCTAAGCAAGTACAAGAGAACCTACCGGACCCACCTTCCTATTCAGCAGTACGAGCATTACTGGTAACGCTCGAAAATAAAGAAATGGTGAAACATGGCAAAGAATCTCGACGTTATATATATAAGGCCGCGATCAACGAGAAGAAGGCGAGGAAGTCAGCCATCAAGAACCTTTTATCGACATTCTTCGACGGCAAGCCGCAAAAGCTGGTCGCTGCTCTGCTCGATGAAGAATCCGAACAGCTTAGCGCATCAGAGATCTCTGAGATTAGAAAGTTAGTAGAAAACAAAGAAGACTAAACACCCCCCATGGACGCCATTCGCATTAGCCTCATTCTCTCCATCACCGCTTATTTCATGAGCGTGTGGCTTGGCAAAAAAAGCCCCGCTAGAGCTTCTTCGCTCACTGCAGGAATGACGATACTATTGCTGATCGTTCCCATTCTTCTAACGCTTCCTAAATGGCATATCCAGTTTAGCTGGCTGAACCAAGAGACAAGTTCACAGAGCTCCCCTGCACCGCTTGAATCTAGCTGGCTCACTATCGCCCTCACCCTATGGGTTATTGGCTCAGTTATCTTTTTTGTCCGCTACCTGCTGCAAGTGAACACCCTCAGAAAATGGATTTCTCGCTCGACGCCGGTGGAATCAAGCAACATCCAAAAACTCCTCGCAGAAACAACTCTCGATTCGGGTTTAAAGAAAAAACCAGCACTCCGCTGCACTCCGATGGTCACATCACCAGTGGTTGCAGGGCTCTTTCGCTCCACTATTTTATTGCCTGAAAATGCTAACAGCTGGGACTCGACTACTCTCCGCATGGTGCTGCTCCATGAGTTAGGCCACATTCGTCGTCGCGATCTATGGGTTTCTCATATCGCCCAGCTCAACTGTATCCTACATTGGTTCAACCCCTTTGTTTGGCTACTTCGTAACCGTCTTCGCAACCAATGTGAATTCGCTGTTGATGCTCAGATAATTGCCAATGGCACAGATGCCAAATGCTACATCACGGCACTCTGCAACGTCGCGGAGCAGCTCATTAGTAAACAGTCTATCCCCTCTACAGCACTTGCTATGGCAGACAAAGCATCCCTCCGCAATCGAGTCAACAGCCTCCTCACCAAGCAAAAATCTCCGAGCCCATTGATGATCGCCCTATTGCTATCCATCACTGTGAGCAGCACTTTCGCTCTCGCAGTGATCCGGCCCCAAGCACCCTCTGTTAGTTTATCTGAAACCCAGCAGAAACCGTCGACTTATTAACCTA
>NZ_MQWA01000001.1:1183987-1194714 GCF_002954445.1 Rubritalea profundi
GGGTTAATATTCAGCCGAAGAAGTCGAACTTCGCATCAGAGCCTCGCCCTTCCCAGGAGACCTCTAATTCTTCGTCCTTGAATATTCTGCTCTAGCGTAGCAGAAACAGCACATGTCTGAACCTTATAACGCTGACCTCCTGGCGGTCGACACCGGCTCTATTCAGAGCCGTCTGTCTGCACTCAGGAGGTACCTTTGACATCCCTGCTCTAGAAGCGGAACTTTCAAAATTTGACTGCCAGATGGAAGATGGCTCGTTCTGGAACGATGCTACAAAAGCACAGCAAATCGTCGGCCAAGCCAACACAATCAAACGCAAACTCCATCCATTTCTCAAATTGGAGAAACGCCTAGCTGATCTCAAAGAGATCATCTCCTTAGCCAAAGAGTATGAGGACGCAGACGCGGCACAGGAAGCTGCATCTGAATTTACAGAGATCAGCAAACAACTCGAATCCTTCGAGCTACTCGTGTTGTTAGACAAACCTAACGATTCATCTAGCTGCTACGTCACCATCAACTCTGGCGCGGGTGGCACGGAAGCCTGTGACTGGGCAGCCATGTTACTACGCATGTACTCCCGCTGGTCAGAAAGCAAAGGCTACACCGTGACTTCTGTAGACTACGCGGAGGGTGATGGAGCTGGCATTTCCAGCGCCACCATCAAGGTCGAAGGCGAATACGCATACGGTTATTTGAAAAATGAACGCGGCGTCCATCGCCTCGTCCGCATCTCACCATTCGACTCAGCTGGCAAACGCCACACCTCGTTCAGCTCTATCGATGTCACACCTGAAATGAACACCGACATCGAGATCGACCTCAACCCTGCAGACATTGACATCCAAACAGCCCGCTCCGGTGGAGCTGGTGGACAGAACGTCAACAAGGTAGAAACAGCCGTAATCCTCAAGCACAAACCTACAGGCATCATCATTCGCTGTACCCAAGAACGCTCACAGCTGCGCAACCGCGAACTCGCTCTAGAGCTACTCAAAGCCAAACTCTACCAGATAGAGGAAGACAAACAAAAAGACACCGCGGAGCGCGAGTACGGAGAAAAAGGGGACATCGGCTGGGGTAGCCAAATCCGCTCCTACGTCTTCCAACCCTACCAAATGATCAAAGACCTCCGCACCGGCGAAGAAACCGCCAACATTTCCGCCGTCATGGATGGCGACCTCGACGCCTTCATCGAAGCCAAACTTAAAGGTAAGAAAAAAGGCGAGAAAATCGAAGACTAACAACCCACAGCATTATGTCAGACCTCTACCTCAGTGCCTCCATCACGGCAAAGCCAGATTCCATCGAGCTAGTCAAAGCGGAGTTACTCAAGTTCATTTCACCGACACGGGCCGAATCCGGCTGCCTCAGATATGACCTCCATCAAGATCGCGAAAACCCTGCCCACTTCGTCTTCTATGAGACTTGGACCAACAAGGAAGCTCTCGATGAGCACCTCGCATCAGACCACATCCAAGCTGGCCTCGTAGCTGTAGATTCACATCTCGAAAACGTCGTCATTAGCCTACTCGATAAATTAGCCTAAGCCATGTCCGATAAAACAATCTTTGAAATGATCATCGACCGTGAAATCCCTGCAGACATCGTCTACGAGGACGACATCTGCATTTGCTTTCACGATATTGCCCCGCAGGCGCCAACCCACCTCCTCGTCGTCCCAAAGAAGCGTATTGTTAGGATTGCTGACGCATCCATCGAAGACCAAGCCACACTCGGTCACCTTCTGCTCACAGCACAAAAAGTAGCTCAGCAAGAAGGCATCTCCGAGTCAGGCTTCCGCACCGTCATCAACAACGGCAAAGATGGAGGAGAAGCAGTCCCCCACCTCCATCTCCACATCCTAGCCGGCCGCCAAATGCTTTGGCCACCTGGTTAGACATAGCTAGAAGTCTACTCAGCTTTTAGCTTTCTCGACGGCGGTGTCCCATGCCGCGCGCATTTGCCGTCTTTTCTCCTCGCTCAGCTGAGGGGTGAAACGCTTTTCTTCCTTCCATATTCGAGCTAACTCTTCCTTGGACTTCCAGAATCCTACAGCGAGCCCCGCTAACGCAGCCGCTCCGAAGGCAGTTGTTTCGGTCACCTCTGGCCGTACTATTTCACAATCCATCAGGTCTGACTGGATCTGCATAAGGAGGTCACTCGTGCTCGCCCCCCCATCCACACGCAGCTCCTCTAAATGGGTCGAGGCGTCACGTTGCATGCACTCCACCAATTCAACGGACTGAAAACTAACAGCTTCCAATGCTGCTCGGCAAATATGCGCCTTGGTCGTCCCTCTACTAATCCCGGTGATTAATCCTCGTGCAAAAGGGTCCCAGTGCGGAGCTCCCAATCCCGCTAGAGCGGGGACGATGACCACGCCTCCTGAGTCTTCCACTGTGGCAGCCAGAGCATCCAATTCCTTCACATCGTCAAAGATCTGTAAGCCATCGCGCAGCCATTGGAACAGTGAACCTCCAACAAAAACCGATCCCTCCAGCGCGTACTCGCGCACCCCATTGATCTGCAGCGCAATAGTCGAGAGCAATTGATTGCTCGAACGCACCACGCGATCACCAGTATTGAGTAAAAGGAAACATCCAGTGCCGTAGGTGTTTTTAGCAAGACCAGGCGAGTAGCAAGCTTGGCCAAAGAGTGCCGCCTGCTGGTCCCCAGCAATGCCAGCAATCGGAACTCCTCGCCATTGTCCCACCACACCGCTACTATCCACTATACTAGGCAACATGGATCGAGGGATCATGAATTTCTCTAACAAGGCATTATCCCATTCCCCGGTATGGATATTACACAATAATGTCCGGCTAGCATTCGTCGCATCAGTGATATGTTGCTTGCCATCAGTGAGCTTCCAGATCAACCAGCTATCAATAGTTCCCATGCAAAGTTCCCCAGCTTCCGCTCTTGCTCGCGCTCCCTCCACCTGGTCGAGAACCCATTGTACTTTCGTCGCTGAAAAATATGGATCGATTTTAAGACCGGTGATCGAGTGAATTGCTGATTCAAAACCTGCATCTTTAAGCTGCCTACATTGATCTGCGGTCCTCCGATCCTGCCAGACGATAGCGTTCATCAATGGCACTCCAGTCTTCCTATCCCACACCACAACGGTCTCGCGCTGGTTAGTGATTCCAATGGCTGCAATGTCAGACTCCATGAGCTGGGCTTGCTCCAGCACATCTACTATTGTCTGCTGTTGGGTTTGCCAAATCTCCTCAGCATCGTGCTCGACCCAACCCGACTGTGGGAAATGCTGGGTAATTTCTTGTTGGCTGCTCGCCACAATCTCTCCTTGGTGGTTGAAGAGAATCGCGCGCGAACTAGTCGTCCCTTGGTCCAGTGAAAGCACAAATCGAGGCATAAGTAGTATACTACAAACACTTTTCGTCAGATGGCAAGTACACGCTTAGGTTCTCTAAAGAGAAATAAGTCCCCACACTTGCAATCTATTCCACAACAGTGCAAAACACATTCCACCGAATGAGTAAGAAACAAACAGCTTCCGAGCTCAGCGCTCCAGAACACATTGCCATCATCATGGACGGTAATGGTCGTTGGGCCAAACAACGGGGCTTACCCAGAATTGCTGGCCACAGAGCGGGCGCAGAATCCGTCAGACGCACCGTCGAGACCTGTAAGAACCTCGGCGTCAAATACCTCACTCTTTATGCCTTTTCTTCCGAAAACTGGAAACGCCCAGAATCGGAAGTCAAAGCTCTGATGCAACTGCTAGAGCGTTTCTTGAAGGAAAAAACAAAGGAAATGATGAAGCAAAACGTGCGCCTCAATGCAATTGGTCGCACCGACATGCTCCCAGAAAAAACGCGCATCCAGCTAGATAAGGCGATTGAGACGACAGCTGATAACACAGCTCTCACTCTCAACCTAGCCCTCTCATACGGCTCGCGAGAAGAAATTGTCGACGCGACAAAATCGATCGCACAAAAAGTGGCAACTGGAGAAATCTCCATCGATGACATAGACAACTGCACTATTTCCGATCATCTCTACACTGCGGACCAGCCAGATCCAGACCTCCTGATCCGCACCTCAGGCGAACTTCGCCTCTCTAACTTCTTGCTATGGCAGCTCAGTTATTCAGAAATAGTCATCCTAGACAAATTCTGGCCAGACTTTGCAGAAAGTGATCTCTACGATGCTGTCACACATTTTCATAGTCGCCATCGCCGATTTGGAGCAATTTAACCCATCCCCAGCAGCGACTACAGTAACTGCTGAGACCCCACCAACATATGTCTTCCGAAGCCACCGCCGAGCGCACGCTGCTCCTCGTAGATCCTGATCTCGATTACCTTGAATGGGCTACTAAACAGCTTGAGGCAGAGGGCATCCGCATCCTACGTTGCGACAACGCAGACAATGCTCTCAAAATCTGCGATAAAACGACCGTCGATCTCGTCATCGCTGATATTGTGCTCACGCCGATTGATGGAATTGAGCTACTAGGCCAGCTAAAAGCCTCCTACCCCGACACCATAGTCATCATCACTGCGAGCTTCCCCGGCACAGCTCAGGTCATCAAAGCCACACAACAGGGAGCCCACGACATATTACGCAAGGAGTCACTTGTTTTCGAACTGCGCAGTGTGGTAGAAAGCGCCTGGCAAGTCATTGAAGGCCGCCGTACCGCAGGCGAACACAAACAAGTAATGCCAGATGCTGGAGGACGCTTGCAGGTCATTGGAATTTCGAGAGCATTCCAAGACATTTTCAAAACCGTCGGGCGCGTCGCACGCACCGATGCTCCAGTCCTCATCTATGGCGAAAGCGGCACCGGCAAAGAGCTCGTTGCTAATGCTGTACACGAGTACAGTCCTCGTCGCAAAAATGAAATGGTAGCACTTAACTGCGGCGCCATCCCCGAGAACCTGCTAGAGAGCGAACTCTTCGGTCATGAAAAAGGCTCATTCACAGGAGCAGCTGCCAGACGTGCTGGCCGGTTCGAACAGTGCGACAACGGCACGCTCTTTCTAGATGAAATCGGTGACATGCCCCTTCCCGTCCAAGTAAAGCTCCTACGCGTACTCCAGGAAGGCACCTTCTCACGCGTCGGTGGCAATGAGGTTCTCAGCAGCGACGTTAGAATTGTAGCAGCCACTAACAAAGATCTAACCCAAGAAGTAAGAGAAGGGCGATTCCGCGAGGACCTCTACTACCGACTCAATGTGGTAGAACTCCGCATACCTCCACTCCGTGACCGTCTAGAGGACATTCCACTTTTAGCCGAATTTTTCCTCAGAAAAATCACCAAGAAAAATGGTATGGCTCGCATCCGTCTATCAGGTGAAGCCATCGCAGTACTCCAAGAGCACAAATGGCCAGGTAATGTCCGTGAATTAGAAAATACAATGGCGCGCGCTACCGCACTCGCCACCTCGGACGTTCTACTAGCCTCCGACATCCCGATAGGTCGGACTCTGCGCTCCAACAGCGAAATCACACAGCTTTTAGACAAACTGTTTAACTTCTCTGAAGAGAATGATGACATTCATCTTTATGATGAACTCATGCGCTACAGCCTGAAACGCAGTGGTGGCAACAAAGACACTGCGGCAAAATTACTAGGAATAGGCGAATTCCCTACAACTTAACAACTCCACTGGCAACTATCCAAACCCGAGACTTGCCAGCTCATAAAAAAGGATTATGGTCGCGCCTTCTCGGTAAGAAATCCGCAACCCTGAATACATCTTTGTTGCACAACTAATTCACCACCATGTTCCGAAAAACAAGTATCATTTCAACACTTGGGCCAGCAACTTTCTCTTATGAAGCTATTGCTGAACTCATCGACGCAGGCGTCAACGTCTTCCGCATGAACATGAGCCACGCTCAGCACGATAAGTGCCGCGAGCTCGTTAAATTCATCCGCGAAATCTCCGATAACCGTAACAAGCACGTCGGCATCCTTTTTGACCTTCAAGGCCCATCCATTCGTACTGGAGACCTCGACGAGCCATTCATCCTTAAGGTCGGCGACAAATTCGAAATCCGCCGCCAGTCCGTACCTGCGACTATCCCGTTCTCTACAACAGTGAACTACGAAGGCATGATGGACGACGTTTCTGCTGGAGCAACACTCGTAGTAGACAACGGCATAATGCTTATGCGTATTGAAGAGAAGAATGCTGACAACCTTATCTGCGAAGTTCTCACAGCAGGTGAAGTCGGCAACCGTCGCCACATCAACCTTCCCGGCACACGCCTCAATCTTCCAGCACTTACTGAGAAGGACCATTACGATCTCAAGCTCGCAGTAGAGTGTGAAGCTGACTACATCGCCGGCTCATTTGTTCGCGACGCAGCACACGTCAACGAACTTCGCTCAGAAATGAAGAAGCTCGGCGGCAACGCTCAGCTCGTTTCTAAGGTAGAAGACCAAGAAGCGATCAAGAACATCGACGACATCATCATAGCATCTGACATCATCATGATCGCTCGTGGTGACCTCGGTATCGAAGTACACGTCGAAGAACTTCCAATCATCCAGCGCCACATCACGCGTCGTTGTCACGAACTCGGTCGCCGCGTTATCGTTGCTACTCACATGCTTGAGTCAATGATCGTCAACCCGACTCCAACACGCGCAGAAGTAACAGACGTTGCCAATGCTGTGTACGAAGAAGCTGACGCCATCATGCTTTCTGGTGAGACTGCTACCGGTGAGTACCCAGTACGTTGTGTTGAGACTCTCGACCGCATCGCTATGCGCACTGAGCGCTCTGGCGCTATCGGCAACGGCAAGCTCGCAGTCCTCACCACAGACAAACAGAAGGTCATTCTCGCAGCTACTAAGCTAGCAGACTCCCTCGAAGGCGCGGAGCTCGTAGTCTTCACAAATGCTGGCCGCATGCCCACTCAGGCTGCACTTCTTCGTCCAGAAGCGTGCATCCACGCTTTTGCTCCCGAAGCGGCTACATGCCGTAAGCTTTCACTCGCACGTGGTATTGAACCATACGTTCTACCGTTCTACGAGGAGCCACTTGACACCATCAACCATGCTATTGAGTTCCTAACGAAGAACAAAATCGTTAAAGAAGGCACACCACTCGTTGTTCTTTCTGACACACTTCGTAAGAACAAGATGATTGACTCAATCCTCGTAATTTACGCGTAAGCTAGATTAGCCCATACATTTTCAAAGCTCCGTTCAGCCATGCTGGCCGGAGCTTTTTTGTGTTCTAATATATACTCATCAAGCTCGTGATGCATTGATCGCATAACGAATCGCCACCAGTTACTGAATAGAATGGCTATTGGTACAGCCAACGCAGCAACGATAGCATAATCAGGCTCAGTAAATACATACAGAGCCACGTCCCCCAACAAAACCTAACGCAAAGTTCCTATTATGCCCCAGTAATAAAACATTTTTGTTCGGTTTAAAAATGGAACCAACACACTATTACACGCGATCCAAGCCTCTCAAAAGAGTCACCTCAAGCTCATGATGATCGCAAAGCGGAGCAAGGAACCGAACTCTAACACACCACTGATTTTGACCAATCAACTCGCTTACTATCAGCACCAAAGAATCTCCCTTCATCAAGTCCCACGCCTCAAACGCACCGGTACACAGCCAGCCTTCAGAGGCAAGTAAGCTTAAAACAACTGGACGGTATTCCCCCTCACGCAGAGGCAGAGTGACCTCCAGAACAAAACCTTTCTCACGCTTTGCTCTAGTTGACTTCTCAGCCAGGCGTCTAGGTAAACTTCGAGCCGTTTTCCGACCATATTTCCAACGCGCAGCCCCACGCACAAGGGGCTGCACCAAGTTTGCCAGAGTGAGTTTAAGACTTACTCTAGCAGAAATAAATAACGGATGCACACGTCTCTGGGGCATCATGTAATTCCAGAAAATTTGATAGCCAGCCAAGCCCGATGGCCCGTGATATATGACAGTTCCAGATCCACCGCCTTTGGCAGCCCCAGTATAAACACAGCCTTCCCAACGCGCTCCACCACTTCTAGAGAACCTCTCTGGGTGATCGCGCATCAATAGAGCCTCAGCTTTCCCGTACCCCCACTGTTGCCGGAAATACCCCATGAGAGTGGCTCTTCTCCTATGCCACACGAAAGACGCACCGTGAAAGCCAATCTTGTAGCCAGCATCTCTCAACCTCCAGCAGAAATCCACATCATCGCCCGCTACGCGGTATTGAGCACGAAAACCACCAATTGCTGCAAAAACCTCAGCCCGAACACTCAAGTGACAACCAGGAATATGCTCGGCCTCAACATCATCGATCATCACATGACTTGGCGCCCCAGGCGCACTAGCCACCACAGCCTCATCTTCAGACTCAGCAACAGGAGGTATATTTGGCCCACCACAGGCGCCCCAATCATTCTCAGCATAGGCTTTAGACAACCAGAATAAATAATCGGGATCCACCGTACAATCGTCGTCAGTGTAGGACAAAATAGCTCCAGTGGCTGCGGCCGCACCCACATTTCTAGCCACACTTAAACCAGCGTGCTCACTAGCAATCAATCGCACCTCCGAATACTCCGACACCAACTCCAAGGTCCCATCAGTAGACCCATCGTCCACAACGATCACTTCATAGTCAGGGTAGTTCAGCACCCTCAACGACTCCAAAGCATGGCCAATCCGGTCAACACCATTGTAGACACAAATAATGACCGAAATTTTAGGCAGGAGGAAATCAGGCTTCCAGTCGCGGCCCACTAATTCCAGCGCGGGTTTAGCCGCTCCTTCGTTATTTATCAATCCGAAGGCCCAGTCTTGAACTGATCTCCCACCATTTTGCCAGCGATCAGACCAAGCGAAACAGGTCCAGCCGGCCAGTCCCTCTTGTTGCGTTATGCGCGCGGCCCACTCGAGTATTCTAGATTGCTCCATTTCTCCATGGCTTAAAGAATCCACACCAAACTCTGAGATCACAACCGGCCGATCTCCTGCTAGATGATGCAGCCGTCGCAGGTAACTCATATAATCCTCAGGCCTCTCCAGATAGACATTCATCGCGGTGAAATCCGCATTGCCAGGTTCTAGGTATTCCGAGCTTGGGTAACTCGCATACGCAACCAACAAATGAGGCGCCAAACCTTTCACCCAGTCGATCAATTCTTCTAAAGCCAAACGGACCTCCTCCACACCCATCCAGCGCGCCAAATCCGGCTTCACCTCATTCGCTATATAACACCCAGCCACCGCTGGATGCCCACCCCAACTCATAAGTTCCTGACGAATATCCAACTTAGCTTGCTCAAAAATCTGATTCGCCCCAAGGAAAACGCGTTCCCAGCTCCAACTGAAGCCGACAAAAACCCATACTCCTGCCGCCTCAGCGGCATCTAGCAATGCCACGCTTGGAGATTGGTAAATCCGGATCGCATTGAAACCAGCAGACCGCACCCGCAATAACTCAGCGCCATGGTTCGGCTGCGGCTCAGGAAATGGCCCATAGGTAACACTGCGTAAGTAGACACGTGCACCCTCGCAGCGGAAAAACTTACCATCTACCTCAATTCTTTTTACCCCAGTCGCCTGCACAAGCTCGACACTAAAGCCAGATGCGCACACTTCAATATTGAATCTTCAGCAAATCTAGGTTCCAACCAATCCATGAGCTTACGCACCGATGACTTTGACTTCCACCTTCCTGAGGAACTCATTGCCAATAGACCTCTTGTGGACCGTGTTGGATCTCGCATGCTCGTCATTCACCGCGACTCGGGAAAAATTGAACACCGTCAATTCTCGGACATCCACGAGTATTTCACCCCAGATGACCTGCTAGTGCTCAACAACACCAAAGTCATCCCCGCCCGCGTCTTCTCTAATGACAAGGCGATCGAGCTCGTCGTCACCGATCGCCCTAGCCCACAACTCTGGCAATGCATGGTCAGACCTGGCAAGAAAATGAAGCCGGGCCGAACCGTCGAAGTCGGTGACGCCATTGGCACCGTCATTGAAATCCTAGAAAATGGAAACCGCCTCATTCAATGGGATAAATTTGTCGACATCCACCAACACGGATCACTCGCCCTCCCACACTACATGGGCCGCGATAGTGACCACGCCGACCTCGACCGCTACCAAACCGTCTTCGCGGAAGAAGAAGGCGCCATCGCCGCCCCCACGGCTGGCCTCCACTTCACTCCTGAAGTACTCAGCGAAATCGACCACGCATTCCTTACCCTCCACGTTGGCATTGGCACATTCCGCCCAGTCAAAGCCGAGCTCATTGAAGACCACGAGATGCACTCCGAGCGCTATTCAGTCAGCCACGACACAGCTGACCGCATCAACCAAGCAAAACGCGTCACTGCTGTAGGCACCACCTGCACCCGCGTGCTTGAAAGTCTCGGCCGAGAGTCGAACACGCTCGGAGAGAGCAAAGGCGAAACCGACATCTTTATTTATCCTGGCTTTGAATTTAAAGTAGTCGACCGCCTCCTCACCAACTTCCACCTCCCTAAGAGCACACTCATCATGCTTGTTAGCGCCTTCGCTGGAAAGAAACTCACTCTCAAAGCCTACAAAGAAGCAGTAAAAAACGAATACAGATTTTACAGCTACGGCGACTGCATGCTCATTCTTTAGGAGTAACATTCCGAGACACCAAAAATTCCATTGACTTTGACTTACTAGAAATATTTACTACCGATCAATCTCGATAAAGTGCATTCCTCCCACTAAAATCTATTACTTACTT
>NZ_MQWA01000001.1:1196420-1348831 GCF_002954445.1 Rubritalea profundi
TATTGGCTTCATTTGACTCCACAGAAGAAGTCGAGAAGTTTGCCCAGCTCACTGACGCCTACTATACAGCTCAAGGACGATCTCCACGAACCTTCTCAACTTTAACTCTTTTGAAGGACATAAACACTCTCAATGAATTTCAAGTCTATGTCAGAATTGGCATTACGGTATCCTGCGGCATCATACTTTCTTTTATTATCGGCACTATAGCCTGGCTAGAGTACAGACAAGAGTCATACTTATTAGCCCTATTACAAAGCTTTGGCACATCCAAATTAATCTTACTAATACACACCTTCTTTGAGAATTTTCTACTAGTTACTGTAGGTCTCTTTTCGGCACTTTTTAGCTGGGAGTACATTTATGATCAACTTAGTAGCAAAATCTCAATTCTCACTCTACAATCAGCAGCTCAAATAAGCATCCCTCAAACTGACATATCCATACTTTTTATAGCGGCTTCCTCTAGTGTCCTTATAGCGATGTTCCCTATCGCCATCGGCCTTCGCAAACCCCCTGGCCTTATTCTCCAATAGTGTTACTTATTACTATGAACTCATTCTTCGATCCTTCGACCACCTCACTTAAAGTCTGTGGCATCACGCTGGCTGAAGATGCCCAGCGACTCGTCAGCGAAGGCATTGCCGCGCTAGGTGTCAACTTCTGGCCTAAGTCCAAGCGCTTCATCGCGCCAGCCAAAGCTGCAGAGTTCCTCCCAGCGCTCAAAGGTCAAATTCTTCGTGTCGGCGTTTTTGTTAATGCTGAACCTCAGCAGGTATTAGAATTGCTCAAAAACGACATCATCGATGTAGCACAGTTCCATGGTGATGAATCACCTGAATATTGCCGGGCTTTTGCCGAAGCTGGACATGCTTTCATCCGCGCTCTTGGAGTAAAAAATGCTGACTCGATCAGCAACCTCCTCGACTACCAAGCCACTGCCATATTACTCGATGCGCATGCCCCGGGAGTGTATGGCGGCACAGGAGACACCTTCGACTGGAACCTCGCTCAGAAAGTGGTGGCAGAAAACCCCGAACTTCCGATCCTTTTAGCGGGTGGAATCACTTCGGAAAACGCAGAGCAAGCAACCCGTGCCGTGCGACCAGCAGGCCTCGATCTAGCCTCAGGATCTGAGTCCTCTCCTGGCATCAAGGACTTTGAAAAAATTCGCGCGATCCAAGCCGGAATCCGAGCCGCCGGATAACGCAAAATTCTTGCAATTAGCAATTTCTTTCATTAACTCAGTAGGAAACCAGTTTTATTTATGAAAGGCTCACCCATCATTGCAACAGCGATCACGATAGTTGTCCTGCTCGGACTCTACATTGGCATGCGCGCCATCATCCTGCCGGAGCAACTCAAAAGTGCTACAGTTGACGCCCACGCAGGCCACGATCACAGCAGCCACCAAGAATCGACAGGCGGTCATGATGACAACGCCCTAGAGACCGACTTTGAACTCTATTTTTCATCCATTCCAAAAACGGTGACTATCACCCAGCCATCGACCAAAAAGGAAATCGTTAAGATCACTGATTTAGACTCAGCTGAGTGGACTGGCTCTGGTACGATGAGCCTCAATGGTCATTTTGTAGAACTTCAGATCGATGTCGAATGGCAGACTCCGAGCGAAATGAATTTCGCTCAAATCGTCGTCAGCCCGGCACGCCACGATTCGCGCGATAAAACCCTCCGCAGTGATGGCGACATCTCTGACATAGCAGAGTTCAACTGGTAAACCCATCTCACCCGAGATCACTTCCCACCAAGCCTCATTATCGAAGCTTCAGAACATACTTGTTGTGCACACCACAGTCATCACCACGACTTGGTCATCACGGATCTTTGCGTGCTATACCGTAAGATCACCGCGCTAAAAGATATTTCTTTTAACACATCGTGCGGTAATCGCGTAGCGCTCGTTGGCCCCAATGGCGCGGGTAAGTCCACACTACTGAAAGCGATCGCCGGACTCGTCCCCAAATCGAGTGGCCACATCCGCTGGCGTGGCACACAGATCAAAAAATGGTCACGTGAGTTTGCCTACCTCCCTCAGAGAGAAGAAGTCGATTGGGATTTTCCTGTCACCGTACGTGGGCTCGTTGAAATGGGCCGCTACCCGCAGCTCGGAATGTGGAAGCGCTTTAGCAAGAAGGATGCCGCCACCGTAGATCAGGCTCTCCAAGCTCTCGATCTTACTGAACTGCAGAACCGCCAAATCAAAGAACTCTCTGGCGGCCAACAACAGCGTGCCTTTTTAGCCCGCGCCATTGCTCAGGAAGCCCACGTACTACTGTTAGATGAACCATTCACCGGACTCGACCGCACCTCCTCTGAGGCATTAGGTAAACTGCTCAACCAGCTCGCTCAGGAAGGACGTCTCATCATTGCCTCCCACCACGACATGTCCACGGTCAAAAATTTGTTCAACAAAGTACTGCTGGTGAACCAGAGTTCTTGTGGATTTGGTAACAGCGATGAACTCATCACTGAGGAAAACCTTGCCGCCACCTTCACTCACTAACTAACAGCATGTCGTTCATTCAAACAGTCATTGACAATCAGTTCATGCAGAATGCGCTGATCGGCGCAGCCTTGATAGGATTTGCCAATGGCTTCTTTAGCGGCTTTGTAAACCTTCGCCGCAATGCTCTATCTGTATCAGCACTGTCGCACACCATGCTCCCAGGCATCGCCATTGCCATTCTCGTCACCCAAACTCTCAACCACACCAATGCCTTCATTGGAGCGCTTCTTGCCTGTTTAGCTGTAGGGCTTGGCTCTACTTTAGTGAGCCGAAATTCGCGTATTCACCAAGACACCGCGCTCTCCATCATTTATACCACCGCCTTCGCCGGCGGCATAGCGCTACTCCCCCATTTACCTGTGGCAACTAACCTTCACGATTGGCTCTTCGGTAATATCATTCACATTTCAGAACAGGATCTCAATCTAGTGTTCACAGTCAGCGCTATCACCTTAGTGCTCTCAAACCTCTTCATGCGTCCGATGCTGCTCACCTTGTTTGAGCCCAATGTGGCTGCGGCCCAAGGGGTCCCGGTCCGCAGCATGCAATACCTAGGTTTCACCCTGCTCATCCTCATGCTAGTTGCCTCACTCCAGGCTGTTGGCACCATCCTCTCAGTCGGGCTGTTAGTCACGCCGGGAGCGATTATGCTGCTCTTCACGGACCGCACTTCAGCCATTTTCTGGGGCGGAGCAATCATCGGCTCACTCAGCAGTATCGCCGGCATCTTCGTAGCACAGCTGATCGATATCCAAGCCGGCCCCGCCATCATCATTCTGCTAGGCTTGCTATTCCTACTCTCTTTCCTGCTCAGCCCCCGCCACGGCATGCTCAAGAAATAGAGTCACCCCGCCTAATAGAAAATCAATCCCTCCAACAATCCTCGTCCATCATCCAGACGACGCTGGTATGGTTGATTTCTTGGTGTCGTAGCTTGTACACTTTTTGGGCCTTCACGAGATCACGCTTAGGGTCATCACTCGAGACCTTTCCGGGGTCTAATAAACTGAGTTCAGCCTGAGTGCTCTTCATTTCACGCCAATTACTAATCAAAGTTCGCACCTCTCCACGCACCTTGTCAGTGCTTAAAGTAACAGCATACTCGGCTCTTTGGTTTAACATTTCAGCCACTTTTTCTTTCATCACTCTTGTGCCAGGCACAGCAGGCTTACTCTTTTTATGATTTTCTTTCAGCGCTTTGACCAAGCTTTGAGAGCGGCTGAGAAAGCACCATCTTTGCCATTCTGTGAGATCTGGCGCACTCACACTTCGGTAAGACGGTTTTGCCGAAGCATCTTTACGAAAAATCACATCGTAATACTCAGCATTAAAGAAATCTCGCACCTCACCGATCCAGTCGTCACGGTCTTTCATTACACTTGCTACCCATTTCTCTTGAGCCACTTTTAGTTTCGGATCTATCTGGTCACTTGGCTCAGACGCCTCTGCATCGATGCGCTTGATTTCCCGATCGATCACCTCTCCCTTGCATAGCAAGGTGTAGAGCTTCACTTGCTCCTTTCTCATCAACAACTTAGCCTCTACAGAATCACCTTCTTTACTCCAGACCGTTTGCTCCATTTCATGAGAAATATCCTTCAAAGCACTGATCGATCCCAGCTGTTTAGGCAAGGCTGTGATCGGATCCTGAAAACTCTTCGCTAAAGACTGAGGCTTCAGAACATCGTTAAGAGAAACTTTTACGGAGGTTTTCAACTGACTACGAATCTGTGAGACCATCGGGGTTTCTTGATTCGCCGCCAGATAAGAATTCATAGCCTTCCGGTAGGCTAGATTGCGTTCTTCCATCAACTGTAAAGCACCACTCCATGATACTTCGACGGTTTCGAAGGGAGACTGAGCTGCCACCTCATCCGCATAGCGTAAGCCCTCATGCTGGGCGTGATTCCCTAAACAATCAGTCACCTCTTGCTGAGCACAACTCAAGAACAGTGAAGAAGCTGCCGCTGAAATGATCAACATCGGAATGCGCATAAAAACTATACGCAAGTCGTGTGGTCTTCCTTCCAAAAATATAGTTTCTCTCCTCCACTAATATACTGATGAGATTTCTATGACAAAGGCCCTCAGCCACTCCTCTAGCAAATTTTCACTCTCTACCCTTCTCAGGGTGCACGGATACATGTTAAGAATAACTAGACTCTTGGAACTAAGCATCCGCCAACAAACTCTATTCTCAATCTCTCACCTATGAAAAACCTTAAAGATGGCATCCGCTCGTTGGTCAGAATCGACTTCTACGGCCACGTCCACAAATACTTCCGAGGAACTGACGCAGATCAGCGCTGTGCGACTGAAGTCAAAATCCTCAAAGAGCTCGAGCTGCGTAAGTGTCCCTTTGTACCTGTTCTCATAGACTATAAGCTGGAGGAGAATTATCTCTGCACCACTAACTGTGGATCGCCAGCTCCTAATATTTCACGCAAAAAATCAGACTCACTCTTTGCTAAACTGGAGAATGACTTCGGCATTCGCCACGACGATCCAGAACCGCGCAATATCACCTACGACCCAAATGCTGGTCAATTCTGTGTGATCGACTTCGAACTAGCAACTTTGCTAGCCGACCCATCTAAAAGCTAAGCCTAGATGACTCCCACATTTGATTGGTCAGCTCTCACAACCTCGGGCTTCAGAAAAACCAGAAACGACGACTCTTTCCTGATTTTCTCAGCAGGAATCGAAGGAGCAATAGAGCTCTCGGCTGAATCTTCATCTCCTCTGAGTAACGAAGATCTTATCTTCGGTGTCTCTGATGGAATGGGTGGAGGCAATGCTGGGCACCTAGCATCATCTATGATTTTGCAAACTCTCAGCGAGACTATCCCTAAAACTTTTAAAACGGCAGCCCAAGGATTGCACCCAGACTACCTCGAACTACTCGAACAAAAGGTCAAAGATGTCCACCTCGGCATTAACCAAAAGGCGGCCACCGACGAACAATTCAAGGGCATGGGGGCCACACTCACTCTCGCATGGTTTACACCTGAGAACCTGTACATTGCTCACGCTGGTGACTCGCGCCTCTACCTCTTCCGAAGCGAAGAAACCCAACAGCTCACCGAAGACCACTCATTCTGCTGGAGAAAATTTCAGCGTGGTGAACTAACAGAGCGCCAATACCGTAACAATCCTAAGCGCTCAGTACTCTGTGAAGTCATCGGCGGTGGTCATTCAAAAGTGACCCCGTCAGTCGCTTCTATCCCCTACCAAAAAGGAGACCGGTTCATGCTCTGTTCAGATGGAATTATTGACGGATTATGGGAAAAACACATCCATTCGGCACTTGGTAAAAACAGAGACTCGACAAGTGCTGCCGCAAACGCTCTTATGGATCGCGCCATTGATAATGACGGGTCAGATGATACGACTCTCATTGTCATTGATGTCCGATAAAATAGAGTGAAATCTAATTTTAAAGACTTGGCACACATCATGCTTGATGCATAAGTATCAAGCAGCTGGAGATAAACTCCACTACTCTAAAGTAAACACATCATTATGTCCAAATTCAGACTCGATTACGTATGGCTCGACGGTTACACACCAGTCGCTAACCTCCGCACAAAGTGCATGATGCGCGAATTCGATGAGTTCCCAACTCTCGAGCAACTCCCAGAGTGGGGCTTCGACGGCTCATCTACAAAGCAAGCAGCAGGCGGAGATTCCGACTGTGTACTTAAGCCAGTAGCTCTCTATCCAGATCCTACACGCCTCAACGGCGTCCTCGTCATGTGTGAAGTGATGCTTCCTGACGGTTCAGCTCACCCATCTAACTCACGCGCTACAATCGCTGATGACGAAGGCACATGGTTCGGCTTCGAGCAGGAGTACTTCCTCATGCAAGGCGGTCGCCCACTCGGTTTCCCAGTTGGCGGATACCCAGAGCCACAAGGTGAGTACTACTGTGGTGTTGGCTTCAAGAACGTCAGTTCACTTGGCCGCGAAATTTCTGACACCCACCTCGATCTCTGTATCGAAGCTGGCATCAACCACGAAGGCATCAACGCAGAAGTTGCTGCTGGTCAGTGGGAATTCCAAATCTTCGGCAAGGGCTCTAAGCGTTGCGCTGACGAAATGTGGATGGCTCGCTTCCTCCTTCTCCGTCTCTGTGAAGAGTACGAGATCGACGTAGAGTGGCACTGCAAGCCAGTCAAAGGCGACTGGAACGGTTCAGGCATGCACTGTAACTTCTCCACTACACACCTTCGTGAAGTGGGTGGTAAGGAATACTTCCTCAAGCTTATGGATGCATTTGAAGAGTTCACTGAAGAGCACATCGCTGTTTACGGACCTGAGAACGAACTCCGCCTCACCGGCCTTCACGAGACTCAGTCAATCGACAAGTTCTCATGGGGTGTTGCTGACCGTGGCGCTTCTGTTCGCGTTCCACACAGCTTCGTTAAAGACGACAAGTACCAAGGCTACCTTGAAGACCGTCGTCCTAACTCCGAGGGTGACCCGTACCTCATCGCTTCACGCGTTATCCAGACTATCCAGTCTGTACCAACTGCGTAATCACCACGTAAAAGAGCGCTTCCAGCCTCTTCCTACAATTTCAAAACCGGCAGAGTTCGCTCTGCCGGTTTTTTATTGCCCTGATGTTTCATCATGATCGATAAACTCCACGGAGGTAAACATCGATCGCGGCGCACTACAAAAGTTGGGTGCGCTCACTCGACATTTGATTCATTACGCCCCCAAGTACTCAAACCTCTCGAAGGTTTTTCCGTCGCGCTCGATGGTCTCTAGAAACATTTCTAAAGGTCGAACCCACAAGCCTTGGCCGTCGTCGTCGTAGAGCGGCTTGTATATCACTAGCTGAGCATCCGTCTCGCTACAGCGAGCCACGTCGACCACTTGATACTCATTCCCTTTAAAGTGTCTATATTTCCCCTTCTTTAGTTCGCTTTGCATTCCGCTAGTTAGCAGATCACCCCAGAAGCTCCACCTAATTCTCATACTCTAGTGCCACAGCGATGTTCCATTTGCCCGCCAACCGAAGCTGTGCTATCACTCTCAGCGTTCACGTAACATCCCACGTATTCACACTTCCCTGAGAAAACGTAAGCCAGCACCAGCGCCAGGTCTCGACCATGCGACGCAAGTTTGCTCCCCGGCCAATTGGTTGGCGGAGGCGAAGAATCACACACCTAAAAAACTCGGCCCGGTTGAGCCCGCCGCCGCAGCTTTCCTTACATCCTTGCTGGCTCACCCCTACGCTGAGGTAAACCCGAATGGTCGGCTTTGGCTGCTTTGTGATCTACCACGACTACGCGAGCGCATTGCCGACGAGCTTCCGCTCTGGCGCACCAAATGCCATTTACTCAAAGAGACCACCCAAGCCGACCAAGACAGCGAGATTGCCGATCCAGAATCTGCAGCTGATCGGCTCGCTAGCCTCCATGCATTATCAGTCACTCCGTCAGCGGACTATCCTGAGGTGGTCATCCTCCACCCAAGCGTGCTCGGCGAAGCTGCTCCAGCACCTAAGGCCTTAGAGTCTGCCAGATTATACTTTGAACTCGGCCAAGAGGTGGACATCGAATCCTTGCTCAGCGACCTAGCTGAGCAAGGATTCGAACGCGTAAGCCAGGTCCACAACCGCGGTCAATTCGCCCAACGCGGTGGTATCCTCGACATCTACACTTGGCAAAACCCCGATCCTATCCGACTGGAATTTTTCGATATCGAGATCGACTCGATCCGCGCCTTTGATCTCGACACTCAAACGTCGCGCAAAAAGTTAGACTCGGTAGAGATCGCGGTCGGCGAACCAGATTGCTCTGGGACATTAGCCGATTTCTTAGGCACCCAAGATGCTATCATCTCTCTAGCTGAAGATGCTCACCCCGACGCTCTCTTTCATTTTTCTCCATCGGCTCCGATACTGGACAGTGGCGAGGCGGATTTCTCTACCGCACTGCACGGCAGCCCGCTTGGAGCCTTTGAGGCTGGTGACTTTGTGTTGCAGGAATCAAAGCGTCACACCTTCCACCAACAGATCGCTGAATGGGCCAAGGATGAGTGGCGGGTCCACCTCGTGTTTGCCAACAACGGAGAAAAAGAACGCTTCGCCGAGCTCATGGGGGAAGCAATTTTTAAAACTATTCAGAGCTGCCGTGGCGAACTAGCACAGGGTTTTACCTTCCCCGAGGCAAAGCTTGCTATCCTTTCTTCAGCCGAGCTCTTTGGACGCTACCAGAACCAACACTCCCGCCGCGCAAACAAGCTCGACCACCAACGCCGAGCCCGAGCTCAGACGAACATCGAGGACATCAACGAAGGTGATCTAGTGGTCCATTCTGAGTATGGAGTTGGCCGATTTGAAGGCATTGAGACGAACAACGAAGGTGAGGAAGAAATCCATATTGAGTACCGCGATGGCGCCATACTCTCGGTTCCGATTGACCAATCCCACCTGCTAGCCCGCTATGTTGGCATGGGAGGGAAAACTCCACCGCTCTCTAAACTCGGCGACGCTAAGTGGGGGAAATCCCGCCGTGCTGCAGAAAAATCGATTCTCGATTACGCCGCCCAGTTGCTAAAAATTCAAGCCGAGCGCCACACCCAGACCAGTCAAAGCCACCCGCCCGACACCAAGTGGATGCGGGAGTTCGAAAATTCCTTTCGTTTCACCGAAACTCCGGGGCAGCTCGAAGCGATTGGCGACACCAAGGCCGACATGGAATCTGGCAAGCCGATGGATCGCTTGATCTGTGGTGACGTCGGCTTCGGAAAAACGGAAGTCGCCATCCGCGCCGCCTTCAAAGCGGTCACAGGTGGCAGGCAGGCCTGCATGATGGCGCCGACCACGGTACTCGCTGAACAACATTGGCGGACCTTCCGCGAACGCATGTCGGACTACCCGATCCGCATTGAGTTGCTCAACCGCTTCCGCACCCCTGCCGAAGTTCGATCCACCTTGAAAGGTCTCGCTGATGGCTCAGTCGACATTGTCATCGGCACCCATCGATTGGTTTCAGACGACATCGAATTTAAAAACCTCGGGGTCGCCATCGTCGATGAAGAGCAACGCTTTGGCGTGCGCCATAAGGAGAAATTTAAAGAACGTATGCGTGGGGTCGACATGCTCACACTCTCCGCCACTCCTATCCCCCGCACCCTCTATCTCTCGCTGATGGGCGCACGCGACATGTCTACTATCGACACAGCACCGCCAAATAAAGTCCCCATACAGACTTCGATCTGCTCCTACGACGAACGCATCATCCGCGATGCTATCCAGCGCGAGCTCAAGCGCGGCGGCCAAGTATTCTTCCTCCACAACCGAGTTCAAACCATCGATCTGATGAAGAAAAAGCTGCTCGACCTAGTCCCGGAAGCACGGATTTCAATCGGCCACGGCCAAATGCCGAAAGAAGAACTCGAGGTCGTGATGCGCGACTTTGTCAATGGCGACTCCGATATCTTGCTCGCCACCACCATCATCGAGTCGGGCATCGACATCCCGAACGCCAACACCATTCTGATCGACCGAGCCGATCGCTTTGGTCTCTCAGATCTGTACCAGCTACGAGGAAGAGTTGGCCGAGCGGGTGAACAAGCCTACGCTATCCTCCTGCTTCCCCCGCAAATGGTCACCGGCGATGCACGGAAGCGCATCAATGCCATCAAGCAATACACCGCTCTGGGCTCTGGATTTAAAATTGCGATGCGCGACCTCGAAATTCGCGGCGCAGGCAACCTATTAGGCACCAAGCAATCTGGCCACATCGCGGCGGTCGGTTTTGACCTGTATTGCCAGCTGCTGCGCCAGTCGATCGACCGCCTCAGGGGAAATCACGTCCACGCCCGCATTGACGTCACTCTCAGAGCCGACTTTCTCACCTTCAACGAAACCGAGTTCTCGCATTCCGACCCAGACACCAATCTACCAGCCTACATCCCAGCTGCCTACATGGCTGAGCCAAGCATGCGCATCCGCGCCTATAAACAATTGGCTGAGACCGTCTCGGAAAAAGAACTCAGAAGGATCGCCGACGACTGGAAAGACCAATTTGGCCGCCACCCAATGTCAGTGAAATACCTACTCCAAGCCACTAGCCTCAAGCTCGCCGCCGCTAAAGCTATGATCACAAGCATCGAACTCCAAGGCCAGCGACTGATGCTCACCAGAAACGGCAACTACATCACGCTGAACGAGTCTAGGTTCCCACGGCTCACCGAAGGGCAACCTGCTAAAAAACTCACCGAAGCTATCCAATTGTTAAAATCGATCTGAACATCCTCCGCTTCATTGCTTCAAACTTGTCACTCAATTCTTCTACCAAGTTAGACTAATAGGTCTTCCCATGGCGCTCAATTCGCGTTAAACCACCTCAAACAAAGCCACCATCGCTTATGAAATTTCTACTCCACCTCGCCATAGGTATTGGCCTCGCACTCTCAGCTACTGCAGCTGTCGAACTCAACGGCATTGCAGCCAAAGTCAACGGCCGCGTCGTTACCAAAAATGAGGTCGCCTTTGCCCTCGCGCCACTCCGCGCCTATCTCTCCACCAAATACCCGAGAAAGACTCCCAGCTACTACAAAGAGCTGAAAGAAGCTCAAACCAAGATCGTCGACGAGCTGATTGAGCGTGAACTCGTTCTGCACGAATTCAAAACAATCGGAGCCCAAATCCCCGAGCATATTGTCGACTCTGAGATCCGCAGAAAGATCAGAGCTGATTACAACAACAACGTCGGACTCTTCCGCGAAGAACTTCAATCAAAAGGCCTTTCCTTCAAGAAGTACCGCGAGCTCATCCACCGCCAGCTGATTGTCCAAGCCATGCGCTCCCAGCAGTTTTCGGACACTCCACCAGCCACTCCAGAAGAGATGCGCAAAGAATACGCCAAGCTCAAACCTGAGCTCCGAGATACCGCGAAAGATAAGTGCGACTTCGAGAAAATTTATATCCCAAAAATCGATGAAGACAACCTTCTCGCCACAGCTGATTCCCAGCTCGAACTGACAGAAGGGATTGTCGCGAAGCTCAAAAAAGGAGATGAATTTACACCTCTCGCTAAGGAGCACTCGAAAGACGCTTGGGCGGAAGACGGTGGACTCCAACAAGACGTCGACCGCATCGACCTTTCCCCCGTCATCGCCACAATGATTTTCGAAGAGCCTACTGGCACAGTGATTGGCCCCCTAGAAGACGCCGGTGGATACCACATCATTGTCGTGAACAAAAAATCTTTGGGGCCAGCCCCTGACATGGCCGATCCAGAAGTCCGTAAAATTGTCCGTCGCAATGTCGAACGAGAGAAGTCTTCAGCACGCTACAAGCGCTGGATCAAAGGCCTCAAGCGCACTGCCATGATCGACATCAAGGTTTAACTAGCTGCTTCAACAGCTTATTCTTCGAGCAATCGGAACAGTAAATTATCTGAAAACATAGGATCTTTGGTCATGCTCAGATGATCTCTGAATAGAAATGTGACGTCATGCAAGTGGATCGGACTTTGCAGTTTCGGCTGATAGTCTCCGCCTGCCCGCTCATCAGCCAAGGCACTGCTTCTCAACACTGTCCCGTCACCTGGTCCATACTTTGTGACCTCGAACGCGCCAATCGTTAGATCTAGCTGAACTCGTTCCTTAGTTTGTTCAGCATCACCAGCCACTAGGCTAATTTTCAAATTAGCCGGCGGCTTGGCTGCTCGATCCAGAGCTTGGTGAAACCTCTGCGCATTGCGTAAACACTTTGCTATATGCTCAAGGGCTATCTCACGCCTCTGCTCCACGGTCTGTGTTTGTGGCAGGATAACCTGCAAATCCTTATCCTGATCAGCAGCCAATGGCCCCCAGCCATACTTTTCCCAAAGCTCCACATCATAGACATCGACATTCTGGTCGCTCAGGTTCTCAACAAAGGCTCGGTGACGCACGCGAGGCATCAACTCGTAAATCGATGGATAGGTACCCATCACAGCCGCCGAATAGGATGGAATACTCACAGCCCCGATAGCTCTCAGCCACTTTGGAGCAAAGTGTTTACCGTGCACCAGATCTTCAAAAGCTAACACCGAACCTGCATTGGGAGTTCCCACCATGATCAAGCGATTGACGTTCTTCGCTCCCGCCCAATTGAGATTCGGTGGTGAACCATCCTTTGGTAAACTTTGATCCCCATAGCGCAGCAGATAGTAGCGCGCTATCAGACCTCCCATAGAATGCACCACAATATCAAATTTGATCTCCCCTCTCTCTTTTCCAAACACTTCACGATGCTTCTTTCTGACAAATTCCTTCTTCTCTCTGATATAGACATCTAGAGCCGCAGCATTTTTCTACATTGGATTTCCTCCAGTCATACGGAAATTGAAAGCAGGTGAAATGGTCAGAGCCGTAATCGATAGCACCACTCTCAGCCAACTGCTGGTCCCTATAGCATGCTGCCCCAAAAGTTTCTAAAATACCTGCATACGTTCTAGACTCCACTGGTATCCCCAGCACCCGCACACGCAATCGATCTAAGGCTGCAGTAGCAACCACTGAGCTCTGAAGTTGATCCAGACTTCTACCCTGCTCCATAGGTAGTGCCACGAGTGCTGTATTTTCAGGCTTCTCCGGATTGAGGAATTTCCCTTCAAATACTCCCCAGACGGATCTCCCCGTTCGCTGGTCTGCCAGCTTTGACCCCAGCACGCCTGGAATCACAATCACTGGATTTCTAAACTCGTGGTGGCTTTGAGCCGCCTCAGAATAGATCGCATTTAGATCTGGTGGACTAAGATCACGCGTCATGCACGAGACCAAACTCACTCCACATAACGCAGCTATGCCAATCTTCCACTTTGCTATCAGTCACATACTCAGCAACCTAACCGAGTTCCAACGGTGGAACAAACTTTCAATTCTAGTCAAAAAATCTACTTCGCTTCAGCTCGGATCTTCCCCTCTGGACTAATTGTTAGGAAAGCAGTCAGCACCTTATCTTTGTACGCCTCTCGAGGGAGGAAGAAAGTAATTTCTCGACTAACATGAGCCGCACCATTTTGCCTCCAGCTAAGCTGGGCAGGTCGACCGCGGTACTCTTTAGCCTGAAATGCTGTAGCGAACTCGCTCATCGGTAACACCCGGTTCACATTCACCTGCCGAGTAGACTCCGCTATTGTCAGCTTCACCTCAGTGATGTCTGACTCCGTGTTATTTATGATCACCAAGCCATCGATATCAGCCATCGCTAACTTTGATTGGGCCTTTAACACTTGCGGGGCTGTGCAACTGGCACACAGAAACGCTAATAGAAAACTCAAGCCAAATAGCATTTTCATCATCAATTTGCGTGGAAACTTAAGTGAGTAGGTCTCGGAGTTTCTCCTGAAACTTGATGAGGTCTTCTTCCTCCGCTTCATAGCCAGGAGTTTCGGGATCAAGAGCTAGACTGCCAGATTGGTCAATCATCCATAAAGCCTGCTCTCCGTCGCTAAAGGTAACTGAACCCGACTTCAATGCTCCCGGTCGTTCGACCTCATCGACGCTCGCATCGACAAATCCTGTTGGAACTTTCACTACTTCAGCCTCTGCTGGTTCCTCAACCACCACTTCTTTTATTAACTCAATTCCGAGATCTAACACTAAAAAGCGTGTGTCCATATAGGTGATTTGAATTTTAAAATTCTCCTGCAGATTTTTCTGGATATCAGGAAGTTGGGCACCGGCTTCAGCCCATGCTACAATCTGCTTTTTCTGGTCGTCGGATAGTTGGGATACACTGAACATGTCAGTCGTTTTCTAATACTTTAGTCCCTTCTTGGGAAGTCAGATCTACACTTAAGTCATTCCAGAAAACTTACGCACCAGATCCGTTTGTGAATGCACGTCGAAATGGCGGTAGACGTCTTTGACATAGCCTGAAATCGTATTCTCAGAAATCTCTAGAGCCGAGGCCATCTCTTTGCGAGAGTGCCCACCAGTGAGCATGGTGAGCACTGAGCGCTGACGCGGAGTCAACTTAGGTATCGTGGCGCCTCGATCTTCTGGCCAGCCTTGAGCATGCAGCCATTTAACTTCGGATAATACAATGTGTGCCATCTGGGTTTGTCGTTCAGTAAAAGCTCCCTTACTCATTTTTCTATAAATGACAATATGGCTATAGGATTCCTCGTCGACAGGATGCCCACTCATGATCAATCCATCAAAGCCTGTACGATCCCACATTTCCTTAAGCTCTCCTTCACGAGCCACATTCTCTGGGTCGATCTTCTCACGGTTCATTGTTATTGGCTCACGGGTATTCATCCAAGCTTCTCCGAATCCTTTGGCCGCGCTAGCCATAGCTGGGTGTTCTACCGCTGCAGCCACCGCTGTCCACTGCCCTTCACCCATCCCCCCTGTTTGATTTGTGAGATAAAAAATCTGATGCTTCTTAGGGTCCACGCCCACGCATCGGCATCAACAAGCTCTATTAGCCCACTCAGTAAAAAATCTCGGCTTTTCTGATAGCTGCCCGTAGCTGCGACTGCAGCGGTTTCACCGACCAGCCGCACCATCGCACGCGCATCTTCTTCTGACACAGTAGAAACACTCATGGAGTAAATCTCTCAAAATTCTAACTGCTCAGCAAGAATGTATTAGAGGTGATTCTAGCCTAACAAATCACGCATATCATCCCCACTGAGACCAGTCATCATTGGCTCGGATTCATCACCGATGGCTGCTCCGATGAGACCACGCTTCCTTTCTTGGAGTTTGAGGATCTTCTCTTCCACCGTCCCCTTCGCGATCAGCTTATAGACGGTCACTGGCTTGGTTTGACCAATCCGGTACGCTCGATCAGTCGCTTGAGCTTCCACTGCTGGGTTCCACCAGGGGTCGAAGTGTACCACTGTGTCAGCCGCAGTAAGGTTCAGTCCGTAACCACCAGCTTTCAGACTGATCAAGAACACATCTGGACCATTGGCGGCTTGAAACTTCTTCACTTCTCCCGATCTGTCACGAGTAGAACCATCAAGGTAGGCAAAGCTAATTCCCTCCCTCTCCAGCTCGACCTTGATAAACCCTAACATCTTAGTGAATTGACTAAATACGAGCACTCTGTGGCCCCCGCGTTTGGCTTCGTTTAGGAGTTCGACCAACATCGACAACTTTGAAGATAGTGACGAGAGCTCGTGCTCAGACATCGATTCGTCCCCTAGAAGACGTAGATCACAGCTCGCCTGTCGTAGGCGTAATAAGACTGTCAACATCTGCATCCTAGCGCGTCCACCTTCTAGTTCATCCACTTTAACCACTCCTTGACGTAGAATTTCTTGATAAGCTTCTTTTTGTAATTTAGATGGCTCACACCAAAGCGTTTGCTCTAACTTCTGTGGTAGATCCTTGGCTACTTGCGCTTTTGTCCTACGGATCATGAATGGCTCTACGCGCAACCGCAGTCGACGCAGAGCATTTTCATCTGGCTGAGCACCAGCGAGAGCGAGTTCGTAGCGATTCTTAAAATCCTCTTTAGACCCCAAATAGCCTGGTAATAGGAAGGCGTAGAGCGACCACAGATCACGCACGGCATTCTCCACTGGAGTTCCAGTCAGAGCCACACGAGCTCCAGCCTGAAGCTTGCGCAATGCCTTTGCTGACTGGGTGTCTGGATTACGGATCACACTGGCTTCATCTAATACCAATGTATTAAGATCTAACTTTTGATACTCCGCAAGGTCGCGAACGACGAGAGCATAGCTTGTGATGATCACATCCACTGAGGAAATGGATTTAAAAAGGTCTTTCCTCTGCGGCCCGTGCATAATCTGCACTTTCAACTGCGGCGCCCACTTTGCTGCCTCGTCCGCCCAGTTACCTAACAGCGAGGTCGGACACACTACTAAGGACGGCTTTCCTACTTCCTGTCGGAGGCATAGTAGAGCGAGAGTCTGTAGGGTTTTACCTAGTCCCATATCATCGGCTAACAAGGCTGCCGATTCATTCTCACAGCGCTCATAGAGCCAAGCTATGCCGTCCTCCTGATAACCTCGTAAAGCATCAGTGATAACGGCAGGCAAACGCTGTAATATTGAGCGGTCCGGTTCGGGTCGGCTTTCCCCTTGGTAGTATTCTCGAATGCGCTTGAGGTAGGCTCCTTGATTTTTTGGCACATAGTACTTCCCGCCCTCCTGTCGAGGATCCGTGTCGCGAAGGACAGCCTCCATCATCTCGGCATCAAACTGGGAAATCACGACTTGCTTGCCATTCTTCGTAGTGCCGGTCCGTTTACCTGATGCCAACATTTTTTGGATCGCCTCGCGTGGGATTTCTCGTCCAGTGTCGGTTTGGAAACCATAGTCGAATGCCAACCAATCTTCACCACTCCCTTGGACTTCCATATGTGGCCGCACTCGCACTAAGTTGCCTTTGATAGAGCTCAGCTTACCGCCGGTTTTTACTGACCATTTTTCTTCTAACTCAGGAAGCGCATCGGTCAGGAAGTCGATCACAGCGTCATCGCCGGACAATTCCCATTCACCTTTGCTTCCGGTAATTTGGAATCCGTAGCGCATCAAATGCCCTGCCGCATCATCTTCCGCATCACGGTTACGGTCGATCCAATGCCCTTCATTGCTAGAATCAGCCACCGGGAAATTGAATGGATCTGCACCGAACAGTCCAAGAACCAGCGCCACCTCTGGGGTGTAGCATGCCGTGAGTGTGGCTCGGAGTTTATTCGTGGAACCCTCTAAGCTGAGTTTAAACTCGGGTTGCCCTTCGACGATTGGAATTTCACCCAACGCTGAGTCATCATCCCATAGCGCGAGACTCTGCCAAGCAGCCATCTGCTGCATAAAACTTTTCAGTGGAACAAAAACTGGGTTGCCGCTCGCGACTCGAAGCCACTGCCGCTCATTCAGCACCGAAGAGACGTCAATCACTACCAGCACAGCTTGTTCTTGATCCCAAAGCCAAAGCTCACCCTCAGCGAACCATGCCGCACCATGCTCGGTCACGCTGTGACACAGGCCGAGCTCAACACGCTCATCATCCATTCCTACATACATAGGTACACGCACTCCACTGGAGCCTACACGCAACTGGCGCGCACCAGACAACAATTCAGCATGCCCATCTAGCGCCTTGAGTAACTGCAATGCCTGTTTCCCTCTCACGCCTAGCATTGGTGGGATTTTACCCGCAGCATTTTGGTCTAGCCAACGAGCGAGTTGGACGTCTCCTGCAGCTAATGGACGCTCGGTCTCGCATTTCTCAAGTTTGACGGAAAGTCCACCTTCTGGTAGCCCCTTGGGGAAATTGGGAGGAACCAATACTCGGAGCTGAGGAATGTTTGATGGAAGTGGCTCGGTAGTGCCTCCGCTGGACTCGCGCCCTGGAGCTTGCTTTTGCTCGCCCGCTCCATGGATGACTCCCAGCATGACGGCGACGGCATGCTGACAGATTTCACCGGTCCGTCGGCATGCCATGCGTGGGCACACTGTATCGATGTCAGTGTCGCTATGGATGCGTAAGGTCACTCTGAGAGGTTTTCCACCACCGGAAATTTCGCCGACAATGAGCCCTTGGTTTTGACTAGCCTTGGTCACCACTCCGCGAGCAAAAATTTCTTTCCCCTCCTTCATCGCTTTCCAGCCAGCAGCTTTTCGTATCCATTGTTCGTCTATATTCATCACTCAGCGCTTTTATCTTCCGTGTCCGCCCCCTTTTATGCAAGTCTCACGCCGTGCTGCAACGCTAAGCCATAAGTTTTTCGACTTAGCTGCCAACCTCCCCAAATTCTCAGCCATTTTATCACCATGAACGTAGTCGCAATTGCCAACCAAAAAGGAGGAGTCGGGAAAACCACCACTGCCATTTCACTCTCAGCAGCACTCGCAGAGGCAGGCCAGCGTGTGCTTTTACTCGACCTCGACCCACAGGCGAATGCGACTTCTGGCTTAGGAATTGAGCCCGACAGTGAAGGATCCATGTACTACCCACTTATTGGTGAGGCGAAAATCAAAGACAAAATCATCCCTACGCGTATCGAGAATCTCTCCATCGTCCCATCGGGCATGGACCTCGCAGGAGTAGAAATCGAACTGGCCCGCAGCGACGACCACCTCACTCGTCTCAGAAAACTACTCACAGCTCTCAAGCGTGGTAAACAATACGATTACGTCATCCTCGACACCCCGCCCTCACTTGGCGTGCTGATGACCACCTCCTTAGCATCAGCCGACGAAGTTCTCATCCCGCTCCAATGCGAGTGGTTCGGCCTCGAAGGACTTGCAAAAATCGTCCATATCATCGAACAGATCCGCGAATCTGGTGCCGCGCCTAAGCTAAAGCTCGAAGGCATACTCATGACTATGTTTGACGGACGCACCAACCTCTCTCGTCAGGTCGTCGAAGAAGTCTCCAACTACTTCCCTGATCAACTCTACGAGAATGTCATTCCTCGCACCATCCGTATCGGCGAGGCTCCTTCTCACGGAAAAACAATTTTCGAGCACGACCCTAGCGGCATAGGCTCTCGCTCCTACCGTGCTGCGGCACAGGAATTCTTGCTCCGCCACTCAGAAGTCGGCGGCCCGATTGCTTAATCGACTAAACTAAAAGGCCCCATAAGCGGAAACTTAAGTGGCCTTAAAAAAGTGTGTTTCACTCTTACTGAACGTAAGCGAGTGATGCGGCCGTCGCATCGATAGCATCGACGTTGTCGGCTAGTTCACCGATGGTATCCCATTTGCCATTGATGAGGGCTTCACGAGCGCCATTTGGCATCTCCATTGTGAAGATCACACCACCACAAGTGACAGTTTTAGCTTCAAGGTCCACTGCTACCTCAAGGCTTGGATCAGACTGCACCATTGAAGAAAGTTTTTCGTTATCAGAAAGGGTGAGGGAAACGCAAGGCATCCCGAGGTTGACTGAATTCCCAAAGAAAATCTCGGCGAAGGAAACTCCCACAATCGCGTTGAATCCTGAACGGCGGATCGACTGAGGTGCATGCTCGCGTGAGGAACCACACCCAAAGTTTGGACCTACAATCATGACGCTAGCTTCTGAGTATTCTGGGTTATCAATCGGATGACCCTTGCTTGAACCGTCTTGCTCGAAACGTTCGTCATAGAACATTCCTTCAGAGAGATCATCAAAAGTCACACACTTGAGGAATCGCGCAGGGATAATACGGTCGGTATCCACATCTGCACCCGGCACTGGAACTGCCTTACCTACTACTGATTTGATCGATTCGATTGCCATAACTTGGGCAGACCATTCGCTAGATTCCATGGGAAATCAAGCCCACAAACAACCCGCATCTAGGTATTCTCGTCCAAAGGAGTCTTTTACTAAAAAAATGAGGCCTCCAGGGGAGAACCTGAAGACCTCTTTTACAATAAGCTCAGTACAAGACTGAGCTCCCTGCGGTTTGGCAGAGCCATCAGTGTACTTTTACTCGGACATTGTCAACCTATGTTTCGAGTCGTGAAAATTAGTAATATTACATGCTACCGATCGACGCGGTGGAGGGTCACCGGTTTATGTCGCCTCACTTAAAGCAGTTAAATACCGGCGAAACGCGGGGAAGAAGATGTGATCTGATCGTGGTAATGCTTCACACGACCTTGGTACCAACGCCATTTCTTGCCAGGCCTCCCATTGTCTAGTAGGTAGTGCGGGCAATTCTTATGTGGCTTAGAAAGCCCCTTACGCGCCCAATGATAATGAGGGACCACATTTTTGAGCGGAATCTTGTGTTGGTGCATCAAATACGCTGTAAGCTTCGCTGTGCGTTCGATTGTTTTTGAACGGCTATTCCCGCGATTTTCACACATTTCAATGCCAATCGAATAAAGGTTTCCTGGACCACTAAAGTCAGCATGTTCACCTTGCTCATTGGTTGGCAAATGCTGCACTGCTCTGGTTTGATCGACACTATAGTGCCAGACAAGATAGCCAATGCGATTGCCACCCTTGCGTTTGTATGCCCGTAGCGCTCCATTTTTTAAAGCGAGTGAATGCTTCATGGCATCTGCCCCTGATGAGAAATTCTGAGTGCTATGAATAGTTATATACCTAGGTTTCATATAACGCTTATATTTACGCGCGTGCACCCCACGTGGGATAATGTCTTTGTAAACATTCACCTCTCCCAGCAAATCGCCCGGACGCTTGCGTGGACGTTCCATCACAGATCGATAAGAACCACCATTCACATACGAAGCGGTGGACCCTAGGCTTGGATCGCCAGACACTGGCTTCACCATCACTACGGGTGGTGAGGACGATGAGCATGAGATCACCGCAGCAAAAATTGCCACAACACTCAGAGGTAGAAGAAAAAGTAAACCGCGCATTACGCTAGATTGTTAACATAAGTACGTAAAAATGGCGAGGTGTGTTTCATAAAAACGTCACCTCGCCACTCTTTTTGACTTACCTCGCATATTCTGGTGGATTTTAGGATCACCACCTCTGTTATCGTCCCCGTCGATTATTTCAATTAATTGGAGGCTAGCCTCTTTCACATGTATGGGAAATTATTCTGAACCGCTCACCATGACTCCATTGACATTGATTGAGCGCATGATCTCGAAGGCGGTAGACTTGATCGTTTCTGGAGTCTCACCCTTACCGTCGTCATTCGTATCAGAAAAAACAGTAAGGGTTACGAGGTTAGCTGTGTATGTCCCGTCATTGACGGCAAGATGCTGGTACTTAGAAGCGCTGATAGAGAGTTCATCATCCTGTGACACCGTCGTGCTATTATGGTATAAAACATCTGATGTATAGATATCCAGTCCGGCTGGATTTTTGATAGAGATATATGTCCGGCTATCTGGATATAGATTACGCACAGCGAATTTCACATCGGGAGCAGCGGCATGCTGGACCGAGTTTAGTGGAACACCATTAAGGTCCACAGCAACGTCAGCTTCCTCTACACCCAAAATATTGACGTGTGTTTGCGCCACGGGTATCCACCCAGGATTATTTACGTCATCTGTCGTCATCTGGTAAACTTGGATCGTGTCCTCGCCCTGAACCAAACCATTTTCATCCGGCCTGAGTTCTGTCAAAGCGCCTACAGTCAAGGTGCCAGAAACGACGCCATCAACAATATCATTGCCAATGAGCTTCAATATACCGGCTGCAGTGACTAAGCGGTATGAAATAACACGGGTTTCATCATTGGCTTCTTCATAAGCGGATTGACGATCACTGGGGCCCTCATAATCCAGTGTGAACCGCTCAATCAATAGGCGTCTTGTAGATATACCTAGGGCCACACCGTCTTTATCCAAAGCTCCTTCTGCCGAAAATCGAGATAAATTTAGATCTGCGTAGAACTTCTCATTCGCACGTGTCCTCGGGTACGGACCGGTATTGTTGGTATCTTTAGACCATATATTGATCGATGCTAGCGGGGCATTGCTCATTACTGTCGAGTCTAAGTAAAGACTTGCCTGATCTAAGAGGTCGTAACCATAAAGACCGAGCCAGAGCCCCTTTAGAACGGGCATGGACGAATTGTAGGTTCCAGTTGTCTCGCCTTCTTCATTAGCGTTCAGCTCAACGATGGAAAATACCCACCGAGAGCTATCACCTTGATTTAAACCATAGGACTCGATGTCCAGTTCTAACACATAGTCACCGCTCGCTACTACTTGTCCATAACTCGGTAGACTGAGCGCCGCTATCGTCATTATTGTTGTGTAAAATTTGTTCATTTTCTAATTTCTACTATTTGTGCGTCATTCGCGGGTTTCATAGGTGTCCTTACTGCTATGGGGTGACCATTGTGTACTGCCAGCACCACTTTACCTAACTTTGTTGCTCGATTTAGCTTCTCTATATTAATCAATGTATCGCCTCTGGCTTCCGCCATCGTGATTTCCATCTTGAATATCCAAGTCTGATTCTTTCTATAAAATTCGCTAAATTTCGCGTATTTTTGATTTGGTTTCCTAGCTATCTTGTTTTCTAGTCCAGCAGGTAAATGCAACACACACCTCTTTGGGATAACGGTGCTATCTCCATTTGAACTCAATACATCTGTAATCTTATTGATATCAATAGAAACAATACCTCTCCTAGATAAACCTTCTGCGGACACTCCGTCTGATAAGCCTATGGCGAGCAACGCTACACTAAGTACAGTCACTCGCACTTGGCGGAATAAATGATAAGTCATCGGATTTCTATTTCCGGCGACCTTCGTCAAGGTCTTCCGTTAACATGACATTGTCATCGGCTATTGCTTGAGTAATTTTACCCGAGTCTAACCAAGCACTACAAGCATTACCTGTATTATTAGAATCTACACTATCTTCGTTATTACCGTGACCTTTGTTATCGCGTGAAACAGTAGTGAACACAACGGGAACTACATCAAGTTCGATGGTTCTATAGATACCTTCAGAGCGAGATATTTTCCAGGACACTAGACAGTGGTCATCACTGCCGAGGACTGCGTTGATTTCACCTTCTGGTCCCGGAGGCTCTTTGAGGCCTTTACCTTTCACCACAGCATAACTTTCTGAATCACCGGTCATATTCGTGCTCTGCTCGAAGTTCACACTGATGTTCACTTTATCATTGCTATGAAATACGATTGGGGTCGTAAAATCTACATCTTCACTACGCGATTCACCAATTTTCCCACAGTAGAGCGTTTCTCCAGCAACAACATTTGTTCCATTCACTGTGATACTTAGGTGGGATTGACCTTGAAAGCTGGAGTTTCCATTAGATCCAAGTAGGTTACCGTTGGTCGCTACAAAACCGTCTAGAGGGGTTGCCGCAACAAGCTGCCATTTGATACCTTCTACGGTGTATTTCCAATACATACCAAGATCTTCAGTCTCACTAATACTTTGGCCTGTAACCTTTTTGGCTAAGAACATTCCTGGCGCAGAATAAGCAAGATCAGCGCGGGAATCGACAGCTAGAAAAGTAGCCAAGGCTGCAGTCGTAACAATAATTTTCATTTTCTTAGGGGGGGGGGTGGGGGTTGGGGGATGAATTCTCAATCAGCATCATCGCACGTGGCTTTTACACCACATGCACCTCTTTTGAATTCACTTATCATCATTATAAGTAGAACGAATATACACAAGTGTTCATTCCAACATTTTTTAAATCTTTGGTAGGCAAAGGGATTGATGACACTGACTTACAAAAAACAATAATTAACTATTATTAATGATATCACTAATCTAACTTCACACCGAAAAATCAAAGATGATAAAATTAGGAGAATCGATAACGAATCTCGCAGCTATGACAAGGCTGCGATTGCTTCTAGTGCGGCAGCATATGCAATGGCTGCGTCGCCCTTCGCCTTCTTGGAGTAGTGCTTCAGTGTCTTCTCCTGGCTGAGAAGCACGTCACGTAAGGTCTTACCCCATTCTTCGCTCACTCCAGAGGCAGACACGGCACAGCTCTTTAATGTGTCGCAGATTTCAATCTGCACATCGCTTATCGATATTTCGAGGGTTTCCACAAGATAGGGTACAACCACCACTGCGGCAGAGTGCACACCATCCTTACAAAGCATACGCCAGACATCGTGGCTAGCTTTCATGGAACGCCCGCGCTTGCGGCACGCTAAGTCTTGAAGTACTTTAGGAAAACGATCAGCACTACTCTCGGCCACGGCATAGTTCTCCCATTTCTCTTCCCGTAACCTCATCCAAAGTGCCTGCGCCATAGTGGAAACATAGTCCAGAGGAGACACCCGCCAAGCTCTAATACCCCGATCTCTGATAAATATCAGACAGCTGTGTCTCTCACTGGATTCCTGAGGATGCGACCCAGTATAGATGGTTCAGATGGCTTCGGTAATTCACCTTGAATCTAGCCCGTGGTTTGCCCATTTTCACTTTGTTTGTGAAGCTTGAGTTCTCACTTCACAAACAAAGGATCTGAATGCAGACTACCAGCCGTGAGCGACCTACACAAAGCCTTCATTCTCGGAGCCGGACTTGGCACGCGACTGCGCCCTCTAACTGAAAAGTTACCCAAGCCCCTCATTCCATACTATCACGAGCCTCTCGTTCACCAGGCACTGGTTCATTGTATGGCAGCAGGCATCGATTCTTTTGCCATCAACACTCACCACCTTGCAGAGGAATGGCAGCGTGCATTTCCCGATAAAAATTTTGGCTCGGCCAGCCTCGAATTCTTTAACGAACCCGTATTGCTAGAGACTGGTGGCGGCATTAAGAATATAGCTAAATGGATTGGAGCAGATCCAGTGCTCATCTATAATGGTGACATCCTTACCGATCTCGACCTGAAAAGACTAATCGCCAGCCACAAGGCGTCTGGCAACATCGCGACACTCGCGCTCTTTTCTGATGGGCCGAATTGCAATGTAGCGGTCGAAGGAGATAAAGTCATTGACCTACGCCACGCGCGAGGACTACACGCTGGCACTCACCAGTTCACCGGAATCTACATCATCGAACCCGAGATTCTCGATCTGATCCCAGCCAATGAAAAAACCTCAATTGTTCCCGCATTTTTAGCCTTGGCCGAACAAGGAAAGCTAGGAGCGCACATTGCAGATGGAGCGCGGTGGCAAGACCTCGGAACCCGCGAAGAATACCTCGCCGCGCACCTAAACCCACAAGTCCCAGAACGACAGCCAGCCATCCATCCTAGCGCAAAAATCGACCCTAGCGCAGAGATTGAATCAGATTCCTGTTTCATTGGACCGAATTGTGTGATTGAAAAGGGCGTAAAACTTCGCAACACCATTGTATGGCCATCAGCAAAGGTCGCCGAACATACTGATCTCGACGGTTGTATTGTGCGTGACTATGCTGCTGGAGTCCACCAAAACGAAGATCTCTAAACTTAAACACAATTTAGTTTCACCTACTAAATTCCTTTCGCTATGCCTACTGACACCCTTCTCACCGCAACTCGCGCCCACCTCAAACTTGAGCCTACACACTCGGTCGTTATCGAACCAATCGTTAAAGGTGGCTCAGGCCGCACCATCGTGCGCATTTTACCCAAAGGCTTCCCGACCTACATCGGCATCTATTACACACTTGAGCGCGCTGATAACGCTAACTACCTACCGGTTTCAGTCTTTCTAAAGAAGGCCAACCTCAACGTCCCAGAGGTACTCTACGACAATACCGGCCGTCGCTGCGCCTTGATCGAAGACCTCGGCGAAGTCGACTTGCTTTCGCTCAAAGATGAGCCTTGGGAAGTGCGCGAACCGATCTATCGCTCCGCCCTCACTCAACTCGACAAACTCTTTTACACCCGCGCGCCAAAAGACCTCGAGTTCCAGCCCTCATTCACCCCAGAGCTCTACACTTGGGAACAAGACTACTTCTACGACAACTTCGCCGAAATCTACCTTGGCATGAGCAGTGGTGAGACTGCGCTCCTGCGCAATGACCCAGCGGTCAAGAAGATGGCTAAGTCCCTCGGAGCCTCAGCCCGCCACCTCGTGCACCGCGATTTCCAGTCGCAGAACATCATTGTAAAGGACAACGAGGCCTACCTCATCGACTTCCAAGGCATGCGCCGTGGTCGCCAGGAGTACGATATAGCCTCACTTATCTTTGATCCTTACATGGAGCACTCCGCCGAAGAGCAGGAGAAGCTGCTCGACCTTTGGGAAGAAATCAGTGAGGAACGGCCGATCGATGACATTTTAAAGAAATGCGCCACTCAGCGCCTGATGCAGGCTCTCGGAGCTTACGGCAACCTTGTCTCTAATAAAGGCGAAGAATGGTTTGAGCAACACATCCCGGCCGCTTGTCGCCTGCTTTCAGAAGTGATCAAAGGAACTGACGTGGAACATGCGATCCAACCAGTGCTCGATATCGCCAAAGTGAAATACCAAGCCTCTAATTAGTCAGCGACTTGTCACTCTTTCGATTAGCTCAGGCATTCATCTTACTCCTCGCATTTGCGGTGGGTATGTTCGCGCTTTTTGCATGGCAACCTGCAGGGAAGTTGATCTGGGCTGACAACCTGCTCTCGCCTGTTAAAAATGAGGCATTTGGGATTGGAGCCAAAATCGAAGATAACTCCAGCTCCGATACGAGGGATAGGGTCATCCGCGAAGTTGCTCCCCCATCGCATTCAGCGCTCGATTATGTGGTATGTGAGATCGATGACGACCCTGAGCAAGTCAATGCCTTTGGGATCTATCACCCAGCCGACCTAGCCATCACGCTACACAACCTCAAAGAACAAGGAGCCAAAAGGGTTTTTCTGAGCACACACCTGCACTGGCCCGCGCATGAGCCAGAAGAGAACAGCACTCTAGCCACAGCCATGCGCGGCTTCGAAAGCGTAGTCGTCACAGCGCCATTGCGTCGCACGCTCAGTTCAGAGCCATTGCCGCCAGCATTCATGCTAGCATCGATCCCAGCATCTGAAGTCGTGGGTGGCTCCGAGTTCTTCCCCATCGTCAACAGCCTGAGTATACCACCCTGTATCGACTTTCCACAGAACACCTTCGCTGGATTCAACGTTCTCGAGTCAGAGAAGCCTAGCGAATCACTGCCGATGTTAGCACGCTGGAATGACCGTATCGTGTTTTCCTCAGTATTATTGGGCTTAATGCAGAATAGTAAAATCACACCCGACCAACTTCTCGTTCAAGCGGGTGAATACATTCGCATAGGCAATTCAGGCAACATCATCCCGATCGATCTATTTGGCCATTTCCACCCAGACCTTAGCTTTGCCGCAAAATCACCACCCAGGACAATCACCTCTGCCCTCAGTGCTGAAGCCAGTATTATTGGCGCCACCCAGAGAAATGCCATCCTTACTGCTACTGGTAATAGGACCTCGAAATTTGAAGCCATCGGCGATCCCTACTTTAAACTATCTCAACTAGCCTACACCCCCCGAGTGTCTGGGGCCGAGACCCTCAGCCGCCTCCCCAGCTGGCTCGAATGCATCCTCACCGCCGACATTGCCATTCTCGCAGCTTGGTTATTAGCCTACGGCCACATGCGCCGGAACACTGCATTCCTGATCTCATTGATCGCCATCTGGCTCATTTTCCTGACCCTCTACCACATTCTCCACTACTGGAGTCCAGTTTCAGTCTACACTCTCACATTACTCGCAGGCTGGGCGCTCAGCGCCATCCTCGCTAAACCAGCCCGCCGTGCGCTGACTTAAATTCCCCAACTCCTCAATTCCACTCATGATGTCTCTCGAAGCCTACACAGCCAAAGCCGCCACATTAATCGAAGCCCTGCCCTACCTTCAGGCTTTCCGCGGTCAGACATTTCTCATCAAAATGGGAGGCTCCGCTATGGAAAATCCAGAATTGGTCAAGAAAGTCATGCGCGACATCGTCTTTCTCGAAGTAGTTGGCGTCAACCCAGTCATCGTCACGGTGGAGGCAAAGCAATCTCAGCAGCCATGGCTGAGGCCGGCCTCAAGGCTGAATTCATCGGCGGATTCCGCGTCACTTCGCCTGAAGCAATTACCATCGTCGAAAAAACTCTCACTGACATCCTCAACCCAGGACTCGTGGATATGCTCCGTGAGTTCGGCGGCAAGGCTGTCGGCGTTCCCGGCACTGACGTTTTCATCGGCGAGCGCATCAAAGGCATCAACGATGACGGCGAACACGTCGACATCGGTCGCGTCGGTCAAGTTGTCGGCTCGCAAAAAGAGCAAATGCTGGAAGCGCTCAATGCAAACATAGTGCCGGTCATTTCACCGCTCGCCTCCGAGCTCGGCACCGGTAAGCCGCTCAATGTCAATGCCGACCTCGCCGCTGCAGCACTCGCAAAAGACCTGCGTGCCGCAAAATTGATTTACCTTTCCGATGTTCCAGGCCTGATGCAAGAGCCATCCAAGCCAGAGACCCTCATCCCCTCTATCAACACAGAGCGAGCCGCCGCCCTAATAGCTGATGGCACAATCTCCGGCGGCATGATTCCTAAAATCAACTCCGCCCTCGACGCGCTAAACAACGGAGTCGACAAAGTCCACTTCATCGACGGCCGCCAAGCCCACTCCCTCCTCCTAGAAATCTTCACCAACTCAGGAATTGGTACAGAGATTACCAAGTGATGCTGAGTCCGCTCTCTCATTATAGGGATCAGCCTATAATTACAGCTTTCCTAACTAGACTCGCTCGACCCGTTCGAGCGAGAGCTCTGGGTCGAGGTCTGATTCTCCTAGGAGGTAGCTGGTGAAATGTTCTGCCACGCTGGGGGCTGTAATCACGCCTTTCGATCCTAGACCATTGAAGAAGCCTAGCTGCGGGCAGCTGGGGTCCAGTCCGATCACCGGTTGGCTACGGTGGATGATGGGTCTCACTCCGGCGGCGTGGCCGACCACCTCGAACGGGAGAGATGTGAGATCTGCCACTTTTTGCTCTACTTCGGCTCGTCCTTGTTTGGTGGGATTCGTGCTGAGGTCATCCCATTCATAGGTTGCTCCGGCACGCCATAAACCATCGCCTAAAGGCACCATCCAGCTATTGCGGCTGAGAATTCTATCAGAACCTAACTGATCAACTCGGACAGTCAGCATTTCACCTTTGGCACTGCGGTGCTTGAGCTGTGAGAACCGACCAGTAGCCAATCCCGCATAGCCTTGGCATAAAATTATTTTTTGAGCGCTGATGCCATTCCAGCAGACCCCTTGCTCTGAAAGCTCTAGCGATGTTTCATCGAAGGCTTGCTCAAGATAAACTCCTTCGGCCTCAATTTTCTCACGCACCACTCTGAGGTAGGCCAAGGTATCAAGCCTACCACCGTGTGCCATTTCAAATCCCCCAAACTCAGCATGGAGTTGGTTCGGTGGGATTTCGACGACGTCTTTAGCCACCCATTCTGAGACCGATTCCGCCTTACAGCTAAACTTAGCAGCTTCCTTAGCATCGGCAAATAAGCGTAGCACTGGATGTGGATAGAACAATTGGATTCCAGTCTCCTGTTCCAGAGTCCGGTAGTAGTCCATCGCCTCTGGCAGGTATTCTGATTGGCGCCACGCGGGGTTCATCCCTTTGCCCGCGAGAGTGGTCACGAGCCCTGCAGCCACACGGCTGGCGGCGGATGGGTCATTACTATCGACCACGGCCACGGACTTGCCACGGCGGATGAGTGCCATAGCGAGCGCGGAGCCGGCTAGGCCTTGACCTACGATGATGAAATCTACTTCCATCAGGATCTTCTCTAAGTTGAATTAAGCTTCTTCGCTACCGGCTGCGATGACTTTGCGAAGCGCTTCATTTGGGTCAGCGAAGTCGGCATCATAGCCTTTGGCGTAGTTGAAGAGGTGCTTGTGCATGTACTCGAAGTACGTTTCTTTTTGCACATCGCTGAGCTTGAACCAGATAGTGACATTGAAGGCGCGATTGACCTTCTGCATCATCTTGAGTGACAAACGGCGGCCATTGCGAGCACGTTGAATTTGCTTATGCGTTAGCTGCTCAGTAGAGACAGCAACCACCTCGTTGTTGCTCATGCCCCATGCTGTCATCATAGCATCCAATGGCTGTGTTCCTAGATCTCTCTCTTCCATGCCAATCCCTTACGCTCTGAGTCCCAACTTGAACAGCCTATTCTCATTTACGACATAAATACGAATACCATTCCATCTTCCAAATTCTCTACGCCTCCGGCAATCTATTCCCAAATTTATCGAGTGCTTTCTTTTCTTCGGGGCTGACTAGTTCCTCCTCCTCTTCCGCTTTTTTCTCAGGGAACATTTTATCACAGCTCACCAAAGTGAGAGTAAGGATTAGCAAAAAGTAACGAGCAAGAGCCATTGGGATAGTTGACCTCAAAAGAGGCTATTGATTGAGAGAATCGAGCTCAATTTGCGCTTTTAGATAGAGCGGGCGGCGCTTTAGAGCCTTCTGAAACGATTCTTTCGCTTGGTTTTTCTTCCCCACTTTCTTTTGGTAGAGACCCATCCGGTATTCTATTGGGAAAAGAATTTCAGGAGGAAGCAGCCGCGATTCAGAGGACTGAGCTTCGATAGAGGCTTGGTACCAATTATAAGCGAGCCCGTCTTCCTCTGAGATGTGAGCAGTAAGTTCCTTATGTAGGACAACCAGCGCGCTCAAAACTGGTAAGAAGTATGGAAACTCGTAGCTCTGGCTGACCTGCGCCTGCATTTTTTGCATATCGGACAAGATCAATGCCAGTTTTGTATGATACTTACGCGCTGTGATGACATCAGACTTTTCAACGGCATTAATGGCATTGGCGTAAAGTTTGTACGCTAACAAGATAGCACTGTAAGGGTCCATATCACGACGATTGGTCGTTGCCGGCTTAGGTAATGAATCCTTAGCCGAAAGCAATTTCCCTTGCTCTAGATGCATTTTGAATGGCATCAACTGACCACACCATTTGAGTGTGAGGGCTCCAGCGGAATACTCGCGACCACTCACAATTTTCACTTTGAGAATTGAGGCTACTAATTCAGCAGCTACTTTGGTTTTCCCTTGAGCGTGCAGTACTGTGGCTAAAAACAACTGCGCTCTGACAAGCCCTGGGTTATCAGCAATACCCAGCTTGTTCGCTTCTTGCCATTGTTGGAAGAGTGCAATGGCTTCGCGAAAAGATTTTTCAGCTAGCTCAGCATCTCCGCTACGCCAAGCTATGAAGCCTAACAAGGACTTCCAGGTTGCAACTTTACCCTCACTCATCTGAGTGAGCTTGAGAGCGAGAGGCAGCAATTCATTTTTAAAATCTACGGCCCCGTATGGGGCCTCAGCCTGAGCCATGATCAGAAAGTTCAGAGCCATCGGGTCCTCGGGGTTTTGCTTTACTAGATCTTTGAACCGTGCGATCGCTTGCCGCTGAGTTACCCGAGGGTTTCCAAGGGCATTATAGCCACCACGTGAAAGGTAAGTCACGAGGAGCTGAGCCTGTAGATCATTGGGGTAATTGTTGGCTAATTGTTTAAGGACGCGCAAACTATTGCCTAGGCCATTGGCTACCAACTCTGCGATAGCAACCGCGTACATCCGCTCGCTCTCAGGGTAGTAGAATTCCCCATCGGCTTTGAATTCCGCTAGAGTGAGCATTCGGTTGTAAGCTTTTGCTCGTTGTTCGTGGAATTCGTGCTGTGGACTGGTGAGAGATAGAACGATGCCAACATACGCCATCAGACACTGGGGATCAACCTGCACAGCGGTGGTGAAATGACGGTAGGCTTCAAAATCCCATGAAGCATGGATCATGGCAAACCCCTGACGCACATGTTCCTGAGCCTCAAGGCTAGAGGAAAATATCAACAACTGGGGTTCTCCAGCCTGAGGTAGCATCGCCGGCTTGGCTAGTTTTCTCACGGGTTCCGCAATCACGCCCTTCACATCAAAGGTCTCGGTCACGGTTAACTCCTTAGCCTTTTCTTGCGCCAGCACGACAACTGAGAGTGCGATCCAGTACGCCAAAATCCATTTCATATGGCAATGACTATTCAAGAATCTGTGGACATAGCAACTCGTAAAAAATAGCCCCTCCACTTGTTAATATACTGACACGCATCAATATTTGTAAAATTGTGAGCTAGCTCTGAAACTAAAGGAATTCGTTTCTTTCATAGCTGCGTAGATTTACGTATTGAGTTATTAGGGCCGAATCCCAAAACATGGTGCGTAACACTATACCAGTCCAACACTCTAGATGTTCAAATTATAGGTCGATGACAAATCCCCCTCGGGAAGTCACCGCTTTGGCAATGTCAATGTGTACCCAGCGTAAAGCATAACGCGCGCCCCATGAGTCGCTCACAGCAAGCTCATTGGTCTCCTCATTGTAGCCAATAATCATACAGATATGATAATTACTTTCGTTGAGCTCAAGCCGTTTAGATACATATTCGGCTTCGAGCGAAATAGTTTTTCCCCACTGAAAAAAATCCTTCACAGAAGCTCGTTCCTTGGAGCGAACATTGGCTATGGCATTGTATTCTTCAAGACTCCTCATGCACCAAAGAATCGGTACTCCTTTGTCGATGTAGGTCTTTACTTTTCTCATTTTAAGGTCCTTCTCTAGGTCCAAGTCCTTAATTCTTCTCGCCTTGCTGCGTACAATCCTTTTACAGCTATCAGCGAGGGCTGAAGTATTTGTCCCGCCCCCAGCTGAAGTGGCTAATGTAGCGAGCAGGTACATATCAGCAGGCACTAACATATAGCGCATTGCCCGCTCAAAAGTAGCAGGAGCACAATAGCCTTTGGGTCCTTGATCGACCATAGGTATATTATCAATGAAGGTATCTCCATTATCATTTTTCTTCACATTTTTGGATACTATTTTCTTTAACTCAGAATCCTTCACAAATGCGACTTTGCCTTCCATGTCCGCATTTTTTTTGAAACCACCAGCAGGCTCGTGTACTCACCCTCAACTTCGGACAAAAGAAATGCATGACTCTCAAGATTCCAACGCTTCACTTTACGGCGATCTTCCTTTTCCCCATAGTATTGCTTCACAGACTCACCTAAAGCGGAACTGAGAGATTCTGAAATCAGCTCAGCATCCATTTCGATAGTTTCCTCTAATGTGTTTGGTAAGACTTTCTCTGGGTGCAACTTCTTGAAATGATTTGGGCCCATTCCTGATGTACTGCCAAAGTCACCTTTATTAGCAAATACCAATGACAGATGGCTTGTCGCCCCACCCTGGCCGCCATAGAGAGTCGCTGAATAAGGGTGCGTTCCAAGAAATTGGTAGTCCCTCGGAGGATAGTAGCGGTAGCTGCTCGATTGGTCGGTCTGTGACTCTCTAGGCCACCCCAAACGTTTAGCAACCACTCCTGCCGGCTGCTCCCACAAACCTTTGTCTCCGGTAAAAAGCGGCTGACCAAGACACCCATTCACTTTAGAATAGAGCTCTTGCTGAGCGGTCGATTTCACTTTTGCCTTTGATTTCAATGCCTTGAGGGAATCTTCAGTGAGCAAATTGGAGTCGATTGTATATTTCTTCCCATGGCGCGTGACGAATGTGATCTCGCTTCCATCAAAACTGAGAATTTCTACCGAGAGGGTCTTCTTTGATTTCTTCTGAGTGATCTCAACATATTCAGCTGAAGTGGCTGTTAAATTAGCGGACAACAACACCGCGAGAACCATTAAAAAACTACGCGACGCGCAGCCACGAAAACTACTTCTTTTACATGAAGAAAGTGATATTTTTTTAGCCGATTTCATTAGACACATTTCATTAGAGACGAAAGAAAGCTATCTTAGCAAAGCAAGTCAGTCATCAAAATTCCCGCTAAAGTTATATCCTAGTAACGAGGCTAGAATAGAAGCAACAAAGCCAACGACAAGCTTTTCTCGACAGCAACACCAAGTAGTTCTAACATTGAAGTCATGAAACTAGGATTGATTGGTTGCGGTAAAATGGGTCGTGCTCTGCTTGAGGGAGCACTGAAAAATGGAATCGTAAAAGCGAAGGATGTTTATGTGTCCTCCCGCACGGAAGAAACCCGAGCAGCTCTAGCTAAAGAGCTCGGAGTCAATGCTGTAGCTAGCAACACCGACCTCGCGAACAAAGCCGACGTTGTCTACATTTGCACCAAGCCCAATATTACCCCCATCGTACTGATCGAACTGGCGGAGTCTCCTGAGTGCCTCGATGGCACGTTGCTCATCTCTGCTGTTGCTGGAATGGCACTCGTGCAGATCGAACAAGCCCTTCCCGGCTCAGCTCGTGTTGTTCGATGTATGCCAAACACCCCAGCTCTAATCGGTAAAGGAGCGGCAGCCTACACAACAGGCTCCAATGCCTGCTCAGCCGATGCTGAAACAACCTGCAAATTACTCGGATCTGTGGGATCGGTGGTAGAAGTACCCGAATCACTGATGGATGCAGTCACAGGAGTTTCAGGAAGTGGCCCAGCCTATGTCTATACTTTTATAGAGGCCATGGCAGATGGTGGTGTACTCAAGGGACTACCACGTCCTCAAGCGCTTGAACTTGCTACTCAAACTGTCTTAGGTGCCGCCTCAATGGTGGCTGAGACAGGACTTCATCCAGCAATATTACGCGACATGGTGACCTCCCCTGGTGGCACCACCATTGCCGCTATCAAAGCTCTCGAAGACAACGGATTTCGCTCTGCAACGATCGCTGCGGTGGAAGCCTCGACAGAAAAATCGAAAGAACTTGGTCGTAAGTAGCGTAACTTCAAACGGGATAAGCTTGACAGGAGCTCATTTTCACATAGCGAATGCGTTTGCATTTCGCCCATTTACACACTAGTATAACAATTATGAACACAACACTTTCTTTCATCTCTCTGCCGCAAGGTGGCGAGATGGTTCTCATCTTCATTGTGATCCTTCTTTTATTTGGAGCGAAGAAGCTTCCACAACTGGCCCGCGGCGTAGGTAAGAGCATGGGCGAATTCAAGCGAGCTCGCGAAGAATTTGAACACGAAATCACTCGTGCTGAGCACGAGGAGGTCAATAAGACTGAAAAACCTACAGAAAAGAAGAAAATCGAAGATGACGAAGAAGCTTAAGCTTTATGCTTTTTCTCACTAAATTTCTAGCCCCACAAGCATTGCTTCGTGGGGCTTTTTGTTGCGTGGTCGGCTGCTTACTGAGTCATTGTGACTCAAAACAAGAGACGCCCGACTGGGTCGAGCCTGAAGGCCCAGTTGAGGCTAGCAACACGGGTAGCGCACTCGCCGATGCAATAGCCCGACCAATAACAGCAGAGGACAAAGCCATAAGCTTTATGTCATATAACCTTCGCAACTACCTCAGCATGCAGAGGGGGTCTAATAAGAAAAATGTCCGGCCAAAGCCAGCACTTGAGATTGAAGATCTCATCGGCAACATCAAGAAAGTGTCCCCAGATATACTAGGAGTCTGCGAAATCGGCACGCAGGCAGACCTCGACCACCTCAGCGCCCAGCTCAAGACTGTAGGCCTCCTCTACCCTTACACTTATCTACATGGAGGTGCGGATAGCTATAGGCGGCTAGCTATACTCTCTAAACTCCGACTCAAGACCCACAAGCCAAGTGAGCTGACTTACCTACTCGATGGTAAGCGACACATGATGCTGCGAGGCATTCTCGATGTCAGCATTGAGCTTCCATCTGGATCGACGCGTTTCATAGGCGTGCATCTCAAATCTAAGCGCCCGAGCAAGTACTGGGACCAAGCACAAATCCGGAGACGCGAAGCTGCCCTTTTACGTAAGCATATCGACAGCGTGTTCGCTGCTGGTGATTCTCACTTGATCGTCTACGGCGACTTCAACGACACAAAACAATCTCCCGCTGTTCGAACTATCGCGGGGCACCAGCACCAACCTAATTTCCTACGCTCTCTCACCCTTAAGGATTCGAATGGCGATAAATGGACTCACTATTGGAGCTATGAGGATGTCTACTCACGCTTTGACTACGTCTTCGTCTCGCCAAGTATGCGCGGCCATGTTGATTTACAGAAATCTTTCATTCTTGATTTACCAGCCACGGACAAAGCGAGCGACCACCGACCGCTAATCTTAAGCATTCGCTGACACCACGTTATACCAATTGAACAGTCATCTTACCATAATGATGGGTTTTTAAGGTTGAGTGAGATCGTCAGCGGAGCTGAGGCCGAAGGGGCGCCGAATGATTGGATTCTAGCCGCGCTGCGCGTCAGTCACATAGCTACAGGACTTTTGTAAACGCTTGAGACTCTCGCCCACTATCGTGAAGTTCTCTCAGCCGTTCAGCCGGCAAAGTATCGACAGCTGATGGTTGATACTCCATTTGTTCCGTAAAAAACTTAGCAGCTCGGTTCGTCAGGGCGAAGACAGACTGTATTCCTCGTTCTCTACCGCGTTCTTCCATAAAGCGTACGAGATCGGCTCCATAGCCAGTCCCTTCATGCGTTTGCTTCACGTAAAGGCAGGCGATTTCACCGACCTCGCCATGTTGGTAAAGAGCGACGCAACCAACTACGTGTCCGTCGACCTCCATCACCGCGTAATCGTCTAAAGATTCAGCAATTTGCTCGTAACTCCGAGGCACTAGGTGCGTACTGCGAACAGATCGCCCGATCAAGCCGAGAAGCTCAGAAATGTCCTCTTCCTTCAAGATCCGAATCTGTCGATAGATACCACCGTACACCATCGTCCCTACACCTTCGTGAGAAAATAGCTCATTAAGTAAAACGCCTGGCACAGATGCATCCAGTAAATGTACCCGCTCAACCCCAGAAGCGCAGGCTGAAGCTGCGGCATTTAGCAGCTGTTGTTCTTTACCTGTTAGCTGGGAACTCAGAGTTTTGATTTCTCTCACCCGCAAGAACTTGAGCTGCTGACCCTTTTCTTCCAATGGCTGGAAATCAGTCAACGCGATCAACTTAGCCGCCCCTAATGAGACAGAGGTTTCAATCACATTTCCGGCTAAAAGTATGTTACCACGCTTGAGTAAAGCCGCCTGACCACGTCCTAAAACCCCCTTGAGCTGATCGACAGGAGAACCTTCAGCAACCACCGATGACCGGAAGTCGTGATCAACCGCCCAGTCAATAATAGACTCCAATTCTTGCTCAGTTGAAACAATCAGCAGACGCACACCGATCGACTGCAGAGCGCTCAAGTCCATCACTATCTCGGCCTGGGAAGACTCGGAGAGGATTCCCCAGTCAATATCCACCACAAAAAGTTTCCCTAAAAACTGGGGAACGTAGTGAAGTAAGCCTCGAAGGTCTGTTACAGATGGATCCATAGTCAGTCGTTAATGAATGTGCATTGCTGCTTTATGGGCTATTTGAGGCACCAGATCTTTCCATTCCTCACTGCCCTCAGCGATCATTTTTTGAATCTCGCGGCCAGTATAGTTCAGCAGACTCTCGTCGCCAGATTCTACTGAGCGTACCAATCTATTTTGAAGCAGGTACTGGTAGAGGTGCTGAGCTTTCTCATGTGCGTTGAAGCTTTCGGCGGTCACGAGTTCTCCATCTTTTCGATTCTTCCATGGGTAGACATAGAGCGACACTTTATTTTTAAATAATCGACCAAAGGACTCTAATATTCCTCCTTCAAGATTTTCTGACCACTTCTCTTTGAACAGTTCATTGAGTAATCCAATACTCAAGATAATAGCTATTGGCTCCTTGGTGTAACGACTCAAGTAGGTTGCAATCCGATGAAACTCGGGGCAATTTGATATCAACAATGTCTGACCTAATGCCTGCAAAGCATCTGCTCTATCTATAAATTTCACGTGGTCAATTTCTCCTCCATCACCGCGCAAAAGGTTATTCATGGAGATCTCACACAGGCTAATGAAGCGTCCTTTTTGATCGTCGTCTAATTCTCCACAAAAACTCTTCTTTGTCTGCTTCATCATATCTAGATGCAGATGAGTGACTGGATCAAAGCTACCGCGGAGCAAGGCTACGGACTTTTTATAGAGAATTTCAGCGGGTTGTACAACTTCACCCTCTGGTGTAAACATAGCAGCAGCGGTGAGTCCACTCTGCACCAGTTGGAGTGAGCACAACCGGTTGTCAACAAAGCGGAATCCTTCTCCAAGAAATTTCAACATGTCGACTTCGACTCGGCCAGCGGTAAGATTATCTACTAATGAGTCAACGAAGCGTCCGAGATTATCACGATGGTAGAAGGATGCGTACATCAAGTTCAGACCAATGATGCCTAAGGCTTCCATTTGATCCATATTCTCCTCATCTAGTAATCTAACGTGACATAAAATATCACACGGTTTTTCACCCGGTTTAAGCTGCAAACGGACACCCATCCACCCGTGGCATTCCTCTTTATCTTTATACCCACGGGCTCTCACCGTGTTACAGTAGCTAAAGAAAGTAGTTTTATTGTGGCGTTCTTCAGCGAGACGCTCAATCAAGAGTTCATATTCATGATCCAGCATGGCCGTCACACGCTCACGCGAAACATAACGATGGGACTTTCCATAGATCTCATCGCTCATTGTCATGTCGTATGCCGAGATGGACTTGGCGACTGTGCCCGCCGTAGCCGAAGCGCGGAAGAACCAATTCACCACTTCTTGACCAGCACCAATTTCAGCAAAAGTTCCGTACTTGGTTTGATCCAAGTTGATTCTTAGAGCTTTGTTATAAGAGCTCAGGACTTCTCTAGTCTTCATAAAGTTATTTTGTTTTCGTAACGATCCAGTCAGCAGCAATCACTTCATCAATGATCACAAGTCTTGGGTCACTCACATTCTTAGGATAGTGAATTTTAAGTGTCACTTTCATCGCTCCGAATCGATTTCCAATCGGCAATAGCTGGTTAATCGAATAATCATTCCGACGCACGTAACCAATCAAGGTTTTTTCTGATTTGGGATAGCTCAGCTTAAACGACTGCCACTCTTTAGAGTTAAACCCTTGGTTATAGTATTCGTTTCTCTCACGAATGGCACGCACTAGGCTTGGTTGTTTTGGCTGCAGCTTAGGTAACTCATCCCATGATATATCACAGTAACCTACATAGGACTCCCAATCGACTACCCAATTTTCACTGGAATTTTGCGACACCACACCAGCCCTGCTAACCCCATCATCTAACAACGCTCTAAATGGATAGAATCCTGTTTTATTCGAGAACCCCTTAACTTCGAAAACGTTCACTGGGCCACTCACAGAAACTTCCCCACTTTTATAGTAGTTAGCCAATTTCGTCTGAAGATCTGGGACATCTCGGAGCCACTGCGTGACTTCGCTAAGAGTCTTCGCCTGAGAAAGCTGAGTCAAAAGTTCTTTCACTTCAGCTGCAGTCGGAGCAACTACAGCTTTAGAGGTTTGGACACGATTCTCCACCCTAGCAACCTCTACAGGATGGACCTGTTCAACTGGTCCCAAATCTGTAAAGAATAGCAATACGATGAGGCTCACCAAAAGACCACTCCCAACAGCGAATGCGGGCAATAGCATAGCCCACGGAAGATATCTAGTTTGAGCTGCTAATACCTCTATCGGCAAGTCGTCCCTCCAATTCTCGGAAGAAAAATTTTGGGGTGGTATATAAAAGTCAATTGTCTGAACAATGGGACCTTCAGAGCTCATAGACGGATCAATGCTTGGGATTCGAATGCTTGAACGACAACCTGGGCACGCGACGTCTGCCCCTAACATCTCGGTACTTGCCGAGACCAATAGGCGGCAACGAGGGCAAATAAATCCCTTTATCGCATTTCCTTCTACCATAGCCACGCGCAAGACTAACGAGAGACTCCCAATAGGCAAGCCACCAATATTGAAAATGATGCTGTATCAATCGACAATGATTAGCACCTTACCAGGACGTTTCATGTGAATAGCTGAAACATCATCTTGGTCGGTCAAAACATCTGGATTTACGGCCTCTAGCCCCCTAGATGTGGCAGAAATAGTGAGATCCTTTGGGACAAATGCAGGTTGCGATGAATTGTAAGGATCATCCCCTAACAAGGTCGGAGCAACCGGTTGCACTGGTTGAATATCCTTATAGTTCCTTGGTCCTCCGATTTTTGTAATTATAAACGCGCTCGCATCAGAACCTCTGGAGCCACTGCCATGCTTATCACAGTAACTCAATGGCCGATTTTTCACGTAATAGAATTCATTTGCGACAGTACTCACAGTCTCCATTTTTCCAGTCTTGAGATTCCGTTCGTATTCCTCGCATTCGAGAGTGACCCGTAGACCCGAGGTCTTACAAATTTTCATCACCTCAATGTCAGCGGGTCGGGCAATCGGTCCTGGCTTATACTTATCCTGATAGATTTTCATCGCATCAGCCCAAACTGGCATCACCGTGTCGACACTGAACGCGCCTGGATAAATTTCCTTACGCGAGCCATCCCAGAAACCAGCCCAAACGGCACAACTCACCTTACTGTTATAACCGACGAACCAATTGTCGGCAAAGTCGCTCGTCGTCCCCGTCTTTCCACCACCAGTGAATCCTTTCATGCCTGCAGCATCATAACCACGTTTACCACTGCCTTCTTTGAGCGCAGACTCCAACATCGAATGCGTCAGGTAAGCTGTCGCGGGATGTAAAATAGGAGTCTGTTTAGTGCGCCTTTCATTTCCACCGTTTGAATACACTACAGTCCCGTCTCCCCGCTCAATACGCGTCACCCACACCATACTCGATGGTGTAGAGCCATTACTGGCAAATGCGGCATAAGCTCGCACCAATTCGGAGAGAGAGACTGACTCAGTCCCCATCAACTCACGTGGTAATTCCTTGGTCGTTGGGATTGCAAATCCAAAGCGCTTGGCTATCACGCGTACCTTATCTAATCCGACTTTACGGCCTAAGCGGACAGTCGCCGCAATTTTTGAATTTGCTAGAGCGTGGCGTAAAAGCACCTCACCCTCATAGCGAGGCTCATACACCTCACTTCCCCACTCCCCTAGAATTCCCTCCACTCCGTCAATCATCACTTGCCGGTTATCCATGGCTTCATCGATTAGCCTTGAAGAAAGTGTCTCGCCAGCTTCTAGAGCAGCCGCATAGATGAATGGAAAAAAGGCGGTTCCCAAAGGCTTTCTACCCGCCTCGATAAAGTCATACTGCGAGTGAGAGAAATCCCGTCCGCCAACATAGGCAATGACCTCTCCAGTGCTGTTATCAATCATCAAAGCAGCACCTTGCAAGTATTTCGGCCGGCTAGTGGCGGTACGCTTATACTCCGCATAAAGTGGGTGCTTATAGTTTTCTTGCGTCTCAGCGAGGGCTAACTGCTTCTTCAACCTCTTTTCCAAGGCCCGCTGGACATCCCGATCAATCGAAGTAAAGATACGTAAATCCCCCTTTGCTAAGGCATCCACTGAGACATGATTTTTCACAGTTGCCGCAATACGGTCATAGATGTGGGTGGTATTGCGCTGAATTGGATTGGGATTCGTCACCACCGGTAAGGCCTGAAGTCGATTTCGCTCAAATGAGGTAATCCTCCCCTCCAGCGCCATACGATTGAGCACGTGATCACGAGCCTTCTTGTTGTTTTTCTTACTTCTGAGTGGCGAGAAAATAGAGGGGTTCTTTATACAGCCCACTAGAGATGCGCATTCCTGAGTATCCAGGTCTTTTGGCTCCTTACCGAAATAGCCTAAAGAGGCGGACCTCACACCAAAATAGCCACTACCGAAAGCCACGCGGTTGAGGTAGAACTCGAGGATTTTCTGCTTGGTATAATGCTTCTCAATTCTCTGGGCCAAGTAGATTTCGACCAATTTTCTCTCATAATTACTCTCCTCTCGTTCCAGAGCCTCGCCTTTAAGGTCATAGGCATTCCGAGCCAGCTGCATGGTGAGACTACTCGCTCCCGAATCTTCATCACCGGATTTAAAATTCAAATACGCCGCGCGACCGATACCAATAAAGTCGACCCCATTGTGATCAAAAAAGCGCTTATCCTCGCCAGAAACCAAGGCGTCTATCATTTTCTGAGGGATCTCTTCGATCGGAATAGGGCTCCGATTCTCTACAAATAGACGTCCAATCTCACGTTCTTCACGATCATAGATCAAACTTGGAAGCTCAATCACATTCACTAAAGCCATATCATACTCATTGGCTCGCTCTCTATACGACTCAGAGACAATGCGATAGCCAATCAAAGCCCCCACCACTCCAAGTATACCGACAAAGACTAATGTAAGAAACCACACCCTTAGGAAGATTGCCTTCTTGCGGACTTTTCTACGTGAGTTAAACTTCTTACGAATCATGATGAGGAACAATACGCCAGCCGCTTTGGAAACTGACTCTCAAGACACTTACCCTGTTGACGAGAATACTGCAACCCCCAGATGCTTAGTTTCTCACTTGAAAACGAAAATTTCCACCACTGGACCACTGCCCTTCGACAAATGGATGAGCGATTGCCTCTATCACCCACAATGGGGATACTACAGTAAAGGCGATGCGCGAGTTGGCAGAAGTGGAGACTTTTTTACTTCGGTCAGTGTCGGTAAATGCTTTGGAATGCTACTTTGCTACCGCCTTGCCGACTACGCTAGAGTCAACCACATCGAAGGGCAATTCGACCTCATCGAGCTCGGCGCTAACACCGGTCAGCTAGCCTGCGACATCCTAGACTCGCTTCGCTCCGACTTCCCTCATCTATACAAAAAAGTCCGCTACACCATCTGCGAGCCACTCGCGAGCATGCAAAAAGTACAGGTATCCACTCTAAAAGAGCACAGCGCAATTGTGGAATTTCACGCAACTCTCAGCGGCATCAAACAGGCTAAAAAGCATGGAATCCTGCTCAGCAACGAACTCATCGATGCCTTCCCAGTCAAACTCATCACAAAAAAGGACGGCCAGTGGCGTGAGCTGCACGTAGTCAATCATAATGACGACTTCACCTCCATCACAGAAGCTATTCACTCGCCTCAGCTTTTAGAGTCTTGCAACAACCTGCCGCCACTCCCCGATGGCTACACCACCGAATACCGACCTGGGCTCGAAGCATACGCCAAAGTATGCGCCTCAGTTCTCGAACATGGCATGGTGCTAACCATCGATTACGGCCACATTCGCAGCGACTACTACGCCGAGAGAAGAACCACTGGCACACTCAGAACATTTTATAATCAGACCGCCGATGAAACTCCATTGGTGAACGCCGGTGAGCAAGACATCACCGCGCATGTCGACTTCACTCAGCTAGCGCTAGCCTATCAGTCAGCTGGATTCGAACCTCAGTATTTCGACAGTCAGTCACGCTTTCTTATCCAGATTGCCAAACCATGGTTCAAGGCTATCGAGAATAAGCAACAAGCACCGCCAGCTAAGTTGATACGTCAATTCCAAACTCTCACTCACCCCGGCATGATGGGCAACCAATTCTCCATCCTCGAATGCTCGCTAAACCACGCTCCCGATAAAGCAGTCCTCGCTAAACTAGAACTACCAGAGGCCCTCACCAGAAAATAAAACGCATATGAAACTCCGTCTCACCCACTTCCTCACCACCAGTATTGGAGCTGCGATAATCAGCGCTACCACGCTCAACTCCGCCCCTACAGTTGCCATCTACGACATTGAAAACCCCGTCAGCGAAACAGGCATCAGCTCCGATAGTTTATCTGGTCTGCTCAGCATAGGTAACCCATCACGCCCCCTCACCCATTTCGACATCATCCAGAGTTTGCAGAGCGCCGCCAGTGATACTGAGGTCAAGGCCGTTGTGCTCGATGTCGACTCATCAGGCTTGTCGCTCGCTCAGATTCAGGAAATCCGCGACCATCTACTCAGCATCCGCTCGGCAGGTAAAGACGTCTGGCTCTACACCGAATACCTCTCTACCACCACAGCTCTACTAGGCAGCGCAGCTAACCACATGACACTGATGCCAGCAGGCAACGTCATGCTCACTGGGCTCTACGGAGAAAACATGTACTTCAAAAAACTGCTCGATAAGGTGGGAGTTAAAGTCGAAGTCATCCACATTGGCGACTTCAAGTCCGCCGGTGAAACATTCTACCGTGATTGCCCGAGCGAATACGCCGCCAAGCAGCAAGCCGCTTTGCTCGACTCATTGTTCGAACAAATCACCAGCCAGATCGCTGAAGGGCGCGGTATTTCCTCTGAGAAAATGAAGGCTATCATCGATCGCGGCCTCATCACCCCACAGCAGGCACTCGAATTCAAATTAGTCGACCACCTCGACTACCGAACAGACTTCATCGCTAAAATTCGCGGCCACTACGCCGAGGAGACGAAGTTCGACCGCTCATACCAACTCCCCGACCTAAACGGCCCTGAGATCAATGGTATTTTCGACCTCGTCAAGGTCATGCTCAACTCTGGTGGTGAAGACAAATTTAACTCCCCCTACATAGCCGTCATCCCGCTGGAAGGCACCATCACCGACGCTCTATCGCCCCTGTGCGGCTGGAAATCCTCAAGGCAGCCCGCAACAAGAACTGTAAAGCTCTCGTGCTGCGTGTGAACTCACCAGGTGGATCCGCCCTCGCCAGCGATGTGCTATGGGAAGCCACTGATGAATTCAAAGCCACTGACCGTCCCTTCGTCGTATCCATGGGGGCTGTCGCTGCCAGTGGCGGCTACTACGTCGCAGCAGGTGCCGACCACATTTTCGCCGAACCCGGTACGATTACTGGCTCTATTGGTGTAGTCGGTATGAAGTTTATCATCGGTAACGCCCTCGAAAAACTCGGCATCGATGTGCACGCCACCAAACGTGGCAAGCACGCCGACCTCATGAATACCACCCGAGGCTACACCCCCGAAGAAGCCAAAATCATTCGCGACTCAATGCTCGACGTCTATGCGACCTTTAAACAACGCATCATCGATGGACGTGGTGACCGACTCAAAGGCTCACTCGAAAAACTCGCTGGCGGTCGCGTCTACTCAGGTAAAGACGCCCTCACCATCGGTCTAATAGACGAGCTAGGCGGGCTCAACCAAGCGATCGATCACGCGATTATCCAAGCCAAGCTTGACGAGGTCAAAGTCCACCTTCTACCTGAGCCAAAAAGCGCAATCGAAGGCATGTTCACCCAACCACAGCAAGATAAGCACGAGTTCATCCAGGCCTCCCAGCCTCAGACTCCTGTATTGCAGTTGCGCCAGGAATTGCTCAATAGCCAGACCCTCGGTCTGCTCGGCAGCCACAAGCTCCAACAGATAGACAGCTTCCTCAATCAGCTAGAAGCCTTCCAAAACCAGCGCGTGCTACTCATCGCCCCCAGTATCAACGTCAAATAAACGACCTAACAGCTATTTTCAGCAACCTATCTCCCCATCCATCCGCCATCGACGACTAGGATCTCACCGCTCACATAGCTTGCCGCATCAGATGCTAAGAAGACAGTAGGCCCGACGAAGTCTTCAGGGCTCCCCCATCGCCCAACTGGAATACGCGAGAGAATTTGCTCAGCGCGGTTTGGGTCATTTCTGAGAGCTTCGGTATTGTCGGTCGCGATGTATCCTGGAGCGATGGCATTGACGTTGATCCCTTTACTTGCCCATTCGTTAGCAAGAGCTTTGGTCAACTGGCCAATCGCACCTTTAGACGCTGCATACCCGGGGACTGTCATCCCACCTTGGAATGTGAGTAATGATGCCGTGAAAATGATTTTCCCACTACCTCGCTCTATCATCTTTGCGCCAATTTCACGGCTGAGGATAAATTGAGCATTTAGATTCACCTCGATCACTTTGTCCCAGTACTCATCTGAATGTTGGGCCGCTGGATCACGGAGGATTGTCCCTGCGTTATTCACAAGAATATCGGGGGCTCCATTCTCTGAAAGCATCTTTGCTGAAAATGCCTTGAGCGACTCTCTGTCTGAGAAGTCGCACTGGTAAGCTGTAAATTTGCGACCGAGTGCCATCACAGCTTTTTCTATTGCAGAACCAGACAACTCCAGTCTGGCTGAGACACCAATGATGTCTGCACCTGCTGCGGCCAGGCCTTTTGCCATTGCCATTGCCATTGCCATTGCCATTGCCATTGCCATTGCCATTGCCATACCTATGCCACGCTTACAGCCAGTCACTAAGGCTACTTTTCCAGTTAGATCGAAGAGATTCATCATAATTTTTTATCGAGTTAAATTTTCTATTTGCAGGTCTCCCCTGCTATTTGAGTAAATTTGGCAACCAAGTTGACAGCACTGGGATGTAAGTGATCGCCATGAGCACAATGATCATCGCTCCATAAAACGGCAGCATCTGACGAGACACCCCTGCTATCCTAGCCTTGCCAACACTACAGCCGACAAACAAACAAGTGCCGACAGGCGGCGTGCATAGGCCAATGCTCAGGTTGGCAATAAGTAGAATACCAAAGTGGATAGGGTCTAGTCCCAGACCTATCGCCACTGGTAAGAAAATAGGGGTGAAGATCAAAATCGCTGGAGTGATATCCATGAAAGTTCCCACTAACAGGAGCACCACATTGATGATCAATAATATCAATATCGGATTTTAGGTTAGCCCTAACAGAGCTGCACTCACCATTTGAGGAACTTGCTCAGAGGTTAGCAAGCGACTCATCGCCGAGCTCGTTGCAACAAGAAATAAAACCACTCCAGTCGTCCGGGCAGATCGAGCAACCAAAGCCGGCAACTCCTTCAATGGTAAATCACGATAGATCACACATGTGAGCAACAATGACCAAACCACAGCAACCGCCGAAGCCTCAGTCGGCGTGAACCAACCAGAAAAAATACCGCCGAGCACAAAGATAATCAGCAATAAAGAAGGTAGAGCAACGAAAAAAGAAGATCTAAACTTAGGCAACTCACCCTCTACGGTCTGACCATATCCACGCCTCTTACAGACCAGAAGACAAACACCCATCAAGACGACACCGAGTAAAAGCCCAGGTATGATTCCCGCCAAAAACAGAGATGAAACTGAGACTCCTGATGCCACCACAGCATAGACAATCATCACATTGCTCGGTGGGATAAGTAAGCCTGTGATAGATCCTGCGATGGTGACTGCCACGTTGAAGTCTTTATCGTACCCCTTAGCATTCATCTCAGGGATGAGAGTGTTTCCTATCGATGAAACGGCGGCAGCAGCTGAACCGGAAATGGATCCGAACAACATGCAGGTCAGTGTATTGATCAGCGACAACCCGCCAGGGAGGCGTCCTACGATTGCAGACGCAAAATGAATCAGACGCTTCGCTAAACCACCTGACCCCATGAGGTCGCCAACGAGTATAAAGAAGGGTATCGCTAGCAGTGAAAATGAACTCACGCCATTGAGCATATCACTAGCAACATTTTCGAACACGTTGATCTCACCCAGAGAGATAGCAGCTAACAGGGTAGCGATGCCTACGGAAAAGGCGATGGGAACTTCTAGTAAGAGAAGGCAAACGAAAGTAACAATGAGAATAGCTAGAAACATGACTTAGGACTCTTCTTCCCCTGTTGAGCTGGACTTAGCGCCAGCAGGTGAGCCACGGCCGTGAGCGAAATCATCCCACCAGCTAATGGCAAACTCAGGTAGAACCAAGCTTTTGAAATGTTTAAGGCAGGGATGGTCTGCCCCATATCGGCCCTACCCTGTACCAGCGCCCCACCACCATAAAGCATCACGCCTAAGGAGAAGAGCAGCACGATAACATGCCCTACACGGGTAGATGCTAGACGCGTCTCAGGGGCAAATCTCTCGGAAAGTATATCGAGTCCAAGGTGGCTTTTCTCAGCATAAGCAAGCGCCCCGCAAAACATAACAATCCATCCCAACAAAAACGTAGATAGCCCGGATGCCCAGACTGCGCCTAGCTTTAACTTGGTATCTATAATCACAATGATCACGACAAGCAACAACACTCCTAGACAAAGGGCGCAAACAATCCTCAATATTTTTGTGATCTTACTAAGCATCGAATTACTTATGGTTTGCGATGGATCGCTTAATTGCTTCCACCTCTTGGCTTGCATCACCTTTAGCCGAACCAACTGCCACGTCTCGGAAAAGTTGAGCATCCCAACGGTGGATAGTAACCCCCTCTTTCACCATCACCTCCACGGCTTCATCAGATCGCTGCTGCCACAAACGTCTCTGAAAGGCACTTGATTCACGGGCGGCTGTGAGCACCCATTTTTGCTCTTGCTCGCTTAGGCGCTGCCACAGGGATGATGAAATCGAAAGTACATCGGGAATGCGCGAATGATGGTCAAAGGTGAAATTTTACACACCTCATAATGTTGCTGAGCAACGAAGGTCGGTGGATTATTCTCAGCCACCTTCGCTGGAGGTGAACTCGGAAGCTAACCTTAGCGGTTTATCCGCTGGGAAAAACCTCAGCATTATCTCTCCTAAACTTAAAAACATAAGAAGTGGGTTTTATTTTGTGAGCTCTGAAGCCGCTCTCACTAGCTCGCCAATCTCCTCAAAATCACCAGCAGCTAGCTCTGAGGCCGGTATCATCCAGGAACCACCGCAAGCCACCACATTTGGCAAATCCAGATAGCCCGAAATATTGCTAGGACTGATACCACCAGTAGGCATCACAGCCACATCAGGGTACACACTGCCGATTGCTTTGAGCAACCTCACGCCACCCAGCGCTTCAGCTGGGAAAAACTTCACCAGATCTAAACCCAGTGAAATAGCTCGCGCCATTTCCGAAGGTGTCGCGATGCCTGGTATAATTGGCACATTCACTGACTGAGCGTAGCGGATCACATCCTCATGTAAGCCTGGGCTCACTAGGAAGCAGGCTCCTGCATCCACCGCTGCTGTTGCCTGATCGACAGTGAGCACAGTTCCTGCACCCACCTGTAAGCCGGGTACCTCGCACATTCTGCGAATGGAACTGAGCGCTGCGGGCGTACGCAAAGTGACCTCAGCCACCGGCATGCCATTCTCCACTAAGCAACGCACCAAAGGAAGAGCGCTCGCTTCATCAGTAATTACATCACTGGGACAATCTTTGATTTAAATTTAAGCATCATTTCACGGCGATTGGATTAGTCACGATATGACTTAGCTCATAGAGTGAATTATCAAAGGATTTTTTCTCGACCGACTCAGCCTTGCTCCAAATAGCTCCAGCATGATAGCCCACAGGCTTATTCAGGTTAGTTGAAAGTACTTTAAGAATATGATTTTTATTAGTCTTATAATTCAGCGGGGCTCCCTTTTGGCTCAAGATGAAAGTGCCAATGTGGCCATTCCCACCATCGGACATTACAGGATCCCAATACCCGAGGAATGAGCCACTGAATGCTGCAGGTTTGGACTTCGGTTTTCGCACAGCCAATCCAGCTACTGGCCGAATCCCCTTGGAATCACCTTCCACCGAGAATCTAGATGACACGTGAAATGCATGAGATCCTGCATTCATAGTGATGGTGCGTTTCTCTGTAATTTTAGCCTCCCCAATTTCGACCGCACCATACTTCAGCTCAAACTTCAATCGGACTGGGCCACTCTCAAGAACCTTATATGACTCGAACACTGGGCTCGTGAACAACTTCCCGCTAGCGTCAAGATAACCAAGACCACCGCAACCTAGGCCGCTTCCTACCTTGTAACCATCAAGTCCAGTACCATTATCTGAATGGTAGTCATCATTTTTATACCAAGTATTTACCACAGGAGTCCGTACCGACTTAGTCCAAACATCTACTCCGCCACGGGCATTTTCCGCAGCGAGTGCTGGACCATAAACACGAAAGGCAACTCGGTCGTTCTCCCACGCAAAATCATCCTTACGCTCAGGGACAAACCTCGCTGTGAGTTGATTCTCTCCATAGCTTGGCCTATTCTCACCAAAGGCTAACAGCTGAAACTTACGTTTTTCATTAGGAGTGAAGTCAGAGCTAAAGAGCAATGCATCTGGCTTACCGTCGCGGTCTTCATCAACCACCTGAACGGGAAGGAAATGCCCTCGAACAGTATCACGAACACCAATATTAGTCACGTTTGCCATCGGTAGTTTATTGCTAACTACATCCCATGAAACGGTAACAACCTCATTGAGACGCACTCGACTGCTAGCGTTCGTAGCTGAGATCGAAGCCTGCTGAGATCCTTGCAGAATCAGATAAGTGCGTAACTCACAGCCTAGTTGCAGGAATCCACCTACTCCGTAGACTGCAGTCATATCGAAATTTACCTTCTTTGGGTTCTCACCGATCGGCTGGACGTAGCCCAGTTTGCCATCGCCGTGGACATTCTTAACCAAACGTCTCCAAGCCCTCATTACTGACGGCTGGTACTCTTCCTCGGACAGAATGCCATTATTGACCCCCCACATGAAGCCGTAAGCGAAAAATGCTGTGCCTGATGACTCTGGAGCCGTGTAGCTATCTGGGTCGAGCAATGAAGCACGCCATGATCCATCAGCTAGCTGCAGACTCTTTAGCTTGGCAGCCATTTCTTTGAACAAAGCGACATACTTAGGACGACTAGGGTAATCATCCGGCATGTGCTGCATCACATGACAAAGTCCTGCAAAAACCCAACCATTGCCGCGTGACCAATACATGTTTGCCCCATTGTCCTCCTTGGATTTGAAGTATCTAGAATCGCGGAAGAACAGGTCTTCCTCTGTGTTGTAGAGGTAGTCGGTGGTTTTCCACCACAATCCATCCATCGCATCGAGGAAGCGATCTTCACCAGTTGCAGAGTAGAGGGCTGCCAGAGTCGGTGGGGACATATAAAGTGCGTCACACCACGCCCATTCACGCATGGAAATTTGATTCACCCAAAGTAAATCCTCATCATGAGGACGATTTACATAGTCAGACATCACATCATAAGTAGCGGTAAGTTGCTGAGACTTTTCATCACGAAGGTAGTTCCAAAGATGCAACTGACCAACACAATGGTCATCTCCAAACCCCTTACGCGGCCCCAACTTGAACTCTATACCAGCTGAGATATTTTTGAGGTAATCCTCATATTTTTTATCTCCAGTGATATCCGCGTGAGCAGTTAGCCCTGTCCATAAAGCAGCCTCGGTCCAATCCCAATCTGGCTGTTTATAAGGATTCGCTATTTGCCAGTCTGCCACAGCACGTGTCACTTTATCAATACTAGCAAGATCCTGAGTTGGTGAAAACGCATCTGACTCCTGGATGACTTTAATCACGGCCAGATCGGATGCTTGTAGGCCTACGCAGAACTGAACAACAGCCAGAGCTATATAAGGTAGTTTCATGAACAAACTATACACTGCCACATCTACAAAAAAATAGGAATTCCTTGCCAAACTCAGCTGAAATGTTCCCATAAATATGTAATTTTGTGACAGATGAAAAAGAATCCTGAAACTAGTTCACTCATACCGCCAGACCTAGGACCACTCAACTTCCTACTCGACACACATGATGATATTCGATTTGTAGTCAAAGACTTAGAGCATAAATACATCTATATCAATAACACTTGGATGGATAATTTCGGCTACAATGACGCCTCTAAAATTTTAGGAAAAACCGCATGGGACCTTTTCCCCAAATGGCGAGCCAAACGCTATATTGAGGAGGAGAAAAACGTCATGACTAGTCAACTCACTCAAGACTACGAGGAATTCCAGCTTAATAGTGAGGGAATCCCTGAAAGATGGAGGACAATCAAAGCCCCATGGGTCAAAAACGGCAAAGCCGTAGGATTCATCAATATAGGCATTAAGCTCAAAGCCCCAGACCAACTCGAGAAGCGAACAGACATCCTCCCTCCTATCGTCCAGGCTATTGCTAAACATGCATGCACAGATGTATCTCTCGACAATATGTCTGCAGATTTGGGATTTTCCAGACGCACCATGGATCGTCGATTCAAAGAACTCATGAGAGAAAGTCCTCAAAAGTTCCGCATGCGCTGCAGAATAGCTACAGCCAAGGCCCACTTACGCAAAGGTGTCAAAGTTGCAGATACGGCTCATCTATGCGGATTCAATGATCAAAGCCACTTCTCAAAAGCATTTAAATCTCACGAAGGGATCAGCCCTAAAAAGTTTCAGCAGATCGAAGAAACAAAATCTCCCATCTCGCAAAAAAACACAACTTAATTTGGCCACAAAAAAGCCGCTTTCCCTTATCCCGTAAGGTGAGCGGCTATTTTAGCAAAAATACCGGGAACAGGAATCGAACCTGCACGCCCTAAGGCACCTGAACCTAAATCAGGCGCGTCTACCAATTCCGCCATCCCGGCCTTTGCTGGGCGCAAGGTAACTAAAATTCTCGTTCGCGCAAACCAAATCTGTAAAAAAATAGCCTGACAGAAATCTGCCAGGCTATGGATGATATTCAAAATGCTGAGTCGTGACCTAGAGGGCGAGAAGCTTCTCTTTAAGTGACTCTTTGGTAACGTTTGCTCCAACGATTTGATCCTTCACTTCACCATCTTTGAAAAAGAGCAGGAATGGGATGGAACGTACACCATACTTAGCTGCGAGGGCCTGTGCATTGTCCACCTCTACCTTGCCAACAACGACGTCGTCACCAAGCTCTTCTGCTAGCGCATCGATTATAGGTGAGATCATCTTACAAGGACCACACCACTCAGCCCAAAAGTCTACGAGTACAGCTTTGCCGGAGTTAATTACTTCGGCTTCGAAATTTTCTTCAGTTAATACTAATGCCATGTTTGGATTATGCCTCACCCCCCATAAACGTCAATAGCCGCCAGCGCATTTTCTGCGATCTGGCGGCTAATAATAAGATGTCGAATTGCTAATAATGTCCTCAAGTCATTCACACCTGAGGGCTAACAATTACATGAACGAAACAGCAATTGAGATAATTGCTAGAATGATAAGTGAAACGGGTAGGGCCATATACTTTGCTTTCAGTTAGTAGTGAATAATTAATCCATTGAGGAGAAAATCGCACCGTAAGATTCGTTTTCATGCTCGTTCACCCAAATACCAGCACGCTGGAATTGAGAAAAAAGAAGGAATAGTGAAAGCAAGAATGCCGCCACAACTAAAATTGTCTGACCATTGCTTGCGCGATCAGCGGAAGACTCCCCATCGACTACTGTCTGAATGATTGGGGGTTGCTCACCTGGTGTTACCACACCTGGCTGTGTGAGTTGCTGAGTCTGCTGGAGCTGTACAGTTGCTTTAGGAAGTGGCCGGCTCGCATTGCCTAATGGCTGAGTTGCCAAAGGAATCGTTGCTGGGCCACCTAGAGAAGGACCAACATTCAATGACACGGTAGGAGCCGGAGCTGCAATTTTTAGAGCACCCATAGCTCCTCCACCGAGTGGAATCGTTGGCGCTGGAGCTGGCATTCTGGGAGCACCTCCACCGAGTGGAATCGTCGGTGCTGGGGCTGGCATTTTAGGCGCTGATGGTGGTGTTTTAGCTGGAGGCGTTGGAGTCTTCGGACCTACATCAGCCTTGAGCGTCACACGCATTGTTTCCTGTTTGAGAGGCACTGCTGAGGTTACGCCTGGGATATCAGGATTGTGCGAGCTTGGGGACTTTGTCGCATTCGGCGCCGTCCCTGGAGTCATTGACGTCGGCACTGAAGCCTTCGCCGCTGGTGCTGCTGGTTTAGCTCCAGCCGGAGTTGACTTAAGAGCCACTCGTACAGTTTCCTTGCGGAGCGGCACGGATGAAGTCTTGCGCATTTGCTGCCTTAGCAGAGGCTCAGTATCAAGCGGCCCTGTGTGATTATTTTTATTTTCTTCGCTCATCCTCTGATGGGTTTCGTTAGGTGATGTGTTTAAAACCAAGTGATGGGCGAACCATCATCGGTACTGTTTCATCTAGTTTAGACTGGCGATGCCCCCATCTGTCAAACCTGCAAAATAACTTTTTTACATTACCAAAGTAGTTTTACCAAATTTGAGGGACGTTCGCTCGATTAAGATCGTTTAGGTAGTGCCGTTTATCAAGTCGATAAAGACTGGGAAAATTTTGCGGAACAATGAGTTTTTACCGCCGCGGGACAGCTGATCGCGCACCAGCCCGACAACATCTTCACTATCTGCAGGTGCGGACTGCTCTGACACGTGGCCTTGAGCTTCCATATTTAGGTGTAAAACCTGATTCCCTTTGCTTCTAGAAATAGTGAATTGCACATCGCCAGCATCAATTTTGATCAAGCCAATCGCAGCACTATCGCTATCAGTTACCACTGAGGCCTCTACTGATCCACCATGACTGTGCTCAAAATGAAAGCTATCGGCTACTGACTCAGAGGCAATCAATTCAGACGCCTTGCGCCAGTCACACTGAGCAGCAAACCAAGCAAGCAACTGAAGTCCTGCGATTCTCCCTTCAGGTGAGGTCACCACCCTGACTTTTTGAATAGCTGGAATTGCCGTTAGAGCGATCGGATCATCGAAAAGCGCGGCAATCGCAAGTCGGGCATGGTAAGTACGCGTCCAAGAAAGATCCTGCACGACCAAGTTATACTCCTGCATGGCTGGAACAATTTTTTCAAATTGGGCAACAGGGTCTTGCCACTCCGAACTATCGATGACGAGCCGCTGGATTAAAGAATAGAGACGGTCATTGAAGCGTTCTGACAATTCACCTTGCCACCAGAAAACCAGAGGTAAGTCACTATTGAGGTGCGCAAAGACTGTGTTAGAAAGCCGTCCGCTGGCTCGACCTCCCAGATGAAAAGCAATTTGCTCACTACAAACACTTTTGTTTCCATTCATCAGATTACAGTGTGCCGTGATCCAAGCTCTCATTGAAACTTCGGATTCTTCACAGTCCACCCCGATAAGAATAGCTCGGCAAGCATGCTCACTTGTAATCTCACGCACAGTGTCGGAATTCTGAGAAAGCGCTGAAGCATCCTCAGAGTAGACCGCAAAATTGATCAAAGATGCATTTGTACTAGCCTCATCAGCCTCCCACAAGCGCTTAAGTTCGACCTCAATTTGGCCAATTTCTACTTCGCGCCCGAGTTGATTGCAATCGTTAGGAACTGTCATCTGATACTTAGGTTAAAGTCTTCTCCAGGAATTACCATCTTGTTCTAGCAAGTCGTCAGCAGCCTTTGGCCCCCAACTACCAGCCACAAAATCAGCCATCTCAGGAGCTTTCTCGCTCTCATGCCACGCTTTCTCAATGTGATCAATGAAGCGCCAAGCTTCCTCCACCTCATCGCGTCGAGCAAAGAGAGTGGCATCTCCAGCCATTGCGTCGAGCAAGAGACGTTCGTAGGCCTCTGGGCTACCTTTGCCAAAGCTTGTCGCATAGTGGAAATCCATTTTGACGGGCTCCATACGAAGGGTTGTACCTGGCAGTTTCGACACCATTCGAAGAGAAATTCCCTCGTCTGGCTGAATGCGAATAACCAAAACATTGCCGCCAGCCGCCGCTCCGGGAATGGCATTGAAGAGAACGTTTGGTGGTGCTTTAAAGTGCACGGAAATTTCAGTCGCCTTTTTAGGAAGCCGCTTACCCATACGGACATAAAATGGCACACCACTCCATCTCCAAGTATCAATATGCACCCTCAGAGCCACATACGCTTCCGTCATTGACTCAGGATCCACACGATCTTCCTCGCGGTAGCCGACTACTTGCTTAGCATCGACGTGACCTGCTGTGTACTGCGCACGCACGACATTTTCTTTGATCAACTCAGGAGTATCTAATTGGCGTAAAGACCTAAGGACTTTCACCTTTTCATCGCGCACACCGTCGGCGGAAAGATCGGTTGGCGGCTCCATTGCCACCAAACTGAGTAGTTGGAGTAAATGGTTCTGCACCATATCGCGCAGCGCACCTGCTTTATCGTAATAACCTCCGCGTCCACCTTCCATGCCAAGGTGCTCAGCACAAGTGATCTGCACTTGCTCGATATATTTATTGTTCCAGAGTGGTTCAAAAATGGCATTTGCGAAGCGCAGGACCATGATGTTTTGCGCGGTCTCTTTACCTAGGTAATGATCGATCCGGTAAGTATCCTCCTCAGCAAATGTGTTATTTACCACCTTATTGAGGTGCTTTGCCGTTGCGAGATCGGTTCCAAATGGCTTCTCAACAATCACGCGCGACCAACAATCACCCACAGAGTCACTCAGGCCTACAGCTTGAGATTCTCTAGGATAATATCAAAAAATTCTGGCGCGCTCGCGACATAAAACAAGCGATTGCCTGCGCCACCGCGCTCGCGGTCGATGGCATCCAACCGATCCGCCAGTCTTTGATAGCCATCGAGGTCAGTGAACTCACTTTGGTGGTATTGGATACTCTCTTGGTACTCACTCCATAATTCTGGATCGTGGCCACTCCTTGAGACTTGTTTATTCAACTCCTCCAAACCTTCACGGAAAACAGTATCGCTCTTTTCTCGTCGAGCGAAGCCAATAATTTTCACGCCGTGAGGTAATTCACCATCCACAGCTAAGTTATAAAGCGCTGGAACCAGCTTGCGGTGGGTCAAGTCTCCAGTAGCTCCAAATATCACTACCGTACACGACTCCGCACGGGAGCGTGAAACCAAATCTTCTCTGAAAGGATTACTCATTGCTGCTGGCAGCATCCCCTAGGAAACATCTCTCGCCAAGTCGTAATTCTGTCAGATCACCATTTATTTTACCCCTTTTATAGGTTGATCAGTCATACTCATTCAGCAGAGTTTACCATAAATCAGCAAATCCATAGCTTACTTCCCCTTCATCACCTTAGAAGCGGCTTCGATCACATTTCCGAGTTCAGCGAGCGGCTCAGAAAGCGCAATCAGCACCTCTGGCTGATTGCTCAACTTTTGCAGCAAAAATGCAGTTTCATCCTGAGTCGCTCGCACTTTTCTCTCGATGATGATTCGCTCCTCTAGCGTAAGGAATTCTTCGGATTCCACCTGCTGGACGATCAACGCGATAGCGTCTCGCATTTGGTGAATCTTCCCAACGGCAACATCAGCGCTCTCTTTATCCTTCACTTCTGTAATCACCGAGGGTAGTAGTTGCAGTTCAACAGTAAACTCATCGGCCAACTCTGGAGTCGTCTTCTTTGAAGAACACGCACACAGGAAGGTTAGCGAGATCAATAAAATAATCCGTCGTATCATCACCAATAGAACATTAAGCTTGCTCTTCTATTAGAACAAAATCGACCAGTTGCCGTTCCATATCTACTCGAGCAATCTGCACATCGACTCGCTGTCCTAGCTTGTAGTCCTTTTTCTCATTGTAATTGCGGAACGCCATCACGCCAGGTTCGAAGACCCATTTCCCTTCAGGCAAGGCTTCTTTTTTCACCACGCCTTTGACCTGCATGTCTGTAATTTCAACAAATAGCCCCATACGGCGCACATCTGTAATCAGTGCGTTAAATGTCCGCTTTCCTTCCTGCTGAGCGATATCAAACAGGTACTCCATCATCTTCATACGCTTGGTGGCGTTCTCAGCCTCGCCACTGTTGCGCTCAGTAGCTGAAATGTGTTGAGCCACCTCTTCCAGCTTTCCAGATTTTGGCAACCTTACTGGATTTGCTGGTGGATTCGTCAGGACATGTTGTAGAGCTCTATGCACCACTAGATCGGCATAACGTCGGATCGGGCTGGTAAAGTGACAATAATCCATTTTTGCCAGACCATAGTGACCCAGCCCCTCCACGCTGTACGCTGCGCGTTTGAGGCTCTTCAGCAGGCCGATCTTGATCGACTGCTCAACTGCCGAGCCTTTTGCTGATCTAAGCAAATCTTGAACGTGTTTTTTGTTGGTTAGATCACCTACTCTAAACCCGTGAATCCGTGCAATTTCGGCAAACTCATTGAGCCTGTCGGCATCTGGATCTTCGTGAATACGGTGCAAAGCATTACGGCGTTTCATCTTCAACTCCACGGCCACAGCCTCGTTCGCTGACAGCATGAACTCTTCAATCATCTGGTGACTTTCATTATACACCAATTTTCTGACCTCAATAGGCTTCTTCGTCTTTTCGTCTAAAATTACTTTGACTTCTGGGAAGTCGAGGTCGAGCGCTCCATTCTTGAATCGACGCTTACGCAATACTTCAGCCAAGGACCACGCTGTGCGTATGGCATCACCGATCTCACCACCACCGCTTCCTTTGATAAAGACCTGTGCATCTTCATAGGCGAGCTTAGCTTTACTATTGATGACTGCATCACAGAAATACGCACTCTTGCGCGTTCCATTTAGGTCAAATTCGATTACTGCACACTTAGTCAGTCGGTCCACATTTGGGCGCAGGCTACATATGTTATTAGAAAGTTTTTCCGGCAACATCGGCAAGACTCGGTCGACTAGGTAGGTAGAATTACCACGTAATTCAGCCTCTTTATCCAGAGCTGAGTGAGGCGTCACGTAATGAGACACATCAGCAATGTGCACAACGAGCTTCCAGCCTGTCTCCGTTTTCTCCACCAGCACGGCATCATCATGATCTTTCGCATCACCAGGGTCCACAGTCATCACCAAAGCATCACGCCAATCTTCCCGGCGCTCTAACTCTTTTCTTGGGATCTCCTCAGAAACCGCATCAGCTTCCTGCTGCACTTCTGGCTCGAAATCTACGCGCAAGTTGTGTTTGTGAATCACCGAAATTATGTCCACTCCTGGCGCGTCTGGAAAGCCGATCACCTTGATGACTTTACCCACTGGAGCCGCTTGCCGTGAGCTCCACTTGGTAATCTCCACCGCCACCAATTGGCCAGGCTTCGCTCCACCAGTGTCCAGTAAATCAACCTCCGGCGGCATAGCCTTGGCTTCAGGCACGACAAAGCAATACTTGCCCTCTTCTCGGTAAATGCCAATCACTGTGGTGTTTTTGTGCTCTAGGACTTTTAGCACTCTCCCAGCAGCTTCGTCTCTCAATTCTTTCTCAGGTCCCTTCTTCTCTTTGATCGGGCGACCTCTCTTATCAAATTTTGATTTGTGTCCTTTATCCGCAAATTGCTTCCATTTCGGCACTCCCACACGAGTCACCTTTAGGCTCACGTGATCGCCGTCCAGAGCGACACTGAGATCCCGACCATCCACGAAGATACGATCGTACTTTTTCAGATCCATCCCCGTCGATATATTAGCCTCATCAGTCAACACGGGGAAAAACCATCCATTACCATTCGGCTGAAAGCGCAATTTCCCTACCAGTACAATTTGAGCCCGCTCCCGCAACTTATAGCACCTTTTAGCTCCGATTTTCACTCGACCCTCTTTTTCAAGCTTAGTCAGCAAAACTCGAAACCCACGACGCTCAGAACCTTGAACTCCTAGACTGCGCGCAAGCTCGGCATTGTCCATTGGTTTATAATTTTTCCCACCCATTAGCTTGAGTAGATCGTCGCGAAGGTTGTTCATAGCCCCACAGTGTGCCATCTAACCACATCCCGCAAGATAACTTTCACTTGCCGCCAGGCGACCAAACACCTACACTCACAGAGTACACATTGTAGATACGATGATCTTAAATTCCGAATGGGGAGTTGCGGTCATCCATTTTTCCTGCCATCCATACTCCACTTCATTTTAAACAACCTATGAAAAAGCTTATCCATCCTCGCGCTCACAAAGGTTTCTCCCTCGTGGAACTGCTCGTCGTTATTACCATCATCGCAGTTCTAGCTGGAGCATCCTACCCGGCTATCATTGGAGCTATAAAGACAGCTAAAATCGCAGAAGGTAAGAAAGTTGCCAACGACATCGTCGTTGCTATTGAAGGTTTTGAACAGAAATACGACTACCTCCCATACACCGCTGGAACAACCCCAGATGAAGTGGAAGTTTACACAACTGACAATGCTGACCTTCTTGAGGTTCTCATGGGAATGGAAAGCACACCTGACATAAACCCGAACAATATGTCATTCTTAAGTGCTGACTCAACATCTAAGGGCGTCAACGGCCTCATATATACCGGCGACACTCTCGAGGAATTAGTTGACCCCTGGGGCTACCACTTCATCATTGCTATTGATTACACTGGTGAGAACGAAATCGACCTTGGAACAGTTGCTGGTTTCGAGGCGTATAAGGATAACGATGATTCTCCTATTGTCGCACGCTCAAGACCTGCAGTGGCTGCATCCCCAGGTCCAGATGCCCTTTTTGATGACGTAGACGACGTCAAATCTTGGTAAAACACCCCCACCAAACAACTCTAAACACGTGCACCCTACCGCACGTGTTTTTTTATACCCTACACCAAACATGAAAAAATCGATCCCACTCATCACCACCATAGGCATTGCTTGTGTGGGTGGCTTTGTACTAGCGCAAAAAGAAGCGAACAAACCGACGTCACTCGTCGCAGCTAAAACCGATACCCAGCGCGCAACGGGAAAGGCCCGACCATGGGCTCAAAGCGATTCAGACATTTCTGTCGACGAGAAAGTTGTCTACGGAACCTTAGAGAACGGCATGCGCTACATCATCTGTAAGAACCCACTCCCACCCAAGCGTGTGAGCATGCGTCTCCACGTCGATGCCGGTTCGCTCAATGAAGCGGAGAACCAGCGTGGCGTAGCACACTTCCTCGAGCACATGGTATTCAACGGCACCAAACATTTCCCAGATGCTACTAAGTTGATTCCTCAAATGCAGCGCCTCGGCATTGCTTTCGGAGCACACGCTAACGCCTACACCTCCTTTGACGAAACAGTCTACATGTTAGACCTCCCTAACATTGATAAATCAACTCTAAATCTCGGTTTCGCGGTCATGGGAGATTTCGCTGACGGAGCATTGTTAGAAAATTCTGAGATTAATGAAGAACGCGGAGTCATTTCCTCTGAGAAAACCTCTAGAGATTCTGTTGGATTGCGTATGTTCGAGAAGCAGTTCTCAGCACTCCTCCCCAATTCGATCATTCCCAAGCGCCTCCCTATCGGCACTGACGAAGTCATCGCTAAAGCTCCGCGCGAGCGATTCGTAGATTTCTACACACGCTTTTACACTCCAGAGAAAATGACCTTCGTCTATGTAGGCGACCTCGATGTAGCTACTGCAGAGCAACGTATCCAGGATACCTTTGGGTCGATTAAGAACCCAAAAAAACCTGGGCCGAAAGCTAATTTAGGAGACATTTCCTCCCAGCAAGGCTTCAATATATCCGTTTTCACGGACAAGGAACTCAGCTCCACCGAGATCTCATTGATTCACACTCAGCCACATTCCTACAAGACTGACAGCAAGACGAAACGCATAGAGTCGCTTAAATTCAATATCGCTCACGCTATCATCAATCGTCGTTTTTCACGTCTAGCGAAAGAAGAAGGAGCAGTAATCACATCTGGCTCAGCATCACGTAGCGTCTTTATGCGCGACCTCGTGCTTGGCAGCTTTGATGTCACAGCTCTCAACAACGATTGGAAAGCAGCCCTAGCAGTACTCGAAAATGAATTCCGCAGAGCTCAGCTCTATGGTTTCACTCAGTCTGAGTACAAGGAAGTCGTAGCTGAGTTCATCAATGCGTATGAGCAATCCGTAGAAACTGCCCCAACTCGCAAGTCCGACAGCATTGCTTCAAACCTCACCGAGCACGCCCACACCGATGCCGTTTACTCTACACCAGAGACCGACCTAGTTATTCTTAAAGAGAACTTGAAGAGTCTCAGCCCAACCCAAGTGCATGATGCGTTCAAAGCATTCTGGAACACACCAGACCTCCACCTCATTTTAAGCACCCAAGCTGCCGAAGCTGACTCAAAAGAACAGCTCAAAGAAATTTATAAATTCCAAACAGGGATCGCGTTGGAGGCTCCAATTGACAAAAAAGTTTCGGCATTTGCCTATACCGATTTTGGTAAAGCGGGAACAGCAGGCCCTACCACACACATCAAAGACCTAGACATCCATCAATGGACTTACCCGAACGGCGTGAAGGTCAACTTCAAGCAAACTAACTTTGACAAAAACTCCATTAGCATGGTTGCCAGCTTTGGTACGGGAAAGGCCGGCATGCCTATGACCACCATAGGACTAGACACTCTAGCTGGCGCTATCTTCAGCGCAGGGGGACTAGGGAAACACAGCAGTGACGAGCTACGCACTATCCTAGCGGGCCGCAATGTCGGCGTGGGATTCAATATTGGTGATGACAGTTTCTCTCTCAGTGGCAGCACCACACCAAAGGATCTCGATCTCCAACTCCAGCTTCTCACCGCCTATCTCACAGACCCAAGTTTCCGGCCAGAGGCTGAACGCCAATTCAAAGCAATGCTACCGAAGATTTATGCGCAACTAAAGCACACAGAACAAGGACCTCTAGGTAAAATGTCTGCCTGGTTCGTTAACAACGATCCACGCTTCGTATTCCCAAGCGAAGAACAGGCAAAGGCTCTATCAAGCAGTCAAGTGAAAGCCTGGATAAGCCCGCAACTTACACATAATTCGTTAGAAATATCAATCGTTGGTGACACATCAATTGACACAGTCCAGGCAGCTTTAAGTAAAACGCTAGCAGCTTTACCTACGAGAAACACAAGCAACGACATTCCCATCGAGAACCGGACACTAACAATAGCTAAAACACCAACAGAGAAAACCTTCACCTATCAAAGTGAAATAGAAAAGGCCATCGCCATTGTTCTCTGGAAGGCTGATGATGCAACGGATAGAAACCTCAAAAAGGTGAGACGAGCTGGACTCCTTGCAGATATACTCGATGAACGCATGAGAGTCGAACTCCGAGAAAAACTGGGTGAAGCATATAGCCCGTTTGCTAGAGCATCACTCTCGCAAACCTTTAAAAATAAAGGTTCTATCATGGCGTATAGCCCAGGAAAACCAGCCAACACTGAAAAAGTGGGTAAAATCATCGTCGAACTCGCTAACACACTTGCCAAGGAAGGCGCCACACAAGATGAACTCGATCGTTGTCTTAAACCAAAATTCGGACTTCTTGAAAAATCGTTACGTCAGAACTCCTACTGGCTCGGCACAGTGATGGACAGAAGCCAGGCCTACCCCGACAAGATCGAGGCGGCACGCTCCCGTGACGCCGACTACGCCAGCATCACCCTTGAAGAAATAAATACCCTTGCCAAAAAATTCTGCCTGAAAGAGAACAGTGCTAGAATATCCATTTCGCCTTCTAAATAATTTGCAAAACACACCTATTATGAAAACGCCATTCATCCTAACATGCTCACTCGCCGCTGGCCTACTTTCGGCACAGGCCGACACATACAAGCTAAAGAACGGTCGCTCCTTCGAAGGTAAAATCGCAATGGAGACCGAAGACTCCTACATTCTACTTATTGAAATCCAAAAAGGCGTCCGTGATGAAATTACAGTGAAAAAATCAGACGTCGAGTCCATCTTAAAAGAAGACAAGTCACATGACGCTTTCAAAAAAATTCTAACGTTGCTCCCCATTAGCGACCTTCTAACTGAAAAAGACTATCAAAACCTCATCAGTAAAAATCTCACTCCATTTCTAGAGGAATACCCAACATCAGAGCACTTGGCTGATGTCAAAAAAATTGAACTACGTTATTAGACGAGCAAGCAAGGGTGAAGGCTGGGGAACTCAAGATCAATGGAAAGTGGCTCAACACTGAAGACCGCGCTGCTAATAAATATGAAATTGAGTCAGCTCTGGCTCTGAAACCAGTTCTCGTCCATGCCAGAAATCGTAGATTCGGTGCGGCGCTCATTGCTTTAGCTGCACAAGAAAAGACATACCAGAATACCATACCCTATCACGAAGCATTGAATTTGAGTCTTCGCTTCCTTCCTATCTACAAATCGCAAGCGCAAAAAATTGTCAATAACGCCGATGAGCTCATCAGAAAGCGTGACCTCTCACTCTCCCGTCTCTCTAGCGGAGATAAAACTCGAATCGAAAGAATTCTAGCGGAGGAAGAAGCTCAGTACCAATCGCAGCTTACCAAGGCCAAGGGATCAGGTGGGAAGTGGCTCCCACTCAACCGATTCCATCCAGAATCGGCAGAGACTGTTTTGAAATCCATTGAGTCCGAATCTAATCGTCTCCAAAAGATCGCATCTGAAAAGTACATCGATGGAGGTGCTCTCTATCGCGAATTTCTTCAATCTATCGACAAGAACGACCTCGATTCGGCAAAACTCCAACTGAGTGAGTTCGGTCGTACTCGTCCACCTAAGGAGTACAGCGATGACCTTCGGGATCAACTATCTGCAGCCCTGGCGCAGATAAAACTCATCGAAGCGCAAAAAAAAGCCGAAGCAAAAGAAGAAGCACGCAAAGCGAAAGAAGAAGCACGCAAAGCGAAAGAAGACGCTAAGAAAAAAGCTAAGAAAAAGAGTAAATAAATTCTTCCAACATGCACAGCTCTCAAAGCCAGATTTCGCCCAGCGGAATCTGGTTTTATTTTGGATTGAACTTCCCGCCAGCTGACGCACAATGCCACCAATCCTATGAGAACAGCATCACAGAAGCGCGACACCGCTGAGACAAAGATCAACCTCAGCCTCAATATCGACGGCTCAGGCAAGAACCAGATCGATACAGGCATTGCCTTTTTCGATCACATGCTCACCTTGTTTTCACGTCATGGGCTCATCAACCTCGAAGTTAAAGTAGATGGCGACGTGGAAGTAGACTTCCACCACACAGTCGAGGACACTGGTATCGTTATCGGCGAATGCCTCAGAAAAGCTCTCGGCGACAAGAAAGGCATCACCCGCTACGGTCACGCATACCTCCCAATGGACGAGACGCTTTCTCGCGTAGTCGTTGACCTCTCTAACCGCCCTCATCTCGAGTTCAAATTCCCACCGGGCACACCTGATGCTCAGAACTTCCCATTCTCACTCGTAGAAGAATTCTTCCGTGCGATCGCCTGTAACCTCCGTGCTAACATCCACGCCGAAGTCCTCTACGGTCGTGATGGGCACCACATTGCCGAGTCCCTCTTCAAAGGCCTCGCACGCGCACTGCGTATCGCGATGGAGAACGACCCACGCGTTGAAGGAATCCCAAGCACAAAGGAAGTCCTGTAATTCTTATTTTGCGTTAGCAAACTGGCTACACGTAATACTTAAAACTTAAAACATAACACAACGAAGTTATGAAAGTCGGCATCATCGACTACGGCGCGGGAAACCTCCAAAGCGTCCTCAATGCATTTCACGCCCTCGGCGCGGAAGCAAATCTCATCACCACCCCTGCTGAGCTCGCAGACCTCACCCACCTCGTACTCCCGGGCCAAGGTGAATTCGGCGATTGTTCACGCAAGCTCGAAGCCTCTGGCATGACTCAGCCGATCAAAGACTGGATCACAGCAGATAAACCATTCCTCGGAATCTGTGTCGGTTACCAACTCCTGTTCGAAGGCAGTGAAGAATCACCGACATCTAAAGGGCTCGGCATTTTCAAAGGTCAGAACGTCAAGTTCACTGATGAAGCTGGTCTCAAAGTCCCACACATGGGATGGAATGGTGTCACTCCACAGAATCCTAACCTCAGTATGTGGAACGGCATGAGCGATGAACCGTATTTCTATTACGTTCACTCCTACTTCCCTCAAGCTGAAGAAGCTGACGTCGTAGCCTGTGTCACCACCTATGGAAACCAAACCTTCCACGGAGCAGTCACACGTGGCAATCTCATCGCCACCCAGTTCCACCCAGAGAAATCCCAGCACGCTGGACTCCAACTCCTCAAAAATTTCCTAGCTCTCTAGCTTTTTTTAACCACAGATTTCGCAGATTAGACAGATTTTCAAATTCTGTTAATTTTGTGAATTCTGTCAAAAAAATCAACCACGAAGCGTCCACTGGCAACTTCACACTTCTAACTTATCACTTTTTTCCCATGTCTACTCATTTAGAACAACTCATCGGCGGCACCGCCAAAGTCCTCTCTGAAAAAGAACTCGCCGAAAAACTCGAGCTAGGCCGCCCACTCCGCGTCAAACTCGGAGTCGACCCAACAGCTCCAGACATCCATCTCGGCCACACAGTCGCGATCGAGAAACTCCGCCAGTTCCAACAACTAGGTCACACAGCCGTACTCATCATCGGCGACTTCACTGCCACCGTCGGCGACCCTACTGGACGCTCCGCCGCCCGCCCACCAATCACCCGCGAAGAAGTCCTCGCCAATGCCGAAACCTACACCACTCAGGCATTCAAGATTCTCGACCCAGAGAAAACTGAAGTCGTCTACAACGGCGATTGGTTCAACAGCATGACCTACGATCAGGTGCTCAAACTGAATGCCAGAGTCACGCTCCAGCAGATGCTCCAGCGCGAAGACTTCAAGTCACGTCTCGCTGAGGGCAAAGAAGTGCGCCTCCACGAGATCCAGTACCCGATCATGCAAGGCTGGGATTCAGTCGTCGTCAAAGCCGATGTTGAAATCGGTGGCACCGACCAACTCTTTAACATCCTCGTCGGCCGTGACCTGCAGAAGGAAGAAGGCATGGCCCAACAAGTCGTCATGCTGATGCCTCTACTTGAAGGTCTCGACGGCGTGAAGAAGATGTCCAAGTCATCCCACAACTACATCGGAGTCTCCGAGCCTCCGGCTGAAATGGTCAACAAACTCATGAGCGTCTCTGACGACCTGATGGACAAGTACTACCTCATGCTCCTCGGCACATCACGTGACGAGTCCCTCCACCCGCGTGATGCCAAGCTAGAGCTCGCACGCCAAATCACCGCACGCTACCACGACGAAGCCGCTGCTACCGATGCCGTCCAAAAATGGCTCGACCGCTCAAAAGGTGACCAAGGGTCTGGCGCCACTGATGTTCATCTAGCAGACTTCCCGACCGAGCTCACAGTTCTATCACTAGCGTCTAACGCATTCCAAATTGGCTTCAAGCTGAAGAAGTCGAACGGCGAACTCAAAAAGCAATCGATCCAGCCCGGTGCGATCCAGCTCAACGGAGAAAAGCTCACCGACCCGAATGCCGCCATCACACCAAAAATCGGAGACATCCTCCGCCTTTCTAAGAAGCATACTGTGAAGTTTCAATAGTAGCGAGTAGAGGCAGTAGCGAGTAGTCGAGGCTCATTCCAATTCTCCAATAGGCTCTATACTCAAGTATAGAGCCTATTTTATTTAAATAGCATGAAGCGCCTGTTATGAACAAAGCCTCTCTATTTGCGCAGGAAAACGTCATTCTAGACCCCATCATTCCAGGTTTAGCACAAGCCCATACCCCTCAAGGTTTATGCTATTCTGCCAACCATCATTGCTTTTTCATCAGCCATTATAAAAAGGGAGCCCCATCGTGCGTCACTGCTATCAATACCAAAAAGCCAACAAATCATAGCGACCTTCCAGTTATATGAGTCTCGCGACCAGCCCCATACCGACCATGTAGGAGGCGTTATACCATTTCGACAGTTAGATTGGTGGAATGGTGCTGGAGATCGTTGATTGTAGCAAGGCGGGAGGAGGAAACGTAGCGGGCTACCTGACAGACGACTAACGCAGCTAGAATCAACGATCTCCTGCACCTTCACACTTTTCAGCTCTGCTGACTGACTAAAATACCGAATAACACCCATTCCTTCAAGATAACTGTCGAGATGGTATTAGCTATTACAACAATTCGCTGTCTGTATATTGACTCAGGTAAACATGTTCTTTTATTTGCATAGCCCGCTCGGGACAGCTAGTTACGGGAACAAATGCTCACTCCTACACAAAGGAAAATTCACAACCGACTACTACGTCTATCAGCAAAGCGCATAGAAATCTGAATGGTCCGACACCGATTGGAGGACACCCAGACGACCTTGGAGTTGGCAACAGGTACTGGTGAAGCGTGAGCACTGTCACGTTGTGATCGCGGAGATCATCCATTGTCTTTTCCTCTTGAGTCTCGCCGAGTCCGCGCATGAAGCCCGATTTCACAGCAGCCTTGCTAAAAGACAATTGCATTGCCCGCTAGTTTCCCTTAGAAGCAACTTGGTTCCTTTACAAAATAGATTTCCCTACCTAGTTTTATTGTTTATGACTGAGAGCGATATGGTTAAAGCAATTCTTGCCCGCAAAAAAGCAGGTATTGAGCGCATGTGTGCGCGTCAGCAGCGGGTACACACTCGTCTAGCTGAATATGTAGAAGCCCATCCTGAGGTCATCAATGACGGTCTAACCAAAGTGCGAGAGCAATTGGATAGACCACTTTGTACAGCCCAAGAGATCTACAAAGAATGGGAGCGCATTCTTTGTCTCAAGTCAGCGAGCTACGTTGCCGCGATTTTACGCGACACATCGGCGACCACCGAGCAACTCCGCGCCTGCGCTCCATTTACTTTGGTGTAAATTGTTATTAGCCTCTGCTAACGAGAGTCATCAGAAAACTATATTCTCATTGATTAAGAACGATTTCGACACAAATGAGAGCTTCCTAAATTCTGCTAGGCCTGCTCACTTTTGTGATGCCAGAAACAGGGCAGATAGCATATGAATCAGACAGTAGTGATGTATTCCCCAAGAGAGCTTTTCGAAGAAGATTTAAAAACTGCGCTCAAGGCCGCTGCGAAGGCTTATGACCGCAAGCGTTTTGTGGTGGTGGGGTCGGCATCGATTTTGGCATCGCACCCCGATGCTCCAGGTTACTTGAGGCTTTCAGCAGATATAGATATGTTTCCGATTCGAAAGCTAAAAACGGAAACCTTCAAGCCGGGAGACGATCTAGTCGGGCAGGCCAGTCAGTTCGAAAACGAGCACGATTTTTACGTCGAGCGGGTGGGGGACTGGACGATGCTTTCTCAGCCAGATGGTTGGCTGGAGCGCTGTGTGAAATTTGAAGTTGAGGAAATTACTGGCTATTGCTTGGACCCACTCGACTTGGCTTACAATAAGAACGAAGCCGGGAGGAAAAAGGATATTTATTTCGTCGCTGGGATGATCAATGAGGCGATCATCACGCGTGACGAGTTAGAGGGGTTTATCAAAAAATGTTGCCCACACCCCGAGTTGCTACCGACGGTAGAAAAGCACTTCGCTCTGGTCTGCGAAGAATTGGACGGAATCTAGGGAGAGTGGAATTATTGTCCATCGAAAATCTCATACCTGGAGATGAAGGAACTTACAAAGATTGTAAAACGAGCGCGAAAATGGAGATTTAAAGGCCCATCAAGTGATCCGAGCAAAAGACTTCACTTCGTCGTTGGTTAAGTAACGCCATTGGTCGAGGGGGATGTTTAAGGGTATTTCGCCAATTTTTTCACGGTGCAACGAGGTCACGCGATTGCCGATAGCGGTGAACATGCGCTTGACCTGATGGTATTTACCTTCGGTGATTGTTAAGCGAGCTTCTTTCTGACTGAGGACCTGTAAATCTGCCGGTAGAGTCAATTGGGATTCACCTTGCAATTGCAGACCTTCTTTAAACTTATCGATCAAGCCTTTCGATAGATCTCGAGAGAGACCGATACGATACACTTTCTGACAATTTTTCGATGGTGTGATGATATCATAGGTCCAACGGCCATCATCGGTGATCAGCACTAGACCAGTGGTATCGACATCCAAACGCCCAGCCACATGTAATTCTGAAACTTTATCGATCTCCAAGGAATTGAAGAGAGAGGGATAGCCTTCATCGACATTCGAGCAGATCGTCCCCAAGGGTTTATGCATCAGAAGGTAACGGAATGGCCGAGCCTTCAGTAATTCGCCATTGAGAGTGATGGTATTATTCTCGTGTACCTGTGCTGCCTCATTAGAGATCTCTTCACCGTTGACCCTAAGCTGGCCATCATGAATCAACTCAGTAGCCTGGGCCTTCGTATGTTCAGTACTTTTACAGACAAATTTATCTAGGCGCATGAGATGCTCATTAAGTTTAAAAATTGGAGCTCCAGCAACTGCTTAGACCATTTACTTTACTTTTTGCCCCAATTCTTCCTTTTTTCTTGTTTCATACGGCTTTCAGAATGTATGAGAACTGCGCAGCAGCTGATATCGTCGCTGCATCGAGCAGGACTCACCTGTGTCAGAAGAACTACAACGAGATTATCCCATGGCCTTCACACCAAGCAAAGATCAGAAACGCCGCGACCGAGAGCAGAAGAAGCTGGATAAGCGGTTGGCTCGCGAAGATGCGAAGGCTGAAAAGCTCGTAGCCCAGATGGCCGCCAAGGAAGCGGCAGATGCCGTTAAGGATCCCTCTGAGATGACCGAAGAAGAGCTCAAAGCGAAGGAAGAGGCTGATTTTGAGGCCGAGCTCGCAGCAGAAGAGGCTGCGGCCTTAAACAGCTAGAATCTCGCCTTTTTAAGGTGGGTTGTTTGAGAGTGACATTGAGAGGCGACTAAGCGGCATACTCCATACAGTCCACTAGAGGCCTGCCCGCTAGTTCTTGACGCGCTACTTTTTACGCGGGCGGATTGGCCCCCAAAAGCTCGCCTCCTCGATCAACTGCGCTTCCTTCTTCAGAAGTTGCTCACGTAGGGTACTCACTAGGTCGAGCTTTTCAGGTGCGCGATCAAAGCGCTCTGAATTGTCTTGTTCGACTTGGAAAAGTAAGGGCGTATCTTCGAACGCTTTAAATCCATAGTTGTCACCACGCTGAGAACCTATGCGTATATGTAACTTCCACGGTCCCACACGAAGAGCCGATGGTTTGTTATCACTATAAGAATAGAGAAACTCAAAAGGTGGGACTGCTTGTTTCGTACTCATCAGATACGGGCTAACATCGCGTCCATCAATACTTCGATCTTTAGGCAATTCACCACCGACGATACTCACCAATGTTGGCAACACATCCAGAGTACTCATCGGGTTCTGAATCACAGTGTTAGGCTTGATCATTCCAGGCCAATAGAAAATCCCAGGAACTCGGTGTCCCCCTTCCCAGGTCGACCCTTTACCATCGCGGAATGGCATAGCGTATCCGACGTGCATCCGCGCCTCGCCATACTTGGTCTTTTCCGACTCACGGTACTTCACCCATGGTCCATTATCTGATGAGAAAATGATAAGGGTATTCTTACTGATTCCCACTTTTTCGACAGCATCCAACACCCGACCTACTGAATCATCGATCTCGGCCATCACATCACCTAACAATCCTCTACGAGAAACTCCTTTAAACTTATCGCTGGCGAACAAGCCGAGGTGTGGTTGATTGTGTACTATATAGGCGAAGAAAGGTTTCTCTTTGTTCTTTTTGATGAACTCTACGACAGCCTCGGTGTAGCGGCCCGTGAGTGACTCAGACGCCTTGATGTCTGATGGGAGGTTCTTAGCTATTACCGAGTAGCCTTTGATCGGATCATCCCCCTCTGGATCACTCTTCAGCAACATCGCACTACCATAGTCGTGAGAGACATTTGTCCCAATCCAACTCTCAAATCCGTGGGCTAAAGGCAGCGCATCGGAAGACATATTATTTCCCTTATTCGGCGTGCCTAGGTGCCACTTTCCAAACATCCCAGTCGTGTAGCCCTGTGATTGCAGAGCCTCTGCAATAGTGGTCTCTTTGGTATGAGTGTGTCGTGCCGCACTAGGCCCAATCACCTAGGATCCTAAACCTGACCGCGCAGGGTATCTCCCCGTGAGTAAGCTATACCGCGAGGCACTACAGGCTGCAGTGGCCACATAAAATTGAGTACAATTCGCACCACCATGCGCTATTTTCGAGATGTTCGGAGTCGACAGAGTAGGATTACCATTATGCGCTTAGTCTCCGTAGCCACTGTCATCGACAAAGAAAACGATAAACATTCGGTTTATCAGTCGCTTCACGCGCCTAAATTGTAGGAACGGCAAGCAAGGATGAGGCAGCCAGCGCGATGGGAAGATGGAGTTTCATAAATGAGATAGATACAATACTGCACCGGCGGGAGCTGCAACTAGCTTCCCTATAGGCTACAAAATAGCAGCTTAAACTCTTAAGCTGCTTAAATATGTAGTGGGATTACTTCCCTTTGCTGATGAGTTTGGCGAGTTGACTCGCTTTGTCCAAAATAGCTGCCGTGTCACATCCGTGTGAGTAATAATTCTTCAAAAGCATAGCGATCATGCTTGGAGTAAGCTTATAAGGCCGAGCTGAGAGAGCGTCACGGAGACCTTGTTTTTCATTGTCACGTAAGATAACAATGGCTTGCTCGTGGAGTTCTTTCGGGATCAATTTTTCGATCTCTTCTTGAAGTTTTTTAGGAGTTGATTTTGGAAATCCGAAAGATGAAGTAGGAGTGTTTTGTTGTTCTTCTGACATAGTGGTTTGATGTAGTGAGTGTTGCTGTTTATGAAATCTTAGATCTCAAGGATTGAGGAGGCAAGAGTTCTAGATCCCTATATGTCAATCATCAGAAGAGTCAATAGAAACAAAACTACCGACCAATGAACAATAATTCTCACGGTCAGATCCTATAAATGAGTCCCGTCGATTCCACCATTCACCCAGACTGGGGCAGATCTCCGAGATACCCGGCGAGGCCTACGTGGTGCTCAGTGGAAGTCATCGATGAGATGGCTGGTATCGATACCCGCACGGTGCTGTATTACCACGTAATAGGGGTCATCTTCCCGGTCAGCGATGCCATGGAGTTTGATGGTAATGGCCTGCGCCATATTTGCCGACTCGAGCAACTGCGGCAGTCACACGATCTCTCAGACAGCGGGCTAAAACTGACCGCCGAGCATCGCGCTCTTTTTGTCGAGATCTTCAAAACCTACCCCGACACCGACTTCCGCGAATACGATTACATCATCGCCAACATGCCGCGTATCGGCAACACAGCCTTTGGTGAGCGCGATGACATCGCCATTCCCTACCGCGGCGAAAAACTCAATGTTGCCATGAATATCTCCAGCGCTAGCCACACCGTCCTAGCTCATGAAGTCGGACATCTAATGGGGCTGCCCGACTTGTACACCTATGGTGGTGTCAAGGGGCCGAAAAACCCGGCAGGCCCGTGAGACATCATGTCGAGTGCCGGACAGAGCACCGGTTTTTTTCGGCTGGCATCGACATAAACTCAAGTGGCTTGACGCCGATAGAAAAGCCTATCTCACCAAGAGCAGCAACTCGCTGGAACTCACGCCATTGAGCGCGTCCTCCGGGGTTTCGATGGTTGTCGTGCCGGTGGATGACCCGGCCCGACCGAGCAAAGTCTTCGTTATCGAAGTCGCCCAGCCCCTTCAACCGAAAAAGGGAATGGAGCACAAAGCCGAAGGTATGCTTGTCTACAGTGTGGATGCGACTCTCGCCAGCGGGCAGAATCCGGTCGTGGTTTATCCGCTGCCTAGACATGAACGATGCGGCCTTTCACGCCGGCGACAGCTTGGACCATAAGAACGTACCGTTCCGGCTAAAGGTGCTGAAACGTAACGCCAGTGGTGGCTACAGCATCGACCTTCAACTCAAGGACTGAGAACAAGACGAGAGAAATAGGGACAGTAAAAGATAAGGAGTATTTCTATCTACCCCTAACCAGTGTCTTTTTGCTACTTTAGCTCGAATTTTTTCCACGGCCAATATGGAAGCATCGTTTTGGTGCGGACGTATGAGTTTGTTGATCGTCATCATCCCAGAGGTCGCGCCATCCAGATAGAGGGCTGAAATACAAATCATCAAGGAAGCCATCATAACTCTCTGACGAGTTTTAAACTCATATAGATACTTACTACAACTCACTTCAGACTAATATTGTCTATCCTCTGTTTAATCAGGGGGAGCGGGGCCAGCCGTGGGTCACCTTCAACCGTTATGGCTAGTTCTGCGTAGGCTTCTCACCTGCGGGTGTTCCTCGCTTGTTAGCTACTGGCTCGATCAGTCTTCCAGCGCTCCGCGCCGAATCGACCAATTTCTTGATGTAAGCCTGATCTTCCAGCGAGAGCGAGGTCAGCGGCAGGGTGAAATCTTTCTTGCCGATCAGCAAGCGGATTTTTTCTGCCTCCACGATACTGACTTTACCGGTCTTTTTTTCAATGGCGAAGGCAAGTAGTGAGCCTGTGATTTTCTTCTGGTCGCTGCTCTTCCAGACTCTCTCCGGGCTGACCACGACGAACTGGATCGTCTTGACGGTCTTCTTTGTCGTCTTCACTTTATCAGCAGGTTTGACGTTGATGCCGGCAGAGTTGAATCCATCGCTGCTTAAGCCACTTGATTGGGAGAAAGCCGAAGTCGTAGCAGCGGCGAGGATGAGGAGAGTTGCTAGGAGTTTGGTGGTTTTCATGAATTTGTTAGGGGGGCTTCGGGTGATCGTTTTTTCTCGGAATTGACCCCGGTCTTCACCAGAGCCTTATAATATTGTCAGTCTAATTTTATATCAGGCGATGATCTCTTTGACGACTCGGGATAGTTCCACTCCTGTGAGCTTTTGATCCAGACCCTGGTGAGGGTAGCTTAAGCGGTTGTGGTCGAGCCCGAGGAGGTGAAGCATGGTAGCGTGGAGGTCGCGGACATTCACCGGGTCCTCGACGACGTTGTAACTAAAGTCATCTGTTTTTCCGAACTGGATACCTCCTTTAACGCCACCTCCAGCCATCCAACCGGAGAAACATCGTGGGTGGTGATCCCGGCCGTAATTGTCTGCAGTAATGTTTCCCTGGCCATAGACAGTCCGGCCAAACTCACCGGCAAAAACGACAAGGGTGTCTTCGAGCAGACCGCGCATTTTAAGGTCTTTTAGTAAAGCCGCCGTCGGTTGATCGACATCCTGGCATTGCCCCTTCATGTTTTCAGGTAACTTTGTGTGGTGATCCCAGCCTCGGTGGAATAGCTGCACAAAGCGAACGTCGCGCTCAGCCATGCGGCGTGCTAATAGGCAATTTCGGGCGTAGGAACCAGGCTTATGGACATCCGGTCCATACATATCTAACACTTCCTTTGGTTCATTGGAAATGTCGGTTAACTCGGGCACCGAGCTCTGCATGCGAAAAGCCATTTCTTGCTGGCTGATTGTGGTCTGGATTTCAGGGTCACCTATCTCGGAGAAGTGCTTGCGGTTCACTTCGTCCAGAGTATCTAACATCCTGCGTCTCACCCCGGCATCGACTCCATTTGGATTGGAAAGAAAGAGAACTGGATCGCCTGTGCTTTGGAAGGAAGTGCCCTGGTGCTTAGAGGGCAAGAATCCGCTACCCCAAAGTCGCGAATAGAGAGCCTGCACATTCACCTTTCCGCTCCAACGAGCAGAAGGCATCACCACGTAGTCAGGCAGGTTCTTGTTCAGCGAACCGAGGCCGTAGCTCAGCCATGCGCCCATGCTTGGTTTGCCGGGGATTTCCGAGCCGGTACAAAACGAAGTCTTGCCGGGGTCGTGATTGATCGCGTTAGTATTGAAGGAATGGATGAGGCACAAGTCATCCGCAACGCTTGAGAGGTGAGGCAATAATTCGCTCATCCAGACGCCGCTCTTACCTTGTTGGCTAAACTTGAATTTGGACGGGACGACGAGTTGCTTTTTGCCGAGCGTCATCGCTGTGACGCGTTGCCCTTGGCTGATCGACTTCGGCAACTCGGTTTTGAAGAGTTTGTGTAGATCGGGTTTGTAATCGAAGAGATCGATCTGACTCGGGGCACCTGCCATAAAAAGGAAGATCACGCGTTTGGCTCGAGGCTTGTGATGGCAGCCAGCTTGAACAGCGGCATTGCCAAGCTGTGGCACAAGTGAGGCCAAGGCAGTTGAACCCAGTCCCATACCGGTGTTCAGGAGAAATTGGCGGCGCGATTGGTTGATGGAGGGTTCTGAGAAGTTAAAATTCATGGCAAAGTTATTCCCGGGTTTTAGTGATATCCAAATTATAAAGTGTGTTAACGAGGACGGTCCATGAGGACAACTTAGCCTTCGATCCGGCATCTGGTAGTTCGAGTCCCTCGCAGAGCTTTTCGGCCAGAGCACTATTCGCTAGATAAGCGACTTCGAGATCCTTCAATAGTTTGATCAATGTCTCACCCTCTAAAGCGTCGGGGAGTTTTGAGGTTACCGTTTCGTAAACGAAATCGACCTTGCTTGCTCTGAGAGTTCCTTATTAGCGAGAGCGTCCGCGGCAAGCTTGCGTGCGGCCTTCATGTACTCGGTCTCATTCAGCAGTAACAGTGCCTGGGTGGAGGTATTTGTGCGTTCACGGCGAGAGATACAGGCATCACGGATGGGTGAGTTGAGAATCGTCATCTGCGGAGGCGGTATCGCCCTTTTCCAGAAGGTATAGACACTGCGGCGATAGATGGACGCACCCGTATCGGGTTTGAAGCTCTCATTGGTCATGGACACGGCCCTCCAGAGCCCATCGGGCTGCGGTGGCTTAACGCTTCTGCCATACATCTCTTTCGAGAGCAGGCCGCTGGTCACTAGAATCTGGTCACGGATCATTTCAGCATCCATCCTGAAGCGCGATCCGCGAGAGAGTAGTCGATTTTCCTGATCTTTCCTGAATTGTTCAGGAGTGGCGACTGACGACTGCCTGTAAGTTTTCGACATCACCATTTGTTTTACCAGCGCTTTGATGTCCCATCCTGATTTGACAAAAGAAACGGCTAGGTGATCTAGCAGCTCTGGGTGGCTGGGGACTTCGCCTTGGGTACCGAGATCCTCGGACGTCTTGACGAGTCCCACTCCGAAGAATTGTTGCCAGAAGCGGTTCACGGCAACTCGCGCGGTCAGCGGGTGCTTGGGATCGACGAACCATTCGGCTAAGTCCAAGCGTGAAGCGACTTTGCCAGCCATCTTAAGCGGAGGGAGAAAACCGGGAGTCCCACGCTGCACTTGCTCACCTGGAGCATCATACTCGCCACGGACTCTGACGAAAGTAGGTCGAATTTCCTCCCGCTCTTTCGACACCATCGCCTTTGAAATCGATCTATCAAAGTCGTTTCGCAGCTTGCGCACGCTTCCTAATTTGGCCCTAGCAGCCTGGGTCTTTTTCCCCAATGCCGCTTTCTCCGCTGGTACTTTCGCCTTTCCTGCTGCGGTCTTGGCGGCATTCAATTCCTTGGATAGGCTCGCCATCTGTAGTTCAAAATCAGCAAGCTGCTGCTTTTTCTCTGGACTAGCCATAATGATGAAAGGAGCCTGGAGACCATCCCTTTCACCTCCCTTGGTTTCGGGCTCTGCATCGAAATTGTTGAAGAAGGCATATAGGGAATAAAAATCCTTTTGAGTAATCGGATCGTACTTGTGATCGTGGCACTGAGCGCACTGCACGGTCAGTCCCATGAACGCCGTTCCAACCGCGGTGACCCGGTCCAGCACATTCTTGAAGTGGCTTTCCTCTGGTAGGGCGGTGCCCTTGTCAATAATCAGATGGAGCCGATTGAATCCCGATGCCACCATAGCATCATTTCCAGCGTCCGGAATCAAATCACCCGCTAGCTGGTAGCGTAGAAAGTCGTTATAGCCGAGGTTGTCGTTGAAGGCGCGAATCACCCAGTCCCGATACGCAAAGTTGTTTCGATAGAAATCTTTGTGCATGCCATTGCTGTCGGCAAAACGCACAAGATCCAGCCAGTAACGAGTCATATGTTCGCCATACCCTGGCCGAGCAATAAGATCATCAACAAGTGACTCATAGGCGTTTGAGCGGTCGTCAGCGACGAAAGCCTGCACCTCTTCAAGAGTCGGGGGCAGTCCAGTAAGGTCAAAACTCAATCGGCGAATCAAGGTCCGTTTGTCCGCTTCGGTTGATGGTTTGATCCCCACTTTTTCCAGTCGATGAAGAATATGAGAATCAATAGCTTGGTCACTCCAGTCACGTTTCTTCACCTCGGGAGTCTCCGGTGCTTGCGGAGGAACGAACGCCCAGAACTTCTCGTATTTTGCCCCCTGCAGAATCCAGCGCTTGACGATCTCTCGCTCACTTTGGGAAAGCACTTTTTTATGCGAATCTGCCGGCGGCATCACATCATCCTCATCGGTAGTAATGATCCTCTGCCACAGCTCGCTCTTTTTAAGAGATTTAGGCACTAGGGCTGTAGAGCCTTTGTGTGTGCGATAAGCACCTTCCTTGCCATCGGACAGATCCAGCCGAAGGTGAGCTTCGCGGTGGTTGGCATCAAAACCGTGGCAGGCAAAGCAACGGTCAGAAAGTATCGGTCTGACATCGAGGTTGAAGGAAACCTCGTCCCCCGCTTGTGAGACTGTGAGCAGTTGAGGAAGCACACCAAAGATAGCAACGAGGAAGGAAAATCTCTGGGAGTTATTCATGATTGTTTGCTATTACTAGGAATTTACTTTTCGAGGGAAGTGGTTGGAGAGCATCGAGTTGGGGGGAGAATGGGTGTGCTGGAAAAGGTAGGACGAAAATGACGAGTGCGCAATGGCCTGTTCCTTTTCTTCTTCATATTTCCATAATATGTCACGTATGACCTCCTTGAATTCACCTTCCTGCCACCCTTTGCTCCATCTACTTTCACAGGTCTCAACACTACTATGGTGGCTCTGACTTCTTGCTCACTCCGGCAGTTCCACGGATATCTATTTCTTCCAACAAGATCTCTCAGCTTAGTTCACTAGCACTTCTCTAGATCCTGCCCCCAATCATCCCATGAAGTCCTCCGAGGCGTTGTGTAGTCTTCCTCTTTGGTTCCCGCGATGTGCACTATTTAACGACGAGCCGTCGACCAATGTGCTTTCTACACTCGCTCCATTTGCTAACTTTCAGCACAATGTGTCCGTGCGTTCACAGACGCGCTGATGTTGGAGCTTCAGCCAACGGGCACTTTTACTTATATATACCTATATATATGCGGCTGCGCCTTTGCCTAGGCTGGTTTGATTTTTATCGTTAGCGAAAACTTTGATTAGACATCACCAACTTACTCTAAATTTAGCACAGCTTCAGCCATCCGCATCGCCTCAAAGTTAGGCTTCACCTGGTGGACTCGGTGCACCTGAGCGCCTGCCATCCGTCCTAGACTCGTGAGAGCTACAGTGCCAGTGTCGCGATCCTCGGCAGTTTCCAGTCCTAGCACGGCTCCAATCATTGACTTTCGAGAGACTCCCAACATTAGCGGACGGTCATTCACCTGCAAGGAGGATAGCCCGTGCAGCAGCTGCAAGTTGTGCTCCACGGTTTTTCCAAAGCCGACGCCTGGATCAAAACAAAGCGACTGAGGATTCACTCCTAATTTCACCAATGTCCTATAGCGTTCTTCAAAAAATGCTCTCACCTCGCGCAGCACATCTTCATACACTGGCTTACTCTGCATGTAATCAGGCATCCCCTGCATATGCATGACAACCACTCCCACTCCCTCCTGTGCACAAACTTTAGACATATTGACATCCCCCATCAGTCCTGTGACATCATTGACTATATCTGCGCCGGCCTCGATCGCCTGACGGGCGACTTCCGCCTTGCTCGTGTCTATCGAGATCAAACAATCACTCACCTCACGGAGCGCTCGGATCACTGGAATGACTCGCGCTAGCTCTTCTTGTTCAGAAACTTTCGGCGCACCCGGTCGAGTGGATTCGCCTCCGACATCGATAATCTCAGCTCCATCCTGCAGCATCCCTATAGCATGCTGCACAGCTTGACGAGGGTCGGCATAGCTGCCTCCATCAGAAAAAGAATCCGGGGTCGCGTTGAGAATCCCCATGATGAGTCCCCTCTCTGTGAGGTCGATAACTCGACGTCTTGTTTTCCAGCGCATACTGTGAGTAAGACATTCTATAGCACTCTGGCAAACTGAAAACTTGCAAGCTGCCGAAATAGTTGCTTATCTACTCGGTATGACCACTATACCTCGCATCTTCGCCTTGATGCTCGCTGCCTGTGCCTGCCTCCAAACTCCCGTGGATGCTCAGAAAAAAAGCACCAGTAAGTCAGGGCACCTTGCTCGCATTTCTAAAAATAGGGATGGCTCGACCACTAAATTTGTGCGCGACCCAGGGAATAGAACCATGAAAAAGCTCACCTACATTGAGACAGCCAATGGCGAGAAAGTCGTACGCTCACGCACATTCTACCGACGTGATGTATTCGGCAACCTCCGCAGCGGAGAAATTTATGATGGCCAAAAAAAGAAGCTATTTCGCGTGGTCTACGGCTACCACGTAGACACTGGCCGGCTGATCGCTGAAGACATGTTCGACGCCCGAGTCAGACGCACCTACCCAAATGACCCCAGCAAGGAACAACCCGTACGCGCCACTCGCTACCACTACAACGCTCAGGGAGAACGTAGTGCCCCGACCACCTTCACCTCGCAGCCCGGAAGATCCTCTGAAGATCTCATGGGTTGGTTAAACCGCAATAAGCCATTTAGTGACGTCGACCGTGATCCCTTCAAAAAAGTCCCAGCCAACCCGAACGCCAAACTGCTAGGTCAATAGCCACGATGCGACCGACGCATCAGCTCACAATTCTCAGCTTCGGAGCCTTAGTCCTAGGCACCTATCTCTACGTCCAGCACTCCCTTGCTAGACAGACAGCTAGCGAGTCAGCCGAAAATCCTCGCACCCAAGAATACATAGCGGAACTAGAGACCGAGCTGGAACAACTGCGCGGTGACAATGCCTCACTCCGCGCACTGATCGCTTCAGATGCCCCGATTGAGCTAGAAGCTGGGCTAGTCAGCTTTGTCGAAAAAGACCTTGGACTGAGCTTTCGGACACCACCGATTGCTCTCATCCGCAGTGACGACACCTTGCGTGAAGCCGCTGGCCAACTCTGGCTCGGCGCCTTTAGCGAGGTCGGGCTAGAAATCCGCAGCTACGCCTATGACATCCTCGGCATCCTGCCACCGAACCAAAACTTCATCGGCCAAATCATCGCCGCTGAGACCACTGGCGCAATAGGCGTGTACGATCACAGCTCCGCAGAAATCCTGCTCGCTCCGCACTACGACAACGAAAACATCCACCACCAAGCGGGCCTCATCCGGCTGCTAGCCATCTTGCTGCTCGAGCAACACGCCCCGCTGCCCAATCCGCTAACCGACGACCAATTCTTTTGCTATCTCGCGCTCCACCGTGGTCGCGCCTCGATGCTGCAAGACCGGTTCTACGCAATCCAAGCCCGCAACATTGGCTTTGTAGATAGCGCTGCAACCACCGAAGCCCAGGAACTCTTTAGCGCGCTCCCGCCTCTCGTCCGCTACATCACCACCTTTCCCAATCAATTCGGCAAAGACTTCCTCGCTAGACTTCCAGACAAGCAAGCCATCGACCTAGCCATTCGCTCGACCAACTCGAGCAGTAAAAGCATCCTCCTCGGCAGTCCTTGGACCGAGACAAATTTCACCCCAAAAGAGGGCGATTCAGTCCAGCTCTCGACTCAGCTCGCGCACTCACCCTCAAAGGCTTCCTCGCTCAGCTCGAACTTAGCGAACAAGAACTCAAAACCGCCCTCAAAGCCTATCAAAACGATTCTCTCACTATCACTACCGAAGGCGAAAAATCTGCAACCACCACTTGGACACTCAACTGGAACTCAGCATCAGCTGCCGCCTCCTTCCATCAGCAAGCTCGAGAAATTATCAGCTCTCTCCCCACACCACCAACTCTCGTTCTTGACGGATTGAACGTCACACTGAGCGTTTCCGAGCTTTTGGCTGGCTCCTAAGCAAATAAAATGAGCTACGCCCACCAAACGTCCGACTCAGACATTCAGCGCTCTCCTTGATAAAAATAATCAAGGGTGAAAACCGCTTGTCATCATCTTGAACGACTAGATACCTGCTCGAAGTTGCCATCAATCCTAGCAGTTTTTCACAAGCGAGAAAACCACCTCTCAGGTGTTGCGGAGAAACATTACTTTAGACTAATGAGATTTGTGCGGATTCGTGGTTGAGAAATACTTCACCTTGCTGGCGCGTTCAACGCTTTCGTTTTTTTTCGCGGTAACAAATGATTCGAGTCTTCATTGTTGTGTTAGGAGAAGGAAAGGTTTAGTCTACTTCTATGGAAAAGGATGCCTTGTTTGAAGTCGCTTTCGAGAAGTTTGATGCCGCGAACTCGCTCGACCCACGGCAGTGGCTGGTGGATGGAAAGAGTTACCCTCAAGAGTGCTTTTTCGCAGAGCAGCACACAAAGTGGATATTGAAACTTGACCCAGACGCTTCAGATGCACTCTTATTAGCCTCACGTTGCCAGCATATATGCCGCTGGGAAATACCGCGTAAAAGCTATCCTATGGATAGAGCCGGTTACCTCGCATGGCGCTCAGATCTTAAGAAATTCCACGCGGAGAAAGCTGGAACAATACTCAAGGATATCGGCTTCGATGAGGATACGGTATGCCGTGTGCAGCAATTGAATTTAAAGAAGAATCTTCAAAATGACTCAGAGTGTCAAATGTTAGAAGATGCACTTTGCTTAACGTTTATGGAATATCAATTTGATGATCTTATAGCAGGCACGGAGGAAGAAAAAATGATCAAGATCGTGCAGAGAACTTGGGGGAAAATGAGTGAGCGAGGTCACCAAGAGGCGCTCAAACTCAACCTCTCAGAAACCGCTCTAACCGTGGTTCAAAAAGCTCTCGCGAGCTAGGGGGCGGCGGAGGAAAATGATGGATAGGAACTATTTAAACTACCTTTCATCTTTGGCTCGAAGTTAGGAAAATTGTGCATCATTTATTAAATCAAACCCGCGAGGACTCCTAGTGGTTTTGAGTCTAAAGTGTGAGGGTATTTTAGTTATCCGTTAGATAGTTCTGGCACAGATTTGAAAGATCCGTTATGTGATGTGCTATGAAATATGTCATTTTCGGATCACTCCTAGCTATCAGTAGCCCACTCATTGCCGAGGAAAAAGCGGTAGCGGTGGTGCCAGATAAAGCGGCCAACCCAGAATGGGTGAAGCTAAAAACTGCTGCGAGCCGTTATGTGAAAGCCTTCAACGATAAGGACGCAGCAGCAGTGGCAGCACTGTTTGCTGACAATGGTGAGATTCTCCTGCATGAGGACCTGAAGATAGCTGGGCATGATGCCATCGAGCAGCACTACACACGGATTTTCGATAGTAATCATGAGGCAAAAGTAGCTTTAGAGGCGACCTCTGTGCGTTTTGTGACGCCTCGATTGGTGGTGGAAGAAGGTTCCGTCCATTATATTACGGGCGATGAGATCTCGACTCACCTGTATATGGTCATTCTAGCGCTGCAGGACGATGGTCAATGGCTCATTGTTCAATCAAGGAATCGCGAGGTTACTGACAGCGTGGCTTATGATAAATTGAGTGATGTCGAAGGGCTCATAGGTGACTGGGTTGCCTCGGTTGGTGACAATGGGAAGTTCACTATGGATTTTCGTTGGGAGCCATCAGGAACCTGGATGATAGGTCGTGGACGTTATGTGTCACCAGACACTGACCCTGTAACTATGACTGTCCGCATTGGCTGGAACCCTGCTTTAGCTAAAATCGTTTCGTGGACATTTGATTCCGAAGGTGGCTTTTCCAAAGCGGTGTGGACTGAGTCCTCAGACAAGTGGGTGATGAAGGCTCTGGGAGTCAACGGTGAAGGTGAAAGCACCTCAAGCACACAGTCCATTGAAGTGGTGGATACCGAAGCGGTACTTTGGAGTTTCACCAGCCGAGTCATCGGAGACGATATGGAAGATGATCGATCGATCAAACTCGTGAAAACGCCACCTAAACCATTTTTAACCCCAAAATCAAAGTAACAGGATGAAACTCAGTCTAGAAAATATCTGTAGCAAACAATTGTTATGGCTCATGGCATCGACAATCGTTGCGATGCCTATATTGGAAGCTCGCGCTGGTGGCCGAGGTGGCGGCGGTGGCGGCGGCCGAGGCAGCGGTGGCGGTGGCGGTGGCGGTGGACGTAGTTCCTCAGCTAAGTCATCACATCGTTCTAGTAGTCATCGAACTCCGATGACTGGATCGAGGGCGAAGCCTGCTTCAAGACCATCTACAAAGTCTACTAGGCCAAGCTCTAGACCTTCTTCTCGTCCGAGTACACGACCTTCGACAAAACCTTCAACCCGGCCGAGCACCCGCCCCTCGACAAAACCCTCGACTCGTCCAAGTACGAGACCGTCGACAAAACCTTCAACCCGTCCAAGTAGCAGGCCTTCCCAGCCGTCTAAAAGACCATCAATGAAGCCTGGAGACTTGAAGTACGCAAAGCCTGCGGTTGGTTTCGATGGACGCCCTATGACGCGTCCTGGTCAAGGTGGTGCAGCAACGCGTCCAGCAACTCGCCCAGCGACTCGCCCTGGACAGGGTGGTGCTGGAGTACGACCTGGAACTGGTAGGCCGAGCACTGGTCGTCCCATTGCCAGACCGCCAATTACTGGTCGCCCCGGAAAACCGGGTAGACCTGGTGGTGGCTTGGCTGGAGGAAATCGCCCCGGCGTTGGTCACCGTCCCGGTGGAGGCAACGTCAACATAGGAAACAAGGTTGATGTCAATTTCTCACGCAATGTGAACTGGTCAGTCAACTCAAACCACTGGGGCGGACGCCCATGGTGGGGTGCTGGCTCACACCATTCGTGGCACCATGGTCATTGGCATTACGGTTGGCACCGTAGACCCTATTACTATCGTCCAGGCCGTGTGATTGCTTGGGGACTAGTCGGATGGGGAATTGGAAGCCTTATATTCGACTGTGGTTATCATAGTTACTATAACCCGTACCCCACACAGACCGTGGTGGTGTACAACAATGGTGGCAGTAGCAATGTGAATTACGCTGAGCCAGTCACAAGCTCTGCCGAAGCAGCGATCGAGCAGCGATCGGGCATGTCGGAGAAGGAAAGTGACACGCTTGCTAAAAAAGCGAGCGACTCCTTTGATGCCGCGGTGAAGTCTTTCAAGGAAAAAGACTATCTCAGTGCTCTTAAGAAAACCGATGAAGCAATCAGCTATGACCCTGGTGAAACGGTGCAACATGAGTTCCGAGCTCTTTGTTTGTTCGCTCTGCAGAAATATAGCGATGCGGCCTCAGTTCTGAACTCCGTGCTATCATCCAATCCAGGATGGGGCTGGGAAACGATGATAGGCTTGTACGATTCATCTGAGACCTACACTGCTCAACTTCGCGCATTGGAATCCTACGCAAATAAAAATGCCAAAGCCGCGGACGCTCAGTTCTTGTTAGGCTACCACTACATGACTGAGGGTCACATGAAGGAAGCGCAGGCAGCATTTGCTAAGTGTGTTGAGCTTCAGCCTCGTGATCAGGTTGCTAACGAATTACTCCGCCTTACTAAGAATTCATCTACCGGTGATTCCCAAGGAGAGTCGGACCCATCTCAGAAGGAATACACACCACCACCATTGGATCAAATTCAAGGGACGTGGACAGCTAAGAGTGGAGCTGGATCTATCAAGCTTACGATTGGGAAGGATGACAAGTTTACTTGGACGTATAATGACGGCAAGAAACCCTTCAAAATGGCAGGCGAAGCAAGCATGGATGACGGCTTGTTAGTCCTTGGTGGCGACGAAAGTCAAATTGTCGCAGCCATCGAAATGAAGGATAAAAAGACCCTGAACTTCGTCATTGCAGGCGGCCCAGATGGTGACCCTGGCCTCAACTTCATAAAATCATAGTTCATATGTTGAGCATCCTCCGTGCTGTTCATTCAGGGCGGGGGATTTTTGTTCTCAGTGAAAGGCAGTCTCTACGAAAAGAAGGATTTAAGAATCCATTGGTAGAGCTGGCCACCTAAGTAAATCCCCACAATCCCTATGATGCCAGATAGCACTGGTGGGGCTGGTAACGGGAGCTTAACCGCTGAAAAAATAACGCCGACTAACAGGCCAGCTAAGAGGGCTAATAGGATTTCTGACATAGAGGTAAATGATTGTGAATAAGCCTAACCGTAGAGCACTGCCCGCATCCCTTACAGTAAAAACTGAGGATCTTCCTCACCAGCGTCCTAGCCGTTTTGCCTGCCATCAGGCTGTCTAAGGTCTCAATGCCCAAAGTCGAATGAGATCGCGTGCTGTGACAAAACCTTGGAGTGCTGAGGCTTGACGCAGCTCTGGTGAGGCTGTGGTTTGACACGTGGGGTAGGAGGTCTTGCTGCTTGGTCCTACCGACGATTGTATCAAAGACCCATTTGAGATAGGCGTGCGCGTCTTTCCTTCACGTCTAGTATTGACCGCTTACGAAGAATCTGAACTCGTTCAGCTAAGGGCACCTCCGGCTCCTCCCGTTCTCGGTGTGAATGTTATTTATTCTTTGAAATTGCGAACCGAGCTCGTTTTTGATGATAGGCCCCCTTCGGGCTGAAAAGCCTTTCTGCGCTAGGCTTCGTTGCTCTTCATTCACGGATATATACCCTTAAGCTAGGTAGACAAAAAAGCGCTCCGAGTTGGAGCGCTTTTGAAAACTTTATTTTAGGAAACTTTCTTATTCTGCGTTCTCTTGATTGAGAGACTCTTGAAAGACATCAGCCTTAGCCGCTGGGATACCTAAGTCGCTTGGCTTCACTTCCAACTCAGTCGTACCGCGAAGGTCAGCCTCGATATCGTCAAGAACATCGAGTTCAGGACGGAAGTCGGCAGCGTGATAAGAGGAACGGACAAGTGGTCCTGATGCTACGTGGCGGAAGCCTTTTGCAAGTGCTATCTCCTTCAGCTCGTCGAACTTCTCAGGCGTGATGTAATCAACAACCGGAAGATGGCGTGGAGTTGGGCGCAGGTATTGGCCCATTGTGAGCACAGTCACGTTGTGATCGAGAAGGTCGTCCATGGATTTTTCTACCTCCTGCTGAGTCTCGCCGAGACCAAGCATGAGGCCTGACTTCACAGCAACCTTGCCACCAACCATGTCGCCAGCCTTCTTGAGCACAGCGAGCGAACGCCAGTACTTAGCGCGTGAGCGCACGAGCGGAGTGAGACGCTCTACGGTCTCGAGGTTGTGGTTGAAAATGTGCGGTCGTGCGTCCATCACCATTTGCAGCGCCCAGTCGCGGTCGTTGAAATCGGGAACCAGAACTTCGATGATGATTCCAGGATTTGTCGCACGGATCTCTGTAATCACTTTATTGAAGTGCTCGGCACCACCATCTTTCAGGTCGTCACGCGCTACAGCCGTGATCACCACGTGCTTCAGCTTCATCCGGCGAGTCGCCTCTGCCACACGTTGTGGCTCATCAGCCTCGAGCTGGTCAGGGCGGGCAGTCTTGACAGCGCAGAAGCCACATGCACGAGTGCACTTCTCACCAGCGATCATGAAGGTAGCAGTTCCCTGCCCCCAGCACTCCCAACGGTTTGGACACTGTGCTTCCTCGCAAACAGTCACGAGGTTGAGATCTTTGATCATCGACTTGGTGTCCCAGAATACGGGGTTATTCGGCAAACGCACTTTGATCCACGACGGCTTTTTGTCCGTATGGAGTGTCGGGTCCATCTTCATTCTTGGTCCTGCACAGCTCATGGCGCGGAACGTAAGCACGAAACTCCAGAAACGGAAGGTAATTTTTTACGATTACGCCACAGCCTGAACAAGATATGCATGCCACCAATCACGCTTTGTCGAAGTCATAGCAGACCCCTCCGAATTGAGTGAAATCTCTCACGATCCACTCCAAGTTTTTATTCTATCAAATCCCTCTCCTCCCAGTCTCTCCAGCGAAATGCTTAGCGTTACATAATCATACGATCATTCTTATTGTCAGCTCACACATTTCTAGCTAATAAACCTAGCTATGCTTTCTCTGCGTGTCGCACTACTCATGAGCTCTACTGTGCTCACAGCTTTCACTTGCCTCCATGCGCAAGAGTCTAACAGAAGAGTAACCAAGCCTATTGACTTCTCTGACGCCGTCGAAAAGCTCGTCGCACTAAACTTCGCAGACACAAAAGGCGCAGATTACATAAAAATCTCCACTGGATCCAATCACGGCCAACTCCCACTATCCAGCCTTCAGAACCCACCAAAGCTCTCCGGCAATGCTTGGTTTAAGAATGACAAAACCTCTCCAAAAACTGGCACGATCTTCCTAGGCTATGGCCAACAAGCGCCTTTTACCGTCATCACGAAGAATTCCAGTCAGCCATTTCAGCCATTTCAGGCAGGTCAGCCCATCAGTTCTAAAACTCAGCCAGCTGATCTTAAAAAAGATCTCACGGCTCTGCTCAAGTGGCTAGTAGACCTAGAAACAAATGAAGACGATGCCTCCCGCCGTAGTGACGCTGACATCAGGCATACCGCTCCAATCTTAGCTTTTGCCGTCATGGCCCACCGAAGTGGCCACAAAGAATCTGCCAACGCTATCATTCAGAAGCTTCTCACCAGTATTAACTCTCCTGAGAAAATTATTGATTCCTTGATCAGTAAAATAGCAGACCAAGAACTCTCATCAGCATCGGCCAAACTGACTCAAGGCGCTGACTGGAAAAGCTATTACGCCACCCTCCAAAAAATTGATCAGACTTATCAGCGAGGATGGGACAAACATCCAGGACTCCAGCTCTTATTGCCTAAAGCGAAACTACGAGCGGACGGAGACCTCAGTGCGGTACCCAAGTTGGCCGGCATCACCTTCTCAGACGAAGCGATTACCGAACTCCAGGCGACTCTCTCCACCCCAGTGCTACCAGCGACCTCGTATTTAGAAAACCCCCTCTGGCTACTCAACAAGAAGCCTGCCCAATCTAACTCCAAGTCTCCATTTAACCAACTCACCACACTTGGCATGGATGGCTTCATCGCTCTCATTTCACTATTAGATGACGACACGCTCGTCATTCAGGGCACAGCAAACCAACGCGACTACTATTACTCTAGTAACAATTACTTCAATAGCTACTCAGACGACCCTGAGGAAATTGCCTACAGCGCCTATGCAAGCATGACTCGCCCAAAAACCAGAGGAGAACTCGCAATAAACTTCATCCAGCCGTATTTTGAAAAGGCCGATAATGACTCTTATAATTCGTCTTCCGAACCTGACATTGCAGCTCTCAAATCTCAAGCCCTCGCTTGGTACAAAGCACACAAAGAGGACACTCCAATCACGCTGGCAAAGTATTTCCTGCAAAATGGAGAAGAGAAAATGATGACAGGAACCGCGGCTCACCTTATCTTCCTCGAGTCGGATGAAGCCAATCAACTGATTGAGAAAACTATACTTAGCTCTGCTCAACCCAGCTCCTACGCAGCAAGCGTCAAGCCCTACATTATTAAGCGCCGAGAGGCTGGTAGCGAATTTCTAAAAAAGTATGAAGCTCTCCTCATCAAAGAACTCGGTGATGGCCCAGATTTTGAGAAAAACACCTCAGCCCAATACCAAATCAGCAGAGATGGCGGTGTGACCAAATTCATCGCTAAACTCAATAAATACACCAAGCCAGTCAGCCCCAAAGTGCTGCTCACTAACCTTTCTAGAAAAGATGCTAAGACAACAGAAATCCTAGAGCTGCTCGCGTCCCAGCTTAAAGGCAAACCACTCGGCGAACTTCGGCCGAAATTCATCTACGCTGCTGCAAAATCAGAGCCAGCCAAAGCAAGGATGATCATAGGTGTTTTGCTCCAACTTGATATCCCTAATCCGACCAGCATGGATGAAGCGTATGCTGTAGAAATTGGATCCTTCGAGGCCCAAGATTGGAAAAAACTTCTCGCTGAAAAACCTGATGAAGAAAATGCCCGAGGTGAGTCTCTGCGTCGCGACACCGCCCTACTTTTAGAAAACTTATTCACCCCTACTGGTGTCACTGACTCTTACTATGAAATTCGGGCAACTCTCCCACCAGCAACTTTTAGCACTCTTATAGACACTCGCACAAAGGCCATTCTAGAGAGGGCAGAACTACCCTCTTTACCAGCCAGCGATGATATCAATAACGAGCAAATGTTAGCCTTGGTTGGCAAAATTGCGGGTACTCAACCTACAAAAATGAACTCGGTGATCGAGAGATTTACCCCCTCAGAGTTCCTCGCCTTAAAGAACCATCTCGATGCGAATGGGGCTCCCAAGAACTATCTCCTCGCTCAGTCCTTTGTTCAAAGACTCAAGTTGAACGAACAACAAGAAAAAATCCCTAACAAAGATGAAATCCAGAAACTTTTAGAATCTCACTCCCTCATAGGGTGTAAGCTCACAGAAGATTACTTTTCGAAACTAACCGAGCTCATCAAGGCAAACAAAGAGATCTTCAATCAAGTTGCGATCAACCTGCAAAACTCACCCAACACTATTGGTTTTGAACTCTCCCTATTCAAGACACCACTTTCATATCTACGCCAACTCCAAGAATCAGAAACTCTCCTCAAAGAGGGGGAAATTGACTACTACATCAGCCTCATACGTTACTCAGAGAACTCTGGATCACAAAAAGAAGTCCTCAGTTCTGACCCAGAATCCGCGCCAAAATTTAAGGCTGAAGTTAAGGCTGAAGTTAAGGACTACATTGGCTCTCTACTCGATAATCAAAGCAGTTCATGCGTCATCATCACCGCCACAAAACTCAGCCTCAAAAAGCGCCAAGAGGAACTTAAAAAATCACGAGCCCCGAAAGAAGCTCTGCTCAAAAAAATGGCTGAAACCCCAGGAGGATCTGTCTATGCCGATCACTTTGAAGACCAGCTCGACTCGGTCACCCTAGAACAGCTGCAGTCCTACTACGATCGTATTCTCTCTAATCAATAATCTCTTCCAAACGTTACCCACTTTAACCCAACAAACCTATGCCTACCGATACTGCCGCCTCCCAATGGGAATCCGTCCAATCCTCCATCGAAACTATCCGTACAGAAACTGCCCGCGTCATCGTCGGCCAAGAAGCAGTCGTCGAGCAAATGCTCGTCTCTGTTCTCTGTAAAGGCCACTGCCTGATCGTCGGTGTCCCAGGGCTTGCTAAGACCTTGTTAGCCTCGACTATTGGCCACATTCTTGGCCTGAAATTCCAGCGCATCCAGTTCACTCCCGACCTCATGCCGACCGATATCGTGGGCTCAGAAATACTTCAAACCTCCGACAATGGTGGCCGTAGTTTCGAGTTCAGACCTGGCCCAATTTTTGCCAACTTGATTCTAGCCGACGAGATCAACCGAACACCACCAAAGACCCAAGCAGCGCTGTTAGAAGCGATGCAGGAAAAGCAAGTCACAGTCTCAGGACAGACGCGAAAGCTTGAAGAACCCTTCATCGTCTTCGCAACCCAGAACCCTATCGAACACGAAGGAACTTACCCACTGCCAGAAGCCCAGCTCGATCGCTTTTTCTACAACATCCACATCGATTACCCGACAATGGATGAGGAAGCTGAAATCGTAGCACGCACCACTGGCCGCGAGACTCCTGAAGCCCGCCAACTACTCAATGCTGATTCCGTGCAGAAACTCCAAGCTGCAGTGCTTGAAGTCCCTCTACCAGACTCAGTCGTTCAGGCAATCCTCAAGCTCGTGCATTCCACCCGACCAACCTCTGAACACGCCACCAAGTTTGTAAAAAACTATATCTCGTATGGTGCCGGCCCACGCGCCTCACAATGTCTCGCAAAGGCGGTGAGAGCTCTTGCCCTGCTACGCGGTAAGCCATCCGCAACAATCGAAGAAGTCAGAGCTGCTGCCCTCCCTATCCTTCGTCACAGAATCACGCCGAACTACAATGCCACTGGAGAAGGCATTACTGAGGTTCAGATTATCGAAGAGCTCATCAAAGCAATCTAACAACCATTTTCAAATATGGCAGACAGCCAACATACCTACCTCAAACCTGAGGACATTCTAAAGCTCCGCAACTACGAGTTCGGAGCTAAGTCGCTGGTCGAAGGCTATCTTGCGGGAAGGCACAAGTCGAACCAACGTGGATCGTCCACAGAGTTCCACGAGTACCGTCAGTACTGCCCAGGTGACGACATCAGCATGGTCGATTGGCGGGTATTTGCTCGCTCAGATAGACATTACCTCAAGACCTTCGAAGAGGAAACAAACCTAGAATGCCACGTCTTCGTAGACTCATCAGCATCAATGGGATTCAAAGAAAAATCCAAGCTGAGCAAGCTTGAGTACGCCTCGTTCTTTGCTGCCTGCCTTTCATGGTTAGTGATTCACAAAGGTGATCGAGTTGGCCTCCAAATCTTTGACAAAGACATCCGTCACCACCTACCAGCAGGCTCCACCCGGAAGCACCTTCTCAACATCCTCGACCTCTTAGAAAAGAACAAGGCTGGTTCACAAACCTCACTCGCCACTTCGCTGAAACGAGCCGCTCCTCTGCTAAAGAGAAAAGGAACCATCGTCGTGGTCTCAGACTTTTTTGATTCCCCTGAAGAAATTTTCCGCAGCCTTCATCCTTATCTTCATCGTGGATTCCGCGTCCAGCTTTGCCACATCCTCGATCCCGCTGAACTCAAGCTAACAGACCGAGGTCTCACGCGATTCGTCGACATGGAAACATCTGAGAACCTCATAGCACACACTACTAATCTTCAGAGTGAATGGATTCAGGCGATGGAAACCCATTGCCGCAGCCTGAGACGTCTCGCTGCATCTAAGCAAATCGGCTACACCCTTAGCCCAACCACTGAATCCTACCACAAGCTCTTCGACCAGCTCGTCAAATAAGCCCCTATGTCGTTCATCACTACCTACCCCGCGCTTCTTTGGATTCTGGCACTCGTCACGGTCCCAATACTGGTGCACTTGTTTGCCCGCAGTCGGCCACCTTCCTATGCATTCTCCGACACAGCATTCCTCAAAATCTTACTGAAGAAAACGGCGCGCCTTCGCAAGCCGCAAGATTGGCTGACACTTTTGTTAAGAACACTAGCGTGCTTGGCTCTGCTGCTTGCCATTTTACATCCATTGCTGGTTGCTAGAGATCCAAACGTAGTCGCCGGCGCCCAGAATAACATCATTCTAGTCATTGACCAATCAGCCTCCATGTCCGCTAGAGATGGAGCAACCACTCGCTTTGATAAGGCTATCTCTGAAGCCAGCAAGCTCCTCAATGACCTCAAGCCTGATAAGGCAAATATCATCTGGGCCAGAGCCTCAGCCAAATCTGAATACCCCGAGCCCGCTCCCAACCTCCAATTCCTACACGAAGCTCTGCAAAATGCCGAATCCGTCAACGAGACCTCTGCCGGCCCGAGCGCTCTCAGCATCGCTATCGGCCAATTACAGAAAACTCAAGGATCTCGAGAGATTTTTTTGATTTCTGATTTTCAGAAGAATAGTTGGAATGGTGCTCAAACCGCACTGCCAGACTCAATCAAGTTGACCAAAATCAAGGTAGCGTCACAGACTCCTAACAACGTAGCTGTCACAGAACTATCCTGCTCACCTAGCTCGCCCATCATTGGCCAAGACACTCTCATCCGCGCCAAGCTGTCCAACTTTTCAGATCAAAATCAACACCTTAGTTCCTACCTAAATATAGCCGGGAGCAGACAATCTAAGTCCATCGACATCCCAGCTCATGGCCAAGTCGAAGTCCTCTTCACTGCTAGTTTTTCCAAAAGCGGCCAACTCCCGATCACGGTCAGCATCGACGAAGACACCTATCCCGCGGATGATTCTAGACACCTCATTCTCGACATTGACAGCGGACTCCAGATCACCTCGCTCGAAAGGAATCCTAGCGCCAGCTCTGAAACTCTCGACCGAGTCGCCTCCGCGCTCCCGTGGTTGAAGCATTCTTCCGTAAAAAACATCAGTAAGATTGGACCAGCAGATATTCTCTTCATTCATGATTGGGATGGATCTAACATCAAACAACTTGAACAAATCTCACAGAACACAACATTGATAGTCGACCCCTCTATCAGCTGTGGCAACGCGGCTATCGAAGAGTTATTTAGTCTTAAATCCCCATCCTCAGTCATCAACCGCAGTTCAAACTCTGATGGATGGGAGGCCACCATCTCTGACCCCTCTTCCCCCGTATTCCAGCTCTTCGCCTCTGGTGAATATGGCAACCCCGCGGCTGGCGTCTTTCACAAACGAATGGATCTCCCCATCTCATGGAGTAATGCTGAGCATATCACCTCGTTTATCTCATACACCGATAACACCCCGGCTATCCTGAGCTCCAACACAGCGACACCTAGGCTTCTCTGGAACCTTCCGATCTCACCTACCGATTCTAGCTGGGCCCTGCAGGAACCCTTTCTCCCATTCATCGCGGAACTACTGCTCCATATCCGACCTGACTCAAAGTTAAATGAACAAGAATTCCTGAGTGGTTCACCACTCTTTTGGTCATTGCCGGATGAGATTGATGCCAGCTCAGTCACCCTCCAAAAAGACGCGGACGCGCCCTCTCCTACCCAAGTAAACCGCGACGATCTCAGCACCGTACTCCTCAGCGAAGAGCCCGCTGCCCCAGGGATTTTCTCATGGAAAATTGGCAACCATGTCAGCCACCTCAACTATGTTAACTTTCCCTCGCCTGAGTCTGATTTACAAACGCTCACTCCCGACTCTCTAACTTTTGGCCAGACACTAGCGAGTGAGGATGTTCTCAGAAATGACGCCCTGTCCCAAGGTGTTCCATTGTGGCCGTATTTCCTAGCGGCCGGCATCCTTTTACTTTTTGCCGAGTCATTCGCATCGACTCCTCAAAAAATCACAATAGCGGACTAACCAAACCCATTATTCTCCATTGAATCCCGTACTTTCAACCCAAGCCCTGATACCAATTCTGATCCTCATTCTAGGATTAGGTCTTTTCTTGTCTTGGCGTTCCACCCAGCACGCAGGAAAACGTATTCGCATCCTGTTAGTTACTCTTCGTTGCCTCGTGTTAGCGAGTATTTGCATCCTCTTTTTTAACCCCGGAAAGTGGGTTTCACCTGAGGATTCAACCACCAAGGTTTGGCCCATACTCATAGACAACTCACTTTCTATGGCTGTCGATGACGGCCAGTCCACCCGACTGGAATCCGCCCTCGCCATTCACAAAAAACTCTCCGATTCCGCCGACAAAATTGGAGCTAAAGTGCAGACATTTAGTTTTGGAGACAACCTATCTAGTCCGTCTTCAGCCTCAACCATCCGCCCCAACGCGCTTGCTAGTAATTTGCTTCAATCCGGCGAAGAACTATTCAGTTCACTCCAAGCCTCTGGCCAAACGCCCGCAGGAGTCATTATCCTCTCTGACGGAAGACAAACCCAACAACCCTCAGGATCTAACTTTCTACTCCATTCCAAGGCCCACAACGCTCCTGTCCACACCATTGCCATTGGAAAAAAAAATTGACCCTGTCGATCTAGAAATATCTTCCACTAAACGCACAGTCACAGGATTTATTGGCCAAGATATTCATATCAAAGCCACCATTCGCAACCTCCAAATTGCCGATCAAGAAATTGAGATCGAGCTGCTAGACTCCGAAGAAAAGCTGCTCAGCAAGGCCTCAATTTCTCTCGTTAAGGGAGAAAAAACCTCTCACACATTCACGATCAAAGCCCCGGAGTTGTCCACTACTGTCCACCTCCGCATCCCCATTCTAGAAGGTGAACAACGCGACAATAACAACCAATGTGCGGTCTACCTACGCGTGCTCACGACCAAAACCCGAGTCTTCATAGCGGAAGGTGCTCCCTACTGGGACTCCAAATTTTTAGCCCAGCACTTGCGGCTGCAACCACACATCGATGTTCAGTCAGTCCATCGCCTCAATGATTCGCGCTTCTTTAGAATCGACTCAAAAAAGAGCTACCACACGGATTCTGCTGAAAATATTTTCCCTGACTCAGCTGAAGAATTAGCCAAATTTGACCTGATCATATTCGGAAAAAATGCTGAGTACTTTCTTACGAACAAGCGCATTGAGCTGCTCAAGTCGTTTGTCAGAGACCAAGGTGGGGCCATCCTCTTTTCACGAGGGAAATCATACTCAGGGAAACTCCCCGAACTAGCAGATCTAGAACCTGTGACATGGACGGTTGGCCAACTCTCACAATTTTCACTCACCCCAACACCCGACGGAAAGGCTTCTGGTCTATTTGGTCAAGCACTCCCAAACCCAAGCTCCACCGTGTGGAAGTCGCTTCCTAAGCTAAAGGATGCCCATCAGATTGAGTCAGTCAAACCCTTCACTCGGGTATTGGCGCGAGGAGCAATCGATGGTCATCAGAGCACTTTCCCACTGCTCGCAGTTCGGCGCTATGGCCAAGGAGTGACTGGAATAGTCAATGCTGATGGACTCTGGAAATGGGACTTCTATCCGGAAGCGCGTGAGTTAGGTAATATGTATAGTGAATTCTGGTCCCAACTCCTCCAATGGATGGTCGCCTATTCAGAATTCTTACCGGGCTACCAATATTCGTTACGTTCTTCCGCCACCACACTCACCCATGGCAACAACATCACTCTCACTGCTCGCTACCGTGGCAGCGACTCACCAGAGCCACCAGTCTTAAGCATCCGATTCGGCTCCTCTCCCCCCCAGACCCTCACTCCCGCTAGAGTTCCGTCAGATGACCCCATCCCCACATGGAAGGCATCCTTCACTCCGGAAACCCCAGGAAACTACGAGATCACTCTCATCACTCCAGACAAGTCACCGCAACCGACGGCCTTGCTCCAGGCTATTGCTCCGCCAAAAGAAAGTGACAATTTCAACCCAGATCCGACTTTCCTCAGCGAAATTGCAGCTGCAACAAAGGGCCAAAGTCTCACCGCTGAGACATTTGAAAGTTATTTTGATTCCGCATTTTCTGAGATTCAGACCACTACTAAAAAAGCAAACGCCACTTGGAAACCGACATGGTCGCACTGGATCACCGCTTTTGTTTTGGTTCTTATACTCGGTTCAGAATGGTTCATCCGCAGAAGATCTGGCCTTTCATAAATTTCTAACACCCTAACATGTCAAAATTTCAAACATCCTATAACCGATTCAAGCACACCTGGAGCATTGGTCTCGTCTGCCGAGCACTGTTCTATCTATGCTCTGCCATGGTGCTACTCACCTTGCTGATAGGTGTCGCAGACTTTCTTTTTGCTTTCAGCCAAAAGACACGAACTGTTGTCTATTACACATTGGTCGTGAGTTCTATCATCGGCCTAGCCGTTACCTTGATTCGGTCTATTTTATTAAACAACTCAGAAGTCACAGCTCTAGCAGACAAACAGACCAACTCGACAACTCGGGCGGTGAGTGTTGCTTATGACCTACAAAACCAACAATCCCCCACCGAGTTACATGCCTACCTTAAAGATAAAGCCCTGGCACAAGCGCACACCGAGCTTCAAGACATGTCATGGAAGTCGAGATTCCCATGGAAAGCTCTCATCACCTCCATCGTCTGTATTGTCATGACAGCTGGGATTCTAGGAAGTTTTAGCTACTTACAACCTGCTGCCTACACTACAATAAAAGGCCGGGTGCTCACGCCTGCTAAAGATATAGCCCCATTCACCAATCTCAAATTTTCGCTAAAGAAAGAGAATGCCATCACCCTCTACGGTGGTGAGAACTCCATCACTGCTATCATCACTGGTGACGACATCGAAGACTCAGTCTATTGCCTGATTAAGAATCCGACCACTGGAGAAATCGAAAAAACCGAAACCTTCCAAAAATCGGATAAAGAATTCACCAAGAAGTTCAGCAAGATAGTTGAAGACCTTGAAATCGCATTTTCCTGCGGCAAAGCGCGCAGTCAGTGGCTGCCTATCAATGTAATGCTGCAGCCCAAGTTTGGAGCGGTTCAGCTCACCATCACTCCCCCTCCTTACACCAAGAAGCCGCAACGCAGCATCCCACTCGACGGCAATGCTCTGAGTATTCTAGAAGGCTCCTCAGTCGTTTTAGATGTCACCTCTAACCGCCCACTCTCAGGAGGCTTGATCACCCTTAGCCCATTCAATGACATCGATACTCCTACCGAGCTTCCTGCTGCATCATCCAGCGGAAAAACGACTCAGTTCCAGTGGACCGCCCACCGCAGCGTATCCGTTAGTTGCTCGATTACCGACGTGAGAGGCACCCACGGATCGTCACCACTAACATTCAACATCCAGATCATCCAAGATGAAGCACCGGCTCCAGAACTCACCAGCCCATCTGCCACCGTCCTGGCCACTCCTGACTCAATTATCCCATTGCAATGTGAAGTCACCGATGACCACGGACTCAAGGATGTAAGCTTAGTCCGTTCTTTGGTAGGCTTCCGCGACCGCAGTCAAGTCGTCGCCGCCAACCTCAGCATTACCGACCACTCCTTTACAGAAAAAATAGATCTCGGAGCTCTAGGCGTACTACCAAAGCAAGATCTAGAATTCTATTTAGAAGCCACTGACCTCAACCCCTCACTACTAGGCTCCGGCACATCTAACGTGGTCAGAGTCCACATTATATCAGTCGAAGAATACGCTGAGAGAATCCGCATAAAAACCACTCTCAAAGCCTTCAGCGAACGCTTTAAATTGCTCGCTGAACTTATCGAAAATGCTCGGAACTCGCTCGTGGAGTTAGAGACCGCCAATAAGGCTAATGAAGAGAAAAATTTCAACGCCACACTAGAATCGTCAAGAAAATGGCACGAGCAATCCAAAGATTTAGCCTACCAACTCGCCAGAGACTTCCATGCGTATTCCATGGAAAAAGAACTAGGTGACGTAGCCGCAGCCAGCTCAGATGTGCTCAATGAAAACTTTCTAGAACTTCAAGAAATCACTTTCAGCAACCCTGTAGAGCTCAATTCCAAGAGCATCGAAAAAATGCTGGAACGCCTCGGCGGAGTGAGAGAACGCGCTAAGAAACTCAAAAAAGAAGCCGGCCAAGTCAACAACATCGGTGAGGCTATCAAACTTGCCGTCCGCTATAGAGAAATCTACAGCAACCAAAGATCGGTCACGATGCGCTTCACCACCATCGCCAAAGAAATCCACAAAGGGATTATTAGAAATGCCAGACAACTCCCAAACTTAGCCAAAGTTCAGTTGAAAAACCGAGATGCTTTGCTCAGGCTACTCGTCGACATTCGCGCTGTCAGCGAGTCATTGCCGGATGAATTTAGTGATCTAAAAATTGCTCTCGCTGAATTTGCCGAGAAAGCTGACGAACTCAACATCGTGGAACCAATGCAAGCCGCTTCAGACGCTGCGAAGTTAGGCAACGCGGATGAGGCCACCTCTCAATCCCAATTCACCCTCAACTTGCTAGAGCAACTACTACAACTCAAAGAACCGAATACAGAAGACGGAAATGCATTTTCTCAGATGTGCCAAGGGAAACTCCAAAGGTCAAAATTCCCAGTCCCAGACAAAGTAGATGACACACTCAAAGCTATCTTGAAAGCCATGCTCGCTAAGGTCGAAAAGAAAGACCAAGAACAGAACAAAGGCCAAGGAGACGGCGATGGCCCACCTGGAGACGGCGGTGAGGGAGGTGGTGGACAAGGTGGTAGATCTACAGCAAACCTTCCGATGTTCGGCCCATCTCGCCTAGACTTCAACAGTGCTGGATCTCAAGGTAGCAATGGCTTAGCCAAGAAGCAACGCTCACATGGCAAACAACAACTAGAACAAAGCCAGCTGCGTAGCTCGAAAAAAGAAGACACTCTCCCATCAAAACTTCAGCTCTATCGAATTCCCGAAAAATACAAAGACTCAGTCAAAAAATTTCAATCTAACTAACAATCCCCATGAAAACAAAACTACCAAGCTACCTCTGCGCAATATTCCTTTGCAGCATAGCAGTCGCCAAAGAAGGAGCCGTCCAGTGCGGCAACCTCATCTATGCTGGCACCAAAACATCACGTTGTTTCAGCGATGAGTTTCTAACCACTGTTCAGCAAAAAACCAGCATCTCTACGGAAAGAAGATTCAAACAAGTAAAACTCTCCTCTGATGAACTCTTCAAATTCCCCTTTGTCATCATGACGGGTGAACAAGACTATTCGCTGACTAAAGACGAACGTGAAAACCTCAAAAAGTATCTCGAAAATGGAGGGTTCTTACTCGCCTCCCCAGGTTGCTCTAACACCGCCTGGGCTACAGCATTTGAACGTGAAATTAAGCGGATTTTTGGCAAGAGCGCACTCAAAGAAATTGGCTTCGATCACGCACTCTTCAAGACAGTTTTTAACGTAAAAGAAATGGGACTCAGTCACGGCGGATCAGCAACTCTCAAAGGCGTCACACACAATGGAAAGCTCGTCGTCGTCTACTCATCAGATGGACTCAATGACACCTCCAACACTGAAGGTTGTTGTTGTTGCGGCGGTAACGAAATAAATAACTCGGTCCGAGTCAACGCAAACATCCTCGCCTACGCGATCCTTCACTAAGTATATATCTTAGATCTAACACCTACTTCGTTTCTTAATAGATGCATCGGTTCTTTTTGTCCATCACGCTAGTATTTAGCCTCGCCCTCTCACTCAATACGTGGGCTCAAGCTGATTTAATCCAAAGTCTAGAGTCTGGTTCTCCATCCGAATCTGATTTGATCAAAGCTACACACGCACTTTCAACTCCTCAAGCCCGATCGATCATTGAAAAAGCCATTGCAAAAGCCCAGCCATTCCCTCGCAAAAACCTCGTCAATCTACTCAGCCACCAGCAACTCATCGTAAGGATTGGCAGCCTAGAGCTGCTAGAAAATGCTGCTGCTGAAGACTTTGGTTTCAACCCATGGGACGAGCCAGCGAAAAACGAATCCACCCAACTCGCTCTTCAGCGTTGGAAACAGTGGGCTGACTCAGACTCTAAAATAGAAAGTAGCTCGGTAAAACTCTCTGAAGAACAACTCCAAAACTATATCCAGCAACTTCTCTCAGACGACAGAAATCGAGTCCAGAGAGCCCTGCGCATGTTAGAAACCAACAACTTCCATGCAGTCGCAGCTCTCCAGTCATTCCTAATCGATCACCCAGAACTCCCTGAAGTTAAGCAACTAAAGCTGAAACAAGCTCAATACGAACTCGTCCTTATCAAGGCGAATCGCTCTAAAGCCGCAGGGCTTGCCAGAGATTTGGTCAAAGGGAACCGAGACCAACAACTCACAGCCCTCAGCCAACTCAAAAAACTGGGCCTTATAGCTATCCCCATCATCCGCGACTTCATTGGTGAACAAGATGCTCTCACTAGAGAAACGGCTATGGACGCACTCCTCAGTGTTGGTGGCGCACAGGTTCTCTCACTCGTCGTCGAGGACCTTAAAAATGAACAAGATGTCAACGTCCTCTACGTTGTTCTTAAAAACATCAAAGAAATCAACAACCCACAGTCTATAGCTATCGCGACCAGGCTTCTCACTCATGAAGATGAAGACATCGTGGTTGGATCAATCCAAGCTCTCACAAAATTGATAGCTAATAATTCTTCCCACTCCCCCTTTAGCTCATCTAACAAAAAAAATCTAAACTCCGACTCACCAGTTCTGCCCTACCTCCATGACTCAAGGTGGCGAGTGAGAGTGGCCGCCATCAACCACGTCACCAAGCTTCAGCTCAAAGCCGCAGGCCCGAACTTGCTGAAACTCCTCAAGGAAGACGATGACGAATTCGTGCGCTCCCACTGTATTCAAGCAGCTGTAGCCATCAAACTTACTGACGGGCTACCAACGCTAAAGAAACTCTTCTTCACCAATGACGAGCTTATTGGAGCCCTTACACCAGCGATCCTTGACCTTTCAAAGTCTATTCCAGCTGACCTGCTGGCTCATCTAAAGTCGAGAGATCCCGACACCATCATTTCAGCACTCGCAGCATTCACAGATGACAAGAAGCCGATCCTCACTGTTGTCGCGGGCTATGCTCAGCACTCAGATACTGACATCTCATGTGCGGCTCTCCGTATTCTAGCAAACGATGACGATAAGCTGAAATTCGACTTCGTCACCAACACCCTCACCGACTCTCTCAAATCTGGTTCTGAAGCAAAAATTCAAGCGATTCTCACCAGCATCGATCTACCACGCTTAAAAATTACGGACCCAAGACTCTTTCTTCCCACCCACACTTCACGCACTACCAGCTCTGTTCTTGATCCCCTCTACAAGGCCTTTCTAATGCCGGACGGCAAGCCTCTCACCCCAGCTCTCCCCACTGTAAAAACCGATTCGATTGGTGGGTTAAGCACCCTACTCACAACTCTAACAAATCTAGCTAACGAGCCCGGCAACAATAAGCGAACATTTCAGATAAGCCTCATTCTAACGAAAGCGGGTGACCCAAGGGGGCTAAAACTTATCAGCGAGAACATTGCCGAAATGCCTGTCAGCAAAAGGTCCTCTCTCGCTGACTCACTCTATTCTCCTAGCTCCGCTGAAACTCTCCCCATCTTTGATGTTCTTCTGGAAGATCCAGCTGACCACATCCGCAAGGAAGCGGCTCGCAATGCCTTCACCAATAAGAAGAACCTCAAACTCATCAAACTGGCCTTAGGTCACGTCGCCCGTGAAGACACATTGCTCAAACCCTCAGAAATCATCCAGTACCCGTTCTTTTCGGCCCTTAGAAAATCTGGTGCAGCGTCGATCATGCAACAGTGGGCGAGCGAGCAATTTGCTAGCCCAACAGCCTCTGATAAAGTCAAAATACTGGCTCTCACAATCCACGGGAAAGCAATGCGTGTTAGAGACTCACAAGAAATCGAACAATTCACCAAGTCCACGAACCCATGGGTCCGGCGCGCAGCCTGGTATTCCATCGCTAGTAAAAAATCATCCACCACCCCAGAGCAACTAGTCTCTATCACCAAGGACTCTAGCCCGCACGTCAGAGCAATCCTCGCTGAGGTATCGAGCAAAGAACGCACAAACTGGAAGATCTATTTTAGCGACTCAGAATCCACTTCAGACAATAGCTATTCATCCTCAAGAAGCCGTCGGCGTATCACTCAAGAGCTCGAAGACGCACTACGAGTGATTGCTGAAACGGACAGCTCTGTCGTCAACCAATTCGAAGCTAACTTTAGCCTACTGACTCATTCTCGCGATATCAACCTTCCTCTATTCATCGCACTCCTCAGTAAAACCCCCAAAGAAACCCAAGCAACACGCAGGCTCTCCAGCTATGTAGAAAGCAACTTTAAAAAAATGGGCACAGGGATGCGCCCGCTGCTCGCTTACATCGATTTCAAAAGAATCAATGTCCGCTATCACAAAAAAATCCTAGAGCACTTCAAGTCTGACTCGAATGAAAATGAGGCATTCCATTCATTCAAGAATTTAGCTCAAACCACTCAAGTTAGTGATGCACCCCAACACATCGAAGTCGAAAAAGTAGAACAACCAATCGACCGCAATAAACTCGTCGCCGTCTTTTCGAAAAAGAAGGCTGCAAGCAATGTGCCAAAGCTCTCGAAGTCATCGAAGACCTCAAAGCGGATTTCCCATTACTAGAAATTCAACACGTCTCGATGAGCTCGAACGATGGCATACTTCTCAACGACCACCTATCTAACAAATTCAGTCTCCCGTCTAATGCCATAGGAAAGACTCCCTCTATCTTCACATCTCAAGGCTATGTCACCCCTCCAATTTCGGCGATCAAGCTTGGAGAGCTTCTAGAAAAAACCATGGCTAGCCCGCAGGATGAGACTTGGTTCCAGATCTCTAGTCCTGAGCTGATCGCTGCTGCAGAAGAGCGCGTCGACGCCCGCTACGACTCACTCACTCTCCCCATCGTCATCGCCGGAGGTTTGTTAGACGGCATCAACCCTTGCGCCTTTGCCACCATCATTTTCTTCCTCTCCTACCTCGGAGTCGCCAAGCGCTCGTCTAAAGAAATCTTCATGGTTGGCTCGGCATTTATCCTAGCGATTTTCATCTCCTATCTCTCAGTAGGATTGGTCTTCAATGAAATCATCGCTAAGCTCACCGAAAATAGCAGCTACCTGTGGCTGAAAAACGCTCTCAACTACGTGTTCGCGGGCTTTGCTCTGCTAGTAGCTGTGCTGTCGCTAAAGGACTACTGGAAAGCACGCCAAGGTCGCCTCGACGACATGACGCTACAGCTGCCTAACTTCCTCAAAAAACGCATCAAAGGCGTCATCCGTAAGGGAGCTAAGTCATCACGCTTTGTCATTGCAGCCTTCTTCTCAGGCATAGCAATCTCCTTTCTCGAGCTAGCCTGTACTGGCCAAGTCTACGCGCCGATCATCTACAAGATCAATCAAGGTGCCGCCGATGCGACCTACATGCTGGTGCTCTACAACCTAGCCTTCATCCTGCCTCTAGTCATCATCTTCGCTCTAGCGATGGGCGGCATGAAATCCAATGCGCTGATCGACTTCCAGAAGAAGCACACAGCGACCGTGAAGTTGCTAACCGGTATTCTTTTCCTCTTACTTGCCGCTGTCCTTATTTTCTCAGACTTCTTCAGCGGCCTCTTAAAAAACATCCAGCCAGCACTGCTAAACTTCATCGGCTAACATAAAGTTCCTACCGCGAAATAGACGAAAGTTCCGAAAGGGCGAGGACAATGAAGCGACGTTAAACACGAATCGCACTAATTTTAGCAAATCGCACGGCTGATTCAATCTGCATTCTTAAATCGAGCGTAGCGACCCTCGTCAATTCAGCAGAAATCTCTGTTGAATCTTTGACCCTCTCAGTGCAGCATCTGCCGCATGAGTATGAACCGCAGCCACCCGAGCATGCCACAAGGCCCTATGACCGTCGGCTCCATCGCCGATGCTAGCCTTCTCGATTACCCATTCTCGGCGGATGAATGCGAAATCGTAGAGTTCCGTCTCGACGGGTTACTCAAGAACCTGCAACAGGTTCGCGATCTGTTGATCAAACTCAAATCGAGCCAGCTGCAAACGCTCATCACCGCGCGCTGCACCTCAGAGGGCGGGCTCGCAGCTCTCACCACCGAGCAACGATGCCAACTCATCGGTGGACTCTCACCACTCGCCACCTTCGTCGACATCGAGCTAGCCAACCTAGAGGAAATGGAAAGCGCCGCTGATCAAGCCCGCACCAACGGAGCTCTCATCGTCGCCTCCTTCCACGATTTCAAAAAGACCCCCGACACAGATTTCCTGCGCTCCAAGATCCGCCAAGCCATCGACCTCGGTGCCGACATGGTAAAAATTGCCGTCCATCATAACAGCGTGGAAGACATGTATCGCTGCGCTAGTTTACTTCAAGAAGGCCAGCCGATCGCCACTTCACTGATGGGTATGGGATCGCTTGCTCCAGTTTCTCGTGTCCTCTATTCCCAGCTTGGTTCCTTACTGAATTACGGTTATCTTGGAGTCAAGGAAACCGCACCTGGCCAGTGGCCCGCCAGCTTGCTCAGCCAAGCAATCCGCGCTTCCAAACGGTTTTAAAGTGTTCCGTTGGCCGCATTCCGTTTTCCGATCCGACCCAATGAAACGACTAAGAATCCCGCCTAACGGAACACGGAAAACCGAACGCAAAACACTTCCGGCTCAGCGGGTAAAATGGTATAGCCAAATACTTCCCCTACTCATCCTCTGCGCTCTAACCACCTCCTTACTCGCACAGTCTGAAGAGAAACCTTGGCCTAAGCACCTCAAAAATCGGACTTCGCTCCCAAAGGTCGTTGCCACCCAGACCGACTCGCCACCCTTCCTCTATGAGTCGCGTAACTTCCGCTTCATTTCGGATAAAAATCTCGACCTAAACAAAGTCCGCGAGTTCGCAAAAACTGCCGAATCCGTCCCAGCAGTAGTGGCTAACGTAAAAATAGCTCTGCCCCCTACCCAGCCATTCTCACAAGTCAGAAAGCTGAAGCTCTGCAAAAAAGCCTAACCGCCTACTGGAAACCCAAAGGAATCATCATCACTTTTGAATAGTTTGTAGATTCGATAAAATCTACTCCAACAGATACTTATTTAACTCAATTAGCCTGTCTCATAGAGGAGAGAGTGTCGAAGGTCTGAAAGTCTAAGGTCAAGCTAGCAAAGTCTGGTGACTTTGGGAACCCAGCAATCGCGCCCACGCGATCTCACTGGACTTTGGACCTTAAGACTTTTGACACTGGCAAATATCGAAGGCCTGAAAGTCGTGTAGGATTAGACACACACTATGTGCACAATGTGACGCTCTTCCCACGTAACGCGACCGTCCCGGTCGCTCAAAATAATTCCAGCGAAGCTGCTGACTCACGGCGCTCAGACCTCACCAGCGAACTTCAGCTCACCCAACAGACAGAGAATCAGGCCTTCGGCGATCAACTCAAGGCGACCGAGACGGTCTCACTACGTAACGCGCCCGTCTCGGTCGCTCAAATTTTCTAGACTTCCAACAAATCTACAGCTTCTGATTTCAAGCTCAAAATAACTCTAAACTCTAAACTCTACCGGCTCCGCCGGCCTAATGCTTCACAATTTTCACTGGCGCGTCGGGGAGTGCTTTGAGGAACATTTTGCCGTAGCGCTTGGTGACCACGCGGTTGTCGAGGATCACGACAATCCCCTTATCCTTTTCTGAGCGGATCAAGCGGCCTACGCCTTGGCGAAGTTTGATCACCGCCTCGGGCACGGAATATTCCATGAACGGGTTGCCGCCCTCAGCCTCGATCGATTCTATTTTTGACTGCACCACTGGGTGGTCTGGCACCGAGAATGGTAAGCGGGTGACAATCACATTGCTCAGCGACTCACCCGGCACATCGACGCCGGCCCAAAAGCTAGCCGTGCCAAAAAGCACGCTGTGGATGTCTTCGCGAAAGATCTCCACCATCTTGTGCCGTGGAGTTCCGTCACCTTGGACTAACAGTCGCCAGTCCATTTCTTCAAAATAGTCTTTCATGGCATCCGCCACATTGCGCATCACCTTGTAGCTGGTAAATAGCACGAAGGCCTTGCCCTCAGTGTATTTTAAAACTCGCCCAATCCAGTGCACCAAAGCCTCTTCGTAGGTAGGAGTCCCGGGGTCGGGCATCGCCTGCATGACGTAGATCTCCATTTGTTTTTTGTAATCAAACGGACTACCAATCTGCACAGCCTTGGCATGCTCGGCTCCCACTCGGCGGCGGAAGTAGCTCATATCTTCCTCACCGGCACTCAGAGTGGCACTGGTTAAAATACAGGTCCGTCCCTTACCAAACATCAGCTCACGCAGTCTATCAGCAACGTTGATAGGAGCTGAACGCAAGCTCAGCACATCTCCATCGCGTCCAGATTTTTCGATCCAATAGACGCTTTCCTCGTCGGTTTGATCGAGGAAAAGGCGTAAAGTCCCATGCACCTCGCGCAGTCGGCGGGCACCATCCATCAGCTCCTTGCGGGCTGACGATTCTTTCTCTAACTTCTCAGCTTCATCCTCGACTTTATCCCACAACTTGCGCAGCGGTTCGGCTAGAGTGTTATCCACAATATCAGCTTCGCGCACTCTCGATTCCTTCGAGTATTGACCGAACTGGACACTCTCTTGGAGTTCATCGAAGAAGTCTTGTGAACGCTCTAGTAATTCTTCAGCCGCTTGAATCCCCTCGCCACAGCGTAGTTGTTTCAGCAGGCCTTTCTTGTTGCGCGGGTTGTACAGCCTCGACACATCGAAACGGAGTCCCGATTGACTCAAGCGCAGACCGAGCTGGTTCGCCGCGACATCCTCCAGTGTGTGGGCCTCATCAAAAATCACGAAATCATTAGGGAAAATGTAGCCCATATCCCGCTCATCGCGATCGTCTGCAGCTGAATCTAACAACGAAAAGAAAAGTGTGTGATTCACGACGACAACATTCGCCTTCTCCACCCGCTTGCGCGCTTTTTGGTAAAAACAATTGCCGCGCGTCCCACAGCTCCGCGGAGTGCAAATGTGCGCCTCGCTACAAACTTGGCTCCAAACTTTAGGGGACGGACGGAAATCGAGTTCACTCAGTGTCCCATTCGTAGTCCCCTCAGCCCAGTCCCAGACTTGCTTGAGCTCGTCCACCTCACTTGAAGTGAATAGGTCACCTTTAGAATCCATCGCAATGCGCAAGCGCAATGGGCAAACGTAATTTTGGCGCCCTTTCAGCAAAACCGCGGTAAAATCTATTCCTAAAAGCTTTCGCACAATCGGGATATCTTTGTCGGTGAGTTGCTCTTGCAGGTTGATGGTGTGGGTGGAAATTACCGCTTTTTTACCACTCTGCACGGCAAACTTCACCGCGGGAATCAAGTAGGCCAATGACTTTCCCACTCCAGTACCAGCCTCGACAGTGAGCACATTCGCCTGCTCCAGCGCAGAAGCGACCTCCACAGCCATCTCTTGCTGCTCGGCGCGATACGCAAAATCTGGTGATTTCGACAGCAAGCCATCCGCGGAAAATATCCCGTGAATTTCATCAGCCAAGCCCTCACAAGCCCCAGATCCAGTACCTTCTACAAATGCTATCATGCGCGCAAGAAGCTGTACTCAATTCCCCCATAACTAGCAACTGAAACACGATTCATCTTCAACTAACAATCATTCGATTGTAGGTTGCCGCATTCCATTATGAGCAACGATTTCTACTATGACGAAGCCCTCAGCGGCAAAACTCCCATCGAAAAGGTACACGAGAATGCTGACGTTCTCGCCTTCCATCACACTCGCCCGTCTTGGCCAGTGCATATTGTCGTCATCCCGAAGGCTCATATTCCCTCGCTCACTCAGCTGGATGGCCACCCCATCGAGCTAGTCCACAAGGTTCTCGAAGTAGTCAGACTAGTCGCAGCTCAGGTGGAACAAGAGCACGGCTCCTGCCGCGTCCTAACTAACCTCGGCGAATACCAAGACTCCAAGCACTTACACTTCCACGTCAATTCTGGTGAACCATTACGCTGAGGGTTAAATAGTTAGGGGCTACTCTATCCAACAGAAGAAAACATTGAATTTCTTGGGATTTGGGTTGAACCTGTGCCATGCAGTTTCGCGACGCTCTCACGGTTCCATCCAGCCGAGCATGGCTCTTTAAGGGGAAATTTGGATTGGAGAAAGAGCACATCAGAGTGGATCGATCAGGTAAGCTGGCGCTCAGCCCGCACCCCGCAGTATTCGGCGACAAATTAGCCAACCCCTATGTGACTGTCGACTTCTCTGAGAGCCAGCTAGAGATGATCACCCCTCCCGTCGGCAGCATGGATGAAGCCCTCGGGTTTATGGAAACGATCCACGATATCGTTACCGAGAATTTAGCCGACGAATTACTCTGGCCACAGAGCATGCCTCCAGCATTGCCCGAAGATGGTTCACAAATACCGCTCGCGCAGTTTACTAGCGAGCATCGGGCTCTGACTGAATACCGCAGATTTCTTGCTCAAACTTACGGTAGGAAGAAGCAGATGATCTCCGGCGTCCATGTCAACATCAGCCTGTCGGAAACCTTGATCGAAAAGCTCTTCGACTCATCTGCTTCAGAACATAGCCTCGGAGTTTTTCGCTCGCAGCTCTACATGAAAGCACTGCGAAACATGATGCGCCATCGTTGGATGATGATCGCCTTGTTAGGAAATTCTCCCGCCGCAGATAAAAGCTATATCACGATGTGTCCTGACCTACCTCAAGTCACTCCCAATACCTGCTGCGGACAAAAAACTGTATCCGTTAGAGCAAGCATTTGTGGCTACAAGAACAATGAAGACTTCGTGCTCGATTACACCGACTGGTCTAGCTTTCACAGATTAGTTCGCGACTTAGTCGATGCTGGAAAGCTAATCCACGAAAAAGAACTCTATAGCCCGATCCGGATCAAAACTCACCTGCAGACTGGCGAGATCACTCACCTGGAAATGCGCATGTTAGATTTAGACCCTACTACCAAAGTAGGAATCCGCCCAGAGAGCCTCCATCTGCTCCACCTCTATATGCTCTGGGCAATGACACAAGATGAGCCTAAGCCATTTGATTCCGAGCAACAGAAGATAGCCACTCAGAATCAGTACCATTGTGCCTGCTGCGGATTTGACAGCAAGATAGTAGGCGTCGATGGCGTGGCCTTCCCGCATAGTTCAAAGAAAGAGGTCAGCAACTTCCTATCAGAAATAAGCGCCCTCGTCCCAGCTGGAAACGATAGCTATAGTGAAGCTGTGCGCTACTTCCAAAATCAACTCGACTCCCCCGAACTCTCGCCGCTTGAGCAATCACGCAAAGGTATCCACAGCGAAGGCTTCATCGAATACAACCTCACACAAGCAAAGGCCTTCCAACAAGTGAGCTCCGAACAAACATTCCGGTTCAACGGACTCGAAGACCTCGAGCTTTCGACCCAACTTATGTTGCGTGAAGCTGTCCTTCGAGGCATCAGATTCAACCTGCTAGACCGTGATGAGAACTTCGTCCAATTTGAGAAAGACGGTCATACCGAATACATCCAACAGGCCACCAAAACCTCGAAGGACAACTATGCGACCATCCTGATGATGGAGAATAAACTCGTCACCAAGAAGGTGCTCCACGCAGCCAACCTAACTGTCCCACTCGGCGGCCACTACACAGATGCAGCCCACGCCAAAGCCGATTACTTCAGGTATCAGGCAAAGCCAATCGTGGTGAAGCCAAAGTCGACTAACTTCGGACTAGGCATCAGCATTCTCAAACAAAACGAAAACCAACAACATTACGACCAAGCGATCGACATGGCATTCGCCGAGGACACGAGTGTGTTGGTCGAGCCCTTTGTCGAAGGCAGAGAGTTTCGCTTCTTCCTCATCAATGGCGCAGTCGAAGGCATCCTCCACCGCGTCCCGGCCAACGTCTGCGGCGATGGAGCTCTCACCATCGCCGAGCTAGTAGCACTGAAGAATCAAGACCCACTGCGAGGCAAAGGCTACGTCACCCCGCTGGAGAAAATTGAACTTGGTCAAGCCGAATGCCTCTTTCTCGAAACCCAAGACCTCACAGTTGACGACATTCCTAGTGAAGACGAGACCATCTACCTCAGAGAGAACTCGAACATCAGCACCGGCGGCGACAGCATAGACTTCACCGACGAAGTCCACCCTAGCTACAAGCGCATAGCCAGCCTAGCAGCCAAGGCTGTGGCCGCTGAAATCACAGGTCTCGATATGATCATCCCAGATATCGACATCCCCGCTTCGGCGGAGAATTACTCGATCATCGAGATGAACTTCAATCCAGCGATCCACATTCATTGTTTTCCCTACCGTGGAAAAAACCGTCATCTCAACTCCAAGCTCATGACCTTCCTTGGGTTTTAGGAACTAAAATCGAACATCCAACCTCTCAGTCAGCCATCTAAACTCTCTAAAAGGATTCTTCCATAACTGACTTTATCTTTTGAATATTTCAGTATCGCGATATAGTTTAATCTAAAAATCAACAACACTGAGCCATGACCACAATTCCTGTTAAAGAATACCTCGCTGACCGCAATGCTTTTTACTTAGTAGATGTACGAACTGCATCTGAGTTCAGTGAAGCGCATATTGAAGGAGCCCATCTCCACCCATTAGACTCACTCAATGTGGCTAAGCTTGGATTTCAAGCACAAGGCAAGAAACTTCTCGTGAGTTGCCTATCCGGTGCTCGCGCTCAGAAAGCAGCAAAACAAATCGCCGCATCGGGGCATGAAGTAGCGTGCCTTGAAGGTTCCCTACATGGCTGGGAAAAAGATGGACAACCCGTAGTCCGTAGCACGCCGAGTGGGCTCCCATTGATTCGTCAAGTACACCTAACAGTAAGCATCATCAATATGACTGCTGCGCTCTTGGCCCTTTTAATCAATCCAGCCTGGGCATGGGTAATCGTAGGAACAAGTGCTGGTCTATTTCTGGCTGGGGCCACTGGATTCTGCGGCATGGGCTTGCTCCTAGCAAAAATGCCCTGGAACCAAACCTCTCCAAAATCTGACGACTGTGAAGAGGGATGAGGAGCCTAAAACTAAGGCTATGCGTGACATAGCCCCCCTCTCCGTTAACACATTTAAGATCGAATAATCAAAATCTTGTGACAATTTCACTCTAATGGCCAAATAAACTAGCTCAGCTGCGAGTTTAGATTGCCATCTAACCTTATCCTTGTTTTCTTGATAGGTGATGACAACAGAGCAACCCACCCGCCACCGTGCGTTGACCAAATGGGTCAACAAAATGATCGCCCTCTGCGAACCTAAAGATGTTCATTGGTGCGACGGATCGCAAGGTGAATGGAACCAACTCTCGGATGAGCTGGTAGAAAAAGGCACTCTCATTCGCCTCAACCCAGAGAAGCGTCCCAATAGCTACCTCGCCCGTTCGGCCCCATCCGATGTGGCACGAGTCGAGGAACGCACCTTCATCTCCACCAAACGTAAGGACCAAGCTGGGCCTACTAACAACTGGTGTGAAGATGCTGTAATGAAGAAAACGATTCTCGAGAAATTCAAGGGATCGATGAAAGGCAGGACGATGTATGTAGTGCCGTTCTGCATGGGACCTCTAGATTCACCGCTAGCTAAAATTGGGGTACAGGTCACCGACTCCGCCTACGCAGTACTCAACATGCGCATCATGACTCACATGGGTGCTCATGTGTTAGACCGTTTAGAAAAAGAAGCATTCGGTGAAATCGAATCGCGCCGGACCAAGCCAGGATTTTTCATCCCCTGCCTCCACTCAGTAGGTGCACCATTGGAAGAAGGACAAAAAGATGTCCCGTGGCCGTGTAATGACGACAAATACATCGTTCACTTTGTACGCTCGCGCGAAATTGCCTCCTACGGCTCTGGCTACGGCGGAAACGCCTTGTTAGGCAAGAAATGCCTAGCCCTCAGAATAGCCTCTAACATCGCACGCGAACACGACTGGATGGCCGAGCACATGTTGATCTTAGGTTTGGAGTCACCCGAGGGCGAGAAAACCTATGTGACGGGAGCTTTCCCGTCAGCCTGTGGCAAAACAAATCTTTCAATGCTAGTTCCGCCTGAGAAGTACCGCAAAGCGGGCTGGAAGACGACTATCGTAGGTGACGACATCGCGTGGCTTTGGCCGCACGAGGATGGTCAACTTCACGCAATCAACCCAGAGACCGGCTACTTTGGCGTGGCTCCGGGCACATCTTACGACTCGAACCCAAATGCCATGGACTCAATGAAGGAGAACTGCATCTTCACTAACGTCGCTCTCACCGACGACGGCGATGTCTGGTGGGAAGGTATCGACGGTGAAGTTCCAGCGCACCTCATCGACTGGCAAGGCAACGACTGGACCCCTGCCGATGGTGAAAATGGCGTCAAGGCAGCGCACCCTAACGCACGCTTCACCGCACCAGCCGAGCAATGTCCAACAATCGATCCTAACTGGCAAAACCCTGAGGGTGTACCCATCTCAGCGATCATCTTCGGAGGCAGGAGGAAGACGACTATGCCCCTCGTTTACCAAGGATTCAACTGGGTCCACGGAGTTTACATCGGCGCCACAATGGGTTCCGAGACCACTGCGGCGGCGGCGGGCGCTATTGGCAATGTCCGGCGCGACCCAATGGCCATGCTCCCCTTCTGCGGCTACAACATGGGCAACTACTTCCGCCACTGGATCCAGATGAGTAAAAAAATCGACAAACTCCCGAAGATGTTTCATGTCAATTGGTTTAGGCTCGATGAGGATGGCAACTTCCTCTGGCCTGGATTTGGCGAAAACATGCGGGTGTTAGAGTGGGTCGTCAACCGCTGCAAAGGCCGAGCTCGCGGCCACGAAACCGCCATCGGCTGGGTCCCACAATTCGAGGACATGGATCTCGATGGGCTCGATGGATTCGATGAAGACACCTTCAACAAGGTGATGAAAATCAGCCCCGAAGAATGGGAGCAAGAAGTACTCAGCCAAGGCGAGCTCTTCCTCAAGCTCCACCACTCGATCCCGAAAGAACTCATCTACCAGCGCGAGTTATTAGCCTCACGTATTATTGAGTAAATTTAAGGGCAAAGCCGGCAAGCTCCACTTCCCGGCTTTTTTCATATCCCTCAGTGGATGAAATGAGCTCCGAGTACTCAAGAACAACGGGCCTTGCTATGCATTGGTGCGCTTACTATCTTGCTACACGACATGAACACATTCCAAGCCCTCCGCATCACAGTAGCTCTAACTGCAGCTACAGTACTTTCCTCAGGCATGCTCCATGCTGATGACCGTCAGCACAATCCTGACGCATTCACATGGAACCCAGAGCTTTCAAAAAATGGCCCCGTCCTTGTCACAGTCAGTCTGAAGAGCCAAACCGCCGCAGTCTACCGCAATGGGATCAGGATCGGTAGCTCGGAGGTAAGCACTGGCTTCAAAGGCCACGAAACACCCACAGGAGTTTTCCACATTTTAAACAAGGATAAGAACCATCACTCTAAAACTTACGGCAATGCGTCAATGCCCTACTCCGAGCGACTTACTTGGGATGGAGTAGCCCTACACGCGGGTGCAGTCCCTGGTCACCCGTCATCACACGGCTGCATCCACCTCCCTTATGATTTTTCAAAGAAGCTCTTTGGAATCACTCATAACGGAACAACCGTAGTGGTTACAGATGAGGAGCCAGATGTGCATGTCTCGCATGGTCACAAAGTGCAATTTCAAAATGGCACAACGAGTAAGTTCAGCTGGCAACCTGAACTCTCCCCATCTGGGCCAACATCCATGATCTTTAGCAAGCCTGACAAAAAGCTCTATCTGATTCGCAGTGGCATTACCATCGGCGAGTGCCCAGTCAAGACGAGCCTCTTCTCCAAACACGTTAAAGGCTCTTCAGCTTTCGTATTCAGTGGCTGGAAAGTCGATGCAAAGGACAAAACCACAACCTCTTCTTGGACTCAGGTAAGTGGCAGAAAGGCACATCACGCTGAAACTCTCGATGAATGGTTTAAACTTGATCAGCGCTTTCAATACTTACTGCAGGGCATCATCACTCCTGGAACCAACCTAGTTGTCACTAATGACCCAGTCAAAAAACGCACAGCCAAGAGCTTCCCGCTGTTCCAAGGTCAGCTCGAAGAAAAAGAAAGCAAATAAGGCTGACGCTAAATTCTAACAACATGCAACCCACTCAACTGGAACCGCACCCTGAAGGCGGAAAATTTCGGGAAGTTTTCAGATCGATCCATTCGGTCGATAGCCAGAATTTAGGAAGACGAAGCGCGCTCACCCACATCTATTTTCAACTAGATCACGGAGAAGTCAGCGCCTTCCATAAGGTCAGCAGCGAAGAGGTCTGGAACCTCTATAAAGGCGAAGGGCTGAAGCTCTATCAATGGGATGGCGAAAGTGATCAGGTGGAGGTCATTGAACTCTCAGAAGCGGCAAACCAATATTGCCATGTGGTCCCCGCCCACCATTGGCAGGCGGCTGAGCCATTAGGAGACTCTACGCTGGTAGGCTGCAGTGTGGCTCCAGGTTTCGAGTTCCAAGACTTCACCCTCCTACGCGATTGCTGCAGCCTCGCCGAGCAACTCAAGCAAAAGCAACCGAAGCTGGCCTATTTGGTTGTAGATAGGTAGGTAGTAGGAGATCTGAAGTGTTCAGATGAATCCCCACCGCGCTCGTCAAGCCGAGCCTGCCACAGAGCTGAGTCGAGCCGCAGCAGTCCAGATCCGGGACAATGAAACGAGTTCTTACCACGAATAACACCAATCGCACGAATGGGGAGTCGCTTCGCTCCAATGAATAATTAGCAATGAGTAATTAATAATTCTGAACCGTCTGAACACTGCTATCTGAACACTTTCTCCTTTCTCCTTTCTCCACACTTTCCCCATTTTCGCGGTAAAGATCACTGCAACGGAATTCTTAATTGGAGCGCAGCGACTACATTCCTTTGCCAAAGAGTATCATATAGCAAGTTTTCACCACGATTGCTACGTCTAGAGATAAAGAATAGCGCCGGACATAGTAGAGGTCGTAGTTGAGCTTTTCTAGGGTATCCTCGTCATTCGCGCCGTAGGAATAATTGACCTGAGCCCAGCCAGTGATTCCAGGTTTCACCGCATGGCGAAAGTGGTAGAACGGAAAGCGCTCCTCGTAGCCCTTCACTAGGTCCACCCACTCGGCGCGCGGACCAATCAGGCTGAGGTCGCCGATCAAGACATTCCAGAGCTGTGGCATCTCATCGAGCCGCGTCTTGCGGATAAATGCCCCGATAGACGTCAACCGATCATCATTCACGCTGGTGTATTTTGCGCCTTTTTCTGAGCCCACCCGCATCGAACGAAATTTAAAAATCATGAAGGGCTTTTCACGGTGGCCCGTGCGCACTTGGCTAAAGATAATCGGCCCAGCGCTGGTCAACTTTACCGCAATCGCAGTAGCGATCAACAACGGCGAGGCAAACACGAAACCAAGCAAGGCAGCCGCGATATCAATCAAGCGCTTTGCTCGGTCGTAGCTGACACTTCGGTTGAGTCGAAATCCATCCATCATCGGCCAGTTCATCGTCAACTGACTTGGTGGCTCGATCCGCAGCGTGTTCGCTAAGTAAGTCTCGTAGGTCGCAATCTTATGGCCGAGAAACAAGGCTGAGACCATTCTACGGCTAAATTCCTCAGGGATACGCTCCACCTCGGTGGCCACCACATATTGCTCCACATACTTGCCTCGGATCGACGACTGGAATGTCACATTCTCGATCGCTTCCACCAAGGGCGAGGTCGAGTCGCCAGCAATCAAACGCGTTCCCACCAGCTCTGGCCTGAAAGTCACCACAATGAACTCATGCCCCCCGCCCCGCTTTACCAGGCGCGTGTAGAGATCTCTCCCTCTTCTCCCTGCGCCGATGATACACACCGCATTACCACGCTCATATCTCGCCTGAACGCGGGAAAGAAAGTACCGGTAGAAGATAGAAACCGCGGGAAAAAGCACCAAGGCCTCACCCACCACCAATCGTGGCGATTTGAGGTTAACTCCGTAGGAAACGATCGAGTAAATAAGACAGAAAACGACCACAGCAACACCAATCGAAGCAATAATATGCTCTGACACAAACCGCGCTTGCCGCTTATCTGTCGCATAATTATAGCCACCAATCATATACACGCCGATGATACTCGGCAACATGATTGCGAAAAGTACTCGGCGACTGATCGAGTGAGGAAAATCCACACCTGAGTGGAGGTAAATCGTCAGAGCAAAGATCGCACTGACCAGAAAAATATCAGTCAACAACAAAACCAAAGGGTAAAGACGGATCACCAACTTACGCTTCCAGTGGGTCCGTTCTTCGACTTCCTCACCAGTGACAGCGAAGATCGAACCGCTAAGCGAGGAGGTCTTCTCGAGGTTTCGCTTCGTACTATTTTCCATTATATTAGTTCTCTCGGAGCTTTCTCGCTTCATCCAGCATGATTCGCTGGTAAGCCGCAGCTGCCTTTTTTTCGTCTAACTGGGTGTGCGCTCGCACCAACCAGTCGTAGGCTTGGAGCAGTTGTTGCCCATCTAATTCACTCAGATGAGGCTGCATCAAATCAATGATCCCTCGCCAATTCTTTCTCAGCGAATATATGTAGCACTTATCAAATGCAACATTAATCGACTGTTTAAAATCCACCTCCACGATCAGGTCGAGTAGATCCAAAGACTTTTGGTAGCTTGATTTATTATCACCTTGGAAAATATTAAAGTCCAGCTGATCTGCCGAACCACCTTTAGCCGAGGCAGTAGCTGCGGAGCGCAGAACTATGAGCGAGGATGGGCTCACGGAATTAGAGAGTCCCACATGCAGCTTAGCTTTCACCTTATCGCCACCGACCCAGGCATCCATCGCCATCGCCAAGTGGGCACCACTGCCGCCAGCCTTCACCAGCACTTCCTGCATCTGCCCAGAAAGCAAGGAATAGCCCGAAGCCACATCCACTAGCCCATTGAGCATTTCACCCGCACGGTAAGGCGGCGTTGTAGCTGCGATAGCATTGTCAAAGTGCTCAAACGCCAGAAGTCGGGACTCCGGGTTGTTCATGCGTAGCAACACCTTGAACAAGCGAATGCGCACTTCCCCAGCCCAAGCATCGTATACTCTACGATCCGAAGACAACTTACGTTTGCGCTCGATAGCAACCAAGGTCCGCTCCAGCAAAGCCCGTCCACCCTCCAGATTCTCAGTGAGACCTGAAAGCATCACCATGCCTTCCACACGCTCCCTGATATATTGTGCATCATGTGGATCCTCTAGGTCTAGAAATGCCACCAAATCTCGCAGCACTTGCTTTGCCTTCTCGGCATCACCAGCAGCCGCGTGAACCTGCGCTAATAGCAACCGGCCCTCAGGCGCCAATCCATCCTCAGCCTCCAGCACCTCAAGAGCCGCTGCAGCTTTTGATTGCGACATCAAAATGCGCGCCAGTGTCAGGCGCCAATAACTAGCATAGTTGCCATCTGGGGCCTGCTCCACCATATTGCGCGCCATCACGACTAAGGTCTCAGCCTCCTCTGGCCGCATTGCCCCTCTTTGGATTGAATTCGATGCCACCCAGCGTTTTGCCGGCTCATACTCGCGCTCGACAATCAGTTTTTCTCGCAATGCTCTCGCCCGCGTCACATTGCCATTGGCGCTCGCAGCGATCAACGCTCTAAACAACACTTGGTCGTTATCCTTGTAGGACGGGTGGTGGATCAGCTTAGAAAACAGCGAGTCCGCCTTCTTATAATCCCCCTCACCCATCGCCTTCAACGCCCCCTGATAATATCCACCATAGGCGCGACCACGGTTACGGTTCGCATTGATAAAAAACACAGTGAAGCCAATCAATGCCACAATCAACACCGGCGAAGCAAACCACAGTTGTTTCCATGGACGACTCGCCGACCAAGAGTTAAAGAAGCCTGCCACAGCCCTCAGCGGTTTAGAAAGCGTGAAGAAGAATTCCTCAACTCTCACACCCATAGTGTGATTTTTGAGCAACCGGCTCAGCTGACACAGCAACCATTGAGGCCACAGAAAGGGACTCACCAGTAGATAGAGCAGGCGATTGCGGTGCTTCATCCGCCGCATTGTCGAGGATTGGTAAGGATTATTCATTCTCCACTTTTCTTCTCAATCAATGCTCGCGCTTGCTCCCTAAACGCACCATACATCTCCCTGATTTCTTGCTTGGTTGGTTCATCTAGCGGGAATGCCGCCGTCACCATCACCTGCGTCTGATAAAAAGTATTTTGGTTCTTATCCACTGATATCCCGTACGGGGCAGTCCATTGCTTCGGGTGCAGATAATACATCACCATATCAAATTGGTGCGAGGTCGGCTTCGGCTGCACTGGCTTGCCCTTATGATTACAATGACTACAAAGAATAAACCCATAGTCACCTGTCGGCAGTGACATCTCAGTCTCAGAGGCCCCCCAATTCTTATAAGACTCTGGCATCAACAATCCCTCAGCCTCAGTTTTCCAACCAAGCTGGGAATAACAAACCTTCACATCGTGCCACTTATTAAAGGGGTAATCCAGCGCCATGATCACCATCGTGTCATGGTACTCCAATCGCCAAACAAAGGAATACGTCCCCCAAAGGCTCGACATCTCACGCTCCTCTGTCTGCACATCGAGCAATTTCCAGCCCGGCCGAGCAAACTGCACATCAGCGGGGTCAATAATCGCTAGATTTTCCTTATCGTGCATGAAGTAGGTTTGATAATTTCCAAAACCCCAACGATAATACAGCACGCTTGCCTCGAAAGCGGTCAGGCAGAGTAAGCTAAGAGCCAGCACACTCGTCAGCACTGGCCGCGCAGCGCTCGCGCCACTCGTATGTGGCTTGCGCAAACTCTCCAAAACCTTCGAGATTCTAAATCCCACAATCGCATTCCAGACTTTCACTAGGCCACGACCATCTTTCTTCTTTTCCTTGGTCGCCACAGGCTGCAGGAAGAAACTGTACAAGGCATCACAGCTCATCAGAGCCAGTAAACCGAATGCGAAAGAAGCCACCAGCATCACATAAACCCAGCCCGAATCCATCAGATCCCAGCCAGCCGTGCCGTAGACAATCCCCACAGTAGCAATCCGCAGCACATTGACCACAGTTGCCACAGCAAAGGCACTCCCGATCAGCAGAGCCACATGAAAGCACGGGCGCTTGCGCCACAGAGCATAAAGACACACTACCGCCACCATGCTCACCACCGAGAAAAATCCATTACAGATTTTGTCGAGTTCTATTTCGTAGCCATCAATCACCAGCAAATGCCCCTGGACCACATGGTAGGTGCCACTTTGGTCAATAACCACCGAGGCAATCTTCGAGCTCAGGCTCTCAAACAAATTGAGCAGGCGCTTCTCGATCTGATTCGGTAGTCGCACCAGCAAAAACAACAATGCCCAGACCGCAAACAAACCAGGCATCCGACGGATTCCCGAGAGATTGGCAGCCAGTAGGCCTAAAACGCCAATCGCAGCCACAGTGGCCACCCAGCCCGTGTAATAAAGATAAGCCACCGCTGTGAGAAACATACAGGCCAGCAGCCCCAAGCCCAGCGCCAGACTGCTCGGTCCATCCTCAGCCGGCTCCGCCTTGCTCCACAGACGGATCGATAAAGACACGACAACCAGCAACAACAAGGGAAACCATTGGTAATGCTGGCGGCCCCAAAGAATCCTTAGGTGGTCCTGTAACAGGGGCCCCAAGAGCACTAGCACCAAAAGTCCCAGTATCCAAATAGCTCTATTCTTCTGCATCGGAGTTCTAGGTTTTTTTAGTGAGCCGCCAGAGCCCTGTGCTCGTCGGCGATAATCTTTTGGCCAAGCGCGTCATAGGCCAACCCTAACATCTTATGCAAGTCCTTGTTCGGGCCATCACTCAGCGCGAGCGCTTGCTCTAGGGCTTGCAGCGCTTCATACCAACGACCCTCAGCCGCCCGCACCTCCCCCAAAGTAAACAACAAAGAATAATCCTCCGCTTGGCTTAATTTCTTGTTGCCAATCAAGCGCACCAAAGCGCCTTCAAGCTCAGAAAAATCTGGACCATCCTCTTGCAACTGAAAGCCAACCCAGGCAGCCACCAAACTTGGATCCTCAGCATTGAGATCGTGCGCCCGTATCATATGCGCCTCCGCAGAGGCTGGATTGAGCGCAGCTAGAAAAACATGCAGGTCTGCTGCCGCCAGTGGATTGCTTTCCTCCAGCTGCTGGCTCACCTCGCCAATGCCTTGCTGCACCCTCTCCTTCACTTCTGGATAACGCTCCAGCAACAACTTCAGTGCCGCGACAATCTCCGATCGCCCGGGTTGGAGGCTGTACGCCTTGAGCAAAAACTCACAAGCTCGGCTCGCCTCAAAATTTTCCTCGTCCAACAAATCGATCGCCTTGAAATACCATTGACTCGACTTCAAGCTCTTCACTAGCCCTTCATTTTGCTCACCAAAATCACGCTCAAACTTGCCGACCGCCGACTCGGCCAGATCGCCCTGCTCGAGCACCATGGCGTAGAGAATGTAGTCAATCCGCACTCCTATGTCACCACGCTTACTGCCAGTCACCTCACGCCCCAAAGTCGCAAATTTGTGCCAGCACGATTCCTCTAGACCTAAATTATCACCCGCATAAGCCAAAAGGTTCGCCAGCTGAATGCTCAGGTCGATCTGAGAGTCCTCTGCAACACTCTGGTGGATCACTGCTATTCCCGCATTCCGTTGATTCTGCGCTAGCAACACCTCAGCCAACAAAACCGTGGCATCTACCAATGCTGGGTCCAGCGCCACCGCTGACTCCAAATGACGTTGGCAGCGCGCTGTCAAATTTCCTTTATCCAGCAAAACCGGGCTCACCAAATGCTTGCTCCCTGATGCATCCAAAGGATAGACACTTAAAAAGCCGAACCCCTTACCCGCCAATAAATCCTCAGCCATCCACAAATGCGCCTTAGCATTTCCCTGCGGCGTCTTTGATGCCAGATTCAAAGGTGCCAAACGCTGCATCACTGCGCGCCCCTTGGCGAATTCACCTTCATCCAACAGCTCAACACCACCCTCGAAACCTAAATTAGACACCTCCTGCGCCAGCTCGGACTGGCGCGCATCGCCGAAGTCCACTTGCTCGGTCTTCTGATTGGTCATGAGCGCGTAATAAACCGCCCCCCAAAGCACAACAACCACCACCAACGCGATCCAAAGGGCACGCCCGTAGTAGCTCAACCATTTTTTTAATTTTCGGAGGGGTTTCGCCATAACTACCCATCAGCCTGCCCCTGTAATCTCTAACATTCAAGTAATACGTGAGGAAGATTTTAGATTAAAAATTAAAGAGGGAAGATGGAAGATGGAAGATGGAAGAGGGCCTGCTATATAAAGCGACTCTACCACGAATAACACCAATTCCACGAATCTTGCTCGGATAATGAAATCTCTCTACCGCGAAAAAGACGAAAGAAGCTAAAGTTGCCAGTCCGATGAAGCGGTAGAAGGAGAAAGGAGAGAGGGGGGAGTGAGAGGAGTGAGGAGTGGGGCAGTGTTCAGACGGTCCAGAATTATTAATTATTAATTGGAGCGCAGCGACTAAGGGGCAACCCTCAACAACCCATTCGTGCGATTGGTGTGATTCGTGGTAAAAACTCGTTTCATCCTGCCGGCCCTTTAACATCTTTCGTGGTAGAGCCCGTTTCATCTAGCTAGCCCCCTTGACTATTGACCCATGACCCATGACTGCCCGCAGGGCTCCTCTACCCTTTCCCCTTATTCCCCCCGCTCCATCGTCCTAGTTCTGGAGTGCGCGTGCTCGACACCGCTCTGGTGGATGGATGTGGCTCGACACATGGGGTGCGGAGCTGAGTAGCCTGGGCTAGAAACGATGCAACCCCACCGCGCTCGTCAAGCCGAGCCAGCCGCAAAGCGGTGTCGAGCCACACGCACTCCAAACCACTGCAACGGAATCCGTTAAATCAGCGTAATCCGCGCCAAGAACTCGTTTCATCTAGCTGGCCCATAAAACGAACACTGAACTCTGCCAACTGAACACTTCTACTCAGCAAGCTTGCTCCACTTTCTAAAAAGTGCATCTTCCTGACATGTCACAAACCTTCGCACTCATCCTCGCTGGCGGCAGCGGCACACGCTTCTGGCCACTCTCGCGCGACGCCAAGCCTAAACAACTCCTCGACCTATTCGGCGACACCACCTTACTGAACAAAACCATTTCTAGGCTCGAAGGACTAATCCCCAAGGAGAACATCCTCATCCTCACCAACCAGCTTCAACTTGAAGCAGTCAGAGAGGTTGCTCATGAACTTCCCGCTGAGAATATTTTTGCTGAACCAGCAAAACGCGACACCGCGCCAGCCGTAGCGCTAGGTGTCGGCCTGGTTGCAGCCCGTGACCCACAGGCAACTATGGTGATCCTCCCCGCCGACCAATTAATCAGCGACATCGAGAACTTTCACAGCGTGCTTTCCGATGCTATCACTACAGCGCAACAATCTAATTCACTAGTAACGATCGGCATCAAACCCACTTGGCCGTGCCCATCATTCGGATACGTAGAACGCGGTGGCGTTAGCCCACTTGCCCCTAGTGGACTCAAAAACGTCCCACACGAAGTAACCTGTTTCCGAGAAAAGCCGGCTCCAGAGCTTGCGGCTCAATTCCTAGAGCAAGGGAACTTCGCATGGAATGCCGGAATGTTCATCTGGTCAATTGCGACAGTCATCAAAGAGCTCACCACGCATAACCCTGAATTGGCGAACTTCATCTCTGAACTTCAAAACTCCGACGATATCAACAAGACGGTGGCTGAGAAATTTGACAAGCTCACACCCACTTCTATCGACTACGCTCTCATGGAGAAAGCTACCAGCGTGCTCAACATCGAAGCCAATTTTGACTGGGACGACGTGGGATCATGGATCTCAGTTTCCAAGTACCTCGATTCAACAGAAAGCAATAACAAGACAAACAGCCCACTCGTAGAAATCGATAGTAGCAACAACATTGTTTTTACTGAGTCAAAAAACACTCAAGTCGCCCTGCTTGGTGTCGATGACCTCATCGTCGTACAAACCGCCGACTCCATCCTTGTCGCCCACCGCGACAAAGCAGACGACATCAAAAAAATCGTCACCAAGCTTCCGAAAGAGCTAACGTGAAACTCTTCCCGGATGGCTAATGACAGATGACAGATGACAGATGGCGGATGATGGATGATGGATGATGGATGATGGATGATGTCTCTTAAATCTTAAATCCGACATCGTGAATCAGCTTATCAGCAATCAGCTATCAGCTATCAGCTATCAGCAATCACAAGCGCAGCTCCGCTTGACTGCTTAAAAACCATTGATAAGTCTTCTCGAGGCCATGTTCGAGGCTCAAGGAATATTGCCAGCCGAGGTCCTTGAGTCGGCTAACATCCATGAGCTTCCTTGGTGTCCCGTCTGGCTTAGTCGCATCGAAGGCTAGTTCACCGTCAAATCCGACCACTCGCTGCATCGTCTCTGCGAGCTCGCGAATCGTGCAATCCACACCTGTACCTACGTTAATATGCGACATCATCGGATCCGTCTGCTTGTCGTAGACGTCTTTAGAAAGATTCATCACATGCACACTTGCTGCAGCCATGTCGTCTACATAGAGAAATTCTCGCATCGGCGTACCTGATCCCCACACCACAACATTGGCGGCATCGTTCAATTTTGCCTCATGGAAGCGTCTCATCATCGCGGGGATTACGTGACTGTTCTCTGGGTGGAAGTTGTCATTCTCTCCGTAGAGATTTGTCGGCATCACACTGCGGTAATCCACTCCATATTGTCTATTATATGATTCACAGAGCTTTATGCCCGCAATCTTAGCAACAGCGTACGGCTCATTGGTTGGCTCTAAATGGCCGTCAAGAAGAGCCGTTTCAACCATCGGTTGTTCAGCAAGCTTTGGGTAAATGCAACTAGAACCAAGGAAAAGCAATTGCTTCACTCCTGACTTGTAGGCTTGATGGATAATATTACACTCCATCATCAAATTCTCATAAATGAAGTCCGCCGGGTATGTATTGTTCGCGTGAATTCCACCAACCTTTGCGGCAGCTAGATACACTTGATCAATCTTCTCTTCTGCAAAAAACTCTGCAACTGCTGCTTGTGAACTAAGGTCCAACTCAGCACGCGTGCGCGTCACTAGCTCACAATTACCAGCTTCCAACAACTGCCTCGCAATCGCCGATCCCACCATCCCCTTATGCCCTGCTATGAATACACGCTTAGCGTGTGATGACTGATTGCTGATTGCTGATTGCTGACTACTCGGATCTAACTGATTCTTTTCCATTTCTACTATTTGATTATTCTAAAATTTGATACCCGCTATTTACCGCTAATGGCTGAATAGCTTCACTCTGATGATTGATGATTGATGGCTGATTTAAGATTTAAGACATTCATCTTCCGTCTTCCGTCTTCCGTCTTCCGTCTTCCGTCTTCCGTCTTCCGTCTTCCATCTTCCATCATTTCCTTAGATATTTGGCGAAGCCGGCTAGCTGTTTGGAGATGCTTTCACAGTGCGCACAGCGTAATTCAGCAATTGAAGGCTCAACGAAACCTAATTTTACAGCTAAATAGTACATACTCCGCACTTCGCCGCACGAGCCTTTTGCTATGTCCAGAAAACGGGCGAAATCAGCTGGAGTTTGGCGCTCAGCGCCTTCCGCGACATTATTCGAGACTGACACTGCCGCGCGCTTTATCTGGTCACAAAATCCATAGTCACGAACCTCTTTAAAGTCAGAGTACACAGAGAACGCAATATCTTGCGCCATTTGCCAAACCTCCATTTCTTCGAATCGTTTACCACTCATTTTGTTGATTATTGATGTCAGATCTAAGATTAAAGATATTTGATTTAAGATGTCTGATCTAAGATTAAAGATGTTTGATGTTTGATTTAAAATGTCAGATTTAAGATCCAGGATTTAAGAGTCTTCCCTCTTCCCTCTTCCCTCTTCCCTCTTCCCTCTTCCCTCTTCCCTCTTCCATCTTCCATCTTCCATCAAAAATGACACTTACTCAGTCGTGACACTCACCACGTGCCCATGAGCTTTCAATAAAGTATGAGCCTTAGCCTGCTGGACGTCATTTTGAACCATTTCAGCACACATCTCTTCGACTGTGATTTCAGGTACCCATCCGAGCTTTTCTTTGGCGTAGCTAGGGTCACCGAGGAGAGTTTCCACTTCCGCTGGTCGGAAATAGCGTGGATCCACTTTGACTATCACCTCACCCACTTTAACGCCTGGTGCTTTCTCGCGATCGACATTGGTAACAGTTGCAACTTCATTTAGACCTTCACCTGTGAATTCAAGCTCGATACCGGCTTCTTTGGCTGACATCTTTACGAATGCACGCACAGAAATTTGCTTACCTGTCGCAATCACAAAGTCTTCTGGAGTGTCTTGCTGAAGCATCATCCACTGCATCCGCACGTAGTCCTTGGCATGGCCCCAGTCGCGTAGCGCGTCCATGTTTCCTAGGTAGAGGCATTGCTCTAATCCTTGAGAAATGTTGGCAACTGCACGGGTGATCTTACGCGTCACAAATGTCTCACCGCGGCGTGGTGACTCGTGGTTGAACAAAATGCCATTACAGGCATAGATCCCGTAGGATTCACGATAGTTCACTGCAATCCAGTAGGCGTACATCTTTGCCACGGCATAGGGTGAACGCGGGTGGAATGGTGTCTTCTCCGTCTGCGGAATTTCTTGAACTTCACCATAGAGCTCAGAGGTCGATGCTTGGTAAAACTTTGTCTTCTTTTCTAGACCTAAAAAGCGAATCGCTTCAAGTAATCGAAGGGTGCCTAGCGCGTCGACATCCGCGGTGTACTCGGGAACCTCAAAGGAAACCGCCACGTGCGACTGAGCTCCGAGATTGTACACCTCATCCGGCTCCACGTCCTTCATGATTCGAATGAGGTTCGAAGAATCCGTCAAATCTCCGTAATGAAGATGGAACCGTGAGTTCTCAATATGCGGATCTTGGTAAATGTGATCAACGCGTGCAGTGTTGAACGACGATGCACGGCGTTTGATACCATGCACTTCGTATCCCTTTTCTAAAAGAAGTTCCGCGAGATACGATCCGTCCTGGCCTGTGATACCAGTAATAAGGGCTTTTTTCATAAATAAAGAGGTGTGGCCAATTTCTACCAAAATTGATGAGGAACCGATAAACCATTCGAGCGTTTAAATCTACCAAATTCTATCTAACATAAAAAAATCGCACCATATAGGGAAGGAGCATATAAAATCGGGACTGCTGAGCTCGACTCAGCTCTGATGGATGGATGTGGCACGTCACATGGGGTGCGCAGCTGAGTAGCCTGGGCTAGAAACGATGAAACCCCACCGCGCTCGTCAAGCCGAGCCAGCCGCAAAGCGGTGTCGAGCCACACGCACTCCAAACCACTGCAACGGAATCCGTTAAATCAGCGTAATCCGCGCCAAGAACTCGTTTCATCAACCAAGGGCTCCATCAGTCCGGCTCTGAAAACTGAACTCTGCTAACTGAACACTTAGTTATCTTAATTATTCATTGGAGCGCAGCGACTACCCGCAGGGCTCTTCTAGCCGAGCTGGGGCTCGGCGCTCCAATCAAGGTTTGCCTACCCCCGAGGCATTGAAGCCAATCGACTCAAGCTTCGGAAGATCCAGAATATTTCGTCCGTCAAAAATATGCGCGGGCTTTACCATGCTTTGGTAGATCGCTGAGTAGTCGAGGTCTTTAAATTCATCCCATTCGGTCAGCACCAGGACTGCATGCGCATCCTTGGCTGCCTCTTCTGCTGAGCTGGCGATTTTTACAGATTCGTTTGTGAGTTGTTTGATTTCAGCAGCTGGCACCTGCGGATCATAGACCACGATGTCTGCCCCCTCTTCGAGAAGGTCGCGACAAATATAAATGGCGGCCGATTCACGGGTGTCGTTGGTGTCCTTCTTGAAGGCGAACCCGAGCACTGCGATCCGCTTGCCTTGGAGAGTATTAAACAAACTATGAATCACCTTACGGCTGAATCGCTTGCGCTGATATTCATTCATGGTGATCACTTGATTCCAATACTCAGCCACCTCAGGTAAGCCAAAATGCCCAGATAGGTAGACAAGGTTCAGAATGTCTTTTTGGAAGCAAGACCCACCAAAACCAACAGAGGATTTGAGAAACTTTGGCCCGATCCGGCTATCCATACCAATGGCATTCGCCACCTCCTCGACATCTGCTCCTGATGCTTCACAGACTGCGGAAATGGCATTGATTGAGGAAACTCGCTGGGCGAGGAATGCGTTGGCCACAAGCTTAGATAGCTCGGACGACCAGACATTGGTGGTGACAATCTTCTCACGTGGAACCCAACGGTTGTACACATCGACCACGGTCTGCACCGCCTTCTTACCGGATTCCGTAGAATCCCCACCGATAAGAACCCGGTCCGGATTCTCAAGGTCGGTAATAGCAGTGCCTTCTGCTAGGAATTCTGGGTTCGATAGAATCTCGAAGAGATGGCCTTTTTCATAGCCTTCGAAAACACTCTTCACCAGCTCAGCTGTCCGAACAGGAACCGTGGACTTCTCAATCACGATTTTAGGACCGTCACAGGCTTCAGCAATCATCCGGGCACAGCCTTCGATATATCCAAGCTCCGGTGCCTGGCCTGCGCCAATGCCATAATTCTTCGTGGGTGTGCCTACGGAAATAAAGATGATGTCCGCCAATTTGATGTGTGACTTCACCTCGGTCGAGAACGTCAGGTTTTTGCCACGTCGATCTTCGACGATCTCTTGCAGGCCTGGCTCGTAGATTGGCAAGCAATCCGAATTCCAAGCTGCAATCCGAGCTTCATTTAAATCTACAACAGCCACATCGATGTCGTGACACTTCTTGGCGATCATCGCCATTGTCGGGCCACCTACGTAGCCCGCTCCTATACAACAAATTTTCATTATTTTACTTTTGTGGGGTGAGAGCCATTCGGCTACTAGAAAAAGGTCTATGCAGCTTCTACGGACCTTCTCGTTAGTGCGCCACAAAATAAACTAACACTTTTTAGCGTTAGAAAAAATCCACTGCTAGAGTGATCTCATATCCAATCAAGAAGAACACTGTGCTACAAATGAGGAGAGAGTCGCTGCGCTCCAGATGGAAGATGAGAAAGTGCCGGGAGCGCCAAGCCCCAGCTTGGCTCGTGCACATAAGTGTCGCTGCGCTCCATTTGTGATTCTCGACTCTACCGAGCTGGGGCTCGGCGCTCCGGCCTCTTCCATCTAGCTGGCTCTGAAAACTGAACACTGAAAACTTCCCCCGCTTCAACAACCCAAGCAACTTTAGCCAATTCCGTCCTTTCTGTAAATTCTGTGGTTGGAGCTAGTTTCATCTAGCTGGCTCTGAACTCGCTTCATCGACCAAGGACTCCATCTAGCTAGCCCCCTTGACCAATGACCGCCCGCAGGGCTCCTTCATCAACCCAAGCAACTTTAGCCCAATTCCGTCCTTTCTGTAAATTCTGTGGTAAAAAACGGCTACCTCCGGAAAAACTGTGGGATTTTAGAAAGGTTCTTCCACAGCAAGGTGGTTAGCCCCAAGCCATTCTTCTGCATCACAGAATAATCTTCTTTCGATTTCTGGATGATACTCTTCAGGTTCCGATTGCTCACTCCGCCGGTCCGCATCATCATCAGCACTTTAGGCAAGTAGGCGGCCTTGAGTTCGTGCTTCCACAGGTAGCGGACCATGCTGTCGTAATCCGCTGCAATTTGGTACTGGATATCGAAGCCTCCAAGCTCCTCGTAATATTTTCGTCGCATATAGAACGCAGGATGCGGCGGCATCCACCCCTTTTTAAAGTTTTGCCTATCATACTCCCCACTCGACCAATGACGGACGACGCGAAAGCGCTCTTTTTCCTTTCCCCTTTCTCCTTTATCCTCAGAGGCAGTCACATACTCCAAATCGCCGTACGCTGCATCAACAGACTCATCTTCAAACATCTTAGCCACCGATGAAAGAACCGCCTCGCCCGGATAAAAATCATCGGAATGCAATAAGCCGATCACCTCGCCTGTCGCAAGCCCAAGTCCTTTATTCAGGGCATCGTAGATCCCCTTGTCGGGCTCAGAAACTAGGATGTCTGGCTGGCGCGAGGCCGCAGCAAGAACCTCTAGGGTTTTGTCAGTCGAACCGCCATCCACAACCACCCACTCGATGTCAGCATAATCCTGGGCAGCCATTGTCTCGCAGGCCGCCCCCATTGTCTTCTCGCGATTATACACCGCCGTGATGATGCTAATTTTCATACGCTATTTAGACGATTCGTCGTCTTGATTTAGCCAGCACATCGTAGGCTCTAACCACGGCTTCATTTTCTCAAGAACATTCACCTTAGCTTCAGACCTCCTGTAGTTAGTCTGTTCTCTGTTGAATTTTTCATCGAAGGCTCGATCAACTTCAACAGAAGCGGGCAAGTCAGCAAACTCGATAATCTCTCTCATCTTTTCAGAAGTTAAATCCTCTAACCGAACCTCCATATACTGACACACAGGTAGCTTCCTCCCGAAGTGACACGCTTGTTCCACACAGGTTTTCCATTGGATCGCTGAAATTTCGGCTATTGAAAAAGCATCTAACATTTTAGACATCCCAGGGAGTACTGGCCCCCAATACACACGAGGCTTACCACTCGAAGGTAACAGCCTCTTCATGAACTGCATTCCATATTTGGGAATTTGAGACAAGGATAGTTCTTTCAACCGTTGGCCAATACGCACACCTGTAAACCCTGAAGTATTCGTCTCCCAGTGCCTCATAATTGATAGACTCGACTCGTAACCATCCCTAACAATATGAATGTATTTACCATCTGGAAATACATCATACACAAAAGGAACGCGTAAACAGTTTTGAGGAGTCTTCTCTAAAATATATTTTTTACACGATTTCTTAAGAGCTGCATCAAAACCTTGGCGGGTATCACTCACATCTTTTTTTGAATAATTACAGTCCACAAAATCTCCATAAAACTTCGCGAAACGCCTCCATAGAGGAGTTGGTTCTACCATGTAATGGACATCAGGGTGGCTCGACAAAAGATCTCCCAGAATCGTGGTTCCACTTCTCGGAGCTCCCAAAATGACAATAGGATTATTTTTCTTCATAAACTTAAATCAGTCTCTAATTTGCTCACGCGTACTTATTAATTTCACAGGATTACCTCCGTACACCGACCACGGTTTAAGGTTTTTTACAGCAACTCCGCGAGCTGCCAATACAGCACCTTCGCCAACAACCACTCCTGGTCCCACAAAAGAATCGGCACAAATCCATACTTTATCCTCTATCGTGATAGGAGCTTTAATAAGAGTCATCGCGGGGTCACGAAAATCATGACTGCCACCACAAAGATGTGCTCTTTGTGAAATAATGACTTTATCTCCAATATAAATTGAACCTAAATTATAAATCACCGCATCATTCCCAACAGCACACCAATCTCCAATATTAAGATTCCAAGGGATAAATATTTTCGCAGAAGGGTGTATCCTGACGTGCTTGCCAACACTGGCTCCAAACAACCTAAGCATAGAGCGTCTCCACCCCCAGCATAGCCTCGGACTCAACCTGAATAGCGGGCTCAACATAAACCAAAAACACCGGACAAGCAGTTCAGACTTGCTCCATTTCTTAATTTTTCTATTCCTTAAAACGTCCATAACTAAACCTTACTAGATTAATCTATTTTCTATTAGTAATATTGAGCCCTCATTTTTTCCTCTCACCATAGTTAAACACCAAGTTGAAATTAAAAAATGTGTCACAAGTCCTATCGTAAAATACGTTGGTAGAATGCTTCCATTGATTTAGCAATGCCCGACCAGCAAAAATCTACCTCAATCCATTCACGGCCACGCTCCCCCATTTCAAGATACTTAGCTTCATCTGCAATAACACGGTGGAATGTCGCTTCTAAGTCATCAACATTAGGCTCACACCACCAGCCGCATTGATTCTCCACAAGTCCCTGCCACGGAGTGCCCGTAGTAGTTAGCACCGGCGTCATCGAAGCCAGCGCCTCAGCCACTACAATGCCAAAGTTTTCACTATAGGTTGGCATTCTTCACGCCGTTAGCAATACATGCATTCAGCGTATTTTCAGTACCTAACACATTGGTGCGTACTGCCTCAATAGGGTAAAACTCGCAGCTTGGTACTTGCTTCAGAGCAGCAGCACTAAAGACATAATCTACCCCGCGCATCGCCGCATTCAGAGAATCAAACGAACGAACATCTCCAATATAGAACTTCAACTTATCGTTGTTGTACTTCAACCGCATGTCATGCTGCTTCTTCTCATCTCGACTAAAAATGCGAATTTCCCCGATGTCAGTATTTAGAAAGCGGTCTAGAGTAGCATTACCAAAAGATCCTGTGCCCCCAGTTATTAAAAGCGTTTTATCTGTGAACATAATTTGGTTAGTTTCTATATATATATCGATTAGGAAATCAAATATCTTTTTAAATATTTTAGCTCTAGATTGTAGTCTGGCAGTCCGATTTATTTTAGCCAAGGTGAGCACTTTGGACTGCCGCATAAAATAAAGCAGCACGCTAAACATTGCCCGCGATCTTAAAGCTCGACCAATACTATTACTTTAACTCGATTAATCGTCAGTATCACGCTGTCCAAGCCAAGACATTGTTGGAGATAGCCACGGCTCCATACTAGCTAACACTTTTTTATTAGCTCCAGATTTCCTGTAACTCGTTTGCTTGGAGTTAAACTTTTGTAGGAATGCCTCATGCACCTCGTCAGAGGCAGGCAATTCAGTAAACTCAATTATCTCTTTCAATTTTGCTGAAGTAAGATCTTCTAATCTCACTTCCATATACTGACCTTTTGGTAGTTTCCTTCCAAAATGGCATGCTTGTTCCACACATATCTTCCACTGTATTGCCGATATTTCTGCTATCGAAAACGCATCCAACATTTTAGACATCCCAGGAAGCACTGGTCCCCAATAAACTCGAGGCTTCCCTCTACTCGGCATCAGCCTCTTGATAAATTGTATTCCGTACTTAGGAATTTGAGATAAGGACAATTCTTTCAGACGTTGACCTATGCGAACGCCAGTAAAACCGGTTGTATATGCCTGCCAATGCTTCATTATTGACAAGCTAGATTCATAACCATCTCGAACAATATGTATATACTTCGCATTAGGAAACACATCGTAGACAAATGGAACTCTAAGGCAATTTTGTGGGGTTTTCTCTAAAATAGTTTTTTTACCTGAGTTAAGATGAGACTGCTCAAATACTTGCCGAGTCTTCAACACCTGTTTAGAAGTATAGTCAGAAGCAACGAAATCACCGCGAAATTTAGCATATTTACGCCAAAGCGGCGTTGGTTCCACTAGATAGTGCACGTCGGGGTGCTTAGACAATATGTCCCCCAAAATTGAAGTCCCGCTCCTTGGGGCTCCTAAAATCACAATAGGTTTACTTTTCTTCATTCTCAAATATAGGGTTTCGTTGGTTAACTAATTTTACTGAATTCTCTCCATATACAGACCAAGATTCTAGATCTTTTACTGCCACCCCTCTCACGGCGAGTTCACGGCTAGTCCATATCTGAAACTTTCTATTATATTTAACATCCATAGTTTTATCTTTCCTCATTCAGATATTTCAACATTTTACCAAATTCGACCTCCTGAAAAGAAGGAGTATACCTAGCTAAAATCGATGCTCTGCAAGAATCCGGACAAATTACGCCCTCATTAATCAGCTTCACAGTCCTTCCAATTTTTGACACTAAAGACGCAATGCTACCGTAATCATAGAAACCTCCAGATACAGCATCCTCGATAGCCTCGAATTCAGGCATTTGTTCAGAAAATTTATTATGAGTCACCACTGGGGTACCGTATATCAAAGAATGCATCGCAGTGAGACCCACTTCACCAGGAGACACACATATATCCGCCATCATCAACATTGGAGCCAAAATTTCATTGTCATAGCAAGCTCCATAAAAGCACACTCTTTCTGCTAAACCCAGATTACTCACTAGCAATTCAAGCTTAGTTTTTTCAGTCCCATCACCGATTACTAGCAATTTGAAAACTTGCTCAGAGTCATTCAGTTGAGATAGTGCCTCCATGAGCATATGCAACTTTTTGGGCGGTTCTAAGCGACCAACAAACACCAGCACATTATCATTGGCATCATAGTTCATTTTTCTGTATGCAGCTGCCTCATCGCTACTCTGAGAATAAATCCGATTTTGTTGCTCACAGTCTAAAGAATTGTTAATGACAAATGCTTGAGCCTCAGGATAGCCCTGTCTGACTAGGTTATTTCGTCCAAACCTCCCGTATAGTAGTATGGCATGAGCCATACGATAAAATGTCATCCTAAATGCCATTTTGAAAAAACTTTCATTCCCGTACACCCCGTGAGTCCAATAAACGACCTTTTTCCCACGTAGCTTTGAGATTATAGAGGCAAACCAAGTGCTAATTCTATATGCATCCCCCCAGTAAACCATAACATCGTGTTCCGATTTCATAGCAACGGAAACCAACCCGCGCTGCCAAAAACAGATATTCTTGATCGATATATTCTTCAGCCTATACCAGCAGACCCCACCATTATCGTAGTCACCATTACAAAATTTAGAATCTAGCAGTACCACACCTTTTTTATCCTCAACTGAATCTGCGTAGATAGCCAATTTGTAGCCATTCGCTTGCTCATCACTCATCGCTTTGAAAGCGGCATGACGGTATTGAGCGAAGCGATCAGGTACCAAGCCTACTGATAGTTTACTAACTTTAATAGTCATTCTTATTTGTCCTTCATGGTTAATGCCCTTAGCTTTCTCACGCCCGAGCATATAGCGTATTCACTTTTATATGATTCAAAAACTTCATTTCTATTATCTGTCACTTCAGTCAGCGATTGCTTAAAATCAGTCACATCCTCAAAGATGCTGAAGACTCTCTCAGTTAGTTGCTCAAACCCGTATTCATTGCCCTTACGGCAAAGAACCGGCAAACCATGTCGGAGCCCATCGAAATTACGCACCTTAATACCACTTCCAATCGATGAAGGGTTGATAAAAACATCCGACACCTCCAACAAATCATCCATGGACTCAGGATTCGCTATTAGTGAGACAGCTTCAAGGCCGTCACAGGCGTCAATTAAATCTATATGTGGATTTCGACCAGCTATAATCAATTCATAGTCAATCTCGTCCATACTTGGAAGCACCTCATTCACAAACCAAAGGGCTCCCTCATAACCCTTCCTGACAGAAAGGTTTCCAGTGATGATCATCCTGACTCTTGGAGCTGTATTCTTGTCTCTTTTTCTAACCTTAAGCTCCTGACAGTCTTCATGATAACCAATCACCTCACACTTTTTCTCACCCGCATTTCCATAAGCGTCAGACAAATCATGCTTGTCTTTCTCCGTAAAAGTCAGATTCATATCGCACTGTTTCCAGCCAGCTCCCTGATTATAATCAATCACTCTGTTTATCAGTATCCTTTGATACCATGGCATTTTAGTGTCAGCATAATACTTCCTCTCGAAATTATGATGAAGCATCACTACTTTCACATTAGTAAAGCGATTTTTAACTACAGCAGCAAACCTCCCTAGCATAGAGCCGTCTAAGAACACATGCGAAACTCCAACCATCAATGTTTCTAAATTGGTATCTACATAAGGCGTATATCGATCTCTGCAAATACCTCGTAAAAAATAGACGGCCTTATCCAGCTTATTACGTTGATCCAGTAGCACCAAATCCTCTACCCCATGATCACGGACAATAGATTCTGAGCCCGAGGGTATCACAGCCCTCACCTGCCCGTCAAAAACCGAAAACACCATTTTAAGAAAGTTTAACGAGGCTATAGATCCTCCCGTCGACTCCCCGAGTGGGTGCATTGTAATAAATAAAACTTTATGCTTCATAAGCCAGCAAGCTGAATAAATGTTTTTTTGAAATGCGCCCAATCTCTCTCGGAAAAGTCATACGCATATTGTACGGGTTCAGAATCTTTAAGTTCACAAACAGCTTGAGCAAATCGCTCGACAGAGTCAGTGACATAGACCCCCTCTTCTCTCAGGCTAACATCTAGATTGAGCCCCACAATGGGTTTATTAGCGCACATGGCCTGCATCACCTTCCCATGCATACCGAGAGGCCTTTCCGACCATCCATCAGGATATGGGATCATCACAACTTCGGTATTCGTTATATACTCTGGCACTCTCTCTGGATCCACTCCCTCAATGTAGGTAATGTTACTATAATTATTCACAGTCACTGTAAGTTCAGCTGTAAGCTTTTCAGGGCAGATAACTACAACATTCAGGTCATTATCCAGTTCCGCTAATGCAAAGATAGCCCTCCAGTTCGGCACGTGTCCTCCAAGATAGCAAGCAGAAGGCTTAGATAGTAATTCCTTTGGGCACTGGCACTTCTCTCTAAAACTCTCAATATCTATCCCATTTGGCAAAATAAATGTCCTTGAAGTATCTAGATCATAGCCATTTTTCATATATAGCTCCCGACCTAGCTCATTCACTAAAAGCACTTTGTCTGCCAATTGCACAATCTTACGCTCTGCAGCGATCAAAAATGGATCTTTTCTTAAAGCTCCTATACAAGGGTCTGATGGCCTGTAAATAAAGGGTGTGTTAGGGTACCGTTTTTTAAGAGCGCTAAAAGCACACACCGAAGTCCCACTTTCAATGATCACACATTTAGGAGCAGGAAACATACGCTTGCACTTTTTCGCTAATAGCACATTAGACAACAGCTTCATCTTCATATTGAACTTAGCCATCAGCCCTTTCCTTAAAAAACCTGGTATCTCTATATTTAGCGCGGTAAAATTCACAAGTTCATTTTCCATCCACTTGAAATGCTTACCACCCATCAGAGCTTTCCAGTTTTTAAAGCAATTTATCTCGTCCTTATTAAGGAAAGCCGCATAGAGCGGTCTAGAATGGGCAGCAAAACCCACATCGTATCCAGCTTCCAACAAGGATTCACCTATTTTGTGAAAGCCAGCCAGACGTTTAGACTTCCAATCATGAAAAGACACAATCAATACGGATTCACGTACAGTGCTCATGCTGCTCCCTTCCTAGTTTTCATCGCCTGGTATGGCTCATGACTCACGTAGGCCAGAAGCAAGGCGAAAACCCATATAAATGGCATATGTAGATACACATACTCAGTATTATGCCCAGCACCCAAAAGAATAAACAGACCTATTGTAGCCATCCACCGGTTGTATTTATAGCCTCGATACAGCACGCGTATTTGAAGCGCAATATAGCCGAGCGCTCCTACTATCCCAATTTCACCTAAAAGAAGAAGGTACACATTATGGGGAGAACCAATGCCTGCTCTTTTCGCACTCCCCAGCATTAGTTTTTTCCGGGGAGAATAGTTACCTAAGCCCACGCCCAAATAATGACTCTTTTTAGCAATCGCGATAGCTTGGGCTCCGCGGACATCACGGCCAGCCAAATCAAATGCATCTCCTTTAAAATAATCCACTCTTTTACGCCATTGCTCTACAACATCAGGCTTAAGGTAAAGGAAGCCAGCTCCTCCAAATAAGACACCTCCTAACATCAGTATTCGTACATAGAACCCACCCCCCTTCGAGTTAGCTTCCTTCAAAAAAGGTGTTGATAGGGCTAGGAGGTAGCATGCCATCATTAAAGTGGTTCCACGCGACTGAGTGATCACTGTTGCGATGAAAGATATTGCCAGTATTCCCCAGAAAAAAAATGGACGTTTGATAAATAACAGCGCAGACAGCAAGGCACAAAGGAAAATAAACACACTCGTTCCTGTAGCTTTCCCTACAGTACTTCCTATGCGGCTAGCTTCACCGATTCTACCTACTTCATTGCCAGTGCTCTCGCTAACATATGTAAGAAACCCTAATCCATAGAGAAGCACTTGTAGAACTATTGCAAAAAAAGGAATCAGTATAATCCAGCGCAGTAACACACCCTGAAAGGGAGTGAAGCGAATACAACTCACTAGTAAAAATGGAAGAGCTGTGTATATACCTGTTAATATAGCACTAGCCTCAGACGCTTTCGCTAGTGGTATAGAAATTAGACCGAAGATTAAAAAGAAAACGCAGAACCCAATCATCGCTGGGTTCTTTTTTGTTTTTGTTATAATAGGGACAAACAGAATACTTACGGTAAGTAAGCTTAGGTCTATAGCGTAATCACCAACTTCATAACAGAGATAGTTTTGGTAGATTGCGGTGGGAACTACACTGGTCACCACAGTAGCTAGCAAAATCAATAACAACGGATAAGCCTCAGAGAAGCCTTTGGAAGTCTTCCCGTAGCGGTAAAGATTTAGTAATTCTTGGCGGATATTCATATTCTTAGAGGTCACATATTACGACAGACAGGTTTGTGCTCCACTGTCTAAAGTTTGGTTTAGGAATTCTTTGAGCCCAGTCAGGCCTCTGAAAAGAAGAAAAATCTTCAACCAGTTGATGAAGTTCATCTGTTACTTTTGACTGTATCCGTCCTTTAAAAAAAATATCCTGCAGGTGACGATTAGAGTGTCTCAGAACTCGCTCATCCTCATTTTTTTCCGCAGAGCAGATAAAACCAAGTTCATTCATTTTTTTGAACTTATCATTCATTAATGTCGTAAATAAATCAAACATCACTCTATCCGGATGAGCCTCTTTAAAGTTGAGCATAAATTGCCGGTCAATCAGCACACTTATTAATAATTTCTCCCACTTGTTCTGAGGCTTGTACTCGACCAGGGCTGCCATATTTTTCGCATCAAAAGCCATACGAAAACGTCTCTCGTACATTTGATCAACTGCCATGTTACAGAAATCGTTCTTTTCAGATAGTCCTCCTAAGCGATAATGAGTATAAAGCACCATATATGGATCTGGATCTATCAAGATGTGCTTGGGTGTATGTTCACCCATCGTCAATATCGTATCAACTTCCTCTAAGTTCCCCATCCAACGAAGCTCTTTTATCACCACATTACGTCCGGCTATATTTGTTAATTTATCGAGGTGCTCACTCAACAAACTTCTAACTCTTTCTCTTGTCGCACTACAGCTCATCCCAGAAAGATGAGAATATATTCCAGAAGCCACTTCTTGAACTGCTAATTCATTAGGCTCTGGATTTGCACGGAAACTCGCTGCCACTTTTCTAAAGTATTCTTCATCAAAACCCAAATGATTAAATACCAACGGCTCGAAAAGGGCATTGTACCCCAAGTCCCTAGCATATTCATGTAGTATAGTTGTTGTTCCTGAACGAGGCACCCCGCTTACCAAAAGTGGCCCTTGACCATCAAACATCGGTTGATTTTCAACTTGAGAAAAATGCGCCTCAGAACGAGTCTTTAAACCCAATTTCTGGAAAAGTCGAAAGCCTATTTCCCTAAAACTATAATCTAATAATGAGCGATTCATTTCCAATTTATGAGAAATATTTATTAAAAGTAATCACTTGATCTTCATCCCATTTAGACAAGTAATGACCCTTATGATGATTAGATACTTTATTTGTTTTTAAGGCCTGCTGAACTGATCCTTCAACACCTAAAAATGCTTGTATCTCAGACATCTGAGTATCTATTACCTCTAAAGAAACACTCAAATATTTATCAAGCTTCATTTCCTCCAATGACTTCTGAATAAGACTATTCCAATAGCTATAGTACCAACAATTTTTCTCAAAACGAGAATAGCCATGCCACACATCAGCATCAACATTACCGCATAACCCACCTTGTATTCGATATTTATGCCAATACCGTGTAGAGGATTTAAGAATACGTGGTGTTTCTGAATACCACTCTCTAGCATAAGTTGAATGCACGCATGCCTTTGGCTCACGCTTGAGCCATATGTATTTTGCTTCCGGTGTCAGATCTTGTAAGAAGGGAATTAGATTAGCCAATTTTTGGTCTGAAATTATAATTTTCTTATCACTCTGAAAGCTGCTACATTTGACCAAAATAAATTCTAACTCAGATCTAACTTCTTCTTTGGTTAATTTTCCGTGAGCAAAGTCGGTTGAAACACGCACAAGAGATTTCCAAGGTTCATGATAAGCTCTAATACCTGCGTGTAAATTTAAACTATCTACAATTGCCGTGGACCCTGACCTCCCAGTTGAGAGGACGTAACAAAGATTTTCGCCTAATTCCTTGGCTGATACACTATCTAAGAAGGCGTCATCACCTAAAGGTAGTCCATTGTTACCTCCATACCTATTCTCTGATTCCACTCGCTCATAATGATCTAAATCTCTCATTCTAAGAAAACTAGATGGAGATCCCCCTACTATTTCATTCTCCGCCACATCTTTTGTAACAACACTCCCCAAACCTACTATTGCACCATCCCCAATATTAACGCCTGGACATATGGACACGTTCATCCCAATCCATACGTTTTTACCAATATTGACCGAGGCGTAGCGTTTGTCATCAGAGTACGGTAGAGCTTTACCTTCAAATTCATGATTGTGTGTATAGATCACTAAATTTTTACTTAAACGACTATTATCTCCAACACTCATACCCCCATCTGATGAAAAATAAAAGTTTTTGCCTATATGAACATTCTTACCAAGAACTATGCCTAATTTATCTGACACAAAGCCCGCGCCTTTAAACTCGACACCTTCGCCTTTCACTCGTATCCGGTCATGAACTACAAATTTAGTATATTGACGCTTCTGTGAATTCAGCCATTTAAGGAAAATTTCGGATATTATATATATATACTTATTCATCGCAAATTTAGTTTGTTTTGATTTTTTCTGCAAATTAGAAAAACTAAAGGAAAATAGATTAAACCGCTCACAATGAGACTCACAGCTGGTATGAATTCACACCAGTTTACGGCATAAATAGCTATCGAGCAGATTAAAGCTAACGTGAAAATTTTACCCAGAAGATTGAAGTCTAGAGCTTCAACGAGCCGCACGCCCATAATCTTTCTCCACCAAAATATGTTAAATGGAAGAGCCCATAAATAAATTGCAGTCACAAAGCCAATAGCTGCATACATAGGGTTCCAGTATTTAGCCACGAGCAAGCTTACCACGACACTTATAATTGTTGTTACCACACTTCGTAAAAGAAGCAGTTTGGGTTTAGATGCGGCTATGTACACTACGCCAAAGTAAATCACTCGCATCGGCAATAAGAGTAAAAATATTCTAAAAGGTAACGCGGAACCCGCATATTTATCAGAGTATAAGCTCACCATAAATATTTCAGCGTTTACCATAAAATAGATGAAAACTGGAAATATAACAAGTGCTGTCTTATACGCTGTTTTCGTCCAAAGGCGAACACACTCCACTTTATTTCCAGCAGAATACTGTCGAACAATTTCTGGAGTTATCACTGCAACCGCAGATCCTGTGAGCATTCCTACAAGTGGGAGCTCCATTGCTCCATTAGCGTAGACTCCGAAGAGCTCCGCAGACAGCATTGGGGCGACGATAATGAGACTCATCTGCCGCCCACAGTTAGCCACAAAATTCGAGACACAAAGCGGCGTAGAGTATTTAAGCACCTCCGGTACAGACTTAACGAATCCTATACTTTTATTAGAGCTAGGTGAAACTTTCCAAATGTAGACACATAAAGGCACAGACACAGCTAGAGGTGCCAGTCCAAAGCTCATAATAACAACTCTGACCTCGTCCCAGTAATAGGCACAGATAGCAACTATCCCAACTCTGATAACTGCGTGTATGGATGATATGACCGCCGAACTATTCGCTCGTTCCAAACCTAACAAAGCATGTAAGGAAATCGTTAAAGCCCCAATCGCCCACACCCATGCAAATATGTAGACGATTAAATCTGCAAGTAGTGGGCTACCATAATAGTCAGCAAGATTTCCCTTAAAACAGAAGGCAAGCCCCCCTAAGACCAGAGTTACCAGAGTAAACAATAGCACTGCAATACTGTAATACCGACGTGCCGATTGCCTATTTTTTGGTAGAAAATAAATAAGGGCTTGGGGCAAGCCTAACATAGCGAGAGGTAAAATAACCCGCCCAATGCTAGACACTTGCCTCAAAACACCATAATCGGCTTCAGAAAGCACTCTTGAAAGGAACATCAAGAGTGCCAGCGTAGAGAATGAAGTGATCGCTTTTGATGCAGTTAATACCAAGGTCTTGAAGGTTCTCGACTTAGGATTAATCGCGTTTATCATCACGAGTCTTTATTAAAATTAATCAACGAGGGTATATTGGAGTAGGTGATGGTTCTCACTTATCCCCCCCATAGTAGCCATATTCCTCGCCACCATATTCGCCGTGGCCTTTGTAGCCGAGATAATTGGAGCCACCGGTGCGCTTCATGCCATTGACAACGACGCCACCCAATTTAGCACCGGAGGCTTTGAGCAGATCACAGGCACGGATCATGGCGCCGATGGGGGTCTTGCGGGTACGGACGACGAGAATGACCGCATGGGCATGCTTGGCGAGGAGGCGGGAATCAGCGACTGGCAGCACTGGTGCGGAGTCGAGGATGATGCGATCGAACTCTGGGATAAGATCCTCGAGCAGGCTGTTGAACTCGCCTTCGTTGAGGAGTTCGGATGGGTTGGGCGCTTTAGCACCTGAACAGACAACGGTGAGGTTTTCGATCTCGGTGTCACTAAAAACGTCTTGGATGGAAGCCTGGCCGGCAAGCACCTCGACAATGCCGGGGCCGCCATCTAGATCTGGGAATGTGCCGGACAGCGCGGGTCGACGCAGGTCGAGATCGACCAGCAAGGTGCGTTCTTTATTCATGGCGAAGGCAGCGGCCAATTCAGCGGCGACGGTGGTTTTCCCTTCACCAGGGATGGCGGAGGTCACTAGGAGGACTTTATTGTTGTCGTGCTTGCCGAGCAGGATGACTGATGCGCGGAGGTTGCGGATGGACTCGGCGTTGGCCGAATGTGGATCGTGGCTAAGAATCGACTGCCACTTGTCTTGGCGGCCAAACTTGCTGGAAGCGGGGATGGCGGCCATACAGGTGAGGCCGGTCGCTTCTTCCGCTGAGCGGACGTCGTAGATCTTGTAGTCAAGTATGCTAAGACCGAAGGCAGCAGCGAAGCCTGTGAAGATGCCAAAGATGGAACCTGCCGCGAGGTAAATCAGACGGACAGATTCTTTTGCAAGACCGATGAAGGCGGGCTCTACGACCTTGAGGTTGTTCATGCTCTGATTGTCAGCGACATCGATCTCAGTCATCCGTTGGCTAATTGATTGGTACTTGTCACGCGTCTGCTCGCTTGTGTTATTGAGCAATTTGGCACGGGAGGCGAGAGCGCCCTGGGAAAGCAGCACCCATTTGTCCGCGGCGTCTGACTTGTCAGGGCCATCGCCATCGATGATTTTCTCGAGGGCATCCATCTCGTCCTTGTACTCGAGCCAGTACGATTTTTCGCTTGGCTTGCCGGAAGAGCGCTTGATCGCGCCGCCGAAGCTTTCGAGTAGGTCGGTATAGAGTGCCTCTTCCTGGATGCGGGCGGGGTGCTTGGGCAAGTAGCGCTGGCGCAGGATGATCACCTGGTTCCGCTTTTCCTGAATCTGCTCGCTCAGTTTGATGGCGGAGACGTAGAACTGCAGGGATTTCTCGGCCAACTCCATCTCAAGTCGCGCGCCGTCGGCTTCTTTCTTGAGAATTTTGAAGGCATCATCTGATCCACCTATGAGCTGGGATTCTTCCTTTTCGAGGTAGACCTTAAGCAAGGTATCGGCAATCACCCGGGCCGCTTCCGCATCTTGGTGCTTCACCCGCACATCGATCAACGAGGTGCCGCGACGGCCAGAAATCGTGATCCAGCTTCCGAATGAACTCACTAACTCGTAGACCTCAACCGAGGAAGCCGGCTTGAAGGCGAGCTCTTCTTCGGTGCGCATGTAGCGTGGCTTGAAGGAAAATTCTGGTGGAATGGCATTTCGCAGCGCCCGGACCTCTGGGCTCTGGGCGGTGGCGGAAAGGATCGCCGGCCCCATCAGCTTGCTGGCCTCTGTGGCAAGTATAATATCAGGCGTCATCCGCTCTTGCACCAGGTCCTGGCCGAGCAGCTGACCCGTCTGGATATTTACCTCCAGCACCGCAATCGCTTCACTGCTCGGTGGATTGATCGACATATAGTAGAGGGCTGCAAAGTAGCCGAGCACACCGAAGATCAGCATGATCCACCAGCGGCTCAGCGCCTGCCGGACATTGCTTATGCCAATGCGATTGCTCACCACGGGCTCTTCAGCACCGGTCGAGCGGTACTCTTTGTCGTCATCTGCGAAAGGGTCGATATCCATTTAAGATTTAAGATTTAAGATTTTTTGATTTAAGATTTTTGATTACCGGGAGGCATGAAATTTTTCTACCACGAATCCACACTAATCGCACGAATGCTGCAAGGCTGATGAAACGGGGAGTTTGTCGCTGCGCTCTAATTAACAATTAAGAAGTGGGAAGGGTCGCTGCGCTCTAATTGAGAAGTGGGAATTGAGAAGTGTGGGAAGGTGGTCGCTGTGCTCTAATTAAGAATTAAGAATTAAGAATTAAGAATTAAGAATTAAACAGTGTGTGGTAGGTGAATGGGGTAAACTGGTATTAGGTGGCAGTCAAGAGGCTGTGGAAGGTGGAAGGAAAAAGGGGAGAGGGAAGAATTTAAGATTTCTGATCTAAGATTTCTGATCGCTAGGATGATGAAGCGGGGAAAGGAGAGAAGATAAAGGCAAGTCGTCTGTAGCTCCGCGCCGTATGTGTCGTGCAACAGCCATCCTCAAGAGCTGAATCAAGCCTCAGCAGTCCCAGAAAATGAACTCCCTGCAAAGGAATTATTAATTTTTCATTGTTCATTATTCATTCGCGCGCAGCGCGCTTAGAATCTGCTTTCGCGGACGACTATTAGGTCGCCGGCTTCGAGGAAGTACATTTTTGCTTTGCCTTCTTGGATGGCGCGGAGGTCGACCAGTGTCTGTCGTTGGTTGCGGTGGACGGTGACGGCATTCTTGTAGGCGATACGGTCGAAGCCGCCAGCCTGGGCGATGGCTGTAATGATATCGAGCTTACCTTCTTTAGGGTACTCGACGATGCCGGGGCGGTTGACATTGCCTGAGATAGTGACGGTGGATTTCTTAAGGGTCAGGCGTGGCACGGTGACGGAGTCGCCGTGCTTCAAGATTCTGCTGCCTGAGCTTTTGAGGCTGTAGGTATTGATAGCGCCTGACTTGCTGCGCACGATAATGCGGCTGACATTGGCTGTCTCTAGTTGGCCACCGGCCTGGGCGACTGCGCCGCGGAGGTCGAGCGCTCCTTCTTCTGGGAATGGGATGGTGCCGGGTCTACGGACATCGCCACCGACGATCACCCACTTCTCAGCGTAGCCGTGAATCGAGAGGTTGACATTGGCATTGACGAGATAGTCCTTTTCGTACAGCGCTTTGATCTCGTCTTCTGCCTGCTTGAGGCTTTTGTCGATTACTTTGACGTTGCCGATCAGCGGAAAGGACACGTAGCCAGACTTGCCGATTTGCGCTTCGGTAGCGAGCTCAGGCTCCTGGAAGACAACCATTTTTAGAGTGTCATCCTTCTGCAGTGTGTATTCTTTGGTGTCAGCAGCCTGAAGTGTGCCACTGGCGAACACGCAAGCGAGAGAGAGGAGGATGTAGCGGAGCAAAGCGCTCATAGGTTTCATGTGGGTGTGATTTATGCAAAGAGGGCAAAAGAAGGGGCACTGCGGAGTCTTCCGCAGTACCCCTTAAAAGAGGATCGTCAAACGAGCGAGACTAGTTAACGTCTGTGCCGCCCAATGAAGAAGTCACTGCAGCTGAAGCGGTATCGGCTGTAAGTACTGTACCCTGAGTTAGGATAGCGGTCACAGCGGCAGTCGTTGTAGTCACAGCTCCGGCTGTATTGGTGGAGGTCGCAGTGACCTGCGTAGCTGTAGCTGTAGTTGGCGCTGTAGCTGTAGTTGTAGTTGTCGCGGCGGTAGTATCTGTTGCCGCGGTAGTAGTAGATGTAGACGATGTGGTTGTTCCTGTATTAGTAGCCACATCTACCACAGTAGCCTGAGTAGTCGTAGCGGTACCGCCATCGGCTGTCTCGGTCGTAGTAGTCGTGGTGGACGTGATCGTTCCAGCAGCTGTGTCAGCCTTTGTCACCGTCGTTGTATCACCAGAAGTAACCGTCGTAGTCTGTGTGGCCACGTTCACTGTCGTAGTATTACCTGATGTTGTGGTCGTAGAAACCGAGCTAACAGTCACAGCTCCAGGAGTAGCAGTCACTGCTGTGGTAATGGCTGCAGGAGTGACAGCGGCCACCGTGATTGTTGTCGCAACAGTCACGGTTGCTACAGTTACTGCACCAGTGGATGACACATTGACCACACTCATGGTCACTCCAGCCGGCACCTGAATGCCTGTGGCTGAAGGCGGTAGAGTCCGCGTCACAGGCCCAGTCACTTCGACGGTTTCCCCTCCAACGACGTATGATATTGTCTTTCCAGCAGGAACAGTCACTGTGACTCCAGTTCCTTCTGTTGTTGCTGCTTTTGCAGCAGCTTCTGTTGTTTCTGCTGTAGTCGCAGCTGAGGCTGTAACGGGTGCGAGAACGCCAAGGGCTGCAATCGCGGAGAAAGCGCCGATAGCGCTAAGGTTAAAAAATGTTTTTGCTTTCATAGTGGTGGTGGTGTGTTGGTGGTGGTTTTGATATAGATCTAGGCAGTCTGACGCATTTCTTAATAAAGAAGATGCATAAGGTTAGCAACCCTAAAACCTTACTAAGTCGCTAACAGTGACTCGGCAAGGCTGATTGGGAGAGGATGAATTTAGAAGCTGTAGCCAGCGCTTAGATTGAAAATGAGGTTGCCGAAGTCGCGTGTAGCAGTCTCGGAGTCATTGTTGGAATAACGCAGACCTGAGCCCAGAGTCACACCACAGTCCATGACGTAATCACCACCGACGAAGAAGGTGACGTAGTCACTATCGAGACTACCAGTCGCAGCGCTCGAAGTGCCGAAGTAGTTGTCGTGCTCGTAACTCATCCCTGCACGTGCATTGATGCGTGCTGTTGCGGCGTAGTTAGCGAGGAAGTTAATACCTGTCGCGGTGTAGGACTGACCCGCATCGCTGTAGGATGCTCGGATGTTGTGGTATAGCATGCCAGTGAGTATAGTCTTGCCCGTGAGCTGATGCTGGGCGCCGAACTCAAAGGTAGGAGATGTCTTGTCTTCCAGGCCATCACCGTCGAATTTGCGGTATTCCGCACCAAGGTAACCAATCAGAGTGGTTTTCTGCAGCGCCTGGTAGTTACCGCGCGCTCCGAATGAGATAGCATCCTGGGTTGGGTTGAATGAACCGTCAGTGGTGGAGTGCTCGTAGGCAATGTAAGGACCCACTGAAATCTTGCCAGTCACCTGGTACTGCCAGTTGAGACGTGCATTGTAGCGCTCGCGGTCAGAAAGAGAATTACTCACGAAATCTTCCGATAACGCAGTGAGGTCGAGATCGAGCTTAGATTTACCAGTCAACTGGTGCGAAAGGCCAAGGTTTGTGGTGAGTCCAGTTTTCTCGATTGAGCCACTGGCAAATCGGTCAGCACCCTGGGTCTTAGCGTAACCGACACCAAAGTCGACAGATGTCTTTTGGAAGATGCGCTTGTAACCCGCATTGACAAAGTGATCGACTCCGTCTTGGTCCGAGTTGTCGGCGTAGAAGTTAAAATTAGGCACGTACTTCAAGGACCACTGGTTCTCAGCGTCTGGGCTGTTGGATAATTCGAGTGGGACGCTGACACGGATGATGACATCGTCGATTTCACCAGCATTGGTTAGGAAGATGTTATCGTTGTACTCAGCTTTGACGTTAACGCCAAACTTGAAGTAGTCGAGAGCTTGTCCAAGTGGAGTCTCGTCTCGGAATCCTTCTCCGAAGGCGTCGAACGCAGCAGACTGGAGTGCGGCTTCACTGAAGGCACCGTAGGCGCCTGTAAGATCTTGAGACGCGCGAGGAGTCTGAGCTTGGGCGAAACCAGCGAGACCAAGAGAGGTCACTAGCGCCGGAGTGATTAATTTTTTAACTGAGGAGACTTCATAGAATATAGCAATTTGTTCTTTTGAAATAATCTAACGGATAGAATTCGTCAACAGTTTAAATTAGGAATTCCGTTGCAGTGCTCTTTAACCGCGAAAAAGGGGAAAGTGAGGAGTGAGGAAGTTTTCGGTGTTCGGTGTTCAGACTGCTAGAATTATTAATTATTCATTGCTAATTATTAATTGGAGCGCAGCGACTTAGAGATCTATGTCAAAAGTCTCAAGGTCAAAAGTCCAGACACATCGGGTGGTCGCGATAGCTGAGGTCAAAGTCCCCAGACTTTGCTAACTTGACCTTCGACTTTCAGACCTTCGACACTTCCATCTTCCATCTTCCATCTTCCATCTTCCATCTTCCATCTTCCATCTTCAGTGTTCAGTGTTCGGTGTTCAGACTGCTAGAATTATTAATTATTCATTGCTAATTATTAGTTGGAGCGCAGCGACTTAGAGATCTATGTCAAAAGTCTCAAGGTCAAAAGTCCAGACACATCGCGTGGTCGCGATAGCTGAGGTCAAAGTCCCCAGACTTTGCTAACTTGACCTTCGACTTTCAGACCTTCGACACTTCCATCTTCAGTGTTCGGTGTTCAGAGGTCCGGGTCAGCAGCCATTCGTGAGATTTGTGCTATTCGTGGTAGAGAGTTGTTTCATCCTGCCGGCCCTTTAGCATCTTTCGTGGTAGAGCCCGTTTCATCAACCGAGCAGCATTCTTAATTATTAATTAGGAAGTGTGGGAGTTCTCCGATGAATGATCAATGATGCCGACCAGGTCTGAACACTGTCGCGTATAGCTCCTCCGTCACACGAGATTTCGTGTTGTCTGCAAACTGAAGTCTGAACACTTCTTGGTAATTCTGTCGATTCTGTGAATTCTGTCTAAAAACCTCATCTAGTCGTTTGCAGAGCTCCGCAACTCCTTCAGAGTTGAACTTGGCGTTGGGATGTATCCCAGCGTAGCGGCTGTGCCGCAACACTGGGCTGAGCTCCGTAAGCCCGTTGAGCGAGTCGCTGCGCTCCAATTAGCAAGTCTTACCACTCTTCACTTATTAAATACCACTCCTCACTTTTACAAATTTTTCATTGTTCATTGTTCATTCGCGCCCATAGGTTCGCGGCCGATGTCTCGCCTGTTGAATATTCTTGTTTGTTTTACCCTCATCCTCGGACCGTTGTGTGTGGGTTCGTATTTTGGTGAGTGGCGTTGGCCGCTGATTTATGCGGCGACGACAACTGGGTTGCTGGCTCTGGTTTTTGCTCGGCCGAAGAAAGCGGGTGGTCGCGTCAGTTTTTCCGTCTTGCTCACCCTGCTATTACTCATCGCAGCGCAAGGCTATTGGATGCACTACAACACCGGCACGGTCTTTATTGAGAATGAAATCATCGGCACGGTGCACTACTTTTGGCAGTTCTTACCACTCGAAAGCCAACCGTACCCAGAATACGTCGGCGGGGTCGACCAAGCAGAGGGCTGGGACCGGCTCAGCTACATCTTGCCTTGTTTGTTGATCGTGCTAGCGGTTCGGCAAATGGTGGCAAGCAGGGTTCTTAGTCTACGAGTCCTCTGTGGGACTATTTTCTGGACTGGAGTGGCGGTGGCCACCCTAGGGCTAGTCCAGCGCTACACGGGTGCCGAGGGCATCTACTGGAGCGATGACCTCATTTTAAAGAACCGCCCACTCTTCTTTGGCCCCTACCGCAGCCCCGGCATAGCAACCAGCTATATGAATCTAGGACTGGCGCTGGGGCTCTCCCATCTATTAGCCACCACCCGACGCCTGAGCAGACGGAAGGATGCCAAGCCCACCCAGCCGCTGTTCATCTGCATCGGCCTGATCATCCTCTTTACCGGCGCAATGACCGCCGGCTCCAAGGCGGGGACTGTGTTTGCCGTCAGCACCCTCATCCTCTGGTTCGTGATGAACTGGAGAGCCGTTTTCAGCATGCTACGCAATGCCACCTCGCTGTTACCTAGCGGCAGCCCGCATGAACGCAATATCATCTTCAGCGCGATTGCGGCGGCTGGTATCTTTGGTGTCCTCAGCCTCGGCGCCACGGTGACCGAACGCTGGGAGAAGTCGATCGATAATGACCACCAAACCCTGCAAGTACGGAATATCGCCAACTCGGTGCAGCTAAAAATGATTGATCAGCCAGAATGGGGATGGGCGGGCTATGGCCCTGGATCATTCTTCCCTCTCTTCCCCTTCCATGTGAGCCAAGAGGAAGGTAAAGCACTCAACAGTAAATGGGTCTACTCCCACAACGACCACCTCCAAACGCTGGTCGAGTGGGGATGGGCGGGCACCGGATGCTTTGTGCTGCTCATCGGTGGCGGGCCGACCATTCTGCTGACTGAACTGATCAACGAGGCGCTGAGTAAGAAACGCCGCCACCGCACTGGTAACCTGTTTTACTTCCGCGGGATAGCAATCGCGATGTTTATCTGCCTGCTCCACGCCACCGTCGATTTCCCGTTCCAGATCGAATCGATCGCCATCACCTTCGCCGCCCTGCTCGGTGCCGCCTGGGCGGGTAAGTCGCTGCGCTCCAATGAAGAATGAATAATTAATAATTCCGTTGCAGTGTTCAGTTCTCAGAGCCGGGACGATGAAGCGGTTTTCACCACGAATAGCACCAATCGCACGAATCGCACGAATCGCACGAATAAGCTGCTCGGGTGATGACACGAGCTCTACCGCGAAAAAGGGACGAAAATTTCGAAAGCTGCTTGTAGGATGAAGCGGATTTTTACCACAGAATTTACAGAAAGTGCGGAATTGGGCTAAAGTTGCCAATCCGATGAAGCGGTAGAGAGAGGCTAAAGGAGAAAGTGATAAGTGGGGAGTGTTCAGTGTTCAGAGCTAGGACGATGAAGCGGTAAGGCTCTTGATTATCTTGTGGGCCTACAGCTCATTGATTTCCCTGTGCCTCGGCACAGGCTCTGACACTCCAGACTCTAGGTTATGAAAAATGTCATGCTTGGCTCCATGACGAAGTAATTCACAGCCAGCTTTTTCTAGCTTCCTGATCAGCTCTCTGCGCTTCATGCTACTTCGACCTCAAGCTCCTGAACTTGCCGAATACCAGGGATATCCTCCGAGGAAAAAAGGTCATAAAGATCCCCTAGATGCTCCTTAAGATCCTTAAGATTCTCACCCTGAGTCCAATGATCAGGGAAATCATTCAGATACCCTAGCAACATCCCGTCAGTCCCTTTCCAAAAGGTAAACTTAAGCTTCTTCATATTTCAGTTTAAATTTTAACTACTTTTTGTCAACTGTTGCCTACCAATGACTAGCCAGCACGATGAAGCGGTAGAAGGAGAGAGTGAGAAGTGTGGAGTGTGGAGTGTTCAGACTGGGAGAGAGGCTAAAGGAGAAAGTGTGGGAGTGTTCAGACGAAACGGGATTATTCATTGGAGCTCCGCTTCTCTGGAGTGCTGAGGCTTGACTCAGCTCTTGCGGGGGGCTGTGGCTCGACACATGCGGTGCGGAGCAGAGTCGCTGCGCTCCAATTAATAATTAAGAATTAAGAATTCCAGATTCAGTCTAGCCTGTTGACCAATGACTCTTGACCGATGACCGCCCGCAGGGCTCTCCCAGCTCTGAAAACTGAACACTGCCAACTGAACACTTAGCCCCCCTCAGCTCCTTCATCCTACAAGCAGCTTTCGAAATATTCGTCTTTTTCGCGGTCCTATCCCTACAACAAGAGCCTCATCAATGCTCCGTCGATAGAATGCGTTGATAATCTTGGTCTGAACGAATAACGCGCAGGATTTCAACTGCCTCATCACGCAAAAGGTAGAGCACTAAATACTGTCGGAACCCCCGCACGGGCATCATCCGAAATCCCCCTAATAAACTCTGGCTCATTTCCGGCCATTCTGAGAGATGCAGGTAGGTATCAGCCACTGCTCCAATCACCCTCCTAGCGGCCTCTGGATTATCTGCTGCAATATAATCAGCTATGCCATCTAGGTCATCACGAGCCTTTGGTCGCTCAACAATTTTAAGCATCAGCTCGCTGCTTGTCTCTCAAACGCTCTTCTAAACGACTCAGTTGGGTCTTTTTCCAGGATTCAACATCCTTAACTTCCATGGCATCCCCACTCTCAAATGCCTCTTGCGCTAGTGATTTTAAATGTGACAAGGCTGATTCTCGCATCACTTTACTGTCCCGGCGCTCCATTTCCCGTCTTACCGCATCGCGAACGAACTCGCTCGGTGTAGAATACTCTCCGGATTTCACCAAGTGAGTGATCCCTGAAAGCATCGGCTCAGGTAATGATATATTCAATCTTGCGACATCAGCCATACCTAAAACTACCCCCTGAGCAATAATGTGCAATAGTTAATCACCTCAAGTAGATCCAACCCGCCAACAAACCCATCCGCACGTTGAAATGTCCCTACCACGAAAGACACGAAATAAGCTAAAGTTGCCAGCACGATGAAGCGGTCGAAGGAGAGAGGAGAAAGGAGAAAGGAGAAAGTGAGGAGTGAGGAGTGAGGAGTGAGGAGTGTTCAGTGTTCAGTGTTCAGAGCTAGGACGATGAAGCGATAGAAGGAGAGAGGGGAAAGGAGAAAGTGTTGGAGTGCTGGAGTGCTGGAGTGTGGGAGTGTGGGAGTGTGGGAGTGTGGGAGTGTGGGAGTGTGGGAGTGTGGGAGTGTGGGAGTGTGGGAGAGAGTGATAAGTGATAAGTGTGGAGTGTGGAGTTTTCAGAGCTGGGAGAGCCCTGCGGGCGGTCATCGGTCAAGAGTCATTGGTAAAGAGGCTAGACT
>NZ_MQWA01000001.1:1349799-1360490 GCF_002954445.1 Rubritalea profundi
ACTGCCCTGGAATTCTTAATTGTTCATTCTTAATTATTAATTATTAATTATTAATTATTAATTGGCGCTCCGCGCCTACTTCGCGCCTTTGAAAAAGAGCACGGCAGGGATGGTCTTCACGATGATTTTAAGGTCGACCCAGAGCGACCAGTTATCGATGTAGGCGAGGTCCATTTCGACCCATTCCTCAAAGTTGGTAATCTCATTGCGGCCACCAGCCTGCCAGGTGCAAGTGATGCCGGGTTTGACACTGAGTCGACGACGGTAGGCCGCTTTCTCAAAGTCTTTCACTTCGTAGACTGGCAGTGGCCGAGGCCCGACGATGCTCATATCGCCTGAGAGCACATTCAAAAGCTGTGGCAGCTCATCGATGCTCATTTTGCGGAGGATTCTGGCGAAGGGGAAAACCCGTGGGTCGTCATCGAGCTTGAATACTGGCCCTGACATTTGGTTGCCCATTTGCTCTTTGACCTGAGCTAGATTTGCCTCCGCATCGACTGCCATGGTGCGGAATTTCCACATATTAAATTCCTTACCGTACTTGCCTGAGCGACGCTGACGGAAAAATATAGGCCCAGGGTCAGCCAGCATGATGCCGATGGCGGCAAATAGCCACAGTGGCAGGCTAAACACAATAAAGACCAAGGCAAAACAACGATCAAAAACTGACTTAGCAAGCAGAGCCCACGATAATTCAGGGGTCGATTTGAGCACCAGCATCGGCTTGTTACCCATGGTGTCAAAGGTGGGACGTGCGACCTGCGAGCGAATAAAGTTAGCCGCGACCCAGACTTCCACACCCTGTGTTTCACAGACCTCGACCGCTTCGCCAATCTTATCGAAGAGAACATTCTTAGGGGAAATAATCACCCGGTGGGCGGATTCCGCCACGATCAAATCTGCTAGCTCTAATGGATTGCGCGTACCCAAATCAAAATGGGCGCGCACCTCAATGTAAGCAATCACTTCTGCGGAAAGCTCATTAAGAAACTCTGCGGTGTCATTCGGCAAGCCCGCCACGATTACTCGCTCACGCGAGGCTCCATTTTTCACTCGACGGCGAAGGATATTTCTCCCCCAGACAAAGCGGATGAAGATAAAAATACAGGAGAAAAACCCACCCAACGCTAAAACCAAGCGCGAAGATGGATCTAGCTGAAATAGCAGCACGCACATGCCGACTGCGAGCGTCATCACTGCCCCAGCCTGAATAATCTTACTGAGGGCGGCTGAGGCCTTTTTGTTCAATATATTCGAGTAAAACCCGAAAAGCTCGAGCGTCAAAGGGGTGAAGGGCACCACCACAAAAAGCAGCCAAGAGATCTTATCGAGCCCAACTCCCTGAAAATCGTGAGCCAATATATTCCAGCGGAATGCAGAAGCTAAAGTAAAACCCACCCACACTAAGAACGCATCAAATAACTGAAGCGCTTGAAGCGAGAATTGTTCTTTTTTGGAAGATGCGGGCATCGGGAATTTTTAAGGAAATAGGAAATAGGAAATAGGAAATAGAAAATAGGGGAAAGTGAGGAGTGTGGGAGTGTGGGAGTGTGGGTCGCGTATAACGCCTTTGGCGCACGCGATTGTTGTTTAGAAGTTGGAGAATTTAGGTTGGGGTGAGTGTCGAAGGTCGGAAGGTCTAAGGTCGTTATTGATCGCGTGGGCGCGATAGGTTTTTGAAGAACTGGAGTCTCTGCAACGGAATTATTAATTGTTCATTATTAATTATTCATTGGAGCGTCCCGCGACTACTTTTGGGAGGAGCTTTTTCATGAGCTCTTGCATCATTTGGATGCTCTGTTCTTCATCGTAGACTTGGTCGTCAGGAATATTGAAGCCTTGATCTCGGTAAACGGATGTCACTCCAACACTAAATGTGGCGTAGGCCCATTGTTGGTCGTAGCCGTGGATCAATCGCGCCTCAATGTCAGCGAAAGTTCGATCGTAGTGACCTGAGACAATTTTTTCGGCACCGAAGAAGGTATAGTACTGGATGCGCATGTCGTAGACTGGGTCACCATCCTTGTTCTTAGGCGGCTCCACCCCTTCATGCTTCACCCTGGGGCGGATACAGGCGATCTCACGCACTGCCAGGTCTTCGCCACCGGCGAGTATTCCAGGAATCACCAGCGATCGCTCGCGCACAAAGTTCCAGCCCTGCGCACGCAGGCAGACCTCTGGTCGGTGGAGGCTATTGTTGATGTCCTTGCCGGAAAAAACCACGGATACTTCTACGCCTCCAAACCCAGGGAGAGCTGGATTGTAGTAGGATCGACGCGAAAACTCGGTGTCATCGGCTAACACTTTTTTCTCCTCATCACTCACCTGCTGCTTCTTGCTTTGCCAGCCGGCAATGGTTTCGGGGAGATCCTTAGAGAGTCTAGACACGACCATTTCTTTCTGCCTTGGCAGCAGCCAAATCATCGAGAATCCTAGGGTCAACACCCCGAGTAGGATCCACAAGCGCTTCGTCATTTTCTTCAAATCTTGCATGCCGTTATCCCTTTTGAGTGACCTTCACCTTTTTCTTGAACCTCTTAGGGTTCAATACCCTATCCAATACCATCAAGCCACCAAGAGCAGCAGGGAAAAATATAAAAAGCCCCGCCAAGTCGTGGTAGAGCCCACCCGCGAAATCCTCAAACCCACATTCGGCGAGGACTAGTATGGTGAATACTCGGCAGAAATTGCCGAACAAGGCGAGTGGCAGCGCAGCGGCAAAAACCAGCGCTTTTTTCCACAATGCCTCCTGGGTGTAGTAGGCAAAGATCGCGGCGATCATCACCAGTGCCATCAACGAGCGAATCCCACTGCAGCCTTCAGCAATCTTAAAATCCCACTTGTTAGTGGCCGAGAGAATGTCATTGCCGGTATTGATCAAGTCCATCCCCAAGCCACTTCCCGCGTAATAACAGGCCTGGGTGACAAAGACCTGAAGGAAATTGGTCATCTGATTCAGCCCTGGAACCGGAACCGCAAACCACCAGAAAAATGCGGGAAAAAGCATGTGCCTACCAGCTTTCCAACCGCAGGCGTAAATCACCGCACCAGAAATCAAAAATGGCAGCCCAATCAATGCGATGCGTGGCTGGATCGTCCGGGCTGATGCCACAAAAAACAATAGCCCGAGAAGTAAAATAGCGATACCGCTCCGACCGCTCGAGTCGGGCTCGGTTCGCATCACCTTGAATGCCTGATAGCTAAAGGCGATGAACAGGAAGGGCACGACATAACCATGCAAGAGGTCGTTGCTAGGATTCCACGAGATCACAAGCCAAGTGGCTATGGTGCTCCCCCGCCCTTCAATGTCTGTACTCATCTGATGCATCCCAAAAAAATAGACGAACAGGAGAGCGATCAGCCCAAGAGGGAGCGCTATGGGGGACCTCAGCCAGTCTTTGATTGTCTCGTTCTTCTTATTCATACTTATTCATGTCATCTTGGCGTCTAGGGCTCTAAAATACTTATATGACGTTTCACCTTCAACGTGGCCGAAGCGTAATCCCCACGGGTCAATTCCTTATGGGCACGTTATACAATTTATAAATTTCTGATGCAAACAATTTGAAGGCCTTCACCACTTCCAATCAAAGGCTCGACATTTAAAAACCGCCCGCCTTGAGAACTTCGAGGGCTTTTTCAGCGAATTCAAACCGCTCATCTCGCTTTTCATCAGCCACACCGTTTCGAATACTCACATCACGCTTATAAAATTTCTGCGCCTTTAGGAAAAGTTGCTTAGCCAGCTCAGGCTTCCGCTCTTTCCACTCGGCTGATGCGGCCTCAAAATACGCATTTCCCAAAACTAAGTAGACCATCGCCTCCTTTTCGCGGAGAATCCACGGCTTCACTTGTTTCCTTGCCTCAGCCCACAGCGCATCCGTTTTTTCGTATTCACCCTGCTCAACTGCCATACGGACCCGCGCGACATAGCAATCTCGCTGAATTTGCTGGCGTGGCTGTGATGCCGACTGACCCGACATGGCCGTCTCAGAGGCCTCAGCCAGAAAGAGGTCTGCGGCATCGAATTCCCCTTTAGCATACGCTCTCTCGCCTTGGGCAATTTTCAGTTCAGACAGATGGGTGTAATATTTAAAAGACCAATCACGTGCAGCCACATACGGCTCAGCACGATCATAATAGATCTCAGCAGCAGCATACCTTCCCGCGTCCCTATACAAATTCGCAAGATTTAGCAAAGGTACAGGATTGTAGGGATGCCGTCCTAACGATTCCTTGTAAAACATCTCAGCCATCACCAATGCGGTCTCATCCCCCTGCGCATAATTTAAATGATAGATTTGAGCTATCCGCTGGCTCCTACGAAAGTCCGCTGACCTCTCATTCGCTAATGTATACGACTCCAAAAGACCCTCATGGCCGACCGGACTCCATGCCCCACCTTCCCTCGCCTGCTTCTCAACTAACAAAGGCGCCGCCGCCCAAACTTCCCGCCCGGCAAAAACCGCCACCCCAGCAGAAAACAACATCAACACCACAGCCAACCCTCTATCCTTTATCCTTTCTCCTCTTTCCTTATTTTTCTTCGTTCCATCACCTTGGCCTTTTTCCTTTAACCTTTCCCCTCTTTCCTTATTTTTTTTCGTTTCATCATCCACGTCTGAACACTGAACTCTGAACTCTGAACTCTTTCTGACTCCTTTCCCCTCTAACCTTTCTCCTCTTTCCTTATTTTTCTTCGTTCCATCACCCAAGTCTGAACACTGAACTCTGAACTCTGAACTCTTTCTAGCCCCTTTCTCCTTTAGCCTTTCCCCTCTTACCTCACCCCCATCATCTTGGCCTTTCTCCTTTAACCTTTCTCCTCTTTCCTTATTTCCCTCTTTCCTCTTTCCTCTCTCCTCTCCCCCAGCACACCACCCAAGGCAGACTGTCGCGAGAAACATATTGAAAGGCAAGCGCAGCGGGAAATCGGTAAAGCTATGCACCATCACCACCGTCACGCCTAACAAGCCAGCCAACCGCATCCAGCTCCGTCGAGAGACTTTATCCTCCAACAATAGAGACCTCAAAGCGATGAACCAATGCGTTCCGAGCAAGATCAGCAGCATAACCAAGCCAACAAGCCCATAGTCAGCGAGCACTTGCAGATACTCGTTGTGGACAAACTCTGGGCTCGCTTCATGAGAAGCCAGAATCCCCTCCCAAAATTCGTTAGATTTATAGGAATACGTCCGCGCGCCTTGACCCAGCACAGGAGCTTGCTGCCATTGATCGACAGCCATCCCCCAATAACCCTGCCTGATATTTGACTCGGTCGCCACTCCCGTCTGCAGCACTTTCCCGTCACGCTCGGCAAAGGTCATCAATGAAAGAGAAGCGGCCAAAACAGCCGCACAGCAGGCCCCTCCAGCCAACAATAACCGAGCGCGCCTCCTTAGATGGACATCTAGGCCTGCCGTCCGCAACCACAAAACAGGAACCATCACTCCACCGGCCATCGCCACAGAAATCACTGCTGATCGCGAACCCGAAAAGAACACAAGGACGAGCGCGAGGACGCTGATAAGTCCAACAATCCAACGCAGCCTCTTACCCACATGACGCGCGCAGTGCGCAAAGCTAAATAACACCACACTGATCACCGCCATCGCATTGCCCAAGGCTCCATAATCCTGAAACAAGCCGAAAGAAGCCGTCTGGCTAGTAAACTCATCAACTAAACCCAAAGGCAGCCAGACAACGACCCCTGTCATCTGTAAGATGTAAACCATTAGGTTCACAACCACACAACTTGAGAAAACTATGGCCCATCCGCGACTCGGCCACCTCAAGCGGGATAGGTAGTACACAATCACGCCCCCGGCCATCAACATCAGGTCTTCCTTCGCCAAATCCCACACTGGAGAAAAGAACATCCTGTATGAGAAATAGCCGATCACACACAGCACTAACCAATCCACTCTCTTCAAGCGCACATCACTGTGACCCCCAACAACCAACAGAAGGCCGATCAGAGCCACGCAAAAAACACTCAGAGCCAATAACGGCCAACTCAAAGTAAGACCGCAACTCACCACAATGGCTAGTGCTATCAACCCAACTATTTTGCCTATAATCTGCATCGCATTAGTGAACTTCAAGAACTGAGTCAGCTATCCGCCTCCATTTGGCGAACCACACATCTTTATTATATTCATTCATTAATTTTTCATATCCAGTCAGCCCCATAGAACTGTAGCTTTCGGTATCATCGAGCGCCTTCTGTAGCTCCTTGCTAAAACTCTCCGGGTTTACATCAGCAAGCCATCCATCAACACCATGCTCAATGAGCTCGGGGAAATTGCCTAGATTTGAAGCTAAGACAGGCCTTTTGTTGAGCCAAGACTCTAGGATTACCATGCCAAAAGGCTCCTCCCATATCGAAGGGGCTACAAAGAATGAAGCACGACTCCATAGTTCATGATGTTTCTCTTTCGGGACAAATCCAAGAAACTCCACATTTTTTAAATTATTCACGTGAACGTAATTCCGCAATTCGTCCTCAAGCGGCCCGGTCCCAGCAATACGTAGCATTCTCCCCTTAGACTTCACCTTCTGCCATGACTTCAATAAAAGCATGACGCCTTTTTCATCTGTCAAACGCCCCAGATACAGAACATCTCCATCTCGAGCGGGTTCCGACGCGAGAGCTTGCTCGTCTACTTCCAAAAAATGAGGTAACACACAAATCCGATCAGCAGAAATTCCCATTTCTACGTGCCTCTTTTTTTGCGCTTCACTCAAAGCAATATACACTGAAATAGCACGTTCCCCCTTGCTCCAAAACCTATTCAGCGCGAGACCCATAGACAAAGACGCGATCGAACTTCCTCTCCAGCACTTATGCTTCAGTCCTGGAAAATAATGCCCTGGGCTACATAAATGACATTCACCGCCAGCTCTAAAATAAGTAGCATCCACACAACCAAATCGGTAGTTATGTAAATATTGAATCACTGGTATAGAGAGTTCGTCTGCCAATTCATAAATAGCGACTGATAGCGAAGGAAAAACATTATCGATCTGCCACACATCGAATTGATGCTCCTTTTGTAAACGCCTTATCTCCGAAATAGCTCTCGCGTTTTTTTGCATTAGGAAGGGCATTTTCAGCTTACCCAAAGGCCTCTCCAGCTCTTCAGCAGTCGATCCGATATAAGAAAACAGCTCTATCTTATTTCGAAAAACATCTCCCATCCTATAGGCGCAACCTTCTTCGCCACCATACTCGAGATATCTATTAAGTATTTGTAATAGCTTAGTCATTATCTCTTATTGATGAGTTTTGCTCGGCTCGGAATCATTCCCATCATTTTTTGGTTTTCCATACACCCCCTAGAGTTTTACTCACTAATTGCCGACTCGTCTGAGTGTTCTGGTAAATAGACACATTTACCCATTTTGGCAGGTAGCATCCATTGATCAGTTTTCTGAATCTATGCATAACCGATAAAAAGTATTTATTCACACTAGAGACGGATCCCTTGCTCTTTTTCCAAACTTCGTGCTCCAAATGCGAGATTTCAGTCTGACCTAAGTTTTCACCAGTCTGAGTAAAAACCGCCAAAGGCTCATTTAATACTCCAGCAACAAAACCCTCACCTAACAAATCTCGTATCCACACCGCGTCAGCTATGGCCTTATAATTATCGTCCAGAAAAAAACCTTCTTTGATAACTCTCCTCCTAACAAATGTTGCCGCAGAGTATGTTGGCAAGAAACAGGCTAGAATGTGGTTCCTATTGGGCACCATAGCTTTCCGGTATGACAATAGCTCCCCATGGCTATCGATTAGAATCACATCCCCAAATAAAATATCTTTCTCGGGGTTGGCATCAAACCACTGGGCTACTTTTTCTAAAGTCTTAGGCAGGTATTGTTCATCACAGTTCAACCATGAAACGATCTCACCCTGAGACTTCTTAAATCCTCGATTGATGGCATCATACATGCCCTCATCATTTTCTTGAACAAAGTGAACTGATTCCAACTCCGTCACAAACTCCATAAAACAGTCAGAGGCTTGGTCCCCACTTGCATCTTGGATAATATGTTCAACACCAACAGCTGAGGCCTGATCCCCAACACTCCTAACGCAGCGCTTCAAGTAATCGAATTGTCTAAAACTTGGAGTGACAATGGAGAATTTCATGGTGACACAGGCCTCTCCCAAAAAACAAATGAGTGGATCTCTTGCGTGCTCACATAACCGTTTGCTCCAAGAAATTGCGCTAAAGCCATTTGATTATCAAAAATGTCCGTTTTACTAGTAATCACCAAATCTGGTAAACTTCTTTCCTCGAGATTCTGCGCAGAGGGATTGATGACAACAGTAAATTTTTCAGACGAATCAGATTGTGGCTGGGGCAGCTGATAATACGTAGCTCCAATGGGATTCGCATTCCACCACACGGTCTTATTTTGAGTTAGAGCCTGATTTGCCAGGCTTGCGGCTAGTCTGTAGTTATCTCTTTTATGGCGAGCCTCAAAGCGCACAAGAACACATGAACTAGCCTGGAATATGACAAACAAGGTAACTAGAGTGATGCTCCATTTATTGCGTTTTTCAACGAGTAGCTTGATACCGCAGCTGAAGACTAGGAATATAGCAACAGCCAGTGGGGCGAAATGCCTACCCAATACGCGGAATTCCATCAATATTCCCGCGCCAAGTATGAGAACAATTGGAATAGATACGCATACCACAACCGAAACTATTGTCTTCTTCCTACATTCTCGTAAAAGATAGACACAGCCAAATACAAAAACGCTTCCAATCAATACGCTGTGAATGATGAGTTGGATTAAGAATGGCAGAATGGCACGAGCGCCCTCTTCCCTAAGCTCAGCGCGGCCTGGGCCCGTCCCGGTCAGCCCTAATTGCTCATAGAAGATGAAGATGATAGAAAACACATTAGGGCTCTCGGTAGTTGCGGCAAGGGCTCCAATCGTCAGGCTCCACAAATAGTAAAAACCAATTCCGAGCAAACCCACTCCAGTGGCAGCCAATACCAGTTTTTTTTCACGAATCAGGAAGATGAGTCGCTGCTTTGGTAGGATAAAAATAGCAGCAAGTATAGCCGCCCAAACCCACAGCTGACAAAGCATGCTGATTCCTGAAAGTAACAACACGGCCACACAGAAGATATTCAACCACCGCTTGTGTGATCTCTGGATCTTCGTTGAGTCATTTTCCGCCTCTTCATTCAAACGAATTAAGGAAGCCAAGATTAGAGCGGAGAGTCCGATTTGGATAGCATAGGGCCTAGCTTCGTTAAGATAGTAACAAATGAACGGGCTGAGTCCGTAGCCGATCACAATTGGCAAATAAGAACCGAAGCGGCGATGGAGCGTGGTAGCCAACGCTGTCATTCCACAGATGAAAAATGGCAAAGCTGAAGCTCGTAATGCAAATTCCCCAATTCCAAAAATCTTCGTGTATGCCCACATGTAAATGACGTAAAATGGCATCTGAACTTCTGAGCATTTATCCTCGTACATACTCAAAAACATATCATTGATATTCACTATCGAAGCATATTTGTAAGTCATGAATTCATCAATCCATAGACTGTCCCAGCTGACTGAAAACAGTCCAATCAGAGTGAAGAATAAGAGTGGAGCCCAACGATACTTGTCAGGCGATTTTAAAGACTTAGCCATAGTAATATAGAATCTTTTTTATTGAGTTTCATCAGATTGAACTGATTTCTCGATGATGTAGTGTGGACGTTTTTTAATCTCACGGTAGATGCGTGCCATATACTGCCCTAGAATACCGATGCACATGATTTGCACCCCTCCCAAGCAAAAAATTGCCACGGCCAAGGTTGTAAATCCCTGAACCTTCAATGATTCCAAATAGCCCATCATTTGACAAAATTTCAAAATTGTTAGGAATCCGGCGTAGCTGAAACTTGCGGCGGAAATAATGGCCCCTGCCACTCAAATCCATTGTAACGGTAGATCTGAGAAGCTGGTCAACCCGTCTACCCCGTAGTTCACTAGCTTCCTTAACGTCTGTTTGGGTTGCCCCACGGCACGATCTAGACGTGCGTATTTTACTGTCGTTTGAGAATAACCAAACCAATTTTTCAGTGCCGGAATGAAAAGATTAATTTCGGGAGTTTTGAGGAGGTGATCCACAACCACTCGATCAATCAGCGAATACATGCCGCTGTTTGCTGGCATCACTCGATCTGTGAGGCGATAGAAAAGCACATGATAAAGATCAAAAGCCCAGCGGCGCATACCTTTTTCGGCGCGACTCATACGCACACCTGTGACAACCTTGTAGCCTTTCTGCCATTCTTCAAATAGTTCGGCTATGAGACTTGGGGGATCTTGTAAATCGGCCTCCATAAAAATAACCGCATCACCGGTCGCCTCTTCAAGACCAGCTCTGTAGGCTGGTTGTTGGCCGAAATTTCGGGAAAGGCTCAAAAGTCGCCATTGAGAAAAGCATTTCAATTTCTCTTCAATCACCTCGTGAGTGCCATCCGTGCTTCCATCGTCAACAACGACGATTTCGAAACGAGCGGGAACATTTTTAACCCCCTCAATAATAGCCGAGAAGAGAGCGTCTATGCCGTCACGTTCGTTCAACATCGGTATAACAAGAGAGATCAGCGGCGCCTCGCCATCTCGTTTGGGAACTTGATTGGTGTTAGTCATTATAAGTAGCATTT
>NZ_MQWA01000001.1:1362139-1447501 GCF_002954445.1 Rubritalea profundi
TAGCATTTAATTTGAACGAAACCTTGAATTTCCAATTCAACATGGACCTGCGCCGTTCTAGTTAGTGGTTAAGAAGATGGAGTTTGGAGTATTCCCTCGTAAGTTGCAACCAATTGGCGAGCTACATCGTTCCAAGAATAAAGACTGATGTCTGGTGCTTTGAGCGATGGGATAGAGTCGTAAAACGTTTTTAATCGCAGAGTGTTCTCATCTATCTTTCCTGGAAGAAGATAACTGGCTTGGTCACCGAACAACTCGCGACTCCATGGCTGATCAGGGATCAATATAGGAATTCCACAGGCGATGGCTTCATGGGCAGATAAACACCAATTCTCATAGTCACTATAGAGTATATAGCCCTTGGATTGCTTCAGCAATCGAACCATCTCATCCACACTTTCGGTATGAGGGGTATGCATCACATACTTGTCATCGATCAAGGCTTTGAAACTTTTCCAGTAAGCCCCATCCTCATCGTAAGGTTTACCTATAAAATGGACCGGCACTTTGGCAGCTTTGGCCATTGTTGCCAATTCTAGGGAGCGCTTGCGTTCAGTGATCGTGCCTGTCGTGATAAGACTGTCGCTTAATTGTTCCCCGTGACTAGCCTTGAGAAAATGCTGAGATAGTCCAAGTGGTATGAGTTTTATTTTTTCATCTGGGACCGAATATACCTTACGTAACACATCAGCCTCCACATTTAGTCCGACTATGTTGAGGTCGCAGGCTTTGTATGAACTCCACTTGAGTTGGGAGCGAATCGCTCCCCATGGTGGTATTGCTGGTATTTTCAACAGGGCTGACACCATAAGTCCCTGTATACGGAGGTTCTCTGGAGACCTGTTGCAAGTCTCAGTAAACAAAGTGGTATTAATCACCGGTATGCGTTTAGCTCGAGCAAAATCAATGTAGGCCTTACTTGGTGTCCCAAAAACGTGAATTAAGTCACCATGTTGATGGCTATCCCACCAGCGAGCGTATTCAACGTCAACTCCGATTTCACGCAATGCATTCACAGTTTCCACAACCTGGGTTGTTGCTCCACCGTGAGCTAGAGAAAATGGGAGGCCTGAGGAATCGATAAGAACTTTCATGAGTGATGTGCGGGAATTATAAGTCGGGTAAAGAGTATGGAAAACCGCGTGAATAACTGCTTTTCCTCAAGAAGCCTTCGATAAAGTATCTTTTGAAATGCTGCAAGTCTAGCTCGCGATACTATTATATAGCTCTGTGAAAGTTTCAAACGGTTCCCTGTCATTGGAGCCAACATGAACGCCTCCAGTCAGGCTTTCATATTACGGTCCGTCACGAGACAAAAAGCAGGAAAATCCAAGATCAGACATCTGTGGGTCGAATTTCTAGTGATCGTAGACTCATGATAGACGTTTATTAGATCGAGCCTCTTTATAGATTTCTATATGGCGCTCAGCGATGACTCTGGGGTGATAAAGACTGGCCATCCTTTCCTTCAAAGAGTCCGACCGAGGAGCTCCGCTTTCAATCCACAAGCGTACTTGTTCCATAAGATTACAGATATCCGAATCAAGTTCAGCTTCATCAATCATGCATGCGATATCACGGACGCCTCCGACATTGGACCCGAAAAATTTGAGCCCCCTTGCCATAGCTTCCGCGACAACCAGCCCAAATGCCTCTTCCGAAGGGCAGTGGATCATTGCATGAGACTGGTCCATCAATTCAATGAGTCCGTGAACATCAAGAAAGCCAACATGAGTGGCATAACCTGCTTCTTCCGCTCGTTGAAGTTCTTCATGGAAGTCCTTCCCATAAGAGCTCGAGGTGGACAATTCGCCAGCGAATAACATTTTGAATCGGTAACCCTGCTGCCATAAGAGCCTGATTTCTATGAGTACTTCAAGCTGACACTTCCATGGAGTGATTGTACCCACATTTAGAATTTGAGGAACTTCTCCTCTCGAGAGAGAATTACTCACTTGAAAGAACTCCGACTGGATTGCATTTGGTACTCTCCATGTGCGGCGAGCTCGGGGGCTAACAAGGTCTTCCGTATAAGCGGAGTTACAGATCACTCCCGCGGTACGTCGGAGACAAAACGACTCCAGTACTGATATCATTTTGTAATAGCGACTAGCTCGCAACTCTGGACGAAGTGCAAGAGCCCTCATATTCCCGTGAATGGTAAGGACGTTTGGGTACCCTGAAAAAACCGCGCTCATTGCGCAGTCCCGTTCAGTGCCCTGGCCATGGACGATATCGGGTCTAATCTCTCGTATCTGCCTTCTTACTGCCATGGCACAGCCAGCAAAGGCGGACCTCCCCCAGCCGAGATGAGGAACGATGCTGGTAAAAGAAGATGTTAGGCGCCAGCTTCGCGGGGGCATTCATTTTTCTTTTCGAGCACGATATCACGTGGACTTCAACTTCTTCAGGTAGCAATGCCATCCCTGCGAGAAGCGCTGTCGGAGCCGTGCCGAAAAATGGCATTTCCAGATCGTAGCGCTTCTGCTGCTCGCGGTTGTCGGTGGTGAGTAAGGCGATTTTCATTCGAATTCGATGCGGTGATCGTAGGAAGCGAGCCTGTGAGCAGCTCTTCTAAGAACGTGTGAAGACACGCTTTAATGACTGTTTTAACACCCACGCCCATAGCTCGATGCTTTGTGAATGTAGACGCGGCAAACAATAGGTGATTAACCAAAACCAATCGTGAAGCGTGGTTTTGCAGGGCCGCTAATTTTGCGGACGGCTGATGTATGCCATACCTGATGGTCGCCGATGCGAATGAACTGCTTGTAGTGACGTATTGCAGCTGAATCCGCTAGACAGACCTATTAGCGAATTTGTTTGATTTCGGAGAACGCTATGTAGTGGATGCCTGCATCAAGCTTGTCTGCTGGGATCAGCAAAAAGTCTTTTATTGATCTTGGTCTATTGAAGTCGTCGCCTTTTATCTCGAAAAGCCCCTCGCGGGTTACGGCAAAACTTCGGTAACCCAGTTTCCTGACTAGGGCAACGGTTTCAACATTGCCATGCTCTCGAGGTAGGATTTCGCAGAGGATAAATGGTGAATTCTTAGTGATGAATTCACTGGCACCGCGTAGAACAGCAGCCTCAAAATCTTCGACATCAATTTTCATAAAACAGCACCCGATCTGTTTTTTGTAGCCTTCCATGAATTGATCGATCGAAACACACTCGATATCGATGAGCCTCATCTCATTGCTTGATGCCTGCCAAGAGTCGGGGCGCAACGTTGCTGTTTGCTCTTCTTCGAGAGCGTTTTCAGGGCATGGTAAGTAGATCTGCTGGGTTGTGTTCGTGTCTCCGCATCCAATGTTGTGCGCCAGTGTCACATCAAGGCCATTCGCCCTATGAAACGCTATGTTTTTTCTGAAAATATCAGGAATAGGCTCAAAGGCGTGTACGGTAATTTGAGGATACTTGAGCTTTGCAAAGACAGAATAGATGCCAATGTTGGATCCTACATCTAGAAACGTGTCCGCGCCATCAAGCAATGTATCGATAACGATACTAGTTTCTCTCTCGTATGCTTCAGGCCCTTTCCAGAATAGGGCATCTGAGTAGAGGAAGCCGGTCTTCGGTGGAAATTTAAGTAATTGTCCCAAGAAGGAAACTTCCGCGCCGTCAATTGATATACGTTTTGCGGTGCGATCTAGATACCACTGACACAGGTGCCGAGTTTTTTGAATTAGCCCTAGGAAGGGTCTGAGGGGGTGGGTGCGATTTACTATGAGTTGTTTCATGCTTCCGTGAATTTTTTTATAATCGCTATAGATAGCTGCTGGATTTTTGAGCTGCTGAAATTGATTCATCAGTTCTTGCTGGAAGCGCGCTCATCACGAAGTAGAGATATTAGTATGTCTTTCAACTGAGTAGAACTTTCGTATATAAAAGTCCCTTTAGGAGCTGGGTGTGGATCATAAAACCATTCAGGTATATGATAGGTTTTCCGTAACGCACAGCTTCCTCGTATGATCCAGTTATATGATTAGAGATATGATAATCTATCAAGTTTTTCCTTGAAAAGCATTTATTTAAAAATGAATTGTTGCGATTTAATGGAGCTAGCAGGCAGTCGCATCGACTGATGATTTCACCAAATGTTTCATCTTCAATATAGTGGTCAAAATAAGTGATTATCTTAGGATGGCGTAAATTGGCCTGATCGGCTAGATGTTTGATTTTAGATCCATAGATGGTTGTGTCTAGGCGACCTAGCATTATGAGATTGATTTTATGGCCTGACTCGTTCAGAGCGTAAATCAACTGTATTGATCGAGTGTAATCCTTGCATTCATTTACTCGACCGCTAATGACAATGGTAAGTGCATGATCATGATTTTTCTCATTAAAAACCTGATCTACTTGACGTATTGGAATTACGACTACTGGTTTGGAAGTGTGTGTTTTTGCAAACACAAGCATCTCTGGAGACAAGACATAATAACCATCAGCCGCCTGAACATATGTAGTCCATTTTTTTCTTCTGCGTGTTTTTCTTCCTCTCCAAGGAGGCACCCAATCGAGATTGAAATCAACTTTCAATTCATGGAGGACCCAGTTTAGTGACCCGGTATATCGCGAGTAATCAAAGTCACATATTGTCGGCGCTTCAGTTCCAATCAACGTTCCAACTTCTAATTTGTTTGCTAGATCCAACGCTTGATTGTAAAATGAACTTTGATTGCCTTCCAATATATGTATCTGCTCTAATAGATGGTGTTTCGCCCATAACTTTTCAGTATTTTTGTAAACTTGAGGACTTAAAAAAAGTATCAGATTACGGCATGAGGGCGCAACCATTTCATACAACAGGATTAAAACCTCCTCATGATAGGAATGACAAAGCAAGCCTATTGAGGTGTGAGATTGCATGACTGTATACGTATCCATTTATTAAGACATTTTGAATGATGCCACTGCGCACTTAGACGTTTGACTCGGATGTGGTCTACGATGTCAATTCAAGCCTCTCGGCCCATGGCGTTTGTGTGTCACCAATCATGCCAAGTTTTTTCAGTTTCGATTCTGGAACCATCACAGGTGCATCCCACCCGCCACATTTCCAGTCCTGAAGGTGATTTTTCCAGTCACCAACTTGTTGGACAAGAGTGCCGATCCCGTAATCCCGCAGTGCCTGAGATGCCTCATATTTTTCAGGTGTAGAGCAGGTCCAGAAGACCCCCCTACCGCATACAGCAGCTTCCATGCTCACAGTTGACCATGACGAGGCAATTGCATCACACCAGCGAAGGTCTTCTTCTAGTCCAGCATCGCTGGGTTCGACGAAGTCGAGCCCTAAAGTCTTTAAATCCTGAATAGCGGTTTCACGGTCTTCTCGTGGATGAAGACGGAAGCGAACTTCTGCAGCAGCATTAAGCCCAGAGAGAATCTTCCAATCTTGCATACGAAGTTCACGACTATAATCGCATTCGATCGGTTGAGAGAAAAAGGCGATGCGAGGCCGACGAGGTGAGGTAGAAGTTTCTTGTAAGCCTACAGATGCAAGTGTGCTTTCCAGGCGAGGGTGCCCAATGGTCCACAGCTTTATACTCGGATCGACTCTTTCACGAAACCACTGCTCATCCACTTTAGAAAACAATACAAGATCGGTGGCCATGGTAATCTGGTAGATGGGTAACGACTGGCCATGCATGACGTGGATCACTCGCGTGCCGGAATCTCTGGCCCATTGCACCCATGCTTTTGATTCGGGATTCAATTCAAACGTTAGAAATATGGCCTGATGAGGGCAGAGATTTTTTCTTAGACTGGTTAATACCAGCTGCTGTGTGAGGACAAATTCGGCCATTCTAGCCGTGAAATCCGCTGGTATATATTTATTGGTCGAATTTGTAACAAGTGTGACGATACTGTGGATTCTACGGGCGGTCGTAACGGCACCTTTTAGTGCCCGGAGGGACGCCCTGCATCCAAGGATCGAGAGACTATTCATAAGCTCCAAGGGTTCGCCTTCACGCCCATAGAGTAAACGACTCGTCAATGGGACTTGATCCAGAATTGGAGCTAAACTACCCCCGTGTGCCGGCGTGTCGAGAAACCGAAATCCGTACGATGGACTTTGAGGTGATGATTCTGTGTTTGGGGTTTCCGCCTTGGTGCTCAATTGAACCGCGATCAGTTTTTTCAAGATTGAGAGGGTCCAGATAAACCACCCGAATTTGAACCGTTTTTCTACCCCCGCCTCTCGTGGTAGAAGTAGGTGGAATATCGCATCCGATAGGTAGAGCAATCTTGGATCTTTGGAGATCATCGTAAAGTTGGCCAAAAACTCCTGGAAGTCATCATAGCCATAGCTTTGAAGGTGTTTACCGTTTTTTCGCATGAGCGATCAGGATATTCTAAATGGTTGGAAAAAAATACTCAGATTTTCAACTTCGCTCTTTGCACCGCTTCGACTTCGAGAATTTCTGTTGGTTTGTAAGCCAAAGACTTATTGACGTTTCGGAGGTCACGGGCGAGACGTCGCATCCCATCGGGCTCAAGACTCGCTGCGTGGTCAGTGCCTTTCCAGGTACGGTCCATGGTGAAGTGGCGTTCAAAAACCTCTGCACCAAGGGCAAGTGCGCCTATGTCTGCTGCGATGCCAAGATGGTGGCCGCTGAAGCCGATCTTTTTCACCCGGTTGCCATAGGATTCGCGGAGGCGGGTGATTTCCCGGAGGCAAATATCTTCAAAAGCAACAGGATAGCCGGAAGTGCAGCTATAGAGCACAAGGTCTTTATTGCGGCCGTGCTTTTCAAAGCGTTCGACAATGGCCAACTCCTCGGCCTGGGTGGTCATGCCTACCGATAGGTGAATCTCACCGTTGTAATTCCTACAGAGGTAATCGAGGATCTCACTATTCAAGTTGGTGGCGGAAGGGATCTTGATGAACTTAGGCTCCAGAGAAACAATTTCACGGGCCGAGGTCATGTCCCAAACGGAGGTTGCATAGACGAGTCCTAGCTCCTCACACCATTCTTTGAGTTCGCGATTTTGATCAAGCGAGAGTTCCAGGGCTTCACGGTGCTCGCCGTAGGTATTCCCGTAAGAGTTTGCGGGATTCGGGTGGGGAGAGTTGTATTGCTCCTCACTCAGAAGTTCCTTGGAGTGTCGCTTCTGGAATTTCACAGCATCGACCTTGCAGAACAAGGCTGCGGTGGTGATGAGTTCTTTGGCGATCGCCATGTCGCCTTTGTGGTTACAGCCGATTTCGGCGATTAGGAATGGTGGTGTATTCATAGTTAAGTTGTCTGTGTTGTGTTCATAGTTAAGTTGTGTCGTAGTTGCTCCATCATCGGGAACCATTTAAAATAAGATCACACAGCTCTCTCACTGCTCCTTTGCCTCCGGGCATTTCGAGCACGATGAGTGCGTGTTGTTTGGCTTCCGAATATGCGTCTGCGACGACGACAGGGCAGCCGACGATATCTAGGCAACCAGTATCGTTGATGTCGTTCCCTAGGTAAACAGTATTCTCTGGATTGATTTGCTCTTCTTTAAGCCATTGTCTGAGACGGGCCGCTTTGTCGGATTGGCCGTGGATGCATTCGATTTTTAGCTTGCTACATCGGGCCGCCACGACAGGATTTTCTTCAGTCGATAATACCAATAGGCGAATACCTGATTCACGCAGCTTTGAGATTCCCATACCGTCGGAGCGATCGCATGCAACCGATTCGTTGCCGTGTTGATCAGTCGTGACTCGGTTGTCGGTCATGACTCCATCGAAATCGAAGATTACCGCTTCAATTTTAGAAGGAAGCAATTGGAATTTTTCCATACTGATCCGGTTTCCCAGCAGGATTTCAGCAACGGCAAAATCTGTAGGGCTATCAACCTCCCAAGAACGCTCTTCAGGCATCTCGTGAACAACCGTCTTGCCGAAGAATCGATGTTTGTTTTTCAGGAAGCCCTCCGTACGCATGGCGTAAATCGCACCGTTTTCGGAGTATTCAGGATCGCAGTCCTGACGGCGGAGGCGGATCCGAGAATCGTGATTGACGCCAGCGGCATTGCCATTGTCATCGGGACGCCACAAAAAACGATGAGACGGCGTAGCAGAAAATGCAGAGTCCGCTTGAGAGCCCTCCATCGTCTCCATAATTGCGCGGATATCCTGAGCTGCGGTGAGTGGTGAGGTACATTGAAGGAAGAGGAATTTCTCGGGCAGCGAGCCATTCTGTTCGCAAATTTCCTGCAAGGCATGAATGAGAGCATCTTCAGAGCTACTATTATCCTCGGCTAATTGCGCGGGCCGCATGATCACACGAGCCCCATATGTAATGGCTACCTTGGCGATCTCTGTGTCGTCCGTTGTTACGAACACAGAATCTCCGCCGTAGGCTTCCACGGCTGCCATAACGTTCCACGCGAGTAAGGGCCGTCCGCAAAGCGGCAACACGTTCTTACGAGGTAAACCTTTGGAGCCACCTCGGGCAGGAATGATACAGATAGGTTTCATTGGCGTTTCCATACCTCAACTAGCCCCATAGATTCGAGACATTCGAATCTAAGAGCTTTAAGTAGTTTTTTGACTTCCCGCACAGCTTCTTCTCCGATTATGAAAGGATGCATCTCGATTATCATCATTCTCAAGTCAGAACAATTTTCAATAGTGGAGAAATTTTCTGTGATGAAATTGAGCTCCCCACCCTCAATATCCATGACGATAACAGAGGGTGAAAAATGATGCTTAGAGCACGACTCCGTAAAGCTAATGACAGGTACAGTCACTCGCTTACCCGTGGTCGTATTTGCGCTACCGCTTACGATAAACTTTTCTATCCGAAAGGAGCCGTCGCTGGAGTCACTCAACATGGCATGTTCAATTGTGAATTGCGCGCTATTCAGTGATTTATTCTTTTCTAGCCATGGTATTAGTAATGGATTAGCCTCTACAACGACGTGCCGTTGCTTGTCATCCAATAATTCGTTACAGACACAGGAAACCACACCAATACACGCGCCAAGCTCCAGAATTGAGTCACTCGGTTTAATATGCTTTAATGCTAGCTCACGTTCTTGAATTTCATAAACGTCGAAAAAGAAGCGTGATCTAAATCCCATTGGCATCATGTCCTTCGGGAGTTTAAAACTTAATCCAGACGTTTTATAGTCGGAATTTATTACAGACCACATCCAGCCAAAGAATGGGCTATCGTAGTGCCTAGCGGACCAATGCCGATCAATAAATTGTCGTATTTTAATGCGTAGGGCCAGTGGTATGAGGGACTTCATCTATGAATATGGGTTAACTGCTATAGTTTGAATATAAATTCGTTTTTCGTTTTTAGGTCTGACAAGGTAATCGGGTAAAGCTGATTTCGGTTTACGCATTTTTGAACAATATTTTCTCAATTTACGAACTACTCTATTTCTTGGTCTGCGCAACGACATGTGTTTCTTAACTGACATCCCACATACACTGGATGACACCCCCTCAAATCCTGCTGCAGTGAGTATCTGTTCTAGTGATTTCGGGCTAAAGTAATTAACGTGACCTAGTCCTCGCACACCCCATTTGATTTGCTTTTTCACCCACTCATCAGTTTCGTTAGGAACCTCCAGAAAAAGAACCCCACCCGGAGCCATTACTCGACAACGAAGTTCAGACAAAAATCTCACCGGATTTGGAATATGCTCAAAAACATGGCTCATTACTATTAGATCGTTCTCAGGTAATTTATTTTCAGACACAAAATGAGAGTTGCTAATTTCAATGGACTCAGATCGCTTATGATTAAGTGCGTGAGACGCCATCATTGAATCGGTTTCATAGCCCACTAGAAACTTGGCATGAGGTTGAAGGGCATTCAACAATTCACCACAGCCACAACCAATGTCTAGCGCCTTTTCGAATTTTCGTCCTGCATTGTGTTTAATAATAAAATCTTTTTGTGCCTTTGCTCTGTGACGCATAAACGCAACATACGCTTCATCTGGTTCTTCCTTTCGAATTTCACGATATTCCTTCGTGTAGAATTTCTCTAGAGACACTTCTGATGGATAAGGAAATGTGCGATAAAAACCAGACTTCTCATCGAAGCGTACCCGACAATCCGGAAAGTCAGGATGTGGTCCAAGGTCATTTTTTTGTATATTATTCATGGTATGTGTCCGATTTTTGAACGAGAAGAGAATTTCTAATATTACCTCTCAACCTGACAGCTATGTAAGCAGGAACTATATGAACCAGGCAAAATATGAGGGGAATTGTCGAATCACCAAAGTTCTTATAAAGCAAAAGGCACCCAGATAAGAATACGAGTCCTACCGCTACATGGAGAAATGTGTACGGCTCTTGCCGTAACGCTCTAGTGTAGTGCATAGAAACTAACCAGAAGGAATAGAAAAACCAACCTACAGAAAAATAAGCTATATCAGTAATAGCAAGAAACCTGTTGCTCGCAGTTGGCCATATACTATTGAGCAATGGAAAAGCCACGACAAATGCTAGCAATCCGATAAAAGTTAATAGGACGTTTCTACGCGCGGCGCTTCTCCACGAAAACTCAAGCTCCTCCCATCGGTTCCCTGCGGCTAATGCCCCCCAATAAGGAATTTTGGTCGCGGTCCACGTATTGCTTATTCCACCAATCATCCGCACTACTTGGAAGGTCATTCCAATCTTTCCTGCCATAAGTGGACCTGAGATTTGGAAGGCTAGCGGAGCAATTCCCGATTCAAGAAAATAGCGGCTCATCCAAGTGAGGGCGATCCTCCATTGAAACCCCCATATATCTTCACGCCATGAAATGATATATTTTCCCGGTGGGCGAAGGACCTGCAATAGCAGTTTCCGCCAGCGGGTGGTGAGATAGACGATGGGAAAGACCAGATTAAACAGGGCCCCATAGACAACGACATAAATGCCAAAACCAAGGATTAGTCCAGTTGCTGTAACCGTGAATCCAACAAGAGTGGCCCAGAACCGGTAGGTGGCAACTTGCGCGACACGGTTGCAGCCTACCAAAAAGGCCCAGTAAGGTGTTAGGAGAAAACCAAGCCCCGAAGTGAAGCAGACCACAAACCATGGGATGTGCCAAGGAACGCCGTGACTGGACTTTGAAGAGAAGAACCAGTAGCCGCCGATAGAGAGGGCAACGGTTAAGACCGCGGCCATCGAGCAATAGTAGCGATTCGATTGGGCGAGAAGGGAGCGAAGGCGTGAGAGTGCTGCCGGATCGCCGGTGAGAGCGCCACTAGTATTGAAGCGCAGAGAGGCGAATTCTTTACTAGTGAACTGAGTGATACTCTGAGCGAAGCCAGCTTCTAGGAAGACTTGGAGTCCAATGACACCGGCGAAGCTGTAGAAGAAGCCTTGCTCCTCAGGAGTGAAATGCCTGATCATCAGGACCATCGTAATCGGCCCTGTGACGAAGCGAATCATCTGGGTGAGCGATGATGCTGCGATAGCGCGGTCCATGCCAAGCTTGGAGACCAATACTTGCTTCAGCTTATTAATGTATAATCGCATTTATATAGTTTAAAATAAGCCGAGCTCTATTAGGGTTCGATAGTGTGTTCGACTTCGAACGAGCTTCGGTTTCTCTCCAGCATTCTTATCAGCCCTATATTGATAAATATAATCCCAAATACTGATTTGACATCGCCAAAGATGAACAAGAAAAAAACAGGAAGCCACACCATAGGAATACAAAAGAACAACACCTCTCGAAAGTAGGCTTTCCCTCGAGAGTGTAAAATCAATCGATGCGCTCTATTCGCCACCATGATCAGAGCTATGATCACAAAAATTAAGCCGATATAGCCAATGACAGCAATCGTCGAGACTGGTCCCGAATGGTAATCTCCTGCTATCATCGCTCGTTCTTGAGACATCTCATCTGACAACACCGCAGCATAGGACATTTCTTCCATGTAAGCCAGGTTATCACGACGAATACCTAAACCATCACCGATCCATTTATTTTCGATGTAGACATCACCTAGAAGAGCCTCTTTCCACATTTCCAGTCGCCAATCAGTAGACGCATTTGCGTCTTCGATATGTAGTTCTTCCCAAGTACCTGGCAGGAACGATAATGAACGTTGAATACTTGCAGGTAAAGGAGTCATTAAATTCACCACGTTCAGCAGAAAGTAGAGTACACCACTAATGCATGTAGCCTTGATGACAGCTCGCATTCCACCCCAATAAAAAGTAGCCAATGCCAGAGTCAGCACCGTGGAAGCGATCACATTCCTGAAGCCACTGACCCCTGCTCCCACAAGAGAAGCTAGTAAAACAGCCGCCCACAGAGGATGGAATAATGCTCTCAGAGGACTAACAGAGGCAGCAAGCCACCTAGAACAAAAATGTGCTACTTTCGACCCACCTGAATTTCTTCCCGACCTTCCATTATCGACCTGCGTGATGGGATCTGCTAATTTACCATACACTCCGAAAACCCTGCCCGTGTAGCTGGCTATTGTCCCAGAAACATGGGCAGCCACGTGAATGCACGCCGAGAACCCCATGCTCAGCAAGCTCCACCAATAGAGTCGCTTGATCGTGGCCAAATTCGTTTGAGTGGACGCGAGCACCACCCCACCAATTAAGGCAATCACACAGTTGAAATAGGGTCTTCCTCCAACATACTCTGAACCAAACATATTGATTCCTACAGGATTCCTCATGTAGGCTTGTAAAATAAACAGACAGAGTAACATGGCGACCCACTCAAGTGAGGTCATTTGCAGTCGAATAGAAATCTTTCTGGTCACTAGCAATAGCACTGAGCATCCAATCACAAACAGCAACGCAAGTTCCCTAGAGGTGAACCCACCTGGAATAAAGGGGAAGCTCATGCTCAAACTGCTACCCACGAAAATCAGCATCCACACATTTTTTCCTAAGGCAAAGAACAAGCCAATTGCACCAAAAATGGCGATTGTTATACCAGCTAACTTGGGATCAGTGACCACCCATTGCCCTAAAAAAACAGCAATTAGTAATGCAGCAATGATCACTGCTATGTTTTTAATCCCTTGATTCATTTATTGTAGATTTGAATGGTTTTAGCATGAAATACCACACAAACAACCCATTGTAGGTAAAGTAGCGTTTGAACAACTTACGAGGTTCGGCGGCTAACCGGTAAAGCCATTCCATTCCGAATTTCTGAAAAATGGGCGGGGCTTGATCGACTTCACCAGCGTGGAAGGCGGGAGAAGTTTTCAGGCTGCAGTGTTCAGTTTTCAGTTTTCAGAACTGGGACGGTGGTTTACTCTCAGCTAGTTCACTAAAAATAAGTAGCTCAGTAACACTCAACGCCTAACTGAAAGAAAGTTAACCACTAATCGTGCAGGAAAGATCATTTTTTATGATTATTGAAGAGCTTTGACGACCACTGCTACTTTCCGAGTACCGAATACCAGACGAAAAGCGAGGGAAGTTTTCAGGCTGCAGTGTTCAGGTTTCAGAACTGGGTCAATGAAGCGCTCACTTCTCTTTTGTGCTTTCAGTTATTCAGCGAGTAGTAAACAAATAGGCTGTTATATGTAAAATACCTTCTAAAGAGGCGTCGCGGTTCTTTGCATAGTCGGTAGAGCCATTCCATTCCGAATTTCTGGAACAGGCCTGGGGCTTGGGGGATTTCACCGGCGTGGAAGGCGGGGGAAGTTTTCAGGCTGCAGTGTTCAGGTTTCAGAACTGGGACGATGAAGCGCTCACTTCTCTTTTGTGATTTCAGCTCCTCAGCGAGTAGTAAACAAATAGGCTGTTATAGGTAAAATACCTTCTAAAGAGGCGGCGTGGTTCTTTGCACATTCTGTAGAGCCACTCGAGGCCGAATTTCTGAAAAATGGGCGGCGCTTGATCGATTTCGCCGGCGTGGGAGGCGAAGGTGGCTCCTATGCCTAAGTAGCAGGTAGGTGGGAATTCGTGTTTGCTTTTGGCTATCGAGCGTTCTTGTTTTGGGCAGCCTAGACCGATCAAACTAGGTTGGCGCCCGAGTCTTTAATCTTTGATTGAATTTAAGCCTTATTTACAGATCGATATAAATCTCTGATAAACACCCAATTATAGTGGGTGTAGCGGTGCCAGAGGCGGCGGGGTTCGGCGGCTAGGCGATAGAGCCAGGTGAGGCCGAGGGGGCCTAGGAACTTTGGTGCGTCAGTCTTTGTGCCCGCATTGACATCGAAGGCGAAGCCAACTGCGAGCGCAGCGCCGACTTTGAGCTGTCCTTTGTGTTGGTTGATCCAAGCTTGTTGCTTTGGGGTTCCTAGGCCGACCCAGAGCACGTCTGCATTTGATTCATTGATGTCATCGACGATCCGCGGGTTGTCGGCGTCCTTGAAATAGCCATTGCGCGAACCCGCAATTTTCAGTTCTGGGTTTATTTTTTTAAGTTCTATCAGGAGCTTATCCAAACATTCTTGAGATGCTCCAAAGAAATAATGCGTCAGCATGGGGTCGCCATTACGTACGAAGTAATCGAGAAAGTCCGGTCCGTACACGCGTTCGTGTTGCCCCTTTTTACCACCTAGCCAGGATATTGCCCATGTGAGGACTTGGCTGTCTGAGACAAACCAGTCGACTGACGATGTAGTCGACTCAAAATCGGAGTCCTCGGAGCGCATCGCGACGATGTGAACATTGGTAAAGTCCACCGACAACGTACTGCCAGTGCTTGACTGGCAAACTTCTGTTATATCCTGCGTCAACTTGGCATGCGTTGTTAGCACACAAGGCGTGTTGATCACAGTGATGGATTTTTGTTCGACGCTCACGATTATTTCAGATTTGCAGCGCAGGCTGTGTAAATCTCAGAAAGAATATTATCGATCGAGTATTGGTACTTCCAATCCGGGTAGTGAGCTTGAAATTTACTCACATCGCTCACATACCAAATATGGTCGCCAACGCGGTTATCCTCGACGTAGGTGAAGTCGAGTTTGTTACCGGAGAGTCTTTCACCTATTTCAATGGCCTCAAGCATCGAGCAATTGGAGTGCCTGCTGCCACCGATGTTATACACTTCACCGCTGCGCGGAGTTTTGTAGAATTCCATGAACGCTGTAACTAAGTCATGGCTATGAATATTGTCTCTCACTTGCTTACCTTTATAGCCAAATATTCGATACGGTCGTTGTTCGACAATACACTTCATGAGGTATGCTAAAAACCCGTGAAGCTCAGTTCCTGCGTGCGCTGGTCCAGTGAGACAACCACCTCTAAATACGGCTGTCTTCATTCCAAAGTATTTGCCGTATTCTTGCACTAACACGTCAGCGGCGACCTTGCTGGCTCCAAATAGTGAATGCTTGGTCTGGTCGATAGACATCAATTCATCGATCCCTTTATGGTATGGATGAGACTCAGATATTTCCCAGCGTTTTTCTAACTCCACCAAAGGTAAACTATTTGGTGTGTCACCGTAGACTTTGTTTGTACTGGTGAAGATGAAAACAGCATCGGGACAATAGTTTCTTGCGGCCTCTAATAAATTGAGAGTTCCATTAGCGTTGACCGTGAAGTCCGTGATTGGCTCTTTAGCTGCCCAGTCGTGGGATGGTTGGGCTGCAGTATGAATCACTAGAGTAATATCAGCTCCGTACTCGGAAAATAATGCATTTATTTTATCTATGTCACGAATGTCTACCTTCTTTGGAGTGTAATTCGTCAGTGATTCGGTCAATGAAACTTGATTGCTCTCGGTGGATGCCTCACTGCCAAAAAAGTAGGCACGCATATCGTTATCAATCCCGATGACGGTAAATCCTTCTTTATCAAGGCGTTTACATGCTTCCGATCCTATGAGTCCGGCTGATCCAGTTACAATTGCTACAGGCATTTTATAAATATTTTAGAGTTAAGTAGTGGAGAAGTTGGGTAGTTCGGGAGTCTGGGAGTTCGGAAGCCATTATGTGAGCCGGGACTCTAGGTTGAGGTGAGTGTCGAAGGTCGGAAGGTCAAAGGTCGAGTTTCATCGCGTGGTCGCGATAGGTTTTCGTACGCTAAGCGGTGACTAGAGACGTTAGGTTTGTGGGAGTGTCGAAGGTCGGAAAGTCGAAGGTCTAGTGATATCGCGTGGTCGCGATAGAGGTTTTAGACTGCTCGGACTTCGTCCTTTGCGAGGGACTGTTTAAAATCTTGGTAGGCTAGGGCTAGGCCTTGTTCTAGGTCTACTTTGGGTTTCCAGCCAAGTTGGCGGAGCTTTGTGTTGTCCATGAGTTTGCGTGGGGTGCCGTCGGGTTTGCTGGGGTCGTTGAGGATTTCTCCTTTGAAGCCTACTGTTTTGGCAATTGATTGGGCTAGCTGCATAATGGAGACGTCGTCACCATAGCCGCAGTTTATCCAGTCGGCGGGTGATTCCTGCTGCATGATGTGGAAGCAGGCGCTGGCGAGGTCTTCTACGTAGAGGAATTCTCGTTTGGGTGTGCCGCTGCCCCAGATGGTGACGGAGTCGGCACCGGATTCTTTGGCTTGGTGGAAGCGGCGCAGCATGCCAGGGATGACGTGGGAGTTGTCTGGGTGGTAGTTATCGCCTGGTCCGTAGAGGTTGGTCGGCATGGCGGAATGGTATTTCACACCATATTGCTTTCGGTAGTACTGGCACAGCTTGAGCCCTGCAATTTTAGCAATAGCGTAGGCTTCATTGGTTGGCTCTAACTCGCTGGTCAGAAGGCAATCTTCAGGCATAGGCTGAGGTGCGAGCTTCGGGTAAATACAGGAACTTCCGAGGAAGAGTAATTGTGTGACGCCTGCTTGGTAAGAGCCTTCGATTGCGTTGGAGGCAATCATCAGATTCTTGTAAATGAACTCGGCAGGATAGGTGCTATTGGCGTGAATACCACCGACTTTTGCGGCGGCTACAATTACCTGATCTGGCTCGTGGTCTGCAATATATCTATGCGTCTCGGTCTGACAGCAAAGATCTAAGTCCTTGCTTCTAGGCGTCAGGATCTCACCGTAGCCGAGTTGCTTTGCCTGACGAACGAGGGCCGAGCCAACCATGCCGGTTGCTCCTAGGACGAGGAGGGTTGATTCTGGGAGTTTTGGAGTCGAGGAGTTGAGAAGTTGAGAAGTCATGGGGTGGAGTTGGGGGAGTTGGTGGAGTGGTGGAGTGGTGGAGTGGTGGAGTGTGGGAGTTGGAGTGTGGGAGTTGGAGTGTGGGAGTTGGGGAGTTGGGGAGTTGCCCGTACTTCCGCACTCCTACTTCTTCTTCAAAAGGTAACCTATCAGGCCTGAGATGACTTTTTTGATTTCTGTCGCTGCTTCGTAGAGCTCTTTGAACGTTTTGTCATCTAGATCGTGAACATCAGACATGATGTAGAGTTGGCTTTGAACTTCGCTTGCTGAGCGGTAGCTGTAGCGTAAGAATCGGATGAATTCAGCATTCGAGCCCGCATCAAATCCTTCTGCTATATTGTGCATAATCGAGCCTGACGCTCTACGAATTTGATCAATCAGACCAAAGTCTTTGTTGAGGGGAGGCTCTCCCGTCAGCTTATAAATCGAAGATGTCAATCCGCGCGCTTTCTTCCACGCAATCATATCCTCGAATCGTTCTACTTTCATCGGCTTATATTATAGGCTGTAAATCAACTTCCGAACTTCCGAACTTCCGAACTTCTCAACTTCTCAACTTCCGAACTCCAAAACTATTCAGTCGCGACTGAAACATCGTGTCCGTGAGATTTAAGAAGAGCGTGGCGTTTGGCTTGGTCTGTGTCGTAAGCGACCATTTCGGCGCACATTTCTTCGACGGTGATTTCGGGGACCCATCCGAGTTTTTCTTTGGCTTTTGTCGGATCGCCTAAAAGTGTCTCAACTTCTGCTGGGCGGAAGTAGCGTGGATCTACCTTTACGATAACATCACCAACATTCACTGAAGGTGCTTTAGCTGAGTCGACGGATACCACTGTGGCAGTTTCATCGACGCCTTCACCTTTGAACTCAAGCTCGATGCCGGCTTCTTTTGCTGAAAGTGTGACGAACTGGCGGACTGAAATTTGCTTACCGGTAGCGATCACGAAATCTTCTGGGGTGTCTTGCTGGAGCATCATCCACTGCATGCGCACGTAGTCTTTGGCATGTCCCCAGTCACGTAGGGCGTCCATGTTCCCTAGATAGAGGCACTTTTCTATGCCTTGAGAAATATTGGCTATCGCACGGGTGATCTTGCGGGTGACAAATGTTTCGCCGCGGCGTGGAGATTCGTGGTTAAAGAGGATGCCATTGCAGGCGTAAATACCGTAGGACTCACGGTAGTTTACCGCAATCCAGTAGGCATACATCTTGGCCACCGCGTAGGGTGAACGTGGATGGAATGGAGTTGTCTCAGTCTGAGGGATTTCTTGGACTTCTCCGTAGAGCTCTGAGGTTGATGCCTGGTAGAACTTTGTCTTCTTTTCAAAGCCCAGAAAGCGGATCGCTTCAAGTAATCTCAATGTTCCCAAGGCATCGACATCCGCAGTGTATTCTGGAACTTCGAATGAAACTGCTACGTGTGACTGAGCTCCTAGATTGTAGACCTCATCAGGTTCGACCTCTTTCATGATGCGAATGAGGTTAGATGAATCCGTTAGGTCTCCATAGTGGAGGTGGAACCTAGAATTTTCAATATGAGGGTCTTGGTAGATGTGATCAACACGAGCTGTATTAAAAAGCGAAGATCGGCGTTTGATTCCATGTACTTCGTAACCTTTTTCGAGAAGAAGTTCGGCTAGGTAGGAACCATCTTGGCCTGTGATTCCTGTAATGAGTGCTGTTTTCATGATGGAGTGGAGCCCCTGCGGGGTGTCATTGGTCAAAGGCCATTAGTCAAGGGGCTTGGACGATGAAGCAAGGTTGCGGGGAAGTTGGTGAGTTGGTGAGTTGGTGAGTTGGTGAGTTGGTGAGTTGGGGAGTTGGGGAGTTGGGGAGTGAAGCTGCGGGGTGTCATTGGTCAAAGGGCATTAGTCAAGGGGCTTGGACGATGAAGCAAGGTTGCGGGGGAGTTGGGGAGTGTGGGAGGCGCTAGAAATGCTGCCATCCAGATGAAACTTTTCTACCACGAATAGCACAAATCTCACGAATAAGCTGCTCGGTTGATGACACAAGCTCTACCGCGAAAGGGACGAAAATTTCGAAAGCTGCTTGTAGGATGAAGCGGATTTTTACCACAGAATTTACAGAAAGTACGGAATTGGGCTAAAGTTGCCAATCCGATGAAGCGGTAGAGAGAGGCTAAAGGAGAAAGTGATAAGTGAGGAGTGTTCAGTGTTCAGTGTTCAGAGCCTGGACGATGAAGCGGGTAGAAGAAGGGCCTTGGGTTGTGAAGCGACCGGGACGGTCGCGCTACTTACTTAATAGTTCACGGAAGTAGGCGATGGTGCGGTCTAGGCCTTCATCTAGGGAAACTGTGGGTTGCCAGTCGAGATGATTTTTGGCGAACGTGATGTCTGGCTGACGTTGCTTCGGGTCGTCGCCTGGAAGTGGGTGATAGGTCAGCTTGGTGGATCCACCAACCTTGGCGATCACCTTTTCTGCGAGCTCCAGCATGGTGAACTCATTTGGATTTCCAATATTGATTGGGCCAGTGACTTGGTCTTGATTCATCATGCGGCAGAAGCCTTCGATGAGGTCGTCGACGTAACAAAATGAACGGGTCTGTGTGCCATCGCCGTAGATAGTGATATCTTCGCCGCGGAGGGCCTGAGCGATAAAGTTAGAGACCACCCGACCGTCGTCTGGGTTCATGCGTGGCCCATAGGTGTTGAAGATGCGCACAATGCGGATATCGACTCCATTCTGGCGATGGTAGTCGAAGAAGAGAGTTTCTGCGACGCGTTTACCTTCATCGTAACAAGAGCGAATTCCGATAGGGTTGACGTTGCCCCAATAGCTTTCAGGCTGCGGGTGCACCGCTGGGTCGCCGTAGACCTCGGAAGTCGATGCCTGGAAAACGCGTGCTTTGACCCGCTTGGCGAGGCCAAGCGAGTTGATCGCACCCATGACCGAGGTCTTGGTGGTCTTGATCGGGTTGTGTTGGTAGTGCGGTGGTGAGGCTGGGCAGGCGAGGTTGTAAATTTGGTCGACTTCGAATTTGAACGGGTCGATCACGTCATGACGGATCAGTTCGAAGTTCGGGTTGGGCAATAAGTGCGCGATGTTGCGCTTAAAGCCGGTGAAGAAGTTGTCGAGACAAAGGACTTCGTGGCCTTCGTTGAGAAGACGTTCTGAGAGATGGGAGCCGAGGAAACCGGCTCCTCCTGTGATTAGAATGCGCATAGAAAAATTTGAGATTTATGATTTAAAATTTGTGATTGCCATGACGATGAAGCGGGGGGAGGAAGTGTTCAGTTGGCAGTGTTCAGAGTTTGTACGATGGAACGGGGAGGAAGGATAGAGGTGAAAGGAGAAAGGGCTTGGACGATGGAAGGGGCCCCTGCGGGGAGTCATTGGTCAAGGGTCAAGGGGCAAGGGGCTTGGACGATGAAGCAAGGTTGCGGGGGAGTTGGGGAGTGTCGAAGGTAGGAAGGTAGGAAGGTAGGAAGGTAGGAAGGTAGGAAGGTAGGAAGGTAGGAAGGTAGGAAGGTAGGTAGGTAGGTAGGTAGGTAGGTAGGTAGGTCAAAGGTCAAAGGTCAAAGGTCAAAGGTCTGATTAGATCGCGTGGTCGCGATGGTTGTTTTTTGAATTGAAGTCACCAGACTTCGTTGGTTTGACTTTCGACCTTGGACTTTTGACACTTGGAGGCGCTAGGGACTGTGTAGTTCGAGTTGCTAGCGTCTAGCTACTTGCTACTTGCTACTTGCTACTTGCTACTTGCTACTTGCTACTTGCTACTTGCTACTAAAAAGCTGGCGATTGCTGAGATGACTTCGTCTTTTTGGGCGAGGGTGAGTTCTGGGTAGATTGGGATGCTAATGACTTCCTTGGCGAGTTGTTCGCACACGGGGAGGGCCTGCTGAGGGAGGTCTGCGAAGCATTCTTGTTGGTGCATGGGAACTGGGTAGTAGGTGTCACAGCCGATGCCTAAGTCGGTGAGATGCTCTCTGAGAGCATCGCGCTGGCCGTCTAGGACACGGATGGTGAATTGATTCCAGATGTGCTCGTTGTGGTCATACGATACAGGTAGAACGAGCTGGGCATTGGCTTCAGTGAGGCGCGTATTTTGCTTATCAGCGCTGCCGTGATCGGTGGGATCTGCTGGGTGACTCCTGGAAGTTGGAGGAGCTTCTCGGTGTAGTAGCTGGCGTTGGTTTGGCGATTTGTAGTGTATCTATCGTACTCACGAAGCTTTACTCGGAGCAAAGCTGCCTGGAGCGCATCGCAGCGAAAGTTGCCGCCGATGTACTTATGGTAGTACTTCGGATTCATTCCGTGGTTGCGTAGCATCAGCGCCATTTCAGCGAGTGCGTCATTGTTGGTCACCAGCATGCCGGCGTCACCGAAGCCGCCGAGGTTTTTTGATGGAAAAAAGGAATAGGCTCCGAAGTCACCAATAGAGCCGACTCCGCGGCCTTTGTATTTGGCTCCGATTGCTTGGGCGCCATCTTCTATCACTTTTAGTCCGTTCTGCTCGGCAAAGGCCATGATTTCGTCCATATCAGCCGCTTGACCAAAAAGGTGGACGGGCATGATTGCTTTGGTCTTACTTGTCAGCTTCGTTGCTGCATCTAAGAGATCTATATTGAAATCAACTGGGCAGCTATCGACAAATACAGGGATTGCGCCGGTGCGGGCGATACAGCCAGCCGTGGCGAAGAAGGTGAATGACGGGCATAGGACCTCGTCCCCTTCACCGATACCGAGTGCCATCAGAGCCAGTAAAAGAGCATCTGTGCCCGACGATACGCTGATGGCATGTTTCGCTCCTACCATCTCTGCCACTTCGCGCTCGAAGGCTTCCATTTCTTCACCCATGATGAAGCGTCCAGATTGGAGGACGCGGTCGAAGGCGGCTTTTAGTTCTTCCTGGAGTGGAAGGTTCTGGGCATTTACATCGAGAAGTGGGACGGGCATGGGAAAGTGAGAAGTGAGAAGTGAGAAAGGAAGTTTTCAGGCTGAAGTGTTCAGTGTTCAGTGTTCAGAATGGCTAGATGAAACTAGGAAGAAGCTAAATAAGGGGGAAAGGCTTGGCTGGTGGAACCAATAACTAGTAACTATTTCTTAGTTGCCGGTCTTTTATGTCGGGATAGTAGGGTTAGTCCACCTAAACCGAGTAAAAGGGAATATGAGGGTTCTGGGACGGCTGCCACGCCCATATTTTCGAGGTCAAAACTAGCTCCTGTGGCACCTGCCGCTTTGAGTACGATAATATCACCAGCCATTAGGCGATAAAGAGGATCTGGATTCCAAATATCTGTATCTCCCGCGAAATCGGGTTGATCCGTGTATAGTAATAAAGCAGGATCACTGCCGAATTTCAATGAAGCTGCATCTATGGCATCAGCAGCTCCAATACCACCAAATTCGATGTAATCTATATCTACATCAAAGTTGAATGAAATAGTGATAATTTCGCCACCATCAAAATCGACGGAATCATCGGCGACTCCTAAACCTCCGGCATTCGAATTGAGATTCACCACGGCTGAATCGAATTGATACGCTGTAACAGTCATTATAAAATCCACCGAGTGAACAGGATCATTCAAGGCTACATCGACAGTCGTCTTTACGTCGTAAATCCCACTTTGGTTGGTGAAATCAATAAGCACAGCAGATTGAGCGTTAGCAATAAGAGCGGCAGCGACTGAGAAAATATACAATTTTTTATCCATTGCCTTGCAGCCTAACAGAACTTAAATCTATTACTAGATTTTTCTGTTAGTAATATTTTCATCTAAACGATGAAAAGCAGCCCACTAGATCAGCTAGTGGACTGCGTAAGAGCTTAGGCGATCATGCCGGCAGCCACAGTTTCGTTGGAGCTGGCGTCGACTAGGATGAATGAACCAGTGTGGCGGTTCTTATTGTAGGCATCGACGTGGAGCGCCTTTGCTGTGCGGAGCTTGATCCGACCAATGTCGTTCATACCGAGAGTTTTCACTTCTTCTTGTTTATGGAAGGTGTTGACGTCCACTTGATAATCCAGAGATTGGATCACCGCTTTAGTCTCCTGCTCTGTGTGACGGATAATGTACTTTCCGCCGACTGAGAGTGGACGCTCGGAGAACCAACAGACCATGGCTTCGATATCCTGAGTGGATGTCGGTGGATTGTTTGCTTTGACGATCATATCGCCACGTGAAATATCGATCTCGTCATCGAGGGTGATGGTCACGGACTGCGGTGCATATGCTTCAGCTAGCTCACCATCGGAAGTGTGGATAGACTTGATGATTGATTTGAAGCCGGAAGGAAGTGCCAGCACTTCGTCACCTGGCTTGAATACTCCACCAGCAACACGGCCCGCGAAGCCGCGGAAATCATGCCACTCATTAGAGTGAGGACGGATAACCCACTGGACTGGGAAGCGAGCTTCCACGTGGTTCTCGACACCACCAACATACACTGTCTCAAGATGGTAAAGGAGTGTGCCTCCTTCGTACCAAGGCATATTTTTTGACTTATCAACGACGTTGTCACCGCGAAGCGCAGATATTGGGATCGCGTGGATGTTGACGAGGTTTCCGAGTCGGCTGACGAGGTCAGTGTACTCCTTGATGATTTCGTTGTAACGCTCTTCAGAGTAGTCGACGAGGTCCATCTTATTCACAGCCACGACAACGTGCTGGATACGCAGGAGGTTGGCGATGAATGTGTGACGCTTGGTCTGTTCGATCACCCCCTTACGGGCATCGATAAGGATGATAGCCATGTCCGCTGTGGACGCACCAGTCACCATGTTGCGGGTGTACTGGATGTGACCTGGAGTGTCAGCGATAATGAACTTGCGCTTAGGAGTCGCGAAGTAGCGGTAGGCCACATCGATGGTGATTCCCTGCTCACGCTCAGCCTTGAGGCCGTCGGTGAGGAGTGCTAGGTTGATTTCCTCGTCACCACGCTTCTTGGAGCTACTTTCGATAGCTTCGAGTTGGTCTTCGAAGATTGATTTGGAATCATAGAGCAAGCGCCCGATGAGTGTCGACTTTCCGTCGTCGACGGAACCTGCTGTGGTAAAACGTAAAAGATCCATGAAAAAATTTGTGATTTATGATTTAAAAAATTATGATTTGGAAAAGAGACCTAAAAGTAACCTTCCTTCTTGCGATCTTCCATGGAAGTTTCAGAGCGCTTGTCGTCTGTGCGGTTGCCACGCTCAGTCTGGCGAGCAGCAGCCACTTCATCGACGATTGCATCGTAATCCGTAGCGACAGATTCGATAGCGCCAGTGATGGTAGCGTCACCCATGGTACGGAAACGGATGCTCTTCTTTTCTACAGTCTCACCTTCGCGTGGTTGCACGAACTCAGAGATAGCAAGAATAACACCATTGCGCTCAAGACACTCACGCTCAGCGGCGAAATAGAGGCTTGGAAGCTCTATCTTCTCAGCTCTGATGTACTGCCAAATGTCCATCTCAGTCCAGTTGGAGAGTGGAAAGACACGGAATGTTTCACCCTGGCGCTTGCGACCGTTGAAAAGGTTCCAGAGCTCTGGGCGCTGGTTCTTAGGATCCCACTGACCGAAGTCATCACGGTGAGAGAAGAAACGCTCTTTGGCACGGGCTTTTTCCTCATCACGACGACCACCACCGAGACACGCGTCATAGCCGTGCTCTTCGATAGTGTTAAGAAGTGTTGTTGTCTGGAGAGCATTACGGCTAGCATCTAGACCCGTTTCTTCCTGAACATCACCTTTATCGATGGATTCCTGTACAGAACCTACAACGAGGCGCGCACCGATCTTATCCACGTAGTAATCGCGGAATTCCATTGTTTCATTAAAGTTGTGACCGGTGTCAACGTGTACCAATGGGAATGGCAAACGTGCTGGGTGGAATGCTTTATAGGCGAGATGCGCCATGACGATCGAGTCCTTGCCGCCAGAGAATAGCAATGCAGGATTTTCGAACTGTGCCGCAGTTTCACGGAGGATGTAGATAGCCTCAGCTTCGAGTTGTTTGAGGTGACTTAATTGATAAGAGGACATAACAGTTTATTTGGAAATTTTCTCTAACTGGATACTAGAGGAGATTGATTGAAGAAGGGTTTCGAGGCTTTGCTCGATAGATTGATTTTCGGTCTCGATGACTAGGTCTGCTTGATCGGGCTCTTCGAAAGAGGATGTTTTACCTGAGAAATGCGCTACCTTGCCGTCTTTTGCTTTGGCGTAAAGCCCTTTGACATCCCGCTCTTGGCAGGCTTCAAAAGAAGCTTTCACGTAGACCTCTAGGTATTGCTCATCACCGAGAATGTCGCGCACTTGCTGGCGGAAAACATTCTGAGGAGTGATCAGCGAGACCAGAACAATTGCTCCGTTGTGGCGAAGTAGCTTGGCCACTTCCGCGGCACGGCGGATGTTTTCGTTGCGGTCTTCATCGCTGAATCCGAGACCGGCATTGAGTCCACTGCGGAGATTGTCTCCATCTAGCATGGTCACGTAGCGGCCTTGGGCATTCAGCGCCTTTTCTGCAGCGTTCGCGATAGTCGACTTGCCTGAACCCGAGAGCCCATACATCCAAACCACCAACCCTCGTTGGCCAAGAAGCTCCTGTTTGGTACTCTGAGGAAGCTGGCGTTCATATTCTGGGTAGATATTGCTCATGCTTTTAGTTTGCTCAACTTTTGTTTCCACCGGGCTCCTTGCGCAGGCAGCCACTGCCAGAGACGTTCGTGTCCATAGTAGATGAAAAACTTTAGAAAGAACTCGACGGCAGCAATCTTGCCAGCAGTCTCGGTCTCGCCAGTCCACATCCAAGCGATGAGGTAGGTGGTGAGCGTCGCAATACACCGCCAAGTGATTCCTTTCATCACGCTTTTTCGGCGGCTATCTGCTTGAGGTTCATTCATGGCGAGTCACTCCATAAACTGACTCTTAAATTTTGGCAAGAATTATTTCATTCTTAGCATGCTCAACTTACTAATGTATTGAACTTTTTTGTTCCAATCAGGCTACCGCCCTTGGTCGTACTGAATTGGGAATTTCAGAAACCTACGGCTGTTGTATTCGATATGTTTGAATGACAGCATTTGCGATCAACTAATAGACAGAACAGCAGGCTGAGAAAAAAGTTCAAATAAAAATGAACAATTTCAAAGAGGCTGCCAATCCTATGCAGTCATTTATTTTTTCGTATCGGGACGCCCTGGCAGGAGGAGGGACATGAGATCCACTTCCACCTCGCGCTCACCACCAATAAATTCAACCAGAAGCCGCACTCTTTCTTTACCTGGAAGCACCTCCAAAACATCGCCGATTTGACCACGCAGCGGCCCTTCTGCCAGCTCAAATTGATCCCCTATTTCCACTTCGTGGTCTATCACCACTTCCTCTTGCTCGCCTAGCAGCTCAGTCAACGACTCAACAAACGCGCAAGGAATGACAGGCATTGACCCGCCAAACTTCACAATAGTTAAGACTCCTTGGGCATACCTGACACCACGCTCGTGTTCTTTTCTGTTAAATTTCACAAAGAGGTAGCCAGGAAACATTGCTTCGGACCACCAAACCTTTCCGCGCCGAGTGGCTTTGCGAAATTTCACCAAGGGGCACACCACCTCGAGCCCCATCGTCTCACGCAGGCTTCGCGCGGCTATCCGCTCACGCTTAGGCTGCGCTCGGACGACATACCAATGACTGTCTTGCTCATTCATCAGCTAGAAAGAATTTTCTGTAGAATAGGCAACAACAAGCTGGCCTTGCGCCGCCATTTATCAAGCCGCTCTATACGATCTAGAGCAAAGTCGTCTCCCCTGTCCACAAGCTCACGTAAAGCTCCAATTTTCACCTTCGCGCTTTTCATGTGTGGCCGAACCTCCTCACGAATAAAACCGCCCACCAAGCTTTTTAGCTCAATGTCTGCTTGATAATACGTTTTACGAGAATCCGGTGAGTGGACCTCTTTGATAGCCCCCAAGGTCCGCAACATTTTTAGGCCTTGGCTCGCCGTCCCTTTACTCACGCCGAGCAAGACCACCAAATCATCGAGCGAGAGCACGGCATCTCTAGCAAAGAGTAAACCGTAGATTTCCCCCACCGACTTGGGCAAGCCAATCACTTTCACCCCATCAGCAAACAGTGCAATCACACCTTGCTCAAGGGCTGTGATTTTCTGATCGTGCTGCTCTAGTTCAGCCATTCCATCTCATCCAGCTTCGATTAATCAAATTCAGGATCGAGAGCGCACTCTAGCTCAGGTCGAGCGACATCGTCATGCGATGCTAGACCAGCAGACCGACCGACAGACTGGAGCAGGTTCCCTGGTATCTGCATCGTCCGACCTAGCGTCTGACAGGAATTGAGGCCAATACATGCCGCAACAGCCATAATTATTAAGCTTAGTCTCATCACAAAAAAAGAGCCACTGGGCTCACAAGGAGTCCAGTGGCTGAAAAATCACTTCGTAGGAGTCACTGGAATATCAGTAAAAGATGGAAGTGGGCGAAGTGGTGGAGCCTTGGCTTCACCTGTGCAGCAACCACAGGAGCTAAGAAGTAAAGTAGCCGTGGCTGCGGAAGCGATTGTTAGAATACGTAGAGCTTTCATAAATAGTTATATATTTCGCATTGCATCTTGAGCGCCTCATGCGTGAGCGCAAGAAAAAAGCGGGTTCCCGTTAGGAAAGCCCGCTTCAAATAGTCTACTTAGCGATTATTTTGTAGCTATTGGCACTGGAGCTACCTCAGGAGATGAGCCACATGAGCCACATGAAGTGGAAAGAGCGATACCTGCTGCTGCTGCTGCGATTGCGATGATTTTAACGAATTTCATAGTGTTTATTAGTTTATTAGTTTTATTTTTAGTTTGATGGGAACCACTCGTCCCCGGGTTGGATTTACACGCAAGGCGTGCGCATCCCTCAGGCTTACATGCACCCGCAGCAAGAACTAAGGAAAGTGATAGAAGCTGCGGCTGCAGCGTAGATGAGAACTTTAAGGGTATTCATGGGAATTATTATTTAGCGGGTTCGACGTAGGTAGGCTCAGCAGGCGCGTTACTTCCGCAGGAAGAGAGAGCTGCATAAGATGCTGCAGCTACTACTAAAATGATGCATTTGATTGTTTTCATAGATGTTGGCTTTACCATTTAGAGACAACACCCGAACGGGATTGCCTAACACTACTTAGTAACCTAGTAGAATCTTCTGCTAGACGCAAGCTAGAAACGTAGGTGGAACATTATTTCTTTCACTTTGTCCCCCATTACAAGAACAAGCATTGCTAAATGGGGTAACTCTAGTATCCTTTCGCGTACTCGAGCCCGAGTAATTAAGACCATGAAAGAAGCTAAACACATCGCAATCGTCGGCGCCACAGGTGCCGTAGGTGAGGAAATGCTCGCTTGTCTCGACCAGCGCGACTTCCCAATCAGCGAGCTCACCCTGCTCGCCTCTGCCCGCTCTGCAGGCAAAAAGATTACCTTTCAGGGCAAAGAGATTGTTGTAAAAGAACTGACTCACGAAGCATTTGAAGGAGTAGAAATCGCGCTTTTCGCTGCTGGCGGCGGCATCTCAGAAACCTTCGCACCTTCTGCAGCAAAGGCTGGAGCTATCGTCATTGATAATTCCTCAGCCTTCCGCATGGATGACGAGGTTCCCCTCATCGTTCCTGAGATCAACCCGGAAGCCGCGAAGGACGCCGTGAAAGGCATCATCGCCAACCCGAACTGCACCACCATCATTTCATTGATGGCTCTTTACCCGCTTCACAAGAAGTACGGACTCAAATCTATCATCGCCTCTTCGTACCAAGCGGTATCTGGCTCTGGTGCGGCTGGCATCGCTGAACTCAAACAGCAATGCGAAGCTCTAGCAAATGGTGGTGAAGTAGTCTCCGAAGTCTACCCGACTCAGATCGCGTTCAACGTGATCCCACAAGTCGACGTATTCCAGCCGGACAACTACACCAAGGAAGAACTCAAAATGCTCAACGAGGCGCGTAAAATCCTTAAGCTCCCAGAACTGAAAGTCACCTGCACTTGTGTTCGAGTTCCAGTCTATCGTTCGCACTCCGTTTCCATCACTGCCGGCTTTGAAAAGACTCCGAATGTGGCAGAGGCACGCGCCGTGTACGCTGACTATCCAGGCGTCGATGCGAAGGACGATCCATCACAGAATATTTTTCCGACTCCGCTCGACACGACACTCAAGGACAACTGCCTAGTCGGCCGTATCCGCGAAGACAAGGTGCTCGACGACGCCCTCGCCCTCTGGGTGGTAGGCGACCAAGTCCGTAAAGGAGCAGCACTCAACGCTGTGCAGATCGCAGAAATTCTCTAAGTCTATTTCATCCCAGCTGAAATACCGTATTTCAATTTAGGTGCTATGCGTTAGGTCTTTTCCAGACTAAATACATAGCACCTTTTTATTTAACACCTGAACCCTATGAGTTTAAAAATTTGGCTTAAAGCCCAGCAAGAAACTGTCGACGCAGCCCTCGATCAGATTCTCCCAAGTGAAGACACACGCCCAGCAACGATCCACCAGGCCATGCGCTACAGCATGTTCGCTGGGGGGAAACGCCTGCGCCCTATTCTCTGTCTCGCAGCAGCAGAAGCTTGTTCAGGTGAAGAAGAAAGTGCTCTCTTCCCAGCTTGCGCAGTCGAGGTCATGCACACGTATTCTCTAGTACACGATGACCTCCCCAGCATGGACGATGACGACCTACGTCGTGGTCGCCCGACTAGCCATGTGGTTTATGGAGAAGGAATCGCGGTGCTTACTGGTGATGCTCTACTTACTGAAGCATTCACCATCATTGCTCAGACACCCTCGACTGAGAGCTACAACGCGCGCGACTACGTGCTCGAACTCTCAGAAACCGGCGGCAGCAAGAAGCTCATTGGCGGCCAAGTTCTCGACCTCGAAGGCGAAGGAAAAGAGCTCAACCAAGAGCAACTCGTGCACATCCACGAAGCTAAAACAGCGGCCCTTCTCTGTAGCTCGCTTCGGTTAGGTGGCATGAGCGCTAACTGCACAGCCGAACAACTCCAAGCACTCACGGATTTCGGCTACAACCTCGGACTCGCGTTCCAAGTCATCGATGACATCCTCGATGTCACGCAGACCACAGAGCAACTAGGGAAAACTGCCGGGAAAGATGAGTCAGTCGACAAGTCCACCTACCCCGCGATTCTTGGACTTGAAGAATCCAAGGCTGAAGCGACTCGCCTCACCACCCTCGCTCTCGACGCTCTAAAGCCACTCGGTGAAAAGGCTGCTCGTCTCGAGCAGATTGCCCGTCACATGCTCGAACGCGAATTCTAGGAGATTCACAGATGGTTCGAATTGAAAAGGGGTGAGGAAAAGTATCGTGCTCGCTATTCACAGCAGCTATGCTAAAATCACTCCTTTGCGCCGGCGCCCTCTTCAGCACATTCACCCTAGGCCAGGCCTCTGACGAACACACTCAAACGTGGCTCGAACTCTCCGTTCACAGCCAAAACGTAGGTCAACGCATTCATATGTTCGGAGTGGATGCCGATGAACCCGACCCAAAGAAATTCGAGAACGACATCAAAGCTATTGATGCATTACTCGACAGTCTGGTGAAAAAAGGCGTCTTAAAGAAAGCGAGATTTGAGCTCAAACCGGAACTTGAGATCGAGGAATCACTCGTCGTCTCGGTCGGTGAGTTGATAAAAAATCATGCGCCGCAGTACGGGATTTACGTGATCCGCGAAATGATGGACATCGGCGCTCGCCAATGGCTCAGCGAATTTAAAGAAGACGCCCCACTGGTGCTCAACGTTCGTCTACCAGAACCCTTCCTCAAAGAATTTCAGGCATTGCTTAAGAAAAATGAGTTCCAGAAATAACTCACTCCCCTGCTAATCTCCAAACGTGGAGGTAATAAAGTTCACGCAGTAAAAACCCCCATTGGTTTTTCTCGGATCGATACATGCTCGTTTGGGTGGCCGATGGCTCGGCTTCGACACCATGCTTTTGTGTCATTGCTAGAGCACGCTTGAGGTGCCATGGGTCACTCACTAAGAGCGCTGACTTAAGACCATTTTGTAGCATCAGCTTTTCTGCCTCTATGATATTCTGCTGCGTGGTCTGAGACTCTTTCTCGGTCAAAATGTCCTTCTCTGGGACTCCCTTTTTTTTGCAGTATTGAAGAGCCACTTCAGACTCAGAAAATTTGGCGTTTTCACCGTAGCCCCCAGTCAGCAAAACCTTAGTCACTCGACCTTCTTTATAGAGTTTGATCGCATGATCAATACGCGCCTGAAACACCGGTGACGGCTTGGTGTGGTAGGCCGCTGCCCCTAGCACAATGGCGCAGTCGGCTTTACCTCCGTCATCGCTAAAACCAATACGATTGATATCCCACACTTGCCAGCTGGCGTAGAAAAATAGTAATAACAGAGATACGGACAACCACTTGACGCGGCGCCCCCATCGCTTCCTGAATGATATTTTCTTAGCCAAAACTCTCCACGCCGCAGCATCTACCCATTCAGAGGCGCTGTAAATCTCAAAACTTGAGCCTATCACTTCTCTCTAACGTATTCCTCCACTGCCACGCGCATCCCTTTTGCCTTTTGTAAGGTTTCTTCGTATTCAGCCTCGGCAGTAGAATCAGTGACAATGCCAGCGCCTACATGGTAGTGCAGCTGATCCCCTTCACGCACCATCGTGCGGATGACGATATTGAACTGACTTTGCCCATTGAAACCAAAGTAGCCCATTGCGCCAGTGTAGAGCCCTCTGGGAAGTTCTTCTAACTCCTCAATGATCTCCATAGCACGTTTTTTGGGAGCCCCTGTAATACTGCCCCCTGGGAAGCATGCCTGCAGGGCGCGAACCTGACTACCATTTTTCTGCAGTCTGCCGCTCACGGTGGAAACCAAATGATAGACGTGCTCGAATTTTTCTAACTTAAGCAAGGCCTCAACCTGAACGCTGCCAAAATCACACACCTGACCTAGGTCATTACGACCGAGATCAGTGATCATCACCAACTCTGAAACTTCTTTTTCAGAGGTTCTAAGCTCAAACGCTGAGCGCTGGTCGGCCGCGGGGTCATCAAAACGGGGTCTCGTCCCTTTGATCGGTCGGGTCACCATCCGATCCTGGTCAAAACGCAAGAATGTCTCGGGCGAGGACGACAGCACCTCTCGCCCGTCCAGTGACATGTAGCTAGAATGAGGAGCAGGAGAAAGTGCCCGCAAATGAGAATAAAGCCCAAAGGCTGATTCCCCCACCACCGCAGCTGAAAACTTTTGAGCTAAGTTGACCTGGTAGATATCACCAGCGGCGATGTACTCTTTGATTGTCTCCACTTTTTGCAAGTAGTCACCACGTCCCATCGACTGCGCAAATTTGCCAATCTGTAGGAGCGGCGTGGTTGAGTCACTGAGGATTTCGGAGGAAAGGCTGCCACGCTCGTACCATTGCCCAGAGCTATGCCGGTAAACCAACATCTCTGGATACACGCCAAAACAATAGGAACCTTCGTACTCGATCCAGCCGCAGAGTCCGCCATTTGGCAGATCACTAGACTCAGTCGCATGCTCCGCCAGAATCTCCTCAATTAAGCTAACATCGGACACATTTCCCCGTAAGATCTGGCTGGGTCGAGCAGCCACTATACTGATGATCTCGTCCACTCCGTCGGGGAAATTCCCTGAGCTATCAAAAAATACGAGCCCATCAAGATGCTGCAGCCCAGCGGCTACAGAACTTGGATGCAGGAGGATATCTCGCTCAGTCATTTGGGCCACATTCATTCGCTCTGCAAAATCCATACGCCATCTCCAGCATTCCTCAAGAGGAATAGATTCGCTAACTGGAAATCATTTATCAAAAATCGTCCTTTCCATCGCCCTCATTTACCCTCTAAAGTCCGTTATCCATGGGAACACCTACCCAAGAATCGCCGGCAGCAACGCGTCCAGCCTACACCATAGCGTGCGGGTTGTTCGCCTGTATTGCCTTTGCCCAGCTCCTTTCAGTAGGTGTTGCCATTGCTGCGCGCACAGGTGAAACCCGCGAGGTTGTTCGTTATGTCAAAGGCGCACCATTGATTGTTTCGATTCCCACTTTACCTGATGAGGTTCCATTGAGCGGCAGTTTAAATCCACGTAGCGTGGCTGAAATGCTCGAAGAATACACGGATAAAGACGATGCTGCCATCCAGCCGCCGTCCACCACTTTCCAAACACTTCTTTTCAGCCCGCCTGCTATCCCTGAGACTGCGCCTTCAATCCAGGACCCTATGGTTGAGAAATTGGTTCGCGATGCCCACACCGCCCACAACCAAGGAGACCTGATCAAAGCTCTAACCAAGCTTGAGGAAGCAGAGTCTATAGCCCCGAATGAGCCCGCTATATTCTACCGCAAGGCTCTCTTATTTGAGGATATGGGTCTGTGGGAGCGCGCGACCAACATCTACGAAAAACTCTTCGTGATGGGGCCGGAGATTGGTGTCTACTACCACAAATCGGCCTTCAAACTCTCCAATGGCATCAACCCTCAGTCGCAAAAAGAGCAATCCCTCATCATCGGTCACATCATGCGCCGAATTTCGCCTGACCGGCTTCGAGCCCGACTGACTATCCCAATACGCACGGTCGCCAATGCTGACTTTGATTCGAAACAGCTCGAAATCAAAGTCCACCACTACGACCTAGTGGATAAGAAAAAGATCGAAGCCGTGCCTCTCTCTCGGGCAGACAACATCAAAGACCGCTGGCTGCATGAGCCCCTGGACTGGGCCAACGACGAGGAAATCGTGGAATCAACCTACACCCTACCTCCAAGCGCTGTTGCTGAAGAGCACCTGTTTGGCAAGCGCACCTACTTCGGCTACGTCACCGAGCTATACTACAAGAATGAACTCATCGATCAACAAGCCTATCCGCGCCGCCTTCACGCGATCCACGCAGAGCAGCAAAACAATCATGAGTTTGCCTTCCCACTCGATTTTCCACTCGACGAGGCTTTGCCTAATATCAACCCAGACAACCCTCTTCTCCCGGCACTTCCTCGCCACTAAGCCCACACGCACATTCTATTGATGAACCACGAAATAGACAGACTCAGCACCGGCACTCAGATAGGTGATTATTTGCTCAATGAATTGCTATACGATGGCACTACCATCCGCACGTGGAGGGCCCATCAAGTTTCCATTAACCGAGAAGTCATCATCGACAGCCTCAACTTTGAGCATCAATCCGACGAGGCTGCGGTCTCGACCTTTCTCAGCGATGTCCGCGCTAAGGCCCAGGTAGACCACCCTCTCATCGGCTCAGTCTTTGAAGCAGTACGAGAAGGTCGACTTTGTTTTTACGCCAGAGAAAACCTCACGGGTGAAACTCTCGATATATTACAGAGTAAATCGGCTCAACTTTCCCCAGGGAAAATTGCCCACATCACCCGTCAGATTGCAGAGGCGAACCTCTACCTGGAAGAACACCGCATCGCCACCCTTCCTATCTTACCAGAGCAAGTCATCATCTCTGAGCACAGCCTCGCTCGTCAGATCAACATGGCTGTGGGTGGTGAAAGAGACCCGCATGTGGCCACCACTGATAAGCACACCATCGCTACGGCCCTCAAAGGAATACTAGAGCCTGGCTGTCCAGGCTCCACCCGCACCCTTTCTTTGCTCAACTATATGGCGGATCTCGAGCGAGAGATCCCGCTCACTTGGGAGCAAATACGCGATCTCTCTGAAGGCGTCGAGCAACAACTCGCCGAGCCAATTGAGACCATACCCTTAGAGAACTCCACAGTGAGGCTCAACAATCGAGACAACAGCAAGAAGCGCATCATGCTCGCTGGCATCGGCATTGGCGCAGCTATCGCCATCATTATTGGCTCGCTGGTGATGAATCAGCCCGAGCGCCCGAAACAACGGGAGCTCACTAGCATGTCACAAATTCCAGCAGGCAACTACATAACTCATGATGGCTCCCAGGTAGCACTCTCGACTTTTTGGATTGATTGCCACGAAGTCACGATTGCTGATTACGCCCTATTCCTAGAGACTATGGAGATTCTCAGCCGCCAGCAAATATCGATCTACGAACACGAAGATCAACCTGAAAGCAAGCGCAACCACCAACCTCACGATTGGGAGAAACTCCATGCCGCCGCAAAAATTGGGGCCGCCTGGAATGGGCTCGAAGTCGACCCTAACTGCCCAGTGATAGGTGTCGATTGGTGGGATGCCTTTACCTATTGTAACTACAAGCGCCGCCGGCTTCCCTCTCAGGAAGAATGGCACGCCACTCTCCACCATTCACTACGGGAGGGAGCACTCACAGCTTCTCAATGGGGACCCGTCGACCAGGAAAGTGGTGACACCACAGCCAACAACATTCATGGACTCGCCGGTAACGTAGCCGAATGGAGTTCTAAAATGAGCAGTAACCCAGCCTTCCCGACTCAACCCAAAATGCCCCTTATTCTGGGTGGTTCCTACCTTAAAAAACGTAGTGCCGCGATCTCTCGAGAATGGCTTAACCCGTCAAAGTTAGAGCTAGAAGATGCGCGAAGCCTCTACCGCGCTGACTTAGGCTTCCGCACGGTCTCAAGCACTGCCCCTACACAATAAATTCCACCCAACCTACACACTCATGCGATTACTTATTCTACTCACCACTTTGCTCATCAGCCTACCTCTGGCTGCACAGATCCGCGTTAGCCTTGAATCAAACAACAAGCAATACCTCAGCTACGAACCTATCCACGTCACGGTGACTATAGCTAACCAAACGGGCAGCCCTCTCACCCTCCGAAACACCGATGGCAATAGTTGGATCGAGTTTATTGTGCATAACCAAAGTGGCCGTGTGATCAATAAGGTCAAAGAGATCGGCTATAAGGGCACCACTATCCCAACAGCCGAACGGATTCAGTCCTCCTTCATACTCAATAATGCCTATGACCTCGCGCAGCCTGGAAACTACCAAGTCTCCGCGATGATTCGCACGCCCACTCAAGGTCATTCTGAAGGCACACGCTCGCCAGGAGTCTATTTCACAGTCAACCGTGGAGTCCCAACATGGCGCACCAAGGTCGGAGTTCCCGGAGTCACTGGAGACGAACGTGAATACAGAATTCTCAACTACAGTGGTAGCGGGACCCCTCAGATTTATGTCCAAGTGGAAGACGTCAAGCGTGGTCACATTCTTGCAACTTACTCAATGGGCCGCATCCTCGCCTTTCGTAAGGCCGTCAAGGCAATTGACCGGAGCAACAACCTTCACGTGCTATTTCTCACCACTCCTGAGTTGTACTGCCACACGATAGTCAACACATTCGGTAAGACGACCAAGCGTAACTACTACAAGAGCGTCAGCAATACTCACCCAGAGCTCTTAACGCACAAGCATGGTGGAGTATCAGTCATCAATGCAACATTTTACGATCCAACCAAAGAAATGGAAGAAAAAGAGAAATTCCATAAGCTCTCTGAACTGCCAGCAGGCTACGAGCAATAGAATCACCCTTTTCTCGCGTATTTCACGTAATCTTCTTTCCTAAACCATCATTTGGCGCAATGCCTCTCACCAGACATGTCAGTAAAAGCGAACTTCAATAAAGCAACCCTATCTCACGTTACTCTTGCCAAAATTGGCAACCCTCTGCGTGGCGAATCGCTCAAAACATCAAAAGAACTTTGCTCGTTTGGCGAGGAGGACAAAGAGGTCCTCACGCTCGCGTTTCTCAAGCCATTCAAGAACCTCGATCGTTACCGTTTCCACCACGCATCCTCGCTCGACCTCCACGAGATGCATTGCTACGCCAACACGATCTTCGATCAAGACGAGCGCTTCCTCACCTATTCCCGTAAGATTGCCCGCCACCTCTACGACAAGACAAAGCACCCGAACATCAAGTCTGGCGACCTCTGCATAGCCTTCATCAAAGGCGTTCAGATCGATGGTGACATCTGTGATGCTATCAGCATCGTGAAATCTGAGAGCCTCACGCCATTCCTTGAGATTTCCGACAAGGACGGAGACCTCCAACTCACCACCCACAACGGCATTTACCCAGACAAGATCGACAAAGGTTGTCTCATCGTTAACCACGGGAAAGAAGCTGGCTACCTAGTATACACCTTCGACAAAGGCGGTGCCGATACTAACTTTTGGGTCCGAGACTTCCTCGGTGCTCGCGCTCTTAAGGACGACGAATTTAAGACAAAAAAATACGCCGAAATGTGTGTTTCATTTGCCGATGAAGGCCTGCCCGAAGAAATGCCTCAAGAGGACAAATACCGAGTCGCCAACGATGCCATGCAGTTCTTCGCGGAGAAAGATAAGTTCAACGAAAAAAACTTCGAAGAAGAGGTGCTCAAAGAACCCAAAATCGTAGAAAATTTTTCATCCTATAAGGAAAACTATAAAGACGAAGACGGCGAGCCGATTGCTGCAGAGTTTGAGATCAACAAGCAAGTTGCCAAGAAAGCAGGCTCCAAGATCAAAGCAAACCTCCGACTCGACACTGGTGTCATCCTCAAATTCACCCCAGACTTCGCCGAGCGTGAAAGCGAGATCATGGAGCGCGGCTACGATGAAAAAATGGAGATGAAATACATCAAAGTCTACTACAACGACGAGATATAATACCACTTGAAGTTTGAAAAGCGCCCAGCGCTCACTCGTTCAGCGAAGCGCAATTTCCTAAAAGCCCAAAAAACAACATTTGTCTCTTTTGATTCACTAAGTGGTATAATACCTTTTGAACAGTTAGATTGTCGGAATGACGCTGATAATTTTAGATTTTAACAAGGCGCAAGGAAGGAGCATAGCGAGCTATGTGACTGATGCGTAACGCTGGTAGAATATGAAAGAATCAGTGCCACCTCATTAATCCAGCTCTGCTGGCAAAGTGAAACCCAAGATTTGATCATTCCGCCAATGTAACAGTGAAGATGGTATAAGCTCCGTCAAACGTGGCACATCCACAAAAGCACGCTAGCGACAGACCGCAGTGTGCTTTTTTTATGCCCTTTAGTAAAGTCCTACAGAAGATGCAATTTTACAGGTTTTTGCGTGGCTGGGTCGCTACGCTCCAATCAATGATTAATAATGAATAATTTTGGACAGTATTCATCTCTGCCTATGTCGAAAGCTAATTAGCGGCCAAGTATTTGTTACTTTGCTACTTGCTTGCCAGTGACAAATTCAATGGCAATTTCCGCATACAACTCGCCAATACGCGCTATCCCCTTCTTATCAAATTGAAGCTTATTCAGTTTCCCATTCTTGTCATCGGTATCGATAAGGATCCAGCCTTTGTTGTCTTTGACCAACTGCTTTTGCGCATCACGCACATTCTGCCAATCTGGATACTTCTTATTCTCTGTGCCGAAATCGCTGATACGCGTGATTACCACATTGATTTTCCCTAGAGCTAGATCCTTCTCGAGATTCGTTACAAAACGCTTAAATGACGCTGCATACTCATCGCCCCAGCCATTCTTCGCATCACTCTCCCCCTGCATCCAGAAAAGGACGATTGTATCGCAAGGCCTCTTCTTCGCGGCTTGGCGGGCATTCTTAAGCAAGCGCTTGTAGTTCTTTGTTTGCTTAACCTTGTAGTCTGGACCGAACTTTTTCTTGGTTTTACCTTCAGAGTCTTTCCACCCCTCATCTACATCATGCATCGACATCTCTCGCCTAGCTTCGCGTACCCATAACAACTCACCTTTCCGCACTTCTTTATCCTTCTTTAGCGCTGGAATGACAGTGCGCTCAGGGCGGACTGACTCCATATTATTTTCACCGGCAAAGATGAATAAATGGCGCTTACGAGGAGCTGCTACAGCAACCACCGCTAGCCCTAAAAAGAGTGTAATAATGAGTTTTTTCATAGATCTAAGAATAAATGAGCCGTCAGCTTACACTCACTAGCCTCAATTCCCAAACCTATTTTTTGTTAGTCCGTTGAATAACTCTTCAGTCCAGCCCGAAGTGACTGGCGAGCAGTGTGTGTTTTAGTTGAATCCAAGTGATCATAAATTGTGATTATTTCGATTGAGACCCGGGGAAATGTCCCCCCCCCTTTGTCCAACCACACCGCCACGGATATGGTTTCTCGTCTCATTTTCTGGAGGGTTGATACGCTTTTCTGATTACGGGCGAAGCTAGCAGAAGTTGTTGAAAAAAACGGGGAGTCCCTCGATCAGAAAATAATTGCAAAGGTAAATGGCCAATGATAAAAATATTCCGTATTATGGAGGGGAAATAGAAATTCGCACCTTGTCTCTTCCTGCCTCCTTTTTGACCAAGGGGGACTATCTCCTCACCCGTGTAAGTACCTGATCTATAGGAAACTACACCACCTATTATCCATAACCGCCATTGCCTGTTCCACACTCTGCTGCGCAGAGAACAAAACAAAAACCGCCGAATCATCAGCAAAGACTGAAAAATCCATCGACCTCTTCGATGGCAAAAATCTCAATGGATAGAAAATAGTCGGCGGCAACGGCAAATATAAGGTCGAGGACGACTGCATCGTCGGCTTCGGGGAAAGAGTCAAAGGCAACACACTCCTTCGCACCGAAAAGACGTACGGCGACTTCGAGCTGACCTATGAGTTCAAGTTTGACGACCGCTCGGGCAATTCCGGACTGATGTTTCGCGCCCTACAAAAACCTTCTGAGGATGGTAACGGCCGTGTTTACGGCTAGCAATGCGAAGGCGACAATGGCGACCGCTCCTGGACTGCCGGACTTTTTGATGAAGCTCGCCGTAAATGGCTTTTCCCGAAGAAAAGCGATAAGGAGCACTGCGCAAAATTCACAGCTCAAGGCACCAAACTCTTTAAATGGGACGCGTGGAATACCATCAAGATCCGCTGTAAAGACAATCACATCCAGACCTGGCTCAAGGGTGAAAAACGTGTTAATTTTATCGATGGAGACCCAGAGCACGACACCCGCGAAGGCTTTTTTGGTCTCCAGGTCCATGGCGGTAAATCATGTAACGTTCGCTGGAGGAACTTGCGCCTAAAGAAACTCTAAGCACTTTTTTCTCATGCCATCTTTTTACAGTAAAATCGCTCTCGGAGTCGCTCTCGGGCTCTTCCTTTCCTCTTCATGGTCTGTCGCCCAGCAAGGCGATAAAAAGGACAGAAAAGGTATCAAACAGATCGACCCCATTGCTGCCGACAAAATCCCACCATCGCCTTACCTCGATCTCAATGCCGCTACCAAGGCATTCAAAGTTGCGGATGGTTATGTTGTCGATCCTGTGGCCTCCGGCAAGGACGTGGACATGGTCGTCGCTATCTCGTTCGATGCCAACGGCCGGGCATGGACGGCAGAAATGCGCAGCTACATGCCAAATATTGATGGTACAGGTGAGGACACCAATGGCGATGGGAAAACCGATAAAACGACCACTTTTCTCGATGGCCTCATCCTACCACGCGCGGTGGCAGTCACCAGCGACGGTTGCCTCTACACCAGCGGCGATGTCCTCTATTTCACAAACGCGAGGGGCTGAAGCCAGTAGGTAAAACGATCATCGTTGACAAAGCATACGCCCTAGGCGGCAACGCAGAACATAAGGCAAACGGACTTCTCTACGGCCACGATAACTGGTATTACTCCGCCAAGTCCAGCGCCCGCTACCGTCGCATCAACGGCACTTGGGTCAAGCAACCCACCGATTTCCGCGGACAATGGGATATCTCCAAGGATGACTGGGGAAGACTCTACTACAATAACAACAGCACCTTTCTTCAGGGCGGATCAGTTCTCCCCTAACTTCTTCCGAAGCAATACTGCTACAGGCCTAAGACCAAAACTTCACACCGCATTGGGTCTAACAAAACCAACCCAATCCGTATCACTCCCGGCGTAAACCGAGCCTACATGAAGGGCACGCTCGATAAGGATGGTAAACTGGCAAACGTGACAGCCGCTTGCGGCGTCCACATATACCGAGGCGATAACTTTCCTAAATCTGTACTTGGAACGGCATTTGTCTGCGAGCCTGCCGGTGATCTCGTCAAAACAATCAAAATCGAACGTGACCAATGGCATAAGCCAACGGCAGCCACCCAATGGGGGATAAAGAGTTTCTAGCCAGCACGGACGAATGGTTCCTCCCATGTAATCTCTACACGGCACCCGATGGCACACTCTGGATGGTGGATATGTATTTTGGTCTACTCCAGCACAAGGCCTATATGACAAGCTATCCACGTAAGCAATATCTTAGCCGAGGTCTGGACAAGCCTAAGCCATCCACAGGGCGCATCTACCGCATCCGCTATTCCAGCAACAAGCCGTCAACCGTACCTGGACTCGAAGGCATGGAGCCAGGCCGCCTCGTCGAATTCCTCAGTCATATAAACCGCACCATCCGCGATACCGCACAGCGCCTGATTGTGGAGTCTGGTGACATCAGTATCGAGAATGAACTCGTGAAATTGGCAGCAGACATCTCAAAGCCCCTCGGCCAGATTCACGCTCTCTGGGCACTCGAAGGTCTGGGAAGATTCCCCGCAGCCGCATTTCACCCAGCCATCAAATCGCAGAACGATGCCGTAGTGAATACCGCTCTCGACGTCATGGCACTGGCACGCACCAACGACGAAGGCATCAGCAAAATTCTTAAAGCCGCACCCATGAAGCCTTCCAACATGCACACCCTCGTTCGAGCCATGGCAACTAACGGTCTCGCAGACCAGGCGCTGGACATCATATTAAAAAACTCCGAGGTGAAGTACATCAACGAGGCCTTTATCAGTGGTCTCGGCTCGGACGCAAAAGCATTTCAGCAAAAGCATGGCAAACTCGCTAATAAAGCACTCGAAAACATTCTGGCCTCTGCAGCGAAAACCGCCAAAACAAAGACTGCTGTCGACGGCGCCCACCTCAAGAGCGAAGCACTCGCGTCCTTTAAGCGAGGCAAAGAATCCTATATCACGAAGGCCGCATGCTTCGGCTGCCACGGTGGCAACGGCGCAGGCCTACCCAATCTCGGCCCTCCTCTAGCCCCCTCAGAGTGGGTCGCGGGTGATCCCGAGCGGCTCGCAAAGCTAATGTTAGTCGGCATGACTGGCCCCGTCACGGTCAACGGGACAAAATACACACCGGCCGCCGTCATGCCCGGCATCAAGCACAACCCAGCCCTGAAAGATCAAGATGTCGCCGATGTAATGACCTATATCCGCAACGCATGGGGCAATAAAGCTGAACCTGTCAGTGCCTCCCTCGTTAAAAAAACGCGCGCCGCCACCAAGGACAGAAGTACGCCTTATCAGGAAAAAGATTTAAGGCCGTAGTATACTGCCTCAGCACACCATCATGAATCGCCCACTCGCACTCCTCGTTTTTTCAATCATCATTTCTTTCTCCTTCGTCACCAATCTGGCTGCCAAGGAGGTGCAGCTCTGGCAGGGTGACGCGCCTGGTTCGAAAGGCCAGACACCCCGTGATATTCCGACACTGACCCATTTTCTTGCCGCAGAAAAAATCAACACGGCCGCAGCCATCGTGATTTGCCCAGGTGGGGGCTATGGCGGCTTGGCGGCGCATGAAGGTAAGGGCTATGCTGAGTTTCTCCAGATCCACGGCATCAATGCCTTTGTCCTTAAATATCGGCTCGGCTCGGCCGGTTACCGCCACCCTGTCATGCTGGGCGATGCCGCCCGTGCCCTGCGCACCGTGCGCGCTAACGCGGCTGCTTGGAAGATTGACCCACACAAGATTGGCGTCATGGGTTCATCGGCAGGCGGCCATCTGGCCTCGACCCTGCTGACTCATTTTGATGCGGGTGATGCCGCGTCCAAAGATCCCATCGAGCGGGTTAGTTCGCGCCCCGACCTCGGTATTCTTTGTTATGCTGTCATCAGTATGGGGCCGTTGACGCACCATGGTTCGAGAAAAAACCTGCTCGGCACTGCCCCTTCAGCCGAATTGATAGAAGAGTTATCAAATGAACTACAGGTGACCACCCAAACTCCACCCACCTTCCTTTGGCACACCGCCAATGATGGCGCGGTCAAGGTCGAGAACAGTCTAGCCTTTGCCACTGCCTTAAGCAAAGCCAAGGTGCCCTTTGCTCTGCATGTTTTTGAAAACGGCAGACATGGGCTGGGGCTGGCAGGCAAAGCTCCCTACAAGGACGTCCATCCATGGGCCGGCGACTTGCTCTACTGGCTGCACGCGAGGAAATTTTTGGGCGAATCCAAGTAGTCGAACGTTGGCTCACAGCTAGCATGGGGAGATAGCTGACTTTTCCTTTTTCAGCTTCTCCATCACCCTATGCACCGATTTTCTCTATATTTAGCTCTTGTCATTTTCTCCGGCACCCTCGAGGCCGACTCTCTCCATCCCCTCGTGAAACTGGAGAACATATACCCCTCAAACAAGGTGGAGCTCAAGATTTCGGCCATAGCCTTCCAGGGTGACAATCTCTTTGTCACGGTTATCAGTCCCGATCGTCAGAACCAAGCCCCCTTCCTCAAGGGCGAGATCTTCAAGATCCCCGCCATTACCTCCAAGAACGACCGCTCCGCTATCAAGGCCGAGCGCATCATGGGCGGTCTCTACGAACCCACCGCGCTCGCCGTCTTCAACGGCAAGCTCTACGTCGGCGAAAAACCCAAGATTTGATCATACCGCCAATGTAAATGTGAAGATGGTATTACTTGGCCTTGGACCAGCTGACAGACCACTTGATGTCGGCATTTTTGTCGCTGATGAGGGTGAGGCGCGAGAGTCCGTTATCGGCGCTGGTGATATTGGCTTTACCTGTGGAGGCCTTGGTTCCAGTGGAGGTGTGATTGTTGTTCGCTAGGGTGATGACAAAGGGTTCACCACCGACAACCTTGGCGACGCCGGAGTAGGTCATTGTTTTTTGATCCCACTTCACTTCATCGAGATCGAGCAGGCCTTGCATGATGTGGCGATTGGTCGAGAGGAACTGCGGGTGATCTTTTTTCTGGTGAAGCGAATAGGTCAGCGCCTGGAGAGGTTTGAGTGGGATGCTGATGGTTTGGCTGCCCTTCATCTCACCAAGAAACTTGTCGTTCCAGAAATCGTAGAGGTAATAGCTGGCGTTGCTATCATGGCCGAGAGAACCGGTGTCGGCCTGGTTGCCGGAGATCGGGGCGGTGACCGACTGTTGGCTGTCGCCATTGTTGCAGAGAATAATTTGTGACCAGTCGGAGTTGACTCGGTAAACGTAAACTGAGGGGTCCTTGCGGCCTTCGAGTAGCATATCGACCGGGCGGAAGGACTGGGTGCCCTTGAGCACAGGGTAGAGGCGGGTGAGGTCGTGTTGCTCCTCGGGTTTCATGCTGCCAAAGGAGGTGCCGAGCTCGAGCCGTCCGGAGACGAGTCCGACAAATCCGAGCATGGTGCGGCGGGCGTCGGTGTCCATTTTTTTGAACGACTTACCATCTGGATAGTAACCGAAGACGCTGCGGTTTTTATACCAACGCAGGCCCATGCGGGAGGCCATTTCTGGCTCGAAGTGGGACGAATCGCCCCAGACGCGCTGGAGGTCGACGATGCCAGCGGTGACATCGAGCATCGGGGTGCCGTATTCACCTAGGTTGCGCTCGTGGATGTAGGCCTTTTTGCCGAGTCCTTCGCGGCAAAGTTCAAAGATTTTGCGGTAGGCGGTGGTGGTGGTGTGGGATTTGTCTTCGAATCCGCCGTTGAGGCACCAACCGGATTCTGGGTAGTCGAACTTGATGCCTTCCAGCCCTTGCTTGCCGAGGCGTGTCCACATGGCGAGGGTGTGGGCTTGGAAGCCGGGGTCGGTGAAATCAAATTTCACGAATGGCATGTGGTGACGATGCTCGGCGTGGATGCGGGAGATGTCGTTGTTGAGCATCCACTCGGGGTGGGCGATGGCGAAGTCGTTAGACGGCATATTGGTCTGGATGTAAGTAAACGGGACGCCGCCGAGCTGGTGGAGTTTGCCACAGAATTTGCCGAAGGTTTCGTAGGGGGAAACGAGCGATTTGTATTGTGCCCAGTGCTTGTCATCCCACCAGCCTTGCTGGGTGTCGCCGTGGTTTTGGTTACAGTAGTAGTCGGGTTCAAGACGGATGCCGACCGGGGTGTAGTTGAGGATGCCAGATTTTTTGGCGAGCTCCATCTGTCCGACGAGTTCCTTCGAGTCGTTGATGTGGCGACCTTCGCCGTACCCGCTGGAAACCAGCCAGCCGCAGAGGGTGGGGAAGTCGTAGGGGTTCGGGTTGGCGTTGTTCGCGGTACGCATGGCGAGGCCGTAGCGCTCGAGTGAGGTGAATGGGTCGACGGTGGAGAAATCGAGAAAGACGGTGTCGACGCCGTGATAGGTGTCGCCGGGTGCGAGTCTCTTGCCCTGCGGGTCCTCGATGGTGACGGTGAGTTTTCCTCTGTTTCTGTAATTGAGCTGAATGCGGCGCAGGAAGTCGCGGTATTTCAGTCCGCCGACAACAAGTGATTGGCGCTTGCCATCGACCTTACCAGTGACGAGCAGGTTGTTGTGGGCATCGATTTCGAGTTGGTTTTCGACGCGGTTTTTCTCGGCTCCGGCACCACCGCGTAGGACCTGCGGGTTGGTGAGTTTTTTACCGGGCAAGAATTTTGCATTATCGATGACACCAATTCTGCCGATGCGGGCCAGCAGCGGCTGGTGGTTGGTGACGGAAAACCCTAGAACGGCATAGGGAAGGTTGTCGTAGACGGAGATGTGGAACGTCTTAGTGAGGCGGTAACCGGCATTGGGTTTCTCGGTGATGCTGAGTTTTTGGCCCTTGCCGAATTTGTCATCGATCTTGCTGGATGTCCATTTACGAGTAGGGGCATCATTCTCACGCCAACCGGATTCATCGACCGTGAAACGCGCCTCAGAAAAGACAGTGATGCTGGAGTTGAGATCGGTGCCAGAGTAGGTGCCAGACTTCATGTCATAGGCAAGCCGGAGAGATTTATTTTCGATCGAGATGAGGTTTCCTTTTTCGGAGACTTCGACGGCCTGGGCCGCAGCAGTGAGCAGTACGGTGATGAGGAGAGTATGGAATTTCATAAAGCTGTGGGTAGTTACGGGAAAAGTCGTGAAATGCTATCGTTCAAGTGGCTATTTTTTGCGGGATATTGCCTGCGATGATTGCAGGATTACAGCAATTTCTCTTGGGATGACACTTTATTTTTCAACCAAGGAAAACACGGGACTCTTTCCAGCTGGGGTCTGTCATTCTTACTGAGTTTTTGGAGTTGGTGACTTGGATTTTTTTCTTCTCCTTTTTGTCGCTATATAGGGGGGGCGGTCGAAGGCGTCGTTGGTGAGACGAGGATCTTTGTTAGCCTTGAGTTCGTCCATGAGTGCGGTGCGGAGCTTTTTGCGGACGCTTTCATACTCCGGATTGCCAGCGAGGTTGTTCATCTGGAATGGATCCTTCCGCAGGTCATAGAGTTCTTCGGCGGGGCGTTTATTCCAAGCAAAGTCGAGGAAGGTAGCCATTTTTTCGTCGTTGCGGTGCTCAACCATCCACGCCTTGGTAGGCGAGGCGTCGATGTCGCGGAAGCCAGTATAGGTGTCATTGGCGAGTTGGTCGAATGATGGTGCCGAGTCGGCCTGGATGGCGAACGGATCGCCCATTGGCCAACGGTCTGGCTTGAAATTGATCACATAGAGGTGGTCGGTGGTGCGGATCGCGCGGATCGGGTAGGGAAGGTTGTCTTTACGGGCCGAACCGACATGCACCTCGCGTCCGATCAGAACCCATGGCCGGAGTTTTGAATCGTCTGACCCCGGGGCGATACCGGGTAACAGGTTCTGGCCATTCGGGTCATCTTGGGACTTCAGCCCTGCGGCGGCGAGGAAGGTCGGGGCGAGGTCAATGAGCGAGACCGGGCGATTAACGTCACGGCCGGGCGCAATGTGTTTCGGCCAGCGGATCGCGAGGAGCACACGCGAGCCGAAATCGTGCATGTTGCATTTCCCGCGCGGGAATCCCGGCGCACCATGATCGCCGGAGATCACAACGATGGTGTTGTCGAGTTCGCCGAGTTTTTCGAGTTCCGCGATGAGGACTGCGCAGGCGGCATCGAATGCCATCGCCTCGCGAGATAGTCAGCCATATCCTCGCGGAGGACGTCGGTGTCGGGGAGAACCGGCGGCAGCTTTCCCTTCAAGCCATCCGGATCAAGCCCCCAAAGTGCCTTGCCGGATCCACGGGTCCACTTGCGGTGGGTATTGGTCGGGTTAAACGAATAGAAAAACGGCTGGCCTGGTTTGCGTTTGGCAAGGAAGTCGCGGAAGTTGCCGCGGACCTGGTCGAGGATTATCTCCTTGGCCGCGTCTTTGTCCTTCGCCTTGCTGACGAATTGCGAGTATTGGTTCAAGCTGCTGCCTGCCTTGTCGTAGATATTTTGTTTGCCGCCGATGATGCTGGGCCGCATGTGGAGTTTATAGGTCAGGCCGATGTGGTAGCCGCCCTCCTGCAGGGTGACGGGCATCCCCTTGATCTTGTCGAATGGATCAGCAACCCCCTTCTGCCAGCCGTGGTGAAGCTGTGAGTGCGACGCGTTACGGAAGAAGTGACGACCAGTATTCAGCGCAGCACGCGACGGAGTGCAGGACGGGACCGAGACGAAGGCGTTCTGGAAAAGCGCGCCTTCCCGTGCCACCCGGTCGAAGGCGGGCGTGGAGATGATGTCGTTGGGCGAGGGGATTTTGGGATCGGCATAGGCCGAAGCATAGCGGCCGAGGTCGTCGGCAAAGAGTAGAAGGATGTTGGGTTGCTTACTTGCACCGGATCGATCGGTGGAATCCGCGGCGTGGGCTTGCAGGAAACTTGCTGCGACGAGGACTGAGGTGAGGATGATTTTCATGGGATATTGTTTCGGGTGATGATTCGGATTTAGGATTTTCTTGAGTATTGCATCATTTCAAACCTTGCTTTTCTTTACTCCTGAGCACGTCTTTCAGCCAACCGCGGGCTTGCCGGCGGTAGGTGCTGTCGCGATGCATCCACATGTCGGTATGGGGGGATTGGATGGCACCGCCCGGGATTTTGAATATCTTCCCGGTCGGGACTTTGAGGAAGGTGAAGTCGGCAAGGTCCAGGTGGTTCTCGAGGTATCCTTCTTTTTCTGGATGCTGACCGCATACCAAAACCGGTCGGCCTTTGAGCCTGGCAAGTCGCTTTAAGGCTGATGGTCGGTCGTCCTGCGGGTATCCCCATTGCCTGTGGCCGTCGAAGTGGTCGAAGGTGAAAATGCCGGCCCAGAGCGAGGCTATTTCGTCGTCGGCTAGGCCAATGTAGCTGGTTCCGATAGCGCCCCGGGAGAACCCGCAAACGATGACGCGATTAGGGTCGCCGCCCCATTGTTTGCAGAGGCGCGGCAGGTTGAGCTTGCAGTAGTCGATGGTCGCCTGCCGGTCGCCCCACCACTTGACTGCATTTTTTTTGCGGCCCTTTTCGACGTAGGGCATGGTCACCCAGATGCAGTCATTGCCGCCGCTCATTCCATAGCCTAGGTTGCGACATCGATGGTGCCGGGGCCGTGGCCCCACTTGTTGCCAGTGTATTCAACAATCACTGGGTATTGTTTACCTTTCTCCCAGTTAGTGGGCAGGTAGAGGGTATGGTAGACCTCGGTGCCTTTATACTCTGGGGCCACTCGTCGGACACGCTTGCCCGGAGCGGGCGCCTCGTTTGTCATCGGTGGAGTGACCAGGTCCGACGGGACAGAGCCATAGGCAACCGGCGCCCTAACATCCTGCGCAATGGCGGCCAATGCGGTTGAAATGAATGTGGTGAAAACTACCAGCAGGACAACTATTCTATGGAGGGTAACGGAGCTTGTGTCCTCCAGATTGCTGTCCCACCGTGAGACTGTTCTATTCACTACTTTTTCTATGGGTTCCATCGTTGAATTCCAGTTCGATACACATGTTTTTTAGGCCAGCACCAAAGCTCGCTGGAGGATGGCAGCGCGATGCGTAAACTGAAAGGATATATTCCAGCCTCCAACGAAAAAGCTTCAGCCTCCAGCTCGCTGCCGTAAAAACACGACCCCTCCACGGTTTCACACGAAAGAAAAAAACTGCGGTGCGTAATATGTTTATCTGCTATAGAAATAGAGCGTCGCTAAGAAAAATCCACACCGTTACCTGCTTCTTCTCAACAGAAACACCAAACAGCCAAATCATGATACGTTTTATCAATCAACCACTCTGGAGCAGTAGCCTCCTGATCGCCTTGCCCTCACTTGCAGTCGCAGATATCAAGATGCCAGCATTCTTCTCAGACAAGATGGTGCTCCAGCAAGAAACCGGAGCCAAAATCTGGGGCGATGTGGATGCAAATCAAGAAGTGAATGTCAGCTTCGCGGGCCAGAAGCAAACGGCCAAAGCTGACAAGGATGGAAAATGGAACGTCGAGTTCAAAGGCCTCAAAGCCTCTAAAAAAGGTGCGGTAATGACCATCGAAGCAGGTCAGGATAAAAAACAAATCAACGACATCCTCATCGGAGAAGTTTGGATCGCAAGCGGTCAGTCCAACATGGAGTGGACCATGAATAAGACAGATAATAAAGCTGATATTGCCAAAGATAACGACGACCTCCTCCGTGTTTATGTCTCAAGAAACATCACTGCCATCAAAGAATCTACCGACTTCGCTGGAGCCTGGCAGGCCACTAAGCCTGAAAATACAGGGAGATTCACCGCCGTCGGCTATGAATTTGCAAAAGCGCTCCGTCAGAAGCTTAATGTTCCTGTCGGTGTGATCGAGTGCTCATGGGGAGGGAAACCGGTGCAGTCGTTTGTCAGCGATGAAGCTTGAGGGCCTGCCCTGAGGCAGAAGGAATGCTGGCTCAAAAGGCTAAATCCGTGCAAGGCTATGATCCAGCGAAGGCGAAGGCAAACTATGAGAAAGCTTTGGTCAGCTGGAAAGCGGCGGACGCTAAATGGGAGAAGGAGAAAAAAGGGAAGCGCCCAAGACGGCCAAAGTTCCAACAACATCCAGCCCTTTCACCTAACATGCCCTCTGCCATATACAATGGCATGATCGCTCCCATCGTAGGCTACAGCAGTCGGGGTGCCATCTGGTATCAAGGCGAGTCAAATGCCCGAGGTGAAGGCTCAAACGCATACGGAGAATTATTAGAATGCCTGATCCAGGACTGGCGCAAGCGCTGGGGCTCAAATCTTTCCTTCTATTACGTCCAAATTGCAAACTTCGAGAAATGGAGTGACAAACAAGGCTGGGTGAACGTCCAGGATGAAATGCGCAGGTTGCTCGATGACAGTAATTCCAAAACTGGCCACATCGGAATGGCGACCATTAACGACATCGGCCACCCCACAAATATTCACCCAGGGAATAAAAAAGACGTGGGACAGCGCCTCGCCCGCTGGGCTTTTAACCAAGACTACGGGATGAAAGACGTCGTTGTATCTGGGCCACTCTACAAGTCTTATGCTGTCAAAGGCAGTGCTATTGAAATCACCTTCGAGCATGCTACGGGATTGAAATCACGTGATGCCAAACCACTCGGATCATTTGAGATTGCTGGCGCGGACAACCAATGGAAACCAGCCGAAGCGAAAATCGCTGGTAGTAAAATTGTTGTGAGCAACAAACAAGTCAGCAACCCCACCCAAGCGCGCTACGCATGGAAAAGCAATCCTACGGACGCCAATCTCGTCAATGGTGAAGGCCTACCCACCAGCTGCTTCATTACAAAATAGCGAGTTCTATAAATATGTGAGCTAATCGGACCTCAAAACGGGGTCAGCCCCCCCCTTTTTTCCTATGCCAACATCTCCGAACACCTTATCCAAAAAGCAAATTCCTAGCAGCAAGCGCATCTTTAAGTGCCTTGCCATCTTGCTCTTTTCTGCAGGCCTGCATGCCGACGCTGCTCCATCCAGTGATGCGCCGCGCGACCACGTGCTGTTGATCACCATCGATGATCTCAACGACTGGATCGGCTGCATGACTGACCCAGTTAACCCCAGCGACGGAAGAGTGGTCGGCCGAGGACACCCACAGGCCTCGACGCCGAACATGGACCGCTTGGTTCAGCGCGGTGTCCTGTTCACCAACGCCCACTGCCAGGCCCCGATCTGTCGACCGTCTCGTACCAGCTTCATGTCCGGCCTGCGCCCGACGACCTCCGGCATCTATGGTAACCGCTCGAAGCACGACGCTAAAGGTTTCCTCCAGCCCGGCAAGGAATCGCCCTGGTTGACCAAACGTTTCGAGCAGGCCGGCTACCACACCTTCAACGCCGGCAAGATCCTGCACGGCAGCCAGAACAAACCGCTTGGCGGCACCGCTTGTTTCAAAACCACCCAAGGGCCTTACCCGCCAAACAAGCTCAACATCCCCAAAGAAATTACTCCAGCCAGCATCTGGGATATCGGAGCCTACCCCGAGAAGGAAGAAAACTACACCGATCTGCGGATCGCCAACTGGACCGCGGACAACATCAGCAAGCCATACAAACCCGGCGACAAATCGCGTTTCATGGCCCTGGGTTTCTACAACCCCCACCTGCCGTTGTTTGCCCCCAAGAAATGGTTCGACGCCGCTCCCTCGAAAAAAGACGTCCTGCTCGGTGCCGTATACCACGATGACTTCGACGACCTATCTGCGATCAGCAAACGCATCAGCACCCGCGTGTCTTTCGCGTCATGCGCACGCTGGTGCCTTGAGGACGAAAAGAACCTCCGCACACTGACCCAGGCATACCTCGCCTGCACCTCGGCGATGGATCACAGCCTAGGCAAAGTGATCGATGCACTCGATAAAAGCGACATGGCCAACAACACATGGATCGTTGTACTGTCCGATCACGGTTGGCACCTAGGCGAGAAAGACCACATCGCCAAGCAGACGCTGTGGTCCCGGTCGACCCACGTGCCGTTGATTGTCGTCCCGCCCAAGCGATTAAAGGACACGCCGCGCGGCGTGCGCTGCGCCCGCCCAGCCGAATTGCTAGATGTCTACCCCACGCTGATCGACGCGACGGGCCTGACGACTGCTCCTAGCGATAAGCACCTCGATGGCCTGAGCCTGATGCCCTGGATCAACGACCCAGCTGCCGAGAAATCCCGCCCGGCGATCACCACGCTCTATGGCCACAACCACAGCCTCGTAGGTGACCGCTACCGCTACACCCGCTACGCCGACGGCAGCGAAGAACTCTATAATCGAAAAATCGACCCGCACGAGTTCGACAACCTGATGTCACAGGTTAAGAAACGCCCAGAACTCCAAGCCGTGATCAAACGCTTGTCGGCTTACCTCCCGGGAAAAGAAGCTGGCAAGCCCGACCTGATCCTCGACTCCCAAGCCAAGTAATACTTAGCCAGAAGTAAATTTCTAGCAGCTCACTTGCCCAGTTTGAACTCACTTTCCGAGCCAGGACTTTTCAGCAGCCACAATCTTTTCTTCACTCAGGCCGAACGCTTTCAAGACACCCTTAGCCATCATGATATTGCCTAGGGCATTCATGTGGCAACCATCCGAAGTGAGTTTATTTTTGATATTACGCTGATACTTTGGGTCACCAAACATCCTAGCCTTTCCCGCAGCATCAGGTATTTCCTTGAGAGCAGCATGCATGTCCTTGCTCAGGTCTGCCAGTGGCAGACCTTTCTCCTTGGCAATCTCTCTCAGGAACGCGTTATAAGGGATGAGTTTCTTATTTGTCTCCTTCTCGGGGTCCTCGCCAATCATCGTGGACGTCAGGATAACAACTTTGATGTCGGCAGCCTCTGCCTTCTCGATGATTTTGCGAATATTAGTTTTGTAGTCTTCAATCGAAACTCCATCGAAGGTTCGCTTGCCGAGGCGAAGGGAAAAGTGCCACACGTCGTTGACTCCGCAACTCAAGGTCATCCAGTCGGGCTTTTTACTGATGACGCTGGTGTCCAGACGTGCCAGCATGTTATTGGACTTGTTGCCCGCTTTCCCAGCTGGGACGTGGGTGAGTTTTAGGCCCTCTTTATTGAGCGCATCCATTACCAAGCTGATATAGCCGTTCTTCTTGTTGCCAGCCTGAGTGATCGAGTCACCCATGAATGCAATTTTTTCGCCGGCCTTGACCGCCAATTTACTATCGTCCGCTGACGCTGGGTTGATTACAAGTAGGCTGAGAGCCAGGGCGAATGTCGTTAGGAATGGGTTTCTCGATTTCATGGATATTTTATATATATGGATTATTTGAAAATTGCTGGATGTAATCTCCTTCAAGGAAAGCCGAATAGCGATAAGAAAATCATACTAACATGGGTTGGTCATTTTGAGCATTCATGGGTCAAGTCCGTTACAGAAAAAGACAAATTAGTATCCACCGTCCTGTATGAGAAAGTTTTCACTTTTCAGGATCGACTCACAGCATAATCAGGAGAAAAGTTAGACAGCTCGACGAGAACGTTCATTATTGAGATCAGACGCGGCGCTAAAAATATCATGAAAACTAGAATGCGACACACTGCCCGATTTATTCTATGCATTTCCTTGATGTTTGAACTAGCGGCGCAAGCACAAGACAAGAGCCCTTCAGCCTATAGTGGAGCTAAAGAAGACCTGCATATTTACCTACTTATTGGCCAATCAAACATGGCAGGACGCGCTCCAATCACCAAAGAGCAAGAGGCTGTGATCACAAATGGCTACTTACTGAATGCCGATTCACAGTGGGAGCCAGCGAAGAACCCTCTCAACCGTTACTCGACGATACGTAAGGGGCTCGGCATGCAGAAGCTAAACCCAGGCTACAGCTTCGCAGAAGCGATGCTCAGAGCACAAAAAGGCATCTCGATCGGCTTGATCGTTAATGCCAAGGGTGGCTCAAAAATTGGGCAATGGAAAAAGGGAACCCGATTTTATAACGACGCAGTGAAGCGGGCGCAAGAGGCCCAGAAGACGGGGACCCTCAAAGGCATCCTCTGGCACCAAGGAGAAAGCGACAACGGTAAGCCCGATGGATACATTGATCAGCTCGAAGAGCTGGTTAAAGACCTACGCAGTGAGCTTAAGGCACCCAAGCTACCTTTCGTGGCTGGGCAGGTCAACAATGCCGAAGCAATCAATAAGCAGATTGGCCAGCTACCTAAAACTTTACCCGACACAGGCTATGTTAGCTCAGAAGGTCTCAAGGCCATGGATCGATGGCATTTTGATACTAAAATCATGCTGCTTCTGGGCGAAGGATACGCCAAGGAAATGTTGAAAATCCAACAGGAAAACTAACCTCTATCAGGGCTTTATTTTGGGAAGTGTGATGCTTTCGTAGTCATCGGGTAAGGTCAAATCTGGGTTGATGAACTTTGCCGTCGCGTAAGCGTCGGCGGTGATGCAATCAGCTGCGATGATGGATACTGAGCGGGCAGGCGTCGTGTTAGGTTTGCCTGAGCTTGGGTCGATCAGGTGACTGGTGATCTTTCCGTCTTTTATAGAGGCGACTTGGTGGTAGTTGCCTGATGTTGCAATGGCTTGATTGCTTAGGTGGACGATGAACGCCTCCCCACCGACGGGTGAAGGGATCTGTACTGGCCACGGGGAGCCATTAGCCTGTGTCCCTGATGCGTAGCACTCACCGCCTAGCTCGATGACGAAATCCTTTATTCCTTCGGCATGCAGTTGCTGTGTGAGCTGATCGATCACATATCCTTTCGCTAGCCCGGAGAGGTCGTAGCTGTGAGCGTTAGTCAGAAGAGGTGGAGCGAATCCTGCGGCCTGAGTTTGCCGGAGGAGGGTGTGGTCATAAGCACCCCCAGTATGCTTTTTGAATTCTGTGGCGTGGCTTAGTAATTTTTCAAGCTCCACGGAGGGTTTGGCTATTCCCCCCGCGTTGAGGCGAGATATTTCTGAGTCCGTTTGCCAGTGACTCAGTAGCTGTTCATATCTGCTGAGTGTCTTGGTGACAAGGTTATGGAAACGTTTCGGGGCTTTGCAGCGCAGCGACCAGCTGGTGCCCATGGCGTTGCCGTGGATTGTTTTCATGCCGGCAGCTGCATCGGTTTCGGCTGACTGACTTTTCAGAAAGAGCAGCACGGCGGCAGCTGCGAGGGCAATCAATGCGATCCGTTTCATTGGTTGTTAGAAGGCTAGGGCTATCCATGCTAGTACGGCAAAGATAAGGGCTACGATGTCTCGTCGAAGCAGGTGACTTTTGGGGCCGCCGGCGAGATGCAGCAAGGCACCTGTAGGGCACGCATAATGACAATAAGGTGTGCGGATGAATGGCGCGGTCACAACACTGAGAACGAGGAATACAACAGGGAGAGATAGAATGAATCCGGTTGACCAAGCATCGAATGTCTCAAACAGGCTGAAGTCACCAGTCCAATGCAGTAATGCCAAGACGATGATAGTCACAAGTAGAATCCAGGGTAGCGCTGTTAGCTTCTTGTGGAGGGAGCCAGAAATACGCAGTTTTTTAGTGGTTAAGCCAAACAGCATATTTTGGAGGGCTCCGTGCGGGCATATTTGCTGGCAATAGATATTCTTTCCCGTAGTCAGAGGGAGAATAAGTGCGGCAAAAGATAGCAGGACCAGTGCGGGATAGGTCTGCCACGGGATGCCGTGACGAGCCCAGCCTATCAGTAGCCCCTGGCTGACGAGCGTGCCTAGGTAGATGCCACCTAGAAAGAGGCAGAGAATTTGTAGGCCGAGGCGGATTTTTTTATTTCCGCGTAGATGAGTGAGACCGATACCGATTGCGAAGATCAGCCAGACAGTCAGAAGGGTGTCGCGGAGTCGCCAGTGAATGATCGGCTGTATGGGGGTGGGTGCTGCCCTTAGCCAATGGAGACTCCTGCGTAATTGCTCCACCACGGCGGTGGCGGTGTAGGAGGCTCCTGAGACCAGTAGCGTGTCCGTAGCGGTAGTGGTATCGGCTAAAATGGAATCGACGGTTTGACTCGTGAACTGCTCGGTGTAGCTGAGTTCTTCTTGGGTGGCTTCGACATAATAAGTGTTGTCTCGGGAGGCCAGTAAGCTTGTTCCGATAAGTATTTTTTCATCGGCCGAGAGGGCTATAAGTAGTGCTGAAGGGCCTTGGAATCCATTTGCCTGATCGGGGCAATCAGTCGAAAGTAGAAGGAGCCCGAGGTGTTTTCCAGACGCATCGTACACGGAGCGCGTTTTTCCAGATATCTTGAGGCTAGCGGCAGCGGGAAAGTGTGCTTTTGCCTGCGTCAGGGTGATTTCATTGGGGAACCAAGGTTTGGCGGCAACTTGGCTGAGCCGTGCCCGGATTGATTTGGAAATAGCTTCCGTGGTGAGGCTGGCACCTGAAACCGTGATGGGTTCATTCGGGAGAGTGCTCGGTGACCTAGCTATGAATTGTTTCCAGAATGGGTCTTCAATCTTGGCGATGTGAGATGATGTGTCTGCTGACTCGAGGATACGGAAACCGAGGATTTTGTGACTCCGGGATAGCGCAATCAGAACATTGCTGGGGCCAGCATAGCCTATGATTTCATCCGAGGCTGGTGCTGTTTGAAGGACGTAGCCGATGGTTTTCTCGCTGGAGTCGAGCACAGGGGTGGCATTCAGATCACCTGTTGGTTGGGCTATTGTGGTGGCCTCAGGGAACCATTCCGTTAGCTCTGCGGCTTGGATGCTAAGCGTGTTGGTAGCGCGCGTGTGATGCTTGTGAGCAACGACTCCGATACAGGCGAAAACTGATGCGATCGTGCAAGCACGAACCATCACCACAGAAAGCCTTTTGAAGCGTGATTTCATGCAGGAGTCCTCGCTGTCATAGCTGCCAATGAACGGCGGTGGCAGCTTATTTTTAAGTGCCTTGAGAGCTTTTTCAGGAGATGTGAAGCGAGCCTTACCTTCGAGCCTCCATGAAGCTTTCAGTGTTTCCAAGTGGTTCTGGTAGAGCTCACGTGGGCTGGCATCAAGTGCCGCCCCCAAGGCTGCTGCACGGCCAACGGCGACACCCATCATACCAATAGTTTTCATCACTCTGATCGTGCCCAGTGCTTCGCGGGTTACAGAGATATTTCTGCCTGCCATGAACAGGTTGGGGATGTTTTTTGAGTAGAAACAACGGTAAGGAATCGGGTAACCAATCTTACGATCGATGGAAACCTTATGAATAGCTTTTGAGATGAAGGGATTGTCGGGGTTGAATTCGGTATAGACTGGATGTGGGATATGCAGATCAATAGACCATGTGGTGAGCACACTGCCATCTGCGAAAGCTTTTTTCGAGTCGATATCTTGCTCGTTGAGAACGACATCACCAATAAGCTGCAGTGTCTCACGGGTGCCACCGATACAGGCAAGCCAAGTCATTTCAGCATGTGAGTGTAGATTGAGATTATCTTTGGTGCGATTTTTGTAGGCACCATGGTTTTTGATGGCGTTCCATGCCGAGTAGGAGGCTAGCAAATTGCTGTCTCTCGTTTTTTCAAGCTCATTGATCGGGTGGTTGTCATATCCACCTTCCCAGAACCACTCCGCGTGATTTTTTCGTGGGTAGGGGAAGTGGGTTTCTTTGAGTGGTCGCATCCATTTTTCATCTGGGAAGCTGACTGGTTTGTCAGTGGTTTTCCAAGTCCACATGTTAGACATGCCCATCCGTCCTTTTGCTGTTTCCTGGAATTCGGCATTGGCCCAGATTCCAATAAAGCCATGACCGGTGCAGTCGGCGTAGTATTTCCCTTTGAATCGTTTCGGCTCTGCTGAGTTGACATCGAAGACCATAATTTCGTCAATCTTTCCGTCTTTCATCTTCACGTCATAGGCGTGGTGAGAGAGGAACAGGTCGATGTTGGTTTCAGCTTTGACGACGGCGAGTTTCTTGTCATCGACGAATTGCTCCTTGGTGGCTGGCGAGGATTTTGCTTTGTCTTGTATTTCAACAATGATGTCTGCGAACTTGTATTCTGATGGTGGCAGGCTGCCTTTTGCCCAGACTTGAATTTCCGATGATCCATTGCCTCCCAGAACTGGGCGGTTCTGGATCAATGCGACTTTGGCACCCATGCGTGCTGCGGCAATGGCTGTGCCTAAGCCTCCGTAACCACCACCCACAACAACGATGTCGTAGCCGTCTTTCAGGACCGGCGTCTCCGGATGATTGAGTAACTTCGCTCGCCAACTAGCCATTGGCTTGGAGTCATTTGGGGGGGTGTATCCGGCGGAGCTTGAGAGGAGAATGGCATCGACTCGGGCGTTGAAGCCTGTGAGATCCTTGAGGGTGATTGCGTTAGAGCCTTTCTTGATCGTCGCCTCACCAGCGGCTTGCCATGTCCAAGTGGGTTCGTCATTTCCCAAAGTAGTCTCAAGTGGTGTGCCGTTGATTGAGAGTTTGAACTGTCCGGCAGCACCTTCGCGGTTGAGCGCCTTTGTCCAGTTTTTAGTGCGTGCCCAGACTTTGTAAGTACCTGGCTCAGTGGCGTCAAATTGAGTCGTGGCATCAGCAACGGGCTGACCTAATCCGTGAGCATTGAGATAGGGCGACCCCATGGATTCAATGAACTGAGTATCGGTTTCCCAACCACCTTTAGCTTGGAAGGTTTCAGCTTCGAGGAGGATTTCGTTGCCATGGATTGATGCTGTGAGCCCCAAAAGGATAGATAAAAGAGGAAGTTTCATAGGTAATCTTAGTAAGTTAGAGTTTACGGCTTTATCGCTTGCTTTATTTCAGTTTTTTTAGAAGAAATCACTCTTTCTCCTCATAGGCAACTCTCAAAAATCCTGTGACTCTTGGTTTCTTACGCGATGCTCGAAGCTTCCAATTTTAGCCGGTGATGAAATTTCCGTGGATATCGGCCGAATATGGTCTAAGCATGTCGAAGTTAAGCTGGCGCAAGTTCCACAGCAATCGCCGCCAACCAGACTCAGATCAAATGCCCTCCTCCATCTCAGCCCCACCGGTCATCATCCTCGTCGAAACCCAACTCGGCGAAAACATCGGCATGTGCGCCCGCGCCATGCTCAATTGCGGTCTCAATCAGCTGCGCCTAGTCCGACCGCGCGACGGCTGGCCAAATGAACGCGCCCGCGCCACCGCCGCCGATGCGGACATCGTCCTCGAAAACGCAAAAATCTACGACAATATCGACGACGCGATTGGCGATTGCCAGCGTGTCTTCGCCGCCACTGCCCGCCAACGCACCCTAAAAATACCCGGTCTCGACCTTCGCGAGGCGGTCGGTGAAATCGTCGATGCCACGCCACCGCCTAAAACTGCCATCCTGTTTGGTCCCGAAGCCTCTGGTCTCGACAATGAAACGCTGTCGCGCGCTGACCGCCTCATCCATTTCCCGACCAATCCTGACTTCCCTTCGCTGAACCTCGCCCAGGCGGTGCTGCTCTTCGGCTGGGAATGGCGTCAAAGCCGCTCTGTTCCATCCGCTCCCATCACCGACTCGAATCTCCTCGCCACGCGCGAAGAAACCAAGGGCTTCCTCAGCCGGCTTGAGCAAGCCCTCGACGAATCAAAATTTTTTCTAACCCCAGACCAACGGCCCAGCACCCTACGAAACCTCCGTGCATTCCTTACCCGCAGTAGGGTCAGCGACGAAGAACTCCGCATGCTCCACGGCGTGCTGACAGCTCTGAAAAAAAACTGATTCAATCCCCCATCCTGGCAGTCAGCAAAACCGCTAACCGATCACTTTAGCTCCTTGAGCTTGATATTTTTCCAGGCCACGCTGAAAGGTCCGCCGTTGCCGACACTATGGACTTGCAGGCCGAAGAAGCCTTTGGGGTGAGTTTTATAAATGGCCTCGTCGGTCAGATCGCAGACGAGCTTGCCGTTGATCCAAGTCTGGAAGTGGGCGCCTTTGGCAACGATCCGGTAGTGGTTCCACTCGCCGTCCTTGAAATGCTTGTGCGGCGTGCGTTTGCTCCTAGGAACGAGCCAGCCGCGGCCGGTGGCTTCACCATAAATGTATCCGGATTCGGCACCCTTGCCGCCTGACGCTTCGATTTCAACCTGAGGGCCGTTGACTCGTTTTTTGCCGTCCGCCTTTTTCTCCGAAGAACGGATCTGGATACCTGAGTTTAGCGCGTTATCGACTTTGACATCAAACTGAATCTCAAAATTTGCATATTCCTTATTGGAGCAGAGAAAGGAGTTTGGGCTACCTTTGGCGGTGGTGCCTATGATGGTACCGTCTTTAACGACGTAGGTCGCGGTACCGTCTTTCTGATTCCAACCATTGAGAGTTTTCCCATCAAAGAGGTTGGTCCAGCCTTCAGACTGAACCGACTTTTCACCATGGTGATCGGCTTGGACCAGCGAAGTAAGAGCGACAACAGAGAGTAGAGAGAGAATCTTTTTCATACGAGTAAGAATACCTTCCCGTTTGGAGAATTCTTTCACGACTCAATGCTATTCCTATTCGCTCGTTGGGTGATGCGCGCCGATTCCCATTGACAGATCGATCGCCATACCGCGGAATTTTTTAAATACTTATGACGACTAAATTAAAGAAAATCGGACAGATGGGCAGCTTGTTAACTTTTGCAATGCTTGCTGGCGCTTCCTCCCTGGTGCAGGGAGCTGAGATCGCTGTGAAGAGTGGTGAGAAAATTGCCTTCATGGGTGATTCGATCACGGCGGCAGGAGCCCAACCTAATGGCTATGTGCTACTCACTATTAGCGGGCTAGAGTCTGCGGGAGTGAAAACGACTGCCATTCCGGCAGGAATCAGCGGGCATAAATCAAACCAGATGCTAGGCCGCTTGGAAAAACATGTGCTCAGCAAGAAGCCTGACTGGATGACGCTGAGCTGCGGCGTGAATGACGTATGGCATGGTAAACGCGGTGTTCTTCTCGACCAGTACAAGGTGAACATCACCAAGATTGTCGATCAGTGCCAGGCGGCCGACATCAAAGTAATGATTCTCACCTCGACCATGATCAAAGAGGACCAGACGAATAAGCTGAACCAAACCTTGAAAGGTTACAACGACTTTCTGATAGAGTTGGCCAAGGAAAAGAAGTGCCTCATCGCCGACCTTAATGCCGACATGCAGGCTATTATTGCTGCGAGTGAGGACAAGAAAGGCGGCAAGTTGCTGACGCGTGATGGCGTCCACATGAACCCAATGGGGAACAAGATGATGGCCACTGGCCTGCTCAAGTCTTTTGGGCTGAGTGCCGACCAGATCAAGAAAGCTCAGGCGAGCTGGGAATCGTAGTAGGCAGGACAGCCCTAAGGGCCATCCTACGAAGCAAAACTAAATCATACGGCAGTTCCCCGAAAGGGAGGGCGCCGTTTTTTGCGTCAGGAGGTGGAGTTACCAGTTATCGGTTCTAGTTAGTTAACTTATTACACACTACCCGACAATTTTTCATACAAAATTGTCAAAATGGGTTTCTGATAATCTGGAGTGCGTGTGGCTCGAAGCCGCTCTGCGGCTGGCGTGGCTTGACGCGCGCGATGGCAGGACCACTCGGAATATAACCACTCCGCTAACTCTCAGACCACACAATCAACAACAGGCTTCATCAAACCAGTCTGAACACTGAAAACTGCACACTTGAACCTCCTACCCCATGCGTCAAGCCTCAGAACTCCAAGGTTTTGTCACACTGAGTGTTCACATTGATTGGAGAATCCAGTGCTTAAATTTTTATCGTGTAGCCATTCGGCTTAACTCGAAAAAACGTCCTCCTTTTGCCAAGCTATCCCGAGATCGCACAAAAACCTTATTTCACCTGCTTCAGCACATACCAACCTGGATGCCAGTCATTGGGTTTTCCTGTGGTGAAGCCACCGGCTTCAATAAACAGGTAGGTCTTACCGCTGAGACTTACACCTTCCATGAGCAGCATTTGGTTTCGGCCGAGATCGATCAGGTTCTGGCCAGTCCAGATCAGAGAAGGGTTACTAGTTTTGCCGCCGGCTTGTAACACGACCTCTTTGAAAGGTGGTTTGCCGGGATTCATTTTCTTATCGCTTTTAAACTCCTTGGTGGTTTGCACGTAGTCAATGACGGTCCATTTGCCATGCCGCTTTTTGTTATCTTTGACCTTACCGTCGTAGCTGTAGAGATCGGCATTCTTTCTGCTTTTCTGCCAAGCGGATGTCCGTTTGGGGATCGTCTTAAGGACATCCATTCCACCCGGTGTATCGCTCAATGTGCTATTTAATACGCGTTGGAAATAGTCAGCACCACCATGCATATCGCTTCCACCTGGCGCATGATAGCCAGCGGGAAAATTACCATAGGCTATGCCTAGAACTTCCGCACCGAGTTTCTGTACCTCTGGCTTGGCCTTCTTCAACTGCCCTGTTAGTCCACGAAGTGGTGCCAATGGTGAAGCTCTGCGGTTTTCTTGGATTTTCTTACCATAAATCGGCAATAGTCTCTTATAGTATTTAGGGTCAGTGACTACCTTGTTTAATAGCTCCATCGCAGCCGTACTCAGCCACCACTCAGCCACCACTCATCATGCTCGAGCCAGTAGACCAGACGGTCGACGTGTGGTTCGATGGTTTTTGCATCACACACATTCAAGCTCATCATCGCATTATAGACGACCCACCATGACTCGTCAGGGTCGGTGATCATGTCTGTTAGCAGCTTGATCATTTCACCGGTCAGGCGATCCGCGCCCATCGGCTTGGATTTGAAGGTTCCATAAATCGCCATCGTGCCAGCCTGCCGGGCTCGTGGGTCTTTCGACTTGAGTAAGGTAAGGATAAGCTTGTCGCGCTTGTGTTTGTAGATCGCATCGACCGTATAGCGACGAATTCCGTGGTCGGGATGATGCGCGTAATCGAGCAGGACTTTATCGCTCACTTTCGGATCCATCAGCAGCCGATAAACCGGCCAGGACCCGTGGGTGGCCAGCTTTTCCGCATCCACGTCCTTACTGGTAAGCGCACTACCACTGATAGGATCTAGCTTGTAAAATGCCTCGTCTGCTGCGGTGCCCCATGGGCGTTTAGGCAACTGGTAATGTTTAGAATATTTTGTCTTCGGTGCGCCGGTCATGCGCAATGTTTTGCGCGGTACAGTGTAGAATAAAACCATGCCAGTGCCCCACAGTTCCTTGTCGTAGCGATGGCCGCCACCGACGATCCCAAATGAACCGTCGAAGCGACGTGAGATGTCGTAAAACCACTGGCGGTTATCCATGAATTCACGATGCTTGGTGGGTTTCTTATCCATCATCAAGCCCATCGAAGCCCCGCGCCAGATTTCGCCGACGCCGCCACCGGTGTGGCCATGGTTCAACCATGAGGTGGAGTAGAAGCTTTTGACTGCCGAAATGTCACGCGCTTTGGCGTAAATGCTTTTTTCACCTTCTGGAGTCAAGGAAGCGGCGGCTGCCATGGTGAAGGCCAGAGCACCGGTCTTGCCGTTATCGACGAAACTTTTTTCTGGGAGCTGGTCACCGTAGGCCACGTTACCACGGCCAGCAAAGCGGTAAAATTGTTTCAAGGATGACTGCAAGGTAAACTCGTCCACCTTAGCGCAACACTCTTTAGCTAAAAGTAAGAAAGTGGCTGCATGCACGCCACACCCATTGATGTGCGCCCCACCCATATAGGGGAAAGATATTTTTAAACCGCGTTGACTCCAGCCTCCATTATACATCGTCCGCTTTGAGTAGTCAGTCATTAGCTCTATCAGATGCATCACTGACTTATCACCCGTTCGCAAATAGTATTCGCACACAGCGGGCCAGTGTATCCTATCATCCATGTCCAATATGAATCACTGGTCATCTCCTTTACATCCTTATGCTTTTCAACCGCGTTCTTTATCCAACCACGGGCAACCTCTAAGTCTTTCTCATCACCCGTTGAAAGCATGAAAAGCAGCTCTATCCCGTTGAGGCCCGGTCCATTGAACTTTCCATTTTTTGCCAAATAATCGGCAAGGTCGCGCACGATTTTATCGGACTTCGCGCAGTTCAGCGGCCAGGTCTTGCTATAAGCCCCGAGCGCAGGGATTTGAACCACAACGGCTGTCGGTGCATCCTTCAACTTGAACTTCATCTTGCCATCGGCGGCTTCAGCCATAGCGATCATATTCCCCAGCCACATGCGCGGGTCGATATCCTTCAAAACATGTCCGTTAATAGATTCAATCACCTGCCCCTTCGTTAACTTACCCTCCGCAGGTGAACCCTTCTCAACATTGCGAATCTTCATCTGAAACCCAGGCTGAATCAAATCGATACCGATGCCTACCGGTCCAAAACGCGAAATCGTGTAATTGCGCTTGTCAGTAGGATGAGGGTTAAAAAGTGGATATATCTTATAATAGGACGAAATCTTTCGTTCATTCTTTCTGAAATATCGCAAGATCGGCGGCGCCATCATTGGTTAATTCTGGAAAATTCTGTCGAACGCCGCAGGCAACCTGTCCGCCATAGCTTCAACGAAGGAGGAAGTAAATTGCGGGAAGTTACCAGTTAGTTAAATCATTAGGAAAGGCACCAATCCTCAACCCAAGCAAATTCGTGAGATCCGTGAGATGAGTGGTTGAAAATGAATCCACAACCCAAGCCGCCTTCCTTGCGCATCTTGCGCGGTCAAAATTGAACGATCAACCCACGCTCCTTGGAAATTGGGCGTTCCTTGCTGGCTGTTGGATATTCCCATTTCACCGATCTCTCAATGCACGACAAAAATTTAAGCACTGGATTCTCCAATCAATGTGATCACTCAGTGTGACAAAACCTTGCAGTGCTGAGGCTTGACGCAGCTCTGGTGAGGCTGTGGCTTGACACATGGGCTAGGAGGTTCAAGTGTGCAGTTTTCAGTGTTCCGACCGATAGGATGAAGCCTGTTGCTGATTGTGTGGTCTGAGAGCTAGCGGAGTGGTTATTTTCCGGGTGGGCCTGCCACCACGCGCGTCAAGCCACGCCAACCGCAGAGCGGTGTCGAGCCACACGCACTCCAGATCATCAGAAACCCATTTTGACAATTTTGTACGAAAATTTGTCCTGTAGTGTGAAAGCAAATATCCAACAGCCAACAAGGAATATCCAACCGAACAAGGGACTCGTGAATCAAGGTGGAAGGATAAAGACCGGGACTACTTGCGGTAGGCTGACGGCTTTTGCGGGATGACTCCGAGCTTTTCGTATTGGAAGCCGCTGACGAGGGGTTTGTACTCGCCGGTGTAGTCGACACTGCGGGTGGCGGTGATCTGTTTTTCCATTCCCATTCCCCAGTAGGCGCCATTGACGATGAGTCGGCGCAGGCCTGGGTTTTCGAGATCCTTGCCGCTACCCATGGTTGAGTGGAGGATGCGGGCTGATTGCCCACCGCTAGTTTTCCAGTTTTTAAACCAGACTACGGGCAGGGGTTCTTTTTTTGGGTTGGTCTCGCCACCTTGCTTGCGACCGATCAACGGTTGGCCGTAGACCAGCGCGGTGCAGCCTTCTGGGAGACTTTCGCCTTCCTTGAATGTCCGGTAAACATCGGAGGGACCCCAGACGTCTTTGACGCCGGTGAGGATCGGGTGGCTTTTGATGTTCTCCACAAGATCACCGCGGGTTGAATCCTGGTGCCAATTCCCGTGGTGCTTCATAAAGCTGCCGCCGAGGATGTGGCCAATGTTGACCTGCTTGCCATCCATTTGGTAGGGAAGTGGGGCACGGAATCCGTGGTTTGCGGTGCGTAGGCCGATGATCGGTTTGCCGGAATCGAAGTACTGGACAATCTGCTTTTGCTGCTCGTCGGGCAAGGTGAGCAGGCGGGTGACGAATATGAGGAGGTCAGCTTTTTCCAGATGCTCCAAGCCTAAGATATTATGTTTCTGGAAGGCACCTTCCTGCCCTTTCTTGGGGAACACCGGCATGGTCGGGTCAACTAGGCCGTCGGGATTGGTTCCAAAAAGCACGGTGCAGTCGAAGCCGTGATGCTTCGCTAGGATTCCGGCCATCATCGGCATTGACTGCTCACTGCGGTATTCTTGTTCGGCGGTGATCAGCACGATGTGTTTCCCTTTTCCTGGCCCTTCTCCACCTTTATAGGTCAGCCATTTTGGGCTCTCAGGTACTGGGTGCTTATGGTCTTGTGCTGAGGCTGGTTGGATGAACATGCTCATGGCAAAAATAGATAAAATTGAGCGTGGGATGGATTTGATCTTCATCGGGTGTGTGCGTAGTGTTTTAAGAATTTTAGGCCTTACTTTTTAGGGACTTCGTTGACTGTGTAATAGGCGTTTCGGTGGAGCAGTTCTTCTTTATCGAGCGAACGCAGAGCTCCCAGATCGAACGCATGCACGTGGCCGAGGGTGATCTTGTCGAGCACGATAGTGGCGGACAAGCCGTCCTTTGCAAGCGCGACGGATTTGACGCTTGGGGTGGCTTGATCGATCTCTGGGCCGCCATAGCCTTGGTGGTAGCCGTGGGTGAAGGTTGTTACTGCGTAGGACTCTGGGTTCGAGCCGGTTGCAGTATCCACAGCTTTGGTGAACTTAATATGAAATCCGTCTGGAGTGATGGTGATGCGCTGAATTTCGAAAGGCATGAGACCGGTCCATTCTAGGCGTTCCAGGGAAAAGGCCTTCAAACCGCGCACCGGCCACCCCCGGTTGGTTCCACCGCAAAGCAGCCTACCTTCTGGGGTGAACTGCACATTGAGAATACCGGTCGAAAGTCCCTCACGAAATGGATAACAGGCACCTTGCCAGACGCCGTTTACCAGCTCGGTGGTGGCACGCATGACCAGCGACTGGGTGTAGTCGCCGAGAAACATCTGGTCTTCGAATGGTCCGAATTTCCCCTTAGTCTGATCGACAACGAAACCGGTGATCGAGCGCCCCATACTGATGTAGGGGAAAACAACCGCGTAGGGGACGAGCTCTGGGATCCGTTCTTTTTCCACCATCATATTTGAGGGTGATTTGGGAGCCGTCGGCGCCTTGCCCATATTCGGGGCGTAGTCGTACCAGTTGAAGCTAATGGGATGCCCCATGAAGCCGCCCTCCTTGACAAATTTCAGGCTGCAGGCCGAGTTCCATGGCCCCTGGCTCTCTATATAGAAGAGGGCGCCGTGTTCGTTGGGCCCAATTCCGCCGGGGCTGCGCAGGCCACTGGCGATCGGGATGCTCTTGCCCTCTGGCGTTATTTTAAAGGCCCAACCACGAAACAATTCTCGCGAGTGGTACGAGCTAGAAAGTCCGAGCGCCACGTAGAGGTTTCCCTCTGGATCAAATTTCGAGCCGAACGCATATTCGTGATAACTTCCGTATCCCCAGGCGTCCGAGACCACTTCGAAACGATCCGCACGGCCGTCATTCGTGGTGTCCTTGACCCGGGTCAGCTCACAACTCTGAGTCACATAGAGAGCGTCATCCTTCCAGGCTAGGCCGAAAATTTCATCCAAGCCGGACGCAAAAAGATGGTAGTCCGGTTGTGGCTTGGCCTCATCAATTCCTGATATAAAATAGATGTCTCCCCGCCGAGTAGCCACCGCAATCCGGTCGTCCGGCAATGCGGTAAAGGCACCCGCTTCAATAACCACATCTTTCGGGGTCGGAACATCGACGATGCGGTAGTAAGCACGTTCGCGGTCGGCCGTCCCCCAGCGTTCGCCGACCTCTTCGGCTGCCGAATAAGTCGCGCAAAGCGTTAGCAATGCGATTGACCGACGAAGTAATAAATTCTCTTTTTTCATCTTACTTGAGCAATGTGTAATCAATGGAGTAGCTGGATTTCCCTTTTGGCAGGGAAAGTCGAATGAGCAATTCCTGCCCGACTTCCTGATCGCTAGAAGGACGGAGGATCGCCTCTCCCGTGGCTATAGAGATAGCGACGTCGTTGGTTTTAAATACCTTCTTGGCACCCGCCGTGACATCTCCTGTGAGCGCGCGGAAATACACAGTCTCTTGGGTGGGTGTGGAAAAACGGAAGGTCCGTCGCAGCACTGTGGCTCCCCCGACCTTGGCGGTGACGGATTTGTCCTCAATCGCGATCGCTCCGCACTTGTACATGAAAGTGGGAACCGACGCTTCATCCATAAAGTAACCGGCAAAGGCATAACCATGTTTACGCGGATAAAGTGGATCGGCGTTGATCGGTTGTTCCTTAGTTCTTATCGGACGCAACGGCCACGCGGCCTTGTCATCGGCCAACTGGAGAAACGCGACATCTTGAGCCAGCTGCACGGATTTGCTCGCTGGATTGAAATCCCCTGCTCCCTGCGACTGCCAATTCACTCTGACAAACTCGCCCTGCCAGATTCCTGATAGAGCACCGTTCCGAGCATTGAAGGCGTAATTCATCCCTCCGGGGAAGCCGACCGCAATTCCGCGGAACCCGGCAATCTTGCTGCGACCACGGTAGGTCCGGGTCTTGTCAGATACCTTCAACTTGGTCGGCTCACTCCGCAGTCCCGATGGGTCACGGGCCGAGCGCCCCAGCGAGAAATTATGCCAAAGTGCCTGCAATTGAAGATCGGTGTCGCCATCTAGAATCTCGGTCTGCACTGCTTTATCATTCGGCCAATAGCTCGGCATGATGATACCGGGACGGAAAGCGCCGGGGTTTTTCATAAAATGATAGAACCAACTCGGTTGGAGTCGCTGGTAGGAAGTCATCAGATCCAAGCCCTTCATTCCCGGCGATTCTTTGCCGTTGTAGTTATGGCAGGCAATACAACTCAGCCCCTTGTTACCGAGGAGGAGGTGGGCGCCATTGCGCATCTTGGGGCGAGATTGCCGGTCAAGTTCCGGTATCTCGACCTGCTCGATGGAGTCAACCTCAGCAAAAAGCTCAGGAAGCCCCGCCAGGCTGGAGGCACCAAATTGTGGCATCCTCGTTTTCATGTAAGGCCGAACGACCGCTCCATCAAATAGCACCTTGTTCATCCATGCGGGTCGGAGTTTGGCTCCTACCTGCGTCAGCGGTGGCGGAATCCGAGCTTCGTTACCCAGCGCTTCCTCAGTTGAGTGGAAAAAGCCATCCAGCTCGGCAGAAACGCCACCATAGTCGTCGCGGTTATGGCAGACAATGCAGCTGAGCTGGGTCAGACGCATCTTGATTTGATCCGCTGGCGCGGCTAACACGACAGGCTTCTTCAGCGCCGACTGAATCGCTGCCCTCTGAGTTTGATTTAAATGAAAATTCGGGCCATCCTTCGGCTGTGGCGAGAGACAACCACCCGCCAAGTTGAGCTTACTAAGCTCGGGGCCATGAATCGCCGAATCCTTGCCGATCTGCTCGGGCTGGTGACACGCCACACAGTTCCATTTTTTAAAATTCTTTTTCCCCTCGCTGATCTGCTGCACGGTTGGAGCGGGCGAATCTTGAATATTAGCAGTGACAGCACCGCTGAGATAACGCGCCAAAGAAGCGGCCTCGTCGTGGGTAAGATTCATATCCGGCATCCGCCCGGACGGACGGGACTTCAGAGGGTCTCGCAAAAAGTCTGCCAAAGCACCGGGCCTGTATTTACTAGAAACATGGGCCAGCGAAACGACTCCCTCGGTGACAAGCTCATTCCCAGCATCATCGCGTTGGGAATGGCAGGCAATACAACCAATTTCATGGAACAATTCCTGCCCGGCCTTTGCATCTGGTTTCGTCGGTTTTTTAGCCCCCGTCTCGCGCGCTTGCAAGGAACGCAGATAATGGCTGATCGACTCACTGATTACCCGACGTTGCTCTTTCGTCTGTCCCGCAAGCATGTCCGGCATCGTGGTGCCCGGATGGGTCGCCGCTGGATCAGCAATATAGCGTTGCAGGTAATCGGCTGACAAGCGCGTCCCCACCCCCGCCAAATCAGGTGCCGCCTTCATGTTGGCGCTAGACATCCCATCGTGGCACGAGGCACAGCGCAACTCATCAATCAGCACAGCACCAGTTTGCGAAACACTCAGTGGATGCTTGTGATGCAGACCTGGGATCACCGGATAAGCCGCTTTTTCTGCTGTGGCCATGCCAACCGTACTCCATCCAAGTAGGCCGACGATAATAAGTTTTCTGTGGAAATTTCCGAGAGTCATGAATCAGTTGCTCGTTGCTACAAAGTTGCTTTTTTTGTGGGGGCTGGCACCCTTCAGATTCTATGGTTCACTTAGAGTTAGAAAATCTGGACCAATTGATAGACGGTCCCTACGCCCTGTCAACATGCTTCTGGGCTTGGGGGGGGGTGCCTAACTCACCGCAGCGGCCATTGATCTCCAAGGTTTTTTTGTTGGATCATGATTGGGGTATCCATCGATTCCCCGAAAGGCGCTTTTCAAACTCTATACTGCTACGCGTGATGTTTTGGGATTTCCACTCCAAGGGGGGGCATAACACTTAACACTTAACACGTAGCGTAGCGTGGAGTGGTGTGGTGTAATTGACAATATGTTCAATCTGTGTAATATTGACATCATGAGTCGATTAAGCATAGAAATCGATGCCGAACAGCACCGCCAGATCAAGACGTTGGCGACCTTTGCCGGTCTATCTATCAAAGAATTCATCCTCAGAAAAACCCTTTTTGAAAGAGTTAATGGGGAGGATGCTACCGAAAAACTGCTGTCATCGCCTAAGAATGCCAGACGTCTGAAGGAGGCGGTGGAAACCCCTGCTACCGAGCACCGGGTTTTTGAATCTCTGAAAGATCTGGAAAATGCGCTTGGAATTTAAACCCCAAGCATTTGAGGATCTCCAGTACTGGGTGCAGTACCAACCGAAAATTGCAAAACGGATAATGCGCATGATCGAGGAAAGTCAGCGTGATCCCTTCGGGGGGGTAGGAAAGCCCGAGCCTCTGAAAAATGAACTCTCCGGCTGGTGGTCAAAGCGTATCGACGGTGAGCACTGTCTGGTTTACAAAGTTGAGGAAGGCCATCTGATCATTGCTCAGGCACGGGGGCATTACGATTGAAATTAAAAAAGGGGGGCAGCCAGTAATGGTGCATAGTTAATAATAAAGGCACATTCTCTTTCGAGCCCCTCTTCTTTACGCATGGGGGAGGGAGTTTCAAGTGTGCAGTTTTCAGTGTTCAGACCGATAGGATGAAGCCTGTTGTTTATTGCGTGGCGCTTGAGTTAGGGGAGTGGTTATATTCTGGGTGGTCCTGCCACCGCGCGCGTCAAGCCGCCCCTGCCACAGAGCTGTGTCAAGCCCCAGCACTCCAAGGGAGAGAGTGGTTATTGGCTCTGGCATGTTGAGCTTTGATGTATCAGATACCCATTTTGAGAAATTCTGGTAATTCTGTATGAAAAAAATTGTCGTGTAGTGTGAAGTGGCATAATATACCGCACTGCACACAACCTACCCCCTTCACAGGTTAGGGGTTATACCGAGAATGTTTTGACTGTTATACAAACCGCAGCATTCTCTCCAACTCCTCTTATACCACTTAGTGAATCAAAAGAGACTAATGCTGGAGTGATTTTTTGATCCATCAAGGCTAGACGAGGGAATGGTGCGAGCACCATGACCGAGGAGAAACGCCGATTTATCAAGAAAGCGCCCAGCACTCAAAGCTTTCCGCGTAGCGCATTTTCCTAAAGCCAGCAAAAAGAACATTTGTCTCTTTGGTTTTGCTAAGAGGTATTACCTGCCTCTGAGCCTCCCGTAGCTCAAGATCACACTTCTTGGGATGTGGATCGACCCGATTGGCTTTATTTTCTTCGCATCCCAAATAAAGGATGCCTTTTGTGATGCCGCAGAACCAGTATACGAATTCCATGCGGCGTCTCCCTATAGAGGAAGTGATATGGAAATTTTGGTATGTTGGCGCGTCTGACAGGATCACGCAAAAAATGGAAATGCTGAGGATTGGTCAAAGCTCGATCAACGCTGCGCAATAATGCATTATAGAATAGACCTGCCAATGCCTCAACCACCTCATCGGCATAGTATCTCAAAACCCCATTGACATCCTTCTGAACCAAATGGTGGAAAATGACGGAAGCTGCCATCAGCGTCCAATAGCACTCTTAAACTCCTCCATCGTCATGCCCAAAGAGGGATCTGCATCAAGCTCGGCATCCCTTCGCACGGCTTCAGCAAGGCCGTCATCATCATCTTGCAGAACGGCCGGGAGTGACTCCAGCAGGTGTGATGCTAGTGCTGCCCTCTGCTGATCGGGCAGTGTCATGGCACTGGCCTCGATTTCGTTCAATGTTGTCATTAGTGTGGATGATAGCTGATCTTGCAATGCCACGCAACTTCCTATTTTACCCAACAGGGAACATCTTGCGAAAGGCAGGAAATTTACATCCATCGTTCTTTACACAGGTGAAAATGTTGTCTCTTTTGGCTCCCGTATGTGGGCCGTTCCCCTGAGTTGTCTGTGGTCGTAATCCCAGGAACGGGATGCTATTGAACACCCTGGTAAGGAATCGTTCGACGGTGAGATTGCCAGATTCCTCATTCGCCATCCGGGCACCCTGGCAAATGATTTCCAGGGGGTATGAAACTACCTAGTGCGACCGTCTCGGTCGCTTTAACCATCGAGCGCAGCCTAGCTTGCAACAATCAGACAGCGGCTGCGCCGGAAGAAGCTCAAGCGACTCGACAGCAACAACGACGCATTTACCGATCTGGATGACCTCAAATCGGAGAAGAACGAGGGGCCTTTAGTTTTGGGAGGATATCGTTGACACCTAGTTATGATAGTTCCTACATTTTTGCATCATTATGAACCGTCACCTCACAGCTTGCCTTTTCCTGCCTCTTATCATTGCCGTTGTAGGCTGCGAGAAACAGCCTGAGCTGAGCAAGGATCAGCAAAAAACTTCCATCCTGATCTGTGAGCAGGCCTCAAATCGTATCATGCTCATGGATAGTGAAGTCGACTGGGCATCTCCAGATGCCGTGAGCTGGTCATGGTCTCCACAGCACGACCCGACGCTGGACGAAGATCAGCGCTCGTGGTTCCGAAGCCTCGACGACGCCAAGCCAGTACTTAACGGCCAACAGATCGTCGTGACAGCGAGTGGTGGCGGTGCCGCTCTGATCGACTTCGAGAGTGCCCGGGCAATTGCCACGATTGACATTGGAGGCAGTCCGCACTCTGCCGAACTTCTTCCTGATGGCCGGGTCGTTGTGGCATCCAGCAACGGTGACAAACTTTCACTCTGGGATCCTGAGATCGGCAAAATTCTGCAGACGACTGAGTTGGCCGATGCACACGGCGTCGAATGGGATCAAGACCGCCAGTGTTTGTGGGCTCTGGGCGGCAAACAACTCATCTGCTACGACTATCAGGCGGATTCCGGCAGCCCTCGTCTTGAGCCTAAGCTGACGCTCGATCTTCCTGTGACGGAAGCCTCGAAGCTTCACCCCCGCCATGGTGGGCACGATCTCACGCCGATCCCAGACGAAGACGCTTATTTTGTGTCAGACATGGATCACCTCTGGAGATTCGACTGTAAGAGTGAGTCGTTCAGTCCTCTCGATAAGCGACACAAGATGGCCATGGTGAAGAGCATCAGTCAGCTCGGGAAAGGCGGCCAAGTCCTCGTGCTGCAAGCCACAGAAAAATGGTATGCCACCGGTCCTCGGACTATCGATGAGCTCAGGATATGGGCACTGCCTGAGGCTCGCATTTACAAGGCCCGCTGGTGGTTGCCGTAAGCATCTAAACGCCCACCAAACATGTGAAATGGGCTCGGCAGAGATTCGGTGTATTTCCTACTTCTTGCTCGCTTTACCGTCTCACCCTATCTTGTTCCAGCCGATCCCTTAAAACCTTATCCTCTGGGGCCTATAAAATTTAGCCCTGCTACATTTCTCTTCCTGAAGCTAAGGACTAAGAACTCAGGCGAGCGACGTAGATCCGGTGCCAGGTCTCTTCTGATTCCTCATGGGGTTTCGCCGGATGCTCCGTCAAATTGAAGCCGGCTTTCTTCAGCGCCATCTCGAGTCTCGGCGATGGCTCCGCCATCCAGTAGGCCAGGCAGCCGCCCGGATTGAGCGATTCTCGCAGCAATGCCATAAAACTTGGCGTGTAGAGCTTTCCATTGTCCTCGGTGATCAGATCGTCGGGCGTGTCGTCGATATCGATCAGGATCGCATCGTACGTGTCACCTTCTCCTAGGCAGTCGAAGAGATCGGACAGAATCACGTTGGTTCTCGGGTCATCGAGCAAGGGGCCATTGTGCTCAACCAGATAGGTTTGGTTCCATTCGATGACCTGATTCATCAATTCCGCAACATCGACGGTGGCCGGCGAGCCCACCAACTCCAGAACCCGTTTGAGGGTGAATCCCATGCCCAACCCGCCAATAAGTACCCGCGGGTGCTCCGGCCGGGTCGTCGACCCTTGTAACAGATCGACACAGCCCAAATCCGCAAGCATCTGTTCGGACCATGTCAGGTTCGTGCTCATCAGCTCCAACCCGTTGTATTCCAGGATGAAATCCTCGCCCTGCTTGTGCAGTGTGAGCAAACTTCCGTCGGGAAGACTGGCTTTGTCCAGTTGTATATAAGGCGTCATGGCCGCAAGTATCGCCGAATCCGCCCGCTCGACAAGGGCATAGATAGATCCATCAAGATTTATACAAAAGAGGGCATCACAAAAAGAGGGCAGACAGAGAAATGGCTAGGTCATTTCTCAGTCTGCCTGATAGATACGACCACTTACGAATAATTTCACAATAAATTGAAAGATTGCTGGCGTAATCAGCGTTTAGTGGCAACCTTAGCTTGTGAATAAACTATCAATCAACAGCGTGTTTTGCGCCGCTACAGTAGCCCTGCTCGGTCTGAGTACGGTTTCCATGGCGGCCAAAGCGCCAGCTCCTCTCACCGCTCAGGGTGAGCAGCTCATGGCCAGCTACACAGCCACGCTCGACGCCCTGAAGAAAGAAATCAAGGCCGCGGCCCCGAAGCTGGATGAGAAAAAAAGCGCTGCCTATTTTACCGCCCATGGTGCGATTGCCAAACTACCGACTTTGCCAAACCCGAATGACCTGAAAATGGCACCAGTGACGTTTTGCGCTGGAAACCCAGCATATGAAGAGGCTCAAACCAATGCCTTGCTCGCCGCTAGACCTATAATCAAAGAGGCCAAGGCATTTTTGAAAGGCAATGAAATGCATGCCAAACTCGCTAAATGCGCCCTCCTGACCGTCGGTGCTCGCGAAATGGCTACCTTCGCCAGCCAAGGCACTGAGCAAAAATCTTACGTCGACCTTCTCCTCAACGACGACAAATTGATCGTTGAAGTCATGGAGCTCGGCGGTGCCTACGAAAACAAGTTCGGCCAATCGATCCGCAACTATAAAGCCATTCAAAAAGCCAGCAAGAATGCCAGAGAGAAAGACTTCTTCCGTCTCTGGGCGCTCGCCAGCTCACTCGAACATCCCGATGGAAACCACGTGCCTGAGGGGAAAACTGCTCCCGAAGCCATCACCGAGTATTTCCTAAGCTATGAAAAAGCCTACCTAGACGGTGAGCTCGACCCAGCATTCAACACACTCACTCCTTGGGATTGCCGCTTCATTTTCGCATTCCGCCCTCTCGAATCCCTCGTTTGGATGAGAAAAATGATCCGCAATTACCGCCCAGATCACATGAAGCTGGACTACCAGTGGCGCTACTGCCGCATCACTAAAACTGATGTGCCCTACACCTCTAATGTTCCCCGCCCGGTGCGTCCAGATCTGAACCTCCTCAGCATGCAGGACTACTTCCTCGAAGGCGGCATCTGTGGCCCACGCGCATTTACCGGCAGAGCCTCAACCCACGCTTTTGGTATTCCTTCCCGCCCCGCTCCACAGACTGGCCACGCAGCTCTCGCTCACTGGACACCTGATGGATGGGTCACCGTTTTCGGCGCACACTGGACCCAAAATCGCTTTCGCGGACAATGCGGGCTCGACTTCGAATTGGAATCCAGAGTACGTAGTAAGCCAGATGAATACCATCAGGTTCACAGAGCAAACTGGCTAGGTGACGCCCTCGATGAGCCCATCGTTAACCGCATGCGATTCGGCGTCGGTGGCGGATTCTGGAAATCCCTCGCCCACTATAAAAAGCTAGCCGTCGTTCAGGACGAAGACTTGAAAGAACTCGCAACCGTCGGTGCAGAATTTGCCGAATCCAATGTCGCCGCCATATCGCCCAATTCAGATTGGATCGAAGAAGAAGATGGCCCGCTCAAACCAAAAGAAAAAGAATTCCCACAAGTGGAACTGACTGAAGCAGACAAAACCATCACCACCGATGCCAACGGAGTCATCACCATCCCCGTGGCAGCCTGCTCGAAGCCGGAGAGCACCGAGAAAATTCGCTTCATGAAAAGTTATGATGATAAGTTTGTACAAATGCATTATAACCTAGCCGGAAAGCGCCCAGAACTCCGCTCTTACACGCTCAATCTTCCCGAGGCAGGAAAGTACAATTTCACCGCCACGGTAGTCACAGTCACCATAGATAGATCCTTCACCATCCGCGCCAACAGACGTAACATACACGAAGTCAAGGTGCCGTTTACCCTCGGCGATTGGGAGGAAACCAAAGCAGTGCCGATGGAATTCAAGGCTGGGAAAAACAAGCTTCAGCTCACTCTGAAAGCTCCCAACAAAGGGATCAGCATTAAGTCCTTCACGCTCACTCCCATCAAGTAATTCGGATGTGATATTATTCGGTGGACGTAGAAGAGCTTTTTAAGCTCTTGGGGAATCACAAAAGAGGTTAAAAACCTCTTCTACGTTACGCCATCACCCAATTAAATCGCACCCAAGTAAAACGGATGAGATCTCTACGCGCTGCATTATGGATGCTGCTGGTCCTCTCCCCCGCCATCGTTATCGGTGGTGGCAAGCACCTGTTCATCCTCTCCGGCCAATCGAACATGGCTGGGATGAAGCCGGAAGTGTCATTCACCCCTGCCGTCACCAAGGCGTTTGGCAAAGAAAACATCATCGTCGCTAAAAGCGGCTACAGCGGGGCGTCGATCCGCAGCTGGGCGAAATCCAACCACGAGTTCCCACCACCAACCACCGGCCGCGTGCCAAAGGTTAGAGGTCATTTTTACGACACTATGATCAACGGCGTCAAAGCCGCCACCAAAGACCAGACGCTCAAGACCGTCACCTTCGTCTGGATGCAGGGCGAATCGGACCTCAACAATACTGCCTACGATGTCTACCTCAAGGAGCTCATCTGGCAGATCCAGACCGATATCAATTTCAAAGAAATCAACATCGTCATCGGACGCATCAGCGACTGCGGCCTCGACCAGCCAAAACGCCTAGCAGGCAAAAAATACATCCGCAAAACTCAGCAAGAATTCGCCGAAGCCCACCCGCGCGGCGCCTGGGTCGACACCGACGATCTCAACGACAGGAAACAAGAAGACGGAACAATTGTCCACGACCTGCACTACACCCCCGAGGGATACCAGCTCCTCGGCCAGCGCTTCGCCGAAAAATCGATTGCCCTGATCAAGGTGAATGCCAAGTAAGAGAGGTAGCGTGACGGTGGTTTCTAACCGCCCCGTCCGTATTTGATAGTCTTGGGCTTGGCGGTTGGAAACCGCCGCCACAGAGCGAGGCATCTGAATGACACGTAAAGCTGCTAGAATAAACCCAACAAATCCATCATACCGGCGATATAACTAGGAGTATGTAATAAATCGCCAAACGCTTGATGACAACAGTGCGGGCGGAGTCTATTTATTGAGCTTTAAAATGGCCGTGGCGTAGCGCTTGCCAAGTTCCTTCATGCTCTCGGTGTTGAAATGCCATCTATCCTGCCCCTTTAGCCCTTCAGAGCTTACAAATGCGGTGTTTGAAACTTTACCGGGAAGCTGCGCGATTTGCTCGTTGATTTTTGGAACATTGATCACCTGACCGGCAACGAATGGAAGTTCTGGCGAGCCCAGATCGGCTCTCAAATTCTCAACCAGTGATTGCAGCTTCGTCAGGTAACCATCGGGGTTGCCATTATTGCTCTCTCCCTGGTGCCAAAGAATGCCTTTCAAGACTCCTGTCTCCTGCGCTGCTTTTGCCCGACGGAGCGCATCTTTGTAGAATCGCGTTCCCTTGCCCCATTGCTCGATCTTCGTTCCCCCCTTGGCGTTAACCACCAATCCGATGGATATCCCAGACTGCTCTTCAAGGAGCGTCTTAGCGAATGTGTACCCTGGGTTCATCTTTTGCATGCCTAGGCCCTTGCGAATCGTCGAATAACGATTGAGCGGGTTTTGGGCGATCTCCCAAGAATCTTTAGCGTTCAACAAATAGCAGTTTTCTAGTGGGCCAGCATCCTGCTCAGAGAAAGCGGCACGCCCCGCCATATTCGACTGACCAATGAGCAAGTAGATGTGTAGTTTTTCTTTAGGGCCTGAGTAAGCAGACTCAGCTGACACATTTGTCGCAGATAACAGCGCGAATGACAGAATGGCTAAAAACAATTGGGACAATCTCATAGAATTGACGATGTTGATTGTTAGTGGCAGTGTCAATGCAGATTAAAGATTCTAGCCCCTAAACGCCAATCAAACCTAGCTCCCCCCCTCTGGACTGCGCGTGGCTCGACACCGCTTTGCGGCAGGGTCGGCTTGACGACCGCGGCGGGGCTTCATCGTCCCCGCTTGTTGGATGGATAGTAAGGTGTTCAGTTGGCAGTGTTCAGTTTTCAGAGCAGGGACGATGAAGCTAGGTTGATGAAACGAGCTCTTAGCGCTGATTTCTCCGGTTGTACTGATTTTTTCCGTTGCAGTGCTTTCTACCGCGAAATATGCGGAAGCGGCGCCCCCCTTTCCAACACACCGGACTGAGAAAAAGCATGCCCATCCGACACGGAATACCCTTCTAAAAGACTCAAACCCCAACGGGGTTGTGAAATCATTGCCCGCATCGTGGATCACCGCCGGCGGGTGGTTGCAGAATCCCGTTGGAATTCCCGCGAAAAAGAATAGGTTCCGTCACAAGATGATCAAAAGACTCAGAGCCGCCCTGCTACAGCTATCCATCGTGACTGCCATGTGCGCCTTTTTTGCCACGGCAGAGGAGAGCCAACCAAAACCAGTCGCCGAGAAAGAAGCCGCTCAAAAACACCGTTTCGATCCGGTGATCAAACAAATGGAAGGTTGGACCATCCACGTCGACCCAAAGTTGCTCAAAGGCAAACACGCCGATGAGGGAGCTCGGTCGCTGAAAATGCTCGCCAACCACCTGCAACGCATCGTTATTCTCGTTCCAAAACCGCAACTTGAAAAACTCCAGAAGGTAGGAATCTGGATCGAGTTCGACCACCCTCAAATCAATGTGGAACCCGGTCCGTACCACCCCGGCGCGGCTTGGCTTATAGAGCGAGGCTACGATGCCCGACTGGCGAAGAAAGTCCACGTCACGCGGGCAGCATCGTTGCTGGACCGACACCACATGCTCAAGCACCCCGCCGTCATCCTGCACGAGCTAGCCCACGCCTACCACGACCAGTTCCTCGGATTCGACGAGCCAAGAATCAAAGCGGCGTATGACAAAGCGATGAAAGCTGGCCTCTACGACGAGGTGCTTCTTTACACCGGCAAAAAAGTCCGAGCCTACGCCGCGGCCGACCACAAGGAATACTTCGCCGAAGGAACTGAAGCCTACTTTTACCGCAACGACTTTTACCCGTTTGTAAGTGCAGAACTCAAGCTCCATGACCCAGTGCTGCATGATTTGTTGAAAGAAATCTGGGGGCCATTGGAGTAAGCTTATATTGCCTCAGACCAATAATCACCATTATGACTAACATCCTATCCAGATCCGTCCTCACCGCCCTAGCTATAACAGGGTTTGCTTTCCACCCAACGCTAGTTGAGGCAAAACCCCTCAAGGTCTACATTCTGGCAGGCCAGTCGAATATGGAAGGCCACGCCAAGGTCGAGACCTTCGACTACATCGGCGACGACCCGGCGACCGCGCCACTGCTCAAGGAAATGCGCGGTCCCGACGGCAAACCGCGCGTGAGTGACAAGGTCTGGATTTCCTATTTCACAGGGATCAAAGACACTAACGGTGAGGGGATCGGCAAGCTCACCGCTGGTTACGGCGCTCGGCGTAACCCCGCCGAAAATGGTGGCAAGATCGGCCCGGAATTCACCTTTGGTCTGACCATGGAGAAGGCGCATGACGGCCCAGTCCTGATCATCAAGACCGCCTGGGGAGGCAAGAGTCTGCATACCGATTTTCGACCGCCCAGTGCCGGCCCTTACAAGCTCAATGCTTGGCAGTTAGAAAATTACCCGAAGCAAGAAGGTCATGGCATCCCCAAAGATTTTAAAAAGTGGAAGGCCGATAAGAAAACCGCCACCGGCCATTATTATCGGCTGATGACGGAGCACGTCCAAAATATTCTCACAGACATCAAGCGAGTCTATCCGGACTACAATCCGAAACAAGGATTCGAGCTGGCTGGCTTTGTCTGGTTCCAAGGCTGGAACGACATGGTCGACGGACAGACTTATCCAAGATCTAACAAACCTGGTCGGTTTGACCTGTATTCCGAGCTGATGGCGCATTTCATTCGCGACGTGCGCAAGGATTTCAAAGCACCGAAGATGCCCTTCGTCATCGGCGTGATGGGTGTGGATGGTGTTCAGGATAAACCTAACTATTTCAGACTGGCGATGGCGGCACCCGCTGCACTGCCCGAGTTCAAAGGCAATGTCGTAGCCGTCGAGACAGCACCCTACTGGGACCAACCGCTGGGCGACATCGATCAGAAAAACGCTCAGATCCGCCAGATGGGTCATTTCCTGCGCTCTAAGCACAAAGGCCATGCCAACAAGGACGGCAAGATGACCAAGGACCAGCAACAAACATACCTCAAGGATTACCGAGCCAAACTGATCACTCCCGCCGATGAAGCACGATGGAAACGCGGTGCCTCCAACGCCGGCTACCACTACCTCGGCTGCGCCAAAACCATGGCTCTCATCGGTCAAGCATTTGCCCAGGCAAGCCTGCAGATGGAAAAGAAATAAATATCCCGCTCGCTCTAGATGCCCTTGTTACCAGTCATGTTGATGGCTGTCAGCTTGGATGTCAGTCCCACCGCCGGCACTTGATTTTATATTATTGTATCGTAAGATTCCTCCATCGGTGGCGGTATATAGACCGAGACCCACTAAAAAAACTATCATCAAAACACTATGAGTAACCTCAGTCGACGCCATTTCGTAAAAAGCACCGCCGCAATCGGAGCCCTGACATCCATCAATGCCTTTGCCATCAACAAAAACACCGCCAACGATAAAGAAATCAGGATCGTTCTGGTGGGTTGTGGAGGACGCGGCAAGGGAGCGGCCTATCAGGCGATGCATGTGCGCAAGGGAATCAAGATCGTAGCCGTCGCGGATGCCTTTGAAGATAACGTCAAAGAGGGACTGGAGTACCTTAAAAAATCCAACCCATCTCAGATGGACGTGCCTGATGAGAATGTTTTCCACGGATTTGATGCCTACAAGAAAGCCATCGATGTTGAGTGCGATTTAGTCATTCTGGCGACTCCTCCGCATTTCCGCCCGATTCACCTGGAATACGCGGTCAACAAGAAAAAACACGTCTTCATGGAGAAGCCAGTGGCTGTTGACGGCTTTGGCATCCGCTCAGTGCTCGAATCCACGAAAATCGCCGAGGCCAATGGCACTATGCTAGCCGTCGGACTGCAGCGTCACCACCAATACGATTATCGTGAAGCCATTGAGCAATGTCACAACGGTGCTATTGGCGAGTTCCAGTACGCACGCGTCTGGTGGAATAGCAGCGGCGTATGGACCCGCCCACGCAAACCTGGCATGACAGAAATGGAATATCAGATGAGAAACTGGTACTACTTCAACTGGCTCTGTGGCGATCACATCGTTGAACAACACATCCACAACCTCGACGTCATCAACTGGGTCAAGGGCGAACACCCAGCGAAATGCAGCGGCATGGGCGGACGACAAGTACGTAAAAGCAAAGAACATGGCGAGATTTACGACCACTTTTTCACGGAATACGAATACGCCGATGGCTCCCACATGTTCTCACAGGCACGTCACATGCCCAAATGCGAATCTCGGGTTCAGGAAATCGCTTACGGCACCAAAGGCTCATGTGATTTCGGCAAACGCCGCATTACCGGCGAGAACAAATGGCGCTTTAAAGGACGGGATGTTTCCGGTCACCAAGAAGAATGGTTCCACCTGATTGCCGCACTCGATAAAGGAGAAGTCTATAACGAAGGCCAGAATGGCGCGGAAGCGACTCTCACGGCCATCATGGGCCGCATGGCATCCTACTCAGGCGTCACAGTGACCTGGGAAGATGCTCTCAATTCTGATTTACGACTTGCCCCCGAATCTTACGCCTGGGACGCAACCCACCTACCCTGCCTAACAAAAATGGTTACTACCCTATTCCAGTTCCGGGTATGACCAAGGCTTTTTAACGTAATCTCAGCTCGCCACAGTCGACTGTGGCGAGCGACATGATCCGCTACGATGTTAAGATATTCCGCCCCCTTGACGCGTTGGGCAGTTCACTGGGGAGTATTTTCTCTGGCACTTTTTTTTCTGCAGCATGCTCGCCAGCTCGGCGTGTCAGCCGGAACCCCAGCTTTACTCGTTTAAATCCCGTCACATGGGAGTTGATTTCCGTATCGACCTCTTTGCCGCAGACTCAAAAAAAGCACAATCCGCCGCCAATGCCGCTTTTGCGCGTGTTGCCGAGATCGATGCCGCCATGAGCGACTACAAAGTCGACAGCGAGCTTTCTCAGCTTTCGAAAAGCTCCGGTTCCAGCAAGCCGATTCAAGTCAGCCAAGAACTCTGGACAGTACTCAACAAGGCAAAAAACATCCATCGACTCAGTAGCGGTGCCTTCGATGTCAGCTTCGGCGCCCATGCTTTACTCTGGCGTCGGGCCCGCTTTGCCCAGAGCTTGCCACCAAGCCGCTCACTCGCACGCGCCAGAGAGAAATCCGGCATGGGCCACCTCCTTTTCCATCCGGCAACCCGCAGCCTCACTCTCAAACCGAAAGGCATGCGTCTCGACCTCGGAGGAATTGCCAAAGGCTATGCTGCGGATCAAGCGCTCGCGACCCTCCAATCCCAAGGCATCAACCACGCGCTGGTCGACGGCAGCGGCGACATGGCCATGACCAAACACCCCTACAGCCAGTGGAAAATATTCATCAGCGATAAAGAAGATCAGACTGACAAATTCATCCACATGCAACGCGGAGCTGTGGCCACCTCAGGTGACTCCTATCAGTTCATAGAAATTAACAATAATCGCTATTCTCACATCATCGATCCACGCACGGGAATCGGCGTCACCAACCGTTGCCGCGTCACCATCATCGCAGCCGATGCCATGACTGCAGACAGCCTCGCATCCGCCGTGACAGTCATGGGTCCAAATCAAGGTTTACAGTTGATCGAATCGCTGCCAGATGTGGAAGCCCTGATCGTAGCATCGGGTAAAACTTATCAATCGACCAACTTCCCCCGTCTCATTCAAACACACCAAAACTAAACATGTTTAAACAGCTAGTCCTATGCTCCCTGCTGAGCCCCTGCCTATTCGGCGCCACAGACTTCGTTCGCGATGTAAAACCCATTCTCGAGTTCAACTGCGTGAGCTGTCACCAGGCCAGCAAGGACAAGGGTGACCTACGACTCGACACCTACGCGCAAATGCTCAACGGTGTCGATGGCGAAGCCGTGGTCATCGCTGGCAAACCGCTTGAAAGCCTACTCTATACCACCACCGTGCTGGCAGCGGATGATGATGAGGTAATGCCACCAACCAAGCACATGCACGTGCTCTCAAAAACCGAAACTGAGATTCTCAAAAACTGGATCAGCGAAGGTGCCCAATGGCCCAAGGATGTCACCCTGAAAGCGCAGAAACATCAGCTGCCGGCGCAAATCGATTTCAAAAACGATATCCAGCCAATTCTCGAATACTCCTGCATCAGCTGCCACGGTCCCACCAAGGACAAAGGTGACCTACGCTTAGACACCAAGGACTTTGCCTTCAAGGCGAATGACCTCGGCGAACGCTGCCTGGTTCCGGGCAAGCCGCTCGAAAGTTCGTTCTACACACTCATGCTACTCACAGAGGAGACCGACGATGACGACATGATGATGCCTCCCGCCAAGGCTCGTAAAAAAGGTCAGATTGTGACTTATCGCGAAACTGCGATGATCCGCAAATGGATCGAACAAGGCGCTGAATTTCCTGCCGATGCCAAGCTGCAACCCAAAAAACGACCGTCAAAAGAAATCGCCACAGCAGGCATCTCACCCACGGAACTTTACCAGAAACTCGGGTTTGAAAAGCTCGTAGGCAAGATTCAACACGGCAAAAACTACAGCAACACCATTGCCGACACAGATGTAAAATATGAAATGGTGGCCATTGCCGGTGGCAAATACACCCGCGGCGGAAGTGAAGCGGGAGAAGGACCAAAAAGAGAAATCAACATTGATCCGTTCTGGATCCAAAAGTACGAACTCAGCTGGGATCAATACGAAGTCTGGCAGTTCAATATTGATATCAAAAATCGCCCTAAAACGGCCAAGCAAATCAATCCCAATGACGCAGCGGCCGACCTGGTCTCACGGCCGACTGGCCCCTACCTCGATATGAGCTTTGGCATGGGTAAAAAGAACCGCCCCGCCGTCTGTATGACCCAACTCGCCGCCAAGGCATACTGCATGTGGCTGTCGGCTAAGACCGGACATTTCTACCGACTCGCCACCGAAGCCGAGTGGGAATACGCCTGCCGCGCCGGCACCACCACCAAGTATTACTTTGGCGACGACGCATCAAAAATTGACGAATTCGGCTGGTACTACGACAACACCGATGGCGACGGCTATCAAGAACGCGGCACCAAAAAACCCAACAACTGGGGGCTCTACGATATGCATGGCAATGTCGCCGAGTGGGTCCTCGATAGCTTTGACCCCGAGTTTTATAAAAATGGCACGACCGTTAATCCCATCTGCCTGCCGTCCAAAGAAAGCAAACTAAACCCTGGGGTAGAAGCCCCTTGGCCGAATAAACTCTATGGTCGTGTGGCGCGCGGCGGTAGCTGGGACGATGACGTTGAAGACCTGCGCAGCGCATCGCGCAAGCTCTCCGACCCCGAGTGGAAAATTCGCGACCCACAACTCCCCAAGTCCGTATGGTACCACACCGATGCCACCGCAGTAGGTTTCCGAATTGTCCGCGCCGCGCGTATCCCAGCGCTCAAGGATCTGCACCAATACTGGCCCAGCGAAGAAGAAATCATCGCAATTCCCAAACGTTAAAAAAACGCTAATCCTACGACCAAGTCAGCGCCAGTCTCTCCGAACACCTCTCCACCAAAAAAATAAATCCCTAGCAGTCATCAACCGCCGGAACTTCCTCAAAGGAGCTGCGTCTATGATTGCGCTGCCTGGTCTGGAATCGCTTGGTGCAGGCAGGTGGTCTGCCCCC
>NZ_MQWA01000001.1:1448636-1454761 GCF_002954445.1 Rubritalea profundi
TAGAACAACGACCTCGGTGTAGACTGGTCAATTAGTCTGTCTCATAGTCGACATAGTCGGGTTCTGTGTCTCATAGTCGGGTTCTGGTCAATTAGTCTGTCTCATAGTCGTGCTGGTTCTGGTCAATTAGTCTGTCTCATAGTCGTGCTGGTTCTCGATCCCACATAACCCCCGTTTACAACATCATTCAAAAACACCCGTTGCTAAAATTTTTGTTGGCACGGCGGGTAAGGGGACTACATTCGAATCTAACGTCAAATCAAGCGATACTCACCAAAACAGACACAACTCCACCATTGACTCTTCCAGTGAGGGGTAATTCACAATTCTAAATTTAGAATTCCTAATTCACTACCCCCTCTTTTCCCCCGCAACCCCCTTATCACCTCATGAAAGCCCCTCCGACCACCTCACCCAAAAAGCAAATTCCTAGCAATTCTGCGCCGAGCTACTCAAAGGCACGATGGTCTCAGACGTCCCCGCCATCCTTGGCTCACTAGACTTCGTCATGGGCGAATGTGATCGATAGAAATAACCTCAATAACCTTAACCTAATCAATTATGAAAGCTCCTATAACAACGATTGCCCAACTCACCAAATTAACCCTACTTACCCTTGTTTTACTGGCAGAGACTAGTCTTGCAAAATTTGAAACCTGGACAAATCCAGAAGGGCAGGAACTAACGCTCAAGCTTGTTTCTAAGAAAAAAGTAGATTCAAAACTAGTTGGGACATTTCTAACTACCCGCGGCAAAAGATTGCAAATAAGTGAAGGCAAACTCTCTAAGGAATCCATTGGAAAACTGAAAAAATGGGCACCTAAAAATTCAGCAAGCGTCTACTCAGAATTATTTCAAGATAATCTACTGCTACTTAAAAATGGTAGTCTAGAGAAAGCGGATGATGTCAAGACACCGAAAAAATACTATATTTTTTACTATACAGCATCTTGGTGTGGACCATGCCAAAGATTCACTCCATCTCTAGTTAAATTTTACAACAAAGAGAAGAATGATGATTTTGAAATCGTTCTTATTTCAAGCGACCGTGATAAAAAAGCGATGGATGGCTATGCTAAATCTAAAAAGATGCCATGGCCTCACCTAGAACTTAGCAAGGTGCCAGAATTCCGTAAAAAATATCCCAGCCAATCAAGAGGTATTCCAGCCATGCTTGTCACTGATTTGACAGGTAAAGTTATAGCTAAAGGTAATGCTTATGAAGTATTACCGCAGCTTTCAAAACTAGTATCAGAGTAAAATAATCAATTTCTCAATACTAAAAATTTCAATCTAAGACAATGTCTCAAGAAATACTAGAAAACAACGTGGCGTCGGAGCCATCAACAGGTGAGCAACATTTCCCACCATTTGAAATCACGGATGACATCGTGGCTTTAGCTGATGAGCGAATCACCCACTACCCGGAGAGCAAGCTCTCCGCAGTGCTACCGCTCATCAACCCCCTTATCACCTCATGAAAGCCCCTCCGACCACCTCACCCAAAAAGCAAATTCCTAGCAATCATGAAGACCCACACACTCCGTATCTTCCTCCTTCTCGTGGCTCTACTACCTTCTGTTGTGCACGCAGAGAAGCCATCCGAGCAACCTAAGACCAAAGAGGCACCCCTGAAAAAGGCGGCCCCCTCTCTGACTGAACTCTCTGCCAATTCAGGTCAATTAGTCTGTCTCATAGTCATGAATCTTAAGAAGGTTACTATTCCTGAAGGTGTCACCAAAATAGGCGCCATGACCTTTAATGGCTGTAAAAACCTAACCAGTATTACCATCCCCGATAGTGTGAAAAGCTTTGGTTTTGGAGCTTTTCAACATTCAGGACTCACCAGTCTCATCTTGCCCAGCGGCATCAAGTCTCTACCCACTGCAACCTTTGCATTTTGCAAAAATCTTACGTCGTTAACGGTACCAAAGGGTGTGACGCGCATTGGTCAATACACCTTTGGAATGTGTCCAAAATTGAAGGAAATAATTTTCCTCGGAAATGCACCTACATTTCATGCTGATGCTTTGAAGAATTCCACCCCCACCATTTACCGAAAATCCGGTGCAAAGGGTTGGGGTAAAACCTGGGCTGGAAGACCGGTAAAGTTAATAGGTGCAACGAAATAAGAACCCGTCCTATACAAAAAGTATTCGACAAGAATATTGCTTAATTTAACTACGAAACCATATGAAGGAACATACCGCAGATGACGACCCTAAAACGGAGGCTGAACGTGTTAAAAAATAGAATCACGAAGAGATGGTGTCAGATACTTATGACAACTGTTATGCTGGGAGTGACAACAGCAAATGCGAAAGACCTTCACCTCAAAGATTTCGGCGGCAAGGCTGACGGTACGACCGATGACGGACCGGCCATTCTGAAGATGGTCGAGGCGGCACGTGCCCTGAAAGGGAAGCATGCTCGTCTGGTCTTCCCCAAAAATAAGACTGTCCATGCTGCTACGGGAAAGGAGCGTTATCTGTTTGCTCTTCAGCATACCAAGAACATCACCATCGATGGGAATGGTTCTACCTTTCTGTTAGATCCCCATATTCGCATGATGGATCTGGACTATGCGAAGAACCCCGTAATCAAGAACTTCAACGTGGATTACACAGTCACCATGTTTATCGAGTCAGTGATCGAAGCCGTAGATCCGAAGGGCGCCTATGTCGATGTGAGGGTGCTGCAATCCGGCGATGAGAAAAACCTGGGCGGGCCGACCAAAGAAGACGGTGAACAGTGGTTCGGCGGGTTTGTCTGGTGCGAGAACGGCAAGCATATGAAGGCGGCCAAACACTACGCGGTGAAGAAAACTGAAGTTCTCGGTAAAGATCGCGCCCGAGTATTCTTCGACGGCAAATCAATTCCCAAAAATATAACAGGCAACATCAAGAAGAGAATAACCCGTTTCAGCATCCCTCGCCCGGGGGTGGCCCAGCGGCACGGCCCCGGCCCCCTCTTCAATATCCACGATACGGTTGACGGTCACTTTGAAAATATTGCGGTCTGGGGTGCTCCCTGGTTCACCTACAGCATCTACCGCACCGAGGGAACCCTCAGGTTTATTAACGTCGACGTCGTCCCAAAGCCTGCAACCAAGCGTTTGGTGTCCGGCTGCCGTGATGCCTTCCACGTCACGGGCAACCGCTCCAAGCTGGTCTTCGACGGCTGCGACACCGCCGGCCTTGGTGATGACGATTACAACTTCTGCATTCTCTCTTCGCGAATTCAAAAAGTCATCTCACCCACCAAACTGATCATCCAACAGAAGTTCCCTATTCAGTACAACCCCCTGCGGGTGGGTGAAACACTGATGGTGATGAACAGCGAAAATCAGGTGGTCGGCTCAGCCGAGATCACCGGCTATGAGGAAAAACCTCATAAAGACGGCACCAAGATCATCCCCGGCGGTCGTTACTGCCCGCCCATCACCATCACGCTGAAGACGCCAATCAAAGGCTTAGTCAAAGACCTTCATGTCTGGAGTAAACAAGCGGCAAACCCCGACACCACCATGAAGAACTGTACTGCCACCTTCAGCATCCGCATGCAGACTTCCCTCACCATAGAGAACTGTACCTTCACCTGCTACAACGTGGCTTACGGCTTCTCGACACGGACCAAACACGTGGAGGGCCCTGGTCCAGCATACATGCGCATAAGCAATAGTGAATTTCGGGTAGGTAGGGGATCGGGCATGGTTTTCCAGAGCGGTGGCAAAGGCCTCTTTGAGACCACCCGCATTCAAAGCATCCACATCGAAAACAGTACTTTTCATTCCCCCATGCGCATTGACAAGGCAAAGGACATCACCCTGTTGAACAATCGCTTTCACAGTGATGTGAAGGTGGGAGCGCATGCAACACTCAAGATAAAGGGAAACCTACAAAATGGCAGAAAATTCAATCCAACAAAGAACAGATAAGATGAACTCACTTACAGACAGACACGAAAAATCTCCCTCCAAGGTGGGAGCGCATGCAACACTCAAGATAAAGGGAAACCTACAAAATGGCAGAAAATTCAATCCAACAAAGAATAGATAAGATGAACTCACTTACAGACAGACACGAAAAATCTCCCTCCAAGGTAATTCAGCATAGTATTTCTGCAGTATTCGCCACGCTATTCTGTTGTGGCCTGATGACATCGGCTTTGGCCGGTCCGCAAGGCAGCCGTAACACGATTGGCCTTAAAAACATTCAGATCGAGGGCGATCTGCAGAAGCGGATCCTGCGCAATTTCGACCGTTTGGAGACCAAACGTTATCAGCCGATTGAGAATGTGGGTTGTTTACGTGAGGCCAAGTACGACTGGCCGGGTGATATGGAAGGACGTACCATTCTATCGCTTGCCATGTTGCAGCAAGCCGTTGATCGCGATGCTGTACACCTGCAAAAGACCATAGATATGTTGCCGGGACGGATGAATAACAAAGGGTATTTCGGCAAGAATTATTTCCCACAGTGCGATGAACAGCAGCTTTCCGGACATGGTTGGTATTTGCGTGGATTATGTGAGCTTTATGAGGACCGTAAAGATCCCAAGGTCAAAAAGATGATCGAGGATGTGGTCAACAACCTAGTACTCCCAACTGCGGGGAAACATAAAAGTTACCCGATTGACCCGGCCAAGCGGGAAAAAGAAAAGGGCGGCTATTCCGGCGAAGTGCTCAATAGTGAAGGAACCTGGCGTCTTTCTACCGATATCGGCTGTGATTTCATTTTTATGGATGGGGTGATTCAGGCGGCCAAAGTACTCGACCGGAAAGACCTCTATCCCATTATCGATGAAATGATCGCTCGTTTCCTGAAAGTGGATCTTGTGGCCATTAAAGCCCAGACCCATGCAACCCTGACCGGATTGCGCGGATTGACCCGCTATGCGGCGATGACAGGAGATGCCAGCTTAATTGCCGAAGCCGAAGAACGCTTCAATCTCTATGTTCGGCAAGGAGCCACTGAAAATCATATGAACTACAACTGGTTCGGCCGTCCGACACACACCGAACCCTGTGCCATTATCGATGCCTTCATGGTGGCCACCCAACTTTGGCAAGCCACGGGTAAAACCGCTTATCTCGAAGAATCACACAAAATCTATTTCAATGGAATGGCTCATGCTCAGCGGAAAAATGGAGGGTTCGGTCTGGAAAACTGTTCCGGCCATGAGCATGCCTTTTTGAAAATAAAAAATCTTGAAGCGTGGTGGTGTTGCACCATGCGCGGGTCGGAAGGGCTGATGAAAGCGGTTGAATACAGTTTTGTGCAATCAGAGAACACACTCATGTTGCCCTTCTTCAATGATGCCAAGATTTCATTTAACGGGGGGAAGCTGGCGGTCTCTACCGACTATCCGTATAACGGCGTCGTAACCGTTACCGTTGAAAAAGCTCCGCAAGCCGGAACTGCACTTGCCTTTTTCAAACCATCCTGGGCCGGAAAGATCGCAATGACCCTCAACGGAAAAGAGCAGGCAACCACAGAAAAAGACAACTTTATCTCTGTGTCTAAAGCGCTGAAAGCTGGCGACACGCTGGTGTACACTTTTAAACAGGAACCTTATCTGGTCGCAACCCACAACATCCATACGATCAAGGGATACCAGAAGGTCTATCAGGGGCCGTTGTTACTGGGAACCATGAGCAAAAAAGAACTGGCATTGCCGAACGAAATCAAACTGACCTGGAACTCCGAAAGCAAAACTGCCGCCGTTGAATCCAGCGACGTGACGTTGGCTCCCATCAATGACGTCATCGACCATCACTACGATCCGAAAACATATAGCCGTCAGATCCTCTGGAAAAAACGCTAACCCCAGCGTTTAAGCCCCAAGCCGTGTGTGTGCCACGCGGCCTGTTGCTTCCTCCTTCGCTTAACAACCACCTTATCACCTCATGACCGCAACTCCGAACACCTCACCCAAAAAGCAAATTTCTAGCAGTATATAACCATCTTATGAATCGTAGAATCTATCTGAAAATCGCCAGCCTAACCGCATCATGCGCCGCAATGTTAGCAGTAACTTGCGTAACTCCAGTCGCCGCAGCAGCGCCGACCGACAATGTAGTGATCATCCACGTCGACGACCTCGGCTGGCGTGATCTCGCTTGC
>NZ_MQWA01000001.1:1456094-1456849 GCF_002954445.1 Rubritalea profundi
TCGAGGAAACCGACCGCTCAGTCGGCGCGATCATCGACAAGCTTAAGGAACTCGGGTTACAAAAAAAGACGCTGGTTCTATTCATCTCCGACAACGGAGGCCTCGACAAGTACACCAGCCAACGCCCGCTGCGTGGAGACAAAGTCACCCTCTATGAGGGCGGCATCCGGGTGCCCATGATTGCGTCTATGCCCGGAAAAATCGCGGCTGGAAAAACTTCCGTCGAACCGGTCTCCGGCATCGATTTCTACCCGACCATCTGCACCTTCATGGGCGTCAAACCCACCGACCCGAAAAAGGTCGATGGTGAGGATCTAACGAAGCTTATTTTTTCCGGAAAATCCCTCGGTGAGCGCAATCTGTTCTGGAACTTCCCGTCCTACAACAGCCCCGAAGATCCAGCCAAGTGTCCGCGCAGTGTCATGCGGCGCGGCGATTGGAAAATTCACCACCGTTATGAAGACAACGGCTATGAACTTTACAACCTCAAGGAGGACATCAGTGAATCCAAAGACCTGTCGAAAACCCGGCCGAAAATCCTCAAGATGATGCGCAAGGAGCTCGAGGCGAGCTACGATCGCTTCGGCGCCGTCAAAACCCTTAAGCCCAATCCGGATTACGTCCCAGCCCCCTAACAGGCAACACCCCTTATCAACCCATGAAAGCACTTCCTAACTCCTCACCTAAAAAGCAAATACCTAGCAGTTAACCTCGATTGATTTCAATCTAATTTGGCCGAAAAACGTCTCCTCATT
>NZ_MQWA01000001.1:1458750-1472810 GCF_002954445.1 Rubritalea profundi
AACACCTCACCCAAAAAGCAAATACCTAGCAGTAATGAAAAACGTTTTTAAATATCTATTCGTAACGGGGTCGCTGCTGTCCATGGTGACGGTTGCCGCAGAAGTGAAGAAGCCGAATGTCATTGTTATTTTTACCGATGACCATGGCTATGCCGATTTGTCCTGTATGGGGATGGAGCCCGATGTGAAAACCCCGAATCTGGATCGGCTGGCGAAAGAGGGGGTGCGCTTTACAAACGGATACGTGACAGCCCCGCAATGCGGGCCGTCGCGGGCAGGGCTGCTGACCGGTCGCTATCAGAGCCGCTTTGGATATGACACCAATGGAAAGGGGCGCGTGCCGCTTACCCAGAAAACCATCGCGGATCGGTTGGGGGAGGCCGGCTATGTGACCGGTATGGTGGGCAAATGGCACCTGGAAATTTTCGCGAACGACCGGGAGTTTATCGACCAGCATGCGCCGGGGCCGGAGCCGCTGCGGGAACGCTTTCAGCGGATTGATAAAAAAATACGGTTGAAGTATTACCCCTTCGAACGCGGGTTTCAGGAAACCTTTTTCGGGCATTTTAAATCCTATTCAGCAACATACGATTTTGACGGAAACCGGTTTGATAAGCCTCGGCCAATCACCTTTGAAATGGATGACCGGTTGGATATCCAGAGCGAAGCCGCACTGCAGTTTATCGATAATCATCGTGAGGATCCTTTCTTCCTCTATCTAGCCTATTACGGTCCTCATGTGCCGCTGGCTTCGTCAAAGAAATACCTCGATCGCTTCCCCGGCAAGATGCCGGAACGCCGCCGCCTGGCACTGGCGATGATTTCCGCGATTGATGACGGAGTCGGTCGTATCATGGATCGGCTGGATCAGCACGGGATCGATGAAAACACGCTGATCTTTGTCATCAGCGACAACGGCGCGCCGCTCAAGCTGCATATGACCGATCTGAGTCTGAAAATAAAGGGTGGTGCCTGGGACGGCTCGAAAAACACGCCGCTCAATGGTGAAAAAGGCATGCTGGCCGAAGGCGGAATTCGTGTTCCGTTTTTGGCGCGCTGGAAGGGAACCATTCCCGGCGGGCAGGTCATCGATACCCCAGTGATTTCGCTCGATGTGGCGGCGACCGCCTGCGAGCTGGCTGGACTCGACAAGTCTGATGAACTGGATGGTGTTAACCTTATTCCGATGCTGAAAGACCGGAAGCCGCTTTCGGAGCGGACACTCTACTGGCGTTTCTGGGGACAGACCGCCGCCCGTCGGGGTGACTGGAAGTTCTTAAAAATGGGCAATCAGCAGTCTTTTCTTTTTAATCTGGCGGATGACCAGGAAGAGAAGCATGACCTGTTAAAAACAAACCCGGAACTTGCGGCCGATCTTGAACAGAGGTCCAAAAAATGGGCGGCGGATCTTCAGCCCCCCGGTGTTCCAAATGAGACCGGAAACATTCAGGAGGTGTTCTTCTATAACCACTATTTGGATGTGCCGCTTCCGGCAGAGTATAAACCTTCACAAAACCCGTTTAAGTAAGATGAATATGAAAAAGACGACGGCAACCCCCTTTCTCCTCCTCGCATGATGCTCTCGACCACCTCACCCAAAAAGCAAATTCCTAGCAGTATAATGAAAAAAATCACACATATTAGATCCAAAACAATGTTTACTTTATCTATTATGATTTCGTGTTTGTTAACATTACAGGCAGTTGCTGTGGAAAAGCTATATGTGAAAGACTTTGGTGCAGTGGGTGATGGAAAAACTGATGATGGGCCGGGACTCCGGAAAGCTATCTCTGCAGCCCATAATGTCGGTGAAAAGTGTATTGTGTATTTGGAGTCCGGGAAGACCTACTATATGGCTCCACATAATAAGCACAATGGACGCATGATGTTTATGTACGCAAAAGATATCACGGTTGACGGTAAAGGGTCCATGCTGAAAATACATCCCGCCAACAAGGCTTTCGGTATTTATCGTTCTGGGAAGCACAGGAAATAGAAACATGAGAAGAGTTAAACTAGGAATGATTGCTTCCTTTGTGTTCTGCATATCCCTAGTGGGTGCGGAAAAGCCAGCGTCCAACCTGAACAAGCCAATCGTCAAGAAGAGTGACCCCACGGTGGTGACCCACAAGCTGAGGATTGGGAAGATCACGGTCGGCTTCAGTGACACGGGCGGGGGCTACCTCAACTATCTGGATCTGGGCGATGGAAAGAACATCGTGTCGCCGCGGTACGGTCGTGGCTGGCAGGGATCCCTGCGAGACCAACTACATTCCGGTCGCTACAACCCGACCCAGGCTGGGTTTCATGACCATGCAGGCGCTCCCGTCACACTCGTTCTCAGCAAGAAACGCCTGGTGATCCCCAAGTTCAATCTTCCTCTGTATGGTGACCCGGTCTTTGACTTTACCCAGCATGAGGATCTGGTTTATGACCACAAGGGGTACAAGGACAACGGGAAAACCGATACCGACGGGCTGGATGAATCCAAACTGACCCAGGACGATGAACTGCGGAGTGAATTCGACTTCGAAGGGGTCTATGAGAATGCCACGGCGCTTGGTGGCGGGAAGATTCCCATTCTACGTTTTTATTGCAGGTACACCTATGCTCGCAACCCCAAGGTGATCCTGCAGTTCGGTAAGAAGGCGAAGAAGGTAGATGGCAAGCCGATCATTGATGAACGAAGCCGGGTGCCTGATATCTCAGCAGGGCTCAGGGGCAAACAGGCTGCCACAGACGTGGATCTCTCCAATATTATCTTCACCGCATATGGCATTCGCCTCTTCACCAAGACCGGCTATACAACCCCCATGTGGTATGAGGATGGCAAATGGAAGAGTGTTACTCGCGAAAGCGTTAAGGGTCGTGGTAAAGAAAAACAGTTCGACCTGACCGCTCCTGCTGCGAAGAAGACAAAGAAGGGGAAGAAAGCTAAGAATAGCAAGACCCCCTCAGTCCTGAAGAGCCAATTCCTGCTCTGGGCCAAAGGGAAGAATCCCAAGACCTCTCCAGCCATCGCGCTCTATTACCCAGTGCGAAGCAGGTACAACAGCAAGTCTATACTGGGTGTTGACCGAAAGACGGGCAGGGAAGTGTATCGGGAGGATCGCAGCATTCGCAACTTCATCTTCTTCTCCCACGTGATCCCCGACCAGATTGGGATCCGCACCCGATTCATGTTGTCGGGCATGCTCGCACCCAAGCATGGCAAGCCGAACGTTCTGGAGGCATTGGAGCACGAGACCTTCATTCTCTTCGGTACGCCCAATGAAATTCTGGCCGCCGTACGGGCGCTGGATAAGACACTCACGAATCATCGATAAAAGGAATCCAATGAAGAAGTCAATACAGTCAGTCTTTCTTTTGGCCATCGCCATCTGTTTTTCACACGTGATCTGCTCTGAACTCAGCGCAGCGGAAAAGCGAAAACCGAACGTCATCATCCTGTTTACGGATGACCAAGGCTATGCCGACGTTGGCGTGCATGGCAGCCGTCTGATGAAGACACCACATATCGACAGGTTGGCAAAGAACGGGATCCGATTCACTGGCGGCTACGTGACGGCACCCCAGTGTGGTCCGTCCAGAGCGGGGATCATGACGGGCCAGTACCAGCAGAAGTTCGCCATGGAGGCGAACGCCGCCAGCTTCAAGAGCTTTGGACTGTCTACCACCATCGATATCTTTCCTCAATACATGAAGAAGGCGGGCTACGTGACGGCAGGTCTTGGCAAATGGCACCTGGGCGAGAAGCTCCCCCAGTATCAACCGGGCAAGCGCGGGTTCGACTGGACCTGGGGCATGCCTGGATCACCGACGAAACTGAATGGCAAGGATTATCCTCGGCAACATCATACGGCGACCTCGACCCACAACACGGAGAAGTTGACCATCGGTGCGGTTGACTATATTAAGAAGAATCGGAATAAACCATTTTTCATGTACCTCGCCTATCATGTCCCGCACGCTCCGTATAGGTCTGTTTCGAAATGGATGGACAAGAACACGGACGTCAAGGACAAGAACAAGCGCATCCTGGCGGGTATGATCAGTGAGCTCGACAGTAGTGTGGGCCGGATCATGGCTGCCCTGACAGAGCATAAGCTCGAGGAGAACACCATCGTCTTCTTCATCAGCGACAATGGTGCGCAACTCGCTCCTAAATATCCTCACACGGTTGGGAGCAACGACCCTCTGAAGGGAAAAAAGGGGACGCTGTATGAAGGAGGAATTCGCGTGCCGTGGATCGTGCAGTGGAAAGGCACCATCAAGAAAGGACAGGTGTCGGACGAGCCGGTCAGCAGTCTTGATCTCCTGCCGACGGCACTCGCCGCAGCAGGCAGAAAGGACCTTGTTTCCAAGAAACTGGATGGGGTGGACCTGTTACCCTTCTTCTCAGGCAAGGCCAAGACGATTCCCAAGCGTCCGCTCTACTTCCGGTGGATGGGGCATATGGCGATTCGGGAGGGTGACTGGAAGCTCGTGCGAGCCATCAATGGACGGAACGGACCTCCTGGGAATTTTGAGCTCTACAACCTTTCCGATGATTTCAAGGAGACCAAAGACTTGGCCAAGAAGAATCCTCAGGCGGTGGAGCGACTGCGAAAGAAGCTCTTCGCTTGGAACAGCACCCTCACGGCCCCTGGCTGGATAACAAAGACACAGGTCCCCTGGCTGACAGGGATCTACGGCAAAGCAGGGATGACTCCATACAAGGCTGAAGGATATACCGGACGACTCCCAGGAGAGGTGTCCAGCAGGAAGCCAAGAGAACCGAAACCTCGCAAAAAGAGAAGAGAACGATGATCATAAATCCGATCAGAATCCTACCATGGTGCATTCCTATCCTCTCACTGTTCTGCTGCAGTGTGGGGGTTGGCGTAATGGGAGGGAGGTTAAGGAATCTTGAGTTCAAAACAATGAATCCTCCGCGATTTTTGGAGGGCGAGAGTCCTCTCGAGCCGCGCTTGAGAGCGAGGAGGGATCGCCCCTGCGCAGTAAATAGGGGGACAGAGCAGTAGTAAGGAAAAGGCTTGAATGGTTTTCTGATGTTGAAATAGGGGGACAGAGCAGAATGGCACGTGGATGCTGCGTAGGGGCGGGGCTTATTCGCCCTTTTTTTGTTCCTTGAGCGTAATCTTCCCTAATGGGTGCTTGGTTCCGTCGGGATCGCGGTACTGGACCGAATACTCTCCGGCAGGGTAGGCGGAAAGGTCGAGTTGCTTGCAGGACTGCGTCATTGCCTTCTCGATGACACTGGTTACCAAGGTGAGATAGATGGTCTTGCCATCCCTCTTGTGTTTGATTCTTCGGACTCCCATGGCGGAGTTAATCATCGTCGGTTTGATCGTAACTTTCTTTAAACCAGAAACGTAGCACTCAACGTTAAGTGTCTTCTCCTCGAGTGACACTTTCATGCCGCCAACGGACTGGATGAACTTCCAATCTTGCGACTTTTGGGTGAGGAATCCAGAGAATCCCGAAAAGGCGATTGTGGCACTGAGCAGCAAGAGCGATGTAACGATGTATTTCATAGTGACGACAGATTAGCACGGTGAGTAGAGACGTTTGTAAAAGACGTGTAAAAGTGTTGGGGTAGATCCACTATTTTGGCAATGGAGTATTGGCTGGAACTGCATCCTCGGGATAACGATTGTTTTTTCCAAAAACCAACATGTCTTTCCGTTCTTCCACGGTGACAAATGATTCGTCGATGATTCCATCTGCGTTTTGGACTTCCGCGAGATTCAACTTCAAGTGTTTTGCCAGAAACGGATATGCGGCCATGCGTTTGGATACTCCGTAGTCATGCTTCTCTTTTGGAAAGTGGGCATTCTTAACGTTTTCGGTGGCACCGTAGAGCTTGTAGACGTTTCTAACATAAGGATATTAAATAGGGGGACAGAGCAGAATGGCACGATTAAATAGGGGGACAGAGCAGAATGGCACGCTGGCGTGGATTGGAACCTGATCGCAAGCGCAGAGCCGAATATGTTTCTAACGGATTCCACTTGCCCTTATGGCGCAGGAGTTGAATTCGAATTTATTATCGAAAATGGACAAGTGCAGAGCTTCACTTTTAACGGGGGCACGTACTATGGAGGCAATCCGGTTCCTGATCAGGCAGAACACAAAAAGAGTGACCCGGCTGTGAAAGCAGCCATGGCGGGAGCAAAACCGATTCGGATCAACCAGCTTGCCGGCGCCGTCCCCCAGTCCTACTCAGCAGAATTTGCTCTCACCTTTTCACAAGGTCCCAAGACACTGACCGTCGGTCGCTTCCACCAGAAAGGCAAACAGGTCTACCTGCTAGTGAATCGTCTTCAGAAAGATATTTCGGTCGAGGTCAAGGGGCAAAAGAGTGTGCAGATGCTTGACCCGTCCACTGGCAAGATTAAGAAAGTTTCACTGCCGGCCACCTTGCCGATCAAGGCGGTTCGGGCCCTGATGTTGATCCCGTGATTTGGAGAGACGCTAACAAAACCAAAAAGGAATAAGTTTATGAATAATCGTCTTAGCATGCTGCTACTTAGCGTCACCCTACTCTCTATGGGCGTTTCCCACACCGCAGAAAACAAACCGAATGTCATCATGATTCTGGTTGACGATATGGGGTGGATGGATTCTTCAACCTATGGCTCAAAATACTACCAGACGCCGAACATGTCGAGGTTGGCCAAGGAAGGCATGCTCTTTACCGATGCCTACGCAGCCAGCCCCCTCTGCTCGCCGACCCGGGCCAGCATTATGTCGGGCCAGTATCCGGCACGACTGCGGATGACCGTGGCCATCACGCGCAAAAGCGTGTCGGATCCAAAGGCGCTCAAACCTGTCCAAAAGGCCTATTGCGGAAAGGTCGAGAGCAAGAATCATATGCCCCTTGAGATCTATACCCTGGCCGAGGCGCTGAAGGATGGCGGTTACACCACCGCCCACATCGGAAAATGGCACCTGGCACACAAACCGCAACACTACGCCGATCACCAGGGCTTTGACTTTGTCATTGGCGGCGCTCACCTGCCTGGGCCGCCTGACTATTACTCGCCCTACAAGAACGCCATCCGCAACTTGAAGGCGGGGCCCAAAGGCGAGTATCTGAATGAGCGACTGGCGAAAGAGTCGATCAAATGGATCCAGTCGGTCAAAGGTAAACCCTTCTTTCTCAATTTTTGGCACTACGCCGTCCATGGCCCGATCATTGCCAAAAAGGATCTGCTGCCCAAGTACAAAAAACTGCGTGACTCCAAGGCCGACCAGCGCTGTCCTGAAATGGCCACCATGCTCGAGAGCATGGACAACAGCATCGGCATGTTGTTGGACTGGCTCGACAAGCCGGAGAATAAAAAGATCAAGGACAACACCCTGATCATCATGACCTCGGACAACGGCGGCGTGACCCACAAGGCCATCGGTGAGAACACTTGGACCTCAAACCGTCCGCTCCGCGGTGGCAAGGCCAATACCTATGAGGGCGGTGTTCGGGCTCCCTGGATTGTACGGTGGCCCCAAAAGGCCAAAGCGGGCTCGGTCTGTGGCACGCCGGTGCAGTCGATCGATATATATCCAACCGTATTGGAGGCCGTAGGACTACAACCCAAAAAGGGCGTGACCCTGGATGGTCAGAGTATTGTACCGTTGCTGACCGGCAAGACGATGAAGCACCAGCCTATCTTTACGGATTTTCCTCATCTCTTTGGCCCCATATGTGCCCCATCCTCAAGCGTCCGGGTCGGGGATTTCAAACTGATCCGCTATTTCCATGCCGGTAAAACTTCAGCGTCTCATGGGTACGAACTCTTTGACCTCAAACGAGACCCCTATGAGTCAATCGACCTGGCAAGCTTTCTGCCTGAGAAGGTCAAGACACTGGACAAGCTGATCGAGGCCCACCTCAAGAAGACCCAGGCCCTCACCCCTCTTCCCAACACAGAGTTCAAAGGCAGCCCACGCCGGCGACGGAGCAGCCCCAAGATGGCACCAAACCGTCCACAGAAACTGCGTCTTGCCACATCCACGATCTCCGCAAAGAAGGCGGGCTCCCGGCGCATCCAACTGCTCGACGAGAAGGGGAAGCCCCGCAATACCCATGCACTGGTGCTGGAAGGGGACGACTGGGTTCGCATCAATACCAACCCCGATGGCAGTGTCGAAGTAGTCTGGGATGAACCCGGTAAAAACGCAACCGTTCTCTTTGGTTGGAAGGGCGGTTCTACCTGTTTCGAAATCAATGATTGGACCATTCCGCCGTGCAAACTCGTTCTGAAGAGAGGTAGTCGATGAGAATGATAATGATAATAAATGCTTTGCTGTGCTGGGTACTGCTGGCCGGGATCTCTGTGGCTGAAGAGAAGCCGGTGAATATCGTTTTTATTGTGGCCGATGATCTGGGTATTCGGGACCTGGGCTGCTACGGAAGCGATTACTACCGCACGCCCCGCCTGAACAAACTGGCTTCCCAGGGCATGCGTTTCACCCGAGCTTATGCTGCGGCTTCGATCTGCTCGCCCACCAGAGCATCCATTCTTACGGGACGATATCCTCAGCGGGTGCAATTGACTGATGCGCTCCCCTGGGACCGTCTCTATGAAAACCCGAAAATGGTACCACCAGATCACATCAAGGAGTTGCCGTCTGATTTGCCAACCTATGCCAAGGCTCTGCGCAAGGCCGGGTACCGAACAGCGCTCTTCGGCAAATGGCATTTGGGTAATGAAGATCAGTTCTTTAAGAAGGGCGCTCATAAGAACTACGGCTTTGATGAGGCGTTCGACAAGAACGGCAAAGACAAAGGTGTGGAAGCGCTCACTGCCAAAACCCTGGCATTTCTCAAGGAGAATCAGAAGCGGCCCTTTATGCTGACACTGATGCACCATGCTCCCCATGTTCCCTTGACCTGTCCCCCGAAGTACGAAGCACTGTATGACAAGGTCAAGCCGGGGCGATTGCATAAAAACAAAACCTATGCCGGTATGGTCTCCCATATCGACGAATCAACAGGAACCATCCTCGACGCCCTATCCAAGTTGGGGTTGGATAAGAACACGGTAGTAATCTTCACCTCAGACAATGGTGGGCTACGCAACGTAACCAGCAATAAGCCCTATCGAGGGGGTAAAGGTGATCTCTACGAAGGTGGCATTCTCGTTCCCCTCATTGTTCGCTGGCCAGGCCGGATCAAGCCCGGTGCCACCAGCAATACTCCCATTATCAGTACTGATCTCTTTCCCACCTTCCTCGATCTCGCCGGTTTGAAACCTCAGCCCGATGCCCACCGGGACGGGCTCAGCATGCTGCCGGTGCTGGACGGTAAGCAGGCTGAAGCAAGAACCCTGTATTGGCATTTCCCCCACCGCCGCGACCCATCGTCTGCGGTAATCGATGGCCAGTGGAAGTTATTGCGTCACATCGCCACGGGTCAAACAGAACTCTTCAACCTCAGGACTGACCAAGGGGAGAGGACAGACCTGGCAGCCAAGGAACCAGAGCAGGCCAAACGCTTGACCGCTTTGCTTGAAAAGCACTTTAAAGACACCGCCTCCCAGCGCATGACTAAGAACCCGGACTGGAAGGAAAACAGCCCCAAGGGAAAAATAAGGAACTTTGGCGTATCCTACCCGGCCGGCGGCCGAAAAATGCAGATGATCAAGGCCCCCTACCCAGAGTGGTTTAAAAAGGGGAAGGCAGATGAGTAAACGTAAACTATCAATGCGGGAGAAACTCTCCTACGGCTTTGGCGGATTTGTAGACCAGATCATGTCGGGCACCTTTTTGCTTTACTGCACGTCCGTTTGCTCACCAAAAGCCATTGGATGCAGCAGCACCTAAGCTACAATTCTAAGAAACAGGAGTCATCAACCCCCTATCTCCTCATGAAAGCCCCTCCGACCACCTCACCCAAAAAGCAAATTCCTAGCAGTCGAAGAAATATTGGCCACAAAAGGCACATAATTCACATAAATAGACAAACTAACATTTTCAAATATCCTGCTGGGCATTCCGTATGATGAAATAGGATCATGGAAGCAGACATAAAAATACTCACCGATACAATCAGACAAACCGCCATCATCTCCTCTGTGAATTTTGTGCCCTCTGTGGCCAACTCTTCTTTATTAATCAACCCCCTTATCACCCCAAGACAGCCCCTCCGTGCACCTCGCCCAAAAAGCAAATTCCTAGCAATGCTCGAGCGCCTGCAGCGTGGTCTCCGCGGTCTTACAATTGACGCTAAACTCTGCTGCTAGCCGTTGCACGCCGGGCATCGTCCCGGTCCATCGCCCGCGCAACAACTCGCCGCGGAGGTGTGCCGTGAGCTGCTCGGTTGCGGTAAGACGTTGCCAATCTGCCATGGGTAAACCTACCCAAAATAGATTATGGACTTCAAGAAAAAAATGAAAAGCGATTCTTGTCGCTTGTGGTTTGTGTGTGTTGAATCAAGGGGAGTCAGCGCCCCATGTCCGGTTCATCCATGGTGGATCGATCCGGTGAGTGGCCATTCACTACACCCGATTCACCATTTTAATGCACCCCCATCTATCCCTCGCAACCACCTATTTTCCCCATGACCTCAACTCCTAACACATCACAAAAAAACACCCCCTCCAGCAATACTATGAAAAAAACTCTTTTATGCTTCATGCTAGTAACAAACATTATGTTTGCAGCAAAAAAAGAAGCACGCGTTGAACTAACAGATCACGGCAAGAAGCTGGAGTCGAATTACAGTGAAAGTATGGACAATTTGCGAAACGATCTGCGTCAATCAATTCCGAAAGTTGATGAGGAGAAGAAAAAGATTTTCCAAAATGCCCGAAAGGCTGCGAAGGAAGCCAGAATTGCTCTGGCAATCATTAACCAAAGCTTCGAAGAGATTCAAAAGGCTGAATCTTTAGTGAATCACGCAAAAAACAAATGGATAGCTGGTGCCGACAAAAAGATTTTGAACGCAACTGAAATGCTTAAAAATGCAAAAAATGACGCGGAGCGAGAAGCTGCTGAGAAAGAGTTGGCAAAGTCGCAGGAGAACCGTAAAGCAGGTGTGCAAGCACTGGAGGAACGTCAAGGCTTGTTTGACAAAGCTAAACAGAAAGAACCGAAGCTTGTCAAACAACGGGAAGAAGCTCAGAAAGCTATTGAACTGGCACAAACTGAGTTCGAAAAGGCGGCAAAGAACCTGAATCCGGGTGAACTTCTTTCCAGTGATTCCCTTGATGGAACATTGGCTAAATTCGTTGTTCTGTCAAAGGCAACTCCTTATTCTCTGGCTGCTTTTTCTCAGAAGGGAGAAGAGAATGAGAAGCTTGTAGAGAAGTTGCTCTCTGATGAAAAGCTGATGTTAACGATGCTCTCCGCCGGCGGTGCCAAAGAGGCCAAATATGGCAAAGCGATGAAGATCTACACAGATATTCGAAAGGTTTCCAAACAGGCTGGCCAACCCGGAATCCTTCAAAATTTGGCATTGGGAATAAGCCTTGAAATGACAGTGCCATACAAACAGGGATACGGAACATTTTTATCAAGGGGTCTGAAACCTGTGGACCCGGTTGAACGGTATCTCCATTATGAAAAGGCATTTCTCGCCGGAGAATTAGATCCCAACTTTAAGGAGATGAGTGCATGGGAATGTCGTTGGATTGCAAGCGACCCTGAATCCAACGAAACTTTGGCGTGGTTGCGGACAACGATTTGCAACTACCGTCCTGATATGCTGGGTGATTCAGATTCCCGTTGGTTTTACTCTGGCATCATCAAGACCGATGTTGCTTACAGCCGTCATAAATGGGATAATTCAGGGAAAGTTTCAAAGATTCAGCAAGCAATTGATAAAGGGGGAATATGTCACATTCGGGCATGGATTGCCAGAAGCACTGCCAGGGCATTCGGAATCCCGGCGTTGCGCGTCGAAGAGGGAGGAGCCAAAAGCCCCCTTGAAAAAGGAAAAAAATAGGAGAAGAACATGAAAAAACAATTATTTATAATTATAGGGGCGATTCTTACCGCAAGCGTATGTTATGGTCATACTTGGGTGTGCCAGTGGTCTCCTAAAGGTTGGACATCGAGCCTGGGGCCTCATTTGAATCATGGGCATATTGCAGATGATCAATGGTGTGGAGAGGTATTCCTACTTGATACACAAGCCCGGGAAAAACCCGACGAGTATAAAAAAGTTCTCCGAGCTCAATGGATTGCAGAAGTATTAGACGAGGAAAAGGCAGATAAAAGACTTCCGGGAAGCGGAGGTTTCTGGGAGTCACTGGCTTCTGAGCAAAGGCGAGTTATTGTTGGCAAACACGCATCAGATTCCAACTCAAAACCAGAGCCAAAACCTGATGTAAAAATCCCTGTAGGTGATCAAAAAATTGTAGTCAGCAAAGAGGGAATATTTACTATCCCTGCACTTGCATACGTGGATTCTGGGAAGATCCTATTGATGAAAAGTCATGATAAAGGAATGCAGCTTCACGTTCCCCGCCAGGGAAAAGAATTGTCTCAATTTAAGTATACAGTAAATCTCCAGAAAGAGGGGAAGTATCAATTGTCAGCAAAGGTAGTTACCCTACATAATGCTGTTAAATTGATGTTGTCTGTCAATAATTCTCCTCCCCTTGAAATGCGTATTCCATATACTCTTGGTAAGTGGGATATTTGCAAACCTGTTGTCCTGGAACTGAAAAAAGGAGCTAATACTCTTGATTTTTCAGGTTATGCCCGAAGCAACGGGCTCTCAATAAAGCAATTCACGCTTTCTCCAATGTGAAAACTCCAGGACACACCTTTTGTAGGAGGGAACTCAAGCCACAACCCCTTTATCACCTCAACTCCTACCACCTCACCCAAAAAGCAAATTCCTAGCAATTAGCAATCGCAGTATTCAAAAGCCATATTATTCCATGAAATATCTTCTTATCATCACGATTCTGGTCGCGCAACTGCCGCTGCTTACCAATGCTGCACTTGCTGCGGGAAAGCCTGATGTAGGTAAACTTTACGAAGCTAAAACCTTCGGCAAACTCAATTACCGTTTGATGAGCCCCATCGATTTGAAGGACAATACGGAAATGAAATACCCGCTTATTCTGTCCTTGCATGGAGCGGGGGGGCGAGGGACTAAGAACATAAAGAATCTCAGACGTTGGAATGGCCTGCTCGCTGAAGAAAGCCTACGCCGCAAATACCCCTGCTATGTCTTGGCGCCTCAAGTGGTTGAAGGCAGTTGGCGTATGCCTAAGCCCTGGCCCAATTTAAAGGCCGAGGATTTTTCTCCCGCCTGGGATAAGCTCAGAGCACAATTGATCGAAAACAAACTATCGACACAGGGCAACCTTGACCAAGTCTTCAACCTCATTGATCAGATGGTTGCAAGTGGCCAAGTCGATGCTGACCGTGTTTATGTTCTCGGACATTCTCTGGGAGGCTTTGGCACATGGACGTCTCTCGGCTGGGCTCCAAATCGCTTCGCCGCCGCCATCCCCAGTGCCGGCGGACTCTTTCCTCCTTTTGATGCTAAGAAATTCGCTCACGTTCCTATTTGGGCCTTTCACGGTGATAGAGACACGACTGTCAGCACAGCACTCACACAAGAAGCCTTTGACAAACTCAAAGCCGTCAATGGCAATATGAAGTACACAGTGCTCAAAGGAGTGACGCATGGTGCTGATTCCCACGCCTTTCAATACAAAGGCGATTCTATCAAAAAGGGCTTCATCACCCATTACAGCAGCGACAAATGCGATAAGACCAGCGACGTGTGGGAGTGGCTTTTCGCCCAGAAACGGTCGCAATGATGAACGGTGTAGAAAACCTCGCTTAAAAACATCACGATCAACTCCCTTATCACCCCATGAAAGCCCCTCCGACCATCTCACCCAAAAAGCAAATTCCTAACAGTATATAACCATCTTATGAATCGTAGAATCTATCTGAAAATCGCCAGCCTAACCGCATCATGCACCGCAATGTTAGCAGTAACTTGTGTATCTCCAGTCGCCGCAGCAGCGCCGACCGACAATGTCGTGATCATCCACGTCGACGACCTCGGCTGGCGTGATCTCGCTTGT
>NZ_MQWA01000001.1:1473216-1475645 GCF_002954445.1 Rubritalea profundi
TCGAAGAAACCGACCGTTCAGTCGGCGCCATCATCGACAAGCTCAAGGAACTCGGGTTGCAGAAAAAGACGCTGGTTCTATTCATCTCCGACAACGGAGGCCTCGACAAGTACACCAGCCAACGCCCGCTTCGTGGAGACAAAATCACCCTCTATGAGGGCGGCATCCGGGTGCCCATGATTGCGTCGATGCCCGGAAAAATCGCGGCTGGAAAAACTTCAGTCGAACCGGTCTCCGGGATCGATTTCTACCCGACCATCTGCACCTTCATGGGTGTCAAACCCACCGACCCAAAGAAGGTCGATGGCGAGGATCTAACCGACTTAATCTTTAAAGAAAAATCCCTCGGTGAGCGCAATCTGTTCTGGAACTTCCCGTCATACAACAGCCCCAAAGATCCAGCCAAGTGTCCGCGCAGTGTCATGCGGCGCGGCGATTGGAAAATTCACCACCGCTATGAAGACAACGGCTATGAACTTTACAACCTCAAGGAGGACATCGGTGAGTCTAAAGACCTGTCAAAGACTCGACCAAAAATCCTCAAGATGATGCGCAAGGAGCTCGAAGCCAGCTACGATCGCTTCGGCGCCGTCAAAACCCTTAAGCCCAATCCGGATTACGTCCCAGCCCCCTAGCAGGCAACACCCCGCTCAATAAAAAGCCACAAAAACGATACACCCCCCTTATCACCCCATCAAAGCCCCTCCGAACACCTCACTCAAAAAGCAAATTCCTAGAAATAACATGCCGTTACGATACCTGAAACACCTCGCTAGCGGACTATGCATTGCCTGCACCTGCTCCCTTGCTGTAGCTGACACAACCAAGAAGCCCCAGCCGAACATCATCCTCATTCTGGTGGATGACATGGGCTATGCCGATGTCAGTTGTTACAGTAACGACAAGCACGTGAAGACTCCAAATATCGACAAGATGGATGAAGTTCACCAGTGGCTATGTCAGTGGTCTCCAATGCGCGCCGACACGAGCCGGTCTGCTCTCAGGAAAATACCAGCAGCGCTTCGGTTTCTACCACAACCGCGACGTCTTCAATAAAGTCTTCCTGCCGCAGGTGACGATGCCTCAGGTTCTAAAAAAGAGCGGTTACCGCACCGGCATGATCGGCAAATGGCATCTGGGCCGGAGTCTAGAAGCGGAGTACCCTCACCGCCGCGGTTTCGATGAGTTCTATGGCTTTCTTTATGGCATGCGGGGCTATTTGGCACCAGCCAAAGGTGGCCGCTTGATGCGCAACAACGAGCCAGTGAAGGAACACTTCGGTTACCTCACCGACTTCCTGAATCGTAAGGCCGTGTCCTTTGTTAACAAACACAGTGGTAAGACCCCCTTCTTCCTCTACGTGGCCTACAACGCGCCCCACTATCCGCTCGAGGCCAAGGAAGAGTATCTCAAGCAATACAACACTGGAAATCCTGATCGGGATAAGCAGTTGGCGATGATGGCTTCGGTCGACGAAGGAGTCGGGCTCATACTCGATGCCCTTAAAAAGAACGGCCAGTATGACAATACCATGGTCATCTTTCTCAATGACAATGGAGGAGAGCCCAAACGCGGAGCCAGCAACGGCAAACTCCGGGAAGGCAAGAACTCCCTCTACGAGGGCGGGCCAAGGGTCCCCTTCGCAGTCAGTTGGCCGGGCAAAATCAAAGCAAAGCAAATTTCTTCAATACCCGTGACTAGCCTCGATCTCTTTGCCACCACAGTCGATGTAGCTGGCGGTAAAATGCCCACCGATACCACCTTCGACAGCAAGAGCATGCTGCCCATTCTTTTTGGTAAAACCGACAAACCAAATCATGAGACCTTGTTCTGGCAGCAGACCAAAGAGGGTTGGGCACTCCGCCACAAGAACTGGAAGCTCATCAGTCCGAAGGAGAAAGCAAAGGCGGGGAAACTCGAATTATACGACTTGGCGACTGACGTGAGTGAGACGACGGATCTGGCCGACAAGCATCCGGATATCGTCAAGAAACTGCATGAGCTTTACAAGGAATGGCACAGCAAGAATAATCCAAAAGCAAGTGTTCGGATGTAGTCCATGTGGTCATACCCCTATCCCCCAACGACCTCTTTAGGGGACACCCCGCAAAAATCATCAATCCATTTTAGCCACCGGCCCGATCGTCCCTCCCTCAACAAACTCCGCTTTGATCATCGTCTGGCGGGTGTCTTCTTTTCCTTCGCTGATATTCCGGACCCAGCGCACGATGCGGTTCACCATCGGGCGGGTGCAACTCCAACGGATATGCGAGACCGATGGCTGGCACTCGCTGAAAGAAGGATCGTCGCTGGCGACGATCAAGGAAAGATCTCGCGGCACCCGGAGGCCTCGGTTGAGGAGGAAATGCAGCGTTGCGAAATAGGTGGGACCGGAGCCGAAGATGATCGCCGTTGGTGGGGAGATTTGA
>NZ_MQWA01000001.1:1476185-1477832 GCF_002954445.1 Rubritalea profundi
ACCGGCAGCCGACAATTCATCGAGAAAGGCTGAGCCAGTAATTCCCGGTTCCGATATGTTAAAAAGGCTGTCGAGAAATACAATCCGCTGATGACCGAGATCGATCAACCGACGTGTGGCTTCAATGAGCGCTGGTACTGAATCCGGACCGATTGCGGCGATTTTCAGTTGATGCCGTCGACCATAGAGAGCAAAGGCTGGGATCTTTTGTTGCATGAACCACTGCAGCACCTCGCTGGTGCCGGCAACTACCACCCAGGCATCCGTCTCGGTCTTTTTTACCATGTGAGCGAGTCGCCGCACATCCATCTTGATTTCCGTTAAGTTACTTGACGCATAAAAAACAGGGTGTCCCGCCGCCGCCAGCTTGTTCTTGCAGTCGACGAGATAATCCAGAGATTGGTCGCTTTGTTCGTAACATAATATCGCCACCCGTAACCCAGGCAGCTTGGATAGTTCCTCAGGTAACATAATCTTGCGCCGGCGTCCGGCGCCTTGAGCGACCAGCAGGCCCTCCTTCTCAAGCAATCGTAGCGCTGCCTCTACGGTTTTGGTGCTGACCTCCAGTTCCGGAGCTAAACTGTTCATCCCTGGCATTGTTCCGCTCCAGCGTCCCCGCACAAGCTCTGCGCGCAGGTAAGCAGCTACCTGCTCGGTGATTGAGAGAAAGTGAGGAACATCCATAGACTAGTAACCTCAGTAAATACTTCTGAGGTGTCAATCTCGAAATTTATTGTGCGAGTGCTATGGGGGGGTATATGGTGCGTGCAAATAGTGATTGATACCCGGTTTATCCACGATGGATCGATCCGGTAAGCTCGCAAAGAACAAAGAATAATACTCCTAACAACTAATTAATTACCTTATGAAAATGAATACATCACCCCCCTTTCTCCCCCTCTCCGATCTCCCCAACAACGTCCTCAGGGTCACCACGCAAAAAGCAAATTCCTAGCAATATGAAAATTAGCAAAATCATTATCCATGCCCTTGCGGTATCAGTATTGGCTGCCTCGCTATGGGGCTGTGCTAAGAAAGAAGATACGTCTGCGGATAAGAAAGAAGATAGCTCTGCGGATAAGAAAGAAGATACGTCTGCGGATAAGACGCACCAGTTGACGATTCAACTGACCCAAACAACTAAGTATTCACGAATCGATTTTGATGATGCCTTCACAATGGTATGGGCTGGTGAGGTTACGCTACGAGGGTTAACCGTCGGCGAGTTCACGGCAGAAAATACGAAAACAATTAAGACAGGATATAATGGCTCGATCAACCAGTACGACATCATTATTCCAAGTGATAAACAACAAAGACAGGATATAAGTGGCGGACCTATTAGCGATTTCATGTCGATAAGAACAAATCACACCATGCTCACTGAGGAAGGGGAGGATCACGGCGTGGTCTTCGCTACCTCCCCCGAATATAGGTTCCTCCTCGGTGCAGCAGTCGAGATGGATGGCGAAGTAACGACCATCACATGGGAAACCGGTGCATTCCCCGGTGGATCTCCTTTGGCAGAATGAACGCAGTGCTGGCCTCACACCTGTATTATTGGGCTCCGAACCAGTACTTGACGCCGGATTCGCTCTAAAGAAACTATAACCAGAATCGAACTGGCGAATCAACTTTAGTCAACCC
>NZ_MQWA01000001.1:1477857-1502572 GCF_002954445.1 Rubritalea profundi
CCAACAACGTCCTCAGGGACACAACTAAAAAAGCAAATACCTAGCAATAAACCCATCCCCCGTTCACTCTGGGCCCTGCTAATTGCTTTATGCTGCTTTCAACCTCTCCAAGCAGCTGAAATACTAACCCCGAATATCTCCGAAATAATGGCGAATCATTCGCCATCTCGTCAGCACACTGCTGAAGAACTTGAGCGCTTCTACCTACCCGAGGTGTCTTTTCACGACGCCACTCTTGAGCAAGCACTCAAAAACCTAGTCAGCCAATACACACTTGTCTGCTTCCGTTCAGGCGAGATTCCACTTGAACTTAGTTTCGACATTCAAGGGAACCCTACCGAAAAGTTCACACTCAGCACAGGTGGTTCGCTTACCGATATACTTGAAAATCTCGCTGTTAGAACATCAATGGCAGTTGAAAACTCCGGTTCTAAGTTCACTTTCACACCCGCGGGCGACGCTATTAGCACTGGCACCTTTGCCGTCCAGCCAGACTTCATGACTATTCTGTCTGATCTATTCAAATCGAGCTCCCCACTAGATTCAAAAAATATTTTCAACCTCTTCAAGGAGCAATTTCATTTAGACGAATCCACCACACTCAGCTATAGCTCTCCTACATCCGCACTGATCGTTAAAGCTGCACCGTCAGATATGGCACAAATAAAGAAGTTTGTTCAAGCTGTCACAAAACGAAAACCACTTCAGTTCAGAATAAGAAGTTTATTACTCTCAATTCCTTCAAGTCACAGCTTGGACTGTGCCACAAATAAGCAACTCACCGATGGTCAAGCTCAAATGATCATGAGAAGTGTTTCTAGTTTTAAAGGCGCTAGTGTGAGCATTCTCCCAAGTACTGTCTACAGACATAATGAAGAAGCTCTAATCGAAGTCATTCAAGAGCTTGGACCTCAGAATAAAGGTTGGAGTGGCGTAAAATTAGCCATCAAAAGTAGCCTCTACGGTCTAGGCAATGAAACAGTGCTTTTCTACGAGCAAAGGCCACCCCTGAAATCTAAGCAAAGCGCCAACCCAAGGCACAAAATTCTTCAACCAGCCAGAGTGCTCGAAGCTCTCTTTCTAAAAGATTCTCACAGTATGCTCATCAAAATTCACGGATCAAAGGAAGTTTCGCAGTACCTACTCATCACCAGTATCTCCTCTTTCTAAAAGATTCTCACAGTATGCTCATCAAAATTCACGAATCAAAGGAAGTTTCGCAGTACCTACTCATCACCAGTAATATCATCGATACCGACAGGTAAAAGTGTTCGTGATAGTATATCGAGCAACTAAATAGCTCATCGATCCGAAAGTTTAACTCCCATAGATCAACCCCCTATCTCCTTCTCGCATGATGATCTCGACCACCTCACTCAAAAAGCAAATTCCTAGCAGTCTGTCGGACTTCGATCCTCAATTGCGATTACCAGTTTGAGTGAGCCCCAAGCGTGTAGATTCTACCTTTTGAGGCTCTGAAAGCTTCAATCTATTTCTGGCATAATTATTGGTGGCTCTGAAACGACTTGAGATGCTACTTTTTTTGCTGAAATGAGGATTTTACACGCCATTTTGGCATTTAGCTCTCCGTGAACCTCATCCCCAGCGCAAAGAGTTTTTTGAGATTGTAGCTGGAGCTCACTAGGTGCCATTCGAGCTGACACTTCGCGAGTCCACGCATCGAAAAACGGCGAAATCCAAGGACTTCCTTGATGATTCCAAACACTGGTTCCACGGTTTGTTTGCGTAGCCCGTAGAGTTGCTTTCCCGCTTTTGTCTCAAGTCGATAGCTCATGATTTCGGGTATGGTTGCGTTAGATGCAGGTTTCGGAGGATCGTCGCGTTTCTCTAAATCTTCAATGCTCCGCCCGTGATGATGACGCTGCATCGCGGCGTAAATGGTTGGCGTGCTTTCCCGTCCCTCAGCTTCAGTAACCGCCTTCTCGCTATAGTAGCCAGTGTCGACGAGAACTTTATCAACCCTGCCAACTACGGGGCTGATTGAGTCGAGCCCTGGGGCAAGTTGTTCTTTGTCATTGGGGGCATCTGTGACGCATTGCACAACAATGAGCATGGTGCTGACTTCGACGGCGGCTTGTGCGTTGAAGCTTTGTTCAAAACTACTTCCTGACTTCATGATCCGACTCTCTGGATCTGTGAAGTTGTATTGATCTTTGGAGCGCGGTCCTTCTTCCGGAGGTTTAGGCTTTCTGCCTCAGGGTTTCTTACCTGTTGATTTTTCCTTAGCTTCGCGCTTCTTGAGCTTTTCTTGATACTCTGACGTTTCTTCATCAAAACGAACTTTGGCGCGCTCTTCCATCACAGCCTTGGCTTTTTTGAGTTGGACTAACCTATCTTCTCTACGCTTGATTTCACTAGGGATACTCAAGCCGTCTTCCAGTGGTGTGCTGTCGGCTTCTTCAGCCTTGGCCATGAGTTGGGCTATCTGCTCTTCCGCCAGGATCATTTGTTTTTCAAGGCGTCCGTGGCTCATCGCGCTATGCTTGCTGGCGTTGGCTAGGATTTTGGTGCCATCGATAGCAACAGTGATGTCTCCGATTTTGAAAACCTGGGCACTACCAGCAAGTTCAAGAACCTGATGAAAACATGATTCATCAGACAGACTAAATGAGCTGAGTCCTCCAAAATCCCTTACCTGTAAGGAATCGAGAAAATAGTCTGGGTCTATGGTCGGCTATATCAGCTTGGGGTGGAGGGCTGACCGGGGCTGAATGCCACGCGGAGTTCGCTGGTGAGGTCTGAGCGCTGTGAGTCAGCAGCTTCGCTGGAATTATTTTGAGCGACCGAGACGGTCGCGTTACGTGGAGTGACTTCCAGATCTTCGATACTTGCCAGTGTCAAAAGTCTCAAGGTCGCAAGTCCAGTGAGATCGCGTAGGCGCGATTGCTGGGCCCACAAAGTCACCAGACTTTGCTAGCTTGACCTTCGACCCTCTAGGTCATCATTTACCGGCAGGGATTTTCGTGCCGTAGAAGATGCTTCCAGCTTCTTTGTTGACGATTGGCAGACCTTTGACACGCTCCAAAAGTCAAAAGTCAGAAGGTCCAAAGTCTAACCACATCGCGTGGGCGCGATAACGCAGAATCAAAGTCACCAGACTTTGCTAGCTTGACCTTAGACCTTCAGACCTTCGACTCTCCCCAGTGCACATGATCTATCAGACAGTATGGAGAATTTTCACTTATACAGCGGAATGACAAAAAACTGCGGGGTGCTTGCTTTGGGGGCGCTTCTGAGGGGCAGGTCAACGCCTTCTAGGGTGGTGATTTTCCCTTTGTTGATCGATCTGACGGCGCTGCGGTAGAACCCTCCCGGATGTCGGTTCTGGCTGGCGGTGGAAATACGCAGTTGTGAGTCCTCGGCGACAAAGGCGGTTTCGCCGTCGCGTCCGACATTCATGATGCCACCGAGCACCTCGCTGCGACCGCCGTTGGTGGTGTGAACGATAATCCCCCTGCCCTCACTTTTATAACCCATGATGACCAGATCGCCGCCGTCGTTGATCACCATCGGCTGGCCGCGTTCTGGATTGAATTGTCTGGCCCACACTTTCTGCCCTTTAAACGAGGCACAACAACGACCGTACATATCGGTGCCAGGGTGGACGCCTGTGGTCATCGCCACGTTGTCAAAAAACACCTTACCGCCACGTCCGTATTTGATAGTCATGGGCTTGGCGGTTGGAAACCACCGCCACGGATCTATTTATGTGACTGACGATTAACGATAAGAGAATCTAAAATGCGCCGCGCACCTTCTGACAATCTGGTTGATCAAATGGTATTATTCGGGTTTTGCATTTTTGACCAATACCGATTCTGGCCGGTCCTTGCCAGCTTTGAGGGTGTAGCTTCCCTTTTTGAACACTGGGGCTTTAAACGAATTCCCTTGAACGCGGTGACAGTAGATAAGTTCGCCGGATTTTGAATCTGTCAGTTCGACCACGGCGTTCTCGACCGGAAGTTTGACTTCCTTGAGGTAGCCAACCGGCTCACGACCGTCGTTTTCGCTGACGTTGAACTCGAGTGGCCAGCCGGGGTACTGGGCGGCATCACCACGGGAGATATCGGCAAAACGCGGCCAGCACTCGAAGACAATCTTGCCAGTCTTTTTATGGATACGGACCAGTCCATATCCATCACCACGGTTTTCGCGGGAGGAGTCCTTACGGATGATATTCATATCCAACTCCTCGGGATTGGCGTAGGCGAGCATGGTGATCTTATTGCCTAGGCCGTCTTCGTAGTCGCCCACCCATGGCAAGGGTGACTTGACGGGTTTACCGCCGCCGGCTTTTTCATTTTCCGGCCACCACCATCGACCGTAAATCGTATTAACCAAGGCCGGGCTGGTGAATGCCATCGGCCCATCGCGGTAGCCATCGATGCCATGTTTGACAACAACGGCAAGGTGTTGATCGCCGCAGAGATGGGTGCCGCGAGCTGCGCGCAGGCGGATAAGTGCTTGGTTCCTGCCACTCTGTGGCCAACCGTTGCAGTCCAGATCCGCCAGCAGTCGGCTCTTCCCAGAACCGTGCATGTGCACCGCCCCACAGAACGCGGTCTGCGACAGCGCCACCTTCATCACGTCGCCTTCCCAGTCGCGTACCCAGTGGTCGAGAAACTTCAGTTGCCTGTCGCCAAGCAGCTTGAGTCCGGGCAGATCGACAGCATTGCGGTCGTAGGCCGGATCGTTGATATGGTCCGGCCGCGGCCCCATCTTCGGGATCGTTCCAAGCGGGCCAGTTTTAAATTTCCTGTCTTCCAGAATAGCGAAGCTGATTCCTGCAACATTGAGCTCGGTGTAATACACGCCGATGCCTTGCTTGACTGGGGTCGGGTCAAACGGGTCGGGCAGGTTCGACGTCTGTTGGCGCTCAACCATTTTGACGAATGACGCGGGGAACATGTATCCGCCGTCGGCGGCGCCACCCTTTCCAGTGGATTTCGCCCCACCTTCCCCCCAGAGATTGCCATGCCCGATGTCATGGTCGTCGACGATACAAATCGTCGGGCGGTCTTTCATCAGATCCTTGAACTGCATGCCGAACTGGAGCCAACCAAAAGTGGCTTCGTCGTGCACGTAGTTCTGGTCACCGGCAAAGAAAAGCAAATCAGGATCCTGCTTTTTGAGGTTTTTTATAAACTGGATGCGAGTGAAGCGCTCCTTGTCCTTGGGTGAGTTACACGACATGGAACCGACGACGAGCACGTCTTTTTCAATCGGATTCTTTCGGACCATCCCTTCGAACTGGGAGAGTTCACCGAGCCGAAGCCGGTAGGCTACATCGCGGGTGTTGTTCCAGTTTTCCACCCTGAAGTGGACCGACCATCCGGGGTAAACGACGGGCTGTTTGTCGACCTCAACCCATTTCCCCTGCTGCTGTAATTCAAGTATCACCGCCTTTGGTTCGGACGGAAGCAGGGGGAAACATTGACCGGTGATCTTGAGCACGCCGTTGTCGTGGGTGTAGAGGGCGAAGGCCATCGCCTGGCTGCGGGGAATGCTGCGGAACCAATCACGCATCGGCTTTTCCCTCTTACTTTCACCCGCCACGGGTTTCCACCACTGGCCGATAGCGACGTTATCGGAATTCTTCGCCCAGCGGGTATCCGAGCCAAACGGTGCCGGGTTGTAATAAGCCGGATCCAAGTCAGCATCTTCAGCCGCATGGGTGAAAATTGACGACAAAACGGATCCTACAAATAATGTTAGAACGATATCTCTCAATGATTTTTGCTTCATAACGTGACTTGGCTATAGGTTGTTCACCCCTGATTGCAAAGGCCATATTTGAACGAATCCGTCAATCTAACCCCTCAAATGGTATTAATCAGCGATGCTTGTCACTCCCCCCCCCTTTTTCTGAAAAGGAGACGATGCCGAGCTAGCCATCTGGAAAAAACAAGCCGTCCCTTACAACGATCACCAACGCTGCGGCACACTTTTTGACCGAAAAACCTCGTGGTCGACCAAGCTGAAAATGGCAGACTCAAAACCAGCCCGAAAGAAAAAACGCCAGCTCAAATAGCACTCCAGACGGCTAATGATTTGCTTTTTTTGAAGAAGCCATTGGATAACGGAGAATACCTGAGGCCCTTCTTTTACTGCGCTGGGGTGGCAGCTTTCCAGCCTGCTGTTAGTTGTTTGAGTAGTTGTTGTTTGATGGTTTTATATTTTGGGGTGAAGTCACCAGACTTCGTTGGTTGGACTTTTAGACCTTGGACTTTCAGACCTTGGACTTTTGACAGTGGGAGGCGTGAGAAAGGGTAGAGTTCGAGTGCGTAGTTCGAGTTGGGGAGTTTTTTGGTGGATGGGGGTGTCGAAGGTCGGAAGGTCGAAGGTCGAAGGTCGAAGGTCGAGTTAGATCGCGTGGTCGCGATGGATTTTCGTGCGCTAAGCGGTGATTAGAGGTGTTGGGGGGTGGGGAATTCTAGCCGCTGGCTACTTGCTACTGCCTTTTTTTAGAGCCTTTTTGATGGCGTTGGCGACTGCTGCACCAACGATTTTTTGCTGTGGAGCGTGCCAGAAGTGGACGTCTGTTCCTTTGTTCCAGTTGGTGAAGTGTTCGGAGCTTTTGGCAGCATCACGGACGCTTTGGTTGAGGTCGTTGATGAGGATGTCTGGGTGTTTTGAGATGACTTCTAGTGCGGCTTTATTGAAGGCGAGGTCTTCGTCCTTGCGGCGTCCCATAGTGACGTTGTCCCAGCGTCCGATTGAACTATTGGGGACGGGAGTTGTGGAGCACCACATCAAGGTGGCGCCGGTCTTGCGCAGGATGGCGATTTCTTTTTCGAGGTTGGCTTGGTAGGCTTTGATGTCGATCTGGTATTTGCCGTAGGTTTTTGTTTCTTCGTTATAGAGTTGTTTGAGGTCGTGGAGGCCGTGGTTGAACTGGATGAGGTCCCAGTGCAGGCCCTTTTGTTTGTAATCACCGAGCCAGAGTTCCATCCAGGTCACGCCGCGGTCGGACGGGCCGGCATTTCCAACGACGCGATAGTAGTTGGCGATTCCATTTAGCTGCTCTTTTGTGGCTTGATGGTAGTTCATGCTGATGGAGTCACCTACAACGAGGACGCGCGGGAGTGTGGGGTCGTCGTTATCGCGCGGGTCGGTTTTTGGGTAGATTTCCATGTTGCTGGCGAGGAATTTCCCGTCGCTGCGCTGGCCGTGGATTGTAGTTTCCCAGAATCCGCTGCTGAGGTCCTTGGCCGTGGCTGGTGAGTGGACGTCTACGGCTCCACTGGGGCCGGGGAGTGAGGCTTTGATGGATTTGCCATCGAACTCGACCACGCCGTCGCGGTTGCGCGGTGAGTTGGGGTCGGCAGTAAACCTGGCGACAAGCTTGCTGCGGTCTTTGGACATGCCGAGGGGCTTTTTGTTGGATGGCGGGAGGATATTTAGGCTGCGGTGGCGGAATGGTTTGCCGGCCTGGATAGCGTCTGCCCATTTCTCATTGAGCCCGTGGAACTCGACGAGTACGCGGCCCTTGATCTGTTTGAAGTTCTGGTGGCGCACGACTTTGGTGAACTCGGTTTCATCGTTCCAGTAGATGGTGTGTCGGGATTTGCCTTCGTCGGTTTTGGGATCGATCACAGTTTCTGTCAGTAGCTCGAAGCATTTCTGGTTTGGCTGCACGTTGAAGATCTTGCCTTTGACGACGTCTAACTTTTCGGCGGCATGGCTGCTGCTGGCGAGAGTGACGATGAGGGCTGCGGTCAGCTGGATCGAGCGGGGTAGTGACGGGTGAATCATTGTTTGAGTGAGTGGTGTTTTGATGATGTTAGAATTCTTTGAGCGTGGAGGCTAGCGGGGGGGATGGTCAGTTGGCTGAAGGATACGGAATGCGTGCACCACCATCTTTCAGACTAGGCATCTGCGCATTGGATTGTTTGAGTGTGTCACCGAGCAGGCGGGAGAGTTCTGTTACTTTGGCCCTATTTTTGGAAGCGAGGTTGTTTTGCTCACCGATATCGGTTTTGAGGTTAAAGAGCTCGACGCTTTGATTTTGGTGGTAATAGATCAGCTTCCAGTCGTCTAACAGTATGGCTGAGCTGGCTCCGATGCCGGGGCCTTTGGGACCCCATTGGTTTGGGTAATGCCAGTAAAGCGCGCGCGATTGGATGTCGGCAGTCGGGGTTTTGATCAGCGAGACAAAGCTTTGGCCGTCGATTTTTTGCACTGTCTGAGATTGCTTTACGCCTGCCATTTCCAGAATGCTTGGAAAGAAGTCTTCGATGATGAGGGGCTGGTGGCAGACAGAACCGGCTACCGACACACGGGGCCATTTGACCAGCATGGGCACCCGCACGCCTTCGTGCGCCGAGCCTCAAAGGATTCCCCTATCTCCCCATCGACTGGGGCAAACGTCGCGTGGGTGGTGCGCTCGGGTTCCTCTACGCATTCGACAGCCTCTACATGTCCTCGATGAAGGGCCTCTATCGCATCCGTGATACCGATGGCGATGATCAATACGACGAATTCAAACTTCTCAAGAAATTAGGTGTCGGCTACGAGCACTCGGCACACTCCATCATCAAGTCTGAAGATGGCAAAGCACTGTATCTGGTCACTGGCAACCACACCGCCGTTCCCGCAGGAGTCGAAAACCTGCAACCTCCAGTTTGGCAAAAAGATTCATTGCTGACTGCCATGCCAGACACCATGGGCCATGCAGTCAGTATCAAGGCCCCCGCTGGCTGGATCTGCCGAATTTCTCCCGACGGTGAGAAGTGGGAGATGATCGCCTCCGGCTTCCGCAATCCGGTCGATCTAGCCATCAACCAACAAGGCGAATTGTTCACCTTCGATTCTGATCTAGAATTCGACGTTGGCAGTCCTTGGTACCGCCCCACTCGGGTCAACCACGTGACCTCGGCCAGTGAATTCGGCTGGCGCTCAGGTTCGGCCAAGTGGCCGGAATACTTCGCCGATAGCAATGGAGCCGTCATCAACGTGGGACCAGGATCGCCAACCGGCATAAGCTTCGGCCATCACTCGAACTTCCCCAGCCAATATCAAGACAAGCTATTCGTCTGCGACTGGACCTTCGGCACCATCTACACGGTCGAAATGAAAGAGGACGGTTCAAGCTATACCGGCACCAAAAAAGAATTCCTCCACGGAAACCCGCTCAACATCTCAGCGATGAGATTTGGTCCTGATGGTCACATGTATTTTATCATGGGTGGCCGCAACACAGCCTCCAAGCTCTACCGTATCCGCCACACTGGCGAGAAAAACCAAGTGGCTCCGAGAGCGCTGATCAAGAATCAAGGCTTGAGAGATTTGCGACACTCGCTCGAGCAATGCCACGGCAACAACACCGCTGGAGTCAAGGCTATCGATAAAGCGTGGCCACATCTCGCCCATCCGGATCGTAACATCCGCTATGCCGCCCGCTTGGCCATCGAGAACCAAAACGTTCAGCTTTGGCAGGACAAGGTTTTTTCAGAATCTGATCCGCGCCGCATCATCTACTCGGCCATCGCCCTCTGCCGTCACGGGAACAAATCGCTCTCAGGCAAAGTGCTGAAAAAAACTCAATAACCTACCCGCCGAATCGCTCGAGCAAACTGATCTACTAGCGCTACTTCGCGCCTACTCACTCTGTTTCATACGCATGGACAAAGTGACCCCGGACGAGATCGCCGCAGTGATTGGAAAGATTAATCCCCTCTACCCAGCGAAGGATAAGAGCCTCAATGCCGAGCTCTGCCGGGTTCTCAGCTATCTGGATGCCCCGCAGGTGGTCAGCAAAACCATCGGCTTAATGAAGGCCACGCAGACCCAGACCATCGCTTACGACAAGGAGATGCTCGATCGCCATGAGTATGGGAAAAATATTCTTAAAATGATGAGCAATACCCCTAATAGCCTGAACATCCACTACGCCTACTCGCTCCGACAGGTGCAAAATGGCTGGACGCTCGAGGACCGAAAGTATTACTTCGGCTGGCTCAACGAGACCTTGGAAAAAAGCGGTGGAAAGAGCTTCTCCGGCTACATCCGGGCGATCAGGAAGGACGCGATCGACCACCTGCCCGCGAAAGATGCCACAGCGGTTTCTTGGCTTCTGGGAGAAATCGCCGGCGTGGATCTCAGCAAACTGCCGATGGCCAAAGGCCCAGGCGTGGCATGGACAGTCGATTCGGCGATGAAGCATTTCAATACCGACCTAAAGGGTAGAAGTTTCAACAACGGCAAGAAGATGTTTGCCGCTGGCCGCTGCGTGGCCTGCCATCGCTTCGAAGGCTCGGGTGGCTACTCGGGACCCGATCTGGGTTCGCTCGGAAACCGCTACTCGATCCGTGATATTTTGGTGGCCATTTGCGAACCAAGCCAGTCGATCTCTGAGCAATACCAGGCAAGCGTGGTCACTCTCAAGGATGGCGGCTCGGTCTCCGGACGCATCATCTACAAAAATGACAAAGAGATAGCGCTAGCAACGAATCCATTCAATTTTGCCGACCTCGACAAATCACCCATCGCCAATGTCAAGAAGGTCGAGCCATCGCAAATCTCAATGATGCCGCCTGGCATGATCTTCTCCATGAACAAGGACGAACTCAAAGACCTAGTCGCCTACCTGATTTCTGCCGGAAACCCTAAGCATCCAGCGTTCGACAAGAACTAACCCAAATATTCGCCCAACTCGCCACGGCAGCGGAGACCGCCGAGCTCCAGCAGATCCGCCAGCAGTCGTGAAAGGCTTTAAATAAGCTGCAACCACCTCAGAAAATCCGAGTCACCATCGGTAGACATCTTTTCTTAAATCTCGGAGACTGTATATCTCTGTTCTAGTAAAGTACCGCAGTTTCCACGCCCCTGTCGTTGGTTTTGTGTGGCTCTCTGGCCGTTGTTCTTTCATTTTCGTAAAGAACCTATCCACAAACTCGCGACTCCCTAACACCACTCCATCGGTGAAGTAGCGAAGCTTGCAGTGTAAAAGCTGGGCGGCACTGAGCTGGCCGCCAGTTCCCAAAACCTTGGCTACTTCCTCTGAGCAAAATCCATTGCGCATTTTGTGCCGCTTCGATTTTCTCTCACCCAGCACTGCCTTTTGCTCATCTTGATCGGCAGCTTCCCCCTCTTCTGCCACTAGCATTCTGTACTCGCCCATCACCTCTTGCCAGGTTTCGCCGGAATGCCGCATATTCTCAGCGTGCTTTTCGCTGAATACCACCGGCATGTCCGACCAGAGCATGCGCTGCGTCACACACTCCACGGTTCCTACACACGTAACGCTTGCAACAAAAGTCACCAAGACTGATGCTAAATTTTTGTTTATTCTCATAAAAACACTCACACTACACCGGTCACGTTCGTTGAACGAACAGCACCGGCCTCGTGATCTGGATCAAGCTCGACACAGACAATTCGTCACTCTAGAATTAAATCAACACCAACTGGGCGATCCGTCCAGCCTGCCCGGTGGTATAAAGAAACCTTTTATAATGCGTAGCAAAACAAACTTCAAAGAGATGAACAATATGACTTACCAAATGAACCATCGTAGCCGTGGGGGCTTTGCCTTCTTGGCAACGATGTCGATGATTGTGCTGCTGGCTATGATGGCCAGCCCCATCGTGGTCGCTGAAACTACACCAAAAGCACCAGCCACCGAAACCACACCGGCAGCCAAACCAGCATCCTCGCTGGAGGAGGCGCTTAAAAAGCTGAAACTCCCCGGGGTGAAGATCAACCTCAAGGAGCGTTGTGTCGATGTCGATAGCTTCATCTGCCTGGATCATGGAGCGCTGGAACTCGTCGTCTGCACGAAGGACACTAAGGAGCACGAGTCGATCATCGCGGTTGAGGCGAAGGTGAAACACATCCACACGGCTCTTCTTTTGTTGGGTGCCAAGGCGGGCAACCCCGCTATGCGAAAGCCAGTGAATAAAGAGAGAACGCGCTGGGTTCACTTCCCCCCAGAGGGTGGCCCAGTGGATGTCAGTGTCGTATTTAAGAACAAGCAGGGCAAGATGGTCGAACGGCCGATTAGTGACTTCATCAAGGCCTACGTGGATGAATATGACGGGTACGGTCAGGAAGCTCCTAGCGAGGGGGAAAATGAGAAATTTCCAACGAATACCTTTCTTTTTGCCGGATCGATTCTTCACGGTACGGGAGAGGGTCCGCGCAGATATCTGGCGGACCAGAGTGGAAATGTGGTCTCGCTTGCGACCTTTGGTGATGAATTACTTTGCTTGCCAGGGGTGAACTCCCATGCTGCGGGGGCATTTGCATGGCAGGTTGATGACACCCATCTTCCCGAGGTTGGAACCAAGGTGAAGCTTCGCCTCCGGCCGAAGGTAGCGCCAGCTGCCGGTGCGGTGCCCGGGAAGTAACATACCATCCCACCTATCTCCCCTCTCAACAGCGAGATCAAATGCCCCAAAAGCTGATGGCAACCGCGCCCTTTGCTCGCCATCCTTATTCTCAAACTTTCTTTTACGCTAATACATTATGACCCTACGTAGACTAACCAGCACACTTGTTGTGCTGAGCTCAGCTTTCAGTTTGGCAACTGCCGCCGAGACCCCGAAACCCAACCTCATTTTCTTCCTTATCGATGACCAACGCAACGACACCCTAGGCTGCGCTGGCCACCCGATCATCAAGACTCCAGTCCTAGATAGTATGGCGGCAGAGGGAGTCCGTTTTGAAAACGCCTTTGTCACCACGCCTATCTGCGCGGCCAGCCGTGCGTCGATTTTTACCGGCCTACACGAGACCTCACATGGATTCACCTTTGGCAAGCCACCATTGGCAAAAGAGCTCACCGACAACAGCTATTCCATGCTGCTGCGCAATGCTGGTTACCGGACCGGGTTTATTGGCAAATACGGTGTCAAAACCGAGGGCCAGCCAGAGGCTGAAATGTTTGACCTGTTTGAACCTCACGACCGGCTTCCATTTATGATGAAACAGAAGGACGGCTCACTCAGACACGAGTCCGAGGTCGCCGCCGACAAGGCCATCCAATTCCTTAAAAAGAACCCAAAAAATAAACCCTTCTGCCTGTCGGTAAGCTTTAAAGCATCCCATGCTAACGATAATGACCACGACGACCACTTCCCATGGTCCAAGGCAGTGGATGGCATGTATGACGACATCGAGATCCCAGCCCCACGCCTGAATGACCCAGCAATTTATGCGAACCATCCAGACTTTTTCAAGGCATCCTCCATGGCGCGTAAGCGTTTTTACTGGCGCTGGGACACTCCGGAAAAGTATCAGAGAAACATCAAGGCGTATTTTCGCATGATCAGCGGGGTCGACCACGCCATCGGTCGCGTCCGCAAATCCCTCGAACAGTCCGGACTGGCTGACAACACCATCATCATCTACATGGGTGACAACGGCTACTTCATGGGTGACCGTGGATTCGCTGGAAAGTGGTCACACTACGAGCAAGCTCTGCGCGTGCCGCTGATCGTTTTCGACCCACGTGCCCCCAAAGAAAAACGTGGCAAAGTCGTTAGCCAGCCCACTCTAAACATCGACCTAGCCCCCACCCTCATCGAGCTCGCCGGCATCAGCAAGCCTGACCAATACCAAGGCGCCAGCTATGTTCCATTGCTCAATGGCCAAAACCCATCAGACTGGCGGAAAGATTTTTTCTGTGAGCATTTGATGGCAAATAAATCGATTCCGAAGTGGGAAGGCGTCAGAGGCGAACGCTTCGTTTATGCCCGCTACTTCGACCAAGATCCGGCCTACGAATTCCTTCACGACCTCAAAGCCGACCCAGATCAACTGACCAATCTAGCCAAAAATCCCGAGTACAAAACCAAACTCACCGAGATGCGTCAGCGCACCCGTGACATCAAAGCGCCTTTGATCCCATAAGCTTTAAAGTAAATCCGCTACCAGCCATCAGCCAAACAGCGTGGAACAGCCCGACTTCTTTAAGAATGGACGGACGGCGGGAGCTGGTTTGCATAACCTGATTGACGACTCGCAATATCTGGAACATATTGGAAAGTTACGTGTTCAGCTCATGGGCCGGATGACCAAGACCAACGACCCGGCGCTGAAAGCCTCTCTCTCGACCACAACAATCCAGCAACCTTAGACGATTTCATGAAACAACAACGTAGTCGTGCCCGTAAACGTAAAAAATAAACGTGCCCACCCACAAAACAGCTCTTACATCCGTATAGTAACACCCATTTCCCATCAACTTGTGAAAACACCTTTCATCCTACCTTCCGTTCTCGCCGCCCTGGCCCTCGGATCCGTTTCGGCCTTGGCCCAGCTCCCTATCGTCCCAGCCAAGACCGTGGCGCAGACCCAATTTCCTGTCTTCGAGAAGGGTCAGCAAACCCGCCCCCTCGCCAATTTCCGCCTCCACCTCGACTACAAAGCTGCCACAGCTTCCAAACTTTTCCTCACCGAAACTTACTCTCTCTCGCTCCCCAGTGGCTCCCACCTGCTCGAACTCAGCTGCCAACAAACGGGATCAAAACCAACTCAGATCAGCGTTTGGATCGACGGCAAAGCCCTCCAGCACAACACCATTCTCCCAAATGGCGGCGGTCAGTCCTTTATCTCCAAGGACAAAGCCCTGCCCACCGATAAAGATTTCACTATCGCAGCATCGTTCCAATCCACTGGCGACGGCACACTCTTTTCAAAATGCGCCCCAGAGGGACCATGGTCCAAAGGTGCCAAAGCCCTCTTCATCAAAGACGGGCGCCTCAGCTACGATGTCGGTTCGGTCGGCTCTATCAACGGACCAGTCGTCAACGATGGCAAACCACACCTAGCCGTGCTGCGCTTCTCCAAAGAAATGGTCGAACTTTCGCTGGATGGTAAATCCATTGGAAAAAAGAAACTGACCTCGCCAGACGTCTCGACCCACAAATTCAAGATCGGTCTCGGAGCCAGTGACTTCACTGGCCCACTCAACAAGGGCTCCGTCAGCAACCTCCGCTACTGGACTCGCTCTATTGATGGCACGGAACTCGTCTCGCTGCTCAAGGGCGACCTCGATGCCGTCAACACTCCCGACCTCAACTGGTCCGCCAGCGAGCACGGCGAAACCTTCGATGGCATTGGACAAGCCGGCACACCAGTCCAGCTCACTCTCAAGGCGGATAAAAGCTTCACTAGCAAGAAGGCCTGGGTCCAACCACTCGAAAAAGCAGATCACGCCAAGCTGATCAAAGGTTGGAATAAAAAAACTCTCGCCGAAGGTAAAGCCATCTACAACACCCTCTGCATCACCTGCCACGGTGACCAAAAGAAGGAAGGCAGCCTGCCCACCGCGCTCAAGTTCCACCAAGCTCCCTTTAAAAATGGCAGCGACCCCTACCGCATGTTCCAGACCTTGGAAAAAGGATACGGGATGATGATGCCGCAGCCGCAATTTGATGCCGAACAGAAATATGCCCTCATCCAATACATCCGTGAAACCTTCCTGAAACAAGACAACAAGAGCCAATACTCCAAAACCACCCCAGCCTACCTAGCCAGCCTACCCAAAGGCCTCGACCTCCCGAAAATTGCCAAGAAAAACAAACTAGCAAAACCTGGAAAGCCCTTCGAGCTCATGGACTTCGGCCCCACTCTCAACTGGACCTTCCAGATCAACCGTGGCGGCAAGGACAAAAACATCGCCCAAAAGGGCATCGCGGTGCGTCTTGACCAGGGCGACGGCGGAGTCTCCAAAGGCAATGCCTGGATCGTCTACGATGAAGACACCATGCGCGTCGCCACCGCCTACTCGGGTGACTTTGTCGACTGGAGAGGCATCGCTTTCGATGGTTCTCACGGCAGCCACACCAGCATTGCTGGCAAGCCCCTCTTCATCAACCCCGACGCCCCCGCATGGGAGCACCCCACGAAAAAGTCTTGGGAAGATGAGCGAATCATTGGTCGCGACGGCCGCCACTACGGCCCGCTACCGCAAGACTGGGTGCGCTTCCTCGGCCGCTACCGACATGGCCAACAAACCATCATTCACTATCGGGTCGGCAAGACCGAAATCCTCGAGCTCCCCGGCCTCCTCTCCAGAAATAATCAGGGAGTCTTCACCCGGACCTTGAACGTCGCAAAATCTTCCCACGCCCTGCTCAGCCGCATTTCTCCTCCCGAGAATGGCTTTGCCGTCGCCCTTAAAGGATCGAAGGGTGTCAGCCTAGAGCGCAAGGAGGACGGAGTCTACCTCCGCATCCCCGCAGCCGCCACCCCGGCCAAACTCATCCTCGGTTTCGCCAACAAAACGACCACCGAACTCAGCAAGGCACTCACCGAACCAGCCGTCCTAGCCCCTCTCACCAAAGGAGGCCCAGCCAACTACCCAGAGCCGATCCTCACCGCTGGAACTCTCGGCAACGACAATGACCCCTTCGCCTATGACACCCTCACCATTCCTAACAAGGGCGACAACCCGTGGAACTCTTGGATGCGTCTCGGCGGATTCGACTTCTTCCAGGACAATCCCGACCGCGCCGCAGTCTGCACCTGGCTCGGCGACGTCTGGCTCGTCGATGGAGTAGCCGGCGACCTCAAGCAACTCAAGTGGCGCCGCATCTGCACCGGACTGTTCCAACCACTCGGCCTCAAGATCGTCGACAACACCATCTATGTCACCTGCCGCGACCAGATCGCACGCCTCCACGACCTCAATGGCGACGAGGAAATCGACTACGTCGAGGCCTTCAACAACGATCATCAAGTCACCGAGCACTTCCATGAATTCGCCATGGGCCTGCAGACCGATGATAAAGGAAACTTCTACTACGCCAAGTCCGCCCGCCATGGAAAGAAGGCCGTCGTTCCCCACCACGGCACCCTCCTTAGGGTCAGCCCCGATGGAGCCACGACCGAAACTGTGGCCTCTGGTTTCCGCGCCGCCAACGGTGTCTGCCTCAACCCAGACGGCACCTGGATCGTCACTGATCAAGAAGGCCATTGGAACCCGAAAAACCGGATCAACTACGTCAAAGAAGGCGGCTTCTACGGCAATATGTTTGGCTACCACGACGTCACTGACAGTTCGAACGAAGCCATGGAGCAACCATTGACCTGGATCACCAACTCCTTCGACCGCTCCCCCGCCGAACTCCTCTGGGTTCCCGAAGATGCAGCCTGGGGACCACTCAACGGTACCCTGCTCAACCTCAGCTACGGCTGCGGCAAAGTCTACACCGTCCCACACGAAGTACTCAGTGGGCAGGCGCAAGGAGGCATGTGTGCTTTACCGATCGCCGCATCCCCCTCCGGCCTCCACCGCGGCCGCTTCCACCCCGTCAACAAGCAGCTCTACGCCGCCGGCATGTTCGCCTGGGCCGGCAGCCAGCAGTCCGACGGCGCCTTCTGCCGCATCCGATCAACCGGCAAGCCTAGCTACATGCCGATCAAAACCAAAGCAACAAAAGGAACATACACCATCACCTTCAGCGACCCACTCCCCGCTGACACCAGCTTCAAAGTCAAAGTATGGAACCTCAAACGCACCGCAAAATACGGATCAAAGCACTTCGATGAACGGGAACTAGAAGTCACTAAGAATCAGATTTCTGGCAAGCAAGCGATTCTCACAATCCCGGATCTCGAACCAACCTGGGGCATGGAAATCAGCTGCGACCTTGGAAACAACAACAAACGCGTCATCCATGCTTCCATTCATAAGTTACCGTAAGCGATTAGCTGTAGATGAAAGCGGCTGGAAGCACGCTTCTACGAAGAAACCCTTTTTCCTTTCACCTCTAACCTATCGTCTATTTTAAATGAGAAAACGAACACTACTTCTCACCCTCTGCTCGCTCTTTCTCCTCGGGAGTTTTACCGCCAGCGCTGATGCTAAAACCCTAACCAAGACGTGGACAGATCCTAAAGCTGCCAGTCAAGAAGACCCCGATTTCCTGATTCAGGGAGAGTATGGGAAAACCAAAGCTGGCGCAAAATACGGAGTCCAGGTAATTGCATTGGGCCATGGAACCTTCGATGCCTACCTGCTCGAAGGTGGCCTCCCCGGCTTGGGCTGGGAGCGCGGAAAACCCCGCCAGCTCCTGAAGGGGAAACGGAATGGTGAAAAAATTGATTTCACCAATGAGGAAGGAACCATCACTGGCACAATTTCAGATGGTCAGTTCATTCTTGTCCTGCCGGAAAAACATCCGCTACCACGAATCGAGCGAAAAAGCCCGACACTCAATGCGGCTGCCCCGAAGGATGCAGTGGTTCTTTTTGACGGCAGTTCAGCGGATCAATGGAACAACGGCAAGGTAGAGAATGGATTTCTTCTCGCCACCGGTTGCACCAGCAAGCAGCGCTTCGCCGACTACAAACTCCACCTAGAATTCAGAACACCCTACATGCCTGCCGCTCGTGGTCAGGGACGCGGCAATAGTGGCGTCTATCACAGCGGCCGCTGGGAAACACAAATCCTTGATTCTTTTGGACTCGAGGGAAAAGACAACCAAGCCGGTGGCATCTACTCGATCTCCATACCACGACTTAACATGTGTCTCCCGCCGCTCGCGTGGCAAACCTATGACGTCGATTTTAAAGCCGCCAAATTCGATACCTCCGGCAAACAGGCCGCCTGGCCACGCATCACCGTGAAGCTCAATGGAGTGCTGGTGCATGAAGATTTGGAGCTAGCCAAGAACCTCACGACCTCCGCCCCCCTCAAAGGACCGCTCAAAGACTCCAAAGGTCCCGTTCACCTCCAGAACCACAACAACCCAGTCGTTTTCCGCAATATCTGGGTGGTGCCTGGGAAGTAAATTAATACCATCTCCCAAAACAGAAGAGACCATTGGGATTGGTTTGAGCTTTAAAGTCTGGCTTCGCATTGAAGTGAGCTGGGATCTTTTCGCTAAGATCGGCGTTGTCGTTTAGTCGTGGTACCCGCACGACTCCTTCACTCCTCCTTGATCTTAACGAAAATATCTCCAGCCAATGGTCTTTTCTATTTTACTCAATGGTATAAGCACGCAACTATCTCACTCAAAACAACTCAAAATATGAAAAGTAACATAATCTCGCGCGTGTTCAGCATCGCCCTCCTATCGGCAATCACCTTATCGCAGCCCCTTGTAGCTAAAAACAAGATCCCAGTGACCGATGGCCAGAAAATTGCCTTCCTCGGCGACTCCATCACCGCCGCTGGTGCTAGACCAAACGGCTACTGCCGACTGGTTCTCGACGGCTTAAAAAAGCAAGGAATCCAGACCACTGGTATTTTTGCCGGCATTTCTGGTCACAAATCAAACCAAATGCTCGCCCGACTCGATAAAGACGTGCTCAGTAAAAAACCCGACTGGATGACGCTGAGTTGCGGCGTCAACGACGTCTGGCACGGCGCCCGCGGTGTAAAAATCGAAGACTACAAAAAGAACATCACCGCCATCGTCGACCAAGCCCAATCGGCCGGAGTCAAGGTGATGATCCTGACCTCCACGATGATTAAAGAAGATCAAAAAACCTCTCTCAATCAGCAACTCCTTCCCTACAACGCCTTTCTCAAGGAGCTAGCAAAAAGTAAAGGATGCCTATTTTCCGACCTCAACACAGAGATGCAGCAAGAGCTTAAAACCTTCCCCAAAGACGCGCCGAAAGGGAAACAACTCACCGGCGATGGCGTCCACATGAATGCCTATGGCAATATCATGATGGCCAAAGGCGTGCTCAAGGCGTTCGGCCTATCCGACAAAGCCCTGACCACTCTCGAACAAGACTGGAAAAACACCCCCGGTAGCCACTCGATCCGCCTCAACATCTCGATGTCACTCAACGAATACGACCAACTCCAGAAAAAGCTCGATAAATCCGTCCAGCAGACATTCCAAGATTCCCTCGTGGAAAAGAAAAAGGAACTCTTGAAATAGGTTTGATGGGTAATACCCAGATTTCCCTCCCTTTCCACCACATTTAGACAAACAATCTTTCTTGCACTGGCAGGACTTTTCGTGCCGTAGAAGATGCTTCCAGCTTCTTTGCTGACGATTGGCAGACCTTTGACTCCCTCCAACTGTCGAAGGTCAGAAGGTCCAAAGTCTAACCACATCGAGTGGCCGCGATTGCTGAGTCCACACAGTCACCAGACTTTGCTAGGTTGCCCTTAGACCTTCAGGCCTTAGACACTCCCCTGCCCCTTGCGAAACTTCACCTCACATATTGTCTGCTCCCTCACCTCACAACGACACTTCGATCAATGCAGTAGGTTGGACTAAGGGTCAGTCCTGTGTTTTGCAATGTTTCATATTGAGTTTTAGTATCTCTATTGGCCTGTCCCGAATGGCACGGACTTAAACTGAGCTTCTGTGGCTGGGCTTATGTGCGAAACGGTATCGGTGCCCCTTCCGCACTCAAGTCTCCCTACTTCATCGACACCAAGAATTCGATCAGTGATGCGAATTCGTGTAGGCTTAAGCCTTGGACAAGGCCTGGTGGCATCTGGGAAATCTGTAGCATTTCCTTACTGGCTAAGCGTTCTCTCATGACAGTTTGATTGTGGCCGGCTATGTTCATTAAATAATAATTGGTATTATCCTCATTGACTAGGAAACCGATAGCCGTAGCTCTTCCTCTGTTTCCCTTGTTCTTTAAGGTATAAGTCGGGAAGCCTTGGGCGATTACTGCTCCGGGGTTGAGGACAGATTCGATTAAGAAGTCTCTCTTAAACTGGCTACCTGCGGCACCTAAATACGGGCCTTTCTGCTGGGCGGCATTATTGACGGCATGGCAGGTGATGCAGCTTTGTCGATTAAACAACTTAGCGCCAAGCGCTACATCTCCTTTGTGCTCGAGTGCATACGCAGCTGCTTTATCCATACCAGCTTGTGTGACGGACAGCCCCTTCAGTGGGTCCTTGTCCACCTTCAATTTGGCCTCATAGAGCGCCATGATATCAGCGGTGGCTTCGCGCACAGCGATATTATCCCAGTCCAAGTATTCCTTCGTGCGGGCAATAAATTTATCGTCTAGCAAGTACAGGTCTTCAATCGCACGGTAATAGCCCGGATTACGAATTGCTTCTTTGTCTTCAATCAAGGGTGCGGCATTAAGCTGACGTTGACCAGAGATGCGATAGGATGAAAACAATATTTTCTTCCAAGCCAAAGTCGCGGAGGAGTCGCTGAGCCCGTTGACCATCGCAAAGAGTTCAGTCACATCGGTGCTGTGCGTAATTTGCGCGGTCCAGTAATCATTAATCAAAGCATTGATCCCGCGCACCTGTTCTTTCGGAACAGCATCCTCAGCTAGATCGAGACTCCACTGACCAAGGATATCTAATAAGGCCTTAACCGCTAATAGACGCTGTATTTTGGCTAGATCCTGTTTTTTTTGCAGTTTGATTGCTGCCTTCTGCTTGGCTTTTTTAAAGGCTTTGTCGCTCAACTCACCCTGCCTTATCTTATACGGCCGATGGTCACGCCAATACTGAAATATAAAAAGCTTTTTCGCGGCCTTGACCCTAAGCAACCAAGGTCGCTTCGCATTGGCCGCAACTGAAGCTAATACATTAATGTGCTGCGGCGTCGGCCGAGACGCTTCTAGGGCAGAAAAAACGGTGTCCACCCCTTCGAGCTTCAAACTGGATGCACTGATTTGATTCAGCGCAAACAGGTCCAATACCTTCAACTGGGACTCTGCATTGAATCGCGTGAAGTTTTTTTCAATCGCGGCTATAATCGCAGGTGTTAGGTCCCATTTGACCGCTTTATAATACGGACCCTTATCATTCGGACGCGTTCCCCACCATGATTTCACATCCCACTCTTTCTCTTGATGGCTCAGGCGAGCAGGATACCTAGTATAATTAAGCGAGACTCATCCGACCACTGCTTTGCGCCTAACTCGATAATCATGGCCTGAACTAACTCGGGGTCATAGATTTTGTTTAAGGCATAAGAGAGCGCCTTCTGAACGGCTACATCACCTGCTTTGAAAGCTTCCAAATACAATCGCCGTGCTTCTTGATGGTTTTGTCCGAGGCTTGCCAGGGCGCGTGATGCAAGGTGAGGCAGTGGTAGCGTGCCTAACTCACCGACACTGTCACTGTCCCATTCTGCGACTGCATCTGTATCAATTGCTTAGTCGCTGGCTTGCTGAATTTATTCAAGCGTCGCAGAGCGATCGTGGCTTGCAGACGAACCTTGGGGTCACTGTCAGCTAAATGCTCGGCGATGACTTCCGGTGAAAGATCAGCCAGCTGTGTTTTGCGATCTGCCAAGGCCTTGAGGGCTTAGGCGCGTATCGTTGCATCCTCTAGAATCCTGACTAAAAAGTCGTGGCTCTTTGCCCCCATCCCCTGCTTCAGGGTGAACAAGGCGGCGACGCGCATGTGCAAATGAACCGACTTATCCTGAGTGATATTTTTCAGTTTTTCAATCACAGCTTGGCTCAATTCTTTTTGCAATAAATACTGCTGGGCTTGCAGCCGAATGGAAGCGCTCGGCCCAGCGATCCAATCGACGAGTTCGAGTGGCTTTGCGGTTTTCAAATTCGGAACAGCGGGTGCTTGGTAGCCTTTTAATTTCGCCATGTGGATACGACCCACAGGCTTGCCATTGGCAAAATTAAAGCGCCCGCCCTTCCAGTCAGCTAAGTATAAGTTAGAGCGACCATCGACATCGATGTCAGTAGCACGTTCCAAATCAGTCAGGACAGTTTGCTTAATCGCGTAGCTTCCTTTGTGAGGGGTCATATCGAAGCCGAAAACTTTGCCTGAAGTCCAGTCGCAGGTGTAAAGACGGTTGTTCAGTTCAACGGGAAAGCCCGGTTCGTCCAGGAACAAGCCCCCCATACCCGAGCCACCACCGAAGTCAGCCAGCGAGGCTAGATGCTCGTCTGGGAAATTTTCATACAACCGCGGATACCCCATATCAGATTCCGCTACTAGATGGTGAATCCGTAAATTCCAGCCGGCACCGTCATTGGTGTTGTCGCGCGTGAACAATTCTAACAGTGGAGATATCGCCACGTCAAATTGGTTTCGCGTGTGATAGACATAGACCTCCAGTTCCGTGCCATCAGGGCGACAACGCGCAACTCCCCCACCCTGAAGCCTGACGACTCGTCCGTCAGTGCCGACGACATCAAACATACCGAAATCACCGACTGAAACATACAGCCAGCCATCAATCCCCATGCGCACACCATTGGTGGTATGGTCGGCCCCACGCGGGTGTTCAATGCCCCCACCGAAACCTTTCATCAATGTCTTTTCGACATCCATCACACCATCACCGTCAGTATCCTTATACGTAGACAAATAAGGCGGATGTAATAAATAATAAGTTCCCGCCACGATATGACCGCCGCGTGGACTTTGTACCATCGGCACGAAATCTTTGAATTCATCAGCTTTGCCATCACCATCGGTATCTTTGGCAGTCACGATCTTACCAACGCCCTCGATATGCCCGAGACTACCATTGGGATCGACCGAGACATAAACAGTCCCGTCAATATCAGCCGATACCGCTGTGACATATTCCACTTGAGGCGGTGAGGCGAACAGAGTCACCTCAAAGCGCTCGTCTAAAGATAAGTCATAAGTCCGGTGTTCCTTATAGTCTTCTCTCTCATAAAAGTCCTCCTGCTCAGCCGAATCCAGCATCAAAGGACTGAATGCCGTTAATATGAATAACGAGGATGCGCTGACCCGCAGTCTGATCGACAATTTACTCTTACTCGTGAAATTCATTCCATCCATAGGGAATAACGGCGTCAATTCAAGTGTTTAAAAAGTATGACCCGTGAGTTCGAAGAGCTCTAGTGTGGATTGTCTATCAGGTAATTTATGCCATCAATCACCAGAAATTTGAAGTTTTCGTTAGTCCAGTCAGGCATGGCATGCCCGGCGGAGATACCAATCACTTTAGATTTTCCTTGAGGGCACTCCCACATGGCAACGGCTTTAAATTCACCTTGTTCGCCATTCACAAGCGGAATCACCCCATCGACTTGATACAGATTGTTGTACAACTCGGTGTCTTTCATCACGAAATCCTTTGTGATGCGCTTGGTGGCGGGATGATCTTTAGCGACCACCGAATAGGTGATCGGTGTATGAGGGCCATGCTTACTTGAAGCAATGCCAGTGAAATCGCCCCAAGCGGGGAAAGCTACGTCGGGATGGTTTGTTGTCCAACTATCTACCAAGGTCTGATTGGTTTTGGCTGGGCCGGTATTGCCGGGGATGATATCGGGCTCACCGTCTCTATAAGTGGGCCAGAAACAATGCATGGCACAGTGGACCAACATGGCCGGCACGCCGTTGGTGCGGGTTTGCTCCATGATGTTGTGTGCGGCTTCTAGATCCCCACTTCCTGCGATACAAAAATTATAGACCACCACGTCATAGCCCTTAGCAAAATCTTTCTTTTTCAATTGCTGCAAAAGTTCGGCGTAATTTTGATGCCGAGGATGCTTTTTTCGGATCGCGGCATCTTCTTCTGTTTTCCCTTTTCGAGCTTTTCTCAAGTCGGCAAATCCAATCCCAATATCAGTTTTCATCACTGTCACATCCCAAGAAGCTTCTTTGGCATAATCTTGGAAAAATGCCTCTTGCTCTTTGTAGTCATGAAAGTTTCCAGGGTAATGCGTGACGTAAAGAACCTTCTTGGTCTTTGCAACGGTCGTCGTCGGCTCCTGATTACAGGAAGGCAAAAATAAGCAGACACAAAGTGAAAGGCATAAAGTTTGGGCTAATTTTTTCATAAAGTTT
>NZ_MQWA01000001.1:1504087-1518195 GCF_002954445.1 Rubritalea profundi
ATAAAGTTTTGCGGTTTTCTTGACTGTTTCGATACAATCTCCAATACCCTTGGGTTATAGCCTTAGCATTATAAGTATTATTAATCGTGTCAAAAAAAATATGGCTAGGAATTTGCATTTGGGGCGTACATTTCTATAGGTCTGACCCCATGCGCGTCCAGACCCCATGCGCGTCCACAGCCGGAGCCACCAGAGGATGGTGAGGAAGACTAAAACAAAAAAGCCCCATTCTATATAGAATGGGGCTTGCAGTGTCTGGCGCGTAGCCTCTTTGGTTGGTTAAATCAAACCGGTGATTCTCTCACTCAGAACACTCACCAGGATGGTGAGTGCTATGTTCTTAGCGAAAAAAAACAAAGCCAGTTTAACCCCTACCAAACAAGCTTTGCGCTTATTTTTCTCGGTCATCTTAGATTGTAATCTAAATTTTACCTTTACCGAAAGTGCTATCACTGTAATTATAACTTTGTTGTCAAAAACAAATTACAGCTACCGAGTCACACCTTAACGGTGAAAAGTAAGACTCTGGAAAGCTAAGAAGTTTACTTCTAAATAGGCGTCCATGTTACTAGCATGGACGCTTTCTTTTTTCACCTCCCCGAGGTAATAGGAATATACAGTCTAGGCTCCTCCACGGTCAACGCCATTTTATGCTATGTGGTATTTACAAATTATCAACAATACAACATGTTGTGGTTTTTGGAATTTAAAGAAAAGGCAGATAAATGCTTGATCTGCCGCTAATCCTTGAGGGTTCTAGGCTAATCAAGGGCCTGATACAGGTGTATGGATCGAGACATCCTTCCCCCCTTGCGCTATAAAAAAATCGAGCTGTTAGATGAAACTGAACAACCGACCTAATTTTTAAAAAAAGCAATGCACATTTACGGTGCATAAAGCACCCTAAACGTCATTTTTTCTATGCCCCGCGTCATGCTGGGTATGCCCGCAACTCTAGAGAAGAACAGCACGCGACCGGAGACAGCCATGCAGCGCTCTCTCTCTGGTCCTATCACCCGCGTCCGTATGGATGAAGAAGGGGAGGAGAACGTCCACCGCTTTGAATTTAAAGCCAGCTCAGATGAGCCGGTGGAAATGTGGGGCAATACATTTGAGATCTTGGACCACAGCCCGGAGGCGGTCCGCCTGGATTGGCCAACTCACACACACCACTCGCCAGACTATTTGCAAAGCGTGTAAGTGCCTAAGTACGAGCCCCCTTGCTGGGTAAGCTTGCCGTGAAATGAAATGACTTTGCCCTTATTTCAAAATACTAACGCAGATGACTTGTGCTGCTCAGTGACCTTGCTATCACAAGGCCTTTGATCAAATTTATGCTTTGCGGTGTATTGAAAGAAAATTTTCGAGTCGGTCGAAGGCTTTATTCAGCGTTTCCTCATGGGGTAAAAAAACAACCCGAAAGGCATAACTGCGATCGTAATTAAAGCCAGAGCCCTGAACGAGAAGAACGTGCTCCTCTTCAAGCAGCTTGATGATAAAGTCTTCGTCGTCGTCAAAGTCAAAAAGAGACAGGTCGATTTCCGGGAAAGCATAAAGTGCCGACTGTGGATTAACACAGCTGATACCCTCTATAGCCCGCAAACGCTTTATTGTAAGGTCGCGTTGTCTTTTTAGACGGCCGCCATCGGCAGTTAATTGATAGATGCTCTGATTCCCGCCGAGAGCGGTCTGAATAGCCCATTGAGCTGGAACATTAGAGCATAAACGCATGCTGAGTAATTGAGTGAGACCATCGATATAATCTTCTGCCTGCTGTACAGGACCGCTCAGGTAAAGCCAGCCGGCACGAAAGCCACAGGCGCGGTAACTTTTTGAAAGGCCATTAAAAGTAACAACAAGAACATCATCACTCAGAATTGCCATCGGCACATGTTCGATATCATCGTAAAGGATCTTACTATAGATTTCATCACTGAAGATAATGAGCCTGTGGCGGCGGGCAATAGCGGTGATTTCCTCGAGCGTCTCTTTACTGTAAACGGCGCCGGTTGGATTATTTGGATTAATGACAACCAAGGCACGTGTACGAGCACTGATTTGTGCTTCCATGTGCTCTAAATCGGGTTGCCAATCATTCTCGGAGTCGCAGTTATAATGTACGGCTTTGCCATTGGCAATATTCACCGCAGCAGTCCACAAAGGATAATCCGGAGAGGGAATCAACACTTCTTCTTCAGGATTGAGCAAAGCTTCCATACTCATCATGATGAGCTCGGATACACCGTTGCCGAGAAAAACATGATCGATATCAACGCCTTTGATGCCAATATTTTGGGTTTCTATGACAATCGCTTCACGGGCTGCGAAGATACCTTTAGAGTCAGAATAAGCGGCGGCTTTATCCAGATTGCGGATAATGGCCATGTTCATCGTGTCGGGAACCTGGAACCCGAAAATTCCGGGGTTACCGATATTGAGCTCCAGTATATTGATACCGCGCAGTTTAAGTTGGGCGGCTTTATCGGCGACTTTACCGCGGATTTCATACTTGGCGTTATTTAAGTGTTCTGCTTTTCTGTACTTCATGTAGCCTTAACCTAAATCTGTAAGTTAGTTTTGAGAAAATATTGGGAACCCTTCTAGTTACTAGGTTAAGAGTTGTTTAACACAACCACCCAACTGATTACTAAGATGGAATTATCACTGACCAACGAAAGAATCAATGCTCAAGGCAGCTTAAATCTCACCGGATCTATACTATCCTATCACACACCACTCGCCAGACTATTTGCAAAGCGACTTTCAGCCCGCCCTGACAAGATTAGTGATGTAGACATTTTGACCACTCAAATTGGTTTGCTCTGCCAAGGGCGCACACACTACGAGGATGTTGAACTCTACAGGCGGGATGAGGCTAAGGGCTTCAGCTTGAGCATGGGGATAGAAAAAATCCCTTCTGAACCAACTCTACGGCACGGACTCGAAGCATTAGCTGGTGAGCAAAGCATGTGCAAAATCGAAGGGGTAAATCTAGCCATTTTTAAAGACCATCAGATCAGCCCACTCTCAATCAATGGTCGGTTCTACATCCCTTACGACATCGACGTCACCCCAATGGACAACACTGGTAGTAATCGTGAGAATGTGGGTAGGACGTATAAAGGCTGTGATGGCTTTGCGCCCATCATGAGTAATCTCGGGACTGAGGGCTGGCTGGCTCATCACGAATTTAGACCCGGAATCCAGCACTGCCAAAAAGGCACACCAGAATTCCTCAAACGAAATGCCCAACTCCTAAACAAACTCAACCTCAACCTCAACCTCAACCTCAACCTCAAGCATCCTGTGCTGCATCGCCTCGATGCAGGAAATGACAGCGAGGACACCCTAGAAGAGCTACGCTCAAGTGGAAACTACTTCCTCACAAAACGCAATCTTCGCCGAGAAAATAAAGTCAACTGGCTCAGTCATGCCAAATGGCTCAGGGTGAAGCTGAAAGTCCCCGAGAAGGCAAAGAAGTCTACACTGGCACCATCGAACACCTAAGGCCAGGAGGCGAGAAAAGCACGCAAGAAACACTTCCTGTAGTCTACCGAGTCACCTGCCGCAGCATTGATAAGCACGGCCAAGCCCTTCTCATACATGAGATAGAAGTTGAGAGCTACTGGACGAACCTCGGAGAACCCCCTGAGGATGTCATCGCCCTCTATCACGACCATGGCACCAGTGAGCAGTTCCACAGCGAGATCAAACAACCTCCTTCGAGCAGTGGATAACACGCTAGCTCAACACCAAGACAAATGGCCAAGCCACCTCAAGAAAAAACGCGTGAAGCAGAAACGCCGCCGAGTGGGAAGCATCATCAAAGACATCATATGCATCGCAGGGAAACTCATCAGTCACAGTGGGATAAAGCAGATGAAAATAGCCAAAGGCTGGCCTTGGTCAGAGGCGATCTCAGCGGTGCACCGCGAACTTCGAATAAGCATCTGTTAGCGAAACCCAAGAGAAACTAAGAATCAGAGTGAACAGCACAAGCGTAATGCTCAGTGATGTCAAACTGTGTCCAAAAACCTGGAAACTCAAGAAATGAGGGTGAAAGCAAGGAGTAGAAAGCCTTCGCTCCCACCCCAATGCAGCTACTTGCTAGTAATTAGCAGATTTCAATACCCCTCCAGCACTGGTATGCTGCTGAAAATACTAGCTAACGGTATCAGGTAATAGTAAGGGCGGGTCGTTAGCGACAAATACGTGCATTTCTCTTAGCCAGCAATAGACAACTGTCTTGGATGCTGTCTTATCGTTGTTAGTGAACTCTTACTAGAGTCACGATAGACCATGCGCGAGGACCAAGACTGGTAAGCATACTTAAAATCAGCTTGGTCACCGCGAATGGTGGAAAACGGGTAGAATGTTAGCGACCGAAGCGCGATTTTTTCTGAGCCTGCATTAGATAACTGTCCTGGACGCGGTCTTCACGCTGCTCAAGAATTCTTAGTAGATTACGAAATTCATTGCGCGAGGACCATGCATGGGAGGCATACTGAAACCCGGGTTGGTCATCACGAATAGCGCGTTCGAGCGTTCCACGAGTATTGCTATCTACAAGCTTGCTGTACTTAGAGAGGAATTTGTACCCTTGGGCTGTATAAAATCTCCAGCAGGCTTCATACTCGCCCTTGGCGTAGATTGAGCTCGCATCTGTCAACACTTGTTGAACAAACTGGATTGCATCCACAGTGCTGATATCTCCCTCTGGGAGCTCCATCGGATCTTCAATGATCCTTCCGATGGCATTGATTAGACCATTGAAGGCTTCCAAGTCTGTCTCCTCGATAGCTATTCCGCTGATTCGGCGATCGCCACCTTCACGTGTCAGATAAATCGGAGCGCCATGAATCGTTTTTAGTTTGTTGTACGGACGGCAATTTTCACTGACGTGTTTACCCGTGATCACGTGGCGAGAAAGGATCCCATAAATAGCTTCACGAGCATTGCCTGTGGGGTTGGCTACCAACGAGGCATAAGGTTCTGCTTTCCACGCTTCATTCACAGGAGCATAAATGGTGAACTGCGTTGAAGAGGCCACCGGCAAATCTAATCCAGTGGCTTCGAGCATCGATACAGTGGTGCTGAAGCGCTCGTCGGCACGAAGCAGATCGAGTAAGCTTGAGTCAACCGGAGGTATCACAGTGTCTACCACATGAATGATTCCGTTGGCACAAGGAATGTCGGCTTCGATGATGGCCGCGCCATCAACGATTGGACCGGCAGCGCTGATCTTGTAATTAAGCTGCTGACCAAAAGCTGACGACGGTGTCACATCCGACACACCCAGACTTAGATATCCAGGGATCCGACCTTTAGCTCTGACGCCTGTAAGAATGTGGTGCTTGATAATATCTTCAAGTCGCTCATTATTCTCAGGCTGGAAGAGGGACTCGACGAAACCCGCTGGCAATTTGCCAAATGCTTCATCTGTAGGAGCGAATGTGGTATAGAGCCCATGCATATTTTGGAAAAGCTTACCTTGACGGCTTGCTGTTATAGCCTTGGTAAAGATCGTGAAGCGACCATCCTTCTGTAGCGTCTGGAATAAATCGTCGGTATTGGGGGTTAGAACACGATCAATAAGGTAAAGGTTACCATTCGAGCATGGGATCATCTCTCCAGTAAACTTGGCTCCACTGATCGTCCCTTTCTTATAATCGACTGAGAGAAATTGGCCGGTGGACATCTGAAGGGATGCACAAGTTTCTAGACCAATGGAAGGAAGTGAACGACGCAGGACATGGAAACCGAATACCTCTTCCAATCGATCATTATTGCGGGGAGCTAAGAGAGTTTTCAGAGAATCCTTAGGGAGCTCAGCAAAGGCATTATTAGTTGGAGCGAAGACCGTTCGGCGCAAGTTGGTTTTTTCGGATAGTTGGGATCCAACTTCAGTTTTCTCCAGTAACTTGAGGAAGTTTGAGAGGTCAGCACGTTCGCGTATCACGCGACCAATCGTCTTGGCTTCAGCAGGGTCAGCGGCCTCTAGTGTTTCAAAGCTAAATACAGAGACTGTTACTAAGAGTATTTTTTTGAGTGTATGGGAATGTATTATCATCAATTAAGTATTCGCACATTGCCAAGAATTGGATTCAAGAATTTGTAATTCTGAAGTGATAGCCCAGATTTAGCATTGAGTAAGTATGTCGCAACCCCCGTGAGATTGGAAAGATGGAGTCAACTTGATCTATCAGACACAGAATTCTTGTGTTCTTGTGACCGATGGGACAATATCCACGCGCGATGCTCTCGAACACCTTACCCAAAAAGTAAATTCCTAGCAGTAGACGATGAAAAAAATCAGCTCATATGACCACATTTATATCACATTTAGACAGACAATCTTTCTTTTCTCAAGTGGAAACTACTTCCTCATAAAACGCAATCTTCGCCGAGAAAATAAAGTCAAATGGCTCAGTCATGCCATGGCTCAAGGCATTTCTATAGGTCTGACCCCATGCGCGTGGCATTTCTATAGGTCTGACCCCATGCGCGTCGCTGGACCGCGTCCACAAGGTCATTGTTTTTCAACAAAAAAGCGAATCACCAACAGTAATGAACTGATTTCTACTTCCGCCAGCCTACCGGCTGTGTCCAAGCCTGCTGATGCTGATCTTTGAACGATGGATTCGGATGGACCCGCGATGATGTCACCACGGCTCGCACATACAGTTCATCTCCCTGCAGCTGATAGGATGGCTCCAACCCAGCGACCGTTGCCAGCACTTCGCCGATCTTCTCCGGCGTCTTCTTGCGCGTCCCGATGAACTTCGTTTCATAGGTCTCCCCTTCCACTCCGGCGATTTTCAAGCGAAGGCTCCCAGCCTTGCGATCGTAGCCAAGCTCCTCGAACGTCACTCCCGAGGAGGCATAAAAATCCCCTCGCTTCATCGCCTCAACCAAGGCATTCGCCTCCAAGCTGGCAGATTTCACCATCACCCAGCCCCGTCCGGGAGAGACATTGCCCCCGTGATAGCAGTGCGAATCATCCGTCGCCAGTCCGAACATCGGGTCCGCCTCAAGCTCGGTCAGGCGGAGAGTGATGGCGATGTCCCACAATTCCTCGTCCCCTGGATGCTCCGCATTGCCGAGATGATTGATCCCGGGATGTCCGTTGTAGACTTCAAAAAACTTGGCCTCCAGGACATGCGCCAGATCATGCGCGGTCAGTCAGTAGTGGAAGTTCGGGTGGTTAATGTGGGCCAGAACCGGCTTGCCAAAAAGCTTAGCATCCACCGCGATGGCGCGGAGGTTATTGCGCATCGTCTCCACCACCGAGTCTCCGTGCTGCGCCTTGATGGGCTCGTCAATGTTGATGGCATTGATGTGGATTTGATGCCCTTCAAAACGGTCCGTGACTTCCTCGGCCTCGATGAGTAGAAACGTTCCATCCTTCTCGGCAAGCTTTTCTGGTGCCTTCACCTCCGCAGAGAGGCTGGCGGCAAAGCACATCGGAATCAGGGAAAAAAGGGTGGCGAATCTGATCTTAGCTGAGTTCATTGGTTATTAACTGCTAGGTATTTGCTTTTTGGTTGAGGTGATCGAGAGCATCGTGTTGGAGGGAGAATGGGGTAAGTGAATTAGGAATTCTAAATTTAGAATTTGTGAATTACCGCTCACAGGAAGAGTCAATGGTGGAGTTGAGTCTGTTTTGGTGAGTATCGCTTGGATTCACGTTCAATGCGTATGTAGTCCCTTTAACCGCTGCGCCAAGAGATTTTTTTAGCAGCGAGTATTTTTAAATGCAGCTGCAAACGGTGTTTATGTGGGATAGGGAATCTCATACCCGATTCCCATGCCACCGAAAGTACCGAACATCTCCTCTGGGGGCTACGAAATTCTTCAAAGTGGCCTATTAGACACACTAAATGCGCCTTGCTACAATCCAATCATTCGACGTCATTCCGACAATCTAACCGCTCAAATGGTATTAGGTGGGATTGCTATGTACTTTTGGTGGATCGAAAGCAAAAACGTATGGCGCTGGCTGAGGCTTAATCTTTAGAAAGCATCTTCGGCCACGCTTGCCAGAGCGTGGTCGCGCAGGCCTTATTGATGGCTTTCCATGAGCCGATATCGAGTTGTAAATGAACCACGGCTCCAGTCACTAAATTACGGTCTTGTCGAGGGTTGAGAATGCAGGCGAGATCGGAGAATCCTGGGTTGTGTCCAATCATCATCACGTATTCTGCAGACTCGGGGGCTTGTCGAATGAGGTGGAGCAATTGCAATAGGCCCGCATCGTAAATTTCTTCTTTATAGCAGATCTGTTCTTCGGGGATCGCTAGTTTTTCGAGCACAATAGCTGCCGTTTGTCGTGCGCGTTCCGCAGGACTAATCCAGAGTAAATCGGGCTGTAGGTTCTGATCGCTGAGGTGCTGCGCTACGATCGGCGCATCACGAAGGCCTCGGTTATTGAGCGGGCGATCGAAATCTTTTACGCCTTCATGATGCCAGGACGATTTGGCGTGGCGCATCAGGGTGAGAAATTTCATGATTTTGAGGAGATCGTTTCGGGCCAGTCCCGCACTTTTACCGGTTTGGTGGAGCAGGAAATCGATCCCATCCAGCGCCATGTGGATTTGTTCGGGTTGATCCGTTTGATGTAAGCGAGGGGAACTCATAATAGACTCCTAGACCACATTTAGACAGACAATCTTTCTTTTCTGCGCGTGGCGGTGGTTTCCAACCGCCAAGCCCAAGGCTATCAAATACGGACGAGGCGGTTAGAAACCGCCGTCACAATTCCAAGTCTCCACATCTGGCAGGTATGACTGAAGGTCATTTTCATACCAGCCAGGGGTGACGTGACAAAGGAACACAACCTTAGGAAATTAGAGGAATTAAGTTTTCTGACTGGAGGTCAGCCTCATGCAAACATGACGGTTGCTCACTCCTCACTCCTCACTCCTCACTCCTCACTCCTTCTATGCTTCATCGTCCCGGCCTAATGCCTCTTGACTATTGACCAATGACCGCCCGTTAGGGCTCCTTCATCGTCCCAGCCTAATGACCATGGACTATTGACCAATGACCGAGGCGCTAGCCTCATGTGCTGATACCAAGGTAGCTGCTGTGAATGTTGCCTAGACGAATAAGGTATAAATGCAGTAGGTATGGATAACGAGTCTGAACAGGTAATCATTGTAGGCGCTGGGGTGATAGGCCTCTGCGCGGCATGGCATTGTTTAAAAGCGGGTAAATCGGTCACCGTGATTGATCGCGATAGTGTGGATCAATCGGCAAGATCTGCTTGCTCATACGGCAATGCTGGGATGGTGGTGCCTAGTCATTTTATTCCCTTGGCCGCGCCAGGGATCATTGGCAAGGGCTTGAAATGGTTGGCAAATCCTGAAGGACCGTTTTTTATCCGCCCTCGGGCCAGTGTGGATCTGATCCGGTGGTGTAAAATTTTCACAACGCATGCGACGACTAAGCATGTGGTGGACAGCCGCGAATTACTCCGTGATCTTAATTTGGAAAGCCGTCGGTTATTTAAAGAAATGGCTGAGGAAGCTGGCGTCACTTTGACAGAACGCGGCCTGCTGATGCTTTGCCAATCCGATAGAGGGCTGGATGAGGAAGTGGAAGTCGCTGAGATGGCGAATGCGCTTGGAATCTCTGCAGAGGTCTGTGATCCAGCACGCTTAAAGGAAATTGATAAGGGGATTCAAATGGATGTCAAAGGTGGGGTCTGGTTTAAACAAGATTGCCATCTTGATCCGTCCGCATTTATGGATGGGTTGCGGGCACGAATCCTTGAGATGGGTGCTGAGGTCGTTGAAGGCACTGAGGTCACAGGCTTAAAAAATGCTGGTGGTGGCGTGGTGTCTTTGGATGGTGTGGTCGTTCCTCCGGCGAGCCAGATCGTTCTGGCCTGTGGCGCATGGACCGGTGACTTGCTGAAGTCCATTGGTAAACGGCTGCCGATGCAGGCGGGTAAAGGCTATTCACTTACTCTGGATTCTCCTCGCGAGTTGCCAGAGCTGTGTTCGATTTTATCTGAAGCGAAGGTCGCTGTTACCCCGATCAATTGCCAACTACGTTTTGCTGGAACAATGGAAATTTGCGGCAACGACCTGAGTGTGAATCCGCGACGCGTTCATGGGATCGTGCGCTCGGCGTGTCAGTATTTTCCCTCGTATGGTGAAGAAGATTTTCAAGATGTTAGACCCTGGGCTGGACTGCGCCCCTGTTCGCCGGATGGACTTCCGTACATTGGCCGAGTCTCTAGCTACTCGAATCTAACCGTCGCGACCGGCCATTCGATGATGGGAGTAAGTATGGGGCCAATGACGGGTCGACTGGTGGCCGAAATACTCGGCGCGAATGATCCAAGTTTGGATATTCATAAGCTGGATCCCATGAGGTTCAGTTAGTTTCCGTTAGTGCCCTTAGGCAGGACTTCTACACTAGGGAACAAGAAAGCGAGTTTAAGACAGAATTCACAAAATTTCGCAGAATTTTTCATAGGCTGCGCAGACCGATGACATCAAAAATATCACGGTTTACCGGAAATTGCCGTGAGCCGCTCCAGTTTCGTAGGTTAATTCTCAAAAATTCTGTTAATTCTGTCCAGCGCCGCAGGCATCAACCCAAGTTCCACCCTAGTGTAGGAGCCCTCTATTCCTGAGTAATTCTTTCTCGGTAGGACTTTGGAGTGAGGCCGGTGGTTTGTTTGAATTGCCGGCTGAATGCGGATTGATCTGAGTAACCGCAATCGAGGGCTACGGTTGAAATGGATTTTCCCGTGGCTGTTAGCATGTGGCATGCGGCATCCACACGGCTGCGTGTGATCAGTTGGCCAGATGAGATTTGATACAGCGCGCGAATCCGTTGATCGAGTTGGTAGACTGAGAGGTTCACCTTGGCTGCAAGCTCGGGGAGTCTCAGGGGTTGATCGATATTTTTTTGAATGTGCTGTAGTACTTCAGAAATGGAGGAGAGATCGTCACCTTTATCGGAAAAGTTGTTAAGATCGCGAGAAATGCCGGATACTCCTATGATGTTACGCTTACGATCGAAGATCGGCTCTTTGTATGTTAGACACCACCCTTCATGGCCATCGGGATAGAGGTGGCGTTCCAGCCGGCCATTGATGCTGCGTGCAGATTTGAGGACTTGTTGGTCTTGTGCGGCAAACGCAGTGCCGAGAGGGTCGGGAAATATTTCATCGGCTGTTTTGCCGATCATATCCTCTTTGCTGGTAGCTCCGCAGCGTTGGCAAAGTGTTTTATTCGCCACGATATAACGGCCATGGTGGTCCTTGATGAAAAAGGCAATGTCTCGAACTTGATCGAAAAGATGCTCCACCAGTAGTGGCCGATCAAGCCGTTGAAAAAAGGCTTCTCTGATGTCATGAACAGGACTCGTCATCGTGTGTGTGGGTGTGCGGATTCAGTGGCTGACTCTGCCAATTTGCACAATACCTCTATGTTAAATTGGCCTTCGTCAATGAATAATCCTGAATGCATGCAACTAAAGGTAATCGACTCCCATACAGGAGGAGAACCAACACGCACGGTGGTGGGCTGGCCTGATAATCTGGAGGGACTCGACACAGGAAGTTTGGCGCAGCGCAAACAGTATATGGCGGAGCAGTGTGACTGGATTCGTTCAGCATGTATCAACGAACCTCGTGGGCATGATGCCATGGTGGGAGCTCTGCTTTGTAAGCCGGTAAACCCAGATTGTGTGGCTGGCGTCCTATTTTTCAATAATGTAGGGTACCTGAGTAGCTGTATCCATGGCACGATCGGTTTGACCGTGACGCTGGCTCACATGGGCCGAATCACCACCGGAAAACATAAGATAGAAACTCCCATCGGTGAGGTGGTGGCAGAGCTTCATCAGGACGGTAAGGTGACGGTGACTAATGTGCCGAGCTATCGTTATCAAGCGAACGTTACGGTTGATGTGCCGGGTCACGGCTCGGTGGTTGGCGATATTGGTTGGGGTGGCAATTGGTTTTTCCTTGTGGATGGCTCACAGGTGAAATGCCCTGCAGTCAGGTCCGAAAACATCGCAAAGCTCACAGAATTTTCTGCAGCACTTTCTCATACCCTCGCTGAGCAAGGCATCACCGGTGAGGGCGGAGTGCCAGTCGATCACGTCGAGATCTTTGGCGAGCCTACACCCGGCGTCTCAGATAGCCGCAGTTTTGTGCTTTGCCCAGGATTGGCGTATGATCGATCGCCGTGTGGCACCGGGCTCAGCGCCAAGCTAGCGTGCCTTTTCGCAGACCGCCAACTCCAACCAGGCCAAATATGGCGACAGGCCAGTATACTCAACACCGTTTTCGAAGGACGCATCGAACAACTTGAAAACGGACACATCCGCCCCATTATCTCGGGCTCAGCATATGTGAACGGAGAAGCCACTCTCATCATTCAAGACCAAGACCCCTTCCGCCACGGCATCCGCCTCGACGGATAGGCCCACATCACCACTCATACAGAATCCTAGTCCACAGCAGATGCGGCCAAATAGATTCACCCTCAAGTGAACATCAGAAAACTTTTTTGACAGAATTCACAAAATTAACTGAATTTCCCCACCTCTATGTTTAGCGCGCTCTAGCTATACTGCTACGCGCCATGTTTTGGGAATTTCACTCCAGGCCATAATACTTAACGCCTAAAACGTAACACCACTAGGCGCTGAAAGGAACTCTCTCAACCTCAGAGCTCGTTCTCAATTCCACAAATCTTGATGCGCGTCAGTATACAACCTTCTCCAACGGAGAAAATCATACAAGCCTAGGGATGAAGTGGAGCGCAATCCCTAGGTTAGCCGTAAACAACCATCTGTTGGCTGAAGGCCAACTTCATGGGACACATTTACATGGGACACATTTAGACAGACAATCTTTCTCAAAACTTGAACTTGAACTTGAACTTGAACTCGAACTCGAACTCGAACTCGAACTCGAACTTGAACTTGAACTCTGAAAACTCTCAGTCTCCGCCGCAGGCGACCCACCCATCATTCTTGACAATACACCAACGAACAACATCGTTTAACATTCTATCAGTTAGGCGGATAATTTTAGCCGGTCTGTTGAGTTTGGCTGGCATGTTGAGTTGGTCAGTCTGTTGAGTTGGTCAGTCTGTTGAGTTGGTCAGTCTGTTGAGTTGGTCAGTCTGTTGAGTTGGTCAGTCTGTTGAGTTGGTCTGTTTGTCTATGCGGACTATGAGACATATGCGGACTATGAGACAGACTAATTGAGCTAAAACTCTAGAAATCCCTTCATCTATAAGGATTCCTTAAAAATGATCTTGTCCTATGGAGGACTATATCAGCTAGGTCTGTGGAGGGATGACGGGCTGAATGGCAGGCGGAAGTCCGCTGGTGAGGTCTGAGTGCTGTGAGTCAGCAGCTTTGCTGGGATTATTTTGAGCGACCGAGACGGTCGCACTACGTGGAGTGACCGGCAGGTTTCGCAGATACTGCCTATCCCCTAGCGCTCGATCTGAATACGGCTCACTTTTAGAAAAGTGTGGATTGCCTCAGATATTGTCTGTTCCCTCACCTTCATTTTTCCTGCAATCTTGCGGACTATGAGACAGACTAATTGAGCTAATTGAGCTAATTGAGCTAATTGAGCTAAAACTCTAGAAATCCCTTCATCTATAAGGATTCCTTAAAAATGATCTTGTCCTATGGAGGACTATATCAGCTAGGTCTGTGGAGGGATGACGGGCTGAATGGCAGGCGGAAGTCCGCTGGTGAGGTCTGAGTGCTGTGAGTCAGCAGCTTTGCTGGGATTATTTTGAGCGACCGAGACGGTCGCGCTACGTGGAGTGACCGGCAGATTTCGCAGATACCGCCTATCCCCTAGCGCTCGATCTGAATACGGCTCACTTTTAGAAAAGTGTGGATTGCCTCAGATATTGTCTGTTCCCTCACCTTCATTTTTCCTGCAATCTAACCGGTTTCTTCCATTCACGCTCGAGGCAAGCCCCTCCCCCGCAAATCTCTCTGCCATTGCGCATCTTAACCCCTTCCCCTGTTGACGATTGTGCCCTGTTAGAACTTCTTGTCGACCAGAAGCCCGGCTATCTGCTGCGCATACCATCGATGGAGGAAATCATTCG
>NZ_MQWA01000001.1:1518887-1526097 GCF_002954445.1 Rubritalea profundi
TTCACCGTGACTCGAGCGTGAACATTCGCGATACCCCAAGGGGAAGCCTTCCCCCCCACCGCCGTGTTTTCGACTGTGATGCTGGAATCATACACCGACCTTAGATATTCGACGAAGAGCTCCCCGAAGGGGGGCATGCCGGGCAGGGCCCCGGTGAAACCACTTGCATTCCCCCCTTTAGTAATGCTGTCTCCGTAGAGCACGATCTTCGCCGGCTTACCAGCCTTGAGCTTGCTCAGCGTGTTGGGGAGACTAGTGCCCGCATATTCTGGGACCGGCCCCTTCCACAATCCTTTCTTGTGGGTGTAAGTAACCGCGAGCTGATGGTCATGAAAGTAATGTCCTTCTTGAAACAGCACTAATCCGCCTCCGCGCTTCGGAAAGGTCCAGCCTTTCTTCTTTTCCGCCGGATACATCTGTTGCGTGGTCAAAGATGGTGCCGATGATCCAGGCACAAGGCTGAGCGTGTCATTGGCGTACACCCAATCTACTCCTTCCTTATACGTCTTGTCCAGGGCCGCATTCTTGACCGACAGTATCTTGATTGCGGGAAAAAGCAATCGTGCCTTAGGTGACTCGGTCCCATTGGAAACCATCAGTACCGACTCATTAATCATCGTATCCGTCGCCCAGAAAGGAGTCATCATGTCATTCAGGAAATGGTCCGTTCCTTTCGGAAGCTCGGCCGAGTCCGCCGCCGCCACAGCAACAAAAATGAAGAACAACAGACCGCTGACAATACGCCTACCGATAAGACTTAGATTGCTAGGAATTTGCTTTTTGAGTGAGATGTTCGGAGGGGCTTTCATGGGGTGATAAGGGGGTCATTATTTCGTTGCACCTATTAACTTAACCGGTCTTCCAGCCCAGGTTTCACCCCAACCCTTTGCGCCGGATTTTCGGTAAATGGTGGGGGTGGAATCTTTCAAAGCATCAGCATGGAATGTAGGTGCATTTCCGAGGAAAATTATTTCCTTCAATTTTGGACAAATTCCAAAGGTGTATTGACCAATGCGCGTCACACCCTTTGGTACCGTTAACGACGTAAGATTTTTGCAAAATGCAAAGGTTGCAGTGGGTAGAGACTTGATGCCGCTGGGCAAGGTGAGACTGGTGAGTCCTGAATGTTGAAAAGCTCCAAAACCAAAGCTTTTCACAGTATCGGGGATGGTAATACTGGTTAGGTTTTTACAGCCATTAAAGGTCGTGGCGCCTATTTTGGTGACACCTTCAGGAATAGTAACCTTCTTAAGATTGGCGTATTGCTGAAAAGCACTGTTCCCAATCCGGGTAACAGGTTTGCCTTTGATCTTCGCAGGTATGATAATCTCTTCCACCTCTTTATCTGAATAACCGGCAATCATAATAGCACCATCGATGACATGATATTTGAAGAGGGAGGTACTTGGGGCCTCTTTCTTCTCCTCGCCCACTTTTGCCTTAAAGGGGAGGATGACCTTTTTAGACCCTTCACGTATGACAATTTGAAGAGCTAACCCCTTAAACTTTGCCTTGGTTCCACGGGCATTAAAAGTGACCATGTTGTCAGATATGCTTGAGCCCCAGCTATAACCCTTCACCTGCTTACCCCGAGCATCAACTAATTTAAGTTCAACAAAACCAACACTCCCTTCCCTCATCTCGAAATCGAGCTGAACGTCATCTCCAAAATCTCTTTTATCGTATGAGATTTTAATGCTGGTAGCGGCAAGGGCGGAATGAGCCAACTGGCCATTGGAAACCTTCAAGATATTGGGAATGGCGACGATCTTCTCTTTTCCACCGGTCAAAACCGTGACAGAACCCTGTACGCTTTTAATGCCAGAAACATTTTTAGGCAGATTATCAAATTTTATATTGAGACCGATCCCCTCTTTCGGGTGTTGTTTTCGGTCAACCATATTAAACTTAGATCCAAAACCCCTGTCATCAATCTTTACTTTTTTTCCATTTGACGCGATGCCGACCCCTTGAACAGGCCCAATTGAATATGCTTTTTGGGCTTCCTTACCCCGCAACTCAACTTTAATATGACATGTTGTTTTGGTTGTTTTTTTGCGCCCATCCCAAAAGGGTGTGGTAGAAACCTTTCCTACGGCCGTAGCGCGTATTCCTTTGATAGTCTTAACCTCTTCTACCTTTTCTGCCTTTTCTTGGACCTGCTTTTCGTAACCAATCCCTTCAAACGCGACGTCATCGCCAGACATTTTCTGACTCAAACGAAGTTTACCACCCTCAAGTTTAATAACGGCAGTTCCCGGCTTCCCACCCATCGACTGTTCAGGTATGTTGATCTGGGAGGCACTCTCCAGCGTCCCCTTCACCTTGTCGGGATTTTCGAATTCAGCATGGATAGTGACAACAACACTCTTCGGCCCCTTTCCCGCTTCAATTTTCATTACATCGTCGAGGCCGTGGTACTTCCCTTTCCATCTGCCAATAAAGGCATCGCGGGATTTCGAAGAGAGATTTGAATCGATACTTTTTTCACTTTGACACATCCCCGTTGGTGCAATCATGGCAAGAGCAAGGGCCATCACCGGAATGAAAAAGTTTCGCATCATGTGGGGGGTTTTGCTCTTGATGGCTGCCTTCTGGTGTAGACTTTGCCCATTGTGGTGGCCCGTACTAGTTATTTTGATGCTCATATTTTCTCCTTTGATTGCTAGGAATTTGCTTTTTGAGTGAGGTGTTCGAGGGGCTTTCATGGGGTGATAAGGGGGTTGATTAGTCAAGGTGTAAGGAGTTGCTGATTATCCGATTTTTACATACACCTACATCCTAGTAAAGGTATTTCAATATTGAAACCTATCCAGCAATGGTGACTATTAGACAAACTAAATGACATGGGACCTAAAATAAACTTCACTTTTAGCCACCGATGCAATGGTGACTATTAGACAGACTAAATGACACATCCGCCGCCACAGCAACAAAAATGAAGAACAACAGACCGCTGACAATACGCCTACCGATAAGACTTAATTGCTAGGAATTTGCTTTTTGGGTGAGGTGGTCGGAGGGGCTTTCATGAGGTGATAAGGGGGTTGACTACCGCCAAGGGATTCTACGGACCCACCGGAGTCAGTGAGGATGCAAGAGGCACCGGTATAGGAAAGGCCCTGCTATTTAAGTCGATGGAAGCACTCAGAGAAAGTGGTTATGTCTATGGAGTCATTGGTGGGGAGGGCCAGCGTGAGTTTTATGAAAAAGTCTGTAATGCTCAGGAAATCCCGAATAGCGATCCAGGAATTTATACTGATATCCTACCAGACTAAATTTCTAGTCACTCCCAGCAAAGTAATCTAACAGAAATTATTCAAGATCCTAACTTCGTCAAAAACGCATTTGCAAAAATAGCCGATCGTTACGTGCTCACCAACCACGTGCTCAGCATGGGTACAGACATTCTCTGGCGCAAGCGAGTTGGTCAGATCGTCATGGATTGGGCACCGAGCAGCATCTTAGACATTGCTACTGGGACTGGTGACCTGGCAATAGAGTTGCAGAAAGTTTGCTATGATGCAGAAATGATAGCATCAGATTTCTGTCCCGAGATGCTCGCCCATGCCTCTCGAAGAGGTGTGAAAAACACCCAAGTAGTGGATGCTATGAACATGCCATTCGATGACCACAGCTGTGATATTTTAACGGTGGCATTTGGTCTGCGGAATATGGCAGACTATCCGAAGACACTGACAGAAATGCGCCGAGTCATCAAACCGTGTGGGCACTTGTTAGTTCTAGATTTCTCTTCTCCAGAAGGTCTGCTTCGTAAGCCTTACGAATTTTACCTCAACAAGGTTTTACCAAAAATAGCAGGGAAACTTACCTCTAAGGAAGAAGCTTACACCTATCTAGCTGGCTCTATCGGAGACTTTCCAAGTGGCTCCGCTATGTGCGACCTGATCGCCCAGCAAGGCTTCAAGGAACCCCGCTGCGAACCATTGAGCGGCGGAATTGCCTCTATCTATACAGCGGAAGCTTAATAGTTGCTGAACTTAGTTTTATGTTTATTGATCTATTTATTGATCGTCGACTCCAAGTCGATAAAACCGGGATTTAAATCCAGTAAGAGAATCCGTAAACATGAACACAGCTGGAGTGCTCTCGCTCATCGTCGTTCCGGCACTTACCTGCCAGACACTCTGATCACGGAGGCGGCTGGCCACAGTTATCCAGCTTCCTGGTGTTAGGTCTTCTGACGCTTGGATGAAAAGAGTCAGTCCAGTGCTATCGTTATTATGATTAAGCTCTCCTTGGAAGTTTACTCCGTTTGGCGATGTCGTTAACGAGCTTAAGCTCATGTCTGCGTATTCTAATCCATTACTCACTCCGTTTCCGTTAAAATCCTCGTCGACAGCTGTGTTAGCCGAGCCAGGAGCGGCTCCGAAAATTGACCAAATATAGTTTTCATAGCTAGGAGCTAACTGTGTGATCCAGTCACGGATTAGGGCTTGGTCGGCAAGGGGGAGGGCATCTGTTGGACGCATCCGTGTTCCATGTTGAGGATTAGGGCTATTGATTTTCTCGAAAAGATAACTTCTAGAATAGCTTCCAGGTTCTACGAGTTTCATCCCTATTACGAAGACACTAGGCTGATCAACCAGTTCGCTGTAGCTGTTTCCTGGGGTTAAGTCGAGCCCTCCATTATTTGTGGTGTTGGCACGATGGCAGCCAGTGCAGTTAGCACTAAAAATACTTTGGATAGCCGCGTAGCTAACAGCGGGAGTGTATGGCTGGGCAGAAAGATCATCAGCTTCTCCACCACCCCACTCAGAGAGAACTACAGAAGCGTCTAAATCTATACCAGCTTGAGTGATGATGGATAAAGTTCTAGATGCATACCGTTCACGTCCTGTGTCCTCAGTAAATGTTAGTTCCAGCGTGGCACCAGCATCAGAGGTGGGAATGGGAATAGAATAGTAACCTAAATCATCAGTAGTGATTCGGTGGAGGACACCAGACGCAGGGATCCTTGAGGTAGGCAGGTAATCTCTGGCACCAGCGAAGGTGAATGGTAAGCCCGCTGAGCTGACACCGACATCCACAACGGCGGGAGAGCCGCGATGAGATAAAACCTGTCCTGAGACCGAAGTAGTAGAAACATGAAATATCTCGTTGATGATATTCATAGAACCGAGCGCAACGCTTACTCCGCGTGTCACAGATTGATAATTAGGCGGGGATAGATTCTGTGTTTTCATTATAAAGCCATTAGCGGTTAAGGGGAGGGTGACCGAGCCAGTGTAGGTGCCATCAGCCATCGTCACTAGTTGGTTTTCATTGATGCCAGTTCCCCCTGAAAATGGGAGAGGGGTGACACCATCAGTCTGGAAAAAAGAAATCGTGAAGGCAGATGTCACGGGAACTGGCGGTAGCGTTCTGCCATCATAAATTTCTAATATGAGAGAAACTGGCGTGCTCGTCGTAGCAGCCATCGCTAACTGAGCATCATCGGCTAGACCGACGCTATCAGTTACATTGAGAATCACAGTGTAAGCTCCTGGTGTGTTGTAGGTATGGGTTGGATTCTGTTGCGTTGAGGTATTGCCATCACCAAAGTCCCAGTTCCAAGCAGTCAAGTTATTGGTGCCTGGTGTGGATGTGTCAGTAAAGTTGACAGTAAAAGGAGTTTCTCCAATTCTGCTCATTGGGTTGGTGGTAAACGAAGCAAGAGGTGGATCACCTACAGCGAAGCGATAACGCCGTAGAGGATACCAGCCAGCCTGCGCAGCATCACCACCTGTCTGTGTGAAATAGAGGTGCCCATCCACAGCTAAATGTAGATCCATGGCAGTGGCAGCAGAGTCCCAGTAGCTAGCCCCTCCACCAGGAATAATTGTTAGAGTATCCCACTCTGTTCCTTGAGGATCGGAGCTATCAGACAGAGTGAAACGGCTAATCCCGCTAAGCCAATTTCCTACATACAGAGTAGGCTGTGCATTGTGAGCCAGAGGCCCATTAGGTGCTATTTCTATGCCTATAAGTGAAGCTCCGTCGGTATGAAGAACTTTAAATGATGGAGTATTTACGGTCAAGAAGCCATCGTTATCTTCTCCGTTCCAGAGACCGTTTCCACCCGCTCGCACCATCGATACTCGATCAATAGAGTCACCATTCTCAGAGACGTAGAGCGTGTCTGTCCGCGTAGGATGAAAGGTAAAGCGAAAAGGATTTCGTAAACCTGAGGCCCAGACTCGTGATCGAACAGAATCTGGGAGCGTATTGTAGTGTGGATTATCAGCTAGACCGAGCCCAGTAGAGGTGTCCACCCGTAGAATTTTCCCCACATAACTATCAATATTCTGGGGCAACATGTTGTCCGGATACACCTGATCATCATCACCAAGCGTGATGAAAATAGAAAATGGATCAAGTGGGTGAATACCGATATCGCCAGCTTTATGAAAGGCTACGTTTCTCGGCAGATCAGAGAGTAAAATAGTGTTAGAGCCGGTTACAATTCCATTAAAACTAGCGTTCATTGTATAGCGCACCAGGCGCTGGTCTGTCGTGGTGGTATAAAAAAGATAGATAAACCGATTGTTCGCATGATCAGGATCTATTTCTAAACCAAGTAATCCTGACTCCTGAGTAGAATCCACGCTGGATGTGACATCTAACAGAACTGAAGGGACCTGAAATCCACCGCTGCCATCTGGCTCGAAAAGGAGTAAGCGGCCTTGTTTTTCCGCCACATACATGCGGCCAGTTGAATCAAATACTACCTTCGTCTTACCGTTACCTGACTGGATATGATCAACAGCGAAATTACTATCCACAGGAGCTGCGAAAGAACTAGAAATGAGAGAGATACAAAAATAAAAAGTAGTGATGAATCGATTCATAAATATGGTTTTGTTGTCGTATGGAAATATAACGAAGTATTTTTTATGTTACAATTTATATCCGCAGTAAGCTTGGAAGAGACAATGTTAAATTTTGATATTAAGCTGCCCGTATCAATTTTAAAATTACTTAGCGGAGGTGGCGATATTATTAGAATTAACAGCGATCTCTCTGGCGCTTCTAATTTATACTACCTGATCGCCTAGCAAAGGTTACAAACAACGCTACTAAGAAAAACTGTAGCGTAATAGACTCTATCAAGACCGCGAAAGCCTAGTCATACTATAAGCTGATATTAAGCCGATGCATAGTTTAACATTTTAAGTGGCTAAAGTGTTAAGCCATGGTTTTATCAGAG
>NZ_MQWA01000001.1:1528186-1537546 GCF_002954445.1 Rubritalea profundi
CTTATCAGACAAGAAATGCTAGAAAATCTCGCTAATGCTGCACTTTCAGCATGATACTAGGCATCTTGACTATTATGACTATTAGACAGACTAAATGACATGTCATCTTGACTATTAGACAGACTAAATGACATGTGACTTGAGAATTCCCTTTATGCATAAGGGATCTTGAAAAATGATCTTGGTCTATGAAGCGCTATATCAGCTAGATTTTTGTAGGGGAAACGGGCTAGAATGGCAGGCGGAAGTTCGCTGGTGAGGTCTGAGCGCTGTGAGTCAGCAGCTTTGCTGGGAATATTTGAGCGACCGAGACGGTCGCGCTACGTGGAGTAAGGACTTGCACTTCTCACTAGGCTCGTAAACTAGGGGAAAGGACACTATTTTGCTGAATTGCTATGGGCTAGATGAAAGGGTTTTGTATACTTTCCTAGAAATAAGAAAAATGAGACCCGCTAGGAATAGGACAAGCCCCGTAGTCATGATGACTGAAGCAACTGTGGAATGAAATTGATACTCGGCTTGTAATGATGGAGTTGGATCCTGGTAGGGTATGCCCGCAAAGAGAGTGTCGTAAATAGACCCCGCTACGATGAAAGCTAGCCCGATCGCCAAAGGTATTAGATTGTAGATTATACGTCTCATTTTTAGCAGAACTTTTATGGTGAGCTATCCTGGAGAGTGTCAGGATGAGATCGACCGACTTATTCTGCATTTTCGCTACTGGCATTTCCCTGCGGAAGTATATGTCGTTTCAGGAAGTTAATCATTGTCAGTTTGTTGTCTGCATTGTGGAACTGCTTTCCTCCATGCCCAGCGTTTTCAATTAAGACTAATGCGATGGATAGGCCGGCGTCTGAGTACACATCACGCATTCGTTCTGATTGGTCAAGCAGTACGGTTTTATCATTCACTCAGTGATAAACCAACATGGTTGGATCATCAGGACTGATATGAAAGGCAGCAGACGCCATTTTAGCCAAGGCGGTTTTCTGATCAGCGCCACCCCCAAGTAGTCTATATACTACAGATCCCGGCTCATTGGCTTTGCTAGCTTGGGTTTTGGATCGCAGTAAAAAATCTGTTGGGCCATAAAAATCAATCACGGCTTGCACTCGCGAGGATTGTTCAAGATGGCTCCCCACCTTGCCTTCGAGGTCCGACACTCCGCCGGAAGTGCCGAGAAGTGCTGCTAACATACCTCCCGCGCTAGATCCAGCCACAGCCAATTGCTCTGTGGGATACCCATAGTTTTCTTGATTCGCTCGTAGCCAACGCACAGCAGCCTTGCAGTCGTGAATCTGGGCTGGAAAGATAGCCTGATGGGTGAGTCGGTATGATATGCTGGCTACGGCAAAGCGATGATCAGTCATCCAGCGGATGTCACATTTTTTTCTACTGCCAGCCCTCCAGCCACCACCGTGAATCCATATCACTAAGGGCGGATTCTTCACTCCATCTGGGAGGTACAGATCTAGCGCGAGCCTGTCCTCATTGATCACTGCGAATTCGACATTTCTAATGATCTGTTCACTGCCACCGCTGGAAAAATTGAACATCCATAGTAGTAAGAATATGCTAATTGGAATTTTCATTAGAAAAGTGTGAATTTATTTTTTTTTGAATAGAGTAATTAGTTGTCACTCATCTCAGTGTTGTGAAGATATTGTCTGCCCATGCGGAGCCCTTCTACGATGACGCTAAGCTTTTCCATGAGTGTTGTGGTTTCTTTGCTTAGAATGTCGCAGAGCAGCAGCCTTCGCGTCCACTATAGAATTGCCGCTATAGATGAGCTTATTTTCAGTGGCATCTTTCTCACTGGTATGGAGTTGGATGTTAAGAGCCTTCAGAGTGCGGAGGACGAGTGCTAGTTCCACGCTCGGTTTAGCTTGCTCTAGAGCAATGATCCAGTCTCGACTCACGCCACTGCGCTCGGCGAGTTGGGCCTGTGTCCAGCCTATCTCTTTACGCCTTGTCTTCACTCGACTAGCGATGTCTCTGGCACTGATAATCTGCATACTTTACTCAATAACAAAGTGGGTGAACGTCCGCAAGGCCTAAATGTTGACGAACGACCTCATTGAACGAATGTTAACGATCAGCAACATTTCTTAAATGTCGATGGACACCGTCTTTTTGAAAACGTCCTCTGATACATGACTCTGAGACTGAAGGGCAGCTTGAATACGCTGGTGAGGTCTGAACGCGTGACTATTAGACAGACTAAATGACATGTTCACCTCAGATATTGTCTGTTCCCTGAATATGTTCCCTGGATACTAAGGGCGGACTCAGTGGCTAACCGATCAGCATTACATACCTCATCCTATTTCCTTTCAAATTGCGAATCGGCAATTGAAAAAATGTTCTGCCATCTCTATTGTGCCGCTCAGGTCTATCCCTTTATACTTTAACTTGCTGACTCCCTCTCTCCGATTCCTTCAACGGCGCCCTCAAGCGGCCCACGCAAAAAAAATCTAGCAGTTTTGTTAGGCAACATTCCATCGTAATTTTGTCTAACAAAACTGCGATACCTCTTACTCTAAAACAAACAGCAAGAAAAAGCCTTACTTGGGCACCATATAATCAAGCTCACTTCTTGAAAAAACGAACCAACACGACGAATGACATCAACTTTAAGCACTCTTCCAAAAAACAAAATTCCTAGCAGTATTCTTCATCTCTGCATTGGCTTACTGATGATGCTAGGCAATCTATCGGCTCAAAATTTCAAACAAGTCAATGTGAGCTACAAACTTAACGGGAAAGATGCGTCAAATACGATCTATATTCCTCAGTACTCGGGAGAAATACAACCTCCGGTCCGTGGTGTCATGCAAAATGTCAGTGGACCGTTGAAGAGCTTTGCGCATAAAAGTCAGGTAGCTATGATTGCTAGGCTTGATGAAGGCAGGGGGTTTAGTAAGGCCTTGCTTGCGGCAGCAGCAAAAGCATCGAACCAACCTGAAATCGAATTTGCTGGCGCCATCGTGCAAGGCATCAGTAAAGGTGGTCGCGCAGCGGCAGACTGGGCTGCAGCAAATCAAGCAAGAGCCATTGCTGTAATCCTTGACCACTCAGCCATTTGGCGCATGGATTTCCCAAAGCGTGTTTCAGGAGTGCCGATGTATTTCAATGCCACTCATGCTGACCTGTTTCAAAATATCGACCGCCGTAAGTCTCACTTTGGGTGGTGTGCTGCTGCATTTAACGCAAAACAGCCATGTACTGCAGTGATTGATATTACCGAAAAGGGTGGGCACGGTGGACGAGGCACCACAACCCTAACAGCTATATGGCTTGAAGAAGTGATGAATTTCAGAGTTCCTGCCAATATACCTGTTGGGCGGGCTTATAAACTTATCGATGTGAACCCTTCTAGTGTAGGTGGCTATGTTTCGGCAAAATTGTCTCAAAAAGGCAAACGCACTTTTCACGATAAGGTGAAAATTACGGCCAAAATGAGCGGTTCGACTTGGTGGATTCCTGGACCCAAATCCGCTGCCATGTATTTAGAGTGGGTTCGTAGTAACGGGGGATCTGTCGAGAAGGATGAAAGTGATCAAATAAAAAATGCGCCAATATTTCTTGATCTACCACCTGAGTTACGTAGAGCGGCTGAGTCTATTGAAGCTGAAAAATGGTCTCAGGCCTACGCTGCACTCAAGAAGAATAAGAACCAAGAAGATCATTTTGCTAAGACACTAGTGAATAAAGTGAATACGCAAGTGGAGGGGCATCTTGCGCTTCTTGATAAGCAAAAATCTGTTGGAGATGTTTATGGTGTTTATGCTAATTTTCAAAAATACTCTAAATCATATAAAGGGATTCCTGCTTATGATGAAGTGCTTAAGAGTTATGCATCCTTTTTCAAAGCTGAAGAGAATAAAGCACAGCTGAAGCTAGGTCGCGAGTTCCACAGCATTATTAATCGCATGAATAAAATGAAAAGGGCGAGTGAGGCTGGCTTAGAAGTTCTGGAAAAGTTTGCGAATGATCATACCGAGACGGTGCACGGTAAAGCTGCCAAGAAAGCATTTGAGAAAATCTCTGAGGATTCATCTTTGAAGCAATCTGCAGAAAGTTATTATTTAAGTATAGCGGGGCAGGACTAGTTTTTTCGGCAGCTTTGCTGGGATTATTTTGAGCGACCGAGACGGTCGCGCTACGTGGAGTGTGACCGCCACATTGCGCCGACGCGCTGGGGGTGACGATGAAGCCCCGCCACTGTCGTCAAGCCGACCCTGCCGCAGAGCGGAGTCAAGCCACGCGCAGTCCAGAGTGGGCGGTGATTGGCGAAATGAGGACAACCTAGCCGGACGTTTTCGGAGAAACGTCCCTGCCGAACCATTCGTGAGATTCGTGGTGGAAACGTTTCATCATTCTGGATTTCATCGGGCAGGCATTTTCGCCGCTTTCGTCTTTTTCGCGGTAGAAATTTGCTTCCTTATGCTGGCTTAGTGAAAAGAGGCTGGAAGCGCTGTTCTACGTGTTCGCTCGTTGGGTCGCTGTTTTTCTATGCATAGCGGGCTTGAACCTCTTTTAGATTAGGTGCATGTTGTGCGGACACGAATTTCTAATACCAAAATCATGACACTCCAAGGAACATCAATTATCGGCGCCAATCGTGGCCAGGGAAACCAGGCTACGGGTAAGAGCATCAATCCAAGCACCAACGAAGCGATCGAGCCCACCTACATGGCTGCCACCAGCGATGAGCTTGAAAAAGCGGTTGGTCTTGCTGCTGAGGCATTTCAAACGTACCGCCATACCAGCGGTAAAGATAAGGCGCTCTTTTTGAACGCTATTGCGAATAACATCGAAGCAGTTATCGAAGACTTAGTGGCGCGTATGCCCTTTGAAACGGGTCTTCCTGAAATGCGAGTCCGCGGTGAAGCTGGACGCACCTGTGGCCAGCTGCGGATGTTTTCCAAGTTGCTCGATGAAGGTTCATGGGTAGACGCACGGATTGATCGTGCTCAGCCCGACCGCCAACCGTTGCCAAAAGTGGACACTCGCAGCATGCTGCGCCCGCTCGGTCCAGTCGCTGTTTTTGCAGCCTCCAACTTCCCACTCGCCTTTTCCACCGCCGGTGGAGACACAGCCTCGGCTTTGGCTGCGGGTTGCCCAGTGATTGTCAAAGCGCATTCGTCCCATAGTGGCACCGCAGAGATCGTTGGTCTTGCAGTGCAGAAAGCTGTGGCTGACTGCGGATTACCTGAAGGCGTGTTCTCTCTCGTTTACGGTGGTGGACGCACGATTGGTCAGGCACTGGTTAAGCACCCTGCGATCAAAGCTGTCGGCTTCACCGGTTCCTACGCTGGTGGTCGCGCCCTGATGGATCTTGCGGCAGCCCGTGAGCAACCTATTCCGGTTTACGCTGAAATGAGCGCTATCAACCCGGTAGTTATTTTACCTGGTGCTGCGCAAGAGCGTGGAGCCCAACTCGCGCAAGGCCTATACGGTTCCATGACTCTAGGAGTTGGTCAGTTTTGTACTAATCCTGGATTGATCTTCATCCACGAAGACCACGCCGAAACCATCGCCACTGAAACAGCTAAGCTAGTCAGTGCAGGTTCTAGTAGTGCTATGCTCAACGGTGGTATCTGCGATGCCTACTGCAGCGGCCTTGAGGCATTAGAAAATAACTCAGCGGTCAAGCAACTCGCCAAGGCAACAGCCGGCGAAGGATCAAACCAAGCAGTGGCAGCTCTTTTCCAGACGGATATCCAGACACTGCTCACCACAGCAGCACTCACCGATGAGGTGTTTGGTCCGGCCAGCCTGATTGTTACCTATAAAAATGACTGCGAATTAATCAAAGCGTTCCAGTCGCTCGAAGGTCAGCTTACCGCAAGCATTCACGGCACCGATGCAGAACTCGTCGAACAGCGGGAATTGACACAGCTTATGGAAGATCGTGCTGGGCGTATTGCCTTCAACGGTTTTCCAACTGGCGTAGAGGTTTGTGCTAGCATGGTACACGGAGGTCCATTCCCATCTACCTCTGATGGTCGAAGCACCTCAGTGGGCACGATGGCCATTTACCGTTTCACCCGTGCTGTTTGCTGGCAAGATTGCCCGCAGTCTCTGCTACCAGAGGAACTCAAGGACGGCAACCCGCTGGGTATTCAACGCAGCGAGGTCTAGGACTGATTTGTGGCTCGTTGAGCTCAAACCTAAAAATCAAAAAGGCGGCATGCTATAGCATGCCGCCTTTTTTATAGATTTTTTAAAGACTCAATATTGTCTAATTTAGCCTACTTTCCTTCCCAGGAGTTCCACCAGTTGCGGAATAGGGCGTGTTGGGAATCGAGGTGAGCTTGTTGAGATGCGCTTAGCTTGTCATCTGCATAGATCTGGTGTTCGTAGGCGCTGTTACCTTCAAGAACCATAAGGTGCTTGTAGTAGAGCACGAGGTCAGTGCCTTCGTCGAAGGTGCAGAGGATGTTCATTGCCTCACCCAGTTGGAGTGCTAGGACGCGCGCTTTAGCATCGCCAGTAGCGGCAAGTTTGCAGAGCTCTACCATTTTTAGAACTTCTTTCGGCATCGCTGTACCAACACCAGTGATGGCGCCGATAGCTCCGCAGTTGACGAAACCATGGAAAGCTTGGGTGTCCACACCGACCATCAGTGTGAGATTCTCGTTGCCAGTGGTGATGTGCTCAGCGGCGTAAGTGAGTGCTGCTGCTCCGCCGAATTCTTTGAATCCGATCAACTGTGGGTATTTCGCGTTCAACTTGAAGAAGAGATCCGCTTTCGTCTCAAAACCATAGTGAGGTGAGTTGTAGATCACGGCTGGAAGATCAGGTCCGCCAGCTTCGAGAATTGCTGTGAAATGATTGTGCTGGGCAGCTGGGGAAAGTGTGCGGGAAAGTACGCGTGGGATAACCATCAGGCCGTGCGCTCCTACTTCACGAGCGTGAGCAGCATGTGCCGCAGCGATCTTTGTGTTTTGTGCGCCAGTGCCTACGATGGTCCTAATGCCAGCGTCGACCAGTGCCTTCACTCCGGTTTGGCGTTGTTCATCGGTGAGGAGGGGCCAGTCGCCCATCGATCCACAGTAAACCACCGAGTCCATGCCGGCATCGATCAGTCCTTTAGCTGTGGCTACTAGTGCGGCGACGTCGGGGTTGCCCTCGGCATCGCAAGGGGTCATCAGTGCGGGAATTGTTCCTGAGAAAATATTGCTCATGGCGAAGATACTAGCAGCATTGTCTTGTCCGAATAGTGGGTAGAAGCTTGCTTTTTTACATCAAAATCCCGCAGACAGTAAATGCTAATACTTCTACTGACCTGTAGACCCTCTCCCGCTTTTGATTTCTGTTCGAGACCAATTTATTTTTGCCACTGAGGAAACCACCTCACATTACGCGTTGAAAATGACCACTAAAAACGGTGATGACTTGGAGAACATTTTCACCACAAATGAACCTCAATGTACAGCGGACTGCTGCCTCATCAGCTTAAGCGCCATTGAGGCCTGACCCTTGATCTGCAGACCCTTGATCTGGACCGGCATTTCTTATGGCTACTTGACACTACGCCCCGTTGGTGCCATATTGACAACATAGCGCCTATCCACTAAGTCTTGCCGCACAGCCATCATGCACATCATCACCCGCCGGAGGCTCAAAGAATACGGCAACAAACACCCGAACGCCGCCGCTTCACTCACAGCGTGGTACGCCGTGGCCAGGGCCGCGCGGTGGCAGTCCATTACCGAAGTTAGAAAAGCCTTCCCCCACGCAGATGCCGCACAAGCCGCACAAGCCGCCAGTGGCAAGACCATCACCATTTTCAACATCGCTGGAAACAATCACCGGCTCATCACCGCCATCCACTACAACACGGGAAAAATTTTCATCCTCAAGATCCTCACTCACTCGCAATACGACAAGCCTAACTGGAAAAAAGAACTATGAGCCGCACACACAACAAAACATCCCTGCCCAGGTTTTCCGCACTGCCCAAAACCTACGAAACACTGTGCCGCCTCCACATGCCGCGCACCATCCATGACGGTATCGAACTGGAAGCTGCCACGGAAATCATCGACCTCATGGCAGGGCACAAGCTCACCAAGGACCAGGAGGACTACCTCACCACGCTGGCCGATCTTGTGGCCGTGTACGAGGAAAACCACATCGACCAGCTCCCCAAGCTCAAGCCTCACGAATTCCTTGCCGCCCACCTCGACAACATCGGCATGAGTGCCACCGCATGGGGCAAGCTCATCGGCATCGACCGCTCGACTGCCTCACGACTTCTCAGGGGGGAAAGAAAGTTCAATACCGACCACATCCGCAAGACAGCCGAGGCTCTGCACATCGATGCTGGATTGATGATATAGAATCACAGCTGATGCGCGGGTAATTATAGACCCCACGCAGGACTCGGCGAATGGTTTCTTTGTTTCTTTTATTTCCAATCGCGATAATACTTTCCGAATAAGTAAGTATTGTGTGTCTATTGAATAAGTAAGTATTGTGTGTCTATTAGGTACACAAACTTCCGCCAGCGATCAAACCATCGTGATCGATCTGCCAGCAAACACGGTCTTGCTGTTAAAGCTGCAACCTCTATAAAAGAAACGTCCCATGAATAACAATAAAAACATACCATCTTCAGGCAGCCGTCTTTTTTTCAGGCTGTCGTTCGTCTGCTTGTCCCTCCTCGGTACGGTCTCACAGCTCAAGGCTGGCAAGGAAAAAAAGCCGGTTGAAAAAAGGTGGTCCGAGACCATTGACGGCAAAGAAGTCAAGTTCATGACCCTCGATGGCATCATGGTCCACGAAAAGGATCAAAAAAAGCAACCATTGCCAACAATCGTCACTCCTGGCACCCCCAGTACTCAGGAAAAAATGGGCACCGCTCCTTCAGATGCAGTCGTCTTGTTCGATGGCACCAAGAAATCGATGGATAACTGGCACGGCACCCGGCCCAAGCACCCGAATAACGATTGGAAATTGCTCGGGGATGGCTCCATGGAAATTGTGGTCAAAGCCGGCTCTATCAAATCCAAACAGAAATTTGGTTCCTGCCAGCTCCACCTCGAATGGATGTCGCCAGCCGACGCCAAAGGCGAAGGCCAAAGCCGCGGCAATAGCGGCGTTTCGCTGATGGACAAATATGAAGTGCAGATTCTCGACTCGTACAATGACATCAGCCCGACCTACGCCGACGGTCAGGCCGGCGCACTTTACGGACGCTCGAAACCAGCCTTCAACGCCTGCCGGAAACCCGGTGAGTGGCAAACTTACGACATTCTCTTCACCCGCCCGATCTTCGACGAAGAAGGTAAAGTAATCAGGCGTGCTAAATTTGTCGTCCTGCACAACGGCATCTTTATCCAGGACAAA
>NZ_MQWA01000001.1:1537833-1555427 GCF_002954445.1 Rubritalea profundi
GGCTTAACGACCGCGGCGGGGCTTCATCGTCCGTGCTTCTTGGATGGATAGTAAGGTGTTCAGTTGGCAGTTTTCAGTTTTCAGAGCAGGGACGATGAAGCTAGGTTGATGAAACGAGCTCTTAGCGCAGATTTCTCCGATTGATCTAATTTCCTCCCTTGCAGTGCTTTCTACCGCGAAAAATGCGAAAGTGACGAAAGGGCCTGCGTGATGAAACCCTGCGTGATGAAACGTTTCTACCACGAATGACACGAATCTCACGAATAGGCAGGGACGTTTCTCCGAAAACGTCCGGCTAGGTTGCCCCCATAAAACCCCAAATCGGCGACATTCCAAGACCCCCAACAGCTCCAACAATCCGTCTCAGGGTCAGCACACGGAAATGCCCAGCGCAAAGCCACCCACGCATCAACCCCGCCGGACGCCTCGGAGAGGACGTCCCTACCAATCAAACGTAGATCAAACGCTCCCCCCCTCTGGACTGCGCGTGGCTTGACACCGCTTTGCGGCAGGGTCGGCTTGACGACCGCGGCGGGGCTTCAGCGTCCCCGCCTGCAGGATGAAACGGATCTCTACCGCGAAAAATGCGAAAGCCTCGAAAGGGCCTGCCCCCTGAAACCCAGCGTGATGAAGCAACTCCCCCCACCACGCTCATAAAAAAAACTGGGGCAGCCTGAAAACCAGACTGCCCCAGAAATAGAATAAATATTATTTTACCCGGATTACTTGCGACGACGCAGGATCAAGGCAAGCCCACCAAGGCCAAGAAGAGCTGTGGTGGTGGGTTCTGGGACGGCCACGGCGTCCGAAGTAATCAGCATATTATCAAGATACATATTTTGTGTGCCGCCGGCGGAGAGATCCACGACTCTAAAAAGCGAGTTGGCAGTAAGGCCGGTAGTAATGGTTTGAGAATTACTTGTAATATTGCCATTATGCTGACTTCCTAGGTTTGTCCAATTACTTCCGCCATCTGCAGAATATTGGGCTATAAAAAACCGAGTCGGTTGACTAGCGCCCGATCCATTTACCCAATCGTATGAAATGGTAGCAGTTGTGGCAGTAGATAAATCAAGTGCATTCGTGAGCGTCAGGGCCTGTTCACCATTGGTACTGGGTATCAGCACCGCACCAGTTCCAGTAGGCGCCCAATTGGTGCCAGAGCCGCCATAAGTATAGAGCGATGTGAGACCTCCGCTGACAGACCAATTTCCTAGCGAGCCTTCAAAGCCATCGAGTATACTTATGGCCGCATTCGCCGATGCAATACTTCCCACCGCGCATGCGATGGCTAACGTTGTTGTGTTTAATTTTTTCATCATATCAGGTATTTTATTTGCTTAGTGTTTGTTGATTGCATCATTTTTGTCCTTGGGTGCGCACGCACCGCGACACATTCAACTACTAGTAAATAAGCCAATTCCGGAAAGGTTACGAAAAAAGTGAGATTTTCCACCTTTCCACCTTTCCACCTTTCCACCTTTCCACACTCCCACACTCCCACACTCCCCCTTCCCTCTAGCGGGCCATGGAGTTCAGCCGGTTTTTTTCCATCAGTTGGCGGATTTGTTCACCAGTGAGGACGCCGCGGAAGAGGTAGAGCTCGTCTAAGTCGCCATCGGCGGTGGCGGTGCCCATGGTGAGAGGCCTAGCGGCTGCCGATGAAATATCGGTGCTCATGGCCAGTGGTTTAAATTTCTTCTCAGGCCAGTTGTACACCTGTGCGCTTTGTTGGAGCTCGCCGTTGATGTAGTGCCGTATTTGCGGGTATCCTTCAGCGGTGGTGCTGCCGGTGTAGACGCTGGCGACATGCACCCAGCGCTCGGGGGAATTGGACGAATGGATCGGGCTGGCGCAGCGGGATCTGCCGGTGGTGGTGGATAAAGTCAGCTCATTGCGCCTGTTGAGGGAAATCCCCCACATCTGTCCGGGAGTCGGGTTTCCCCAGCTGCAGTAGGATGAGCCTTCCGCGTATCCACTGCCGATACGGTGCCTTACCCAGGCAACCACGGTGCGCGGTACTTGGCCACCGATCCCCGGGAAGCTTGTCTGGGCAAACTGGCCGTTTGCGTGCATGGCAAATGCTTTGCCAAATGGCCCGTCGGTCTGGCAATCCGTGGCATTGAGCGGGCTGGATCCTTGGTTTGATCCTTGAATTTTCGCTTGGAATTCACTGGCGCCAGAAAGCGATCCATCGGCTGGGAAGTGACCATTCTCTAGTTGGTCAAACGACCAATGCAGGTAGGGAGTCTCGGTGCTGAACTGCGTTTGAAAAAGGCTCGCCATGGCTATGATTGGCGTGGCTTTGCCGGTTTGGTCAAAGCGCATCGCCTCGCCTTTTACCAGCTCGATATCCTTCAGCCCGCGCTGGGCTGGGTCGATTTTGACTTTTCCTTTGGTGACGTGGACTTGGAGCTCGCCATCGTGATCAAAGCGGACACCAAATTCCGTGCCGAGGTCGATGATGTCCATGCGTTTGGTCTGTACGGTAAACCCGTGGCCGGCCTCGGGCACCCGGAACCACGCTTGGCCGCCGTCCATTTCAGCCGATAAATCAGAGGTGAGCAGGATCTGCGATGGCCCCTCGATAATGGCTTTGACGCCGGATGGAAAAGTAAACTGCACCAGCCCGTGGTCGATGGTGATCCGGTCACGACGCGGAGTTCATTGGTGCTGCGGGGTTCGTCCTCAGTAGGCTTGACAGAGTAGCTGGCATTATCCGAGCTCTCCAGAACGATTCGCTCACCAGCACGGTCGAGCCTCATCCCGACTTTATAAATCAGCAAAAACAAGCCCATGAGCACTACAGCGGCAAGGGTGTATGTGAGGGAGACAAACGCGTTTTTGCGTTTGCTCAGTGTGAGCATCTCCTCGTTGATGGGTAGGGTTTCGAGCTTGGATTTGCTTTCTGCGGTTTCATGCAGCAGGGCAGCCAGCTCTATGTGCTGCAGGTAGAGCTCGCGCACGGAGACGTGCTGGCGCATCAGCTCCATCAGCTTTGCATGGTCCTCTGCTGAGATCACCCCATCCTCTAGGTCCTGGATCAGTTGATCCACGGCTTGCCGGGCAATCGTATCAGAGAAATTCATACCACCCCCTTTCTTGCTCTAGCTTTGCGCTCCAGACAGTCCCGCAGGTTTTTACGCACCCTAAATAGTGCTACTGTGACTGATCCCACGCTACGGCCTAGCGCGTTGGCGTATTGCTCCAGATTTGATTTTTTCCAATACCGATGAAGCACCAACTGCTGATCCTTCATTTGAAGCAGGCTGATGCAGTCGTTGAGGTCGTACAATTTTTGGTTGAGCTCATCGGTGTTTTTTTGCTCGGCCTACTCGGCGATCAGGTTAAAAACATCCTCGTCGAGAGGGGCGCGGTTTTCCTTTTTGAGTGTCTGTTGTAGTGCCATTACTTGAAAACGGGCGGTTGTCAGTGCCCAGGCTTTAAAGTTTGTTCCGAGCTCGAAGCTTTCCCTTTTTGTCCAGAGCACCTCGTTGGTGTTTTGGATAACATCCTCCGCTTCTGCTAGACCAGGCAACAAAGAAATCACATACGCGCGAATCACCGACTGGTGAGTCACCAGCAGCTGCACGAATTCCTTTTCTTCTTTGTCGGTATGTCCTGCCATAAGTCGGGTTCAGCCCCCTTCATATGGCAAGATAAGAAAGAATGCAAAGCTTACACGCACGCGCGAACATTCTATCACAGCCAACTCAGCGGCTGGGCGCTTGGTCTGTCGGGGTGCCGAAGACATCGAGCTCGCGCCAGACAAAGGAGTTGCCGACAGAGCCTGCGACATGGCTGGCGGTGAACTTGATGGATTCGATGCCGCTGGCAAGGACCCCGCTTTTGTCAGCAAGAACGATCTTGGTCGCGCCGCCGCCATCGAGCGGGTGGTGGTTCACGGTGTGGAGGATGCTGTAGCTGCCACCGACCGGTTTGACCTCGACCGTCCACGCTTGATTGCCGAAACCCGCGCCATTCCAGTCGGCGATCGATTGGATCGAGGTGATGTCATAACCTAGTCCCTTGGCTCCAGTGCCGAGGTGAGACCCCTCGGACATTCGCGTCAAAATAGTGAATGGTTGAAGGCGGCCAGCTTTTTGCCATCGGCGAATCTAATACCAACCTCGGGAAGCTGCGCCGCGCATTCCCTAGCTTAAGCGTAAAGATGCGCATGTTGGCTGAAGGTCAACTTCATGTATCCGTAAGCTTTGTCTCAGCATGAGTCTGGCCTTCAGCCAGATAAACATTCCTCTTCCCTATCCTAGGGTTACGCTCCTACGTCACTCACCCTAGGCTGGTATAAAAATGGCCTTCAGCCAATCGTGGACATAGTGTGTTAAACTCTGCTAATTCTGAAAATATTGAGTGTCTACATCTGCACACTAAATTTCTTATTTTGACGCGAATGCCACTCCGAGTGCAATGGCACGTAGTTAAGCCGATTTATCGTGATCTCCAACGGAGATAATCATACCAGCCTAGGGATGAAGTGGAGCTGGATCCCTAGGTTAATCAAAAAAATGTCAGTTGGCTGAAGGTCAACTTCATAGGTCTTAAACCGTTATGCCAGTATGAGTCTGGCCTTCAGCCAGAAAACTTCCTTTCTACGGTTTCCTGGGGTTACGCTCCTTTGTCACATCACCCCAGGCTGGTATGAAAATGACCTTCAGCCATATGGGTGAGATGGCGGCCATGCTCCTAAACTAAATGCCATTGCACTCCGAGTGGTATTACTCGGCAGTGACACCCTGCCAATCGTCTGTATGAAAGGGTGATGCTGGCAGTTTCTCCCTGGTTCAAACGGCCAATCGTAGGGGACTTCGGATTTTCAGATGAAGCTTTTATTTGCTCCGGTCTTTGCTCCGGTCGTCGTGTGTTTTTTGAGTTTTTCCACCGACGAGTTTGTAGACCTCGGTGCCGGCGGCGAGGAAGGCGCCGATGCCGTAGACCTCGGTTTTATCTGGATAGGAATCTCCGGGGGCGGCGCCGACCGGTTGCACGTATCCGAGCAGGCCGTCTTTGGTAACGCAGCCGGTGAGGGCATTCCAGCCCTTGAGGACGATGGGTTCGTAAACCTTGCGGTCGAGCAGGCCGTTATTAATCCCCCAGGCGAGACCGAAGGTGAAGAATGACGTGCCACTAGTTTCCTTGAGCGGGTATCCCTCGGTGCCGCCGAGCAGGCCCATACTCCAGGTGCCGTCGGCGCGCTGGGACTTTTTCAGGCTTTCGGCCATTTGTTGGTAGAGTTCGATGTAGAACGGCCGGCCTTTCCAATCTTTCGGAAGGTCGGGGATCATCAGGGCGAGGCCACCAAAGACCCAGCCGTTGCCACGTGCCCAGTAGAGTTTTTTTCCATTGGTTTCACGTTTGGGGAAAAACGACGAGTCGCGCCAGAAAAAGTTGTCTTCCTTGTCCCAGAGCAGGTCGTAGCTGGCGTGGTATTCCTCGTCCATGAATGTGAGGTATTTCTGGTCGCCAGTGATTTTGGCGAGCCTAGCCCAGACCGGCGGCGCCATAAACAGGGCATCACACCAACCCCAACGGCTATGGCAGTCGGTGGTGTAGGGTTTTTTATGTCCGCACCACTCCAGTGATCCGGTTTTGCGGTTGGCGAGGATCCAGTCGAAGTGCTGTTGGGTCGGGCTGAGCATGGCCGCGTTTTCGATATCCTGATAGAGCGACAGATAAAACTGGCCGACCGTGTGGTCGTCTGCGTGGTACGGACGTTTGTGGAGTTTCCAGTCGTTACGGTCGCCGATGCCTTTGAGAAATGCCTTATATTTCCCGGGTTTGTCGGCGATTCTGCGCCACTGGTCCATGCCGGTGTAGAGTGCTCCCATTTGCCATTGGAGGTCGTGGTATTTTTTCGGGAGTTTCCCGGTTTTTTCGACTTGATCCTTGTGCTTGCTCGAGAGCGCGCGGTGTTGGTCGTGTTGGTCAAAAGTTTTGATTTGCCAGTCGGCGACCTTTTGAGTGATCGCCTTGACACTTTCCGGGGACGGTTTTTGTTCGGCAGACGCGTAGCTTGCGAGACCGCAGAGCGTGATCGCGGCAACGATGGCGGCGGGCCGATGGAGTGTTCTTTTTTTCATGATAATTTAGGGAGTTATACTCGGGAGCTTACAGAGATCTTTCTACCACGTGTCATATTGCTTGACCATGCGCTGGGTAACCTCGGGATGATCGGTTGCGATATCTTTACTTTGGAACAGGTCGGACTTCAAGTCGTAGAGTTTCCATTTCAAATGCAATCGTCTTAGATTAAGGTTTCGTTCTGGTTGGAATTATCTTAGGGTCTAATACCACTTAGCAAAACCAAAGAGACAAATGTTCTTTTTGAGGGCTTTAGGAAAATGCGCTACGCGGAAAGCTTTGAGTGCTGGGCGCTTTCTTGATAAATCGGCGTTTCTCCTCAGTCATGGTGCTCGCACCACTCCCTCGTCTAGCCTTGATTTATCAAAAAATCACTCCAGCATTAGTCTCTTTTGATTCACTAAGTGGTATCATCTCGATTGAACTACAAAGATTGCACATGATGAAATATTTAAAGAATATCTGTTGGTTGGCTGCTGCGTTAGCGGTTTTGGGAGTTACTGCTACAGCTGAGGATGCGGCGGCGGATTCTAAAGTTTTGAATGTCGCTGATAAGTCCGTGAAGAAAACCGAAGTGCGTCATTCGATGATAGGGGCTCGGGACACGGTGATTTTTTACCAGTTTGAAAAGCAGCACGCCGTGTTAGTGGTGAACCTCAAACATCAGGCCAATCATGCCAATCAATTTTCGGTGACGGCAAAAGTGCATGTGTTTGCCGACGGCGTCACAGGTAAAGCGTTAGGAAAGTGGGTCAATAATCAGCATTCGGATGGCTTGCACCCCGATGTCCCAAGGCCGGCGGCCAGTTATCCAATTCCTAAGAAATCCTGTGAAGTGGTGGCCAGCAAGTTGATTGGCCGTATTAAAGCGCACAATGGCGAATACGATGATTATTCGGTCCAGTTCAAGATTGGTGAGGTCGCGGAGAAGGATGTGTTTGTGCTGAAGGCTGTCGCTGAGACCTCCAAGGGCTTCGTTAAACCCAACAAAAGCTGATCGGCTCGACTCAAAGCGAGCTTTACCAGATGTGCAGATAACCCAGGAATGCAGCCGCGGCCTTTTCCCTGGACTGGGATAATTTTCTTAACGAATTACCATTCGTGTCAGCAAGGTATTGGGTGGACGCTCGCTGTCATCCTGTAAATTAGGTGTGCCCAGACACGAACAATTCAAGCTTACTTGGAATTTGTTGAATAAAAGTGGCCGATTGGCTCGTATCCATCCGATATGTTGAAGAATGTTGCCCTCCTCTGCTGGATCACCACCGCTGTCTGTTATGGGGATCTAGCTGAGAAACCACACCCCAGACTGTGGATGAGCGAAACCACGGAAATGGCCGTCCGCGATAAAATCGAGAATGATCCGCTCGCTAAGCAGCTTCACCAAGCAGCACTGGTAGAGGCCGACCGCATCATCAACGTCCGAACCAGCCGCTATGACATTCCCGACGGCCGACGATTGCTCGGAGAGTCGCGTCACGCCCTAAAGATCATCATTCACACAGCATGGGCATGGCGGCTCACCGGAGAGGAAAAATACCGCTTACGAACGATCAAGGAACTCGAAGCTGCATGCTCGCTGGTGGATTGGAACCCGTCTCACTTTCTCGACACCGCTGAAATGGCCACTGCCGTCGCCATTGGCTACGACTGGCTCTACCCGACGCTGACGGCAAAGCAAAAAGAAATGTGCCAGCAGGCGATCATCCAAAAAGCCTTGGTCCCAGCAAAAATTCGCTTCGATCGTGATGAGTGGTGGACCAGTGCGCGCAACAACTGGGCTCAAGTTTGTGGCTCCGGCATCGGCATCGCAGCTGCCGCCATTGCTGGAGACAATGAAAAACTCTCCAACGAGCTGTTTCCCCAATGCGTCGCACTCGTCGAACGCTGCAAACGGTTTTACGAACCCGATGGGATGTACCCAGAAGGCCCGGGTTATTGGCAATATGGCACCAACTACCACGTGATGTTAATCGCTGCCTGCAATGAACTTCGATATAAAATGGAAACACCTGCATCACTCGGGAAAAGCGGCGATTCCATGATGCACCTCACCAGCCCCACCCTGCTCCCGTTCAACTTTGCCGATGGCAAAGCCAGAGCCGCCACTCCATCACCGGCACAAAGCTGGATCGCCTCCCACTACAAGAAAAGTGCCCAAGCGAGTGATCTCCGCAACCGGCTCTCCAAGGCTCTCTCATCGAAAATGGAAACCAGCCGCACGGCTCCGTTAACCGTGCTATGGCTACCAGACGCACCCAACGAAAACGAAAACCTTGCCACCTACGCGTTCTTTAACGGCGAGCAATCCGCCGCCATCTTCCGCTCAAAATGGTCAAGTGATGCCTCCTGGTTTGCCATCAAAGGCGGCACCCCTGAAGGCGGCCACGGCCACATGGACGTGGGCTCATTTTGCTACGATGCACACGGCGTCCGCTGGATCCATGACTTGGGAGGCGACGACTACAACATGCCCGGCTATTTTAGCGATCAACGATTCAGCTACTACCGCCTGCAAAATCGGTCCCACAACACCCTTGAGATCGGTGGTAAACTTCAGGATGCCGCCAGTGAACCCTGCCCCATTGTAGCCACTACATCAGGCGAAACCTCGGCTTCCGCAAAATTCGACCTCACCCATGCCTATGCCGATTCCGCAAAAGCCGTCACTCGGACCGCTGAGTTTGACAAGTCCTCCGGCACCGCGCGCATCACTGATGCCATCACCGCCCCATCCGGCGACGTGGTATGGCGCGCATTCACGAGAGCCACGTGTGACATCGCTGGCAACAGTGTGACCCTCACCCAAGACGGCAAAAGCATCACCCTCACCCGCCTATCCAAAACAGGCATTTGGAGCATCGAGCAAGCATCCCCGCCCAAGGACATAGAAAACCCAAACGTGGGCTATCGCGTCATTACTCTCACCGTGCCTAAACAAAACCGAACCTCAATCGATGTTGAGATCCGACCTTGATTGAAATCAAATTCGGGTCAGGCCGCATGGAGTCTCAGACGCAGCTCTGCCGACAGCTGTTCCTGTGGCAAATGCGGCTTGGAGGAGGAAGCCGCCAGTCGGCGCTTCCCAGTCGAGCATTTCACCTGCGAGGAAGATGTTGGGATGAGATTTTAGTGAGAAATTGGAGCTAAGCTCTGGCCACTGGACTCCACCAGCCGAGGATATAGCTTCATCTATCGGCCGTGGTCGGGTGAGTGGAATGCGACAATGCTTTACAGATTGAGCTAGCGATTGCACATCTTCGAAAGGTCCATGTAGGTGCTTTAAAATAGCCAATGCGGCTGGGCTTAGTTTCCAGCGTTGCTTGGCTTGTTTGAGGAAGTCGCGCTTTACTGATTCCATCTTGTTCACCAATTGCCCGACCGTGAATGTGGGTTTAAGGTCGAGTTCGATGTGAGGATCGGCTTGTTGCCGAATCGCTGGGCCGAGTCGGTAAATTGGTCCGCCCTCCAGTCCGTAGCGGGTGATGACCAGTTCACCTTGGCGTTCTGCGTCGCCGCAGTGTACAACCATGTTCTTTAGTGGGAGTCCTTCGGCTTCGTCTAATAAGCCTTTAGGCCAGTTAGTTTCCCAGCCGCAATTCGCCGACGCCAATGGGCTGAGAGAGAGACCTAAATTTTCTAGCATTTTCACCCATTTCCCATCAGATCCGGTCGTCGGCCATGAGGCTCCACCGAGGGCGAGGACGACGGCATCGTGCTTCACCGTGAGAGCTTCACCATCGTACTCCAAGCTGAGAGTGACATCGTCTCCGGTGGCGATGCCTGTGAGTCTGTGACGGACCTGGAAATTGACGCCAAGTCTACGAAGCTTTTCGATCCACCGGCGAAGCAGAGGAGCCGCTTTCATCCCAACTGGGAAGACTTTGCTAGAAGTCGCTTCATAGGTTTCTATACCTAGCTCGCTCGCCCATGCTCGGAGCGCAGTATTATCAAATGCCTCGAGCGCGTGGTGGAAGAATGGAGGGAGATCTGGCCCATCGTAGTATTCAAGAAACGCTGGGAAGCTCACGCCATTGGTGAGGTTGAGCCCGCTCTTGCCAGCGACGAGGAACTTTCGGCCGACTGAGCGCTTTGCCTCGTACAGCGTGACCTGCGCACCCGCCTCGGCCGCCACTTCCGCAGCGCGTAGGCCAGCTGGGCCGCCGCCAATCACGGCTATGGAGGGAGGTGAGCTCATTTCTTGGTGAACTATGGTGGAAATCTGAAAATAGAAAAGCCTCGGTTCAATCATGAAGCGAGGCTTTAGGAAATGGGTAGAAATTCGATTTTAGAATGGGATGTCGTCGCCGTCGTCTAAGTTACTGCGGAGGTCGGCTGAGCTTGGCTCTTGTTGATTGCCAAATGGGTTGTCGAATTTTGGCTCGTTTTGTGGAGCGGCTTGTTGACCACCACCACCACCACCTGCTTGGATTTTCCAGCAGTTGAGGTTGACGTAGTAACGGCCGTTGTATTCGTTGCCGCGTACGTCGAAGTTGACTAGTACGTCTTGGCCCGGTGAGTAGGAATCGAGCAAGCTACACTTGTCTTTGACGATTTCAAATTTGATATCCTGTGGGTATTTTGAGTCACCAGTAGTGACGACGAACTCGCGCTTTGTGAAGCCGCTGCTGAAGCTCTGAGTCTCTTCAATGAGTTTGATCTTTCCGCTAATTTCGAACATGGGAAAGTCATCGGTGAAACCTGCACCGATGTCAATCTATAGAAGTGAGGATAAAGGAGAAAGGAGAAAATTCTAAGTTCATGTGTTGGGGGACTAGCGGAGAAGCTTCAGCCAGCCAGCGGTTTCTTTCTCTGGGAGGAAGTTCTGTTGGAGGTCGGTGATTTGTTGCAGGAGATTTTGGTGGAAGCTGTAGTCGGTGACGGCGAGGTGGATCAGGCGGGCGAGGGAACTGGCATTGTTGGGTTCGAAATAGCCAAGGTAGTCGTCACCGAGCATCCCGACATTTCCTTCAATCTTGCTGGCGAGCACTGGGGTTCCGAGAACGATGGACTCAGCCACTGCATTCGATCCGCCTTCGCTGTGTGAGGTGTTGAGGGTGAAGTCGACTTGCTGGATCCAGCTAAGGGCTTTGGTGTAGGGGACGTCATTGAGCCAATGAAAGCGCGAGTCTGCTTGTTGCCAATTATGGACTTCATGGAGCATGTTCGGTTCGAGAGCTGCACCGAGAGTGAAAACGTCTAGTTTGAGTCCGTCTAACTCCTTTAGCGCTTTGTTCATGAGAAAAGGATTCTTGACCGAGCGGAGGTGACCAATGAGAGCGAGGCTCGGGCTGGGTGGCGATGAGACTTTTTTTAAAGGTGGAAGAAGAACGCTGGCGGGAACAAAGTGGGACTTATCCTGAAACTCCGAGGGAATGGATGCCAGTGAGGCGCGTTGGCTAACGACCAGAGCGTCGGCGAGGATCAGAGCTTCTTTGAATTCTGGGTTGTTGTTCGTTTGTTCTCGATAAATGTCAGTTCCAGTGAGGTAGATGATGAGCTTTCTGTTAGGAGAATTTACTTTAAAGCGTTTGCTGGCGGCCAGCGTCTTGGTAGCGTGCAGCGCGATCATGGCATCCGCAGGCGGCGGCATGTCGGTGTTGATTGCTTGCGCGGCGTGACCGGCTTGAGTGAGCAACTTTGCTATGCGTTTGGCGGTGATCGAGTTGCCTTTCGGGCTGCTCAGTGGGTAGGCGCTGGAGATGAGAATGTGCACGGTAATATCAAGAATTGCTTTTCTATAGGGAAAGACTAAATCAAGTTGCTAGAAAATCGAACTCTATCGTTATGGCTGACCTCATACCCAACATTCTCACTCTATTCATGCTCATTATGCTTCAGGCAGTATTGGGCTTCGACAACCTCTTGTATATTTCAATCGAATCGAAGCGAGTGCCGTTAGAGAAACAAAAAATGGTGCGGACCTGGGGAATTGGTCTAGCAATTGTGCTGCGCATCGTACTTCTGTTTGTCTTGATGTTCTTGATGGATAAGCTGACTCATCCATGGTTCAGCATCGACACCCATGCAGTGCATGGTTCCTTTGGATTCAGCGAAATCATCACCTTGTTTGGTGGTGGATTCATCATCTACACTGCGATCAAAGAGGTGCTGCACATGGTCACTCTGGAAGAGAGTCATGACGAGGAGGAAAAGAAAACCTCTGTCACCAAGGCGATCACCATGATTGTGGTGATGAATGCCGTCTTTTCTTTCGATTCTATCCTCGGAGCGATGGCGATCACCAATGTGGCGTGGATCATGATCGTTGCAATTATTTCGAGTGGTTTGTTGATGATCTGGATGGCGGACAGGGTTTCAGAATTCTTGCAGAAGAATAAAATGTATGAGGTGCTAGGCCTGTTTGTGCTCTTCATCGTGGGTATTTTATTGGTATCCGAAGGTGGTCACAAAGCGAACTTGAGTTTCTTTGGTCACCATGTGGAAGCGATGTCTAAGGCGACCTTCTACTTCGTGATTGCTGTGCTGGTGGCTGTGGATCTGATCCAAGGTCGCTACCAGAAAAAGCTATTGGCTAAGAAGACAAAGCAGCATGGATAAACAGAATTCCATTGTCGTGAGACGATGGATCACTCAGACTCCAGCAATATGCTAGAAGCAAAAATTCAGCAACTCCAACAGCGCCTCACGGAGAGCGTGCTCGGGGCTGAGCGGCCAGCTCGCTTGGCTTTGGTGGCTCTGCTCGCGCAGGGACATGTCTTGATCGAGGGGCCTCCAGGGGTGGGGAAGACTTCCTTAGCTCAGGCTCTTGCATCGGCGATTGGTGGCTGCTTTAAGCGCTTACAGTTCACTCCCGATCTTCTGCCGTCCGATATTTTAGGCTACCACCTCTACCGTCAGCACTCGGGTGAGTTCGATTTTGTGGAAGGACCTATTTTCACCAACCTTTTGTTAGCCGATGAGATCAACCGGACGTCACCGCGAGTTCAGTCAGCATTGTTAGAAGCAATGAATGAAGGACAGGTCACTATCGATGGTGTGACGCGCGAGTTGACTGCACCTTTCATGGTGGTGGCAACTCAGAATGAGCTGGGAATGGCGGGGACATTCCCATTGCCAGAGCCACAACTCGACCGCTTTTTATTGTCGGTACCGATGGAGCTACCCTCTGCCGAGATCCAGCAAGAAATCTTACTCAAGCATGCTGCTGGCGATGTGACGAGCCAGTCTCCAGATGAGATTATCAGGGAGGAAGAAATATTAGAGCTGCAGCAAAGGACGCTCAAGGTCGGTGTTTCTGCGGCGATTTCTGAGTATATCGTGGCACTCTGCGAGCAAACCCGCAGAGCTGCGGGTGGTCAGCACACGGTTTCAGTACGGGCGAGCATCGCTTTGCTGCGCGCCTCCCAAGCTAGGGCTGTGATAGCGGGGGAAGAGTACGTGCTCCCCGACTTCGTGAAAGATGTCTTTGTCGATGTCATGCGGCACCGGGTGCTGCCTGAGGATGCTAGCGATGTGGAGCAATTGTTAGGTCAGGTGCTTAATCAGGTGGCAGTGCGCTAGTAAGTGATGAAAGTAGCCGGCAGTTTCACAGGGCGGGGCACATTAGTGCTCCTTGTATTGGCTGTCCTGACTCTTGCTGGCTTTCTGTTTCAGGAGATGGCTCTACTGCGGTTGAGCCTGTTACTGTTGGTGGTCCTAGTCCTAGCTGCTGTTGTGGCCTCGTTAAATATGCGCAAGCTCAGTGTCCGTATTGAGGGCCCATTGAGAGTGCACGCGGGGAAGAAATTCCCGCTGAAAGTGGTCTTGCGTAACCAACGAAATTTTCTCGACAGCATAGGGCTAAAGGTGGAAATAAAACTCGCTCGTAATCTACACTTTTCTGCCGTCGCTCCATGGGTGGCTGCAGGTGGTGACGTGCTGTTAGATTTGGCTATTATGTCACGACAACGTGCGTGTGTGATGGAGGCAGATTACCGGATCGAATCAAATTTCCCCTTTGGACTTTTCCACAGGGAGTTGAAGGGAACTCAGGCCATGGCGCCACCGATATTGATTTATCCAAAGAAAATTGTACCCAGAGAGTTGATGATGCAGGGGGCGCTGATTGCGTCAGAGCTCGATAGATCAAGCCGGTTTAGTGGTGAGTTCGGCGACCTGAGAGGCCTACGGCCATGGCAGTCTGGAGATTCGGCAAAGCATATCGACTGGCCCGCCTCGGCAAAATCCTTGGCGCGCGGACACGAGCTTCGAGTGCGTGAATTTGATCCTCCGGGGTTTTACACAGAACATTGCGATATTGTGTTTCATTCCTTCGGCAAGGGAGGGGCTATTTTGCGAGAAGACCGGTTTGAGCGCGCTCTGGCATTTCTCGCTGGCACTATGGACTATCTGTATAGTCTCGGGGTGAAATTTACTCTGCACGCCGACTTCCTCGCTTGGCTTCCGCAGGCTGGTGACTCGCGTAACGCATTGATAGAAATCTACGCGCTGTTGGCTCAAGCGACGCGTGCCACAGGGACTGAGGCGCACGAAGTGCAGTCTGTGATCGATTCTCAAGGTGGTGCACAAACTCGCATTATTCTCTCTGATATCGAGACAGAGAGCTGGGTAGACAGTTTGGAGGTTCCTAAGAACTCGGTGTTAGTAGACATTCGGCAGGTAAGGTTTGGTCGACGGGTTACGCGCTCAAGTAAGGAGGCCGTCCATGCGTAGCGTTCTTTTTGTGCTGAGTTTAGTGCTGGTGTATGTGCTGCTTCGCGGTTGGCCTGCTGATCTCAGCGTCTGGCTGCGCGGGGCGTTGGCAATGGGTGTTCTCCTGTTAGGGTTTTTCATATGGGGAGCTTCTGCTAAGGATTCAAAGGTACGTTTTCGTGGTGTTCGTAAACCCAAGTTGCTCGATTACACTGTAGCATTAACTTTGATATTAGTGGTCGAGTTGGTGTCGACGACTGCCGTGGTGGTGAGCACCGAGGTGGTACTTTTTTCTGATACTAAGACCCTGAGAGAAGGCGACGAAAATACTGAAAATGGAGAATGGCTATGGAATCAAGAGTTTGAGAGAGAGATCCCGAAGAGCAGCGACCATAAACCACCGAATCATCCTGAGGTTTTTGTCGAAGCGCTGAATGCCGAGTCACTCGCATCTCTCATGGATGAAAAAGTGTATCTCCGTGGTTTTACTTTTGATGCGTATCAGAGGGATAGCTGGAGGACCTCCAAGCGGGTTAAAAAAATATTCCAAGGTGATGGGATTGAGTTAGGCCAGACTGTTGAGAGTTTGCCTCAAGTGAAGTATCAAATTTCACTGAACCCGAGCGGAACTGGGCAGGATGTGGCTCTGGCTATGCAGGGGGTATTACGCATTGAGCTGCCTCAGTTGAGACAGATTGCCAAAGGCGTGCTACTGTTGCCTGAGAGTGATGCTGAGCGGCGCGTCTATAAAGCCCTCAGCCAGCCTCGCACGCTGGAAGCTATTGTAGCGCTCGATCCTGAGTTTCAGATAGGGAAACCTGGACGCTCTTACCTGCAATTGTCCTCGAATCTAGCAATGAGGGAGAGGTGGAATGCATTGTTAGGTGATTTGAAAAATGAGACCAATGTGGTGGAGCAACTATCCGGGATAAGGGAATTGTTAGGTCAGCGTTGCCGCTATTCTCTCAAGGTGGATAACCCGCAAAATCTCGGAGCGATGGAGAATTTCTTGTTTGCTGAGAAGCGTGGTTACTGTGAGCATTTCGCATCGGCGGCGGCCTTGTTTTGCCGTGAGTTGGGCATACCGAGTCGTGTCGCATACGGATACTCCGGCGGGATACTCTACCCATATTCTAAATTGATAGTTTTCCGGGCGCGCGATGCACATGCTTGGACAGAGATCTATCTAGAAGGCTATGGCTGGACGGTGTTTGATACGACACCGAGCGACGAAATTGCTATGCAGAAGGCTGGTAGTGAGGAACTGCCACCTTCATGGGAGGATGCAGCGAGTGATGAGGACGCTTATTCCATGAGCAGCACAACCTGGTGGTGGATCATTGGTGGCACTTTCGCCCTCATCGCTGGAGCCATCACCGGAGCATTTTATAAATCCAAGGAAGATGCCCAACGTGCAAGTCTGCTTATTGGTAATAAAAAAACGCCCCCAGCCTACCTCGAAGCATTCCAAACTGGTTGCAGAGCGGTTGGTATACGCTCGGTGGAATCCCTCACGCTGAAAGAGCTCATCGATCGTCTTCCGCAGAAAGTGGACTTCGCGAAAGAGCTCGAAGCCTATCACAACGGGGTGATCTACCGAAAGCTCACAGTCAGTAAATCTACCGAGAAGGCATTGCTGAAAAAGATTCTTCAGTGGAGAGCGAGTGAATCACAAGCTACACGAGTAGCTGAGGAATAGCTTTGCTCGACATTCTAAGACCGAGTGGGGTTAGCAATCACCTCTGGATTTGCGTGATTCGACTTATTTGTGCGTAATGGGTGTAATGGGTGTAATGGGTGTAATGGGTGTAATGGGTGTAATGGGTGTAATTTTTTTGTGTGTTTGGAGATAAATATAAATACCAAATTTATGATGAAACGAATTTCCTTACCCACACACATGTCTAAGAGCGTGCTAATCTTAGCTCTAGCTGCATGGCTAGCTCCCAGCGTGGAGGCCAAAGATGAGGGCGAGCGTCTGTTTAAACAGAATTGTTCCGCTTGCCATGGAATGGCGGGAGAGGGTGCTGCGAATGGGATATTTCCGCCCTTGGCCGAAAGTCCTTGGGTCCAAGGTGATCCTGATCGTGCTATCCAAGTTCTGCTGCATGGTCTTGAAGGACCAATTGATGTGAATGGGAAGGTCTACGACCTTGCGATGCCGCCGCAGGGAGCCATGCTGAAAGATACAGACATTGCCGCGGTGCTCAGTCATGTGCGCAGAAGTTTTGGTAACAAGGAATCGGCTGTGAGTCTGCAGCAAGTGGTCGAAGCAAGGAAATGGAGCTCAGAGCGTGAGAACCCATGGACTGCAGAGGAATTACTAAAGCATTTCCCGCTGCCTAAAATTCAATCTCCCATCCAACATTTATTGATGGAAGTCTACCATGGAGAATGGACGCTCATGCCCAAATTTGCTGACATTGAGAGGTCGTCATATGAAGAGGAGCATCATGGCTTTATTAGCCTGCGCACTCTTGAGGGAAAAAAATGATCCGCAGTGGTCTGGCATGGTAAGCTAGACGTGCCCGCCGATGGGGAATATCTATTTGGGCTAGACTCTGGCGGTGGATCTCGCTTGTTGATTGATAATTTACAAATCGCAGAAATCGCAGAAATCGTGAAGCCTGGGCCGATGGGGCGCCGGAGGCGAGCTAAGAAAGCAAAAGTGGTGCTGAGCAAAGGCTTGCACCCGATACGGATTGAATATTTTGATAGTGGAGGAAATAAAGGGATCTCACTGAATTGGTCAGGTTCAGGTGTTCCGGGGAAGCAATGGCTTTCGGACAAGCCTAATGTGAAAGCGACTGCTACGGTTCCCGTGATTGACTTATTAAACC
>NZ_MQWA01000001.1:1556138-1597223 GCF_002954445.1 Rubritalea profundi
CAGGTTAATATTTCAATACATTTCGATCCCGGTTTTCCTAACACTCAATTTCACGATTATATGCCTTATTTAAGTGCCATTGGGGGCTGTGTGGAAAATGTTAGGAGGTTTTGAGTGTGGCATTGTGCCAATGCGCCAGGCCGATGACGGGACTCTTTTTGTTGGAGGCACCAACCGTGGCTGGGCATCGAGAGGGACAAAAAACTTCAGCCTCGAAAGAGTGAGCTGGACTGGAGTCACTCCCTTCGAAATGTTAAAAATGGAGGCCGAAGCAGATGGTTTCACGCTGCGTTTTACCGAAGCTCTCGATCTAGAATTAGCTGCGAATCCAGAAAACTACAAAATGCAGGCCTGGACCTACATTTATCAGAAAAGCTACGGCAGCCCAGAGGTTGATAATGTCACACCAGTGGTCACAGCCGTGGAAGTGGCTGCTGATGGTATGAGCGTGAAAATTAAGTTAGATGGTATGACAAAAGGTCATGTCCACCACCTTGATTGCTCAGGCCTACGCTCTAAGGGCGGAAGCCCGCTGTGGCACCCCAACAGCTACTACACGCTCAACCAAATTCCAAAGCTCTAGTAACAAGCAGGAATACACACACAATACATTACGCAATGTGACGGACTCTGCAGGTAGCGCGACCGTCCCGGTCGCTCAAAATATTCCCAGCGAAGCTGCTGACCCACAGCGCTCAGACCTCACCGGCGAACTTCCCCGTGACATTCAGTCCCGTCATCCACACACAAACCAGGCTGATATAGCCCTCCATAGACCCAGATTATCAGGCTTAATCCCAGCGTAGCGACTGCGTCGTAACACTGTAAAAATCAAGGAACAGACAATATTAGCTCGCGCTAGGAGGGAGTAGGCTGGCGGCACCTACAGATCAATCGCTTAGACGGCTTTTTGCCAGGTTTGGGCGATTGACTTGAGATTGTCTTCGTCGGTCTGTAGGGCCTCGGGGCCGAAGTAGGACGCTTGGAGTTGTCCAATTTCTAGTTCGAGCTTTGCCTTTTGTTCATCATTTAGCGAAGGGCTCTGAGAGATTTTCTCTAGATAGCTGAGTAAGGTGACAGGCGTGAGGTCGGTGGGTAGAGCGATTACATTTGACGGGCCAGTGACTGGGGCTGCCTTGCGTGATTTAACAGTCAAGAAGCCGGTGATGCCAAGAACGAGGGCTCCCGCTACGAAGTACCATGGTTGAAGCCCGGCAGTTTCAGTCTCGGTTAGGGAAATAGTTTTCTCTACTGAGACTAGATCGACATCGTCATATCTTTGGAGAGTGAGACCTTCTTCTTTCGCAGTGGGCAAGAGAAGTTCTGGGAAGGAAAACTCTGTGGGTTTAGCCTCATTTTCAGTCGCTAAAGTCACCACCCACTCGTGGGTGGACAGTGGCGCTAGGTCGTCTGTAGTTGCATCGAGTTCTACGATCTGGAGTTCTCTGTCATCAATCGAGACCACCTTGTAGCCCTTCGGTGGGAGTTGGAGCATCTTGTCTAACTGGGGGACGGTACCGTGAGCTGAACTCTTGATTTCTAACTTCAGTGTCTTCTCTTTATCGAGCTCGCGTTCGTCGAGCACCATGGTGACCTTGAGGTCGCGGTGGGGTCTATCACTTGTTTTGTTATTCGCGCTGATAGGAATAGCGGGAGAGGTGATAGGCAGAACAACGTAGCCAGAGGTGTCCAAGAAATCTAGGTCGATTTTGAGTGGAGGAATCGTATCGACTTGTGGGCCTTTGGGCTTGAGCTGGATGTAAGCGTAAGGAGTGAGAGTCCATCCTTGTTGCTTGTCTGTGCGAGATTGGACTTTCGAATTATGGAATGTGATTGATACGATTTCAAAATTCTCAGTCAAGGCAGCCCGCGCTGATTTTTCAAATTTATCGCGGTAGTCTTCTGCTGGCCTACCGTAGTTGTAGCCAGAGCGAGTATTGCTTTGGTTGACGAGGTATTTCTGGAAGCCGCTGGCTTCGCGTTCGATTTCGCGAGTGTGGCGGAGATTGATGTAGAGGCCAAATGGCTCGCTGGCTGACACTTCACTGGAGCCGTCGACATAGCTATCGAGCTTCACCTCAGTGACGAGGTCTTGGTAGTATTGGTAGACTGTGTTGCCGTCGGCAAAATTGGCGTGGTCACCGACGAGGTCGATGGCTGATTTCAAGTAGCGAAACTTGAGGTCGGGTCCGACGTTCGCGAGGCGTTGGTTGAGAACCTTGGTGAACTTGGCAAGGTGTCTTTCCGCTGCGCCTGGGTCGATGGTATCAAGCTTTTCTAACGTAGATTTGATTTTAGTAAACTCACCATTCATCGGTTGGTGATGGCTCTTTAGCGCTTCTAGGATAGAGGAACCTAGTGATCCATAGAACCAATCTGTAAATACTTGGACTGATTCATCGCTCTCTTTATCGAGAGGGAGTGTTGCGATGTAGGCATCAGCCGCTTTCGCAAATAACTCCATCGATGCAAGCTTGTCGGACGAGTGCTCTGAGTTAGATCCAATGCTGGATTTGTAGTTAGATTCTTCGAGTGTGAGCGCAGCCATCTGCACCATCAAGCGCCATTGATCAGGATGGTGGTTCAGGCTGGCCTTGCAGAGCCCGAGAGCCATGGCGTAGCCGCGGAGAACTTGCGCTTGTTGCTCTTTGTCGGTGCGCTTTGTTTTGGCATCGATCTGGAGTTTTTGCTTGGGCCAAAGTCCTGCTAGGTTGGTGCGCATGCGGCTGAGCAATGAGGCGACGACTTCAGGTTCGATTTCTTTTGTGGAGCCAAAGACCTTTTTCAATGTTTCCAATCGCCAGACTTCAGCCGTCGAGTGAGCACTGGTGAAGGCCTCGGCAAATTCTTTCTGAAACTTGTCGTCTAAGTCGAGACTTTTGACTTGGGCGATCAGCTCAGAGAGTTCTTTAAGATTGCGTTCCTGCTTGGAGCGGGTGAGTGGGATGGATTCGGCACGCTGGTTCATCCCATACATGTAAAAGTAGCGTGAACGATAGCGGTTGTTCTTGGCGTTCGGGTTATGGTTATCGGCCCAGACGCGGATCATTTCACGTATTAGATCTTTCGCCGTTTCTGGACGGGTGCTTGCTATCTCCTTGAGTAGAGGGAAGGCTTTTCCTTCCTCTTTCACTTTGAGGAAAAGTTTCGATGCACCTGTCAGGTAGTTCATCCGTACGTTTTCTTGGACTAAATCGAGCCATTCGTTAGATGGTGCTAACTCTAGCAAGTCTCCAGAGCGGATAGGGGAAACCGAGATACTTGACCTGCTTTGTGGTTGTCGAGCTCCATAGAAGATATTTCCGTATCTGTCTGACTGCATTTCTGGTCTGAGGCTGGTGGAGGAGTCGAGCTTGTAGGAATGCTCCGCCTCATGGTTCCAGTTGCGAAGGTAAAGTGTCAGTAATTCGGACCAATCAGCAGTGGCCGCAGTGGTGTTCTGGATGAGGGCGTTGGCTGCGGCGGCCTGGAGTTGGAGTTGCTCTAGGCGGAAGTTTGCGTCCTGGTTCTGACGAGTTTGCGATGAAAGAATGCCCACGGCTGAGAGAATTTCGAACCCTTCAGAGTCGGTGTCCGCGAAGGTTTTCTTAAGCCATTCTCTGCCTGAGTCTTCATCGAGCTCAGGGAGTAGTGAAAGTGCTCGGTAGAGAGATTTTCCTCTCAGGCTATAGGGTGCTTCTTTATGAGATAAAATGTAACGCGAAAGCTCCCAGGCTATGGGCAAGTGTTGCTTACCCATTTTAGCCTGATGGGCCGCAGAGTGGTACTGCGAGAGCAGGTCTAGCGCCTTGTAGTCATTTTCCTTTTGTGCCTTCGCTTGATCTGGAATGTAGGGAGAGACTTGGCCTAACAGGCCGCTGAGTATGAGTAACTCGGCTGTGTTAGATTTTGTAATTTCGCTACCAAGTCCCAGTGCTGAGTTTCCCTTTTTGAGTTCTTCGAAAAAGGATGGGAGTGGTCGGTTGTTAGGGCCGATTAGTTTAGCCAAAATCTTCAGTGTTTGTGGGCTAAGAGCAGAAGGGCAAGCATCAGCGAGAGGTAGAAGGTCTGCAGGTGGAAAATACTGAGCCTGGGTGTGGGAGCGGGCGCCAGTGGCTGCTATTTCCTGCTTTGGTGAGATACGTGCTGGCTGGGAGAGTTGCTGGAGGATTTGGCTATAAATCTGAGTGGCCTCATTATTTTGGAGCGCTGCGAGGGACTCTTTGAGTTGTGGCCAATTGCTCAGAATGACATCATTCTGTATTTGTTTCACCTCTAGCTTGAAGCGAGTAATTTGCTGTGCTGGAGTCAATTTTTTGAGCTGTGCTTCTGAGAGCTTCTCGATCTTCAGTGGGGTGCGTTTGACCGCCATGCGGGTTTCAATAATCCCGGAGTTCGAGCGATTGATTTTGATTTCCTCAATGATTTTGCTCCGTTGTTGGGCTGGAGTCAGAGGTTTCCTCTTTGAGGTGGACCCGGCCCTGCGAGACTGGATGGCTTGGTCTGCAGATAGCTGTTTACTCTCAATGCCAGATGGATTGATACCTTGAAGTCTGACGTTAGAGTTTTGAGCGGAAGCTGGTAGGCTGGCGAGCGAGAGTGATGCCCAATAGATGGCCGTTTTTTTCATAAAATAATGGGTGTGGGAAAGTGTGTGAGTGGAGTTTGGGGGAAAGCGTGAATGAGGTGTTAGGATCCTGAGCCGTCAGCTGGTGGTCCTTGGCCTGCGCCACGTGAATCACTAGGTTTGTTGCTAGGTTTTGCTGCTGGTTTCGGGCGACCGCCCGAAGAACATCCTTGTCATTGAGATGGGATGGGAAGGCCGTAGAGTTCCTTGGGGGTGGCGCGTGCTAGGCGGATAGTCGCTTCTAGGTCTAGCAAGTGCTTGCTGCCCGCCTGTGAGTTTTGTGCGAGTAGCTTATATTCCTGTCTGGCGGCCTCAATCTCGGGTTCCCACTCAGCATCTGGCTTGCCTTCTAACTTCATGAGGTAGGTCATGTAGTAGCGGGCATTGGCCAGCGTGGAGGTGACCTGCTGTTTGAGCTCGGGTGATGCATACGGGTCGCTCTGGATTTCTGCTGCTAGAGCTGCGAGCTCTTCTCGAGCTTCGGGGAGTTGGCTGTTCTGCATTTTTGCTTTAGCTATCTCTAGCTGAATTTTTCTAGAGATCTGAGTTTTTTCCTTCGGCAGTTTTGCCAAGGCGTCTTGGTACAGGCGAATCGCTTCAGGCCAGTTTTCGTCAGCGACAGCCGCTTGGGATTCGGCGAGCAGGTCGTCGGTGTGCTCTAATGCGAGTCTCTCTTGTCCTGGTCCATAGTGGTAGGCGAGTGCAATCAGTGGAACGAGCAACCAGAGGGTGGCTAGGATGATTTTTTTTTCTCATGATAGGAGTCTATTGGGTAAGGGGTGGGCCTGGCTCAAACCGGCCAGAGTGGTAATGTAACATGAATGGGATGAGGGCGAGAAGCAGAGAGGATACACCAATGACTATGAGTGAGTACTCGCGCAGTGTCAGTTCTGGGCTCTCTTTTTCCATTTTCAGCGTGCCAAGGTCGGCTATAACATCTGTCGGGATATGTTTGCGGTTTCCATCATGGTAGGATCCTCCCAGTCTCGTTGCAATCTGGCTCAACGTACTGATGTCTTGGCGCGACTGCGTGCCATCGATAAATGTGCCTTTACTCGGGTCGCCCACACCTAGAACGAGGGTAGAACCAATTGAGCTTGGTAGCCTTGGCATACCTGAGGCTGGGACAGTGTCGCCGTCTGAAGCGATCACTAGTGTTGCTGAATTCGCTGGCCAGTCCTGAGCGATAGTTGCCACCTCGCTGATGCCATCAAACAGACGAGTCTTACCTGTCGGAAAGACGCTCGAGAGCGGTAAGCCGTCTAAAAAGTTAAGGATGACCTCTATGTCGCGGCCTTCTTTGACAACCGGCTTGGCTCCATTGTAGACGGCCACCATGGTGAAGTGTAGCTTGTCATCAGCAGTCCGCTGTAGCATTGATTGGATCAAGGCCGAGGCGCGCTCGGTGCGGGAAATTTTTTGATCAGATCCTGCATCTTTGAGACGCATCGAGGGTGAGACGTCTAACAGCAGAACGAGATGCCTCCGTTCCTCTGCTGGAACTTCCTCAGCCTGCACGTTGCGGTGGGCTTTAGGAGGTAAGAACAGTAAGGTGGTAGCTCCCCATGCCAGGGCTGTGAGAGCTAGGACTCTGAGCAATGACGCGGTGTAGAGTGGTGTTGGGATCGGAGCGCCGGTACCGAATGCTAGATGGCGCACACGCAGAATCCGCCGGTGGTGCACGAGCTCAGCCCCCGCAGTAAGAATTGCGGCAGCCAGTGAAATAAGAATCGCGGGTGAGAGAGTCATTACCAAGGAGTGTAGCGGAGTCCGAAAAGGGTGAGGAGATATGTGCCCGCGAGTGATAGCATGGCGATGAGATAGGGGGAGAAATGGTCTACAGGGTCAGGTGTTAGACGCTTGAACGTAGCCTTCTCCATCACGTCAATTTTGCTAAAAATTTCCAGCAGTGCTTGTGGATCACCCGCTGCGAATGTGGCACCTCCTGTCGACTGGGAAATCAGCTGAACTTCAGCTGGTGGTTCACCGCTGCCAATGTGGATGCCGTAGAGTGTGATGTTATTTTCCTTCAGGCTCTGCGCAATTTTTTGGTCATTGCCATCATAGAGGTCATAGCTTTGTCCGTCAGAAATGAGAATGATGATGCGGTCACCGCTTTCTGAAGTAAGCAGGAATCGCTCAGATTGCTTGAGAGCTGATCCGATCGCTGTGCCACCACGGAACCATGGTGGAAGGTTGCTAGGGTGGAGGAATGGTGCGGCACAGGAGAACGAGGAAGCATCAGTGGTGAGCGGAACCCAGCGCAGGTTGTCATCACCGAAGACGATCAGCGAAAAGGCATCACCCTTGCGGTAGGTGAGGAACTCATTGAGCGAGTCCATCGCCACTCCATAGCGATCCTTCTCGCCAAGTTTGGCAGTCATCGATCCGGAAACGTCCAAACAGAATTGGATGTTAGTGAGTTCTCGCTCCGAGCGTGGACGCTCGAATCGGCGTGGACCAGCTAACAGAATAATGGCTGCTGCTAGGATGAGAGCGGGCAGGGTGTTGACGCAGTTGAGAAGGCGTGAAGTCCAGACTGCATGTTTGGTGCGTTGGTGGTCAAATGGCAGAGCCAGCGCACGCGTGTGCTTTCGCCATAAATGAATGGCAAGCAGTATGGGTAGGATGAGGCCACTAGGACCAATGGATGAGCGAATGACATATTGGATGGCTGCCTAGTATTCTTTGAACGCTGTGAGCAGTGGCTCGATCTCTTTTTGAGTAATCGACTGCGATGGAGCATGCAGCCAGTGCTCTATCTTTAGCACCAGTGGTGACGCCTCAGGGTGGGTTCGCAGCTGGGAAATAGCCTCGGCTGTTGGCAGCACGTCCAAACCGGGAACTTGCTTTTTCCAATGGCCAATGATTAGTCGCTCTAGGGTGGATTTCTGGGTCAAATCGAGTTCGCCGTGAGCAGTCGCCAGCACTAACTTCTGCAGCTTTTCATGGGTAGTCTCTACTCTAACTTCTTCGCCTAGGTTCTTGGGTTTCGGTTTGCGGTAGACGATAATGCAGACGAGCACGATGACCCACAGTAGTGCTGCTACCCAGATCGTGCTACGATAATTACTTAGATTTCCTGGTGTCGAGTACTCCAGCGACTGCGGCTTAGGAAGGGTGTCAATGGGGTGCTGAGTGGTGATCTCTAGTGTAGTCTCCAGCTCGGTCACTGGCAGTTGGCTCTCAGTGAATCTTAAAAATCGAGCGAGCGAGTGCACTCCAGCGTCTAGTCCATAGACCTCCATGTCGTAGCGGTATCCCTCAGACGCGGGCTTTATCTCGAGCACTCTGATGACGAGCGAAGACGAGGAATCGGTCCGTGGAATCGGCTCTACCTTTTCTCCAGCGATGTAGATATCCGTGAAGCGCGTTGGTAAACCCATTGGCGCTTGTTGGCTTTCTACTGAGAAAAGTGGAGTCACTAACAGCAAAAATGCCGCTACCAGTAGCCGTGAGATGTGGGTGCGTGTAAACATTCTGAAATTGTTAGCGCGAGAGTAAATGGCGGGACTGAACAAATAACCTCAAGGGTGCCAGAATTGGCTTGTTCGTATGGAGGGCAAGGTGGTCTACCGAGGATTTTTTTAAGGCAGCCGTGGTGTCTTCTAAGCGTGAGAATTCTTTTTTTGCTGAGATGGTAAACTCGCGTTTCGACTCTACCTCTTTGCCGCGGATCAGTCCTGCGCCTCGGAGGTCGTCTTCAGCGGGGTCTCGCAGAATCAGCGATACCACATCGTGTTTATGATTGAGCCTCTTGAGTGCGCGAAGCACATCGGGGTCGTGAAAGTCAGACAGCACAAAAATCAGGGTATTCTCTCCCAGAGAAGGACTCAGCGAGATGAGTTTTTCTGCGAGGTGGGTGCTCTCGTTGAAGTCGTAATTCCGTAGCTCGTGGAGCCATGTTAGTATCGTGTCGCGTGAGAGCGAGGGCTTGATATTGAGATCTCTCGAACCAGCTCCCAGTATGCCAACGGGTGAGACTTTATCGATGCAAGACAAGGCTAATCCACCAGCAATTTGTACGGCTAACTGGTACTTCGAAATGGTCGTCGAGGAGAGTGTCATCGATGCCGAGGTGTCGACGATGAACCAGACTGGAAGACACTTTGGGGTCTCGTATTCTTTGACGTGAGTCACTCCGGTGCGGGCACTCACTCTCCAGTCGATTGATTTTACTGGATCGCCCTGAACATAGGGGCGCGACTGGACATACTCGATTCCTTGGCCAAGCAGCTGCGATCTATCTGTTCCATAAGATAGAGAGTCAGCAAGTCGCTTGATTGCTATGAAAAACTGGCGTGAGTCCAGCGGGTCTGTGTGCTCGAGTAGCGGCATTGACTGAGGGAGTGGTTAGGAAATGGATTCTTCGATGATTTCCTGGAGCACCCCGTGAGCCGTTTTCCCTTCTGCTAGAGCCTCGTAGTTGAGTCGGATTCGGTGCAGACAAACATCGGGAGCAAGGGCGAAGAGGTCCTCGGGGATGACATAGTCGCGGCCGTGAATCAGAGCACGTGCTCGGGATGCTTTCAGCAGTGAAATTCCAGCACGCGGTGAGCAACCGACTTCGAGGTCACGGTGATGTCTTGTGCGCTCGATGATGTTGACCGTGTGTTTGATAAAGACATCACTCACGTGGATATTGTGCACCGCTTCCATCGCTGTCACGAGGTCTTCAGGCGAGCCGACAGTCTCGTCGGAGATGAGGTCAAATTCTGTGCGAGCAACGGCTCCAGACTCACCTTTTTTGACGCCGAGTTTCAAGTTGCGGCGCATGATTTCCTCTTCTTCTTCAGGAGTCGGATAGCTGAGACGGTGGCAGAGCATGAAGCGGTCTAACTGCGCCTCGGGGAGTTCAAATGTGCCGGATTGCTCAATCGGGTTTTGTGTCGCAATTACCAGAAATGGAGTAGGTAGCTCAAAGGTTTGGTTGCCCAAGGTTATTTTGCGTTCTTGCATCGCTTCTAGCAGCGCGCCCTGCACCTTTGGCGCGGCTCGGTTGATCTCATCAGCGAGCAATAAGTTGGTGAAGATTGGGCCTTTATGGGTGCGGAAATTTCCAGTCTTGTCATCAAATATTTCTGTTCCCAAAATATCAGCAGGAAGTAAGTCGATAGTGAACTGGATTCGCTTGAAGTCCAAATGCATGGCTTTGGAGACCGTATTGACCAAAAGAGTTTTAGCCAGCCCTGGCATACCTTCTAACAAAAGGTGGCCGGAGGTGAGAAGGGCGATCAATGTACGCTCTACGACTACTTCTTGGCCTACAATGATCTGGCCTACACGATCCCGAATGTTTTGCAGATACGTGGCTGTGGAGTCTATATTTTCTGTCATGTGAAGTGAGCGTTTTCGAACTTGTGTGGTGTGGATTTGCGGGCGTGCGCATTACGCTAACAATGTGATCATCGATAGCGGATTTACTCGTTAGCGATGCACCGTTGAAATTTCGTTTGAAATATCTCAAAAAAGTGCACCCGAGAGAAAAATGACTACAGCTCAGCTCTTGAAGCCACGGAGGCTAAATTATTAATAATGCCTATTGGTGGCCTTACAGTGGAGTGTGGGGTGTTTTTTGATGCCGATTTTCTAGATAAAAAGCTTCGTCATTCTCTTTGCTCTCGTTATGCTGCGGGGGTGCTCCAGATAGTTTTCAACGAAATTAGTGCCGCTGAGATTTCTCAGCTCGAAACGCTCGATCAACTCGACTTGTTAGACGCCTTCCGGGTGACTGAAGAAAAGTTGACGAACCTTGATGGTGGCGAGTACGCAAAATTTGAGCGCGATGGCAAGGTGCTGTACCGCTTCCGCACCAAAGAATACCGAATCTATTTCGGAGTGAAGGATAAGAATGTCATTGTCCACCGCGTGTTGCATAAAAATACTTTCTCGGATTTCTTATTCCGTTCAAAGATGCCGGTCAGCGAAGACGATGCCTTGAGCAACTCAAAGCACTTCTGGAAGCTGATCGACGAAGGCCGTAATGCCCGCCAGCTGTAAGCTCATCCTGCGCGCGGCTCGAACCCACTTTGTGACGGGCTCAGCTTGACGGCTGCGGTAGACCTACTGAGGAACAAGCCAGTACGATGAAACAGTGCCACCACCAGTGGCACACATCCTCAGGTATGTAGTTGTTAAATATTCCCCCGATGTTTCCCCCAGTTAGTGACTACGTGTCATGTTTGATGATGTGCTCGAGAGTCATCTCGAGTCCCTTGCCGTAGACAACGACGTATTTCATCTTCGGTTGGGCAACAATTTTCGACAATGGCTAGTATTTTTCACCTATGTAGTCATTCAAACGACCCGTGTCACCATGGCCTACCCGTTTGTGAAAAAAACACCCCGCATGGAACGAATCCATGCGGGGTGCATTACTGATAATACTTTTTTGAAGCGTTAGGCAGCCAGCTTAGTTGCGGCGCTTGCGCTTGAGATTGAGCTTGGCGAGGTTCTGCGCGATGAGGCCCTGTAGCTGGGTGAACTCTTCGATATTCTCGTTGTGGTCAAAATTCTTGAGCTGCTCTTCAGCACGCTCGATTGCTGCTTGCGTAGCTGCTTCATCAATCTCGTCTTCGCCAAGAGCCATATCGGTTAGGATGATGACTTTGTCGTCTGAAATCTCAGCGAAGCCGGAGCCGATCGCGAGTTCATGAGAGTTACCGTCTTTCTGGTAGCGAAGCTCACCAGCAGTAAGAGTGGTGACGAGAGCTGCGTGCAAATCAAGCACACCGATCTCACCATCACCACCTGGAAGGTAGACGTCTGCTACTTTATCTGAGAATACTTTTTTCTCAGGTGTGACTATTTCAAGATGAAGCATTTTTTTAGTGATAAGAGATAAGTGAGGAGTGTGAAGCACACTCCTCACTGAAACTAATTAGTCGCGGGATACCTTGTCGATGGAGCCCTTCATGTAGAAGTTAGACTCGGATACATCGTCCCACTTACCGTCGAGGATCTGTTCGAAACCTTCGATTGTGTCTTCGAGAGCAACATAAACACCAGGAACGTTTGTGAATACTTCACCAACGAAGAATGGCTGTGTGAGGAAACGCTGGATCTTACGCGCACGGAATACGGACATCTTATCTTCGTCAGATAGTTCGTCCATTCCAAGAATCGCGATGATGTCCTGAAGGTCTTTGTAGCGCTGGAGTACACCCTGTACACCACGAGCCACTTTGTAGTGACGCTCACCAACAGTCTCAGGAGAGAGTGCCTTAGAGGAGGATGCCAGTGGATCAACCGCTGGGAAGAGAGCCTGCTCAGCAAGTGAACGCTCAAGAACAACAGTCGCATCAAGGTGAGCGAATGTGTTAGCTGGAGCTGGGTCAGTCAAGTCATCCGCAGGAACGTAAACGGCCTGGAGTGATGTGATAGATCCCTTCTTAGTGGATGTGATTCGCTCTTGGAGACCGGCCATCTCTTCTGCAAGAGTCGGTTGGTAACCCACAGCAGATGGTGTACGGCCGAGAAGCGCGGACACCTCAGAACCTGCCTGAGAGAATCGGAAAATGTTGTCAACGAAGAGAAGAACGTCCTGGCCTTCTTCATCACGGAAGTATTCCGCCATGGAGAGAGCTGAGAGAGCAACACGGAGACGTGCTCCTGGAGGCTCGTTCATCTGTCCGTATACGAGAGCAACCTTGGAACCTTCAGCTTTGAGCTGTGGTGTGCCGTCATCGTTGAGGATTGGGTGGCCCTTATCGTCTGTTTCAACAGCGATAACACCAGATTCGATCATTTCCCAGTAAAGGTCGTTACCCTCACGAGTACGCTCACCTACACCAGCGAATACGGAGTAACCACCGTGTCCGAGAGCGATGTTGTTGATGAGCTCCATGATAACCACGGTCTTACCAACACCAGCACCACCAAATGCGCCAACTTTACCACCCTTAAGGAATGGGCAAACAAGGTCGACTACTTTGATACCTGTTTCGAGGATCTCAGTGGAAGATGCTTGATCGACGAGCTTAGGAGCTGGACGGTGAATAGCTGTGCGCTTGGATGCGTCTGGAAGTGGCACGTTCTCGTCCACAAGATCACCTGTGACGTTGAAGATACGGCCGAGAACCTGAGCACCTACTGGCACTGTGATTGGTCCACCTGTATCCGTGATCTGCATGCCACGCTTGAGGCCGTCAGATGTACTCATTGCAACAGCGCGAATCCATCCGTCACCAAGGTGCGATTGCACCTCGAGTACGAGCTTAGTTGCGTTGCCTTCGAAAGTATAAGAAACTTCGAGAGCGCTATAAATGCTTGGAATGTTTGTTGCATCCGAGAAGTCAGCGTCGATGACGGCGCCAATGATCTGAACGATTGTTCCTACGTTACTCATGGTTTTGTTGTATTATCAGTTAGTAAAATTTAGTTAAAAGTGATCAATGTGAAGTGATCAATATTATTCCATTGCCTTCATGGCAGTGGTGATTTCGAGAAGTTCTGCTGTGATCGCACCCTGACGGAGTTTGTTGAACTGTAGTGTCAGCTCATCTTTCATGTCATTCGCGTTGTCGGTAGCCGACTTCATGGAAACCATGCGTGCGGAGTGCTCGGAAGCCCGGGATTCGACTAGCATTTGGTAGACTTGGAAGTTGACGTACTGTGGAAGGAGTGCGTCGAGGACCTTCTCAGGAGATGGCTCGAATGTGTACTCTTTCTCAAGTGCAGTCACTTTGTCAGTTTCACCGACTTGGCCTTTTCCTACGCCTTCGTAAGTCTGCTTTTCACCAAGTGAGTTAGACTCGATTGGAAGAAGCTGAACCACACGTGGAAGTTGCACCATTGTGGACTTGAAGTCGTTGAATGCTACTTTGACGCAATCGTAGTCACCGCTGAGGAACTGCTCAATGAGGTACTTTGAGATCGGACGAGCTTCAGCGAATGGAACTGGGTCCACTACGACGAAATCCGCCTTGATATCATTGCCAGCCTTCATCAGGCTGAGACGAAGCTTACGGCCAACTGTCACATACTCAGTTTCGTCAGTGTGTGCATTGTTGACTTCCTTGAGGAGGTTTCCGTTGAAACCACCACAAAGGCCTTTGTCTGCAGAAATAACGAGTGTCAGAGTCTTGTTGCCATCACGCTTCTCGAGGAGTGGATGAGCATTCTCATCCACGTTCTCCTTAAGATTGACGAGCACTTTATTGAGCTCATCGGCGTAGGCACGACCAGCGAGTGCCTGATTCTGAGCCTTTTTCATTTTGGCTGCAGCAACAAGCTCCATCGCGCGGGTGATCTGCGCTGTGTTTTTCACCGATTTGATACGGCGACGAATGTCTCTCAGGTTTGCCATTATTTTATAAAGTAGCGAGTAGCCAGTAGCTATTAGTTAGGAAGACGGACGCCGCTGAGCGACGTCCTCCTTTGTGGAATTACTTCCAAGATCCTTTGAAGTCTTCGATAGCCTGTGTCAGGCCAGACTTAACAGCATCAGTGATAGCTTTGTCGTCAGCAATTTGCTGAAGAACGTCCGCCTTGCGTGTTGTAAGGAATTCCTCAAACGCCGCTTGGAATTCGCAAATGCGCTCAACTTCAACATCATCGAGGAAGCCGTTCTGCATTGCGAAGAGCACAGCTACCTGCATCTGCATGGAGAGTGGTGAGTACTGGTTCTGCTTGAAGAGCTCCACAATACGCAGACCACGGTCGATCTTCGCTTTAGTGGTATCGTCGAGGTCAGATCCGAACTGGGCAAATGCCTGAAGTTCGCGGAACTGAGCCAGGTCAAGCTTAGTCGTACCAGCTACCTTCTTAGTCGCCTTCGTCTGTGCGGATGAACCAACACGGGAAACGGAGAGTCCAACAGAGATTGCCGGGCGGATACCTTGGTTGAAGAGGTCTGTCTCAAGGAAGATCTGACCGTCTGTGATGGAAATCACGTTAGTTGGGATGTATGCGGATACATCACCAGCCTGTGTCTCAATGATTGGAAGTGCTGTGAGTGAACCACCACCAGCATTCTCAGAAAGACGTGCAGAACGCTCAAGAAGTCTGGAGTGAAGGTAGAATACGTCACCAGGATACGCTTCACGTCCAGAAGGACGCTTAAGAATGAGCGATACCTGACGGTAAGCTACAGCGTGCTTTGAAAGGTCATCAAATACGATGAGACAGTCGCGGCCCTTATCCATGTGGAACTCAGCTACTGCACAACCTGTGTAAGGTGCTAGGTACTGGTTCGCAGCGGAATCAGATGCAGATGCGGAAACGATTGTTGTGTACTTCATCGCGTCTGCTTCTTCGAGAGTCGAGATGATACGAGCCACGTTGGACTGCTTCTGGCCGATAGCGACGTAGATACAGTACATTGGCTTGTAGCCAGGAAGTTTGCCTGCTTCAGCAGCCTTGTTCTGGTTGGCCTGAGAAATGATTGTGTCGATCGCGATAGTGGTCTTACCAGTAGCACGGTCACCAATGATAAGCTCACGCTGACCACGGCCGATTGGAACCATTGCGTCGATCGCCATGATACCAGTCTGAACTGGAACTGAAACTGACTTACGCTTAATGATACCAGGAGCGATTTTCTCAACTGGGTATTCAACAGTGTCAGCAACTTCGCCTTTACCGTCGATTGGTGCGCCGAGAGTGTCGATCACGCGGCCGAGGAGGTTTTCACCTACTGGTACGGAAAGAAGCTCACCTGTGCACTTACACTCGTCACCAGCTTTGAGGTGGAGGTATTCACCGAGAAGAACAACTCCGACTTCACCTTCTTCAAGGTTAAGTGCGAGACCTGTTACTCCGCCTGGGAAGGAGACCATTTCGTTGAGTTGAACGTCGCTAAGACCTTCTACTTTGGCTACACCGTCACCGATTTCACGGATGGTACCTACGTTGCTTTTGCCGACTGAGGTCGTGACGTTCGCGATCTCTTGTTCGAGTTCCTGAAGAATGCTGCTCATATCTTACTGTTGGTTGATTGGTTAAATTGCCCGGATGTGGGATTCGTTATGGATTGGGTTAAAACGCGTTGGCGATGGCATCGAGACGGCCTTTTACTGTGCCGTCCCACACGTCGTCACCTTTACGGATGCGAATTCCACCCAGAAGGGCAGAGTTGATGTTGTATTCGTATGTCAGATCGCTGCCGTGTTGCTTTGTTAGCTTGGCCACGATGCTTTCCTTAGTCGCTGAATCTAACTCAGAAGCACTGTCGACTGTGACGTGCTTCTTTGCGAGATCGAGCTCAAGCTGACGCTTGAGAGTGACTAGGATTCCATGGAAATTGCGCGGTTTCTTTTCAGCGACAGTCTTAACGACCTTGCTAAATTTCACTTCGTCGAGCTTACCGTCTACATTGCAGAGGCGGTAGAGTCGGCGAGCTGCGGAAGCTGCGTCTTTAGATACTTTCATGGTTTATAATGGCGATCGACGTTTGAAAAAATTGTTGAATGAGATTAGCCCTCGACGCTTGCGAGTGCTTCCTGATTGATGCGCTTGTTGTCATCGTCGGTAAGAACCTTACCAGTGACAGAAGCTGTAGTAGCGGCAACGAGGCGACCGAAGTCTTGCTTGAGCTCAGTGACCATTTGGTCGCGCTCAGCTTTAGCATTTGCCTGTGCTTTCTCGAGAATGCCCTGCGCTTTCGCGATTGCTTCCTGAGTCTTCTCTTCGGAAAGAGTAGCGGCACTTTCTTTAGCTTCTTCTACAAGACGCTTTGCATCAGCGTTAGCTTTATCAAGAGCAGCAGTAGTGCGCTCCTCTGATTCTGCTAACTGAGTCTCAATGCGCTTTAGCTTTTCTTCACCTTCTGCAATGCGCTTTGAGCGTTGCTCAAGCATTGCCATGATAGGGCCAAAGGCAAACTTCTTCAGAACGATGATCACAATGATGAAGTTGAGAACCTGAAAGCCGAAAGGCAACCAGCTCACGCCGAATGGTTCAGTGAGGTCAGAGATTATTCCTCCAGATGCTATTAATGTGATCATTATCGTAAAAGTTTTTTGATGTGATTGAGTAGTAAAACTCGCTGCTACTCATCAAGCAGCAGCGAGTAAAATTCGTTTCTTAGTAAAATTAACTAAGGAAGAGAGTGAGGATGAAGATACCCTCACAAAGAGCTGCAAGAATGATTGCAAGTGTGAGGATAGGACCTGCTGCGCCTGGGTTACGACCAGTTGCTTCAGTTGCTTTGAATCCTACGAGGCCGATGCCGAGTGCTGCACCGAGTGCTGCGAGTGCTATTGCGATTGATCCTGTCATAATGGTGTATTGGTTAGTTTGTTTGTTGTTGTTTTCCGGAACCCCCCACGGTCGTAATGCTATGAGTCTGATTCCTGAGATTGTTTAGAAATATTAGTGTGCCTCCTCTTCGTCGTGATCGCTGTGCTCACAGATGAGCTTTAGGAAGACAGCACAAAGGAGAGTGAACACGAGCGCCTGAACGCCGCCTACGAGAAGCTCCATGAAGTAGAACGGGAGGGACGTTGCCCAACCAGCCCAAACACCACCGATACCCATGAGCGTTTCGAGAGTCTGCTCTCCACCGTAGATGTTACCGAAAAGTCGGAAGGAAAGAGCCACTGGGCGAATTGCGATGGAGATCATTTCAAGAACACCAACCAAGCCGAAGATAAGAATCATTGCTGGAACCATCAACCCTTTGAAGTCACCTTTAGGAGCGAAGATGTGCGCGATGAAACCTTTGAAACCATTCTCTGTGATCGCCCAGTAAAACCAGAGTAATGCGAAGGTAAATGCCATCGCCGCAGTCATGTTGACGTCTGCGTTACCACCACGGAGAAGCGGTGTATGCATGTGACCGTATAAATCTTTACCCCAGCCGACAGTTCCAACACCTGGGATGAGACCCATGTAGTTAGAAATGATAATAAGAAGGAAAGTAGAGCCGAAGAACCAGAATGTGCGCTTAGCGAGCTTATCACCGAGGATACCTGCAAAGAAGTTATAGAGGGACTCAATCACCCACTCAGCAAAGTTCTGAAAACCAACAGGAATCATCGAAAGCTTGCCAGCGCCTGCGCGACAGAAAAGAACGATAACGAGCACTGAAAGCCAAGTCATCACGTAGGAGTTTGTGAGGAATGTAGCGCTCTGATGAAGAGCTACTGCATTCTTCGGAAGCATAGGCGCCTCGTGCTTTTCATGGCTTTCAGCATTCGCTTCACCGGCATGCTCGGTAGCAACGTGCTCGACGTGTGTTGCCGCAGAATGCGCATCGTGATGCTCATCAGCAACAGCAACAGGAAGTCCCAATGCAAAACAAAGGAAAAACAGTGGTAGGAAAGTCGTTTTCTTGGCCATGGATTTAAATCGCCATTGCGGCGAGCGACTGGTCAATAACCTCCTCACGAAAAGCGAGCAAGTCTATTTGTGAAATTTTTCACAAAGTCTGATTAACTCTCTGCAAATAAGCACTTTCCCAAGGAATTTTCTACGTCATCCTTTTGACTATCCTTTGCTAGGAAAACTTAAGAATGGCAGCGGAAAGCAACCCTAACCTCACCAGTCAGTTTTATAGCTATCTGCGAGCCGTCGTTTCGCCTCCGCCCCCTCGTGCACCTTTATCCCATCGACTCCATAGATGGCCACCGGCTCAAAGACCCCGAGCTTTATCCCCTGATTCATCAGAGCCTCCGCCGAGAGACACAATCTGCCAGCTCGATCTTCCAGCTCAAACCCCACTCCAGCCCCAGCTTGGTAGGAGCGGTAGACCACTTCGGTGCACGCCAAGCGATCCGATTGGCGAAAATCGAAGACGAAGTCGTAACGCTTCCCGGTGTGACTCATTGCGCACTTCACCGCTTCGACCACTTTTTCCTCTGGCAGTTTCGACCGAAGAATCGTGAAGGCATCCACAGCCAAGGTCTCGGTCAACGCTCGCAAGTGTACGCCATCCTTTTTAGCCTCCACCACATTCACCCCCTCTTGTACGTCGTCAAAAATGCCCAAGCTTTCGCGCTGTTCCTTGCTGCCGATATATAAGGCGGCATGCGGCCAAAAACCTGGGAGAAAGAGATTGCTCATCGCCTCGTCATGCCGAGTCACAATGACATCACCCGGTTGCAGGATAGCCCACGCCTTAGCCAAGACCCGCGGAGTCACGCGCTTACCAGACTTTTGGATTGCTAGAATTGGCTGTTTCACCTCTGAGATCACCTTGCCACTCATCCTAAACATCTGAAACATCACATTCCGATAGCTGGAATGCTGTCTGCGGCGAAATGAGAAAATTCTATACTGGAGCTGTCGCTTTAAATAGGCCGCCTTACTCCTGCTAACAAAGGGAAGTTCTGACTCCAGCACCTCTATCAGCTCACGCACCCTCCCACCTTCTCCCCTCAGTGCCATCACCTCATCCGAATGTAGTTCCCAGAACAATGTAGCCTCATAAAACCTCCACATCTTCCGCGGCGAGGTAAGATTCTTATACATCCGAGAAAAGCTCTTAGCCTCGATCCCGTACCTCAGCTCAGCCTCATCCAGCTTTTTCCACACCAAAAACCTGTCGCCTGCCAAATCGACGATAAACTCGGCGGCACGCATCAAAACGCAAGCCGCCGTGAACCCCACTGCAAAGGCGTGCAGACAAGTATCCCAGTCTTCCTCCTCATTACAATAGGGCTCTAGCTCAGCAATGCTACTCAGCAGGACAGTACGGAGTCGCAAGTACTGGCGATAGCGATCGCGTAGCCGCTCATCCTCATCGGGCAAAAAATAGCCGCGCTGCTGCGCAGAGAGAGCATCATCTAGTAAATCCGACAAATCACCCTGAGTCGGAATTCCCTTAGCGGCCGAAACCACTAACTCCAAAACCCAATCATAATCTATTTTTCCCAACGACATAGCAAAGGAGAATCTTCGATTTAACAACTCATCATGTCAACTCATAAGCTATGTATATCAGCACATAACAACTCCTAACAAATTCAATTAGCCTATGTATCAAGCTCGAGCCTCTGCGTATACTACGGATCGGTAGATATTGGCAAGCTAAAAACCCTATATTTCATATAGGATTTTTTCTACTCTTTTTCCCTTTACAAATAAGGAAAACTTCGCGAAAAGTATAGCGTTATGAACAAAGCTCAACTTGTAGAATCAATCCAAAAGAACCTCGGGAAGGACGCTACTAAGCGTGCTGCTGAAGACGCTCTTTCCGCAGTCCTTACATCCATCGCTAAAGGTGTTAAGAAGGACGAGAAAGTCCAACTTATCGGCTTCGGCACTTTTGAAGTGAAGAAGCGTGCTGCTCGTATGGGCCGTAACCCTAAGACTGGAGAATCAATGAAGATCAAAGCGTCTAAGACGGTTGGCTTCAAGGCTTCTTCTACGCTCAAAGGATCACTCTAATCCCTTTACCCAAAAGGTATAACAACCCCACTATCCTCTGATAGTGGGGTTTTTTATTGCCTAGAATGAAGCCTGTTTAGCGCTTGCCCTGGCGTATTTCTCTGAGCATTTGTTCTACAGAAATCACCTCCCCACTCGACTCCCAGGTATCGACATTAGCACGAATAGCCGCCAAGGACTCATGGACGCCAACACGCTTTCTTTCCCATTCCGGATAGTCCTTCACCATCGTCAAATAGCGATGTGCTAGTTGATAAGCAATCTGTCTATCAGCCTTCTCCCCCGTCATTTCTGGACGGTTTCTTTGCCAAGTGAGCTCACTTAACCTCTCTACAGACGGCGCAGAAACAGCCAAAACCCGTGTGTATCCCGCAAAAACACGAGAATAATTTGCCATCGCATCTTCATTCATTCCCCTCAAATCGTAGGATTTAGCTAATAGGTACCAGACTCTCGAGCGACGATAGTCGAACTTATGTTTTGTTAGATATTCTTTAGACTCATTTGTTAGAACATCCCACGACTGGAGCTTGGAGAGAACTTCTATCGATTCGTACATAGCTTTTTCCAGCAATTTCTCATCTTCGCCAAAGCGCTCCAGCAAGTTAGTAATCAATCTCTGCGCTTGCTTTAAATCAGACTCAGTCGCGGATACCCTTAAAGAATTTACTATGCCAAGAACTGCGATTTTTTGCTGGCGAATCAAATCAGACGACCGAGCGTTAGCAAAATGATCACGAGACAACTGAGGGAAATTCTCATCGATCAGATACCATTCGCCCAGAGCCAAATCGATATAGCTAGGAAGCTTAACATCTTTGGCCTGCAGTGAGAGTTCGGCGTACATGCCCCGTAAGGTAGCATCGTAGCGCAATTTAAGCCCCCAACTTGTATGCGCTTGATCAAGACCTGCAGCATAAACTTCAATCAGAGCAAACCACTGCACTGAACTAAAGTGGGAAGGCTCATGAGAGCTAAACTGAAGCTTGAGCTCAGAAGGCTTCATTCCTGCGTCAATTCTAGCCCAGATCAAAGCGCTCGCAGCATCACGCACTCCAGCTTCCTTTGATGCATTACACGCAGACTGAAGAACCCGCTCAAGCGTCTTGATTCCACGATCTAACTCACCAGCATTTTTCAATGCAGCCATTGCCGCCGACGCTACCTGAGCGGCATACGGGGAATCCGAAAATTTCTGAAAAAACGCGTCGTAGTAGGGCAGGCACTTTTCCATGTCCGAGTTGGGTTCCCCTGCCACTTTTTCACGGCCGTAGAAGGCGATTAGGTAGAACATGACTTCTTGCTCCAGCTCTAGCAAGTGGGAGGATCTAGCCAACTTGAGCGCATCTAGATACAAAATTTCAGCTGTCTCACGCTCTCGCAGAATGGCAGAAGTACGGGCTGAGAGCAGGTCTGCTTGAACCCGCAAGGTTGGATCTAACTCAAGCTCGCGAATCTCATCCAATCGTTCTTGAGTTTTCAGGTAAGATGCTGACTCGAAATCTAGCATTGCCAGCTCATATTGAGCATAGACTTGGAGCCCACCAGTTGTGATCTCTGACAGAATAGAGCGAGCCTCAGCAGCGTAGCCCAGACGGGCGTAGTTCACCGCTTGGAAGTACCGCACGGACTCCGTGTGCTCACCATCTGAATATAGCTCCAAGTACTTAGCTGCTAAACTAAAGCTCCGATGATACTCGCCTAAAAAACAAGTCGAACCAGCCATCACATAAAGTCGGTCTTCATTTTGCTCCCCAGCTCCAGCTGAGGCAGCCTCAGCCAATGCTAAAGCCTCTGCATATTGGCCAGCATCGAAAAGGCTGCTTAGCTCTAGTAACTCAATAGAGCTTAGATAGTCACCATCCGGGAATTTAGATTTGTAGAGCTCGACATCTGCGCGTGCCAGCTCGATTTGGTCGAGTTCAAAATGCGCCACAATGCAGCGATACAACCATTCAGACACTCTAGCCGACTGAGGGAACCGCTCAATGAGCTGAGCGAGTAGATTACCCCGCTGCTGAGCTGATTGAGTATAGGCATATTGCTCAATCGAACGCGCGACTAGGACGGGATCACGCCCAACAGAATTTGAAAAATCTAACTTTTCTACAGGTTGCGCACTAAGCCATGACAGGACTCTAAGTAATGACTGAGTACTTTTTACATTACCATTATCAAAGAGTTTTTGAGCCGTCTTGCTCAGTGCTGCAAAAAACACATCTGAGTCATCTTCTAAACTGGGAGTCAACTCAGCCAACCAAGCCAAGAGAAGCAGTTCTTGCTCTGGAGAAAACCTGCCAGCCAACACGCCATACACATCTAGCACAACATCGCAGAGTGCCGCCGTCTCTATCTCGTAGCGTTTGCGCCCGTCCACGGCCTGCTGCAGATAGGTCAAGGTCTCGGCATTTACAGGTGAGGACCGACGCAATGAGCATGTTGTCAAATTCAACAGCAGGTTACCGTGGTCATACACATCGCTGATTTGATTTCGCTCCACTAAAAATGCTGCATACGCTGCATAAGCGGCGTCGAATTGCTTCAGCGCCTGATAGCACATTGCCATGCGCAAAAGACTGCGACGAACGTACGGATTTTGATCATCTGGCGAACCAATAAAATTCCGACACTTTTCAAAATCTTTCAGTGCCTTCTGATAGAAACCCTCACGTAACTCGGCTCCCCCCTCCTTTGCCAGCTCCATCTGACACAGCCCCATACTGAAAAGGAGCTTACCGTACACTCCTTCTGACACTCCGGCGGCTTGCTCAGCATCGTCGATCTCAGAAAACACAGAATAGGCTAATTGCCATTTTTCATTCTGCATCAAACTCACAGCCAGACGAAGCTGGTCATCCCCGACTTCTAGAGCGCATGCCACTGGGCTCGCCAGTGCTAGCAATGCAACTGTGATCCAAATCTGTACTGGCTTATTCATTTCTAATTTAACTTATAGCATAGGGAAATTCTTAGACCACATAGAGCGAAAAAAAGAAACCAATGGCCTTAGACCAAAAACACCCGTCCAAAAAATGGAACGGGTGCGTGACTCAATTAATTTTGCGGGCTCTTACTTCTTCAGACCAGGGGCATCATCGGCCGTGAACTTAAGAAACTCCACATACTTAGCCGGCAGCGCTACACCCGCCCCCATGCCAGCCTTATTGTAAAGACGTGCCAGGGCATTCGCCTCAGCCAGTAAACGATAACCAGAGGAGTAAATATCTTCATCGGGGCTCTTCCATAGCTTCATCGCAGCCTTCACCTCAGGCATAGACTGGTACACACGAAGCGCTGCATGTACTGACTCCCGCACAATTTCCTCTGATTTTGAATAATCAGCCGTCATTGCCTGAGCATACATATTTAGAGCATCAGTCTTGCGGTCGAGAGCCTCTAGCGCCGTAGCATGGCAATAGGCAATCTGTGCACGTTGAGAGATTGGCACACGCTTGCTCTTCCACTCGCCAGCAAGTCGATCAAGCCGAGCCCAATCCTTCGAGTTCAGAACTTCCCAAAACTTATACACTTCGAGCTGCTTGAGGAGATCTGTGCGAATAAGATTTTGCGTGTCGTAGGCAGCCACTGCTTTCACGAGTTCCGCTGCCTTCAATTGCTTACGAAGACATTCGAGCTGATAGAAACCAGCGAGCGTGTAGTGGTTATCTTTGATTGGCTGGAACTTCTTGTAACGCTCCATCACTTCACCAAACTTGGTGTGAGCTTCGCTATACTTACGATCTTCGAAAAGAGACATCGCCTCTGTGTATTCTTTCGGCTCCGTGATGTAGACTGAAGCAACAGAGCCGCGACGCTTATTGCTGACATCCACTGCCTTTATATTAGGCACATAGAAAATCCTTTTATCAGTAGCTCCCAAGAGCAACACTTTTTCGTATGTACTATCGGCCATGATGAGGAAGCCTCTTATCGCAACTCGCTCAGGTTGCTGAGCTGAAACATACAGAGTGAAGCCAAAGATGGCTACCATGAGCATTGTGAGTAATTTCATATTCTTTGTTAAATATTTTTGTTAGTTGGCGCTCACAATTTCATTGTTTGTGTCGCCAGATATTTGGATTCAATCAATACTGGACTACTTATTATTTTTTTCCATCTCCGCAAAGGTTTGGATTTTCCCGCTATCTTCCCATTTCATGACTCGGGCATCAATACGCTTCCATGTGGTACGAACAATTTCAGACATTTCATCTTTATGCTCATCAAATGCAGCGCGTGATGACTTGATGTATCGAGCTGCCACTTCGTATGCCAGCTGTTGCTTCGATCTACCATCCTTTGCTGCCGTACCATGAGCCCACATAAGCTCGGTGGCACGGTTCATTGCAGGCACTGAGACATCCCAGTTTGATCTGTTGTTTCCAGCTAAATTTGAGTTAATTGCAATACATTTAAGATAATTTTTTTGCTCATCATATGCTTGTGCGAGGAGTTGCTGGATAGCCGTACGTTCTTTGGTGTGCTCCTCCAGATAGAGTACCCCTTCTTCGACCACCTTGTTCCAGTTACCCTGCTTAGCATAGATCTGAACCATGCTTGAATGCGCTTTAGCACGATTTTTCTTAGTAGTGTCCTTTTGCTTGATGACATCTTGCATCATTCCGATGGCTTTAGTCATCTCAGCATTGCTTCCAGCTCTACCGTAGATATCGGCAATACCAAACTCTGCAGATATACGGCCATTAGGCTGCGTATGTTTCAAGCGCTCTTGGTAATATGGCAGAGCCTGGCGAGGAGCTGAGGATTTAGTACGAAGATAATCACCTATACGGATAAGAACAGAATCGGAGAGTTTTTCCACAGGATAAGCAGTCTTCAAGTCCTTGAAGGTGGCATTGATGCCAGCTTGGATACGGCTTACGAGAGCTTCATTTCCTTCTTTAGAGGCAATTTTTAAACTTTTTTCATAAACCCCAATCACAGCAATACGAAGTAACGCAAGTGCTCGGATATTTTTTTTATCTATACCTGGGAAGGTATAGTAATGCAACTTCAAGTTACTTATTGCATTTGACGGTGAGATTTTCTTTTTTTCCTGTGCCTGAAGATAATATACTGTGTATGTAGCAATAGTCTTTTCCAAATTCGAAAATTTCTTACGCTCTGCCATATCAGTAATCGCAAGCTGAAGATTAGATAAGGCTTCGTCATCTCGTCCAGCTTCAATCAAAGCCGGCATACCAGCAACTGCGAGCAGTCCTTTAAAAGGCGAGTTTTGGTGATTTTTCCAGAAACGATCATAGTACGGAAGAGCCTCTTTCATATTAGCATTAGGCTTTTTATCAATTTTCTCTGCACCGAGGAGGTTTACCAGCCGGTAAAGTGACTCACCCTGATTCACATCACTGTCACTATCCTCAACAGAATCACATACCTTGAGAAAATATTTCTTAGCCTCATCAAGTTGTCCCATATTCTGTAAAATACTGCCTTTAAGGTTGTATGCCGTATTTGCAACATTTGACTCATGAAACTCGGATTCGATACGTGCAATGTTTTCCAATGCTATTTCATCTTCCCCCTTGTAGGAGTGCACATTTGCTAGATCATTGAGGGCATAGGCTAAAAATACGTTTTTTGTAGAATCTGGGTACGTTTTAAGGAATTTTTTCAACTTCACACCCGCCTGATCCCACAACTGTAATTGGGCCAGATTTGAAGCTTCAAAGTAATTAGCGGAAATACTATATTTACTCTTCTCATATAATTTGAGGTGCTCTTCCAGGTGAGGGCGAGCTTCAGCGAATTTCCCTAAGTAGAACTTTGAGCCACCCAAAACGTGCAGGCAAATATCGTGCAGAGGAGATGGCTTCGGCAAGTCAGCTATCATTTCACCAGCGATTAACTCACTTTCTTCATATTTACTATTCGCAAAGAGTAAAGAAAGCATCATATTTGCTGCAGGTTCACGGTACTTACTCTCTGGATATTTCGCGAGAAACTTTTGAGCATAACCCACAGTAACGGAAAGTTCATCTGCCACCGCCGAAGTCCGTACTAAGTTGTAAAGGTTCACCTCACGGCGGGTTGAATCGCGAAAATAGAGTTCGAGTTGCTCATATGCTCGGTATGCTCCTCGTACATTACCGTTAGATTCGTGAGTGAAGGCCAAAGCGCTGAGAGCTAGCACTTCTGGAGGGTCGCCGGAACGATCTTTATCGCGCAAATCGCTGTACCACTTGCTGATCCGTTCCTTAGAGATAAAATCGGAACCTTCTTTGATTGCTAAACCAGGATAAAGCGCGAGCTTTTCCTTAATCCCGCCTAAGTCGCTCAGAGCAACTTCAGTGCCTGGAATCAATGCGAACAGACTATATGCAGCCTGTTGCATGTCAGCAGTGAGAGCATCCGTCGCCAATTTCTGGAAAAAGGGACCAAATTGCACCATCTGGTATGGCCGCAGAGTGATTGCCGAGCGGTTTTGATTGAGAAAATCAATGAGAGCGCGCTCATTTTTGGTTGCAATCATAGCCCTTGTGAGAGCTTGGAATGCTGAGACAATAGCCGTATTTGGAGTTTTCCAACGGTCTTTATTCTTCAGAGATGTATCAAAAAATACGATCCCTTCCTTGATCTGTGGTTCATCGAGTCTGAAGTGACAAATCGCCATATTAATCTGGTACATCCCTCTGTTGAACTTATCTCGAGGTCCTCGCTCAGCGATGAATTTTTTATAGCTAGTAATGGCTTCCTCGTACTCCTCTAACGCCTGGTGTGCTTGGCCTTTACAAAGAAGCGATTTCTTGTGGTAAATATTCTTACTTTTGTCATCCGACGGGATTGCATAAGATTTTGTAAACGATTCTTTCGCAAGGCTAGAATATTCAGCGGCCTTGGCAAGGTTCTCCTCGCCTCCAAGCCCCTTAAAATTCGTTGCCATCTTTTGCTCAGCATAACCTTTATTGTAATAAATGATCCCAAAACGTCCGCCAAAAAGACGCTTACCGCGGTCGCCGCCGTAGGATTCAATAATTTTAGCGAAAATTCCTTGCGCTTGTTCCCATTTTTTTTCATTCATTGCTTGGATCCCTAGGGGTACCGCTTCCTGGATATCTTGAGCGCTTACTTGTGTTGGGGCCATACCAACGAGTGACGCCCCAGCTAGAGTAAAGGCGATTGTTAGAGAATGATGAGTTTTCATGGGTGTCTAAGAAAAAATTGAGTTTTGAAAAAAGGCGTGATCCGAGGAACGCGCCCTAAAAAGGCACTATTGTTATGAGTAGTAGTATAACGCTACTAAGTGAGAGTTTATTAGCAATAAGTGCAAAATTAGTCATTGGAGAAATCCGTGAAGGTGACTTTCTGAATTTCTAAACCAACGAGGCAGTTGAGCACGTCAATGACCGATTGCTGAGACGCTTCACCACGAACAGCCACCTGAACAAGTGGGTCCTCGTTCGCGGCAGATGCTCCATCTTTATAGATCAGAAGCCGTTGCGCCAAAAGCGGCAAATTACGCCTCGCGCCTGATGCCGCGAGATCGAGACTTTCTTCTTTATTCACTAGGATGGATCCATTATCCAGAATTTCGATAAGCATCGGCTTAAGATCTGGCGGAGTATCCGAGGGAGCTTGAGACGGCAAAGTCATGCCGAGGTCACTCTCACGTGGTTGAATCGTCGCCGTCACCATGAAATAAATGAGGAGGAGGAAACACACGTCAATCAATGACGAGATGTCCAATTCTGGTTCATCATCTTCTGGAACGAGTCCTTTTTTACGTCTGGACATAGTATTCTAAATTTTTATTGGGTTTTCTAATTCTCGAAGTCAAACGCTGAGAAAATAACACTATCAACACCGGCCAAGGCTGCAGCCTTGATCACCTTCCGTGTATACTTGAACACAGACTCCCTATCACCACGAAGGTGGAGACGTGGATCAAAACCTTGGTTATCATACTTCTCCTTGAACGCTTTAACGTATTCAGTGATGTCTTCATCAGTCTCTAATGGGCCATCCTCCACATCGATTGGGTAGATAGTTCCATCGGAGCGTACGTTGACGACGATACGTCCGCGCTTCTCTTCAGGCTGCTTCGCATTGTAGGCTACAGAGGGCTTCACCTTGGCGTCCATTTTCACCACCATCGGTGTGGACACCACGATGAAGAAAACGAGGAGCAGGAAAACCATGTCAATCATTGGTGACATGTCCATCTTCGCTTCGTCCTCTTCGCGGGCGCTGAGTTCTCTTAGTTTATTTGACATTGAAATTCCTAGTTCGTAATTACGATTGAGGAGACTAGGCGCAGCTTCATAGAGTTACTGCGCCACCATTCGTGTCGCCTTATCGAAGGCTTAAACGGCTAGACCCTCAGGAATCTTAGCAAGATGTGCTTCACCGTTCACAGTCTGTACAGAAGCATTGATAAGTTCCTCAGCTGTTTGGTGACAGTCCGCTACGAGGTTGTTGTAGCGAGATTTAAAGAAGAAGTAAGCGATCACTGAAGCAATCGCAATCACTAGTCCCCACATAGTTGTAAGAAGCGCAATCGAGATATCTCCCGCAAGTTGAGATGGATCAGCACCAGCTTGCTCCAATGTGGCGAAGGCTGCGATCATACCGAACACTGTACCAAAAAGACCCATCATCGGAGCGGACTGAGCCACCAGTGAAATAAGGTTGATCCAGATCATCTGCTTGCGGTTCTCGTTGATAGAGAAATCAGCAATCGCATCTTCGACGGCATCACGCCCAAGAGTTTCAGGCTGAGTAGCATCGATGTTAGGAAGGGAATAGGCAAGCATACGGCCAAGGTAGCTTGGGTGTGATGCTCCAAGCTCGATAGCCGAGCGAACACGGCAGTTGAGCATGTGATCGAGGAGAGCTTCTTTGAGATCATCAGGTGCAAACTTTGCCTTACCGAGGTTGATGAAGTTATAGACGCTCAAGCCCATAAGTGAGAGAATGCCGACAGCAACAATGAACCAAGTCAATGGACCACCATCTAAAAAGTAGGAGTCCAATGCACTTTTTTCATTTTTTGCGGCAGTGTCTTGGGCAAACAATGGAGCAGTTGCTAGCAATGTTGTGAAGAGAGTAATTCCAGCTGTTCTAAGCGGTCGAGGCGAAAGATGTTTCATAGTTTTATCGTGGGTGCGTGGGTCTAGGTGTGTGTCTAAATGACCTATTGAATCATAGTAGATTCGTGATTCTCTTAATCGATCGTCTCTAGTAAAGAAGTAATTTGGGAAATAATCTGAAAACCTCGCTCACTTACCCACGTAGGACCCATAAAATTTGTTTAAAATAGGTGACTTACACCGTTTCCAAGCGACCGTATATTTTTCAGAAAATATACATTCACAACTCTAACCGTTGGTAGTGCTTAAGTAAAGTTAACAAAACTTTAGGGCGTTTTTTCTATTTTTTGGTAACAACTGGCGATTTTCTCAGCGGAAAAAGTGTGGAGCAAAACCCACAAACAGTCCCATCACAACCACGTGCTGTGCAGGCGTCACGACCATAAAAAATGATCTGTAAATGAAGCTTATTCCATTTCTCTCTGGGGAACAGCCTCTTAAGGTCGGCTTCGGTCTTCTCGACATTTTTTCCATCAGTCAGCTTCCACCGCTGGGCGAGCCGGTGGATGTGTGTATCCACAGGAAATGCCGGCACTCCAAACGCCTGAGCCATCACCACCGAGGCGGTCTTATGACCCACCCCGGGCAATGCCTCCAATGCGGCAAAATCTTGCGGCACCTCACCAGCATGCTGCTCCATCAAAATCTTAGAGAGGCCGGCAATGGCCTTCGACTTTCTTGGTGACAAGCCACAGGGCCGGATAATCGCTTGAATATCTTCGACGGCGCACTGGGCCATATCTGACGGGTTGTCAGCTAACTCAAAAAGAGCAGGAGTGACGGTATTCACCCTTGCATCCGTGCACTGAGCCGAAAGCAAGACCGCTATCAGCAAGGTGAATGGATCTTTATGATCTAACGGGATTGGAGTCTCCGGATAGAGCTCTTCCAACCGATGCATCACCCACTCAGCCCTCTCTGCTTTCAACATAAAAGAACACATATCCAATGAGCCTTCACTTGCCAAGGCTGGAGCAGCACCTCTCTCTACAAAAAAATACTGCCGCTCTAGAATAATCCAGAGCGGCAGTATCTGCTATGATTTAGCCCTTCACCATGAAGGGCCGAAAATTATTTTCTTAGAAGAGGACTGCCTCTTCCAGCTTGGCATATTTACCAGTATTGAGCTTCTTTACGATCGCTGTATGCATTCTCTTACAATGCCAATAACCTCTGCGACCGGAGAGAAGTCGGCGACTGCGCTCATAACTTCCCCATTGCACCACAGTCACTTCCACATTGCGAGACCCCCACTTGCGCATCATTGATAGGGTCGGCTTATAAATGTCGATTGTGTTTGTTCCAGCAAGAGAGGAGCCATAGTCATCCACCACGTAAAGGTAGGGCAGCCCTTTGATACGGAACTTCGTACCCAAAGGATACACCGACCAGTCGGCGGCAGCGCTGCGCACCTTATTGTTAAATATCAGAGTTGTTCCTGCGGCATTCATCTTGCCAGGAGCGCCAGGCTCATTCTCCATGTGTGAATAGGATGTTGTGCGGACGTGACGACGACGCTCACTGTCCTTATAAGTCACCATCCCGTGCTTATCTTTAGTACGCCCAGCATCTTTCGCTACTAGTTTGGAACAAGGGGCGTGTGGCATCCCCTTCACCACTTTCTTAGAACCCGTGGCCGAATCGGCTTGCAGTGCGCAACTGGAAAAAGCAGCGCTCGCTACCAATCCCATTGCCGTCTTAAAAAGTATGCTCTTCATAATCATTGCTGATAAGTTGTTAGGTTTAGTTCATGGGATGTTGACTACCAACAAGTCCCAATCCCCTCTCGGGGGCGACTTCTAGGGGTGCCGACACATTGGCGCAAATCTTTTTTAAGACGGCAGGACTCGATTCCACCCAATATTTACAGCTCCAAGCGCAACAAGCCCCGAAATATCAATACTTCCATGGACTTTCTAGAAATGTGAAAAAAATGCATTTTTCTGAAAGATCCGAGCATAATCGCCGTTTAAAGTATTCCATTTTCAGAAAATAGTCCGTCACCGGAGCACGAAAACACTATTTTAGCATCTCTTGTACTTCTGCTGGGATGAGGCTCGCATCCGTCGCCTCATCCGCTGCGATCCGCATTTGGAAACGCAAAGTCTCTAGAGAAACGGGTGGCCTGTATTCTCTCAGGCATGCCATTAGCGCCTCTTTATCCGTCAGACTCTCAGTCATTTTCACCCGATACGCTTTCACCGCCAGCGTCTCGGCAGCACCTGCTGTGAGCAACGGCGGAATCACCCCCTCGAACTCACTGAAATCTTCCTCATTCACCACCACTCCCTTTCGCTTGCACAACGCACGGATAAGAGAGAATCCCTCCTGCGAGTTTAGAGAAGGAAACAAAGGAATCTTCACATCAATGCGCCCAGGGCGCTTGAGATCCACCTCTATCAAATCTGGTCGGCTCGATGCCAGCACCCACATGATTTTCCCTCGATTGCGAGTATTCGACATCTCCTTTGCCATCATGGAATACACACGCGATGAAACCCCCGAGTCACCAGACCCACTATCACGCTTGCCTAATGCCTGATCCGCCTCATCAACAAAAACAATACAACGCCCTAAAGCATGCAGTAATGTAAAGATTTTCTCCAGATTCGCCTCGGTTGACCCCACCCACTTGTCCCGAAAATTACGCATCGTGACGACAGGCACACCGGCTTCACCAGCCAAACATTCCGCTAGATAGGTCTTGCCCGTACCCACCGGCCCACAAACTAGGTAACCCATCGGCATAGCCTCTAGCTCGCCTTGGTTCCACAGGGAGATATCCTGCCGCAACCACTTCTTCACTCCGTCCAGCCCTACTATATCTTCTAGACTTCGGTCCGGCTCAACAAAATCGATCAGCCCCTTGCAGTCGCGCTCGACTAGTTGCTTCTTCAGCTTCGCTAGACTCTTATCGTCGAGAGCCCGTCCATCATGGCTGCTACGGCGCAACAGCTGCTCCACCGACATCAAAGTCGCCCCGACCAAGCGCTCCGCCACTTGCTCTAATTTCCCATCATAGTTAGTGAGAGCACTCCCGCAGTCCGCCTTTAAATACTCTAGAGCAGCGTGAATAGCCTCTTGATCCGGCAAAGGCACATCCAGAGCACACACCCGGCTACTCTCAGACACCAACGGGTGCAGTCCATTGAGATTCTCCGACACCAAGAAGGCTGCTTGTCCAAAATCCGGCAACTTCGCCTCCGCCGCCCAGCCTCGCAGCAGCGAGGCCATCGAGCTCAAATCGTAGTTGAGTAAATTCGGCAGCGCGGGGCAAACCAAATGCGCCTGCTTCACCACCACCGCCACTCGTGGTGCTTCACGCCCCATAATCTTGAGATTCCTACAATACTGCATGTAGTGAGTCATCAGACGAATAGCCGGCAAGGGGTGATGCGGGATGTCTGGAGTCTCGTCCAGCGATGGCCACTTTCTAAAGATATCGCCACCACGTTCCACCCGCATGCCAAAGCCAAGATCATAGCTCAGCACCACATCAAACTTTGGCAGCAAACTTTCCTGGATAAAATCTCCTAAATTCCCCAGCTGTCGCTTCCTTCCACCGTGACCTAACATCACACTATCGTGCACATTGCCGTGTAACACAAAGCACCCAGCCGTCCCACTCTCATAGGACGCTATCACCTCTTTTGACCAACTAGGAAGTTTCATCACCCCTACAACCTCACCGATCACTCCCCCATTCGGCAACTATAATCTAGCAGAAGATTTGCAAGCCCAATGGGTGAAACCCATTTCCTACCGCGAAATAAACGAAATTGACGAAAGCTGAATAGATCTCAAATCTTGCGCAGCTGCTCTGGACTGCTAGTGGCTCGACACCGCTCTGCGGCAGACTAAGCTAGCCGCAGCATCCAGTAGGTGTCTCCCCTTCGAGACTCTTCCACAGTCCATTCATTTTTTATGAAATCACTCAAACTACTCGCACTCATTTCCTGTCTACTCAGCATCGCCAGCGTGGATGCTAAAGACAGCTCGGACACACATAAGAATATTCTTTGGATCTATGTCGAAGATCTCTCACCTTGGATCGGGGCTTACGGTGACGACATCAACAAAGAATCCACCCCAACCTTAGACAAACTCGCCGCCGACGGCGTGCTCTTTGAGCGCTGCTACACACCAGCTCCGGTTTGCTCCGCCACCCGTTCCGCTATGATCACCGGCGCCATGCAGACCACTAGCGGCACCCACAACCACCGATCATCCCGCGACAAAAGCGCCCTCATCCAGCTACCAAAAGGCTGGAAAACTCTGCCACAGATTTTTCAAGAAAATGGTTACGCCACCTTCAACCGCGGCAAGGACGACTACAACTTTGATTACAAAAGATCTGAGCTCTATTCCATCGGCAACGGACAAAAGAAAGGAATCGCCCAGAGAGGCACTGGCAATTTCAGCGAACTCCCCGCCGACAAACCTTTCTTTGTCCAGATTCAGCTAGCTGGTGGGAAATCCAGAATCAAAAATGGAGCCGTCAAAGCCGACGACATCGAGGTTCCTCCCTATTTCCCCGACACCCCAGTGTTCAAAAAATGGTGGGCGCACCACTACAACACAGTCCGCAAGACAGATGCTGATGTGAAGCGCATACTTGCCGAGCTTGAGCAATCTGGACGCGCAGCCAACACCGTCGTCTTTTTCTTTTCGGACCACGGCAACAACCACTCTGTCCGCCATAAACAATTTTGCTACGAAGGCGGAGTCCGCGTGCCACTCATCGTAGCTGGGGCTGGTCTACCAAAGAACCAGCGCCGTAAAGACCTCGTCTCAGGTCTAGACATCAGCGCTGCCACACTGGCCATCGCCGGCATCGAAGCTCCTGCATGGAGCGAAGGCAGAGACTTATTCTCCAAAGACCACCAGCCTCGCAACCACGTCATCTCCGCCCGTGATCGCTGTGACTACACCATCGATGTCACACGCACCGTGCGCACCGAAAAGTTCCGCTACCTTCGGAACTTCAAGACCGACCGCATTTACCTCCAACCACAATACCGCGACTCCAAGGACTACATCAAACAGCTCAAGAGCATGCACGCAGCGGGTAAACTCAGCGAGCTGCAGGAGAAAATCTACTTTAGTAAGCGCCCAGAGCACGAACTCTACGACCTAGAGAAGGATCCATTTGAAATCAACAACCTCGCCACCGACCCCAAACATGCCACAACTCTCCAACAGCACATCTCTATCCTAGAAAACTGGCAGAAAGAAACTGGCGACAAAGGCATGCAGCCAGAATCCCCAGCCGGACTCAGAGCCGTCTACAACCGCTGGAAACAGAAGTGTGTGAATCCAGAGTTCGATCAATTTAAAAATTAGCTCCATCAATATGCTCAAAAAGAATTTAAGCTTCACTCTACTTTGCCTACTCAGCTCCCCAGCCTTCAGCGCATCTGAGAAACCGAACATCGTCTTCATCCTCGCCGACGACCTCGGCTACGGTGAACTAGGATGCTATGGCCAAGAGAAAATAAAGACCCCTAACATCGACCAACTCGCAGCCGAGGGCATGAAGTTCAACTACCATTATTCCGGCGCGCCCGTCTGCGGTCCAGCCCGCTGTGTGCTCCTCACTGGAAAAAATCTGGCCCACGCCGAAGTCCGCAATAATGGCGAAATAAAGACCAAACCAAAGGGCAAAGAAGCATTCTACGGTGGCCAGACGCCGCTCTCGCCAGAGGCGGTAACCATCGCTGAAGTTCTCAAAGAACAAGGCTATGCCACTGGCGGCTTTGGTAAGTGGGGGCTCGGAGCCACATGGAGCACTGGCTCACCTATCAAGCAGGGATTCGACCGATTCTACGGCTACAATTGCCAGCGCAACGCCCACAGCTTTTACCCTGCCTACCTCGATAGCGACGAAGATCAAGTCACCATCAACAAGCATCCTATTCCAGGTCGCGCACGCCAACCAAAGGGAGAAGTGCTCGCTGACACCTACCGTGCAGAGAGCTACGCACCTGACCTCATTCTCGACGAAGCCGTCAAATTCATCGGCGCAAACAAAGCCAAGCCCTTCTTCCTCTACCTGCCATTCGTAGAGCCACATGTCGCCATGCAGCCTCACCAAGAAGACATCAATAAATACCCTAAATCATGGGACACTAAGCCGTACCGCGGTCAGCAAGGTTACCTCCCCCACCCACGCCCACGCGCTGGCTACGCTGCCATGATCACGGACCTAGACAACCACGTCGGCACCATCGTCACCAAACTCAAAGCCGAAGGCATTTACGATAACACCCTCATCATTTTCACCTCAGACAATGGGGCCACAACGGATGAGGGCGGAGTGGACACCCAGTTCTTTAATTCAGTAAACGACCTCCGCGGGCGTAAAGGCTCAGCCTACGAAGGCGGCCTCCGCGTTCCCATGATCGTCCGCTGGAAAGGCCACATCGAAGCTGGGACCACCAACGACACGGTCAGTTACTTTCCTGACTGGTTCCCCACTCTCACTGACATTGCCGGCGCTGATATTTCTAAATCCGACGGCATCAACCTCCTGCCAGCCTTTTCAGGCCAGCCAGTAGCCAAGCGAAATGAACCCATGTTCTGGGAGTTCCACGGCTACGGCGGCATCATCGCCATCCGCGACGGCAAATGGAAAGCCATCCGCCGCGGGATAAAATCAAAAAAACCAAAGAACTGGGAACTCTACGACATCCAGTCAGATCCCAAGGAAAAACACGACCTCGCGAAACAGAACCCAGAGCGCGTCCAATTGCTCGAAAAATCTTGGCTCACCAGTCGCACCGTGAACCAAAAGTTCCCACTTCCACTGGTCGACAAAAAGTAATCGAGCCACGCCCTCACTTTCTGCGGATTCACAAAGCGTGTTCAGAGCTGAGTAGATCAGTTGAGATGTCTAAAAAACGACACTCCTCAAAAAGAACACTTTCCCTGCTTGTCATCATTCAAACCAACACCTAGGAATACTCCCTACAAACCCTATGAAAATTGACCATCCTCGAGCGCACCGACGCGCATGCCTCCGCCTAGTACTCATTTTGTTAGCTATCTGGTTTTCTGTGAGCCTCGGCTGCGGAGTGCTTTTCCGTGATTGGTTAGATCTCAATATGCCTAACGTTGGCACTGCTCCCTTCGGTTTCTGGATGGCGCAACAAGGATCCATCATCAGCTTCCTCCTCATCCTCTTTGTTTACGCCTGGAGAATGAACAAGCTCGACGCAAAACACGGCTACGCAGACGAAGACGAATAACGTCGCTTTTTCACTGCTTTTCCCAATTTCCACCTGACTATTTCAATGAACCAAGATCAACTCAACTTCATTTTCATCGGCATCACCTTCGCGGTGTATGTCACTATCGCCCTGCGTTCGCGTGCAGGATCCACTAAGGAATACTACACCGCTGGTGGTGGCGTATCCCCACTCGCCAATGGCATGGCAACTGCAGCCGACTGGATGTCAGCAGCCACCTTCATCTCGATGGCTGGTGGAATTGCAGCTTCTGGTTACGACGCCTCACGCTTCCTCATGGGTTGGACTGGCGGCTTCGTGCTACTCACAGTTCTGATGGTTCCTTACCTCCGTAAATTTGGCAAAGCGACTGTCCCAGACTTCCTAGGCGACCGTTATTATTCCAAGCTCGCTCGTGGAGTGGGCGTGGTTTGCGCGATCTTCATCTGCATGACCTACATCATGGGGCAGATGAATGGAGTAGGCGTGGTTTTCTCACAGCTCTTCGGTATCTCGCTTACTAAGGGTGTGCTCATCGGTGGCACTATCGTTTTCTTCTATGCTGGCCTCGGCGGCATGAAAGGCATCACTTACACTCAGGTGGCTCAGTACTGCGTCATGGCATTTGCCTACACCATCCCCGCGATCTTCATCGCCATAGCGATGACTAACAACGTCATCCCTCAGCTCGGACTCATCGGCGAGTACACTGCAGGAGCTGGCGACCCCGTCCCCTTCCTTGAAAAGCTCAACACCATCAACACCGATCTAGGCTTCAGCCGATTCACCGATGGCAAGATGAGCACCATCGACATGTTCTGTGTCACCGCAGCGCTTATGTTTGGTACTGCTGGTCTGCCGCACGTGATTGTTCGCTTCTTCACTGTGAAAAACGTCAAAGCTGTACGTAAGTCCGCTTGCTGGACACTTCTCTTTATCGCAGTGATCTACCTCACGGCTCCAACAATCGGAGCGTTCGCCCGCGTCAACCTCATCGAATCGCTCCACAATACCTCGTACAAAGAAGCTCCAGCCTGGCTCGGCAACTTCGAGGAAACCGGCCAGATGGCATGGGTGGACAAGAATGGCGACGGCAAGATCCAGTACTTCGGCCCTGAGAAGTTAGATGAAAACAATAAGAAATACGGGAGCAACAAAGTATTCCAAGCCAAAAAGCCAATTTATCCACCGGAGGAAACACCAACTGGTCAACTCATTGGAGTTCATGGTGAGCGCTTACTCGCGGTCAAAGCCGACATGTCTAACCCGAACGAACTATGGTTCGGTAAAGACATCATGGTGATGGCTAACCCGCAGATGGCTGGCCTTCCAAAATGGGTGATCGCTCTCCTCATGGCTGGTTGTATCGCAGCGGCGCTTTCCACTGCTGCTGGACTTTTGTTAGTTCTTTCTACTTCGATCTCACACGATTTGATGAAAAACATCATCAAGCCGGATCTCAGTGATAAAGAAGAAGTGCGCTACGCTCGTATCGCATCATTCGTAGCACTCTCGGTCGCTGCATGGTTCGGTATCAACCCACCTTCCACGTTTATTGCAGAGACAGTGGCTCTCGCCTTCGGTCTCGCCGCCTCATCCTTCTTCCCGACTTTGCTCATGGGTATCTTCTCAAAGCGCGTCAACAAAGAAGGAGCGATCGCAGGTATGGTCTGTGGAATCGGCTTCACCATTGGATACATCGTATACTTCCAATTCCTCGATGGTCCTAAAGACCAACTCCTCCTCGGCATCAGCCCTGCAGGTATCGGATTCGTTGGCATGCTCATCAACTTCACAGTGACCTTCATCGTCTCCGCCTTCACCCCTGCTCCTCCGAAAGAAGTGCAGGACATGGTAGAGTCCATCCACATCCCATCGGATGCGGGGGACGCCAGCCACTAACACTATCCTCTAATAAAACAAAAGCCGCTGTGATCTCTAGGTCACAGCGGCTTTTTTGTGTAGGTCAAAACCCTACTCGATTCTCTGACCTTCGACACTCCTCTCAGTGCCCAAAGCTGGTAGGTTTACTTACCTCGACCCTGCTTAATATCATCAACTTTGCGACCGAGCCTTTTATCGATAGCTTCGATAAACTTCCAAGGACAACGCTTGCGCTGATACTTACGGAAAAGAATATCACGGAGGGCCTGCCAATGCTCTGTGGTCGGTTCATGAATGTCTCCCCACTCAGCAGGAGCACTGCGTGATCCCTTCATTGCTGTCGCAAATCGCCATTCTTTAGCGAAATATACAGCCTTATACAGACGAGTTCCCTCTTCTGTATCCTCATTCCAATCGTGTCGCTCGTGTCCAGCCATGGGCTAATTGTCAGTATTTAATCCACAAAATCAACATCAATCGCGCTTCATCCAAGTAGCCACGAGCATCGACCCTATGACTAACATGCCGCCAACGATCAAACCCCACCCCGCGGACTCGCCAGGCAAAAAGAGCAGCGACTGGAGAACGCCAGACACCGGAATAAGGAAACGGCAACTCGCTAACAATGGCACAGGGTACTGGGTAGATAGATGATTCCAAACCGCAAATGCCAGAGCTGAAACGAGAGCCAACCAAGCAGTCACAACGATGACGTAGCCATCAAACAACTGAGTGATGTGCTCCCAAGCAGGCACAGCCACTAAGCACAACCCCACACCTCCGAGGAAGAGGGCAAACCCAGTAGCGGCGCGCGAACCCATCGTAGCTTTTACTTTAGAAACGACAATAATACCGATAGCACCAAAGAAAGTAGCGAACATGATGCAAATGGCACCGAGCAGAGGCTCTCCAGCTCCCGCTCCAGGAGCATAGACCGCTAGCGCCACGCCCATGGCGCCAACTACCAAAATCAACCATTGCCTAAGACGAGGCCAAACAGTGCCTAACATCACTGGAGCCAATATCATCCACCAGAAACTTCCCGTCGATGCCATCAAAGCTGTGAGGCTGCCGCTCGAGAGTGAGAGCCCCAAGTAAAAGAAAAGATACTGCAGCAAAGTTTGGCTTACCGCCAGCAGAGCTACCCACCTCTTAGGCGTCGCCTGCCATTCTGCCCACGGTTTTTTAGCAATCAGCAACAGCCCTAAACCCGCCACGGTAAAACGCACCCCAGCGAATAACCAACGGTCGAAGATGTTTACCTCGATCCCAGATTCTGCCCAATGGCTGTAGACCATCTTGATCGTAGGGAACGCGCTGCCCCAGAGCAATGCGCACAGCAAGACCGGGAGGAAAACAAAATAGGGCGAGCGCTTCATCTGCTGCCAAGCTCACCCCACCTTTGTGAAGATGCAAGGAGGAATAGGTCTCAGTAAATTTCCCGACCAAAGGCAGCACACGCAGCCTGTAAAGAGTCTGTAAACCAAGCTGTTTCATGTATTTCCCTACAGATATTCATGCTACAAGTGATTGTTATGAAAAATTATTTACCGCTACTCACCCTCTGTGGTCTTAGCCCATTTTTGAATGCTTATGAAATGCACGAATGGGGAACATTCACCAAAGTCTCAGGATCAGACGGCCGCACGCTAACTGGACTACACACAGAAGAAGAGCACCAGCCACCCTTCGTCTATTCACATGTAGGAATAGCTCCACAATCGGGAAACCTCTGTGCCTTTGTTAATCAGTTACCTCAAAACTATTCCTTTGGTGGTCGATCCACTCAAAACGAGAATCAGATGTTAGTTGTTCAAGGAGAGAACAAGCAATACTTTCCGTTATTCTCGAAGGGGATGCACCAGTCCCTACTACAGAATGTTACGGTAAAAATGGAAACACCCGTCCTCTATTTTACGGTGACGACACCCCAAAGGTGCATGTCAAAGTGGGGTTCAATGGCGGCACGATCAGCCAGTGGTATCCACAAAGAACTACAGGCGACACTCCCAACAAACTGACAGGCAAAAACCTCAAGATGAGCGAGGTTCTAGCAAAATCGCTCACTGGACGTGAGATGGTTATCAATGCCCCTATTGATTTTTCCAAACCCTACACTGGCGGGATCGAATGGGATGTGGAAATTCTCCCTAAATCCCAGGCTGACCCAGCATTCACATTCAAAGCAGAAGAAAATTACACCTGGATTTACCCGCGCGTGCCAGACGCCAACATGCTCAAAGTCGTTGACGAGTATGAAGATTTCTTATTCTACCGAGGGATTGGAAACTTCCAGCTGCCTGCCACCTTCAGTGTCGATTCCAATGAAACCCTCAAGGTGCAGAACAATAGCAAACAAGCCATCCCATTCGCCTTTGCTTTCGAAAATATAGGCGGAAAATTCCGCTATAAAAATTTAGGCCGCGTTGAGCCTAACCAGGCTGCTCTGGTGGCTGAAAACGAATGGATCACACCAAAGAATCCACAAGTCGAAGTCTTCCAACAAATGCGCCAAGGCCTCGTCGCCCAAGGCCTCAGCACAGATGAAGCCAATGGAATGGTAAAAACTTGGTGGAAATCCTACTTCAACAAGCCCGGACTCCGCGTCTTCTGGGTCGTCCCTCAGTACGACCTCGAACAAGTCTTACCCCTCACGCTCGACCCAAAACCTGAGAAGAGCGTGCGCGTCATAGTTGGCAGAGCAGACGTACTGCGACCAAAGTTTGAACAAGCTATGGTCGCTAGTCTCGGCACAAAAAACTTCTCCCAGTATAGCCAAGATAGATTTTATCTTCCCTATAAAAATAGGTTAGAGCAATTGATCAAAGAGCCAGTCTTCACCAAGTTCGACAAAGATAACCTCTCACATGTCTATCTCCAAGTGACGGCTAAAAAAGGAGATTCTGCGCAAGGAGAGAACCTCTATCTCAAT
>NZ_MQWA01000001.1:1599953-1649528 GCF_002954445.1 Rubritalea profundi
AATCCAAACAACGATGTTAAGCTGCAACATCTCCCCCTCGCTGGAGCATGGGAAATCAAGGGTGAAAACAAACTAAAAATTGGTGACACCCTCTTCACGCTCGACCCAGCCAAAGGGTTACTCACAGCCGCTGCGCCAAAAGACTCCGCGTACGACAGCTATGAAATCCAGCTTCAGCGAGTGCTCAACTAACTGCTACAAAGTATCTCTTCTCATCCCTTGCTAGATTACCTAGCCTCTAGCAAGGGACTTTTTTGTTCCGCAAACCTTCCTAACTCCTCCATGAAAAAAATACTACAAATCTGCATCACCTTATTACTTAGCGCACTCGTCATCCAAGCCGCTGAAAATAGCGACCAAGAACCCATACGTATAGGAACCATGGTTCAAGAAATCCAGCAGGCTCTCAAAAAATCAGATGAGAAAGCATCGCTCGAAACTATCGCCAAATACGGCACAGACTCACGCTACTATGTGATGATCCGTGGCTGGCTCCATGAGCTCCTCAAAGGAACTCAAAGCCAGTTAGAGGCGGCTAAAAACCCAGAATTGCAAAAAAAGCACAGCCAAAGGGAAGCATTCCTCAAACAAGCAATCCGGCGGATCGACCTCGAGTAGAGTCACCGCTTCAATGAATAATGAATAATTCCGTTGGAGAAGTACGATTCGTACTCTTGACGGTGATTCTGCCAATTTTGTAAATTCTGTCTAAAAGCATCTCCCCATCTAGCATTCGTGACAGTATGAAGTTATTCATGCAACTGGCATGGGAGCGCATTTACTAGATATGCTAGTGTTCTCTCGAAACCCGAATGTGCAGCAACACGGAAGGGGTGCTCAAGGTCTATTAGGCTTGAGAATCTCACTGAGATTACTCCTCAAATTCGTGACTGAGCCGATGCGGAAAGCACTATCGTGGGATCAACTCCCGAATACCTGACTGCAACCTTCCGCTCACTAAACATCCCGCTTTTGCACCCGTGCCAGTCGCTCTTACCTTAATAAGAAAAATAAGAGACAATATGACTAAAACACACCCCCCGATGAGGCATGGTCCGAAATGGAGACTTACTGCGCGTCAGTCGATATTTCCCAGGATTGCGCAGCATTCACTTGCGCTACAAAAATGGAGGACAGGATCAATGGAGTTCTTTTTATCATTTTAAATCGGCCGTTAGATTTTCTATCGACTTACTTACTTTGACTTCTTCTTGGCGTTTTTCTTTGCTTTCTGTTTGAACCTAGAAAGCTTCTCAACATCAATAGCGACATCGTTGTTTTGCGCAGCCCCTACAGTACTGCGGCCTTGTACTATTTGGTTCTCTAGCAGAGCCCTCAGCTCCTTCACCTTTTCTGGCATTTTTGCGGCTAGATTATTTTGCTCCCCGAGGTCGGCCTCCATGTCATAGAGCTGAATCATCGGCTCACCCTTTTTCGCGGCCACCTCAGGACGAGGAGTCAGCAATAATTCCCACTTCCCTTGGCGGATAGAAAAGAACCCTGAGATCGAATGGTGAATCACATCGCCACGCTGGTGCTCGCCTTTCCCTGTGAGCAGCGGCAGCATCGAGATAGAGTCCACACCCTCGCTCGCTGGTAGCTCGGCACCGACAACATCCGCAGCAGTCGCCAATAAATCTGTGAGGCAAACAAGTTTATCAGACTTAGAACCGGCCTCCACGTGGCCCTTCCAGCTGACGATAAAGGGCACCCGGTGTCCACCGTCCCAGAGGTCGGCCTTTGACCCTCTCAAACCAGCGCTAGGAAAATGCCCTTTCGACTTCAGCTCATCCATATTTGATGTCCGAGCCGATGTTCCATTGTCCGCGGAACAGATGACTAGAGTGTTCCCTAACAATCCATTTTCTTTCAGTGCTTTGAAAACCTGGCCGTAGCTATGGTCCGTTTGCATCACAAAGTCAGCGTGCGCATTTAGGCCGCTCTTCCCTTGCCATTCCTTAGTAGGCACGACTGGAGAATGCGGGGCATTCCACGGCACATAGAGAAAAAATGGCTTCTACTTGCCTTTACGGCTCACGATGTATTTGACTGCTGATTCGGTCAGCATTGGCAACATCTGTTCAGCTTCAAGATTCTTTGTGACTTCTTTATTATCGATCCAAAGGCTCATTTGTCGGGCATGGTGAAAGCCATGAAACTCGTCGAAGCCACCGCGCTCGATAGGCCCCTCACTGACCTTGGTGCCCACTGGTACTTTTCCACTCACCTTCTTCCCATCGAACAACATACCCAAATGCCACTTCCCCACCATGGCTGTATCGTAACCCTGCTGTTTCAGCAGCTTTGCTACTGTCAGCAGCTTTGCTACTGTCAGCCGCTCCTCTGCAATCAAAGAATTTCCACCAGTCAACACACCTGACTGCAAGCGAGTACGCCATGCGTAACGGCCAGTCATCAGACCGTAACGCGTCGGGGTGCAGACAGACGACCCACTATGGCCGTCAGTAAGTACCATCCCACTGGCAGCGATCGCATCTAACTCAGGTGTCTTGATTTTCCCCTTTTCAGAGTTGAGGCATGAAAGCTCACCGAAGCCCATATCATCTGCCAAAATGACAACAATGTTAGGTTTTTCAGCAGCGTGGCCTAACGACACAGCGCTGAGGATAGTTACAAGAGTTCTTTTGAGCATTCAAATTAAGTACCTATTCTAAGTAGCATTCTAACTCAAACAGCAAATTAGATTTAAAACACGAGATCCACTTTTAGCAAATAGCTTTGTAAAGACTCAGTCCTCCTATGAATTCTAGCGCTAGACACTTTAGAAAAATTTCATGCTAGAATGTTCTTACTAGCCGCGTAGATGATCTAATGGACCAGTTACCAAACCTCATCAATCGCCGGCAAGCGCTCGGGAAATTAGCGATACTTGCCACGGTTTCTATCGTCCCTAGCCGTCTCCTTGGACTCAACGGCCAGACCCCTCCTAGTGAGGAACTCACCCGTGCTATCATCGGCTGTGGCGGCATCTGCTCATCCCACCTTAGGATGCCCGGCCGTATTCTTGGCCTCTGCGATGTCGACTCTAAGCGACTCGACTCCCGCATGAAACAAGTCCAAGCCAAGGGCAACAACGACGTCAAAGCCTACCACGACTTCCGCGAGCTTATCGCCCGCGATGACATCGACATCATTCACACCGCCACCCCTCCCCACTGGCACGCCTACATGGCCATTGCCGCAGCAAAATCCGGTAAAGCGATTTGGGGAGAAAAACCCATGAGCCGTACTATCGGCGAAGGCATTGCCATGAAAAAGGCGATCAAAGACGCGGACGTTGCTTTCCGCCTCAACACCTGGTTCCGCTTCAAATCTAACTTCTACGGGTCGGGAGTCACCGCGCGCCAAGTCAAAAAAGCGCTCGACGGTGGACTCATCGGCAAGGGCTCATACAAAGTCACACTCTCAGGCCACACCGGATTCAACTGGAAATTCGGCTGGGTGGGTAAAACCAACCTTGTCGAACAACCGATACCGAAGCACTTCGACTACGACACATGGCTCGGACCCGCTCCACACAAACCCTACCACGCCCACCGCACCCACGGCACCTTCCGTGGCTACTGGGATTACGATGGTGGTGGACTAGGTGACATGGGCCAGCACTACCTCGACCCAATCCAGTACATCCTCGGAAAAGACGAGGAACTACCAGTCTCAGTAGAAATCGATGCCGACCCGCAGGACAAAGACGCCGTAGGTAAGTGGCGCCGGATCACCTACACCTATGCCGATGGCACCCAGATCATTCTGGATGGTGAGAATAAGGACAAAGACGCGGCCTTCATCGAAGGCGCAGAGGGGAAAATCTTCAAAGGCTTCAAATCTGACGTCGCAGGTTTCGCCGAAAAAGTAAAAAGCCTGCCTGAGCCAGCTCCTCAGGTCACCGACTTCCACCAAGCGATACGCGAGAAGAAGAAATTCGCCCTCAACGAGGAAAATGGCTTCAACTCCTGCACCTTAGTTAATCTTGGAAAGATAGCCCACCGCATCAACAGCAACCTCAAATTCGATCCAAAAACCATGCGCTTCCTCGACAACGATCTCGCTAACAGCCTAATCAGCCAGCCAGATCGTGAGAAATGGAAGCTGCCGATCTAACGTCGCTGCGCTCCAATTAAGAATGAACAATGAACAATTAATAATTCCAGCAGGATGGTACGGTCAGAACATAGGTAACACTTTCAGTTCAATACATAGGTTACATTTTCTCGGGTTAGGGTTACACTTCTTCGTGCTCTTTGCTAGCGATTCTTAGATTAATTGCTAAGGCGCTAAATTGTCGAGTTTCCTGATCTATATGACCCAGCAATTGATGACTAAACCACACCTCGATTTGATCCGACTCTACAGCTTTTAACCCTACTTTCCAGCCACCTAGCGCGCTGGTGAGTTTGTAGTACTCTCCCTCGAAACTTATTGTTCCAAGTTGCTTATGCACTCGGCGGCTTACCATGTTTTCGTATTCTAGTTCGTCAGGGGTGCCGGAGTACTTAGATGTACTGGCTGTGTACACTTCGTCTGGGTTTTGTAGCCCTAGCGCTTCATGTGGCCGGAGGTTGTTATATTCATCTTTCCATATGTCGAAGGCTGATTGATCCCATCCGATCCCTTCTTTTTGGAGCTCTCGATAAATATCTAAATGCATGCGCTCATGAGCTCCGTTGTCTTGCGGGCAGCCTGGTCGACTCCTCTCCAAATCGATACCTAGCGCTAGCCACCATGCAGAGAGGCGGCTTAGCCCTAGCAAGGAGTTAGAGCTAGCAAAAGGTGGCCCATTATCGCTACGGATAACCTTAGGCATCCCATAACTTTTAAACAAAAGCTCGAATGCGACTCGAACAGATTCAGTCTTAGTGCTCTTCATTAGTCGAACATCAAGAATCTTACGGCTGTATTCATCTCTGACGGTAAGAGGTTCAACTTTCAATCCATTGGCATCTTTCCACCAACCTTTAAAGTCAATGGTCCAGGTGTCGTTTGGCGCTTCGGCTTTAATCCCTTTGGCTAGACGTGATGAATTTGTGACCACTCTTGTTCTTTTTCGTTGGATCAGTCCAGCTTTCTTGAAGACTCTCTTAAAAGTGCTCTCAGAAGGTAAAATGCCTTGGGGGTGCTTGCGACGATACAGCTCTCGGATCTTCACAGGTCCCCATTTGAGGTGAGCACTCTTGAGTAATATTATCTCACAGACTACATCCTCACTTAGCGTCGTACTATGACTGTGCGGACGGCGGCTTTGATCTGCCATACCTGAGGAGCCATATGCCTCGTAACGCTCTTTCCATTTATAACCAGTTTTCCGGCTAATTTCGTATTTTTTGCACAATTCAAGGAAGTTGCTATAGTGTGCAGCGCTTCTTGGGCGAATTTTATTTTTTGGTCCATTTTTTGGGTATCTTTCCATGGCATGACAGTCTCAGTTTAGAGACATTTTGATCATGCCAAAGTGTTACCCATGTATTGACCCTAATCTGTTACCTATGTTTTGAACCCGGACCTCGGATCGTTCGCGTGTTTCGCGGTGGTGGAAACTCGCTTCAATATGCTGGCTTAGAGCAAAGAGGCTGGAAGCACTCTTCTACGTGCCGCGCTGGTCAAGTCTACCAAGCTGGGGCTTGGCGCTCACAGGGGGGGGCTCACCGCTTCACCGAACTAGCGATCATTCGTGCGATTAGTGAAATTCGTGGTAGAAGTCGCTGCGCTTCAATTAGGAATTACGAGTTACTAGTTTTTTCTTTCGTATTGTTCGCGTGTTTCGCGGTAGAAACGCTTCATCTGGCTGGTCAGGAAAACGGGAAACGCACCCTTGAAAATAGGGTGAGTATAAATCTGCAGCTCCAGATTTTAGTTCACAGCTTAGAAGATTCCCGCTATGTTGCTTAGTCCATGAAAGCCTTTTTAAGCATAATGGTGAGTTTCACGCTCACATTCGCAGCCCGTGCGGAAGAGATCATTGTCGCCACAGATGAATGGGAGGGCTACACATCGAAGGATGAGCGTGGCTATTACATCGACCTACTGAAAGCCATTTTCCCAGCTCCTGCGTACTCACTCAAGTTTGAATTCGTCCCCTTCAAGCGCTCACTACTGATGTTGAAGTCTGGTAAAGCGGACATCCTATTGGGTGCATATCCCGAGGACGTCCCGGCGGTCTATCTTGCCAAATACCCCACCAATACAGACTCTATCAGCGCCGTTCTCAATAAAGATCTGGCTGCCAACTGGAAAGGGCTCGAGTCACTAACGAACAAAGTTGTGGTCGCCAAAAATGCCTACGCCTTCGATCGCTACTTCAAAACCCCCATCAAATATTCAGAAAAGAACAACCTAAATTCTATGCTTCTGATGCTTAAAAAAGGTCGAGTCGATGCGGTTCTTGATTTTAAAAAAGACATCCAGTTCCTATGGAAATCACTTGAGCTCGAGCAAAACTTTGTCATCATCGACGGCGTCATTCTTGAGAATGTTTATACAGGGTTTGCTCTCAACAAGTCTGAGCTCAAAGAGCACTATGAGAAAGCTTTTCACAATCTCTATGAAAGCGGTGAAGTGCAGAAAATGATGCTCAAACACAAGCTCTCGGACGCAAGAGCACCAGTAATCAAGGTCGACGGAGAGACCCAACCACCAAAAATAGACGGCCTCAAAAAGTAAACCTAAGTGTCGCAAAGTGAAGTTGTGGTAAATCCATACATACGGCAGGCTGTTTGCAAATGACCATCTACGTATCAGAGATTTCCTACCACAAAGCCCAATCGACCTTTGAGCGCCTCAATAGTGAGACTGCCTACAATTTTGTCCCTGTAGCCGAAGACGAAGATTCGCTCTCCGCTGCGATCAAGGACAACCAGATCCAAGCGTTCATTGCTGACATCTACCCCTACACCGGAGCTCTCTACAAAGCTCTTCCTAAAGGTGGAATCATCACGCGCTACGGAGTGGGCCACGACAGCATTGATAAAGATCAAGCCAGCGAGAATGGCATCCACGTAGCCAACACACCAGGAGTTCTGGACAACGCCGTGGCCGAGCACGCCTGCTGGATGATCGGCAGCTCTGCTCGCCACCTTCACACAGCCCACAAATCTACAGTTGCAGGAGAATGGGCACCGCAAGGTGGTGTTGAACTACGCGGCCGCAAGGTTGCTATCCTCGGCTTTGGAAGAATCGGCCAAGAACTCTGTAAGAAACTCACCTACGGCTTTGGCATGGATGTGACTGGTGTCGACATCCGTCCAGAGGAAGACTTTGCTGACCTTAAAGAAAGCGTCGGATTCAGTAAATACACAACCGATCGTGCAGCGGCTCTTGCCGAGGCCGACTACGTCGTTCTCCTGATGGCTGTAGTCCCAGCGACCAAGCACATTGCTAATACCGAGTTCTTCAAATCAATGAAGTCATCAGCCATTTTAGTCAACTCGGCACGCGGTGCGCTAGTTTGCGAGAATGACCTCTACGACGCACTGCAAGACGGCACTATCGCAGGTGCAGCTCTCGATGTGTTCGAGCAAGAACCCTACCAGCCACAAGATGCAGCCAAGGACCTCCGCGGCCTTTCAAACATCCTAGTCACCCCACACGTGGGCTCAAACACCGAGGAGTCAAACGCTGCAATGGCGTCAACTGCCGCTCAAAACATCATCACAATCCTTGAGCAAGGTCCTGACGCCTGCGCAAACATCGTAAACCGATAATAGCATGCCTGTTCGACTCGTCATCATGGGCGTCTCTGGCTGTGGGAAATCCACCGTTGGTCAGATGATTGCCGATAGTCTTCACCTCCCATTTCTGGATGGTGATGACTTCCATCCGGCTTCTAACATCCAAAAAATGGCGAGTGGGACAGCTCTCAACGATGACGACCGACAGCCATGGTTAGAAGAGCTAGCTCGCCAACTCAAGAACCACGAAGACGGGTGCGTGATCGCATGCTCGGCCCTGAAGCTCCGCTATAGGGACACTCTACGGCTAGCTAATGGCGTCCGCTTTATCCATCTCTCTGGAGACAAGGCCACTCTCAGTGCTCGGCTCAATGATCGCAGTTCGACCACCGACCACTTCATGAGCGATGCCTTGCTCGATAGCCAACTAGACACACTCGAAGACCCTAGCGCTGAAGCTGGTGTCATCACTCTCGATATACAACAATCGCCCGCCGCTCTGCTCAAAGACGCGTTGGCACAACTTTCCTAACACTTCCATGTCTGAAACATTTTATAAGATCAACGTCACAGAACACAACGAGCTCGTCTCTGCTGCCTATCAGGCAAAAGGATACGATAAACAAGAAGCTGATGAAGCCGCTGAAATGGCAGCCGCAGCGACTTGGCACGGCAACCGCACACACAACGCCCTCAAGGCTCTTCACCTCGACGACCTCTTTGGCTCGGCGAAAGGCGGCTGCGTCCCCAAGGCAGAGATCGAGGTGCTCGAGTCTCGTTTCAAAGCGACTGAAGTCTGGAACTCCAACAAAAAACTCGGCCAATCAGTGGCAAAACGCGCCTTTGAAAGAGCAATGGAACTCGCTGAGATCTACGGCGTAGGAATCGTATCAGTCGACAACGCCTTCCACTACCTTTGGGGTGGTGGCTATGTGATCGAGGCAGCTAAGCGCGGCTACATCGCCTACACGAACTGCACGTCCACACTCGCGGAAGTGGTTCCCTTCATGGGCAAGACCCCAACCCTAGGCACCAACCCTCACAGCTGGGGCTTCCCAACCACAGAAGCTCTAGGATATCCAATCGCCATCGATTGGGCCACCTCCACCTGCGCCATGGGCCGCGTCCAGCAGCTCAAACGCGAGGGAGGAACTCTCCCACCTTTGGCAGCAGTAGACTCAGACGGCAACCCAACAACCGACCCTAACAAGGTGCACGCCCTACTACCATTTGGCGCACACAAAGGCTACGGCATGTCATTGATCAATGAGCTAACAGCCGCCTACATCGGAGGATCACTGCCACTCCACCGTGGGCGCACGTCTCCGAGTGCTGACGAAAAATCAACCACCTCCTTCTTCTTCCAGATCATCCACCCCGACGCGCTCTCTGGTGGCGACTTTGCCTGCGGCAGAGACCAGACGGAGAACATCAAAGCAGTCATCGACAACATCCTCACGGAAGGCAACGAGCGCAGCTTGCTACCAGGTCAGTTAGAAGCTGAAGCTGCGAAAAGATCCGAAGCCGCTGGTGGCCTGCTCTTCTCATCAGCCGAGATTGACGAGCTCAACGAGATCGCAGAATCCCTAGGATTCCCAGCATTCAAAAAAGAACCAGTGAGCTAATCCCATGACTGAATATCTCCACAAGGACGTCTTCCTCGACACAGCGACAGCACGCACGCTCTACCACGAGACTGCTGCCGAGCTGCCTATCATCGATTTCCACACTCATCTTCCCGAAGGTGAAATACTCGACGACCACCGCTTCTCAGACCTCTGGGAGCTCTGGCTCAAGCACGACCACTACAAGTGGCGGCTGATGCGGGCCTGCGGGATCGATGAAGCCAGAATCACCGGTGAAGCTAGCCCTTGGGAGAAATTCGAAGCCTTCGCCAGCATCATGCCCCTCGCTCCAGGAAACCCAGTACATCACTGGGCACACTTCGAGCTCAAGCGGGTTTTCAACATCCACCTCACACTCAGTAAGGACACTGCGGAAGAGATCTGGAATACAGCGAATCAGCAGCTTCTAAATGACTCCACACTCAGCGTGCGCGGATTGTTAGAAAAGTTCAACGTCGTACGCGTGTGCACCACCGACGACCCGACGCTTCGCTCGCCCAGCACAAAGATCTAGCAGACAAGTATTCGACAGTCAGCGTGCTTCCGACATTCAGACCAGACACCGCGCACAACGTGCAGGTTCCAGCTGAATACAACCAATGGCTTCAAAAGCTGGGGGAACTCACTGGCAATCGCATCGATAGTTTTAAAGATCTTGTCGTCGCCCTACAAGCCAGACACCAGCATTTCCAAGACCACGGCTGCCGACTCTCCGATCACGGACTTTCATACGCACCGCAACGCGATGCCTCTGAAGCTGAACTAGAAAGTATTTTCAGCAACGCTCTCAACGGACAAGCAGCATCTGATGACGAGTGGGAAGCATTCGCCTACGCCATCCTCAAGCACGTGGTAGAATGGAACCATCAAGCCGGATGGACCATGCAGCTCCACCTCGGCCCACAACGTAATGTCAACTCATCCACCTCTCTAATCACTGGTAGAGATAGCGGATTCGACACTATGGGGAGTAAGCCACAGACAGAAAAGCTCATCAGCTTTCTCGATGCGCTAAACTCCGCAGGCATCCTCGGCAAGACCATCGTCTACAATCTCAACCCCGTGGAGTCCGAACCGATCTGCTGCGCTCTGCAGAACTTTCAGAACGAAAAAGCCCAGGGACTACTCCAGTACGGCCCAGCCTGGTGGCACCTCGATCACATCCGCGGAATCCGTGAGCAATTCGACATCCTCAGCTCGCTCGGAGCGATTGGCACATCAATCGGCATGCTCACCGACTCACGTTCCTTCACCTCCTACGTCCGCCATGAATACTACCGCAGACTCCTCTGCCAGTACATTGGTAAGGCGGCAGAGGCTGGGGAAATCCCGTGCGACCCAGCAACACTCAAAACCTTGATTGCTGACATCTGCTACAACAATCCGAAAAACTACTTCTCATGGTAGTCTCCTCTTGAGCTGGCTCATCACTAGAAAAACGGCCTTCATCCTCTTCAATAAATACCACACATTATTTTACCTATGCATTTCTTAGAAAATTTATTCAACCTTCACGGCCAAGTCGCCGTTATCATCGGCGGCACTGGCGAACTCTGTGGCCACATGGCCCTAGGCCTAGCTCAAGCAGGCGCTAATGTCGTCCTCGTTGGTCGCTCAGAAGCGAAAGCTAAAGACAGAATCCAGCAAATCGAAGCAGCGGGCGGCTCAGCCTACTTCGTCGCAGCCGACGTGGCTGACAAAGCCTCCATCCAACAAGTGCTAGACTCCGTGTTAGAGCGCTCAGGTAGAGTTGACATCCTGATCAATGGCGCAGGAATCAACTCACCCACACCTGTGTTAGAAATCACCACTGAGGAGTTCAACAACATTCTCAACATCAACCTCACTGCCACACTTCACGGTTGCCAAGTATTTGCTAAGCATTGGTTAGATAACGAGCAACAAGGAAGCATCATCAACCTGGGATCGATCTCCGGCCTCAATCCACTCTCCCGCGTCTTTTCCTACTCAGCCTCAAAAGCTGCAGTGCACAATCTCAGCAAGAACCTCGCACGCGAGTGGGCCGACCAAGGCATCCGCGTCAACACCCTCGTACCTGGATTCTTCCCAGCCGAACAAAACAAAGCAGTGCTCAATCCGTCCCGAGTCGAGTCGATCATGCAACACACCCCGATGGATCGATTTGGCAGCCCTGACGAACTAACAGGGGCTACCATCTTGCTCGCTTCTAACAAAGCTGGAAGTTTCATCACCGGCCACGAAATGGTCGTCGACGGCGGCTTCGACTCGATGTCAATCTAGCTATAGATCACCAAGGAGTTTGCTTTTCAGACATCGCGAAACGATGTCTGAAAATGCGCTCACGGTAAACAGCCCCTCTACTTGGAAAGTCGTGGTGCTGAGTACCCTTGCTGTCGAATTTGAGTGAGAAGAGCTTGCAGTGTTTTCACTTTCTCTGGGTGCTTTCCAGCTAGATCATGGCGCTGCCCTATGTCATTCTTAATGTTATAGAGTTCATACTCTGATGCGGAATCTGCGGGGTAGTTATTCTTTTTTTCCCAAGCATTGTTTCGCTTTGAATGGTAGCCACTTTTGGCAGCTACTAACACCCAGTCACCTTGGCGCATGGCGTAGGCGTTCTTAAAGGTATTGTGCACATGTGCTGTCCTAACCGACTTCTCAGGCGACTTCAAAATTGGCATGATATCATGTGAGTCTTCGGCCGCGTTTTTATCCGGCAATGCGTATCTAATCACACCCGCGACAGTGGCCATCAGGTCGATCTGAGAAACCAATGAATGGCTCACGGCGCCCGCCTTTGCCACCCCTGGATACTTGATGATGAACGGAACCCGGTGGCCGCCCTCATAAATATCGCGCTTTAGACCTCTCAAAGGAGCTGCCGACCAATGACCGAATTTTTCATCCCGCGGATAGGCGTAGTGCTCTGGGCCATTGTCAGCGGTGAAAATAACAATCGTTTCCTGCTCCTGTCCCGAATCCTTCAAGGCCTTGAGCAGTTGCCCCACTGAATCATCAGTCTCGACCACAAGGTCACCATAGGCACCCGCTCCGGATTTCCCATCGAAGGCATCATTCGGGATAATTGGAGCGTGCGGTGATGGGTAAGCAAAGTAGAGAAAGAACGGCTTTTCTTCATTTGCTTGCTGCTTGATAAATTCGACACCCTTAGCGGTGGTGGTAGGGATATTTTCGTATGGGTCCCAGCCTTTAATCATCGGCCCCTTGCGCATTTCCCATGATCCTTCTTTTATTTTTTTGAACGATTTAGTATCTAGCATCGAATCGGGAGCAACAACTAACTTGTCATTCTCGATCCATGCATAGGGAGGAAAATTAATCACAGTGTCTCCGAAATAATAGTCAAAGCCATGCGCTAATGGTCCATTGGGCACTGACTTACTCCAATCATAACTACTGAAATGTGTTTTACCCTTGGGAGCCTCCGACTTCTTAATTGCATTCCAATCCCAACCAAGATGCCACTTGCCAATCGCTGCTGTATGGTAGCCCTTTTCCTGCATCATTTCAGGGAAAGTCAGGCGCTCGGGCTTAAAGACAGAATCGCCCATGGCCTTCACAATACCGTGGAAGTCTCTCCAGTGGTGACGCCCGGTGAGTAAGGCGTAGCGCGATGGTGTGCAAATCCCCGATGACGAATGGCCATCGGTGAACCGCATTCCCTCGCTAGCCAAGCGGTCAAGGTTAGGCGTAGGGATTTTGCTCTCACTCGCGTAGCAAGTGAGGTCGCCATAGCCTAGATCGTCCGCATAAAGGATCAACACATTCGGCTGTGATGCCCCGATACAGGTGGTCGCTAAAAATGGTGCTAAAGCGCCCGCTATTGCGGCGCCCACCACAGATCTCATTGAATTGATTGATTTTCTCATTAGCTTTAAATGTGACTCGTATTTAGTACGTCACATTTAAAGAAACCTGTCTTGCACTGACAACTTTATTTCTAGCACATACTCAGCCTTGCCCGTAGTAGGCATTCTTGCCGTGCTTTCGGAGATAGTGCTGATTGAGTATGTGTTCCGGGATCGGCAGCGCGTCTGGATTGAGCTGATAGGTCATCAGCGCCATCTTTGCACACATTTCTAACGCTATACTATTCTCGACAGCTTTGGCTGCGTTCTTCCCCCAGGTGAAAGGAGCATGATGCTTTAGCAACACAGCGGGCACCTCCATAGGATTGAGCTCTAATTCTGCAAAACGTTCCACGATACTCACTCCAGTAGCGTGTTCGTAATCGCTACTCACCTCCTCAGGTGTTAGGGCGCGGGCAAGGGGTACCTCGCCATAGAAATGATCTGCATGCGTAGTTCCCAAGCAAGCAAGCCCAACTCCAGCCTGAGAGAAGGCTGTAGCTGACGGGCTATGGGTGTGAACCACTGCTCCCACGTCCTTAAAGTTTCGGTAAATCTCTAGGTGGGTTTTGGTGTCTGATGATGCGCGTAGATCTCCTTCCACCACCTCATTGTCGAGATTGAGCACCACAATACTCTCCGTGGTTAGCTCCTCGTAGGCAACTCCGCTAGGCTTGATGGCGACGAGCCCCGACTCACGGTCGATGGCACTGACATTCCCCCAAGTCAACGCGACCAATCCTGAGCTAACAAGTGCTTGATTGGCCTCGACGACCATCTGTTTTAAATCTTCAGTCATAAATTTTTCTGTTAGTTTCGTTGTTGCTCGCGGATATCCATCAGCTCTTTCATTACATTAGCCATCGACCCACGCCACTCCGTGACTCCAAATCCATCATGAAGCTGGCTGTAGAGTTCAAACAATTGGCTATAGACCACTTGGTTTTCAGCAATCGGATAATACACCCGATCATGATAACTCACGACTTTCGCTTGCAGTTGAGCCAGCGTTCCATAGCCAGCTGATACAGCACCAAACAGGGCAGCACCTAGCGCGCAGGTTTGCTCACTGACTGAGACCTTCATAGGCTTGCCAATCACATCCGCGTATATTTGCATCAAAGTAGGATTCTTTAGCGAAAGGCCACCAGTGGTGACCACCTCATTGATCTCCACTCCAAACTCCTCCATCCGCTTGATAATCGTGTAGGCTCCAAAGGCTGTGGCTTCAATATAGGCTCTGTAGATTTCATGGGCTTCGGTGTGCAAGCTTTGTCCTAACATAAGTCCAGAGAGTCTGACATCGGTGAGCACCGACCGGTTGCCATTATTCCAATCCAACGCTAACAGCCCGCTTTCGCCGGGCTTCATTTTGGAAATTTTTTCTCCCATCGCAGCAAACTTTGCGCCGCTATCAGCACCGTAACTATCAGGAACGATGTGGTTCACCAGCCAGAGGAACAAATCCCCAACAGCCGATTGACCAGCCTCCACTCCGATCATGCCAGGTACAACAGACCCATCCACTTGCCCACAGAGCCCAGGTACATCCGCAATGCCCTTATCAGCCACAGTGATGTCGCAGGTTGAAGTCCCCAGAACTTTGACTAAAGTTCCTTTTTTAACTCCTGATCCTACAGCCCCCATGTGGCAATCAAATGCACCAACCGCTATCGCGACCCCTTCATCGAGACCCAAGCGATTTGCCCACTGTTTACATAACGTTCCGGCTAGTTGATCAGATGCATGGGCATCCTCATAGAGTCGATCCCGAAGCTCGGCTAGAGCTGGATCCAGCGCTGATAGAAACTCCTTATCTGGCAAACCTCCCCACTGGTCATTGAACATTGCCTTATGGCCAGCGGCACAGATTGAGCGCTTTAGCGTGAGCGGGTTGGTATCGCCAGCGAGTTCAGCCGTGAGCCAGTCACAGTGCTCGACAAACGAGAATGCCGCGTCGAATACTGCGGGGTCGGTCTTGCGGACACGTAGAATTTTTGACCACCACCACTCAGAAGAATACGTGCCACCACATTTTTCTAGATATTGCGGCCGCATTTCCTGAGCTAATTTAGTAATCTGCTCGGCTTCTCTGAAAGCGGTGTGATCTTTCCAAAGCCATACTTTGGCATTCGGATTATCTGCAAATTGAGGGTCAAATGCTAAGGGATTACCTGCAGCGTCTACTGGGATCACAGTAGACCCAGTAGTATCGACACCTATGCTGATGACCTTTGACGGTGAAAAGTCTGGATCATTTGCTTGAGCCTGAGCGATTGCGCCACGGATGATCTTCTCACAGCCATCAATATAATCTTGAGGGTTCTGACGAGCCACATTGGGATCGTTTGGATCCGTGAGTATCCCTAGTTTTCCTGATGGATAATTGAAAACTTCTGATCCTAGTTCCTTTCCAGAATCCAAATCAATCAATAATGATCGACATGAGTTGGTGCCATAATCGAGGCCAATTGAGTACGCTGACATAATATTTCTATCGGTACTTTCTACTAATTATGCTCACAGTACACGACAATTTTTGAGCTTCTATCAAGCCAGAAATAAATCCCATTTCATACGATTTATCACTTAGCTTCTACTCACTTTTGCGAGCCCGTGCGATGAAACTTCCCACTACGATAAAACTATCCCACCACGAAAAACGCGAAAAAACGACAGCAAAAACTCCTGATTCGTAACTCCTAATCCTTCATTGAAGCAAAGCGACTTCTACCACGAAGCCACACAGATCTCACGAATGAGAACAAGCAAGTAAAAGAGCCGCCTATGTTCTAACCGGAACTCTGAATTCCCAATTCCCCTGTCACGATCAATACTTGCAAATTTTCAACATCAACCTAAACCTGTATTACACATTGACATCAATCTCACAGAGTAAATCTCTCTCTATGCTACGCACTGACGGACAAAATTCTTCAGAAGAGGAAAAGCCGTCCTTCCCCATTTCCCAACCATTTTTAAGACTAAAATAAATCATGACTGATTATTTCGACTCACGCTTCCCGTCAGTGGAGGCTCTCCGAGCACAAGCAAAGAAGCGCATGCCAGGCTTCGCCTTCGATTACCTCGATGGCGGTTGCTTCTCTGAGGTCAACCTCGCTCGCAACACGGCTGACATCCGCGATGTTCAGCTCAAGCCCTACTACCTCCGCGACTACAAAGGCGCTTCGCAAGAGACTGAACTCTTTGGCGAGACCTATGCCGCTCCATTCGGTATGGCTCCAGTCGGCCTGCAGGGGCTCATGTGGCCCAATTGTTGCGAGATTCTGGCCAAGGCATCCTTCGACCACAACGTCCCCTTCGTGCTCTCCACGGTCGGCACCGCGAGTATCGAAAAAGTCGCTGAGATCACAGAGGGCAAATTCTGGTTCCAGCTCTACCACCCAGCCGAAGACGAGCTGCGCGACAAGCTGCTTGAGCGCGCATGGGCAGCCGGTTGCCGCACATTGGTCATCCTCGCTAACACACCTACTTTTGCCTACCGCCCAAAGGAGATTAAGAATGGTCTTTCCATTCCTCCACGCATGACAGCACGCAACATCTTCCAGATGTGCACGCATCCTACGTGGTCCTTCAGCCAACTCGCAGCAGGAGCCCCTGAGTTCAAGACCATGAAAGAGTACATCCCGAAAGGACTCAACATGAAGCACTTGGCTCAGTTCATGAACAAAACGTTCTCAGGCCGTCTCAACGAAGAAAAGATCAAACCAATCCGGGACAAGTGGAAGGGCAACATCGTCATCAAAGGCATCGTCAACCCAGAGGACGCCATGACTGCAATCAAGCTCGGCCTCGACGGCATGATCGTCTCCAACCACGGTGGCCGTCAGCTCGACTCCGGCCAGTCCACCATCGTCCCACTCACTGAGCTAGCTCAGCAGTTCAAGGGGCAGATCAAGATCATGATGGATTCAGGAATTCGCTCAGGTCCAGACATAGCCAACGCTCTAGCTTCTGGAGCAGACTTCACTTTCCTAGGCCGCACACCAATGTACGGAGTTGGCGCCCTCGGCAAAAATGGTGGCCACCATACTTTCACCATGCTAAAACGTCAGATTCAGCAGGTGATGGAACAAATCGCTTGTGAAAAAGTGGCTGACTTCCCAAACCATCTTATCTCTAAATAGCCATCCCTTTTTTATAGACTTGGCGGCCATCTCTGCGACGATGTCAGCTTGTTTCGTCTATACGTTGGAACTCAAACCAGTGACCCCTATGGCGGTCATGCTCCAGAATGTGTTTTGTGGTGAAGCCGCTTTCTAACAACGAGCATGATCGCTTTTTTTGCCGACACTATGGAAGTCTTTCTACCGCGAAAAAGACGAAAGCCGCCAGAATGATGAAACGAGTTTCGACTACAGATTAGACTGATTAAACAGATTTGGGTTGGGCTGCTAGACCAATGAAACCCTCTACCACGAATCACACCAATCCCACGAATGTTTTGGCTGGGATAGTTTTTCCGAAACGTCAGGAGAGGAAACCTCTGCAGCAGAATTATTAATCCCTAATTCTTAATTCCTGATTCCTAATTGGAGCGCAGCGACTCTAGCTCTCAGGTCTGAGACCACTTTCCTCAGCTCGATCTAACGGATCCATCGGCACACGCTGGGCAATACCTCGCAACAGGTGTCCAAAAATATCAGCACCGGTGATGATGCGCTTTTGCTCATCCGTCCAGTACAGCACCACGTCCTGGTCGACCACATGGTCATTGCGGTCGTCTGCTTCTACAACAAATTCCCCTAACACTAGGTCTAGAGTTTCGTCCACATCCTTGACCAAAATAGGCCGATGACAAAAACGGTAGATATCCACCTCCCCGTCATAGGCCATATAGCGCGCTAAAAACTCAGGCGTATCCAACACAATTAGAGGCACATCATTCTCATCAGTGATCACCCGCCACTTTGCTGGATTTATCTTTAAGCTCGCGAGAAATGCCATTCCCTTGTCGGTACTGAAATCGGCAAACTCTGGGAGATCCATTTTCGTCGGTAACTTGATGATCGTGCTTGGCTTGATCACACTTCCCTCTTCAGAGATCTTACGGTCGTCGAGCGCTAGGAAGTTGAGCGCACCACGCCCTTCATTAGCGCTGATCTCGCTATCATCTTCATCGATGTGCTTCTCAAGGATGATCTCGATATCGCGTTCGCGGTAGAACGAGGGTCCCTCAGGCCCAATCCAACCATCCAGAATCAAGGCACAGGGTTTAGCCAAGGGGTAGAGAAAAACCTTATAAAATCTAATCACTGGAGTGAGCTTGGCACCCACCTTCAGCGCATTGCGTGAAAAATACGCCTGCGGGATAATCTCTCCAAAAAAGGTAATTCCCGCTGTTGAGAGCACGAAGCCACCAAAACCTGCCAATATGTTATCAGTAAGCAATGCTAACAATACGTTTACAGAGACATTTCCCCACAAAATAGTACACAGTAATAAGTTGGAATCCTGCCGTAGATTGAGGATCGATACCGCCGCCTTGTTCCCCTTCTCAGCCTCAGCCTCTAGGCCCATTCGGCCCAATGAAAACAGGGCCAAGTTTAGCCCCGAAAACATCGCCGACTGCGACAAACAAAAGGCAATGCCTACCCAAATCCAAATCTGCTCCATGAATATTCTCTAATTTATTCGGCCCTTGCCGTACTTTTACTACAACTAACTAAGCATTTAAGCTGAAAAGCGCCAGTAAAAGTATTCAGTGAATAGCATCTAGATTGTCACCACTTCGATAATCAAGTGTGTAGAGGGATGTGATACACTCTAGTTATTCATTCTCCAGAGGGAAACGATCCAATAATGGCTCTGATGAAACTGGAACCAAATGAACTTTAAGCGTCTGATTCAATTTTTCGACTCTATCGTTCTGAATCTGTGCTTTGGCGTTTCCTAGAACGACCAAGTAAACTAGGTTGTCCGAGGTCCCCGGCTTAGACCATATCTTAATATTCGGATAATAAATTTTATTGAGCTCAGACACTTGAGTGAGATTTTTTGCGAATGCTTGGGCGTCTTCTTTGGTCTCAAATTTTCCAGCCTGCAGGTAGATTTCCTCCTTCAGCGTCCAATCCAGCAAGCGCTTTGCTTTAGCTGCTGGAATATAAACAACCTTTGAGCTCATCCCTCCTCCATCATCGCCTCCGTTTGAATAATCGATCGCTAAGGTTAGAAAAACAGCTCCCTTTTCGACGACAATTTGTGAGATGATACCTAGCAGTTCATCACTTTCCAATTTGTGCTGCTCCAAATCATATTTCTCTTTGAGTTCAGCACTATAAATTGGGGTTACTTCGGCGCTATCATCTAGACGTATACCCTGGATTCCCCATTGCAGGCGGCTTCCCCATTCTGGCATAGCCTTAGGAGCCAGCGACACATTGTATTTAGTCCAAATTTCTGCCAATTTAAGCTCTTTATTTTCAGGAGTATTCGTCACCGTTACATTTGACGAATCATCAACATCTATAGAAACTCGATGCGTTTTCAGGAGCGTGCTAGCGATTCGTTTACCCGATTCCAGACTGTACTCATCGAAATAGGTTTTAGATTCGTCAGCGTAGTAGCTGCCCAATGTGTCATGGTGGGTACGCATGACCGCATATTGCACATCACTTACTCCCAAAAACACCTCGGAATCCCAGGTCACGCGAGAGGGAGTGGCTGCACTAACAACAACCAACATAAAAAACAAAAATAGACACTTCATGGCAATCATCTTGGCATAAAAAAATATATCGGCAAGATCGACTAACGCACTCATTATACGTTTTGTACAAAGATGGCAGTCATAAATAGCGCGGTAACTAGTGCCACAGTAGCATGAAATCTGCTGACTTATCTAAACTCTTGCACATCAGTCAGACATCGGCTAAAGCGGTAAAATGCCAGTTGCAACACCACAACAATACGCGGATATGATAGATGCAGCCCAAAAGGGCGGCTACGCATACCCTGCAATCAACGTAACTTCACTCGCGACCATCAACGGCGCATTGAAAGCATTCTCCGAGTCCGGCTCTGACGGAATCATCCAGGTTTCCACTGGTGGCGGTTCATTCGCTTCCGGCCTTGCCGTAGCAGACGAGGCATTTGGTGCTATCGTTCTCGCTGAAGCAGTGCACCTCCTCGCAGAGAAGCACGACGTACTCATCGGCCTCCACACTGACCACTGTCACCCACACAAGGTTGAAGGTTTCCTCAAGCCACTTCTCGCAGCTTCCCGCAAGCGCATCGCAGAAGGCAAAGGACCACTCTTCCAGTCCCACATGTTCGACGGCTCTGTTACCGACCTCGACGCAAACATGAAGATCTCCGCTGAACTCCTCAAGGAGTGCGCTGAGCTCAACATCATCCTCGAAGTCGAAGCTGGCTGCGTAGGTGGTGAAGAAGACGGTCACGACACATCTGATCTCCCAGCTGAGAAGCTCTACACAACGACTGAAGACATGATTCAGGTGTACGAGACACTCGCACCAATCGGTCGCTTCATGTTCGCTGCTACATTCGGCAACGTTCACGGCGCATACAAGCCAGGTTCAGTTAAGCTCAAGCCAACAATTCTTCGTGACGGCCAAGCTGCTGTTACTGAGAAGCACGGCGCTGCTGCGCAAATGGACTTCGTATTCCACGGTGGTTCAGGTTCTGAGCTCTCCGACATCCGCGAGACACTCGGTTACGGTGTTATCAAAATGAACATCGACACTGACACTCAGTACGCGTTCACACGCCCAGTGGTCACTCACATCTGTCAGAGCATCGAAGGTGTTCTTAAGATCGACGGCGAAGTAGGAGTTAAGGGTCAATACGATCCACGTTCTTACCTCAAGAAGGGTGAGCAAGGCCTCTGCGAGCGCATGAAAGAAGCTTGTGACGACCTCCTCTCCACAGGTAAGACGATTTATAAAAAGTGAATGAGTTTTCAGTGAGCAGTTTTCAGTTTTCAGACTGAGTTTCTTGCTTCGCAAAAATACTTTCTAAGCCCTGCTAGGTGATCATTCACCTAGCAGGGCTTTTTCGTACCGTAGAAGATGCTTCCAGCCTCTTTGCAGACGATTGGCAGACCAACCAACACGCTCCAATTGCCAAAAGTCAGAACATCCAAGGTCTAGCCACATCGCTTGGCCGCGATAGCCCCCCCCCACAAAGTCACCAGACTTTGCTAGCTCGACTTTCAGACCTTCGATGCTCCTCAGTGTCCAAAGTCATAAGGTCCAAAGTCAGAAAAGATCTGAGTGGCGGCGATCGCTCTATAGCTCAAGTCTTACCCCAACAGTCACTTAACACATTTTACCATTGTTAGGCACCATTCAAACCCTCTTGACTCTAAAAGGATTATTCTATAATGGTCGAATGTTATGACTCCTGAAAACCCCAACAAGTTAGATCAATCTACCCCAACAAATAATGCCCCCATTGCTCGCCGAGAATTTCTTGGGAAATCTATCGGAGCCGCCATACTTGGTGGAGCAGTAATAGGAGCCGCCGAGCAAGCCAGCGCCGAAGATGCCGCCAAGGCTGGAAAATTTAGCACTCCCGACTGGAAAACGCTCAAGCCAGGCGAGAAAGATACAGACCTTTACACGGAAGAAACCGGCTTCGACCCAGACAATTCTGATCTTACTTGGTGGAGCGGACGTAACGTCTCAGGCGTGACAATCGGACTAGTTCAGTTTCGTGCCAACCTACCTATGATGCCCGGCAACATGGGCAATGCCACCACCTTTGATTTCCCGATGCTCTATCGCGAGATGAACTCGGACAACGTATTGGACGTGATGGCTACCACACCAGTGAAAAACTTTACCGATGGTGTCGTCGAGGCCGCTAAGTGGCTCGAGCTACAGGGCGTGAGTGCCATCATGGGAAATTGCGGCTTCTTTGGTCACTACCAGAAGGCTGTGCAGGATCAAATCGACACTCCCTTTTTCTCCTCCAGCCTGATGATGCTGCCAATGATCGTGCGCTCCATGCCACGCAACAAGAAGGTTGGCGTGCTTACAGCCAATGGGCCACTACTCAGTAGCGGCCCAGCGATGGAAAATTGTGGGTTGAGTGCCGAGGACAAAGCCACGCGCGTTGTGATCGAAGGTTGCGGAGATGATCTAGAATTCGCCGCAGCGATGGCCTGCACTGGCAAGTACAATGCAGCTAGGTTCGAAGCCGATGTCCTTGCAGGCATCAAGCGACTGCTTAAGAGGGATAAAGACATCGCTGTCATTCTACTCGAATGCACGGAACTCTCTCCGCACGCAGTGGCTGTTCAGAAATTAACAAAAATGCCGGTTTGGGACTACACATCTCTAACCGAGTTCATTTACCACGGTTGCGTGCGTCGCCCATTTGTCGGTCATATTTAGCCAGCATAACACACCTAGAACGATCCAATATTGCACCTCCGTTAGAAACGCAAAAACCTGAGAGATCACATGAAGAATAAACAATCCAGCAGTTTCATTTTACTGTTCACACTGTCATGCCTTTCCGGAATGGCTGAAGAACCACAAATGGTTGGCCAAACCGATACTTCAGTGGATGTAGCTTCATCAACCGGCTTTGGTGGACCAAACTCTGTTCAAAATCAGCAAGACGATGACGCGAGCATTACAGATTCCTTGACTGGAGTCGGCGGACTTGAAAGCTATTTCAACTGGAAAGACCAGCTGCGTGAACAACATGGATTTTCCTACACCTTGGACTACACTTCCGGAGCACTTGCAGCCTCGAGTAGTCTCAGCGGAAGGGATTTCTATGCTAGTGGAGCTCTACGATTTTACGGGTCATGGGATCTCATCGGACGTGAATCTGGTAATACTGGCACCTTTATTTGGAAGGCGGAACACCGACATGGCTACACGACTCCAGCCTACAATGGGGCCGCAGCCGACATGGGCTACGCCGGAGCTCTTTTTGGCCCTCTCAGTGACTCCGGACCTAGGCTCACAAACCTCTATTGGAAGCAGCTTTTTAAGGACGGTCGCGTCGAACTTATAGCAGGCATGATCGACACCACGGATTGGGTGGATCTCTACGCCCTCGCCTCGCCTTGGAATGGCTTCACCAACTTTAGTTTTGGTACGGGGAGTGCCACTATCGGAGTGCCCGACGATGCGGCCCTAGGAGCCTACTTCAATGCCATGCTTACGGACAACTTCTACCTAATCACCGGTTTTGCTGACGCCAATGCTGACTCCACCGACCCATTCAATGGCTTCGACACCTTTTTTAACGACAACGAATACTTCAAATCCATCGAGCTAGGTTGGACTACCTCACAAGAGCGCTTCTACCTCGACAACGCACACGTCACGCTGTGGCATGTCGATGAACGTGATGGCGCGGGAGTGTCTGATGGTTGGGGAGCCAACTTTTCATATTCGCATTCCATTGGCACAAAGTGGATGTACTTCCTCAGAGGCGGTTACGCCGAGGACGGTGGCAGCCTCTTCCAGAAATCGATTAGCACTGGAACGGCCTATCATCTATCAGACGGAATTAGCCTGGTAGGCCTAGGTCTCAATTGGTCCGAACCTAACCAAGACACATTCGGGCCGGCACTGCATGACCAATACGCTCTCGAGCTCTTCACTCGCCTCCGGCTGACGCGGAACCTTGAAGTCATTCCCAATATCAACCTTATAGGAAACCCTGCGCTCAACCAAGACAAGGACAGTGTTGTATCCTTCGGACTCCGCGCTCGAGTATTCTTCTAACCCGGGAATCAAAGCACCCATACTTTTCTAACTCCACCTTCGACTTTCAGACCTTCGACACTCTCCAATGTCCAAAGTCATAAGGTCAAATGTCCAACCAGATCGCGTAATCGCGATAGGAATTCACCCTACTCCAAACCTGGAACTAGTAACTTTGCTCCTTCCGGAAGGTCTTTGAAGATGTTCACTTTCCTTCCGTCACGTTCTTCTAAAACGAGGCCAACTGGCTTATCGGCGGGCGAAATATCCATCGTCTTTACCGAGCCATTGAGTTTCACTACTAACGCCTGCCCCTCCCACACTCGAGTACTAAATTCCCCCGCAACCTTCTAACTATCAAATAACATGGGTGTGTCGGGTGAATCTTCAGTGGTCAAACCTCGAACATACCCCCAAGCATTCTCACCAGCAGTGAGTATGCCGTCGTTATCCGGAGTCTCCGCAGCGACGGTACCGAGAACTATGTTCTTCTTACTCCAAAAAGCTTCTTCATCATCAATCACATCAGCATTCAATAGCTAAGTAAAACACGCCTCGGCCGTGTCGCCAGGTTCACCAAACTCCGCCATCGCAGTTTGCTCATTCGGGTACATCCCATCGTGGTCTGACGCATATGAAAACAGAGCAGTGGAGAGCTGTTTCCCATTGTTGATTGCGTATATCCGTGCCCCACCGCCACAAGTCCTCCCGGTTCCAAGAAACAGCAGAAATGCAAACAAACAAAAAGTCACCCCAAGGGTAACCCACCACGCTTTTCTCGATTTTGGAGGAGACGACATCACCCACACAAACTACACACATTGGTTTTATCTAACCAGTCTGAACACTGAACACTTCAAACTATCGCGCAGCGATTCACCACTTCAAACTTGCAACTTATCACTCCTTCAGCCTAGCTGAAGGCATGTCTGATAATACCTGCCCACTCTGCACAATGGACGACGTTGCAGAGCACTCTGATAAGCTCGAATGCATGGTTTGCGGCCATGAATGGCCAAAAGCTGCCGTCGCTGAAGAGGAAAAAGCCACTGGGCCACGCGTGGTCAAGGACGCCTTCGGCAACATCCTGCAGACGGGTGACATCGTCCAGATGATCAAAGATAAGAAGCTCACCGGCACCTCCAATGTCCTAAAAAGTGGCACTAAGTCCAAGCCGATCCGCATCCAGGAAGAAGGCGACCACGAAATCTCCTGCAAAATGGACGGACTCTCCATCGGCCTCAAAGCCATGTTCGTCAAAAAGGTGAATCAGTAACCTCGGCGTAGCCGAGGAGGGGAAAGTGATAAGGAAAAAGGGGAAAGGCCTTTGCTTCGCTAACTGCTTGCCTAACAATTTCATAAAGCCAAGTGCTCACCAGCGCTTGGCTTTTTTGTTTTGACGAGAGCGCTTCGCTGAATGGATGAGTACTCCGCGCGCCAAAACAAAAACTCCTATGAATAGAAATTGCCTAGCTCTCGTCCAAATCGGTATGAAACCATTCTTCGCCTCCTTACTACTAGGCTTCCTTTGCTGCTTGACCGTTGCATGCACTACCGCCGACCTTCACTACCATCCGCTCACCAGCCGCCCAAGTGGCAACTGGCAAGGCTCAAGCTCACGTTGGGGAGGTTACACCGAAACCCGCAAGTCCGCGAACAACTACCAAATCGGGTTCGAGAGCTACAACCGTCCCAGCCCGGAAGCCACGGCCTACTTTTCTCTGGTTCGTGCCGCAGAGCGTGCAGCCATAGACGGGAAGAAACATTTCTATCTAGAACCAGCCAAAGTAAACAACTCCCAACAAGTGAGCCATTTCACCGGCTACACCATCCCCGGCCACTGCCATACCCACGTGGAAACTGTAGAGGAAATCTTACCCTGTGGTGACATCATCTACGTCGATCACGAGATCACCACCCACACACCTGACACCTTCGTCCCTCCACGTGATGCGTATAACTCCATCTTCAAGGTCTCCCGCCAGCTTAGCTACACCAACAAACTTTCAAATCCATTTAGCAGCTACCAAATTCTTAGCGATGCCAGCCGTAACGCACGCGGCTACGGCAGACCAAAACTCGACCCCAGAGCCCACGCCCAGATGAAAACATGGCAGAAACAAACGAGCTAACCACACTCCACACTCCACACTTCTCACTTCTTCCTGAAATCCATATCTAACACCGACTTCACAGGCGCTGCAGGTTTGGCCTTCACTGCTGGTGGGCAGCGGTGGATGAAGGGGAAAACGGCTAGGGCCCAGATGGCACTGACCACCACCCAACAGATCGCAGCATAGGTATGGTGGATGTTGCGTATGGCAGGCATGAAGTCGGCGGAGACTCGTGTCGCCATTGCTAACATAAGCAGCGCCACACACGCCACCAGTGGTTTGACCCACCTTTGGAATTTCGCCCCTTGCCCGCTGTGTCCATAGATTACACGGGTGGCGACAATCATGGTGATCAGCCCAAATCCACCGATGTAGAGCGTGTGCTCTAGTGCTACGCGATGCTGTTCTAACACGGCGACAGCAATCATGCCACCGAGCAGACAAACAATACCAGCGCGCAGTGAATGCACCATCACGCCCTTCGTGCCCGTCCTCCTGAGCCAGCCACTTTCCTTGGTCAGCCAGATGAAACAAATAAGGAATCGCGTCCACGCCATCACGCGTTGTTGCGCGTAAACTTCAACCCAGTAGGTAAGAATAATAAGCGCTCCAACAACAAAACTCTCGCCCGCTTTCCTTCTCCAAGCCTGGGTCCCTTTTATCTCCTCCTTCTTCACCCCGAGCACCATCGGAAAGAAGAAGCTTCCCACTCCCAGTATCGGCAGCAAGATGAACGCTTGATACAGCAATCGCTGTGAAAAAATGCTCACCTGAAAATGCTCTGACGGCATACAAAAGGCCCACCACGCAGCTCCCAGAATTCCACTCACCATTCCCATCACAGCCAGCACCATTTGCGGACCAACAGCAGATTTCCTCACCTTTACTCGCATTCCGAAACATACTAACATGAAGCTCAACGTCGCGGCAAAAACTCCATCACCCAGTGGCTGCAATCCACTAGAATGCGCGGCGCAATAGCCAATGTACCCCGCCACCAATGTCATTACCTGCCACAACTTCAGCGACGGAGCCGTCAGCATTTTAGGCATCGCCGTCCCCAGAAATCCAATCACACAGCCACCGACAAATCCCTGAATCATCAGCCGCGTGTGCGCCTGAAGCGGGGAGTAATCGAGCATCTGCCAGTAAAACAAAGGCCACAACATCACCCCCACCACCCCAGTCAACAATGCCATAGGAAAGAACAGCCGATAAGGCTCCGCAGCAACAAGCTTGGTATTCACACACCCCTTCTACGCCATCCTCAGCAAGCGAGAAAGGCAATTCAACCCACACGCCTATTTCCTCCCCCACACCCCAAGAAATGCGCAAGACTACTAATCGATCAGTGAGACAGACTAAATGGTCTGGGGAGAGGACGCTCGTCAGCTGCGGCGACCGTGATGAGAAGTAAAAAGGAAAATAGGAATTTCATGGTAACGCTGACAAACCTAGGAGGCAAATGTGAGGACACCAGAAAATTCCGCCGACTTAATGCCCAATCATCCATTGATTCTCTGGCTTTGAAGGCGCACTATCGAATAGATTTCTAATGCTGTGATAAAATATCATTTAAAACCCGAAGAATTGAATATAGAAGGGGGAATCAAACTGTTATAAATTCTTTTCAGATCCACTTTTCTTACCAATTCTATGACACTCAGTATGCACAGAATCATCCTGACCCTTTTCAGCTGCATGGCGGTTTTCACTGCAGCTCTCAGTGCCGCGGAGGCTCCGGATAAATCCGAAGTCGAAGCACTGGTTCGTAAGCTCGGGGATGAGCGTTTCACCATCCGTCAGCAGGCAGATAAAGAACTCAAAGAAATGGGCGAGGCTGTGGCTGTACAACTTGGCGCATTTCTCGATGACCCGAATCCCGAGACACGCGCAAGAGTGCGTGGCGTGCTCGATTATCTGGCCTCCTTAAGCAGAGAACTGCAATGGAACGATCCCGAAAATGTGGAGAATGGCAAGTATCGATCAACCATGGGAGGCGGTACCGTGAAGCTCACCTTTCGGAACCTTACGAAAAAACCGGTGCGGGTTTTTATTGCAAAACCGACGGCAGCAGGAAAGCGTGGCGTGGCGAGCTCAAACCCGGAGCGACTGCCGTCTGCGCCCTATCTTATAGGGGACATGTCTGGTTGATCACTGATGTGGAAAAAAAGCCCCTTGGTTTTTACAAAATCGACATAGATGATCCTATAATCGCAGTGCGCGAGAGCGACTGGAAAAATTGAGAGCCGTCTGGGGCGACGAAGGAGCGAATGTCCGAGTGGAATTATTTACTAAAAGACACCTCTGTTTTCTTTAAATCTGGCCAGTAGATGAGGGTGACTTCGACTTCGCCTTCGCCTTTGAGTCCCTTAAAGTTGAACGTCTTTGAGCCGTCACTCCAAGAAGAGCCTTGTCGGTCGAGCTCTTTGCCATTTTGAAGTACCTTCACTTGTTTGATCTTTTTGATGTCACCTTTGACGTGAACTCCTTCCCCGCCAAAAGATCCTTTTGCTTTACCAGTATTCACTTTGAATGACCCCATCTCGACCACCTTGTCACCGACCTTCATTTTCTGAGTGAGCGTCTTGGTCTCACCACCTGTATAGAGAACCACTGAGCCCTCGACCTTGAGGTTGTCTACTTTGCCTAGATAGTTGCCCTTCTTCTGAATCGCGAATGATGCTTGGCTGCCATCGTCACCTACTTTGGGAAAGGAACCGAGCTTCCAGCCATCAGCCTTCAGTGATTTTTCATCAAAGGAAATCATATTTTCACCCGTCACAAAGAAGTGCAAAGTAACTCCGTATTCATAGCCCATCGGCTTTACTTGGAAATCGGCACCTTCTGGCACACCTGCCGCAGCGGTGACACTGACGAGTTTCGCTGATTGGCCAAATATAGGAGTTAGCATACTAGCCGCTGTATACACTGATAGAGTAAATGTTTTTAACATCCACTATCTATAAGTACTAACACTACATGCTCGCCATTACAAAAATAAGATCAATTCCTAACGCTCAGGATGAAAGAAGGAAAAGGTGGTCTCCCCCACCTACTCATGCCAGATGTTTGAGGCAAGGAAGAATGAAGCTGGGGCCTTAGTGCTGAATTTTCACATCGCTACGCCTACGAAATCCCATCGACACCCTCCTCATATTTTGACAGTGTCTGACGCCATGAACATCGACCCCGATTCCAATCGCCGTCCGCAGATCGTAACGCGCCGATCTTTTATCCAGACCGCCGGTCTCGCCGTTGGTGCCATCGGAGCCGGCGGGATCATCCCGTGCAGTGCCGCTAACCTGGCCAAAGCAAAGCCGACTTCTGACACCCTCGTCAAAACCCTCTACGATAGTCTGAACGAGGAGCAACGAAACAAAATCTGCTTTGCCTACAACAACAAGCTACGCCTCGAGGTCGATAATAACTGGCACATCACGAAAACGATGGTGAAAGATTTCACCAAAGACCAGCAGGCCATGATCAAGGATATTTTTATGGGACTCCACAGTGAAGAGTATGCTGATAAAGTCTACAATCAGGTAGTTTCCGACAGTGGTCGAGACGGCTTCGATGGCGGCTCCTCCATCGCGATCTTCGGGGAGCCGGGCTCAGGGCAATTTGAATTCGTTCTGACTGGGCGCCACTGCACGCGTCGCTGCGATGGTGACTCCATGAAAGGCGCTGCCTTCGGTGGACCCATTTTCTACGGTCACGCCGCAGGAGGTTTCCGGGAAGGACCAAAGCACGAAGGCAACGCCTATTGGTATCAAGCCATGAAAGCAAACGAGGTCTATCAGATGCTCGACGGCAAACAACGCGAGGTCGCATTACTCAACAAGAGCCGTGGTGAGAACGGGCTCAAAACCGTCGCGCTGACCGGCAAGAAAGAAGGTCTCGCTGGTATTCGCGCATCTGATCTAACACACGATCAAAAAAACCACCTTCGCAAAGTCTTGGGCGACATCCTCGCTCCGTTCCGCAAAGTAGATGCGGAGGAGGCTATGAAACACGTAGAAGCTGGCGGAATCGATAATCTCCACCTCTCCTTCTACAAAGGCGAGAACATCGGCGACGATAATGTCTGGGACGTATGGCAAATCGAAGGTCCTAACATGGTATCCTACTTCCGCGGCAAGCCCCATGTCCATGCTTGGCTGCACATTCGCCAGCCTGAGAACAGAAAATAGGTCACCTCCCTCTCCCTACTCATCATCCCCACCGCCACCTACGCTTAAATATGGGGTGTCAAATCCTGCACATCCAAATCATCTTCGATCTGTGAGATGTGATCTGATGAGACAGCAAAACTAAATGATCTTAAATTTGAGCAATCTCTTTTTCTATAAAGGATCTTGAAAAACAATCAGGTTCTATGGAGGGCTATATTAGCCGGGTTTGTGTGGATATGACGGGACTGAATGGCACGCGGAAGTTCGCTGGTGGGCTCTGAGCGCTGTGAGTCAGCAGCTTCGCTGGGATTATTTGAGCGACCGAGACGGTCGCGCTACGTGGAGAGACCGTCACATTGCGCAAGTATTGTGTGTCTAATCCTGCAGTAATACGCCAAGGCATTGTACTCCATGGCTATTATTCGGCTCCTCTGAGGCGTGCATGTTTTGCACATGAGACCTATCACAGCGCTCGATGTTAGGTTGAAAATCCCCCGTATTCCCTAGCGTATTTCGCGGTTGAAATTGGGTTTCATCCTGCTGGCTCTATAAACTGAAGTCTGCCATCTCAACACCTCGTCTCCCACGTACAGCTAAAGCCAAGCGCAAGTGAAGACACTTGGCTTTGTATTTTCCCAACCAGAAAACTCAAAAATTAGCCGGCTTTTGAAAATGAAAATGAATTTTCTCCCGTGGTTCGCGTCTATTCAACTATGAAGACTCCATTCCTGCTCGGTGCGCTTGGCGCCCTTACCCTCCTGCTACTATCATCCTGCGTCGATCCCAATTATTACGGCGAATCCGTTCATTACGGCAGCGCAAGCTATACCACTCTCCCCAACGGCCACAACACAGTCTACGTCAGCGGGACGCCATACTACCACCACGGAAGCCAATGGTACCGTCGCAGTAGCGGTCGCTACATCAGCTGCTCACGCCCCCACGGATACCACGGGTCAATCGGCCATAGTGGTCACCACAGCAGCCACGGCATCAGTCGCCTCCCATACGGATACCGCAGCGTCACCGTCGGTAGCAGCAGCTACTACAACCACGGCAGCACCTGGTACCGCAAGAGCGGCAGCCGCTATGTGACTTGCCAAAGGCCATCAGGATACTCTAGTCACAACCAGCATAAGAGCCACGGATACTCAAGCAGCAGCAAACACCACAGGTCCGACTCATACCGTCGACCCAGCAGTCACAGCAGTCACAGCAGTCACAGCAGTCAGAGTAGCCATAGTAGCCATAGTAGCCATAGTAGCCGCTCCAGCCATGGAACCCACGACAGACAACGCAATAGCTCTGATAGAAAAAAACACGGCAAAGCTACCAAGAAACACAGCGATCATTCTCAAAGTGTTTCCCCCAAGCGTGGATCATCAACATACGTTTCCACTCGCACCAAGCCGTCCACCAAAACCCGGACTAAAAGCTCAAGAGTACCCGAGTATAAAAAGAAAAAGCATACCATCTCCAAACAATTGAAGTCCAAGTCGAGCTCCGACAAAGGCAAACGTCGCCTAAGGTAACACTCCATTCTCTCCGGCCCCTCGATACCCAGCAAACCGAGACCCTTCTGCAACACTCCGCGAATCAGCTCAGTTTTCTCAACGGCGTTCAGTCGACCTTCAGACTGTAAGCCTCAGCGGCATTCTTCCAGAAGTAGCGTTCGCAGGCTTCCTGCCCTTTGGCGGAAAAGTACTCATTCACCATTTTTACAAAGCTGGTGTAGTCGCCGCTGTTTTTGGTGCATGGCCAGTTGCTACCGAAGATGAGTCGTTCCGCACCGAGGTTTTTCCACAGCACATCGAGCACGCTGCGGTAGTGGTTGATGTCATGTGGCGCAGGTTGCTGAACGCTGCGCTGGTAGAGCCCGGAAATTTTGCACCAGACGTTCTTGTTTTTCGCCAGCTTCTCAACCGCAGCAACCCACTCGGGGTTGGCTGCTTTACCGTCGAAATCATACCCGAGAACATGGTCGACGACGATGCGCAGATGCGGAATCGTCCGAGCCAGTTGATCAACTTGTTTGACAGCTTCCACCCCTCCACCATTGGCTAGGATGTCAACGCTCAGATTGTTCTTCGCAAGTTCACGCATGCTGGCGAGAAATTTTGGGTCGGAGTAATCGATCTTCTTTTTCGCACTTCCGTTGCGCGCTCGAATACCGACAAAGCGTGGATCTTTTTTCAACTTGCCTAACTGCTCCGAGAAGTCGTCGGCATAAGGATCGATGTTGCCGACGAGGGCGACGAAGTAGTCGTCACCCTTGACTAGATCGAGCACCCATCGGTTGTCCACAAGGCGGTCGCTGGCCTCAACAATGATAACACCCGTGAGACCCGTGGGTTTTGAGACCCGTTTGAACTCCGCCGGCAGGTGTGGTTTGTAAAGCACCTCGTCCCCCTTCGGTGGCCAGGGAATACCGTCTTCACGGGTTGGATCGTAGAGGTGGATGTGGGTATCGATCATGTGCTTCACCTTGGGAAGCGGACGCTGGTCAGCTGCGGCGATCGTGATCAGAAGTAAAAAGGAGAATAGAAATTTCATGGTAACACCGACAACCCTAGGAGGCAGCTGTGATGACACCAGAAAATTCCACCGACTTAACGTCCAATGATCGACTGACTCTCTGGTTTGTCTCCGTAGCCGTGGGCTGGCCGAGGCATCGAAAATCGTTGTTCTTGGTTTGATAGGAACACTGCCGAATCGATTGCTAACCCAAGTGCTGTAAGAATACACTTCTTGTTAGAACCCATCGACTATAGATCAAGACGAAATTCGAAGAACTGAGGCTATGCATGTTGGCCTAAATGCCGGAATTTCGCCACCCGCTCTTTAGACTATTAATTGAACAACGGAACGATAACTGACGCATCTTGGAAACCACGGGAAAGGTCCGCTAAAGCCTAATTCTTTGTGTATAAGTCAGTATTGCCTCTCTACCAGTTACGGTCACAAGGTCTGCCCATTCAGTATCGACCACGCCACTAGGTGGAGGCATCACTCTGAGTTGTCGTCTTGGATCGGGCTGTCGAAAGTCGCGATAAGCTTGGGTCAAAGTCACCAGACTTTACTAGCTCGACCTTAGACCTCCCGATCTTCGACACATTGTCGGGAGAGTAGCGAGTCGGTAGCATTCGCAATTCGAATGGTACTGCTCCATCATTCCAAGGTTTCATCGTACAGCTCTGAAAACTGAAAACCGAGCACTCATTCTCCAAACATACTGTCGCCTTCCGCATTTTCCTGGTAGTCAGACCCTACCAAAAACCTCGACCGAAAGATAAAAAGCATTGCTCGTGAGCTCTGGATCTGAACACTCGTACTTGTGACTCTCGATAAGTTCATCAGCCTAGCCCAACCACTCTCGCTCACCGCGCGCGCCTGTATCTCCCTGCACATTACCGAGGCCTACTTCCGCAAGATTGGCCTCAAGCATGCTTTGGTCGATGAGTTTTTTGACCACCTGTGGGACCATCCACTGCAGGGTGAACCAAAAGAATTTTCAGCCTGGGAGGCGAAACGTGGCGATCTCGTCGACTTCGGCCTCACCGATGATCTCCCCGACGACCTAGACGAAATAATGCCGCAGCTACCAATCGATGAGGCAGAACTCTTCGCAGTCTGCGAGGCTCCGGTGGAAATCCTCTGGGGGAATTTCTTCCGCACTGCCGATGACGAAACCTCCTTCGACTACCTCAAATTTTCGCTCAACCTAGCCGAACGTGAGAGCCTCATTTTCCCAAAAATCGCTCTCTATCAAGATTCCCTATTCGCAGAAAATAATGGCTGGGGCAAACCAATCAGCCAGCCCACCCGCGATGCTTGGCGAGCAGAAGGAAAAGTCCACTGAGGAGAAGTAGGCAGTTGCCAGCATGCAAGGCTGATCCCTCTGCTCAGACTGTCCAATGTCTGAAAGTCGAAGGTGAGGTGAGATCGCGTGGTCACGATAAGAAAGGATCCAAGCCACCAGACTTTGCAAACCAGAACATTCGACTTTTCCGAGCTTAGACAGCTACAACAGATCACTGAATAAAAGCTAATGCTATCATCCCTCTTAGGCTCCAGAGCATTTCCTGAATTTTGAAAAAGTCAGGAATCCTAACAAAACTAATGGGATGCTACAGAGCCAGAGCAGCGTGCTCGACGGCTTATCAACCAATTCAGTACTAGATTGCTCCGAGGCGGCACTCAGGAATGCTCTCACCTTGCTGATGTGCTCGATACTCATTTCCTGCTGTTGCTGGGTAAATACGCTACTTACGGCGCCCGCTGATTGCCATTGTCGCCACGCTTGTAAGTCATCGATCCTCTTTGAGAGCTGCTCGGGGAAGCGCTTTAGCGCGACCGCATACATCTCTGCAATGGCTGGCTGCTTATCCGTGTGAATGGTGGCGTACGCTGACAGGGCGTCCAGCACCGCACTGACCTCATTCTCTTCATGAACTAAGTCCTCGAAGTAATCCGTACGGATCTGTGGCAGAGCAGCAGCATCAGTCTCTAGATAGGCTAGAGCCCAAGCAGCAGCTTGCAGCGAGATGCTATAGACTTCGTTGAGTTTGTAGCGTTTTCCTATCAGATCTTGATCGTTCTTCTCGCCACTCTGAGCGAGTAATAAAATGTAAAGCCCGTGCCACTCTAGCATCCTTGAATCCCCAAGAAACCGTCTTACCTCAGAAAAATCCAGTACCGGACCCAGCGTGCGGATGACCGCGTAAGGGGCACGCGCTACCTCCAAGTGAGCCATCCGCTGGAGCTGGAGGTCTGCTGAGTTCAGATATTCGACAAAAAATTGTGCTCGCTGTGTACGATCTTCAGCCCAAGAATTCGCTAGCAAAAGTGGTAGTACTGCTTCCATTTCTTTTGTCTGAACCGCAAGGTTCTGCCAATCGCCCGAGCTCCATCCGCACAGCAGAGAACGCTCAGGGTAAACATCTAACATCCTACGTGTGCTACTAGGAAGAAAGAGCTCTAGCTCGGGAACGTCAGGCGAGGCACGTAAGATCCGAATGGTCGACAAACTATAAGCTTTGTCTGGATTCTCCCTCGCTAACACCAAACTCTCCGATGCATTGATTCGATCCAGCAGGCTGTCTTTCGGATAGGGTAAACAAATCTGACAAGCGATTGCCGAGCACCAGCTCAGCAATACTGCCGCTAGAAGATAAGCTCTCATTGCCAGAATGCTAGAACCCGCTCAACCACCCAAAATACAGCCACTGAGCCGATCGCATAGGGAGCTACTAACCGTGACCATTGCGGTAGCTTCAGAGGGACACGTTTCACGGTTTGGTACACCAGCACCAGAGTCAAAACAAAGGCTAACTGACCGAGTTCGACTCCTACGTTGAAGCTCAATAGGACCATTGGTATTGCGCTCTGCGGCAGACCAATTTCGCTCAAGGCTCCAGCAAACCCGAATCCATGGAGTAGCCCAAAACTGAAAGCCACGATCCAAGGTGCCCGCTGAGTAATCCCTGGATTTCCGCGGTACGAGCGGACTATTTCAGCGGCGACAAAGACAATGCTCAGAGCTATAATCGCCTCGACTGGTGCACCAGGAACAGAGACGAAACCTAAGCTGGCAAGGCCTAGTGTGATACTGTGGGCAATAGTGAAAGCTGTGATAGTTCCGAACAATAACTTCCAGCTGCGCACCACTAACAGCAGGGCTAGTACAAAGAGCAGGTGATCAATTCCCAAAAGAATATGCTCCACACCAAGAACAAGATAAGTCCAGAGGACTTCCCATTGGCTCGGCTCAGTCGCAAAAATATAGCTCGCGCTTTCGGGAGAAATTCGAGTGGTTAGATGGTTTCCGTTGGCGTACTCGACTCGGCAGAGAACATCCGTCATCGTTTTATCAAGTCCATCAATGTGTAGCTCAGTCCCTGCTAACCCACCCTCACGCTGCACCCGTAGCCGTTGCACATGTGCCCCATTGAGGAAACCCGACACCGGTTCGCCTATTGTTTTCACATCGTCAGAAAAGCGTAAATATAAGCCTAATCGCTGGTCCGCACCGCGCGCAGGAACCTTCCACAATACATCAAATTTCCCTGCTCCAGTCTCCTTAAGCTCCAAGTATGCTGGACGCATCTCATGCGCTTGGAGACTACCCAGCTGCCCAAAAATGAAGCAACAAAGAAGCAACCATAGTCTCATGCGTCGGTGTCCTCCTCAGGCCACTCAATCACGATGTCGTATTGTTCAACAAATTTTTCATTGAAGGCGCTGCGCTTCTCTACTTTTTTGGCATGGAGCCATTCGCGTTCGACCCTCTGACGCACATCAACTAGCGCAGGTAGCGATCCCGCAGTGCGCTCAGACAAACGGACAAAGTGGACACCAAGTCCAGAGCGCAATGGTTCGCTCCAGTCAGCTAACACCAGTCCATCGAGCTTTTTAGCAAAGCCAGCACCATAATCGCGATCCACCTTCCACGCGGGCGTTTGCATATTTTTTGGGGGGAGGAAGTACGAATCACTCGTAACGATTTCTCCAGCCTTAAGCTTAGCCCTGACACTAGCCAGATAACCCTCTAGATCGTCTCTATGACGCTGAGGGTTGATGAATATTTGCTCAAAACTATAGAGCCCGTCTTTGCTGAACTTTTCTGGGTGTGCATGGAGGAATTTCGACAGATCCTCGTCATTGGCATCAGTACCTAACATCACATCATCGGTGAGAAATTCTAACTTCTGACGCATTCGGCGGCGGATGATGGTATCGTCTTGGTCGATTCCCATCGCTACTGCCTGGCGGTAGTAGATCTCTTCCAGCACATAGTCATCGATCAATGACTTTAGTTCATCCTGACTCGGCGGGTGCTGCCAAGTTTTCTCATAAATGCTGATAAACTGGGCAATTCGCCCTTCAGTGATGACAATTTTTTCACGATCGCCATCTTGGTTAGCCTCTGGATTTACCCAGCCATAAAGAGCAAACAGCCCCGCTCCTATCAACATGAAATGAAGCAATGGCTCCTTCAGAAATTTCATCCTTGGTTACTTACTAGGTGAGTACCAAATCGGAGATGTGTACGCGCGTTCTTGGCCGATGAGTTGGGCATTTTTTGGCAACTCAACACCGAAGCGAAGCTTGTCGTATACAACCCAGCGAGGAGTCGGGATTTCTAACACGCGCACATAGTAGAAGGATGATTCAGTGGCATCGAAATCTGGATCCGTCCAGACAGTGCCTAGATCAGTAGAGCCAATGGTGTTAGACCAAGTTGCCTTTTCTAAGTCCACTGTGTTTCCAACAGCAGCCTTACAGACGCCGTTAGAGTCAATTTTTCGGTCACCGGAGACGGCGATGTCGTAGACCTTTTCGTGAAGCTTGCTATCAGCATCTATCCAGCCTTTAACGATTTGTACACGGTCGAGGTTTGCTCCAACAGCATCGCGCAAAGCGGACACCATGAATGTAGGAGCCTTTTTAGCGTCAGCTTGAGCTTTCAGATCTCCGCCCATTGGCACACCTTTTTGGTAGCCCAGAGTCGTGGAGTTTGGCGCGTTTAGATCAGCGTCTGTGTAGTCCCAGCCACCGAAGAAGCGTACCTTCATACGTGGTCCAGTGGTTCCGTATGTTTCCCGACGAATGAATGCGTCAAAGAGTGCTGCGCGGGTATTGTCCTCTGCCCAGACACCTGTGTATCCAGAAGCCACCAATGTGTGGCCTTCGATCTTGCCTAGTTTTGATTCGATGAATGGATGGTTCACCCGACCTGCCGATGGTTCAGCAGAAGCAGACTTTCCGAAGAAGTTGTCTTCATCCGCAGTTGCTAAAGTAGTGTGACTATCAGTCGCACCACCGAATCCAAACTTGTAGGGGTTCACCCCAAATTTCTTTTCAAGGAGAAGTCCTTGCTTGAGAGCTTCACGTGCGTATTCGCCTTTGAGCATCTCTGGCTTTTTCAGCTGGGTGAGATCGAGGTTACCCACGTCCCAGTTTTCATAATCAGCAAACGGATCATTTGGCGAAAGCACAGGATGCGCCTCGCCATCACCTTTGATCTGAGTGATTTCGTATTGCGGTTCCCACTTCGCGCGGAGCTTCACGTAGTTGGCATCCACTTTGCCACCAGCATAGGTGTCTTCTGTTGGGAACATCCATCCGTTAGACAGGTTGCCATTGTGTGCTAGACAAAATGCCTTGCCACCAGTTTTGCTCTCGTACTCTTCCAACCATTTATAAAGATCTAATGGATCCGTACTGCCCATTGGTGGCTGTGTTGTTGGCGGCACTACCTGCATCGCTTTGTCTCCATTATCTCGGAGAATCACGTTGCGGTGGAGGTTGAACCCCTTCGGCACTGAGGTCCACTCGAAGCCGATAAAGGCGGTGAACTTCCCTGGATCATTGTGGGTTTCTGCTGCTCCAACAATTTTAGACCAAACGCTTTTGAATTCCGGAGCACCGGGGCTGTACGCTTTGACAAATTCTGGTGGCAGTTTCATTTGAGCAAAATGGGTGATCAAATCAAAGGCTGCAACTCCAGCAGCGTCTCCCCCTTTTTTGTAACCGTCATACCATTCTTTGCCCTTTGCATTGGCTAAAATGTGAGGCTTACCCGCCTGTAGGTCGGTTGCAAACCCCATCAAATCTGTATGGTCACTCACTACTAACCAGTCCAAAGGACGAGCAAGTTTTACAGGAACTCCAGTCGCTGACGTAAGCTTCTCACCTTTTGCAAAACGATAAGCTTCCTCCACACCCAGTGTGTTGCCAAACAACCCAGCATCCAGCGAAAGAGCTGTGTGCACGTGGGTGTCACCCCAGTAGACTTCGCTCGGGTACGTCTTCCCGACATAGGGTGAAAAGTTATCTTTCTGTTCTTGGGCCGTGACAGCCTCGGCATGGAGCGCTGAGACCGATGCCATCGAAATGATGGTTGTAAGGAATGGGTATTTCATAGCAGTTTTTGTGTTAGATCGTGTCGACAAAAAATCGGAAGAGTTACTTCATACTACGATAACGGCTGTGGGGTCAAGCACACTCAGCGATCACTGAGGTAACCACCCTTCGGAGCGGTCATCTAATAGTTAGAATAGCCGAAGTAAATTTCCTACAACTGCAACTGCCCGATATAGGCGAGACAGAGTTCTATAGTCGCTTCCACGCCCTTCTTGTGGGTGCGCTCAGTGCTGTGTGACGAGGCTACCCCTGGGCCAATGAGCCCCACTCTAAAATCATTGCCAGCAGCACGAGCAGCGGAGCCATCTGATCCATAGAAGGGATAAACATCCTGCTTATGTGCAATACCTTTGTCGCGCGCCAATTCAACCAACGTTTTACGCATCTGATAATCGTATGGACCTGTCGAGTCTTTGACGCAGATCGAACACGCGGTCTCAACACCTTCGCAAGCATCACCTAACACGCCCATATCGATCACTAACAATTCCTCGATACCATCAGAGTAGCCACAAGTTCCACCGTGGCCTACTTCCTCGTAATTTGAGAAAAATAGTTCTACCGGCACGTCTTGCCCTTTAAGGCGCTTCGCTAGCTCGAACAAAACAAAGCAGCCCGCCTTGTTGTCCATGAAGCGTGATTTGATGTAGCCACTCGGCAACTCCTCATAGTTCGGGTAGAGACAAATGATGTCGCCGATACAGATTCCAAGACTCTCCACATTGGACTTATTCGCCACTTCCTCGTCTAGTCGCACGTGCATGCTCTTGATCGTTCTCGCCGTAGCCTCGCGCCCATTGTTGGTGTGCGATGAAGGATCATTGAGCAAAATGGTTCCGGTAAAGACCTTACCTTCGAGCGTACGAATCCGCACGTATTCGCCTTCGGCCCCAGTCAACGACAAACCACCAATCGGTGAGAACTTCAGCGTGCCATCGTGATTGATACCAGAAACGATCGCCCCTAAAGTATCAACGTGTGCCGCAATCGCCAGCTTTGGCTTCTGCCCGAGCGAGCAGCGCACAGCGCCCTTCACAGTGGTTAATGGCGACAGCTCTTCGGCTACAAGCAACTGGACGATGAAATCACAGGCATCGTGGGTAAAACCCGAAGGTGAGTCGATGTTGATCAGCTCTCTTAGTGTGGAATAGTCGGTCATGGTGATTTTTTACTCCTGCCCCGGTCTGCCTTCGCGGACGCGTTTGGAGAATTCTGGGTCGTCGTGGGCGACTTGAGCTGCCTTGTCGATTTGGCATCGATCTCGTAGCTCCTTATAGCTCAGACCCTGGCTGACAATACTTCCTTTTTCGTATAAGTATTTGTCTAACAAACCATTCACTAACATACGGATATCGAAGGGTGATTGACGGTCTTTAGGGATTTGATTTCGAATGCTAGTGGTGCAATTGGCATTGATCACATTGTAGAACTGGGGTTTCACGAGTAGCTCATTCTGCACTTTTACCGAGCTAATAAACAACTCACGAACTTCATCGATATTTACTGCTGATTTATAGAGGAAGACCGGTTCTTTACGAATATTAGTACGCACGCGAACAATATCTTCTTCAGAGGCAAAAATATACTGCAGCTCAAAGACCTTATACAGACCAGCCACTGGAGTGAATTTCTCCCCCACCTCACGGCGGGTCTCAATGCTGAGGCAAATATGGCCGTCGTCACCAAAATCATAGGAGAGGATAGGATGCGCCATCAGGTTTCCTAGGAACCTATCATGAAAAATGTCCATCCCCTTGAGTTTTGAAAGATGGACTTGCCGGCTTGTCCATACAGGGTTAACGACTCCCTCTTTGGTGTAATCGAAGTCGCGGAAGTTATGGAAAGTGACGAGGTCACCTTCGATGGTCACATGGCCCGTTTTCTCAAAGCCCTGCGCCCATTGCTTGTCGTTCGACGGTTGGATAAAGCTCCATGGGATGATGACTACGAGCGATAGAGCAAACACGCTCACTACTTGTTGCCATCTTAGCTGGAGCTTACGCCATGCTAGCGCCATTGCCGTCAGCCAGACAATGGCCAACAAAGCATTCCACAGATTCGCTTGGCCAAATGGTCCATCATAAAACACTGCTCCACACCAATAGAGGATAAATACATTCAGACCCGTATTGCCTATGACACGAAGAATTTTCTTTAGCCATTTTTGCCAATCGAATGAAAAATAGTACATCATATTCTAAGGGTTCTCTTTAAGGTGTTTTAGTAAAATACGTTGTAGCTCTTTGACTGCTGCGGGGTCGTGGTGCGAGCTGTGCCCAGAGGGGACAATCACCTCAGACTCGGCACCTTCTATGTGTGAACTGGCATAGGGAACCACTCCATCTGAGCTATTCGGAGTGTCCCCTTTACCTCTATCCCCTATGATCGAGTGGTACGGTACTCTGGGTAAGATAGGTCTATCAGCTACCATCTCCAGTGCTGGATTTCCTGTGCGCAAGGTCACCATGCTATTCATTGGGCCATCTTGGTTGAACACACTTTTGCCTAAATCTGTCATCGATTGAGCTGCCCCAACAAAATCTAACACAAGTAAGTTATTAGGAATTTTGATCAATGTCGCGACAAAGCTACCATACCAAGTATTTGCTTTATTACTTCCACGGTGAGGGGTGGAGATGAATACCGCACGTTTTATTCCAGACGGTTGCGGCTTCTCGAAAATTGTTTTAAAATCCTCCTTCACCAAATCTGACATTCTGAGTGCATCAATCGGTTCGTTAGAAAGTTTCGACCACGTTGTTTCGTTAAGTTCACGTATATTGAGCGAAGTCAGTAGCCCTCCCATACTGTGTCCAAAGATGATCATCTTATCGGCATTCTCAGCCGCCCCTTGGCTCCGAGCGTAGGCCTCTAACCTTAGCAGGTCTTCTTTCAACTTTGCCCCAGTCATTCGTACAGGAAACCCCGTAGGGTAGTAATACGTATAAGCTTGGTAGTTCGCCCGGATTTTTGGGTCAGACAGCATTTCATTCATCGGGTCAGCCCAAGTCATTGGGCTAGAAACTAGACCATGCACTAAGATCAATGGTATCTTATCTGGATCGAATCTAGATTCCAAATAGAGCCCCATACGACCGGAATACTTCATCGGCCTAAATACCCCCATGATTCGGGAAGCTCCGCCACCTTCGCTTTTACGCTTCGCTAGCATATAATAGCCTGCGGTGAGATTGACGTTCATGTCTTGCTGCCGACCCCAAAAACTTATCGTGCTCACTTTGGTCACATCATAGAAGCGAAAGACGGCTTTACCTTTTTGACTGAAATCTACCAATAGGGTTGTATTGAAATCTCCACCAATCGGGCTGATAAAAGGATTTTCCTTTTCCCCATCCACTCCATGCATGACCACCAAAGGAGCTCCCACACCCGCTTGGCTCACCTCCGTGCGTAAGCCCTTCCTCTCCAAGCAGTCTACAGGGACAATATCCTCAAACCCTGATTCGGAAAAAGTCGCTGATTGACTACTATCAAACTGAACTTGGTAGCTATTCGAACTCGTCTGATAGACTCCATTATTTCGCAGTCCACGCTGCTGGATCAGATCCGCAGCCTGACCAATCGCGTGGTTGTAGAGCGGTATGAAGCCATCTTCTTTCGACCTCCAAACGGCCTCAGCGACCTGCAGGTAAATCGCGACAGCTAAGTCCGGCTTCCTATTCTCGTGTTTTCTGGCGACAATGATTTGCTCGTAGATCCCATCGTAAAGCAGTTCTTGTTGGCTACTGATCGAGTCAATCGACTGCTTGTAGTCCATCAGATCGACGACAGGATTCTCCTTTTCATGGACGTAAATATGGCTGCACTGCGAGCAAAGCATGAGTGCTGAACCAAGGGCAAACAAACGAAGGAGTGAGGAAGATGAGAGCGGCATAAACTAACGGTCATTTAGAGAGTTCATCCTCATCCGTCAACCTCCCATCGAGGCTGCTAGTTTCCGCCCCTCACTCAGCTGCGGATTTCTCAATCGAGAAATGGATAGTCGGTGTAGCCCACTCGGCCCTCACCGTAGAAAGTATTTGGGTTTGGATCATTTAAATCTGCACCGACCTCACAGCGTCGCACCAAATCTGGGTTTGCTATAAATTGCTGCCCCCAGGAAATAGCATCCGCTTCTCCTGCTGCGATCATCTCCTCGCCATCGGCTATGCTTAATTGCTGGTTGGCGATGAATACCCCACCAAATTCCTTCTTCAACATCGGTCCTAGATAAGGATCACCCTTGCCTTCGCGAGCAAACAAGAAAGCAATCTTACGTTTCCCCATTTCGCGAACAACATAGGTAAAGGTCGTCGCTAGATCCGAGTCGCCCATATCATGAGCATCACCACGTGGTGCGATGTGCAATCCCACTCGGTCAGCCCCCCAGACAGAAATAGCTGCATCCACAGCCTCTAACATCAGACGGGAACGATTCTCGATAGCCCCGCCGTACACATCGCTTCGTTGGTTCGTGCTGTCTTGTAAGAATTGATCTAGCAAGTAGCCATTCGCTCCGTGTAGTTCGACACCGTCAAATCCAGCTTTCTTGGCATTCTCAGCCCCCTTACGGTAGGCTTCGACAATCGCTGGGATCTCATCTAACTCCAGCGCTCGTGGAGTCTCGAATGCCTTCTCGGGACGCACCAAACTGACATGACCCTTAGCAGCAATCGCGCTAGGAGCCACTGGCGATGCACCATCTAGGTAGGACGAGTCAGAGATCCTCCCCACGTGCCAGAGCTGTAGCACAATACGTCCACCAGCTTGGTGCACGGCATCCGTCACTAGTTTCCACCCCTCCACCTGATCGTCCGACCAAATCCCCGGAGTGTTGGGATAGCCCACACCCATTGGGCAAACCGAAGTAGCCTCAGAAATAATCAATCCCGCCGTAGCACGCTGAGCGTAGTACTCGGCCATCATGGCATTGGGCACGCGCCCTTCACTAGCGCGGCAACGTGTCAAAGGAGCCATAATCATTCGGTTAGGTAATTCCAAAGCACCCATAGAGATCGGAGAAAGAAGAGCAGTTGATTGATTGGCCATATTGAGCCGATCATAATCCTACTTTCTCTCCCGTCAACAAGAGGCAGACATACTTCTTTCCCGCAGTGAGGTCAGAACATAGGTGGCGCTTTACTAACTTGCTACTATTCGTGGTAGAGGTGTTTCATCGTGCTGGCCTTTTAGCGCCTTTCGTCTTTTTCGCAGTAGAAAATTTTCATCGTGCTAGGACTGAGCACTTAAGCCCGTGCAGCTTGTCTTAGTTCTTCAACGAATGCGGCGGTCATCGAATCGAGCGCCCGATCTCCGCGCCACCCTACAGCTACTTCCACTGGACTTGCAGTTGGCTTGATTTTTAGCAGGTTTATATCCGGTCCCACCGATGACCCCTCTGCCACGAGTGCGATGCCAATACCTGCCTCCAATGCGACGCGGAGGCTTTCAATCCCATCGAACTCACCCGCAACCTTCGCATTGATCCCCAACTCACGAAAAAATTTACTCACTCCCTGGAAATACTCTGGGTACTCGTGACGAGAAAGAAGTAAGACCCTCCTCCCATCTAACAACTCACTAGAAATCGAGCGCTTTTTCCCCCACTCGTGTTGTTTGGGCAACGCTAGACAGAGGTGCTTTTCTAACAAAACCTCCCATTCCATGTCACTCGAGTCTGATTTGGCTCCCACCATGAGATCGATTTCTCCTGTCTGGATTTTTTTACGCATTTCTTCTGAACTCGAATCGACCAGATCAATCCGTACCGTCGGATGACGCTGGATGTAGCAACCCATCGCTTTTTTCAGCAAATTGCCCCCGAGGCTCGGAGCATATCCAATACGGATCACTCCGCCCTCAATCTCCCTCTGCATCCGAGCGAGCCCCTGATCCATCGCATCCACCATGGTCAGTCCTTCTTTCACCACCACCTGGCCGGCACGGGTGAGGCGGATCGATTTAGCTCCACGATCGAGCAAGCTCCAGCCAGACTCATCTTCAAAGGCGCGGATCTGTCGGCTCAATGCGGGTTGGGTCATTCTCAGCTCTTTCGCTGCTGCCGTGATACTCCCCATTTCAGCGACCTTGATGAAGTAACGAAGTTGTCTAATTTGCATGGCACCACTTCTAGCACTCCCATTAGGCATAATCAAGCATACCCATTAGGCATGCCATGAGTTCACTCTCAACATGAGACAAACGGAGATTTATTTGGCAAGGTGTAGCCATGACAACGCAAGCAATACCCACAGTACAAATTCTCAAATCTGACGACCGAGGACAAGCCGACCACGGTTGGCTCAAAGCTCGTCACAGCTTTTCCTTTGCCAACTACTACAACCCAGAGCAAATGGGATTCCGCAGCCTGCGGGTGATCAACCAAGACAGGATCGCTGGCGGTGGTGGCTTCCCGACCCACCCGCACCGCGACATGGAGATTTTCACCTATGTCCTCAGTGGTGCCCTCAATCATAAAGACAGCATGGGTAATGAAGGCTGCATCCGCCCTGGCCAGATCCAACTGATGTCCGCCGGCTCAGGAGTGACTCATTCCGAGTTCAACGGTTCCAGCGAAGAGGAAGCTTCTCTACTGCAAATCTGGATCACCCCAGAGCGCCAAGGGCTCACACCCAGCTACACCGACTGGACTCCCAATGCTCAACAGCGCAACGATAAAATGGCCCTACTCATCTCCCCCGACGGCCGTGACCAATCAGCCACCATCCACCAAGACGCTTATATCTACCGTATCAAACTCGAGGCTGGGGAGAGTGTTAGCCACGATCTAAAAGAAGGCCGCGGCGCTTGGGTTCAGCTCATCAAAGGTAAGCTCCGAGTCAATAATGCAGAAATTTCTGTGGGTGATGCCGCTTTTATGGAAGAAAATGGCTCGATCTCCCTCACAGCTATAGAGCATACTGAAGCGCTCTTTTTCGATCTCAAATAAATACCAAATCAAACCTAACTAATACTAACAAAATAATAATACTATGAAAACAACACTATTCACACTCGCCGGAGCCACCACATTACTACTCGTATCCTGTGAAAACCCAGCCGACAACTCCACAGAAGCGACCGTCTCTGAAGCCAAAGAAGTCTCCACAGCAGCAGCCACTGGCCAGAAATGGAGCTTCACTGATAATTCAGCTATCACCTTCGTTGGCTCCAAAGTCACAGGAAGCCACGAAGGTGGATTCAAAGAATTCTCAGGACATTTCTACGTCGATGGCGACACACTTTCCGCTAGTGGCCATGAAGTAGTCATCGATATGACCAGCACCTTCGCAGATGACCCAAAGCTCCAAGGCCACCTAATCTCTGCTGACTTCTTCAATGTGGAAGCCATCCCTACCAGCACCTTCACCGTCACTGCTCTCGAAGCCAAAACAGGAGCAAAGGGTGAGACCCACCTGCTCACAGGAAACTTCAATTTCCACGGCGTCACCAAGTCGATCGACATTCCTGTCACCGTCACACAATCCGCTGAATCCATCAACCTGAAGGCAGACTTTTTCATCAATCGTTTCGACTTCGATGTGAAATACCCAGGCATGCAAGACGACCTCATCAACGAAGAAGTAGTCATCCGCTTTGACCTCAACGCAAAACCAACAGCGACAGAAGGCTAAATCTAGCATATATCCAATTCTGGGACGTGTTTTAGATAAACGCGTCCCAGATTGAACAACCCTATATTATCATGAAAAAACTACCTAGCACCGCCGCAGTCCTCCTCGGTCTCGGCTTCATCACCTTTGGCCTCAACCATTTTCTAAACTTCATGCCAGCGGGCGGACCAACGGAAGAAGGCTCGGCTAAAGCCATGTTCTTCGGCGCCATTGTTCCTACAGGATTTTTGACCTTTGTTAAGATCTTCGAAATCACAGGTGGTCTCCTCGTTGCCATTCCCAAGACGCGCAATATTGGACTGCTGATACTCGGTCCTATCATTATCAACATCCTCGCCATCAACATCCTCATCATCGGTGGTGGTGCGGTCTTCCAACCACCCGTCATTGTGATCTCAGTCCTCTCTGCCTATTTACTGTTCGCAGCCAAGAACAAGTTCCTCGGCCTACTCGGTGACTAGTTCCCAGCACAAGAACATTACCTAACAAACTATTGAAGCCCTAGCAATGCTAGGGCTTTTTTTGTGCTCTTATCCATCCATGAACCGAATACATCTAAACCATCAACCAGAGGCATTTACCCGCTAGATCTAGTTGCTAGATGAGTACAATTTGTACTTAAAATAAAGAACCATTCATCTAAAATAACGGACAGCAAAAATTTCCATTTTTTTAGCGTCAACCAATGAAAATGGCACAACGAATGCTGTGCGCTATTGCATGGCTACAACAGTTCAAAAATACGAAAAAGTAGGTTTCCTTCTCGATATGGATGGAGTTATCTACAAAGGCAAGGACCTCATCGAAGGCTCAGCAGCTTTTCTTAAGAAACTTCGGCAGTTAGAAATACCCTACCTCTTTCTTACTAACAACAGTCAACGCACTCGGCGTGACATGGCTCTCAGACTCAACCGCCTCGGTATCCCAGCAGCACCAAAAGACATCTTCACCTGCGGCATCTCCACCGCACGTTTTCTCGCCGAGAAAAAGCCAAACGCCACCGCCTACGTCATCGGCGAAAATGGACTAGGCTCCGCCCTCCACGAGAATGGTATCTCAGTGGTCGACGATGATGCGGACTTCGTCGTTATCGGTGAAGGTCGAACCATGAATTTTGAAAATATAGAGAAAGCTGTTAGACTCGTCTATAATGGTGCTTCCTTAATAGCAACCAACCTCGACACCACCTGCCCGACCGACCAAGGAATCCGCCCAGGCTGTGGAGCCATCGTAGCAATGATCGAGGCAGCCACCGGGAAAAAAGCCTTTTCTCTAGGCAAGCCATCGCCAGTCATGATGCGCATGGCACGCAAGACGCTAGGCCTGCGCACTGATGAAACAATCATGGTCGGCGACACGATGTACACCGACGTGCTGGGTGCTGTAGAAATGGGATACCGCTCAGCTCTGGTACTCAGCGGCCACACCACCGAAAATGATGTCGCTCATTACGCGTACAGACCAGACATCATAGCACCCTGTTTAAATGATCTTCCAGAATCGTTCTTCCTAAAACCATTATCAGGTCAGACTGCTGAGCCAGCCCTCCCTGAAATGGCCAATGCTTCTTAATGCACGCTTGTACTAGATCTATACCTCAATGGCACGTAGTTAAGCTAAATATGACATGAGCTTATACCGCTTAGAGTTCCAAAAGAGACTAATGCCGGAGTGATTTCTCGATAAATCAAGGCTCGACGAAGGAATGGCATAAGAGCAGATCTCTTGAGTTCCCATCATTCATATCTGCCCATCTTTTCTGTTCTAATACCATTTTCACAGTTACCTTGGAGTAATGATTGGTTTTGAGTTGGTGATTTGTCAGCCAAGCTGAATTCTTATATAACGCTGAATCTTTCCCATTCTAGCGGCGTTCTTCGTCAGTCACATAGCTCGCTATGCTCTTTCCTTGAGCCTTGCTAGAATAGAAAACCTTCAGTGTCATTACCCCAATCTAACCATTCAAATGGTATAAATCATTGAGTCATAAAATAAAAGTTTGCTGAAGCGCACGTTATAGCGCACGCTAGCTACATGAAGACGATCACCGCAACATCAGCCCGCTCCGATCTATATAGACTAATCGACTCCGCTCAGTCCACGCATGAGCCAGTGCAGATCACAGGCAAGCGGGGAAATGTGGTATTGGTCGCTGAAGACGATTGGCGCGCGATTCAAGAGACGCTTTATCTACTGGGTATTCCCGGCATGAGAGATTCAATCGTCAAGGGGATGGCTGAGCCGATTGAAGATTGTGCAGAGGAGATTGATTTGTGAGTTACACATTAGTCTATACTCAGCAAGCTCGGAAGGACGCAAAGAAGCTCAAGGGTTCGCACTTGTCCGAGAAGGCGAAAGAGCTCCTCGAGATTATAAAAGAAGACCCCTATGCTGATCCACCTCCGTTTGAAGCATTAGTAGGTGATCTTAAGGGCGCGTATTCTAGGCGTATTAATATCCAGCACAGATTGGTGTATATGGTTTCAGATGGCGATCCAGTGATCAAGGTGTTACGCTTGTGGAGTCACTACGAATAAAGCAAACCCAAAGCTAGCTCCACATCAGAGTGATAGTGGAACGTGAGAGTTTTATACATGGGTCAGAATAAATTATGCATATTTTAAACTTAGAGGAAGCACCCTCTCGTATCGAGCAACTTGCGCAGTGGCATCACAGCGAGTGGTCACATTTAAGTAGCGATGGTCGTCTTGAAACTCGTATCCATAAAATGACATCCTATCTTGGCGATGATTTTATACCCACCACCTACATCGGTGAGAAAGAAGGCGAATTAGTTGGCTCCGCAGCCATAAAAACAAAAAAAGACAGACTAATAAAAATAATATAAAAAAAG
>NZ_MQWA01000001.1:1649553-1650282 GCF_002954445.1 Rubritalea profundi
CAGCCATCTTTTTTTCAGGCTGTCGTTCGTTTGCTTGTCCCTCCTCGGTACGGTCTCACAGCTCAAGGCTGGTAAGGAAAAAAAGCCGGTTGAAAAAAGGTGGTCAGAGACCATTGAAGGCAAAGTCGTCAAATTCATGACCCTCGATGGAATCATGGTCCACGAAAAGGATCAAAAAAAGCAACCTTTGCCAACAATCGTCACTCCTGGCACCCCCAGTACTCAGGAAAAAATCGGCACCGCTCCTTCCGATGCAGTTGTCTTGTTCGATGGCACCAAGAAATCGATGGATAACTGGCACGCACCCGGCCCAAGCACCCGAATAACGATTGGAAATTGCTCGGAGATGGCTCCATGGAAATTGTGGTCAAAGCTGGCTCTATCAAATCCAAACAGAAATTTGGCTCCTGCCAGCTCCACCTCGAATGGATGTCGCCAGCCGACGCCAAAGGCGATGGCCAGAGCCGAGGCAATAGCGGCGTTTCGCTGATGGACAAATATGAAGTGCAGATTCTCGACTCGTACAATGACCTCAGCCCAACCTACGCCGACGGCCAGGCCGGCGCACTTTACGGACGCTCGAAACCAGCCTTCAACGCCTGCCGGAAACCCGGTGAGTGGCAAACATACGACATCCTCTTCACCCGCCCGATCTTCGATGATAAAGGCAAAGTAATCAGGCGTGCTAAATTTGTCGTTCTCCACAACGGCATCTTTATCCAGGATAAG
>NZ_MQWA01000001.1:1650572-1708450 GCF_002954445.1 Rubritalea profundi
AGCTTAACGACCGCGGCGGGGCTTCATCGTCCCCGCTTGCAGGATGAAACGGATCTCTACCGCGAAAAATGCGAAAGCGACGAAAGGCCTGCGTGATGAAACGTTTCTACCACGAATGACACGAATCTCACGAATAGGCAGGGACGTTTCTCCGAAAACGTCCGGCTAGGTTGACTTCCATAAAAACCTAGATCCGAGACAATTCCTAGACCCCCAACAGCTCCAACAATCCGTCTCAGGGTCAGCACACGGAAATGCCTAGAGCAAAGCCACCCACGCATCAACCCCGCCGGACGCCTCGGAGAGGACGTCCCTACCAATCGAACGTAGATCAAACGCTCCCCTCTTTGGACTGCGCGTGGCTTGACACCGCTTTGCGGCTGGGTCGGCTTGACGACCGCGGCGGGGCTTCAGCGTCCCCGCCCGCAAGATGAAACGGATCCCTACCGCGAAAAACGCGAAAGCCACGAAAGGGCCTGCGTGATGAAACCCTGATCATCTTCTTCCTCGTCTGCGCCGCCGTGCAACCGGAAACCGGCCTCTCCAAGATCCTGCCGAAAACCGAGGAGCAAGCGGAGAAACGCGATCAGAGCAAAAACATCGAGGTCACCATCACCCCCACCAGCATAGTCCTCAACGGCAGCCCGCTACAACTCCCAGCATTCTCCAAACGCATCACCGCCGCCTTGAAACAAAAGACCAGCGAATCCGACCGGATCGTCGTGGTGAAGAGCTCGCCAGACACCCCGTATCCACTCTGGATCGCAGTCTCCCAGGCAATCGAACAAGCTGGTGGCATCCTCACACTCGAACTCGAAACCGAAAGCGTCATCAACGTCGAATGAAACTCCCACGCAAAAAACTAACAGCCTCTGTCCCCTCCTTCGCGATGGGCTACATCGGCTTTTTGCTGCTGATCTTTTTTGTCATCCTAGCCCGCGCCCAAGACGACAGCCACATCCAGTGGCAGCCCGCCAAGCTCAAGGATGTTGAAATGGCGGCAGCCCCACTGGCAAGCGTTGCCATTGACACCGGCTTCAAGACCTATCTGGACGGCAAGGAAATCTCGCCGGACGAGCTAGCCTCAGCGCTCACCACCCTGCTCGGCGACACGCCATCCGGCCAACGCAATGTCTTCCTCAAAGTCCACAAAGAGGCCAAAGCCTCCCACTTCGAACCCGTCATCGCCGCGATCAGTGAAGCTGGCGGAGATCTCGTCCACATTCTAGAACCTGAAGAAAATTCTACCAAACCATGAAAGGCCCATCAGAAAACTCCAATCCAGCCCACACCGCCATGGCCAGCACCAAGGCTGACCTGCGCGTGCTGAAAAGCAATTCCACCGCCACCGTCCAAGAGCTGCAAGAGCTGCAAGAGCTGCAAGAACTGCAAGAACTGCAAGAACTGCAAGAATTCTTGCGCGAGCTCAGAGGAAAGAGCCCCCAGGAAATGCTCGGCGTGGTCGCCTCCAGCCAACTCATCCGAGCCACCATCCTTTCCGTCGTTCTCGTTACCGGAGCCATCTTCGCCCTCACCGCCATCCCCTACTTCTTCGGAGACGAACCCGCTCCAGAGCCCGTTGCCACGGCGACACCCGCAGTCGCGGTCCCGGCAGCTCCCGTCGCTGCCACCAAAGCCACCCCCAGCGAAACACCCGGCCCGCTGGCCCCTCTCGGCGTCAACGAGACACTTCCCGCCGCTCCGAACACGAATCCTCTCGAGGACAAAGGTGAAAATTTTCTAAAGGATCTGGAATAGCCAGAATTTACCACCCTGATGCCCACTAAGCCCAGACTCCTCAACGTCCGTGACTGGCTCCTCCGACCGCTCGTCTGGACTGGGGCCTACGCTGTCGTCTGGTGTCTGCTTTGGATAGATGCCCATGCGTGGTTTCGGCTGGGTGTGTGGTCGCTGACGATCGGCTTCCTCTCCGCCCTGCCAGTTTGTTACTACTGGATCCGCCGCCGCCGTCATTCCTCCCTTGTCGTCCGCCGCGCCGTCCTCAGCATTTCCTATATCCCGCTTTGGCAGCTCGCCGCCCATCTTCCCCACCACAGCTTTTCCTACGCACTCGCCGAAACCATCAACCAGATCGGCACCGCCGTGGCCTTTTTCCTCGGGCTTGGCTGGGCGGTTTGGTGGATCGACCGCGAAACAAAACGCGCCCCCGACCCGAACTCAAAAAAGCACATCTGGGACCCGCGCCAACTCGTGGCCTGGTATTTCGGCCGCAAGAACAACAAGCTCCACCAGTCGATTTTCACCCTGCTTACCTACACCTGCCTGTTCGGCACGATGGCGCTGATTCTGACCCGACTTTCCGGCTGCAGCATCTACGAATCGCCGATCGGTGGTGGTGAAGAAAAGCAGCTCAGACAGATCGTCAAAATCCAGAAGGTCATCAATAAGAAGTATGTCATCAACCCCTACAGCAGCATCCTTTTCAACCCACCACCGATCGATGACATCGAACTGCAGGTCCTCGAAGTCACCGAGCACCTCTACAAGATTGGCCAGGGCAAGGGCGACGGTGCAGGGTTCTCAGCCGGCACGACCCGTGGTAAAGTTCGCTTCATCCGCTTGAAATACAACGGCGGTGACTGGCAACAGGACATGGACCGCGGCTCCGACCTCAACCTCCTCACCGACGGCCACCCGGTCAGTGACCGACCCGAGCCGATGGAGATTGGTCGGCTCAAGAGCTTCCCCGCACGCAAAAGCCCACCGATGGTCTACATGACCGGACAGCAAAAAATAAGCCTCAGCGGCAAAGAAATAAAAATCATGCGCAGCTACTTGCTAGAGAACCACGCCATGCTCTTCGGCGACAACGGCGGCAGCTCCGGCTGGGAAGGGCAATTCATTTCGATGATGCAAAAAATCCTGCCAAAAGTAGAACCGATCTCGGTCTATCTCGACCACACCATCCATCGCATTCCCTACCCACTGCCGCGTCTTCCCATCGTTGCCCCCCATGGTCGCTCCGACGCCCTTGGTTGGGTCGTTGACGGTCGACTCGTCGCCTACTACCACCCCGGCGACATCGGCGACGCCTGGGCCGACGGCCACTCCGGCGTCCCGCGCGAGGTCTGGGAATCCAGCTACCAACTCGGCGTCAACATCATCTACTACGCCCACTCCTAGTACAACAAATGGCTCGAAAGAACCAAGAAGTAAGCCGACGCCTAACAACTATCATGCTCCTGCGCACCATCACCTTATTGCTCTTCATGGCCCTCTCCCCACTTTCCAACGGAGCCCGCTCCAGCCTGCAACAAATCCAGGTCGAGACCTTCGAAAAGATGCGCTCGATGGAACGCTACCAGATGAAGATCGCCGAGAAACATTTCCTCAGCGGCAACTTCAAAGTCGCCCTCGCCGAGTACGAGAAATTCCTCACCCTCTACGAAAAGAGCCCCGGCGCACCCTACGCCCAGTTGATGTGGAGCTACTCGATGATGAAGTTGAAAAAGCCAAAATCCGCACTGCGTGGCGGGTTTCAGTCGGTCATCGACTACTGGCCAATGTCCCACGAAGCAACCATCGCCGCCTATTGCATGGGCGATTCCTAGCGCACCATGGGCGAAGTCAAAAGCGCCCAAAAAGCCTTCCGCTTTCTCATCAGGGAATACCCAGATCACAAAATCGCAATCCGCTCCCGCCATGACCTACTGCACTACGCCCGTCTCCATCAGGACATGGAGGAACACCTCTCCCTGCTCAACGAACTCACCTATAAGGTCAAGCGCACCGACACCTCCAAAGCCGCCTGCATCAAAGCCTGTCACGAACTCGCCGAGCTCCACTGTATGGCACAAAGGCTTGACGAAGGCAAAAAAGCTCTCGCCACCAGCTACACTGGCCCCGCCCTCTTCGACCAAGTTTACAAACTCTCCTTAAAAAGCCTGCAAATCCTCCTCAAAGACCCCAAAACCAAGACTGGCGCACACAAGCTCGGCGACCAACTCATCGCCACCCTCAGAGCTGAAGCAGTCGCCCGACCAGAACTGGCCACCAACTTCCTCTATCAAGCAGCCGGCCTGCACGCCACCCTCGGCCGCCACAGCGACACGATGAAAATCTATCGGGAAATTGGCGAACGCTTCGGCCTCAACGATGCACTCCGCGGGCGCATGGCTAGCTGGTATAAAGCCCGCGACAAACTCCACGAAGCCTGCCGGATCTTCGGCGAGTTCGACGATAAGGCAGCCGGCCAGATAGCCCTTGCAGCTATGCTGCGGGAGGATGGAAAAATCCTAGAAGCCATTAAGGTTTACCGGAGACTGATCGAAACCGACAGCGACCATTCCCTCGCCCATTTATCGGCTATCGCCAGTTGCTATGAGAATCTCTCAGACTGGAATAAAGCCATAGCGATCTACCGCGAAATGCTCGAAATCGATGGCGACCACTCCGGCGACCACTTCTGGGCCATCGCCAGTTGCTACGAGAAACTCAGCGACTGGAATAAAGCCATCGCCAGCTACCGCCAGGTCGATCGCTTCCCCAGCGACTACTTCGCCATGGCCAAGTGTCACCGCCGCCTCGGCGAACAAAAGGAAGCCATCGTCCTCTACAACCAAATCAAGATCATCGATAAATCCGCTCCCGAGGCGTCATTTCAAATTGGCTTTACCTACGAGGAAGCCAAGGACAAAGAAAAAGCCATCCGCACCTTCCAGCTCACCTGCAAACGCTACCCAAAATCCAGCCAAGCCAGCCGCTCCCACTCGCACCTGCAGAATAAATACAACATCAACGTGACGCTCGGCGGAACGGAGCAAGAGTAGCGTGGCCGCGGATTTCTCGTGTTTAGTGCGCTTGCAACGTAAAGTTTTGAAGCTGACGAGACGCCAGTGCTACTTACTTTACTACGAAAAGGCTGGTTGCATTGATGAGCATGTTGGCCTCGTTAGAGCCTTCTGCGACTTTGCCGCTGACGACTAGTTTAGAGAGCTCCTTGATACCCCCAACGTTGCGGAATCCTTGTTTGAGCGGTTTTCCGTCGGCGTCGACAACCTGTACGGTCACGATCGAGTTCTTTATGACATCGAGGTCATCACAACAAACATCCCAAGGAGTCGTGCAGCTGTCTCCTGGGTGGAGATCACATGAGGTGATTTTCTCCGGATCCCCCATGACCATGATGGCTCTACCTTCGATGAAGACGGTGGCGCTACCGATGATTTTCCCCGAGAAGACGACATCATCCCCTACTTTTGCTGAGGTCCTTAGCTTGGCAATGCTGAACGCATCGGCTTGAGCATCGGTGACGAGTAATGAGGCCAGTCCTGTAGTAGCTGTAGTAACTTCAGGTGCATTGGCTTGTTCTGGCTTTTCTGAGCATGAGGCGAGCCCTAGTGCTAGAGCGAGTGCGGTAATGTATTGTAGTTTCATATCAATTTTTTTTGGTTTTTTAGTGTGAACGAAGTGCACTGGGCAGTGCGGGAGCGAGACAACGGAAGGCTGGCGGCAATGTTCCCAAAGTTCCTAATAGGAAACCGGCGACAAGGCCAACACCAATCACCATTGGTGTGAGAGTGAGCGAAAATGTGCCCACGGAAAAAGGGATGGTAAGACCATCTAACAAGAAGTAAGCAGTGACAAATGCCACCAAGGTGCCAGTAAGCGTGGCCAACAAAGACTCTTGAATCAGCGAAACAAACAAGGCTCCACGGGTAAAGCCGATCGACTGCAAGGTTGCCATCTCAGTCACCCGCGCGGCAAACGCCGCATAGAGCGTATTGAGTCCGCCGAACACTGCGCCAGCCGCAACCAGAGCTGCAGTCACCCAAGTCATCATCTTGATAGGTTTGTAGAAGATGCTGAGCTTTTCGTAGTAGGAATCCTCACGGATAGCCGAGAGCTCTAGGTCATTGCGCTGGAAGGTAAAGATCTCGACATCATCAAACTCAGCCGAATCCATCCGCAAAGTGATCGACGACAAGGTATCTCGCTGGGTGATAGCTGCTAGGTCATTGCGGTCGAACCAGATTTCTGACTCAAGCACAGTAGAAGGAGCTTCGAAAATCCCGACGATGGTAAAGCTCGCGTCTTCAAACTTCAGTATTTTACCTATCGCTGTTTGTTCGGCATCTACTCCGAGCTTCCGATGCGCCAGATGACCGACCATGACTTCACCCGACTGGGGGAAACGCCCCTCTAACACCCGTACTGTAGAGTGCACTAGCAGAGCGCTTTCCAGCACACCTCGGAACAAGGCTTGCTCGACATTTCCCGATTCGGTTTCGAGCGGGGCTTGGTAGAAGATCTCGCCTGAGATGGCGCTGACTCCGAGTTGGGAATCGAGCCCACGGATGGAAGTGGCAGCAGCGGCTTCGGCCTCGAGGTGCACCTCTGAGCGCTCTATCGATTCCTCTGAGCCTTTGCCCATAAGAATCACATTTTTTGAGGACCCCGAGGTGGCTAGGACCCTGTCCATTCCTTGGTTTAAAGCAACAGCTGCGACGAGCAACAAGACGACGAGCGCTGAGCCACCGACAGTCTGTGCGAGCCTTGCTGGATCGCGGAACAAATTTCTGAGTGCGTATGAAAATGGTAACATAGAATTATGCGTTAAGTGACTGTACAAGTGGACGAGAAGTCGCCTTGTAGGCGGGGTAAATAGAGGCCAACAAACCGAGCGAAACCGCAACGAGTAGGCCAGTGACAACAACCATGGAAGAAGGTGTGAGGGCTAAGGTCAGTCCCTCGTTGCCCAGCGTGAATGATTTAAAGTGGAAGAAAAGAGCGGAGCCAAGCACCCCAAAGAGTCCGCCGATCAATCCTAACAAAGCGCCTTCACAGACAACCATGAAGCCGATAGCGCCACGAGAAAATCCGAGGGTTTGGAGAATTGCCGTTTCTTTCACCCTGCCGCGCACGATGAGTAAAACGGCATTTGCGACGAGACCTAACACAGCAGCCACAGCTCCAAGTCCAAGCCAGCGGGTAAAGCTGATGAGCTCGATCATTTGCTTGGCAGTTTCAGCGAAGAATGCTTTCTCTGGGCGGGTATTTGTCGGTTGTTGGTCCGAGCGAAATGTCTCATCGATCGCGGCGGCAACAGAGTCCAGCATATCTGAGGACTCGACCTTCACATTGAACTGAGTGACCACACCTAAACCAATTTTTGAGGCTTGCTGGAGGAAGGGCAAATGGACATAGGCTACATTCATATCCTGAGGTGAATCTGATGTGATAATCCCCGCCACATGGACATTGACCCCCACGGCCTCGAACTTGTCTCCCGCTGATAGCCCACGGCGTTTGGCAAAATGCTCGCCGACAAGGGCCGCATCTGAGCGGCTAGTGAAATCCTTAAACGAGCCAGAAAGAACTTTCAGGTCTGGGCTGTACTGCTGCAGGGTTTCTGGTGGCACACCTCGGAAGGTGATGACATCGAGCGAGGCTCCGCAGTTGTTGACGGCAATTTGAATTGGAATCACTTCGCGCACCCCATCAATTTTACTGATCATCGGAGCATAGTGCTCGGGAAGACGGGAAGTCATCGGGCAGAAACGGTTCTCACGGTAAACCACTAGAGTGGTGTCCGCAGCATTGGTCTCGGTGGCAACTGAGAGCGAGTGCTGCATTGTCTGCACCGAGGTGTAGAGAAACATCCCCGCCGCAACACCTAGGATAGTGAACAAGGAACGCATCCGGTGGCGCGTGAGATTCTTTAGAGCTAGAATAAATATTTTCATCCTTTAGTGGCTAAGTAAATGCCCCTCGCCTACAAGTTTACCCTTCTCTAACTGCAATGCACGGTGGGCGGCAGCCGAGGCTTTCGGGTCGTGGGTTACCATCACAATCGTTTTCCCATGCTTCTCAGCTAGGTCACCTAGCAGCCTCAAAATTGAGTCGGCAGATTCCCGATCAAGATCGCCAGTTGGCTCATCGGCAACCAACAACTCTGGGTCGTGTACAATCGCTCTGGCAATAGCGACGCGTTGCTCTTGGCCGCCAGAAAGCTCTGATGGTCGGTGCTGGGCACGGTCGGAAAGTTTCACTAGATCCAGAGCGGCCATCACCTTTGCTTTGCGCTCAGCCTTAGTCCACTTTCCTAATAACAGCGGTAATTCGACATTCTCGTAGGCTGATAAAATCGGCACGAGGTGGTAGAGCTGGAAGATGTAGCCGACATGCTGGGCGCGCCAGCGAGTGAGCTGAGACCTTGAGAGCTTTGCTATGTCATTGCCATTGATGAGAATCTCGCCCGAAGTCGGAGAATCGATCCCAGCAATCAAATTGAGCAAGGTCGTCTTGCCCGATCCAGATGGCCCCATCAATGAGAGAAACTCACCGCGACCCACATCTAACGACAACTTGTCGAGCGGGGTGATGGTTTCTTTATTTTTGTGAAACGACTTTGTCGCGTCTTTGATTTCTATTAAATTTTTCATTTTACTCAGGGGTGTTTGATTCTTGAATACGCTTGCCATCAGCAAGCTCGGTGTGAGGTGGGAGGATCACTCGCTCACCGGATTTGACACCAGAGAGCACACGGATGTGGTCGTCTCGGTGGTCTTGACTCAGCTCGATGGTGCGGAGTTCTGCTAGATTTGATGAATTCACTACCCAGAGCTGTGAATCGCCCACCATGGCGGACTCTGGAACGTAGAGCGACAAACTCCCAGCGCTGGCAACTCCAGCATTATTTCCACTTGGAGCGGAATAGAATTTAGCCCGCACGAGCATGTCTGGACGCAATCGAGTGTCAGGATTTTCGATCGCTACCTTCGCTTGCAGCGTATTGCGCTGGAGGTCGGCTTGGCCACTAATCCGAGTCACTACGCCGTGGAGTACTTTATTAGATAACAAGTCACTTACCATCTCGACCTTCTGCCCAACTCCCAGCCCAGCGGCTTCAGTAAGAGGGACATCAATGCGCGCCTGGAGTTGCTCTGGGTCATACAATTCAACAATTACTGAAGAGGTCGGATCGTCCATTTGGAGCATGCGCTTTTTGCCGGGTGCTGCGTGAAGGTGGAGCACAACACCATCGATCGGCGCTGTGATTCTAGTCCGATCTAAGGCCAACTGCGCCTGGGCTTCTTCGACTTTGAGTTCACTCAGAGAAGCGAGCATCGATTCTTTTTCCGCTGTAATTTGTTCGATCTTGGCGGTGAGCTCTGGCACTTCAGTTTTGACTTGCGCCAAGAGTGCTTCATGCCGCGCCACGCTAAACCTAGCTTGCACGATACTTTGCTCAGAAACAGCATTCTTACCAATCGACTCAAGTCGTTTGAGATTATCGCGTTCTTGATCGAGCAAGCTCATGCCTGCTACGATTTTCTTTTCCGCAGCCGCAATTTGAGCCTCCACGATGGGAATTCCCATGCAGTGGGCGTCGATCGTTTTCTCCATGCTTTGGTACTTTTTCTGAACGGCTTGGAGGGTGAGTTTTTGCTCGTCATCGATCAAGGTGGCTAAGAGTTGCCCTTTCTTTACAGACTGGCCTTCGAGCACCTCGAGCTTATCGATGATGCCATTGATCAAGGCTGGGACGTACGTGGTGTAGGGGTCTGGTTCGACCCAACCGGAAGCTTGGAAGAGCATTTGACTGCCGCCGCCTGAGGTGACTTGTTCACCCTCTGCTGCCCGCACCGTAACCACTGGAGCAGTCTGCACATGAGTGGCTGGCATGAGCCTAGAGCCAAAAAGGAAGGCTAATATGAGGATGAATCCTAGGAGTAATCCCAGCGGGAGGAGCCAAGTCAGCGAAACTCGCTTGTTGGGTGTCATGCTGGTGGGAGAGGAGTCCCCTCCACTTTGAGTGAGTATATCTAATGACATTGAATTGAATAAATTGTGATGAAAAAAATGGTGAGTCTGCGCGGCGGGAAAGCTCAACATGGGGGCAAGCTACGCAAGAGCGTATCCTAGCACAGGGAAAACTAACGGATTGTTAGGCCTGGCTACACATATCGCCACGTATCCATCAAAACGGATAGACGTCGTGGCTGTTCAATATCAAAGTAAAAAGACAGAATGCCTTACAAAAAGAGGCACTGAAGCAAGCGGTGGCGGAGACTCTGGGCTACCACGCGTGTGGTACACCTGCTCCGGCACGAAATGATCTACAAGTAGGTAGTCGACAGGTGGAAGCAAGACAAGCGTATCAAGCGGTGAGAACTCGAAATTACTTCCTTGGTGATACTCTCCGAGGTCCATTGTGAAACTCAGTATACAGTCCTCTTTCTCACCATGCGTTTTACAATCGGGTTTGGTGACTGGCTCGACACTACAGCATGAAGAACATGAAGTTTCCTGCGTCACGAGTTCATCCTCACAGGCACAATCGCTCATCACAAAAGAGCTGTCACAGAGGCAGTACTTAAGCGCAGGCGTCTCCAACGCGACGACGATTGTCATCACGCAGAATAGAAAAATACCTGTCAGCTTTTTAGTCACTTCTCTCATGAGAGGATTTGATGCTCCCATTTATTCCACGGTTTGTCAAATTATAGCCGTATCGCTGAGTGATCCATGCCTCTGAGCTCAGACCGCGAGCCAGCATGATGGAACGATCTCAAACGCGAAAAACGCGAAAAACGCGAAAGATTCGAAATTCTGGAACGAAGAAACTTCTCTACCACTAATCCGCACGAATCGCACGAATTGAGAGGCTGTGGCGGGCAAGCTGCACCACTCCTTCGGCGAGCCTTGATTTCTCAAGAAATCACTCCAGCATTAGTCTCTTTTCAAGCTCTAAGTGGTATAAGTGAGGCAATGCTACTTTTGTAGTGCAGTGTGAAGAGAAGTAGAACCGAGGACTGCGACTATCGCTATGAGATTGGCTTGCACTGGAATAGCTCTACTCGTATAAGTCGCGGCAACAAGCAACGCATATGACTATCATCGCATCACTAATCGACTTCAACGTCTACAAGCTAATCCACATCGTCGGCATCATCACACTCTTCATGGGCTTCGCCTACGGTATGAAGTCTTGGAGCAAAGGCGCAGCCATCGCTCACGGCATCGGCCTGCTACTCATCATCATCTCCGGCTTTGGACTCATTTCAGCAAAATATAACAATAATATGGCTCCATGGATGTTTATCAAACTCGCTATCTGGCTCGCACTCGGTGGTGCGCTCGTCATCGTCAAGCGCAAGTTGCTACCTGACCTCATCTCCTGGATCATACTCCTCACTTTGGCCACTGCAGCCGCATGGACCGTGCTCTACGGTAAGAACATTTTGGTTTCCATCTAGAGCCCAACACACCTTTCAAAGCATGAAAAAGCGCCGCTGTCATAGCTGCGCTTTTTTTATCAAGTGATCTGGCGTTTGAATTTATATCTATTATTTTTTGATTCTTAGTATCTGGGTTCGCTCTGCAGCGGCGCTCAAATGCTCTTCCAAAGCCTCGCGTGCGGCATCTGCATCAGAGTTTTTGATCGCCTCAACAACAGCGGAATGCTCAGAGAGTGTCTGTTGCCGCATCCCTTCAGTTGCACCTATGTGCGCCTGAGCAATGTAACGTTGGTACTGCGCGTGCAACGTCTGACCAATCATGTTGATGAAGGCATTGTTGCATGTCTCTAGGATGACTAGGTGGAACTTGGAATCCAACTTTCCAAATTTTGCTGTATCTTTTGCATCATGCATTTGGTCGAGCACATCGATTAGCAGCTGGAGTCGTGTCGCCTTGTTCCGCCGACTACGAGCCAAGCGCCCCACTGCAGCGCCTTCCATCAACACTCGGAATTCCATCAAATCTTCAGTCGCCTTGGCGTCTGTCGTGAGGCTCGAGTAGGCAGTCATCGCCTTGGAAACCATTTCCAGATTTCCGCCCGACACGTAACTTCCGCTGCCGTTGACAGTTTCAATAATCCCTCGCCCTCTCAGCTCGCGTAATGCTTCGCGCACCGCGGTACGGCTCACACCAAATTCTTCACAGAGTTTACCTTCAGAAGGCAACTTGTAGCCCTGTAGCCACTGACCAGACAAAATACGTCCCTCAAGCTTGCGCTCGACGCCTTCACTCAGGGGCGCTTGGCTCACTGCTGCAGGGATACGATTCTTACTCATTACAGCCATTTCTAAACTGTCACACAGTCACTAGCAATACTTACCTCGGCTCGTTCAGCCACACTCTTGGGAGCTGGGAGTCTTGCAACATCTTCTAAACATATGTTATCACTATTACTTAGTTGGGATTGTTAGATTCCAAAGAATAACCAAAAACTAAATACAATGAAAACTCCAATTCAATGGGCGACTGTTGCGCTCTGTGCATCCGTTATGTGGCTCGGTACTGCCACAGAGTCTCCAGCTAAAGGCAAAGATGGCGGCAAAGATGGCGGCAAAGATGGCGGCAAAGGGAAAGCGCTAAAAAAGGGAAAGTTGATAAGCCTAAATACGATAAAAAGGATTTCGATAAGAAATCGAGCAAGGATCTAGACAAACATCTAGATAAGAAATTCGACAAGAAAGTGGATAAACTAGATGACTGGAAGTTTGGTGATGCAGACAAAAAGAATGTGCAGAATTTTTACAAGAAGTATGCAGATAAAGACGGAGGATTGCCTCCAGGTTGGCAGAAAAAGGTGAAGCCAGGTTGGCAGATCGACGACGAATGGTTTGGCAGGATGAATCCTCTTTCTTCCGCAGATCTCCCTGCCGGATTCAAGATTTCTGATGATGTTGGAGCTTACCTTCTGGGGGACAAAATTCTCAGGGTCGATAAGAAGAGCAAGAAGATGTTAGACTACGTGGATGTTCCTAGCATTAAGCTCTAAAAGAGCCCAGTTCCCAACGCTGGTCGGCTAGGCTGGATTTAGCTTTCGTAGTAAGTATAGCCGCTGAGGCCGTTACGATAGGCATCGACAATGAGCTTACGTTGTTTAGCGCTGATTTTACCTTTGCTGACGGCTTTCTCTGCAAAATTGCGGAATCGCTTTTCCAGATCTTTGGGATCGTATTCTACGTAGGAAAGTACGTCAGCTACGCTATCACCTTCGACTTCGTGGGTGTAGATGATTTCGCCTTCTTCGATACCGACAGATACCACGTGAGGGTCACCTAATAGGTTATGTAAGTCACCAAGAGTTTCTTGGTAAGCCCCTACCAGGAAAGCAGCGATGTTGTACTCTTCGCCAGGTTGGCGGTCGTGGACTTGGAGATAGGTGGTGGTGCCGTCTCGGTTGATAAAGCGGTCGACTTTACCGTCACAGTCGCAGGTGATGTCGGCGAGAATTGCGCGATGCGTTGGCTCAGTATCGAGCTTATGAATCGGCATGATGGGGAAGAGCTGGTCGATCGCCCAGGAATCTGGAAGCGATTGGAAGACCGAGAAGTTGGCGTAGTAAAAGTCAATCAGGTTGGACTGGAGTGTCTGCAGGTCCTCGGGAATGTGGTCGAGGAGTTGCGCTTTCGCAGCAATTCTGGTGCAGACGTGCCAGTAGATCTTTTCTGCGGCGGAGCGAGCCCGAAGGTCAATTACTCCGTGGCGAAATAGGTCGCGGACTTGATCGCGATAGAAGAGGGCGTCGTTGAAGCATTCTTGAAGGTCGTTCCTATCGATGCGGTTACGAATTTCCCAAAGGTTGTGCAGCATGTCGTGGGCGTCTTTTGCTGGAGCGGCAGGTTCCTCAGGTTGGGAAAATCTTGTGACATCGAGGATATTGAAAACGAGGACCGAGTAGTAGGCGACAACGGCGCGGCCAGACTCAGTGACGAGTGTGGGGTGGGGGATGTTTGTTTCATCACAGTGCTGTTGGACCACTTCGATCAGGTTTGCAGCGTATTCCTTGAGTGAGTAGTTGCAGGAGGAGGCAAAGTTGGAGTGTGAGCCATCGTAGTCGACGGCGAGACCGCCACCCATATCGAGAATTTCCATGGGAGCCCCTTCTTGAGCAAGGCTGACGAATACCCGCACCGCCTCAGTCGCTGCTTCACGGATGGCACGGATATTCGGCAGCTGAGAGCCTTGATGGTAGTGAAATAGTGTGAGGCAGTCTAGAAATCCTTCGGACTTGAGTAGGTCGATGGCGTCGATCAACTGCGGTGAGTTGAGGCCGAATACCGAGCGGTCACCACCAGATTCAGCCCAGTGGCCTTCAGATTTGGTAGAGAGGCGGAAGCGAATGCCTAGCTCGGGACGGATGTCGAGTGCTCTAGAGCGCGCGATAATGGCTGGGAGCTCGCTGGGCATTTCTAGGACCATGATCACCCGGATGCCCATCTGGATGGCTCGCAGCGCGAGGTCAATAAACTCGTCGTCTTTATAGCCATTACAAATGAGGTAGGCATTGGGATCCTGCATGTAGGCTAGGGCCGCAATGAGTTCAGGTTTCGAGCCCGCTTCTAGACCGTAGTTATATTTCCTGCCGAACTCAGAAATCTCTTCGATAACTTGTTGCTGCTGATTGACTTTGATCGGGTAAACGCCGCGGTAGCTTCCTTGGTAGGATGTTTCTTTGATTGCTGTGAGGAAGGACTCGTTGAGGTCTTCGATTCGTCTGTCTAGCAAATCACGGAAACGTAATAGCTGTGGCATTGCGGAGCCTCGGTCGGCTAGGCCCTCAATGATTTTTTGCAGTGAAACGGGAACCGTAGAATCCCCGTCCCGCAGCTGGACTACAACATCACCATCGCTGTTGATGTCAAAATAGCCATTGCCCCAGCGCTGCACTCCGTAAAGTTCGCGGGCGTCTTCGATGTTCCAGCTCATACGGCTAAATATAGGATTGAAGTAAAAAGATGCTAGTTTGAAGTAATGTCTGGGCACAAAAAAACCGAAGGGGGTGATCCCTCCGGTTTTGAGAATTATGACTAAGCTAGTTTAGCCGCCAGGTACGAGGACATCAGCATCATCTATGTTTTCAACACGCTCAAAGATATCCTTGTCGTTTTCTTCGATTGGTCCTTGCTGCGATTCGCCGGAGCTATCGATCGCTGGGCCATCATATGTAATTTTCATTGCCTGCGCTGAACCGTTGATTTTAACCACGATTGCTTGACCTTCCCAAACTGCTGTATCAAATGATCCCACACCTGAAACGGAGTCAAAGATGATAGGGATATTGGTACGAGATGAAGTATTGAGGCCTACGACATATCCCCAAGCATTTTCACCAGATACCAGCTCGCCGTCTTCTTCAGGAGGAGCGGTACCGCTTACAACTCCGAGAACGCTATTTTCTTTGTTCCAGAAAGTTACTTCTTCGTCAATCTTGCCAGCTTCTAGTAGTTGGGTGAAGCACTCTTCGGCAGTGCTTCCATCTTCACCTGTGTTTTCATTAGGGAAGATTCCGTTATTATCTGAAGCGAAACTAAACAGAGCTACGTGGATCTGTTTGGCATTGTTGAGCGCGGTGGTTTTAGCTGCGGCTTTTACCTGCTTCATAATAGGACCATAGGACATGGCCGCGAGACCCGCGATGATCGCAATCACCACGAGGAGTTCTACGAGGGAAAATCCCTTGCGTAGTCGAGTTTTGTACTTAATTTTCATTTTTTGATTTGGTTTGATTTTGTTTTGTGCCGACGCATCGGCGAGTTATGATTTGCGTCTGTATGGTGCCTGATGGCAACGCGGTATGGATATGTATGGAATCAAGCCTGTCGCAACGACGAGCTTGATGAGCTTGATGAGCTTGATGAGCTTGATGAGCTTGATAAGCTTGATAAGCTTGATAAGCTTGATAAGCTTGATGAGCAAAGTTAACGAGCGTCTCTGCTCTGGCAAGGGAAAAGAACACAAGATCCGTGCTTTCTTGGTGTCCATTTTTGTATCGTTCCAGCTGTTGGAGCCCAATTCTGGTGAATACCCAGAAATGGCACGATCGTGTCAAAATGGCATGATCGTGTCAAAATGGCGCGGGTGAGTCACACTTGGCTGCGTCAAAGTGACCCAATGCAGGGTTTTTATTTTTATGAGGTAGACTTAGTTGACTGATATTCAAGGGGTGGATGACATTTATGGAAGCTGGCACGAATCTTGCAAAAGGAGAGGTAGAAAAGAAAGCTCTCTCTGAAAAGCAGTGGGCCGAAATCATTTAACTCAAAACGAAACAAACTATTATGGCTAAAATTCTAGGAATCGACTTAGGCACTACCAACTCATGTATGGCAGTAATGGACGGTGGCGAAGCTACTGTTCTGGAGAACTCTGAAGGTGCACGCACAACTCCTTCCGTCGTGGCATTCACAAAAAGCGGCGAGCGTCTCGTCGGCCAGGCAGCTAAGCGCCAGGCAGTGACTAACCCGAAGAATACCATCTTCTCAGCAAAGCGCCTCATCGGCCGCAAGTTTGATGAACTCACTGACACCGACAAAAACACGCCTTACGACATCGTAAAAGCTGACAATGGCGACGCACACATTCAGGTGGAAGTCGACGGCGAGAAGAAAACATACTCTCCACAGGAAATCGCAGCCATGGTTCTCGGTAAGCTCAAGGCTGACGCTGAGACCAAGCTGGGTGAAACCATCACTGAAGCAGTGATCACCGTCCCTGCTTACTTCAACGACTCCCAGCGTTCCGCCACTAAGGCAGCTGGTGAGATCGCCGGTCTCAAGGTGCGCCGCATCATCAACGAGCCGACTGCTGCAGCTCTTGCTTACGGCATCGACAAGAAGAGCGAAGAAAAAATCGCTGTTTACGACCTCGGTGGTGGCACATTCGACATCTCCGTACTCGACATCGACGACGGCGTTTTCGAAGTGCTAGCAACTGACGGCGACACTCAGCTCGGCGGTGACGACTGGGACAACACTCTGATCCACTGGATTGTGGATGAGTTCAAAAATGACTCAGGCATCGACCTCGCCAAGCAGGCCGACGCACTCCAGCGTATCAAGGAAGAAGCTGAGAAAGCAAAAATCGCTCTCTCCTCAGCACAGACATACGACATCAACCTTCCGTTCATCACAATGGACGAGACTGGTCCTAAGCACATTCAGAAGACACTCACTCGTGCTAAGCTAGAGCAACTCACTGAATCACTCTTCGCTCGCACCAAGAAGCCAGTCATCGACTGTCTCAAGGAAGCTGGCCTCAAGCCATCAGAAATCGACGAGCTCGTTCTCGTGGGAGGCATGACACGCATGCCTAAAGTAGTAGAAACTGCGAAAAATCTTGCTGGAAAGACACCAAACCAGGGCGTAAACCCTGACGAAGTGGTTGCGATCGGTGCAGGTATCCAGGGCGGTGTTCTCCAGGGCGACGTGCAGGATGTACTCCTTCTCGATGTGGCTCCACTGACACTCTCTATCGAGACTGCAGGCCAGATTGCTACGGCAATGATCGAGCGTAACACCACGATCCCAGCGAAGAAGTCACAGACATTCTCCACAGCAGCAGACAACCAGCCAGGTGTAGATATCCGCATCTGCCAAGGTGAGCGCAAGATGTTCATGGACAACAAGATTCTCGGTAACTTCCACCTCGGTGACATCGAGCCAGCACGCCGCGGCGAGCCACAAATCGAAGTGACCTTCGACATCGATGCCAACGGAATCCTCCACGTTTCTGCCAAGGACAAGAAGACTGGCAAAGAGAACAAGATCTCCATCGAAGGCTCAAGCGGACTTTCCGACGAAGAAATCGAGAAGGCAAAGCGCGAAGCTGAAGAGCACGCGGAAGAAGATGCAAAGCGTGCAGAAGCTATCCAGCTCAAGAACGACGCTGACAACATGGTTCACCAAGTTGAACAGCAGATCGAAGAAATGGGTGACCAAGTACCAGAAGATCTTAAGCTAGAAATTCAAGGCAAGGTTGACGCAGTCAAAGAAGCACTCAAGGAAGACGACATCGACAAGATCAAGTCATCTAAGGACGAACTAGAAGCAATGCTCCAGCAGCTCGCTCAGGCGGCACAAGCAGCTGGCGGTGCCCAAGGCGCTCCAGACATGGGCGGTGCTCCAGCTCCAGAAGCTGAGTCATCCGAGCCAAAGGCAGCTAAAGGCAAGGTAGTCGACGCAGAGGTAGTCGAAGACTAGGCTTCGCCGTCAAGAGTCATAGGTCATTAGTCAAGGGGCTAGGAAGATGCTCCGGCTAGTGACCTTTATTACTTTGCTATTTATAAGATGAGTCAATCAATCAACGATCTAGAAATTTACCGTGAGGCTATGAGTCTCGGGGAAGAAGTCTGGTCGTTGGTTTTAGCTTGGGACTATTTAGCGAAGGACACTCTTGGCAAGCAACTGATTCGCAGCGCGGATTCAATTGCTGCAAATATTTCAGAAGGTTACGGCAGGTATCATTTCAAAGAGAATCAGAAATTCTGTTTTTACTCCCGAGGCATTCTCTTAGAGACTCAGACTTGGATAGAAAAAGCAGTTCACAGAAATCTGATAGAGAAAGAAAAAGGCAGAGTATTATATGTTCAACTAGAGCAACTAAAACGTCGCCTCAATTCTTACATAAGCTCTATCGGTCCAAGATCTGAACCTATTGACTCTTGACCCCTGTCCTTTGACCAAAATATAAATCATACAACAAAAATAGAAACTAATACTAATTATGGCAATCAAACCAATCGGACAACGCGTGCTGCTTAAGCGCGTAGACACTGAGACAGTATCTGCAGGCGGCATCGTTCTCGTAGATTCTGCTCAAGAAAAACCACAAGAAGCACTTGTTATCGCACTCGGTACAGGTGGTAAAAACGAAGACGGCTCAGCATTTGAGTTCTCCGTTTCTGTAAACGACAAAGTACTTATCTCTAAGTATGGCGGCACTGACGTCAAAGTAGACGGAGATGAACACCTCATTGTTACTGAATCCGACATCCTCGGAATTATTAACTAATTCTCAAATCACACTTTAAAACATAAATAAATCATGGCTAAGCAATTAGAATTTGACGAAAAGGCACGCCAATCCCTCCTTCGCGGAGTGGAGAAGCTTTCACGCGCTGTAAAAGCAACTCTCGGGCCTGCAGGTCGTAACGTGATCCTCGACAAGAAGTTCGGTTCCCCAATAATCACCAAAGATGGTGTTACTGTTGCAAAGGAAATCGAGCTCGAAGATCCCTACGAGAACATGGGCGCTCAGCTCATCAAGGAAGTTTCTTCCAAGACCAACGACGTGGCTGGTGACGGCACAACAACAGCAACAGTGCTCGCAGAGGCTATCTACAAAGAAGGTCTTCGCAACGTGACTGCTGGTGCAAACCCGATCAGCCTTCAACGCGGAATCCTTAAGGCATCCGAGGCGGTCGTCGCTAAGCTTGCCGAAATCTCCAAGCCAGTTTCCGAATCAAAGGAAGTTGCTCAGGTAGCTACAGTTTCAGCTAACTGGGACACAGAGATCGGTAACATCATTGCTGAAGCAATGGACAAGGTAGGCAAAGACGGCACAATCACTGTCGAAGAAGCAAAAGGTATCGAAACAACTCTCGACGTTGTTGAAGGTATGCAGTTCGACAAGGGTTACCTTTCTCCTTACTTCGTTAACGACCCTGAGAGCATGGAGTGCTCTATCGAGAACGTTCTTATTCTCATCCACGAGAAGAAGATCTCCAACCTCAAGGACATGCTTCCACTTCTCGAGAAGACAGCCAAGACTGGCCGTCCACTTCTCATCATTGCTGAAGACGTAGAAGGTGAAGCACTTGCCACTCTCGTAGTCAACAAGCTCCGCGGCACACTCAACATCGCAGCTGTAAAGGCTCCTGGTTTTGGCGACCGCCGCAAGGCAATGCTCGAAGACATCGCGATCCTCACTGGTGGTAAAGTCATCACTGAAGAACTCGGTATCAAACTTGAGTCCGTTGAACTCGAAGACCTCGGTTCCGCTAAGCGCATCGTAATTGGCAAGGACAGCACAACAATCATCGAAGGTGAAGGCTCCTCTGACGACATCTCTGGCCGTGTCAGCCAGATCCGTAAGCAGATCGAAGACACAACATCCGACTACGACCGCGAGAAGCTCCAAGAGCGTCTTGCTAAGCTCGCAGGCGGTGTTGCAGTGATCAGCGTAGGAGCTGCCACTGAGACAGAGATGAAAGAGAAGAAGGATCGTGTAGACGATGCTCTTCACGCGACTCGTGCAGCTGTTGAGGAAGGTATCGTCCCTGGTGGTGGTGCAGCTCTCATCCGTGCTCAGGTAGCTCTTGATACTATCAACCTCGTTGGTGACGAAGCAACCGGTGCAGAGATCGTTCGCCGCGCTATCGAGGCTCCACTCCGCCAGCTTGCAGCAAACGCAGGTCGCGAAGGCGCACTCATCGTTGACAAGGTAAAGGCAGCTGAAGGTAACATTGGTTACAACGTAGCAACTGACGAGTACATGGACCTCATCGAAGCTGGTGTTGTAGATCCTACTAAGGTGACACGCTCCGCTCTTCAGCACGCCTGTTCTATCTCAGGTCTCCTTCTCACTACTGAGTGTCTCATCACAGACATCCCAGAGCCAGAAGCTGCTGATGCAGGTGGTCACGACCACGGCATGGGCGGAATGATGTAATCGCTTCGCTCTAGTTAGAAGTTTTCAGTTGGCAGTTTTCAGTGCCGGCAGGATGAAGCCTTTGACTAAGCCACCAAAAATTTAAAGCCGAGTTCGTTCTCCCGAACTCGGCTTTTTTACGCCGTAGAAGATGCTTCCAGCTTCTTTTTTATTCCAAGAGGTAAACAACCCACCATCGACTGTTTACCGGGTGCGCAGACTCTGCGGATTCGCCAGATTTCTTCTTTTATGTCCTAAATTGGGAATAGAAGTAGCAGTTCATTCTTCCTATAAAGCAGACATGGTTATCCTCAATAGTCATAAAGCATTTGGTTCCTTCCTCGGGAGGGGGACACACGTGTGGCTGGAGGTACATCCTGACGACCGTGAAAAGGTAACTTTCTCAGGTGCAAAGGTTGAGAGCTTGCTAGCAGTGGTTGAGAACCTCAAGAGAGATTACCACAAGCAACCGACGCGCGGTTCAGTTATGATTCCTCCGCCAAGTGGCATGGCCTGTACTGAATGGGCGAATCTTGTAATCAAAGCTGGCAGAGAGGTGAAAGACTCAATGCACAAAGAGCTCGGATTCAGCGGACTTTTCCCGTGGCTTCCAGGGTACGGCAATTGTTGTTCCGTTGCTCAACTAATAATCTCTAGAGCGGGTGGCGAAATTCCAGCATTTAGGCCAACGGGCATAGCTCCAGGTCTTCGAACTTCGTCTTGCTCTATAATGGCGCAGTTCTAACAGGTGGATTCCTTTCATGCTATCCATGAGAACCAAGCCTCATCCCCTACCACGCCCAGGAATGCTTGTTCCAGAAAGAGCGAAGTTGGCCTTCTGATCCATTGAAGCCACTGCGCTCGATCGGGCGGTCGAGGTTACCGAAGTACGCTGGCGTCTTCCAGTTGCCTCCTTGGTAGTGGTGGATTTTCGAGCGACCACCTTGCCAGAATACCCCACCGTATTGCCACATTGCCCAGTCGTGCCATACGCCTGAGGCATGGGCCAGCTTGAGCGGGGTTTCTAGACCGGTATTTCGATTTGAATAGAGTGCTAGCCAGTATGGGCAGTGCCGAAGCTTTGCTTTCTGCGCGGGAGTGGCGTGGCGCAGGGTGTTGCGGATCGTCGAGCTGTTTTCTAGATAGACGACAGGATGAATGCCCGTGCGCTGGTGGATCTCGCTGACGAATCCCGCCATCAAGCTTGCGCTACAATGGGTGTCGAAATCGGCCACTAACAGGACCTTAGATGTGCGCAAGCCTCGGCTCGATTTGATGCTGCGCAGGCGGCTGAGGTAGCGGTCGGCTTGGCGGCTCGCTGATTCGACAGGGAGGACGTAGTAGTAGGAGCCTAACAGCATTCCTTGACGTTCGGCTCCGACAAGGAAGTCGGCGCATTTGCTGTCAATGTAGCCACCTTTGGCGCAGCGGGCGATGAGTGCCTTTGCGCCGTTAGCTTTGAGGGCAGACTGATCGTTAGGGCTATAGCTGTTGCCGGATCGCTGCTTTTCCTTCGGGTCCCAGTCGGAGACATTGATGACTTGAGGGGCGCTGGAATAGCTGACTTTGCCGTAGTCGCTCGAGCTACAGCTGGCGAAAAAAGGAAGGATGAGTGATATTGGAAAAAAGCGAAACATAGCAAATGCGCATATTAGATCAGGAGAGGAGAAGTGGAAAGTCGCAATCTAGATTACTGAGCATTTTCCGAAGCTTGCTCCCACGGCCAAATACTCTCAGTCCATTCGGGCGCGCGACCAGCAATCCGTTCTTTGAGCTGCTTTAGCTGGGAAATGGCTTTCTTAAAGTCGAGTTTTGAGCGGAAGGATACTTGGCTTGAAGTGACTTTCCCTTGCTCATCGACGCTGAGTTTCCATACGAATGGTGGAGCTTTGACTGTAGTGTTCTGGTTGGGCTGACGCATTTCTCCAAAACGCATATCGATCAGGTAAATGCTGTTCGGTTCATCAGACTGCTGCACGACTTTCCACCATCCCTGACTAAACCAATCTAAGGTTTCGAATGCTTTACTGCCCAGGAAGGGGCTCGCTAACTCTGGGGTGCGCTCTACTCGGTCGAGGTGGAAGGTCCGATCAGCAGAATCCCACACCGACCAATGACTCACATAGTAATTTTCTTCATCACGTGCAACCATTCTCCAGAGAAAAATATTGGCTAGCTCGGGGAGACGAGAATGTTTTTAGTCTCGATGTTAGCTTTTGTGAGTTCATTTCTAAAGTGATCTTGAGCGCGCCCTAGCATGATGAAGCTGGCCAATGTGTAGAGGCTGATCCAGGCAGTAGTGGCCCAAACGACCCATGTGCATTTTTTCCCATCGCGAACAAGAAACAAACAAATGAAATTCCCCACCACCATCGGCACGGTAAAGAGTGGATCAATGATCGACATGTTATTGAGCGTGACCCGATAGTCGCTGAAAGGTACAAAAATCTGTGTACCGTAGCTGTTGAAGCAATCGATCAGCACGTGGGTGGACCAAGTGAGAAGGACAAAACTGGTGCCTCGCGCTACGCTGACTTTGCTGTGGAGCTTGCCCAACAAATAGCCAAACAAGGGGCTGACTAGCAGCATGAGAAAGAGTGAATGCGACAGGCTGCGGTGGGTGCGCAGCCAGTCCATAGAATCGACAAAGGGGGCGATCACAAGGTCGAGATCTGGTAGAGTGCCGAAAAAGACGCCCCACGCCGCGCCCTTCCAGCCGAGTTGTTTGCGCAGGAGAAGTTCGCCACAGAGTCCGCCGAGAGCTGCTTGGGTGATTGAATCCACGGCGGCACGCTACACGTTTTTGAGCAGATTACAAAGCGATAGGTCGTGACAGTAGACGAGGAGTGTGGATGCTGAGGGGAATGAGCGAAAAACGTGAGCACCCGAACGCCCCCCTCCATGGAGTTACCCTTGAGACGATGCTCAATGAGTTGGTCGATTTTTACGGTTGGGATGACATGGCTTGCCGTATTCGCATCAATTGTTTCGCCAAGGACCCGAGCGTTAAATCGAGCCTTAAGTTCCTCCGCAAGACCCCATGGGCTCGCTACAAAGTAGAAGACCTCTACAAGCATTTCAAGCAGGTAGAAGGATAGAGGCTACAGCGTGACTGAGAGTCCGTTTTGCTAGATAGGCAAATTAGAACGGTGTCGGAGGCACTCGTCCTACTTTACGATGAGGGCACTGAGTGTGAGGCCGGAGGGATTCCCTGGCTTGGCTTCAGTGGTGGTGAGCTCGAGAAGGAAAGATCTGTGATCATCGAGCAGCTCTTTATCCAGCATGATTGTGGTGCGAAAGGAGGTGTTCTCGCTGTCGCTTTTATAATCGTAGGCTGGGATCAGCTCTGTTGTTCCATCTGCGGAGAGGATGCGGAGTTTGGCATCGCAGTTCCACGAGGTGAAATGGAGTATAAGTTCGAGCGTGGTCTTGGCTTGCTTATTGGAGATTTTGATTCTCCAGCCATCACCTATGTCGGAGGACTCGGCGTAAAGGTTTGGATTTATCTTCGTTCCCTTGCGGACTAAGAAGGTGAGGTTGCCGGCTGGTTTTTTTGAGTCTAATGCTTTGCCTATGAGAGATGGCTTCTGGATGAAATTACTCTTTGCGAGGCTAAATTTATCCCAATCACTGAGTGGGGCTTTAAAAACAACCCAGTCTAGCTTCCCGTCACTGAATACCTTGCGGTCCTTATGGCCCTTAGTGGGATGCATTCCCTCTATAGAAATGATGTCAAAGCTGATGATTTTGGAGGATTTTAGCTTTGCATTGATTGGCTTAGTCTCAGTCTTCTCAGCTTCCTCTTGGTAGAATGTCTCCGCGTTAGAGTCCTGAGGTTCAATGTAAGCTATGCTAACACCCGCAATGAGTAACAGAGGGAGTATGATGGCGAGGATCAGCTTCTTTTTACCCTTTGCTTGTGGAGCGCTGAGAGTATTGATAGAGGGCGATGCGACTACTGGGGCCGAGCGGTTGGCTGCCGGTGGAAGTGGTACCTGAACTTGGGCAGAGGGCTGTGGCGCGGGTGGGGTAGCTGACACAGCTACTGTGCTTTTTTTAGGAGGAAGTTTGGGAAGCGTCTTGAGGGCTTCTGCCGCTGACTGTGGGCGTTTGGAAATATCATAGTGAGTGAGACTTTTGAGCCAGTCAACAAATGCAGGTGTGATATCCTCTCTGTAGTTAGAGATGGGTGGAAAGGCTCCAGATTTATGTAGGTCTTTGACTTCGTCGATGGGCTTGAACGCAAATGGATGGCCACCAATCAAGCTGAGATAGACCAAGTGGCCGAGCATGTAGTAGTCTGAGACCGCAGTCGCAGGCTCGCCGTCGAAAATCTCTGGTGCTAATAGTGCGGGGTCGGCCATCATGGCGTAGCTGGAGTCGGCTCCCTGGATCAAAGGAGCGAGCCGTGATAGGCCCATGTCCATGATGATGTAGCGGTAGCCTCCGCGTGCGCGGCTAGTGAGCATGATAGAACCCGCTGTGAGAGCCCCGTGGATGAAGCCGGCTTCGTGCGAGTAAGTGAGAGCGTCGAGCAACTGACTGGCCATTTCGTGAGCCTCATGTTCCTCAAAAGGAGCTTGGACAACGACATCAGAGAGACGCTGTCCCTCAAGTAACTGTGAGACGAGAAAGGCTCCATCTTCGTCCACTCCTGCATCGAGCACTGTCAGCAGGTTTGAATCTTGGAGGTTGCCTAACTTTTGAGCAATTGTCAGAAATTCTTCTTCCCAGTCCGCGGATGAGGTGTCTCCACCAGCGGAATAGAAGCGGCGAACAGCAACGGTCCTACTCATCTGAGTGTCCTCAGCTGCATAGACTCCGCCAGTGCGGCCTTTCCCTAAGAGGGAATTAATTTCGTATCTTTCTTCGTCCATCTAATAAAAGCTAAGCAACAGCTATAGGACTGATATACCAAAGGCACTTCAAGGCAATCTTCGAGTTTAAAATGCCCGAAATTTAGAGGTTCTCGTTAATCCATGGGAGTGCAGCCTCAAGAGCCATAGAGCGATGGCTGAGCTGATTTTTTGCGCTGATAGGGAGCTGAGCGAAGGTCTGATCGTACCCTTCTGGAATGAACAGTGGGTCGTAGCCGAAGCCAGCATCACCGCTCAAGACGTCGATGATGCGCCCTTCCACTGCGCCTGAAAAATGCGCCATTCGTTCGCCATTTTTTGCCAACACAATGACACAGCGAAAGCGTGCTGCTCGGCTGCATTCGCGGGGTAGTTTCTTCAGCTCTGCAAGTAATTTAGCGTTGTTGGCAGCGTCATTACTATCCTCACCAGCATAGCGAGAGGAATAGACACCTGGGTCTCCGTACAGGGCATCTACCTCGAGTCCCGAGTCATCCGACAGCACCCATTGGTCGGTGAGTTTGCTGATTTCGACGGCTTTGAGCGTGGCATTTTCTAAGAATGTGGTGCCAGTCTCATCGACTTTTGCAAAATCTTTCCTAGTCAAATCATCGACCGCATAGTTACCTCCGAGAATATTTTTGATCTCTTCTGTCTTATGGGAATTGCCAGTGGCTATAAGGATTTCAGTCGATTGGTTCATACGTTCTTTTTGCATTTTATTTCAGAGTTGGGAATAAAATACCTTGCTCGTGCCGCTTATGCTTATGATGAGTCCAAAAAAAACACTACTAAGCGCCATTGCCACTCTCGCCGTCACCGCTACCAGCCTGTTTGCTGGTGAAGGCTGGATGACTAATATAGACGAAGCGAAGAAGCTCAGTAAGAAAGAGAATAAACCTCTCTTTGTTGAGTTCACCGGCTCCGACTGGTGTCCTCCATGTATGATGATGGAGAAAAAAGTTTTCTCAAAAGAGGCTTTCAAATCAGGTGCCGAGAAAGATTTCATTCTTGTAAAAATCGATATTCCTAATGGCGATAAAAAACTGAAAGCGAAAAATCAGAAAGTTTTAGAAAAGTATCGCGTTTCTGGTGTACCCACAGTAGTTTTGTTAGACACCAAAGGAAAAGAGTTTTCTAGGTTCACTGCTTCGAAGTTCAACTCGGTTGATAAGATGCTAGGTGAGCTGAAACAACAGCTTCGTCTGAAGGACATGTTCTAAAATTTTCATTGTGTAGTTAATGTGGTTGTTAACATGATTGAGGAGGGTGTGTACGTCAAAGTACATACCCTTCTTATTGTTTAGAACGGATTATTTGGATGAGTGAATCATCCTTCGAACTTTGAATTCTTCTCAGTCGGAACTGGAGCATTGAGTTCTTTCCGCCAATTATTGAGTTTGGAGTAAAGCTCTTGCAGCTTTTCTGGATGCTTCTTGGCGAGGTTGTTTTTCTCGCCTACGTCCTGCTTTAGATTGTAGAGTTCGAACTCACCATTCTCAAAGTACTCGATGAGTTTCCAGTCGCCGTGGCGAATAGCTGAGCCTGGGCGAATGCGGAAAAGCGTGTCCTGAGCTTCTTTCATTCCGGGGCTGTCAGCTTTTCCATACCCTTGTAGGTAGATAGGGAAGTGCCAGAAGAGTGAGCGCTCAGCCAGTACTTTCCCCTCAAACAGAGGATTGAGACTTAGCCCATCTAGGATCTTGCCTTTTGGAGCTGAGGTTCCAGCCACATCACAAAAGGTGGGGTAGAAATCGAGATTACTGACAGGGGTGTCGCAGCTGGATCCGGCCTTGATCTTCTCAGGCCAGCGGATGAAGAAGGGCTCGCGAATGCCGCCTTCATAATACATGCCTTTACCACCACGCAGCGGCCATTGGAGGCTGGAGACATTGACACCACCATTGTCGGAGGTGAAAATCACGAGGGTGTTGTCAGTGATGCCGTTAGATTCTAAGGCGTCGAGCACGCGGCCGATGTTTTGGTCGAGCGACTCGATCATCGCTGCGTAAACGGGGTTGTTCTGCGCCTCGGTGGCTTTTTTATTCTTATACTTTTTGACTAGCTCAGGCTTGGCTTGGAGCGGGCTGTGGACGGTAAAGTAGGGGAGATAGAGACAGAACGGGCCGGCTTTATGCTCGCCAATGAACTCGATAGCTTTGTCGGTGAGGACGTCTGTTAGGTAGTGGCCCTTTTCTTTGACTTCTAGGTTGGGGTATTTGAAGGGGGAATGGTAGCCGCCATTGTACGGTCCACCAGCAGCGGTTCCTCCGACATTGATGTCAAAACCATTTTTGAGCGGATCCTTGGTGACGTGCCATTTCCCCATGGTGGCAGTGGTGTAACCAGCAGCTTTCAGAGCGTGACCAAAGGTGAGATTGTCCTGTTTAAGGTGCAGGGTGTTCTTGGTGGGAATGAGCTTGCGGGTGCTGGACTTTCCGCGATCCGAGTTTTTCACTGTGTAGACTCCGTGACGCGGGGTGCTCTGACCGGAAATAGCACAGGCGCGCGAGGGCGCACAATTCGCAGCAGAGGAATAGCCATTGGTGAAGATCATGCCCTCCTTGGCGAGCCGATCGATGTTCGGCGTTTCGTAGTATTTCGAACCATTGATAGAAACATCAGCCCAGCCGAGGTCATCGATGTTGATGTAGAGAATGTTAGGCTTCTCAGCAGCAAAGGAACACAGGCTGGTGAGCAAGACTGAAAGTAGGGTCAATGGATATTTCATGAGGTCGCTGAAAGGGTAGTATGATTGAACGTGCTGGATCTTAGCTTCTTTTCAACTAACACTAGTTGGATTCAGCTAACTAACGCAACTTTTTCTTCGTTAGCTCCTCTTCCCAACTATGGCATGGATGAATTGGTAATGATTCTAGTGCGTGGTTGTTTGTGCCGCAGGTTCGAAAATGGGTTTCCTAGACCCATTTTATTTGAGTTGGTGTAGCCACTCTGAGATATCGGCAAAAATTTTATCGCGCTCGTGGTCGTACATCAGGAGGTGGTAGGAACCGGGGTATATTTTGATATTTTTATCCGTGCCCCCTGGGAATCCAGCATAAAACTTTCTGACGCTGCTGTCCGAAGTAAAGATGTCTTTCCCGCCGTGAAGCACCAGCACCGGGCAGGCGACTGTCGAGGCGGGCCGGTTGAGAGATGCGGACATATTCCCGAGCTTAAGCAACAAGCGCAGGGTGTATTGTTTGATATACCATTCATTCTTTAAGACTTGGTCTTCGTGGATATCATCTTCGGTCACCACAACGGACTGGCCACCGGAGAGAGATTCGAGTGAGACTTTTAGTGTGGGAAAAAGCAGGGAGGTAGTTCGGACCATGGTGTATTTCCATGGTTGCAACTTGTCATTCACATCCACAATAGGTGAAGAGATGATCATTGCATCCGGTTTTTGTGCGCCAGGGGGAGTATGGACATAGGAATGCATCGCGATCAGTGAGCCCATGCTTTCACCAAACCACACAATTTTCGCCTTAGGGTGCACCTTCCGAACGAGGCCGGTAAAGGTGTAGAGGTCATTGTACCAATCATCGACATGACAAATATCCCCGCGTCGGCACAGCTTAGGGTCCATACCTTGACCACGTGTTTCAGCGGCGTACATCGCCGTGTCCGGGTTGTTTTTGAGCAGGAATTTAGCCAGATTTTTATAATCACCTGAATATCCGGAAATCCCATGAATCCCTATGATGACCGTTTTCGGCTCCCTTTTGCTGGGCAGCCATTTGCGGTATCCTAGCGAGTCACCATCAAAAGATGTGTAGCTGTTTTCCGCTAGCTGTGGCTGTGCCGGTAGTGCTTGGCTTGGCTGGTTCACCCAGGTCGGGGCTGAGCAGGATGCTAGCAAGGTGGCCACCGCGATCGATAAAATCCACCGTGGATCCAAGCAAAAATAGAGGGTTTTCCTGGATGATTTATACTGCATCAGCGTCCGTAATTATGACGCCAATCCCCCTCTATGTCACCTTATCATTTTTGCCTCGGCAGAGTGTTGACCTTACGATTTTTGAGCGGGTACCAGCCGTGGATCAGGCCGCTGAGTTCCTTGAGGAGTTCAGGTTTTTTGGTGGCTAGGTTGGTTTTTTCGTGGGGGTCGGATTTGAGGTCGAACAACTGTGGCTGGGGGTCCGTGGGTAGTACCCGTCGGCCGTATCCAGAGCCTGCAACGCCATCGTAGGTGAGTAGAAGTTTGTAGTCGCCGCGGATCACCCAGCGGTTGAGCAGAGACGCTTCCGGGTCCTCGATGTCCTCGATATTGTGGTCGAAATTTTCGCCAAAGAGGGTGTTGCGTTTGATCGGTTTTCCCTCTTGTAGGTTGGCGAGCAGGTTCAGGCCGGGCAGACGTTTCGGGATATCGACGCCGGCGACGGCGAGGATGGTAGGCACGATGTCGATGCTGCTGCAAAGCTCAGGTCGGTCGGCGGGTTTGATTTTTCCGGGCCAGCGGAACATGATGGGAGTGCGGGTGCCTCCTTCGTAGGCGGTGAGTTTCGAGCGGGCGGCAAAGCGCGAACTCTTCGGGTCCTGGATCCGTTGTCGGTGAGGTAAATGACGAGCGTGTTCTCGGAGAGGCCTTTTTGATCGAGGCCGTCGATCAGTTCGCCGCAGGTTTCATCGAACCACTCACACATGGCGTAGTATTTGGCGACTGAAATAGGTCGGTCGGCTGTGGCGTATTTTTTCAGCAAACGCTCCGGCGGAGTGTGCGGGGTACGGTCGGGTTTTTATCGACGTTGGAAATCAACAACTCCCTAGGATCCTTGCCAGTTCTTTCCGCGTGTTGCTTGTTTTTTGCAGTTCTTCCAGGGTCATTGCCGGTGATCATGTTCTGGTGCGAGTAGAGGCCAGTTGCCAGAGTGGTCAGTGCGGGGCGGCACAAGGCGGTGGGCACGTAGCCACGGCGGAACGTGACACTCTGCTTGGAAAGCTTATCGAGCTGTGGTGTCTTGATGACTGGGTGTCCCATAAAGCTGTAATCCGTCCAAGACTGGTCGTCGGAGAGGATGAGGACAATGTTAGGCTTTTTGTTTTCCGCGCTGAGCGGGCCGGTAAGCAAGAGTGCTAGAACAGCTAGGGGCTTGATGATTGAACGATGTTTCATACTTGTTGGAAAAATGATGTCGAATTTCTTCTAGAACTCCAGAATCTAATTTTATTTATTTCGTCGGTGGAGCCCTATGCCTAAACGCATTCAAAAAGCAAACTCAGAGCACTCAAAATGATTTACATCACAAGCGCGCTTGAATAAGTTTCCGCATGCTCCAACGCTCCTTTTCTCGCCGTAACTTCCTCGCCACCACCGCGGCAGCTGCAGCCTTCCCCACCATTCTCAGTGGAAAGGAAGCCGTCCTCGGCCAGGGCGATTTCAAATACCGTCTGGTTCCAGATTGGGGAGTCCTCGGCCCCAAGACGCCAGTCAAGAACTGCCACGGCATCGTCTGCACCCGTGAAGGTCACATCATCTTGCTCACTGATGAAGTGAAGAACAACGTCATCGTCTACGACTCTAACGGTAAGTTGCTCCACAAATGGGGCCACGACTACCCCGGCGCCCACGGCCTCTCATTAGTCGTCGAGAACGATCGCGAAGTCCTCTACTTCACCGATCTCGGCCGCGGCATGGTTTTCAAAGCCACCCTCTCCGGTGAAATTCTCAACCAATGGGCGTGGCCCGAGGCTTCCGGAAAATACGAAAAGTCCCGCCAATACCGCCCATCCTGGACTCTCCATACCCCTAACGGCGACTTCTTCGTGCTCGATGGCTACGGCCGCGACTACATCATGCACTACGGCGCCGACGGCTCGCTCAAGAAAACCTTCGGCGGCAAAGAAGGCGGCATCAAGCACTGGGGACCGCACGGCGGCATCACTGACCTGCGCGATCGCCAACCCCGCCCTACTCATCGCCATGAGCGACCAGCAAGAACTCCTCCGCCTAGACCTCGACGGCAAGATTCTCGGTTCCACCCCGCTGCCCGGCGGCAACCCGCGCCATCTCCACCAAAACGGCAAGCACTTCTTCGTCCCCCACCTCGCCGACAACTGGCCAGCCGACCGCAAGAGCCGCGGCTTCATCTCCATCCTAGATGACGACCTCCGCGTCGTCGCTAACATCGCCGGCAGCGCTCCGCAATATGATGACGACGGCAAACTCCAACCAATGAAAACCACCGACCCAATCTTCATGCACCCACATGATCTAACCGTCGGTAAGGACGACAGCCTCTACGTCGCCCAGTTCGACTCAGGAAACACCTATCCACTGAAGCTCGAGCGCATTTAAATCCGCCTGCAGCCGATGAGGATGGCGACCGGCGTGGACTAGCCGACAATCAATTTAAATAATTCACCAGTTCTGGGGCCGCAGCTTTGAGTTCCTTGATGATCAAATCAGCAATGGCTTTGGCGCCTTTCTTGCTGAAGTGCGTTGTATCAGTGTCCGTGAAATTGTAAGCCGCACTCGCGTCCGGCCCTATCTTGTTGTGGTGCTCAATACTGATAGAATTAAGATCAATAAACGGCACTTTGGTTTCTTTGGCGACGGCTTGAGCAGCCTGAGCGAATGCAGGCAATGATCGATCACCCTTTATGATTCGAGGTGCAATTTTACCATTTTCATCAAAATTGCGACGGGTGACCGAGCTCAAAACGATCGCTTTGCTGCCACCATCTGTGACTCTCTCCACATAATCTTTTAGCTTTTCGCCGTAAGCGTTCGTCTCATATCGTTTCATGTCGTTGTGGCCGAATTGAATCAGGACATAGTCCGGTTTCTGCTTGATTAGCGTATCCAGTTTTTTGGATAGCGAATCTAGAGTTGCCCCATTTTTTGCATAGTTCAGCACCTTCACGTGGTCATTGACTTCAGCCGCCAAGGCTGGCCCCCATCCATAGGTACTCGCAACGGTAGAGTCGCCTATCAACCCGATAATCAAGGTTTTCTCTTGGGCTGCCACAACCTGCATGACAAGGATGTACGAGAACAATAGAGCGATTCTAATTTTTGATTTTCTCAACATGATCTGTTTCTTTCTGTAGCTACGTCAAAGGTGAAACACGGACCTTTATCTAGGTGTCTTTCAAAGGCCTTTTCTTGATGCTCGCGAATTCCGACCGTTGTTCTACTCACCAGCTTGTCCCCCGAGCGGGATGCTGTGTGCCTTGATATTGGCAAGGCGTGTTTTGGCGAGAGCCTGCATCTCCTGGACTTTCTCAGGGTGTTTGCGACTGAGGTCGGTGAGTTCCTCGTCATCATTGGCAAGATTGATTAAGACGAGGCCGGAGCCAGTGTCATTGGGGAGCTCGGCACCCTCGCGGTTGAGGAAGAGTTTCCAATCGCCGACGCGGATGCGTGGAAACCAGTTTTTCCGTGCCAGTAGAGAAGGTCCTTGCGCGGGTGAGATGCGCCCGCTTTTCCTATGAGTGAGTCTAGGACATTAACTCCGTCGATGACTGGGCTATTATTGCTGACGGCCTTCAGGTCGATATCACAGGCGTGGCTCAGTGTCGGGAGAAAATCAATGGCGCCGATGAGTTGGTTACTTTCTTTTCCGGCGGGGATGGTACCCGGCCAGCGGATAATACATGGAACGCGAGTGCCACCTTCCAGGGCACTCCATTTTTTACCACGGTAGGGTTTTTCCTGGGCCAGTTGTCCCCCCTGCGGTCCATTGTCGGATGTAAATATTACGATGGTGTTTTGATCGAGTTTTTCGGTTTTTAAAGATTTGAGTATATCGCCGATACGATGGTCCAGCTCCTCGACGACATCGCCGTAATCTCGTATCCTTGCCTTGATCCCCTCCCCTCCAAAGGCTGACTTGCCTTTCCAGTCGGGATGCGACTGCACAGGGAAATGCGGTGCGGTGAACGGGAGGTAAAGGAAGAAGGGTTTGTTTTTGTTAGACTGGATGAAGCGAACAGCTTCGGTGGTGAACTGCTCAGTGAGTAGGCGGTTATCGAAGGGTTTTTCCACAGCTTTGTCACCGCGCCAGATCGTCTTGCTCTGGTTGTTACTTTTATTGATGTAGTAGGTGGAATCAAACCCTTGGCGGTGAGGGCGGAGCGGTTCGCTGTCGCGAGGTGCCATTTACCGATGAGCCCAGTGGTGTAGCCTTCGGTTTTAAAAACCTCGGCCATGGTCAGGGCTTTAGGGTTGAGTCCCTGTTTGGTGCTGATCAAGTACCCCACGACCCCCTGGGTCCAGCCGAGTCGGCTCGGATAGGTACCGGTCAACAAGGCCATGCGCGAGGGTGTGCAAACGGTGGCGCCGGAGTAGAAGCTGGTTAGCCGGATGCCCTCCTTGGCAAGTTGATCGAGAACGGGTGTCTTGATTTCAGAATGGCCGTAACAGCCCAGATCGTTGTAGCCCATGTCATCGGCCATGATCAGGATAACATTCGGTGGCCGGGCCTCTGCGGAGGCGGGTGACACCAACACAGAAAGGGCTAGCAAGGATAGAAAACAGACGATGATCGTGCAGCGGGTCATGATGAATAGATGTCGAGTTAGGGTGCTAATGTCAATATGTTCCAGTGCAAGCTATTTCCAGTCGTCCGTCCGGAACGGGGAGGCGGGGAGGCCGTCTTTGTTCATTAAAGAACCGGTGGCTTGACTGGAGAAGGCGTAACGCACCGCTACTGGTTGTTTGACCTCGGGGGCTCCGACAACAAGTTTATCACCAACGATCGTGGCGGATGCTTTAACGAATTTTTTGTCGGCTCCGGCAATTTCAAAATCCTTTAATTCGTCGCCGCCATAGACGGTCAGGCCGCCGCCAACATGATCGAAATGCAGGATGGCTTTGCTGTCCTTGATTTCCATCACCTTCAATCGTGGGCCATCACAGGCGACTTTCATACCGTAATCGTTTGCCAACGCCTGGAGTGCGAGTCGACGTCCGACCTCCTGTTTGTTTTTCGGGTGGATGTCCTTGAGGTCACCGATATCCGTCGTGACGACCATACCGGATTTTCTGATCGAAAGCGCCTGAAGCTGTTGCTCGCGCAGGTAGGCGGCATTTTGCTTGTAGGTAAATGGAGCGATCTGCACGTAATAGAATGAGAGATCACTTTTGAAGCCATCCCGCCAGTCGGCGATCATCGCCTGCATCAGTCGCTTGTAGGTTTGTGGCCTCGCTTGGTTGCTTTCGCCCTGGTACCAGATCGCACCTTTCAGGGTGAATGGCATCAGTGGCGCGATCATGCCATTGTAGAGTCGGCTGGAAATCCCTCTGGCGTTGGGTTGGTCTGGTTTGTCTTCGCCCTTCCTGGCAATCTCGTCGAAGCCGGCCTGGCTAAGGTGTTTTTTACCTATCCATGGCTCGATGGCGGTGCCTCCCCATGACGCATCGATGATGCCGATGGGCACACCGAGGTCCTTGTGAAGCTTTCTAGCAAAAAAGTAGGCGGTCGAGCTGAAGTGCTTGACGGTCTCGGGTGTGCAATTCTGCCACTTGCATGGCGGGACCTTGACGCCGTAGATCAACACACCTGGCTGGACATCCTTCTGCGGTTCCTTGCTCGCGATATTGCCAACCTGAAAGAGGCGGATTTGTGGGTAATCGGCGGTGGCCAGCTCCGACTCCCAGTCCTTGATACCAGTGTAGGCAGAGGATACTGGAGCGATCGGCATCTCCATGTTCGACTGGCCTGAATCAAGCCATACCTCACCAAATAGAACGTCCTCCAGCTCAATAGAGTTGGAGGATGTTAGTTTGATGGTGTGGGGGCCACCGGCCTGGCCAGTTTTGAGTTTAGCCAACCAATTACCATCGGCACCCGCTTTGACGTTGATGGGTTTGTTAAGCCAGCTGCAGCTGATGGTGATGGCTTCTCCTGGATCGGCTGAGCCCCAGATGGCGGCTTGGGATTCCCGCTGAAGGACCATTCCGGATCCGATTACTTTGGGTAGAATAATCTCGGCGTGGAGCGTGGATGCTAGCAACACCAGCGCGAGTAATAATCTTTTTATCATGCCAACTTTATTCTTTTTTGTGCGTTGTTAATTTTTATCCGAAATCCTGCGTTCGAGCGCTTGAGTAACGGCATCGCCGACGGCATTCCCCAGCACGGCTTGATGTTCGCCGCTCAAGAAGTGGACGTCGCTCCCTTTGAGCAGCGGCCTGGTCCTGAGTTGCGTTCAGTATTTCAACCAGAACCATCAGCCGATTCCACACAGGTGACCAGCATGAACTCCCCATCGACCGTCGCGAGAGCCCGCCGATTGGTGCATCGGCGGGTGTTGCATTGGCGGGTGTTGGTGCAAGCGATCGGCATTACGCATGCGAGACCTTTCCTCAACTCTCGGTAGATCCTGCTGGCTGGAACATACGGCGGGTGGAAGGCAGGAAGGAAATGATCAGCATCATCGAGAAGAAGGTGGCATTGAGGATTAGACCGAGGTTGGCAAGAGTAACGGAAGACCAAGCGCTATCGGGAACCTGAATATCCACCTTCATTCTCCAGATAGTTGCACCGATAAGGATGACGGTGATAGGTATGAGTAAGACCTTCACCCACAGGTTTCCATGGACATTTAAAGTGTGATTCGGTTTTTTGTTGGCGCCGTTAACTGCGAAATTGTAGGCGATGAGCATTAGCATCGATCCGAGGCCGATCGCCGCAAAAATCGACCACATGGAGTAAGGGGCATAGGTGTTCCAGAGAAGATCCGCGGCCCCGAAAGCGTCGGTTCCAGTCGCCTCCGCGAGCGTTGGCACGACTTCCTGCTTAGGTAGGCTGTTGACCTTGTCCGCGCTCATTCCGAGTTGATCGATGAGATAGCGCTTAGCGAGCACCACCTTGTCGCCGCCGCTTTGGTAGAGGTGGCCAGCGATGAGTGAGCCGATCGACCAGCCGATGCCGACAGTGAAGTTGCCGTATCCAATGTAGAGTCCCTCCCGACCCGGCGGAGCGATCTCCACGATGTAACGTGCGGTGCCAGGGCCCGACAGCATTTCGCCCAAGGAGAAGAAGCCGATGGCACCGAGAATCCACCAGCCACTCATACTCATGCCGAGTCCATAGGTGGCGATGATCGCCATCACGATGCCGATGGTGATGGTGACCAGCGTGGGCACCTTGCGGGTGAAGTAACCCATCATGAAAGTGCCGAGGCTGATCAGCAGGGCGTTGAAGTTGATCATCCACTCCTGGGTCAGGTTGCCGCCGTTGATCGTGGGCACGGCGCTCTCACCAATGATTGAAGCCAAGGCCGCCGCAAGGTGTCGCGAATCGACCCAGTCGTCGATGAAGTTCGGCAGGATGTCGAAGAGCTGGAAGGTCAGCAGCCAGAACCCGGCGAAGCTGATCGTGAAGAAGAACAGCCGCGGCTCGAGCAGTCCGCGCAGCGACTCGAAGAGCATCTGGCATGGTCCAGGCTTCTTCTCGCCTTCCGCCAGCGCCTTGCGGGCGGGTTCCTTAAAGAAGAATAACGGGATGAAGTTCAGAGCGACAGCCATTGAGCAGATGATGAACACCCAGTCCCAGCTGATCACCCGCAGGTATCCAGCGACCAGCGGCCCGAAGAAGCCGCCGATATTAACGAGCTGGTAGAAGATGCTCCACCCAAGAGAGGAGTTCTTCTTGTCGAGCTGGCTCGCGACCAGGCCTCCGATGCCCGGCTTGAAAATCGCGGTACCGAAGGCGACGAACATCGCTCCAGTGAACAGGACGCCGTAGACTTGGTCGATGCCTAGGGCGCGGGCTTCGGCCAGCGGCATACCGACCAGCATCTCGGCCAGCGGCATGCAGTAGGCCATGATCATGTAACCGATGATCTTGAGAAGCGTCGCGCCGGCGATGTTGATCTTATAGCCATACCGGTCAGCGAAGCCGCCGGAAAGAATGGGCACGAAAGACTGCACAATAGCCCATACCGCGTATAAACTGCCCTTCTGGATCTGGTCAAGTTCGGGACCACCATTGTCGATCGCGGCCACCATGAAAACTGGCAGTATCACTCGCACGCCGTAGTAGGCGAAGCGCTCGACAAGCTCCATCCAGCCCGCCAGCCAGAAGACGGTACGGAAGGATTTGAACTGGCTGAGAAGTGAGTCGCTTTTTGTCGAGGGAGGTGGATCAGATGTCGTCATAGGAAAGGGCGTAAGAGGATGATAAAGAAGTGATTCTGCGGTGGAAATTCGCTCGCGTTATGCACGGAATTCGCTCACCAGGCGAACAAAAAACTGAAGTTTGTCAGTAACTTTGCTGGATTTCGCAAATGCCCGACTACTTTGATGTTAGCTCGCTCGGACAATTACTTATTGTCTGTGCTTCAGCAAGCACTTAAGTGGCGGCGATTGCTCTGAATCAAGAACATCGCTTACACATTGACCGACCCCGAAACGAGCGCGTGGAAGAAACACTTCATGCTTAGTTAGCTCGCTATGGTAGAAACTTTACTTGCTTACTAAACAAGGGATCACCCTTGGCGTCGCATGCTTGTAATTCGATTTGTCTCTTTTCCCAATCGATCTCTAGCAATCCAAAATTGAGTGAATCTGATGGGCCAGCAACTCTGTACGAGTTTTTACATTGTGCTAGTAGGGATTGGTATGGGTCATTCCTGAGGATGTAAACTCGAGCAATCCTCCAAATTTTTTCGATTCCGAGATCTCTGTAAAATGGGCATTTCCGCTAAGGAGGATGGTTTTGGAGCCCTTAGTGGTGGAGAGAAGCTGGAGCAAACGTGCGCACTCGTGTGGGTAGTTTCCCCATTCATCCATCCCTTTTTCGTCTCGGATGACTTGGCTGCTGGAACATACCAATCTCAGTTTGGCAGGCTTCTTGAGCTCAGCATCTAACCATTGCCATTGCTTCTCTCCTAAGAGGGTGACAGAGGTGTCGGTATTCAGCGCGTATTTCCCCACGACTTTCCGTTCTTTGGCCGCCTCCTTACCCATCGTTCCTTTGATAAAGGCTCCTTTGTAGTAGCGAGTATCGAGCAAAATGACCTGAACCCGCTGCCCTTCAGGCCCAATGACTTTTGCATCATAAATCCCCGAATGGCTACGCCGTGCTGCCTCGGGCGCTTCACCAAAAAAATCGAGAAAGACAGCTTTGGATTGCAGTTTCAGTGGGTACTCCGCACCGCCATTGTGCGTTCCGTAGCCGAGGTTATCCCATGTTGCCAAGAAAGGGAATGCCGCCTGAGCCGCTTGAAATTCAGGTTTATCAGCCAGCCTATTCCACTCGCCACGAAGGCTCTGTTCAGTCACCGACCAAGCCGACTTCCCATCGGTGTCCGCGTAGATATTATCCCCTAAAAAGAGAAAGAGATCAGGTTTCTTCTGAATGATAGCATTCCAGATCGGTTGCGCCTGCCAATGTTTGGCGCAAGAACCAAAGGCCACGCGAGAGATCCCACCACTCGGCAATGGCTGCCACTGGGCTTGAACAAAAACGGCGACACTCAAAAAGAGTGTCGCCGTTGCTAAAATTGATTTCATCGAACCGAGAGCTTTACCTACTTGAGTTCGTTTTTATAGACCTTGCCGCCCTTGATGATGAGCTTGAGGTGGTCCTTTGGCTTGGTGACGAAATCTATATTTTTCAATGGATTGCCGTCGTAGATCAACATGTCGGCCCAGGCTCCCTCTTTGATCACGCCAAGCGGCGCGGCCTTGTAGGGGTCACGCGAGTTGGAATGGCGCAACAGTTCGGCATTGGTTGAGGTAGCCTGCTTCAGCATCTCTAGCGGCGTGAAGAATTTCGAGCGCATCTCGAACTCATAGAGGATAGTGTCCACCATCCCGGCGGCGGCGTCAGTGCCGAAGCCCATCTTGACGCCATGCTTCTTGGCCAACTTCATGGTGTTCTCGTAGCCGCTGAGAATTTCCCGACCCTTCCTGCGATTTTCCTCGGTAAACCAAGGCACATCCATCAGGCCAAAAGGTGAAGACAAGCTGCCGAGCCAGACGTCGTTCTCGGCCATCATCTTGCCCACTTCCTCGCTGAGTAAATGGCCGGGCACGATATCTTTGACCCCAGCCTTGATGCATCGCTTTATCGACTCATCATTGTAGGCGTGAGCCATGACGTAGGTATCGTAGTCGGTGGCAGCCTCCACCGCCGCACGCATTTCTGCCTCTGAGTAACCCACACTTTCAAGGGGGTCCTTCAGTGAGGCAACACCTCCACCGGCCATGATCTTGATCTGGCTAGCCCCTTGAGCTAGAGCCCAACGAGTCGCCTTGCGAACCTCGGGAGGCCCGTCAGCAAGAGTCATAAAACTCACTGTGGACGACCACTGAGCGGTGCTACCAGGATACATCTGTCCTTGACCAGGAGCCTGCCCACCAAAATCGCCGTGACCGGATGTACAGCTAACTGCTGCACCACTAGAGTAGATGCGAGGACCATCCACGTAACCGGCGTCGATGGCCTTGCCCAGTTCAACCGATGGACCACCTGTGTCACGAATGGAGGTCACGCCCATCATTAGCATGGTCATGCCTTGGGGAATCGCATTGTAAGCGGGAGTGTAGAGCAGTTGGTTGTTCAAGATGTCCAGAGGTCCAGTTTTTTTGGACAGCATGATGTGCTGGTGGGAGTCGATGATGCCCGGGATGAGATAACCACCCTTGCCGTCAATCACGGTAACCTTGGCTGCCACTTTCTCCACTTCCCCTTTGTCGTTGGTGACGTTGAAATTATAGGTTCCGCCCTCGAGGCCCGGCGCATCAGCGACTTGTTTCATCGTCTTGCGAACTGCGTCGACCTCGACCGTCCCGCCGGTCGGGATGTCCTTCGCGACTTTGCGGATTTTGTCGCCGACGATCAGAACGTCATTGTCCTTTTTCAGTTTATCGCTCGTCCCATCCCAGACGTGGACGTTATGAATGACGGTGACAGGAGGAACCACCAGAGTGGATTTTTCTTGGGCAACTATGGGGGACGCCATGCAGAGACCTCCGAGAAGGGTCAGCTTGGCTCTTAAGTTTGGATAGATTTGATTTTTTATTGGGATTGTTTGTTGTCTGGAGAAGAAAAAGACTGTTAGATGCGTCTGTAGAAAAAACGCAATAATTTAGCCATAGCTCAGATCCTGTAAGTGTCACCACTAAAACATTCTCATTTGCTGGCAACTCGTTTGGAGAGTGACCCGAGGACGATCTGAGAAATATTCATCCCAAATGTGCTTCTATTTCCTCGCCATTTTCTAAGATATTCCTAGTTTCTTAGCCAATGAAGGGAGAGATAGCAGTTCAGCTCAATAACCTACGCTTTGCTTGGGAACAAGAAGTCGTGTTGGAGCTTGATCGCTTTGAGGTTCGGCAGGGCGAAAAACTTTTCGTCGGTGGTCCCAGCGGTAGCGGAAAGAGCTCGTTGCTGAGTCTGCTTTCTGGAGTGGCTCAGCCGACAAGTGGCTCAGTGGAGTTGTTAGGTAAAAATCTCTCTTCAATGTCCGACTCTCAGCGTGACGTTTTTCGTGCCGACCACGTTGGCTATATTTTCCAAATGTTCAATTTGATCCCCTTTCTCTCGGTGTTAGAGAATGTGACCCTACCCTTGCGCTTTTCCAACCGGCGAAGTGCGCGGGTGAGCGATGCCAAAGCCGAGGGTCTCCGCTTACTCAGGCATCTCGGGATGGAAAAGTTCATCGAGCGTCGGGTGATTGATCTGAGCGTAGGCCAGCAACAACGGGTGGCTGCGGCGCGCGCCTTAATTGGTGGGCCTGAGATCGTGCTGGCAGACGAACCGACGTCAGCACTGGATGAGACCAACAGCCGAGCATTTGTTGACCTCCTTTTTCAGCAGTGTGAAGACACTGGAGCCACATTGATCTTTGTCAGTCACGACTCGATTCTAGCTGAGCGATTTGATCGAAGCTATTTATTAGGAGGTGAGGAATCATGAGCCCGTATAGTTTGTCGGTGAAAAGCATGAAGCACCGCATGGGATCGGTGGTGATCACAGTGGCCTCTTTGGCGCTTGGAGTGGCTTTATTGTTAGGGGTCGAGCGTATTCGAAATGAAGCGCGCTATGGGTTTACCAACACGATCTCTGAGACCGACTTGATCGTGGGCGCTCGCTCGGGTTCGGTATCGCTCTTGCTCACGTCAATTTTCCATATTGGCAATGTCACGGACAACGTGAGCTGGGAAACCTATCAGAAAATAAAAACCAACCCGCAGGTGGCGTGGACGATTCCCATCTCGCTCGGCGACAGCCACAAAGGCTACACAGTTCTAGGCACTAACAATGGCTATTTCAAGCACTATAAATACGGTCAGAAGCGAATGTTAGCGCTGGCTGAAGGCGAAGTACTCGCTGACACCTACGATGCGGTTCTAGGTGCTGAGGTAGCGGAAAGTCTAGGCTACAGTATCGGTCAGCAGATTGTGTTAGCGCATGGCTCGGGAGAGTTGAGTTTTGTAGAGCATACTGAGAATCCATTCACCGTGGTGGGAGTGCTCAAGCGAACCGGAACACCGATTGATCAGACAGTGCATGTCTCGCTGGAAGGGATCGAGGCGATCCATTTGGATTTCAACAACGGAGAGGGCCACGTCCACCATGCGGGTTGCAATCACGCGAGTCACCAGAAAGAAGCCTCTAGCATAGATGCCTTTGACGCATTGCTCGCTGGCGAGGAAGAAGTGGATCTAACACCATCCGAAGTCACCGCATTTCTAGTGGGCATGAAGTCGCGCTCAGATGCCGTGATGCTGCAACGCGCGATCAACGTGCATGATGGCGAGGCTCTCACCGCCGTGCTTCCTGGTGTAGCTCTGACCGAGCTGTGGCAGGTGGTTGGCGTAGTAGAAAATATCCTTTTTGTAGTGTCTATTTTGGTGCTCTTTGTGTCGCTCGCCAGCATGTTTGGCGCGCTGATGATGAGCATCAAGGAGCGCCGCAGGGAGATCGCGATTCTCCGCTCTGTGGGAGCCCGACCACGTCACATCGTTTCTCTGGTGTTAGGTGAGGCGATGCTTGTGACACTTAGCGCTATAGTCCTTGGTGCCGTCTTGCTTTATGCCGCCTTGTTTGCTTTGCGGCCGCTTATCCAAGAGCGTGTGGGAATGTGGATCGAGATCACGCCTCCGACCTCTACCGAGTGGACGATGTTAGGAATCATCTTTTGCTCTGGCGTGGTCATTGCCCTTCTCCCAGCATGGCGCTGCTACCGCAGTTCACTCTCAGACGGACTCACTATTAAATTATGAAATCACTTCTTTTCAATTCAGCCTTTGGTATCGGCCTAATGGCGTCAGCGGTGGCTGATGACGCACCACAGAAAGTCACTTGGGATGACATGAAAGCTGAATATAAGTTCGAAGATCCGTTCATCAAACTGAGGTCAGAGCAATTGCTCAATCTCTCGATGGTCGCCAGAGTCCGCCAGCTAGAAATACGTGGCAAGAAAAATGGTAAGCCAGTGAGCGAGGAGATGGTGAAAGAGAAAATGGCTTCTGAAAAGTTGTTGATCGATCAGAGTATCGATATCGACGGATTACTCGCCAAGCGTGACGAGATCAAAGAACTGCGCAAAAAGCGTGCGAACCTAGGAGTCGAGAAGCTGAATGGAAAGTTAGTGACTCTCTCAGGTTTTGTCCTGCCATTAGAATTTGAAGATAAAAAGGTGAAGGAATTTTTGTTAGTTCCATGGGTTGGCGCCTGTATCCACACACCACCACCACCGCCGAATCAGATTGCTCTGGTCGTGGTCACGACCCCCTTTGAAAGCAAAGGGATGTTTGAGGCCGTCACAGTGACAGGTAAAATTCAGCTAAAGACTCAGCTCCAGGAGCTCTTCCTTGTGGATGGCAAAGCCGACATCAATGTCAGCTATTCCTTTGAGCAAGCAAAGGTGGAGAAGTATAAGAAGCCTGAAAACTCTCAGTAGTGTCTCGCCGTAAACGGAACACTACTTACGCCGTTGCTGCTGTGCAATCTGGCGGATGAGATTCAGTGCGGGTTGGTAGTCGCGCTGAATGCCTAGTGCTGTGCGGCAGGCTTCGAAGGCCCTTTCGTTGTCCCCTTGGCGCATGTGTAGGGTGGCTCGGGCGTAGGGATAATCCGGTGATTGTGGATTCGCATTTTCTGCACGCATGATCGATAAAATGGCTTCACCTAACTTTTCTTTACCAGCTAACAGAAGTCCTAGGTTGTAGTGAGATCTGTCATGGGTAGGGGCTCGTTTCACAATATCGCGCAGTAGAGTCTCGGTCTTTTCTGTATCACCCAGTTCAGCGTAGGTCAGCGCAATGAGGTAGCTGAATCGGATATTATCTGGCTCTAGTTTGATCGCTATTTCTAGCTGATCGAGTGCCTGCTGAGTCTTACCCATACGGCTAAGAAGAACAGCATATGCCTCATGGCCTGCTGCTGATGTTTGGTCCTGATGCACTGCCTTTTTCAGCCACTTTTCAGCCTCTTCTAACTGGTTAGAGTCCAGAGAAAGCTGCGCCATACTCATCGCGCCGGTCGGCTGATCTGCGGAAAAGGAGAGCGACTCCTTCAGCTCCTTGAACATATCTGGATACTGGGACAGACGCGCACGCGAGGCCCAGGCCGCTGCCACCCGCACTTCTTTGACTGGATCCTTGAACATCGAATCTAACACCGTACTGGTTCCCGTACCAAATGCTAGAATCTCACAAGAGGATGATCGGACAAGTGGGTCATCGTGCTTCACGGCATCTAGGGCAATTTTTTGGACTCGGGGGTCTGTCGACCACGCCCGCATGACCTGCAGCAAAGTCGCTTGCCATGCTGGGTTGTCTTCATTTGAATAGGATTTCAGCAGCGCGTCGATTGCATTTTGTTGACCGTTGAATGCAGTGGCGATAGCACGGGTTCGTGCGCGTTGGCGCTCGCGCTCAGGTGTGTGCATTTTTTCGCCGAACAAGGCTTGAGTTGATTTGACCGCCCAATCTGTGTCTTTGTCCGTGTGGCACTTATTGCAGGCATTGGGGATGCCGAGTTCCTTTGTCAGCAATGGATCTGGGACGTGGAAGCCGTGGTCGCGGCGTGGATCGCGGCCCATGTAGGTGGTGTGGGTCATGTGACATGAGACACAGGAACTTCCGGTGCTGTTAGGTTCATGCTTGGTGTGGCTGAGCGGATTGATGACTGTTGCACCGTCAATCCTACCATTACTTCCTCCTCCGTGGCAGGACATGCAGAGAGTGTTGTTCTCTAACGGCAGTTTTAGCTTTGTTGTGTGTGGATCATGGCAGTCTAGGCAGTTGACGCCCTTGTGACCCATCTTGCTCAGGCGGAGTGAGGTCCAGACGTAGTCTTCATCTTTAATCTGGCCATCCGCATAGTAGAGGCGGTCTTGTGTAGGAAGTTGGAGCTGGAAGTGGTCGCCAAATTTTTCTCCCACATGGAAGTCTCCATCGAGCTGGCCACGCCGGCTATGACAGGTGGCGCAGTTATCAATCGTTAGACCTTTAGACTTCTTGGTAGTGTGGTGCTTTTTGAGATCGATGAGACAACCATTTTTAGCATCTGGAGCGGCTGCTATATCGCCGTGACACTGAGTACAGCCGACACCCATTTCTTTCCAGTTAGACTTATAGCTGTCTGTAGCAGCATCGTAGCCTTTTTTATAATCCGTCATGTGGCACCAGGCACACTGGGTGTTCCAGGTCATACCACGGCCCGACCAATGACCCCAGTCCGCTGCGGTTCGGTCGTCGCCGTCGAGCACATCGAACCATTCTTTTTTAGCTGGATCCCATGCCACGCTGGGAGTCTGCCAGCGCCCACCCTCAGCAGAAACAAGGTATTGAATCAATGGAGTCAGACCGATCGCCATCCCCGCATGGTGTTTTTCTCCATTCGCAGTAACACTAAATGAATCGGGGTCTTTGGTAAATTTCCAGTGGGCCGCAATGGATTTCAGCTCTTCGTTAGAAAAGCTTCGCCATCTAGCTCTGTGGACATCAAGCGGTTAGCTTGGCCGTGATGGGACTTCTGCCAATGGTGGTGAATGTCCTTATGGCATTCGGCACAGCGGCTGGATAGAGCATTGGTGCCAGGCTGATCGCCGAGACTGGCGTGAAGCTCAGCATGCGTTTTCTCCTTTGTCGGTTTTACTGGGGAATCACTGAGGCTAGGAGTCTTTTCACCACAGCTACAAAAACAGAGACTGAGTAAGAGAACGATGAGGAGTTTGTGCATAGAAAGGTGTGGCTTTGTGAACCAGCTCCCTACGTAGCAAAATCATCTTCCCTACACAACTCTACTAACGAAATTTAGCCATGCGTCAGAGCGCTTGCATCCGCTAACAGGAACGCCGAGTATCTACAGGCTTTGGGATTAGGGGGGGGGATGTCGACTCGCCAGGGGGAGCGCCTTACTCGCCTTTACTTTTTGATTCGCATGTGAAAGCCGGTGAAATCATACCGCTGCTGTAACTCCTCGCGCGACAACAATTCTCTTCCTCGCAGAGGGTCTCCAATGATGAACCGATCCCCCTGCTGGCCGAGAATTGGAATGAAATGCCCTATCGATTCCAGCCGGACACCCACCACTGCTGGAAGTCCGTCCTCTGGTGTGAATTCGGGGCGGAACACAAAGTCGACATCGAATCCTCGCGATCTTGCCGCCCTCGCCAAATACCATGCCTCCGTCCCTCCGCCGTACGAGTGGGCTTCTGCTGCTATCTCTGACTCCTTCGCATCGACTCCAAATTGCTTCAATATAGTGGCTGTCGATGCGGCCCCACACGTCGACGGCGTGCTCTGAAGACAAACCTCACCATCCCACTCGTCCCGCAGCGTGCCACCTGGAATCGGACCGACGAAGGGCTTGATGATTGGAGCAATCGAGAACGCCGCTACTCCAAGAAGCGGTAGTACGAGAAGCATCCGAGGCAACAGCGTGGCTACCAATCCGCCTGCGATCCCCAGAAACACAATCAGCAACTCTGTTCCCCAAATACTGCGGAACTGGTAATACCAACTAGGCTCGGGAAGAATGTGCGCGTAATACGCCGCAAAACTCGCGCCCGGCATAGCGGCAAATATCGCGAGAATAGATAGGAGGATCTTGGACTTGATGGATAAGCCCTTGGCCCCTCGGTAGACCACAGAGAAGGCTGCGAACGCCAGAATCGCTGAGATAACACCGAGCCAGTTAGGATTCATTTTTGAGATGAAAGTAAAGTTCACCGACCGCTGAGCAGTCAGTGCACTTAGGTAATTTAAAAATTACTTCAATCGCTTCAGTTGAATATTTCTGAAGTCAACCATCATGGCTTCACCCGCGTGGAGCTGCAGGCCGATTTTTCCTTTTTTGATCCGGTCCTTGAAATTGTCCGTCAGGTCAATGGCGACCTTACCGTTCAGTTTGTGGATGATGTGATTGCCTTTGCAGATTATCTCGTACGTCTGCCACTGGGATGAATCGACTTCCCCCGGCTTTTCCGATGACTCCACGGTTTTTTCCCCAGCCTCATCGATCACCATTTTCTGGCCACGCGTGATGATGATGCCACGTTCTTTTTCGCCGTAAATCATCGCGAGGTAGGGTGCTTTCGGGTGAAGGTCACACTGGTATCCTTTCATCGAAAACTTCTTTTCATCGACGACCAGGCTGCGGTACATCACCCCGGAGTTATTACCTTGGCAGCGGGCTTCGTAGACCAGGTGGAAATCCTCCACATCAGCGGCATCTAGAATCAGGAAGGTGTTACCTTTGATCTTACGACCGTGGGTCGTTCCATGAATCACGCCGTCTTTAACCGACCAAAGATCGAGGTTTCCTTTCCAACCACTTAAATCCTTGCCGTTAAACAGCTTTTCCGCGCCTTCGATTTTGACTTGATGCGTCTTGCTGTCTTCAGCTGCAACGAGAGGTGCCCATAGAGCTAGAGGTGCCAGTAGCAGTGACAAACGAGCGACAGCGGTGAGTGATAGTTTTTTAATCATTATTTTTGTAGATGGTTAGTTCGGATGATCCGAATCCATACGCCAAGAGCCTGCGGGATTCTTGCAGGCTATTTTCGAGATATTAGGAGTCGAAATAGTAGGATTCCCATTGATTAGATAGATAAGAGATTACAGGACAAAATCTTTCACTTACTCAGCCAAAAATTCAAGTAAAGGGATCCTACATCACCAGCCTAATTATGGCTAACCATTTCACCTCGATCTATTGAGGCCTCGAAAACGTAGGGGCCTCTTTCGTGATCGGCAGGATCGCGGCGCTTTGACTAGCTTTGACGATGCTGATGGTCTCTTCGCCCATGTGATGTTTGACTAGCTTGTCAATGTCATCCAACAACAGCTGCCTCACCGGTCTGTCAGCGATCAGGTAGATGTAAACATCGCCAGGTCGCTCGACACCCGCACGTATCGCGCGCATCAGCTCCACACCCTTCTCTTCATCCACCCGCGAGTTCACGGCGTACCACAGCTCTTCGGCCAGAGGAAATGCTGCCGGCTTGGATTGACCTTCACGCACTTGATCGATCAAACGATAACCCAGTGGAGCCATGGCCAAAACACCGGCGCCAATCAGTCCCGTGAAAATACGCTTCATCGTCAGCGCTACGCCTTCCTCCAAATCCTTGGTTTTTAGCCCATGGAGTCGGAAAACCAACGCGCTGCCGAGCACAATCATCACCAGGTTGGTCAGTAGTAAAATGAAGGCTCCCAATGCAATCATCCAGTCCTGCGATCCGATCGCTATACCCGAAGATGTCAGAGGTGGGACCAATGCCACCGCGATCGCTACCCCGGGAAGCGCGCCAGACATCTTAGGCCGAGCCATCGCATAGGCCGCCGCCGCTCCAGCAAAAAAGGCGATAAATAGATCAAGGATGTTAGCAGATCCACGCGACTCGACTTCTTGGGTCAGCTCACTTCCTGGAATGACGACTCGTAACAATATTCCTAAGATCAACCCGATCGCAACACCTCGCCACATCGACTTTGCCGCCGTTTGTAACAAATCAAAATTCCCCTGCACCAGCCCCAGACCCGTCGCGATGAGCGGAGTCATCAATGGAGCCACCAACATCGCCCCCGATAATTACCGCCACAGAGTTCTGTAGCAGCCCCAAGCCAGCAAGAATCACAGAACAACCTAGCATCACGCCGAAGTTCATGCTCCACGCAGACCCCTCGCGCAACTGGTTCTCTAGATTGACGCGCTCGTCGTCGTCCAGGTGTGGAAAGAGTTCGAGGTAGTCGATCGTGTCACGAACCCGCATTTTATGATTTTTCCCAGCCATATAACTCCCACGTTAGAAAATCGCTGATCGCACGTCAACGCTGAGATCGCCAAGCCTCAGACTGGCAGTCTGCAGAATCCTAGAGACTGGCAGCCACCTTCGGGTTAAGTGGGTCGTGTGGGTCGCCTAGAATTTCATGTTTCAACTTCTTGATGCCTTTCGCACGATGCTCGGCGCCTTTCTTTTTCTCTTCGGCTGGGACGCATTCCCATACTTGTTGGTAGACACGCATTTTGTTGCCGCCGTAGATTTTCTGCAGGTCTTCGTTGGAATAGCCGCGCTTCCAGAGGTCATCGGTAATCGCCTCAAGAATCTTTGAGAGTTCACCACAACCGGTCGCTCCCTTGTCAAAAGCATTCATCATGTAGCCGCGCCCATGATCAGCTCACAGGCTGCCAGTGTTATGAGTAGTGTTTTCATTTTAAATGTGGGACATATTTATAGGTATACGGTTTTCGTCTCTCTCGTTGGTTCGACGTCACTCCACGAGCTCGACATTGTTCAGAGTAAATCCCTTGTCGAAGAGCCTCGGCTCCGGTCCATAAAAACGAGCGAGCAGAAAGAAGCGACGCTTCGGGTCGGTGGGCAGCCAGTTGCTCTCCTTTCCCTTTGGAGGCTTGGGTCCGAAGTAGATGTCCAAGGTTCCGTCGGCGTTCTTCTTCACGTCCTTCATGTTGGAGTCGATGCTACTCTTGTTCATGTTGCGGATGTAGGAAGCGCTTTCTAAGTCGTAGGTTGTGATCGCCCAGAAATCCTTCACTGGCACCTTGGCGGGCATCACTAGCTTGTAGTTCTTTCCGCCGTCTAGCCATTCACCGTCGGCTGTTTCCGCACAGTCCAGATAGTAGGTGGCGGTACCGTAGTTTTTTACGCTGGTGATAATCGCGTAGTACAGTGAGCCACGCGCGTAATAGTCGTAGTAGGGAGGATACTCGTAAGGCCACTCCGTCTCCCGCGAACCGTCGGGGACCAGCGCAGACCACTTCTTACCCTCGTAAACGAACGGGTTTAGGACGCGGTGGTATTGTTCGATCATTTACTCGAGCGCTTCGGGTCCAGCCTTGTCGTAGACGGACTGCAACTTTGCGTCTGGCTTGAAGGGCTCCCCCTTCTTAAGGGCCGATGCGGGCCAACAACCCCATCATCGAAAGATCCCGATCTAAGGCGACTTCCTGATCGATCATTTCGTGAATCTCTCGGTAGATCGTCCCGTCCATCTTTGAGGTCATCTCAAGTAATTTCCCGTAGAGGTCGACGAATTTCATTTCCGGCGGGGCGGCGGCTTTGGACAATGGGTAGATCTTTATCTGCTTGGTCAGCGCTGTAGCCTTGGCTAGATTCTCCTTGGTGGCACCACCCGCCATGATCGGACGCAAGGCCACCCAGCCGTGATTGGTTTCCTGCTCGTAGACCAAAGCGTTCGGCAGCAGTGGGCCATCGTAATTGGGCGGGACAAGCAGGTATGTCGCACCGCGACCGCCATCGCGACCATTGGCACCCACATCGTCGAGCGGCCTCTGTCAGGCGTCCATGATGGTTCCAAAGACGCCGACCCCTTCCACCGAAGCAGGCATCTCGACCACAATGGGCCCGTCTTTTAAATTCCAATAGCTTAGGATGTAGGGCGTCGTGTTGTTCGGCGTAGCGGTCTGGAACTTCCAGTCCTGGAGTTTGGAGTAGTCGCCGACGTCGTTCGGCCCCACCCCCGCATCCGCAAGTGCGTCTCTATAAAACTTGAAATTCATCAAGGGCATGGCCCACACCGCGGCATCGATCGCGCGATGGTGAAGCATGCGTTCGCCAATGGTTTGTTTAGCATCCTCAGCCAGCATGGGAGTGGTCAGGCTGGAACATACTACTCCTAGAGCGAGTAGTCCTAGGTGGGTGGTTTTGAATAATTTTTTAATTGTTAGAATTTTTGAGTTTTAACTAAAACACAATTCGCGCGCGCAATCCAGCTATAAACATCACGTCTTGGTCGGGGCGGTAGGATGGGTTGACGATCATTTGGACACTGGGGGTGATGGCTAGGTTTTCGAGCTGAACACGGTAGAACAATTCGTTAGACCATTGTTGGCCAGCGAGTGGATCTGAAGGCTCGCTCCAACTGAGGCCGAGACCGAACACGTCTTTCTCGCGGAATTGTTTGCTCAATCCAGCCGAGATCAATTTCTCGTAGAGCGCGCCACCACCGTCTGACCAACCACCTCGGACGAAGGGCATCCAGCGCCCCTCATCGCAGTAGTGCGACCAGTTGAAGGCGACTCCCCAGCTTTCTGGCACGCCAGCGGCATCGCGTCTGTCACTGTGCCACACGCCCAGGTGGGCATTGTCGAGGTAGAGTCTAGCTTGCTCAGAGGTCCAACCAATCTCGAGGTTCTTGTAAAATTCTCCGTCGCTAAAGACATCGAGGGTAGGGTCAGATGCGCTGCCATTGGCATCGTGGATTCCGGCTTTGAAATAGAAATTTTCTCCTAGCATTCCCGCCCCTGCGATCGCCATTCCTGAGTCGGGAACCGAGACCACCCCGCCAGTGGTGAAGGCTAAGTTAGAGAAGTGGGTGAGTGGGTTTGCTAGAGCATAGGCGTGGAAATAATCGTCCGCAGGAACAAAGCCGACAGAGACACCAACCCGTCCATCTAACAACGACTGCGTCCATTGCAGGTTCACCAGCCCCCACTCACGGCCAGAATAGAGCGAACCATTGATCGAGCTCTGGCCAACGGTAAATCCTGCATTCTGCGGTGCGACATCGGTGTAGCGATGGCGGTTGTCTATGCGGAAGGAAAACCGCCCCCAGTTCTTTTGCTGATGGTTGAATGGTGTCCAAGTCCCGTAGAACCGAGCTATCCCACTGGCGGTAAAGTCTTCACCCGCACCAGCATCTGTGTAGCCTTGAGCCAAAGAACTGTATTCAAAGGAATAGTGTAAGGCGGTCTTCTCCTCGACCTTCTTTTTGAGGTCATTCCAGCGCTTCAATCGCGTTGGGTAATCGTCGTCGGCTAGGGTGTTCTCAATACTGGTGGGCGAGCCAAAGTCACCACCACCGGCGGTTTCAGCGTGGGCTAAGGAATTCAACAAGAGAGCTCCAGAGATCGCCGCTAAGGGAATGAGAGTCGATTTCATATATATTACTTTCTAGGTTTTTATGTTTACTTAAAAATTTTAGCCAGAGCGTTTTGCACCACAGGCGCGATGTTGAAGCTCACCATCCACTCGGCGCCAAAGGCATCGGATTTTTCGACGTAGTAGTTCACTTCAGCAGTGAGTTTCCAAGGAGTCTCATTCCAGATGACGGTTTTCCCAACCTGAAAGTTGATCGGGATATTCCACTGTGAGTTAGTCCAATCGTAGCTAGAAATAGGTGACGATCCCACATTCCAGCCACCACCAGGAAGCCAAGTCGCACTGAGTTGTCACCCCATCCAGCGACATCCCATTGGTGGTTAGGGAAAGCACCAAGCACGTACTTGTCAGTGATTTTACCGACTAACACCCCAGGCCCAATCGACCATTTACCAGAACCTAGCGCACTGGAGCTTGCGGTCTGCAAGGTCGTTATCAAACCAAAGGCAGTCAACAGACCTTCATCGGATGTGGTTGAGTAGGCCAGATCAAAGGCCAGGTCACCGAGACCACTTTCGCTCTCGAAATCTAATGTATCAGCATTGAAGACCGGTTGATCGACAACGATCGGTAGTGCGGGTCGCCAGAGCAACAAACTCCCATTGTTCAAAGCAAACGGAAGACTCGGCTGAAACAAGGCGGTATAGCCAGTCTGGCTTGAGGCATTTGGCAATGAGCCAGAGAAACTACGCACTTGGTTCTTTAGCTGCATACTTGCCAATGGCGTGTTGGGGTTTGCCAGAGATTTGGCAATATCATCAGCCGACTTGGCTTCTTCTGCTAGACTCATCTGGCTGAGGGCCACGCTGGACGCGAGCGCCAATATTGTTAGGTTATTCATTTAGAGAACATTATTATTCTATTGGAACGCAGATGGAAAACCCCTTTGCCGCAGATCAAGATTTGATCAGAGAAAAAAGGATTCTGCAGCGGTATTGGATCATATTTTCTGTTCCTTGGCGCTTGTTAGAAATCGCCACGTTCACTCGTCGCTACCCACGGTCGCGGGGCCCTAGGCCTATCTGCCAGAGCAACGATAGCGACCCCGGTAAAATCACCTTGAACAAAACCCCTCTGACAATAGGACGCTCAAGTGAGCTCACGCGATCTTCATTCCAGCCCTTAGGTCGATGGCATCGAGCTGTGGCGCCGGGAATTTCATGGCGCTACTTGCGCTGGCTTTTTTTTCTTTCTAGGTGATTTTTGGCTGCCCGCCAATTCTCCCTTTTCCGACCACGGGATATTGCGATCGAAGAGTGTGCCGTAGGGTTGATAGTTGTTGTAGGGGACGGCGTGTTTTTTCCACACGGCCAGCTCGGCATCATACTTTTTACGCATGCGTTTCAGCGTGGTGCTGTGTTCTGGATTCTTAGCCAGATTTTTCAGTTCCAGTGGGTCGTTCGAGGTGTCGAACAGTTCCTCGGCGGGCGTCATCCCGTCGCCGCCGTACCACCAGTAGGTGTACTTTGATTTCTTGGTGAGCGTGGTCAAACAATGGGTGGGTTTTTCACCCCAAACGTTGATCAATATCATCTGATCACGGACGTCTCCGGCGGGGTTTACGATGAGTGGTAGCAAGCTTTTTCCATCCATGTTTTTCGGCACGGGCAGGCCTGCTAGTTCGAGTAGGGTCGGTGCGAAGTCGATGTTTCCTTTCAATGCCTGGCTCCGGAGTTTTTTCCCCGATGTCTTGCTGCGCGGGTCAAAGATCATCAACGGGACACGCGAGGATTCTTCAAGCGGGAGAACCTTGGAGCCGTAGCCGTGAGAGCCGCAGAGGAAACCGTTGTCGCTGGTGTAGATGATGACGGTGTTGTCGGCAGCACCCTGCCTGTCGAGCTCATCGCGGATCATTCCGAGCGAGACGTCGATGGCGTAAATCTGCTGATGGTACTTGGCCATCACTCCATCGTAGTCGGTGTCGTATTTCCACTCGCTGAAACGCGTGTATTGCCGGCCCTGCTTACTCTGCTCCGAAAGGTGATCGGCGAATTTCCTTCCGTAGTTGGCGGGTTTGACAAACGTTTTACCGGCGTAAACGTGATCGAATTTAGGGTCAGGCGTGACCGGCCGGTGTGGTGCTTTGAAACTGATCGACAGGCAGAAGGGTTTCCCTTCTTTAGCCGCCCGTTTGATCACGTTCTGGCCGAAGGCTCCGTAGGCGCGGGTCGAGTGGGGGTAGTCCTTGGCGTAGCTGGCCATGGATTTATTTTTGCTCGTCTGGTAATTTGTCTGTCCCGGCCCCCCACCCCAGGCGTCAAAATCCCTTTCGCAAAGCCGCTGACCCTCGACGACAAATCCGAACTTACCGGCAAAGGCTGTGAGGTATCCGCTTTCGCGCAGCAAAACCGGGTAGGATTTTTTCCAGGTTTCGGCTTTCATGTTGCCGTGGCTGAAGTTGGTGCCGGTTTTATATTCATACATCCCGGTCATGATGTTAGCCCGGCTGGCCATACAGATGGCGGAGGTGTTGTAGTGCTTGTCGAAGCTGATGCCGTCGCGCCCGAGACGATCCATCTGCGGCGTCTTTACATCCTTGTTGCCGTAACAACCAACGGAGTAGGTGCATTGGTCATCGGCGAGCAGGAAGACGATGTTAGGCAGTGTATCGGCCTGCACCGAGCCAGCAGTGACGCACAAAACTGAAAGTTGAGTTATGAGGAATTTGTGCAGGACATTCATGTTGTGGTCTGTTTTTAAAACCGAAAGACGCTAAAGTGAAACTTGGTATTTGGAGTTTAAAACTTACAGTTTCGGTTCAATCCACTTGGGGATGCCAGTTGATTTTTCTTGTTTGAGGTATTGGTCGAGGAAGGGTTTATCAGTATCGAGGGTGGCGTATTCGTTGACCATCAGGGGTCGGACGTCGGTCCACCAGACGTCGAAGTTTTTGCGCATGGTGGCGGCGATTTCCGGGTGTTGTTGGGCGACGTCGGTGGTTTCGCCCGGGTCTTTCTCGATGTTGTAGAGGGCGTCTACGACGAGACGCCATGACTCGTTGCGGACGGCGAAGCCTTTATATTTGGCTTGATCCGGATCGGTGTTGCCTTGGCCCCATCTTCCTGCGGCGTCTTTTTTGTTCCAGCGTCCTTTGTGGAAAACTGTGTAGCGGTCGGGCCAAGTGGCTTTGGGGTTATCGATCAGGGGAAGCAAACTGCGGCCGTCGAGGTCGAGGTCGAGGTTTTTTCGGATGGCGGCAGCGGCGATGGAGGCGAGTGTCGGGAAGAGGTCGTAGTGGCGGGTGAGGCGTGCGACATCGGTGGCTGGTTTTATTTTCCCTGGGAGCCGCATGAAGAGCGGGACGCGGGAGCCACCTTCGTTGGCTGAGCCTTTTTTCCCTTTCATGCCGGCGTTGTAGTTTCCGGCGGAGCTTCCGTTGTCGGTCATAAAGATCAGCAGGGTTTTGTCGGAGAGCCCCCACTCATCGAGTTTCAGCATGAGCACGCCCATATTTTCATCGACGTTTGCAATCATGCCGTAGAAGGCGGCTGAGTTGTCTTTGCGTTTACCCTTTTTGCCATTGGCTGTTGCCCCTTTTCCGACATAGGGAACTTTATATTTGTCGGCAACGATGAACGGGCCATGGGGGCGTTGGTGGAGATGTAGGCGAAGAAGGGTTTCTTTTGATCGCTGCATTGTTTGATCTATGCGAGGGATTGTTTAAAGAAAACGTCGGTGCAGTAGCCTTTGGTTCTCACAAAGGTGTTATTGTGTTTGATGGCGGGATCGAAGTAGCCGTTGTTTGGCGGGTTGCTTTCGGTTCCCGGGAAGTTTTGGCCGATACCGCCAGCACCGTGGATGAACGACTCGTCGAAGCCGCGGTTGTTAGGCTGGTAGGGGGCGGCGTCGCCGAGGTGCCATTTACCAAAGATGCCAGTAGTGTAGCCGGCTGTTTTGAGCACCTGGGCCTATGGTAGTGGTCTTGAGCGCCATACGTTCGCGCTCGAGGATGGTGTGGGTGACCCCATTCTTAAAGGGGGCGCGACCCGACATCAGTGCGGCGCGCGTAGGGGCGCAGGTCGGGCTGGCGTGGAAATCGGTAAAGCGTATACTTTGGCCGTGAAGTTTGTCAATGTTGGGCGTTTTGAGGTAAGGGTGACCGTGGCAGCTGAGGTCGCCGTATCCTTGGTCGTCGGTCATTACCAGGATGATGTTGGGTTTGCTTCCCTGCAGGTTTTCTTTCGCAGCTTTCGCCTCAGACGAAATCACCGCCAGAATTGCTACCAAAATCAACGCCCATTTGCTATTTAGTATATGTTTCATGTTATTTATTTCCCCGGCTTCTAGCGGAGTATTCTAATGATATAATCCATTGATAGATATACGATAACGCTTGTATGTCCAACATGATTTATTAGACAATACCGCAGCCAAAAATGTGCTACAGCGCTTGTGACATGAGACTTCCTCATTCAAGAAACTACCCTGCCTAGCCTTCCTGCTAAAGAAAAAAGCCGAGCTCGCGGGATGCGAACTCGGCTTGTTATGAAGAGTAAATTTTACTGCTTAGCCTCAGGCTGGATGATGCCGAAGTCCGTCTTCGACATGGTGCTAGCATTCGATGACTGGCGTGTTGCAAGAAGTATAGTTCCTGGAGTCAGAATGTTGCGGATCTTGCCGCGGAACTCCGCTGGGAAGTTCACATTACTTGCAATACTACCAGCTGGGTCACCAGTGACCTTGCCGCCGTTGAGGCTAAGAACCGACCAAGATGTCGGGCCTGTGCCGCCTTCAAGCTTCATGAACACACCTTCTGGTGGGTTAGATCCGGGTGCTATGCCCATTGGGCTCTGACCGATTTTCACACCATTGCGCCAGACGTAGGCAGTCCGGTCAGCATAAGAAAGAAGGACCGAGTAGGGGCCAGTGCGGCTCTTGCTCGGATTCCACATTACACGACCTGTTGGATCTGGAATCGCTTTGTTAGACACGCCACCTTTTGCATTGGATGCCATGAGAACACTCGCTGGCTTCTTAGAGTAAGATGGGATGGTTCCCTTCTTGGTGATTGCCACAGTGGATCCATTAGAAAGGACACCGTAGACTTTCTCAGAGAATGCGTAAGGAAGACGGATGCAGCCTCCGGATGCTGGATAGCCCGGAAGGTCGCCAGCGTGCATCGCGATCCCAGTCCATGTGAGGCGCTGCATGTAGGGCATCTTGGCTCCTACGTAGACATTGGATTCGTGATCCACCTTGCGCTGGAGAATGGTGAACACACCCGTTGGTGTCTCTTTGCCTGCACGGCCGGTACTGACAGTGGAGCGGGCGATCTGTACGCCATTGCGGTAAACGTAGGCCATTTGATCGTCGATACTCACGACCATCAGCACTGGGCCTGAGGTCGAGCGCTCAGGGTGCCATTCAAATTGGCCTGGAGCTAGTTTTGTCTGAGTTGTCGTCGCACAAGAACTGAAGCAAGCAACAGCCGCCGCTAGTCCCACTAATAGGACAGGTTTCATCAATTTCATCGCTCCGTTTCGAACATATTAGCTAAAGCCCTACAAGCTAAACTAACAAAACTCGTAATGCTACGGAGTGATGCTACTGGATGTATTTAAAGCAACTCCCCTTCTCATAGTCTTGATTTGTTTGACACTATCGGGCTCAATTACTATGATTAACTTATTTTTTTAGATCTCCCATTTATGGAAATTTCATCCCTCACGGTACTTTCAAGCATAGCAATCGCTCTCAATTGCCCTGCCGCTTTGATAACATCATTAAGCTCGTCAGTATCCACTGATGTAGGCAACTCAGTTCTAGTCAGTGAGACTATTCTTGGCCTCAGCTCCAATGATTCGGCTGATTACAGTGCTTACGCAGATCCAATTCCCGAGCCAATACCTCAACCGGAAGACCTACCCACACCCACCCTCTTTCCAGTCCCTTTTGAATCCACACAACTCCTCGATTTTGGTGATGCTAAGGATGGAAATATCACTAGCTCGGCTACCGAACTCACATTGAGTGCTCCAGTTGGTGGTGCATTTTCCTATACTGGAGCCAACACTAACAGCTTAAATGTAAACGACAGCAATGACGACGTAACTTTATCAGACAAAAAAGCTTTTAGCTGCAGGAATTTCTCAATCCACCATTGAATTTACTTTAGAGACGGGAGAGGTCATGCAAGCACTTTTTGCAATGACTTATAACATCGCAATCGATAGCGGTAATTCGAATAGTGCTAACATTTTTTGGGAACTCAGTGGCCCAGGTGTTGATAACGTTCTTTTCAGTGGAACTGCGGATGAACCAGGCCAAGCTATTAACCTG
>NZ_MQWA01000001.1:1709780-1908177 GCF_002954445.1 Rubritalea profundi
GGGTTAATAACGACTTCATCATCATCGATCAAGCTGGAAGCTACACCATTACATTCGGAGCCGATGTTCCTCTGCAAGAATTCCAAAACTCGAAGAAAAGCGTCACGGCAAATATTGACACTTTTAGCTTCGAAGTCACAAGTATCCCCGAGCCAAGCTCTGCTGCATTGCTGATGCTTGCGGGGAGCACATTTCTTCTCAGAAGAAAACGCTAGAGCTACATCTGGCCTTGCCAAGCTCGTGAGCGACTCTCTAGTCTAGCACCATGTTGGCTAAACCCTTTTTTCTCTCTTTCCTCGCCGGAGCCGCACTTTTGTCGGCTACATCTACCCTTTCAGCTGCACAAGAAACCCTCCAACCTGGCCAGTTCGAATGGCAACCAGAGCGCGCACCAAAGGGCCCAATCCTGATGGTAGTCAGTCTCGACGACCAGATGGCCTACGTTTACCGCAATGGCGTACAGATTGGCCGCTCGACAGTCAGTACTGGTCGTGCAGGCAAGGAAACTCCAACAGGCGTTTTTACTATTCTTCAACGCAAGAAGAAGCACGAGTCAAACATCTACAAGGGCGCCAAGATGCCCTACATGCAGCGTCTCACCTGGACCGGCATCGCAATGCATGCTGGCAAGCTCCCGGGCCACCCAGCCTCGGCAGGCTGCATCCGCCTGCCCTATGACTTTTCTGAACTACTCTATGGCACCACCAGAAATGGCTCCACTGTAGTGATCAGCGAGAAAGCCTCTACTCCAGCAATCTCTAAAAAGCCCGCTTCGATTTTACTCGATAGTCGCAGTGTTGTAGGAGTCAGACCTGTGCCAAAAGGTCGTGTGGTCTGGGAGCCTAACAAAAGCCCCGAAGGACCAGTCAACATGCTGCTCAGCTACGCCGACAAGACCGTCTACGTATTCCGCAATGGTGTGCAAATCGGTCAAAGTCCTGTGGCGCTGACCCTCAGCGACGACATGCCACAAGGTATTTTCCTCATGCTTGAGGGCGTCGAAAATAAATCATCAACCACTGGTCAACCTCTGCACCCATGGTCGATGCTAGCCCTCCACGGCGGTTCTCCGGTCAATGCCGTCGACCGTCTCAGAAATAGCATCGAGATGCCGAAAGACTTTGGTCAGCTCGTTCGAACTGTGATCGCTCCCGGTACTATCCTGTTGGCCACAAATGATGCCAGCACCGAGGCCACTCGTTCAAAAGGCCCACTCAATGTCCTCGTACCTGAGGAAAAGAAAAAGTGAGCTTGCTTGCGGGTCAATTTCTAGGACTTTTCCTGTGAAAAGTCTCTGGCTGGATAGAAGCTCAAAAACTGTCGTGTAATGTGATACCTCCTCTAACTTCGCCAATGGCGAATTTCAAACCAGCCTAGGCACAGCCGCATGCCTAGGTTTTCTCTGTTTCTAGCTAGAGCCACCTCACTACCCATGTGATTTCAGCATCTCGCTTGGCTTCTTCGAGCCAAATACAAGTGCTACTCATATTACAAAAAAAATTAAAATCCAAAGATGCTAGCCAGAATTCTTTTTTATTTATGGCCGCACGAAGCCAATCCACATCGGTAGTTTGACAGCAATTCGTTTTCCTGTCGGTTTAAGCATTCCTGTTGCTGGGTCTCGGTGGAAGGTCACCACGGCATTGGACTTCTGACCTGCCACCACCAGCAATCTACCGTCAGGTGTGATATCAAAGTGGCGAGGAATCCATACCCCGACTGGTGCGGTCTGGATTAATTTCAGAGAACCACTGCCATCGACCGAAAGTACCGAGATAGAATCTCTACCCTCGTTTTTCAAGTCACGGTTCGCCGCATAGATGAATCGACCGTCATCGCTCATTCTAATCTCAGAGCATGCTATATTTTTCACCCCATCTTCTAACAATGGAATGGTTTTACCCATGGTGAGACCACCACTCGCTAAGTCACATTTGAAAGTCGTGACCGATGGTTTGAGCTCATTGAGGACATAAAGAAATGAGCCATCGAGCGAGAAGCACATGTGCCGAGGGCCACTTCCCGGTGGGCATGCTACTGTTGCAACACTCTTCAGTTCCGCAGTTTTTTCATCTAGACTGTATACCTCTATGGAATCTGTCCCTAGATCCGCCGCGTAGACAAATTTGTTATTAGCACTCGCATAGGCCGAGTGGGCATGTGGGCTTTTTTGTCGATGCAAGTGAGGCCCTTTGCCTTTGTGTTCAATCACACTCACAGCTGGGCTCAAAGTTCCATCCACTTTCACCTTGTAGCTAGATACTTTTCCCGCGCCGTAATTCGCGGAGAACAAACAGGTCCCAGTTCTATCTAGACTTACGTGGCAGGCGCCAGTTCCTCCCGTTAGACGACTCTGGAGAAAAACCAAAGTCCCATCCTCAGTTCTCAGATAAGCCGACACTCCTCCGAGGTTCGATTTACCATCACTATGCTTGCTACGAGTTGTACTATAGCAAAATTGTTTACCCTTAGAAAATACCAAGAAGTTAGGGGACACAGCAGGACTCGTAATTCGAGGCTCTGAAATGACACCAGTGTCGGTATCTAACAACGCCTTTGAAATTCCATCTGATGAGCCATTCCCAATATATAAATGAAGTTGTTCCGCATTTAAAATTTGGCAGCACACTAAAGCTATCAAACCGATCCTAGATAATTGTTTCATGATAATTTCAAACAATAGCAGTTAGCGGCCTTTAGGGGAAGCTCAATGCCCTGTCGAGTGGAGGGCCACATTAAGGACTAATACCAATTGAGTCATCTTACCATAATGATAGGTTTTTAACGTTGAATGAAATAGTCAGCGGAGCCGAGATGGGTGCGGCAATCTGACTGTTCAAATGGTATAAATAGAGAATGTCGTTAATTTTAGGTGAATTTGTCGTAATTAATGCTACAGATCTCAAGTATAAATTTCGTACTCTAATTCTATCAAGAACAACTATCTACACGAAATATCAACTTCCAATGTGGGACTACCAGTCCTAAAACAGTTGGATTTTAGGTGTAGCTAAAATCATTTACCCAAACACTAACAACTACTATGAATCTATTACTTTCCACCAGCCTCTTCATCGGAATCGGCTCCATCTGTCTCGCAACTGAACCTGGCAAAAAGCCGGACACCCCAAAACAACCTTGGAGCGACTACGTAGTCCACGATGGCACACGTCCAACCCCAGAAAAGGTCAAAACCCAAGGAGCGGTAACCACCCCTGCCCCTGCCGACGCCACGGTCCTTTTCGACGGTAAAGATACCTCCGCTTTCACTAAAGCGTGGAAAGTCGTCGACGGTTCCTTGATTGCCTCACCCGGCGACAACCACACCAAACAAAGCTTTGGCGATTGCCAACTCCACATCGAGTGGAAGATTCCAGCTGGCCGCAAAATAAAAAACCAAAAAGGCGGCAACAGCGGCATCTTCCTGATGGATAAATACGAAGTCCAGGTCCAGGAAAGCCACACCAATGTCACCTACGCCGACGGCCAAGCCGGAGCCCTCTACGGGCAAACTCCCCCCGTGGTGAATGCCTCCACTGCACAGGGAGAATGGCAAAGTTATGACATCCTTTTCACCGCTCCAAAATATGCCGAAGGCAAACTGGTGAGCCCAGCATTCGTCACCGTCATCCACAATGGCGTAGTCCTCCACAACCACCAAAATTTCTACGGTCCCACAGTCCATAAGACTCTCGCCAAATACCCAAAGACCCACCCAGAAAAAGCACCCATCCGCCTGCAATGGCACAACGACCCAATCGAGTTCCGCAACATCTGGATCCGTGAACTCTAACCGACTGGAGGATATCGTGCCCATCAGTCAGGCCAGAATAGGGCGTCGCTGGAAGTCACGGAAATAGAACCGTTGAATGGCTTCAGAGGCATAACCTATGAGACAGGCTATATGAGTCTGAAAGTTGATTAATCCCTTGTCTATAAGGGATCTTAAAAATGATTGGGCTCTGTGGTGGGCTATCTCAGCTAGGTTTGTGTGGGGATGCCGGGACTGAATGGCACGCGTCACTTCGTTAGTGAAGTCTGTGTGCTATGTGTGAGGCAGCAGCTTCGCTGGGATTATTTAAGCGACCGAGACGGTCGCGCTACGTGGAGATACCGTGCCATTGCACAGATATTGTGTGTCTAATCTGGGGAGCGCCGAGCCCCAGCTCGGCTGCCACTCTATGAGCCAAGCTGGGGCTCGGCGCTCCAAGCGGCAGTTCCCGTATTTTGCGAATTAGTCCACCAACGGCGCTATTAAAGCACTGATGGAGAGTTCCGTGGTGCTCATTTTCTAGCTTCCACCTTCCCTATATTGGTACTTTATCGGAAATTATCTCACAACAAAAGTCGTCGAACTCGTTGGTCCACGAGTTCGGACTTTTATGATTTAGAGGTGAGCCTTAAGCCACGTGCCAACTTCTGCTGCTAGAGGGTCATAGAAACCTTCGAAACAATGGTCGGCGCCTTCGATTACGACGTGCTTTTTCTTGCCACGTAGGGTGAGGAAAAGGTTTTCGCTGTCCTTTGGTAGGACGACGTCATCCTTGTCACCATGGAGCATGAGCCACGGGCTGCGGATATCGCGTGCAGCTGTGAGCGTGTTGCCAATATTATGGAGGTCATCGACGTAGGTCTGGCTCAGCGGCAGGCTCTCGTCCTCCCACATGTAGCCCTCATCAGGTACTTGATCGCCAAATTCAGTTTCACAAAATGCCTTGGTGTCCACCATCCCAGCCAGCGACACGAGGACGCTGAGTCTATCGTCTTTAGCTGCTGCTAGAGCACCTACAGCGCCACCCATAGAGTGACCGATGTAGGCTACTTTTTTGCTGCCCTTGACTTGGTCTAACACCGCGTGCAGATCATCGACCTCCTTGTTGATACACATATCTGCATAGGAACCTTCTGAGGCACCACAACCGGAAAAGGAAATGCGCAGGCACGGCCAGCCAGCTGCTACCAGCCGATTTGTGAGCTCGACAATCAATGGCCGATCCATGTCCCCTGTCACTCCGTGAGCTACTACCACCAACACGTCATCGCGCTCAGTCGGGTGGAATGCGTGGTCGATCACCTCGCCGTGTTTATTATGAATCTTCATAAGAAAGTATTCTCTACGAACGGCCCTTAAAGGTCAGTTCAGCGATGCCGGATTTATCCAATTCACCGAGCCCAAGCTCGATCATCTTCTTGTACTGCGCCTCTGTCGCCTGTGAGAGCGGCACAGCAATTTCTGCTGAGTTTGCCAGCGCATTAGCGATCCCGCTGTCCTTGGCGGCGTGAGCAGACGAGAAATAGCATGCGTGGTCACGGATCTGCATGTCCTCTGCATCCGTTTCTAACACCCGTGAGTTAGCGCCAGTTTGTGAGAAAATTTCGCGCACCATTCCGAGGTCGAGTCCCAGCGCATCGGCGAGCCCCAATCCTTCTGCTAGAGCCGCAGTATTGATATTCATCACCATATTGACCAGCGCCTTCACTTTGGCCGCTGAGCCGATATCGCCTGTGTGACGGAGCGCCACGGAAAGTACCTCGAGTAGCTCCTTGTTTTCTTGGAACACAGCCTCAGAACCGCCCACCATTAGATAGAGCGTGCCGTTACGGGCTTGGTCGATACTTGAAGCCATCGCAGCCTCGAGCGTCTTGGCACCGACTACAGCTGCGTCCTCAGCAGCCTCTTGATGCACCTCTGGGCTCAGGGTCGCGCAGTTGATAAAGGTCACTCCCTCAGCATTGGCTAGAAGTGTGTCGCCTTGGATTTTGAAAATGTCACGCATCGCATTATCATCGCTCACCACGGTGAGCACCACATCTGCCGCGGCCGTAACGGACGGTAAATTTTTAGCACACTGAGCACCAACTTCTTGCGCGAGTTCTTCCGCAACTGGTGTGTGGATATCGTACACGACAGCCACGTTGTAGCCTGAATCGTTGAGGTGACGCGCCATGTTTGCGCCCATTCTGCCCGCTCCGACTATTCCGATTCTTGGTTTCATAATTTTTTAAAAATGAGCGCTCCTGGAAACGACCAGAAGCGCTGTTATGTTAGGAATGATTACCTGATAACATTGATGTGGAAGCCCAACCAATCATCGAGATTGTTGAGGTTCACGGCATCGAGCAAAGTGCCGTTGTCTTCGATGCCATTTGCCGCGAGGATTTCCTTACGGGTATCATCGGTGTGATTGTAGCCTAACACGCTCGCATTGAATGCCTCGAGAGCTGCTTGGTCGAGCTGACCTCCCTTTTGCTCAAGAAGCCATGCCTCAAGCTGCGGGTAGGTTGGCTTGCTCTGCATGAATGCGCTGAATACTTCTTTGTTGAGACCGAAAGCATCGAGAAGCATCTGGTCGTAGCCACCGCCGATCGCTGGGTATTCAGCATTGAGCTTGCCCGCAACATCGAGAGAAACTTTCTGCCAGAGGCGTGGTAGGTGAAGAATGCCGAGAGGGCCACATGTGCCTGAACTGATTAATGGAATGATAGTGCTCATAGTATTATTTGGTTTGTTGTATTATTGGTTTGGATAACTAGGATTATCGATATGTTTTCTTTAGAAATGAGCTACCTCTATTAGAGAGTCAGCTGCAATTCGCTCAAAAACGCCCGAATGGTTTCGTCATTTCTTTTGTAGTAGGTCCACTTCCCCACTCGCTCAGTAATGACGAGATTTGCGCGCTGTAGAATCGAAAGGTAGTGCGATACAGTAGACTGAGACATCCCAGTCTTTTCTTGAATAACCTGCACACAGACACCATCTGAAAAATCTTTACCATCCTTGTGTGGACGGAAATTTTTCTCAGGATCACTCATCCATCTCATGATATCCATGCGGGTATCATTTGCCAGGGCTTTGTGAAGTTCGACTAACTGCATACCCTTTATATAAATCCAAATCTCTAAAACAGCAAACCATAAATCGAGGAATGTCGATTTGAAGGATTTGGGGAAGTGTTCAGTTAGCAGTGTTCAGTGTTCAGAGCCTGTACGATGAAACCTGACTACTTGACCGCAGATTTTGTCAGACTAGGGAGCTAGTCGAGTTCTTTGCTTAGGAATAAAGTCACCAGACTTTGTAGACGGACTTTCGACTTTCTGACCTTTGACACGTGAATTCTATCGATGGGGTCTCAGAAGATATTAAATAAACTTCAAACTCCTCACATCTCTCTCCACACTTTCCGCATGAAACCCCGCTGCGAATGGTGCTCTAACGACCCGATCTATACCGACTACCACGACTACGAATGGGGGGTGCCGCTGCACGATGAACGACGGCTATTTGAGATGCTCATTCTCGAAGGCGCACAGGCTGGTCTCTCGTGGATCACAGTGCTCAAGAAACGTCCCGCCTACCGTGAGCTATTCCATAACTTTGATGTCAAAAAGGTAGCTGCCATGAGCGATGAGGATCTGGAGGAAATTCTGCTCAACCCAGCAATCATCAGAAACCGGCTCAAAGTCTACTCAGCCCGCCGCAATGCCATTGCCGTCCTCAAGCTGATAGAGGAATGCGGCTCGCTCGACCACTACTTCTGGAGCTGGATCGACCACTCCCCGATCGTCAACCACAGGAAAGACCTCAACGAAATCCCCGCCCTCATTCCTCTCGCTGAAACCATCAGCAAGGACCTAAAAAAGCGCGGACTCAATTTCGTCGGCCCCACCATCATCTACGCCTACATGCAGTCGATCGGCATGGTCGATGATCATGTGGAGGAGTGTTTTGTTAGGGTAAAGGAAAAGGGATAAAGGAAAAAGTCATGAATGAAAAACCACCCGTCACCCGTAATATGATAATCGCCCAATGGGCTATTCTTGTCCTACTGTTAGCTATATTAGGAATAATCTCCTATGGGCCCATTCAGAAACAGGTTCGTGCAGCGGAAATGACGACAGCCAACAATTATTTCAAGCAAGTCTACACAGCCCTCTTTAGCTATGCCAAAGACCATGACGGTATCTATCCAACAGATTTTGAAAATGAATCACCAACCGCGGCAGCATGTTTTGATAAGCTGGTCCAATCTCGTGTGATGGACGACGAAGATTGTTTCTGGAACAGGAATAATGCCCTCACTTTAGGTACTGCGAGTAAAGCCAGCCCTGATAACATAAGCCCACTCACAGAAAATGAAAACACGACAGGCTACGTGATGGACTCACGACACGCTCCAGGACCAACCTCCTCATTATTTTCGATAGCTCGACAGAAGCAGGAATTTTCAACACCAGTGTATGGGAAGGAAAAGCCATCATAGCTAAACTCAATGGCTCGGTTAAACATACGAAAATCAGCTATGGATCTTGCTCTCCACTCAACGAGGACGGCAGTGCCAAGTTCGGTACTATTCTTGAAAAACGTGGCCGCGGAGAAATCGATATCTTCAAAGACCTCCCCGAAGGAACCAAAGTCCTCCCACCGCAACTAGCCAAGTAATCAGGGGAGCTAAGGTACAACTCTATCACTCATTCTTATCAATTCGTCAAATGACAAACAAACCACCCGTCACCCGTAATATGAGAATCGCCCAATGGTCGATTCCTGTGCTGCTGTTAGCCATTTTGGGAATCATCTCCTATGGACCAATTCAGAAACAAGTACGTGCTGCCGAGCTCACCAGTGCCAATGGTAATTTTAAACAGATTTACGTAGCCCTCTCTAGCTATGCCTCAGACCATGATGGACTCTACCCGACCGATTTAGAAAGCAAATCACCAACTGTCGCTGCCTGTTTTGATGAATTGATTCAATCTGGTAAAATCGATGAAGAAGAGACGTTCTGGAACAAACAAAATGCTCTCACCTTAAATACTGCGAGTCCATCTCCCCCTAACAATATTAGCCCACTCACAAAAAATGAAAACACGACAGGCTACGTGATGGGTCTCACCACACCTTCCCCCGCAAACCTCCCCACTACCTTCAATAGCTCAACAGAAGCAGGAGTATTCAATACCAGTGTCTGGGAAGGAAAAGCCATCGTCGCTAAATTCAATGGCTCGGTAAAAGCCATGCATATTTCACAAATTAGTAATTCTCCAAATCAACAAAATGAAGGCTATATCCTGGAACGACGTGGAGACTCAATCGTCGATATCTTCAAAGAACTTCCGGAAGGCGTTAAGGTTCTCCCACCGCAGTTAGCGAATTGATGTGGAGTGCTGAGGCTTGACTCAGCTCTGGGGTTTGGCGTGGCTTGACGCGCGTGGCCGGTGAGTCGCCAAACGCCTCTTCGTTCTCCACGGATTCCCCATAAAGATGAAACCCAGTCCTCCGCAGTTCCGCACCCCATGTGTCGAGCCACAGCCCTCCTCAAGAGCTGAGTCAAGCCTCAGCACTCCAAGAAACCTCTATTCGCCAAGTCATTCCTTGCTACTGTGGTCGAATGCTCTTTCGCCAACGGCGAAATTCATACCAGCCTAGGGTGAAGGGCGAAGCCCAAACCCTAGGTCCTCACCACCGTAGAATTACTTGGCTGAAGGCCAAGCTCATCGCGCCTAGTCCCATACATAATTCTCATCATAATCGATCTGATACTTATTGAGAAATTTTCTACACTCTTGCTGGAATGTTAGCTTCTGGTGGTGTTCTTCTTGTTGATCAATGTATCCTAACAATTTTGATAGATCCGTCGGGCTGACTGAAAATGCTCCATAGCCACGTTGCCAATGAAATGCGCCGACACCTTCGTTTTTCATCCAAATCGTTGATTGGCATTTGATGTGCCCCACCAAGTCGCTGAGATTGCAGTTCTGGGCTGTTTGAGTGCCAGATGCACGTGGTCTTCCACGCCTCCCACACGGTAGCATTGCCAATCATGATCGCGAGCAAGTGTGGAGAGATAGGCGTGAAGTCGGGGTTTTATCTCGTTCTTTAAAAAAGGTAATCGATCCTTTGTGCTGAAGACCAGGTGGACAACGATTTTCGACAGACTTTGGGACATGGTTGTTGATCTTATTTCACCTGTTAGTATCTCACAAGTTCAAAGATGAAGTGGATGATCTTGGCTTTCAGCCAAGTGGTTTTTTATGACGATGACCTAGGGTTTGGGCTGTGCCCTTCAGCCAGGCTGGTATGAGTTTCACCTTTGGTGAAGTGAAGACCAAAGACCGAAGACCGAAGACCGAAGACCGAAGACCGAAGACCGAAGACCGAAGATGGAAGATGGAAGATGGAAGATGGAATCATTTTAGAAAAACGAGGAACTCAAGATATCGATATCTTTCAAGAATTCCCAGAAGGAACCAAGGTTCTCCCACCGCAATTAGCTCAATAATATACCTCGATTTCAGCTTGGCCTTCATCACCCAGTCCAATTAGTAATTCCAGTACGCTGATCAGAACATAGGTAGGATTTTTACTTGCTTGCTACCATTCGTGGGATTGGTGAGATTCGTGGTAGAGGTGTTTCATTGCACTGCATTTTCGAAATTTTCGTATCATTCGCGGTGGAAAAAGCGCATCCAAAGCTAGTTTGGAGCAAAGAGGCTGGAAGCGCTCTTCTACGCGATTTCGTCTTCTAACAACTTACTGAAACCGGAGTAGAGTTTTGATTCTACTGGTGGGGTGTCGGGGAGTTTGCTGTCGTCTAACATGAAGGTGTCGCAGGCGGTGAAGAAGTCGGATTCTGTCTTCACGCGGCGAATTTGGTATTCGAACTCGGCATCGATCCCCTGGGAGATGTAGGCCATGTACTTTTTCATGCGATTGACATGGCTGCCCTCGACGTAGGTTTTGCGTTTCTCATTTTCCGCGACGGCGTGGTAGAGCGCGGTGACGTAGCCGTGAAGGTCTTTGCGGGTGGGGGTCACGACTGGGCGGCCTTCGTAGCTGTCCTTGAGTTGTTGGAAAAGCCAGGGACTGCGGATGGCTCCTCGTCCGACCATTAGCCCAGCGGCTCCTGTTTGCGCGTGGTAGGCTTTGCCGGTTGCTACATTGACCACATTGCCATTGGCTATCACTGGGCACTTCATCAGGTCCACAGCCTGTTTTACCAGATTCGCGTGGACTGGTGTTCTGTATTGCTCGCGCACGGTGCGTCCGTGGATGGTGAGGGCGTCGATGTCGTGCTTTTGGAAGACTGCTAGAATGGCGTCAAATTCCTCATGGGTTTCGAAACCTACGCGGGTCTTCACGGTGAATCTCCCGTCTACACACTCGCGCAGTGCTCCAAGAATCGAATCGGCGTGATCCAATAACCTCAGCAGTCCACCGCCGGCATTTTTCTTATACACCGTGGGAGCTGGGCAGCCTAGATTGAGGTCTATCCCAGCGACTGGATACTGCATCAGCTGCTTTGCTGTGCGGGTGAGCGCTTTGATGTCTTCCCCGATCATCTGGGCAAAGACTGGCTTTCCTGTCTCATTTTGGGTGATCGAGCGGAGGATTTTTTTTTCCAAACTCGAGTCACGATGGACGCGAAAATACTCGGTGACGTAGTAATCTGGACCACCATAGCTGTCGACCACTCCCATGAAGGCGAGGTCGGTGATGTCCTGCATAGGTGCGAGAACGAGCGCTGGGCGGTGATCTGGAATGAGTGTCTGCATCGGGCGTTTCCAGCATGTACCAGATCAGCCAGTGGAATCAAGCGGCACCTGCCACCCACCCTGAGACAAAGAATGTGCAATTTATGAAATCTATGTAATGTAAGAATAAACAACTGAGATGAAACATCCTACTTCTATGACCATAAAACTCCTCGCCACCGTCGCAGCAATGGCCATGACTGTCACCTCCTGCCAATCAAAGCCAAAAGAACCAATGGAAACTAGCAACGATAAGCCCGCACAACCCACTGAGAAGGTTGAAAAGACCGACGCCGAATGGAAAGCCCAACTCACTCCAGAGCAATACCGAGTCGCTAGAAAGTCTGGAACCGAGGCGGCTAATGGTAAGGCCTATAAGCAATTTAAAGCCCAAGGTGCGGGCACGTATTTCTGCGTCGGTTGTAATGCCGAGCTGTTTAGCTCGAAGGAAAAATTTGATGCCCGCTGCGGTTGGCCGTCATTCTACGACCCATCCAATGCGAAAAATGTGACGACTAAGAATGACATCAGCGCTGGCATGGTACGCACCGAGGTCAACTGCGCGAAATGCGACGCCCACCTCGGCCACGTCTTCAAAGGTGAAGGTTTCAATACCCCGACCGATAAGCGGTTTTGCATCAACGGAATCGTGCTGAAGTTTGTCCCTGATAAGGAGAAGAAATAAGTTCACCGCGAAAGATTTGAAAGCTGCTGGGGCGATGAAGCTGAGGAAGTTTTCAGAACCAGCACGCTTCCACCTCTCCGCAGGAACCCCATCTCGCTGGTGTATTCTGGGTTACTCAACAGATAGGTAATTTGGCCTTCGGCGATCTGTTTTGAGTGACCGGAACGGTCACGCTACGTAACTCGCCGGTCTTCATCTGAGTAATCCGCGCAACACAACCCAAGGCTTCATAGCACCGGTCCGAACACTCCTCACTCCTCACTCCTCACTCCTCACAACCACTCCGCTGATGAGAGTGTCTTGACCGATGGATCTGGAGTGGACTTCTTTGAGCGTGAGGCTGCTTTTAAAATGGTCACCTAGGCCAAAGCCGAAGTCTTCACCACCGGTGATGATTGGAGCGTAAAAGAGCTGGTATTCATCGATGAGTTCGGCCTCGGCGAACTGGCGCATGAGTCGCCCACCGCATTCTAACAACACGCTATTACAGCCTTTCTCAGCCAGATCTCGGAGCACTTCTGCAAGTGGTTTATCCTGATAGATGAGTGTTCTATTTTTAAACTCATCGGTGAATAAATGAAAGTCCTGCGGTAGGGATTCACGGCCAGTATGGGTGAGAACTACGCGCCACGGTTGTTCTTTTTCCGCTGCACCTTTCTCACTACGCAGCGTCAGGCGCGGATTATCGCGACGCACTGTCTTGCCACCAACAATGATGGCATCGACCTGAGCACGTAGCTGATGGACGACCTCTCGTGACTCTGGACTGGTGAGCCACTGCCCCTCGCTCGGTGGTCTCGTGATGCGTCCATCCAGGCTCATGGCTGTCTTTGCTATCACCCAGGGAAGTCCGCTGGTGATGCGCTTGGCAAAGGGGCGCAGGAGCTTCTCGCATTCCTCGCGCAGCACCCCTGCTGTGACCTCAATCCCCTGCCCTCGTAAAAGTGTGTCGGCTGCACCAGCGTGTTTAGGGTTAGGATCCACCGCTCCATAAACGACTCTCCGAATTTTATTTTCTAAAATCCCCGAGGTGCATGCTGGGGTTCTGCCAACAGTCGAGCAGGGCTCCAAAGTCACATAAATCGTCGCGCCATGCAAAACTTCAGCACCATGTTTAGCCACCACGTCCGCGATCGCTTCACGCTCGGCATGAGGCAAGCCGGTACGATGGTGGTAGCCTGATCCTAATTCCATTTCGTCCTTCACGACGACAGCTCCTACGGCAGGATTTGGGCTTGTGAGACCTATTCCTTTCCACCCTTCTTCTAGTGCTCTGAGCATCCATTTTTCATCGTAATTTGAAGGTGACATTTGGCTGCTCGAAACTGCTAGATTTGGGGCTGTTTTGCTCTCATTATCCATGTGAATAAGTGTGTGTAAGTCTTCGTTGTGTTGTTAATAAAGTGTGAATTGGTAATAACTGTGAATAAGTTTTGAGTGTTTTATTGGGATTAAGTCAACCTTATCCATACCACTCAAAAGTTATTCACAACACACTCACACCCACTTTCACTATAAGGTTGATAGAGTTACAGCCAAATTTAAGAGTTATTCACACGCTTAAGAAGAAGAATGTTTATCTCATTTAAAAAAGATTATAATATACCGTGTGAACAAGTAGACCATTGAATGTGGTTCATTGCGTTGTTAAAAAGGTAAAAGAGTAATCCACTTTACTGTTTGAGTGAAAGTAGCTGTCTGCTAGTGTAAAGATGCTGGCCAATAGCGTTGGTTAGCAAACACACCTAACCCCCAAAATAAATTATTTATGAAAAACTCCATGACCCCAGTCGTGATGGTCTTGGCATTGTCGTGCTCTACGCTCATTGCACAAGACTCCATTTCCAAAGCCCGTCAATCTCAAGCACGCAAAGTAGAGGCATTTTACAAGCAAGCGGAACAAGCCTACCAAGATGGAGATCTCGAGAGATCGAAGTCAGCACTTCGGAATGTTTTTGCTATAGATCGCAACCATGGTCCCGCATATGCTCTCGCACTGAAGCTAAAGCGTAGTGGCAATGAATTTAAAATCAAAGCCGGCCAGAGGCAATTAGTAGCCGTTATTCTACCGATGGTAGATTTCGATAGGATGCCATTGGGCGATGCTCTACGGATGTTGAGTACGCTTATAAAAGAAACGAGTAAGGACAAAGTGATCCCTAACTTTGTAATTCATGATAAAAGTAATACCTTGAAGGACAAACCCGTCACATTGAACATGAAGCAGGTTCCTGCGAATGTTGTGTTGGACTACCTCATGAACCTTAGCAACTCGACTGCTAAGGTTAACCAACACGCGATTAGCATCAAGCCTCGTGCTTCGCGTTCAGTTCCGGCAAAACGGGTGGCTAAAGAGGACGAAGGGTTCTAAAAAATATTCTTAGTTAAGAAATTTATCAACTAAGCCATTCACGTTCTAGCTCAGCAGACGTGAGTGGCTTTTGACTTTAGAGCAAGAATGCCTATGCTGCGCGAGTGAGTAAGATTTACCAAGATTTATCCAAATTGCTACCAAGTGAGTTTGTTTCCATTTCCCAGGGTGACCTAGAAGTGCATCGGATCGATAAGTGGCATGCGGCGGCTGATCCCGAGGTTGTGGTGTTTGCCCAGAGCACTGAACAAGTAGCAGCTGTGTTGCGCTACGCAAATGAGCACGAGGTGCCGGTATACACGCGTGGAGCCGGAGTAGGCTATGTGGGCGGCTGCGTGCCAGTGAACGGCGGTATAGCCCTATCTGTGGCACAAATGAATGATATCCTCGAAGTGAACACAGGCGATGGTGTCGCAGTGGTTCAGCCAGGTGTGATCACTGGCCATTTACAAGAAGCTGCTAGAACCAAAGGTTGGTACTATCCACCAGATCCAGCCTCGTTGAAAGAATGCTCGATAGGTGGCAACATCGCGACCAATGCCGGTGGGCCACGTTGCCTGAAGTATGGTGTGACAAAACAATATGTGTTAGGTCTCGAGGTGGTGACTGCGACGGGTGAAATAATGCGCGTCGGCGGCCGTTGTCATAAGAACAAAACAGGCTTTGATCTGACCACATTGATGTGTGGATCAGAAGGGATGTTAGGCGTCGTGACTGAAGCGACTGTGCGAATCATCCCCCACCCTGAAACGCGGGCAATGTTAGGTGCGTCGTTCGTTGATTTTACGGGGGCAGCAGCTGCGGTTCAAGCGATACTCGATGCTGGTATTTTACCGAGTGCTCTGGAGATAACAGACGCCTTTACGCTGGCTGCTGCTAGAGATTATTTAGGAGAAGACAGCCTGCCTCCTGGCGATGCTTATTTGATGGTCGAGATTGATGGTCGTTTGAGTTCCGTTAAAAACGAGCTAGAAGGCCTCACCAAGCTCTTGAACGAGCTTGGGGTACTCCGTATCAACGAAGCCTCTGACGAGGCCGCCTGTGAGGAGATTTGGCAGCTTAGAAGGGATTTCTCGTATTCACTCAAACACACAGGTCTAACCAAGCTGAACGAAGACATCGTAGTGCCTCGCAGTAAGTTGGTAGAGTTAGTAAACTTTGCCCGTCAATTGCAGAAAGACACGGGAATTCCAGTGGCGTGTTTTGGCCATGCGGGTGATGGTAATATCCATACTAATCTAATGGTCGAGGACTACTCAGATCCAGTGATAAAGAAGCGTGCCGATGCAGCAGTCGATAAGCTATTCACATGGGTGCTAGAACACGATGGAGCTATCACTGGTGAGCACGGCGTAGGCCTAGCTAAGAAGCCGTGGATAAAGCAAGCGCTAGGTCCAGTAAGCTTTGCTATGCATAAACAGATCAAGCAGGCAATGGATCCAAAAGGAATTCTCAATCCAGGAAAATTCTTGGATTAATAATTGGTAGAGGCTGATCTATCGCCGAGCTGTCTTTACCAGATTGACAAAGTGTCTAAGGTCGGAGAGTCCAATGTCGAGCTAGCAAAGTCTGGGGACTTTGTGAGCCTATCTATTGCGACCACGCGATCTCTTTGATTTGAGACTTTCGACAATGGTGGGCGTCAATGATCTAAAAGTATGGTGACTCCGATTCTGCTGAGTAGAAGTTAGAGTTCTAACCTAGAAATGATGATCGGTTGGCTGAGCACCTTGCCATTGCGGATCACATAGATTTCTGTCTCCATTTTTGTAGCTGTCATACCAATGAGATCGTAGAATTCGTTAGGCTGGTTGATTCGGTATTGGTTCACTTGATAAATGATATCGTTAGGTTGGATACTGCCCACGGCGGCTGATTTATCCATCACTCTAGTGACGCGAACTCCTGAGATTCCTGAGCGACGGTGGCGCGTACTGAGGTAGGTAACGGCCACTCCCATACTGCGGAGGATTTTCTCGGATTGGTCAATTCTTGATGCTGGGACTGTAGCGAGGTCTTTGTTAAATTCTTCAAGCGTGACGGTGGTGTCTACTTCTCGTTTGTTGCGCCAGACTTTGATCTCTACTAGCTTTGCTACTTCGCTGCGTTGGATTAAGCCAATGAGATGATCTGGGTCACGGACGGGTCGCTTGTCATAGCTGATGACGATGTCATTTTTTTTGAGTCCAGCCTTGGCTGCAGGTGTGCGTGGGCCTACATCATCGATCAATGCGCCATATTTTTTTGATACGACAATGCTGTGCGCCGTGCGCTCACTAACGCTGAATGAAACGCCTAGGAAACCACGGACTGGGCGACCACGTTTGATAATGTCTATAAGGGTACGTTGGGCAATGTTAGATGGAATAGAGAAACTAATTCCTTGGAAGCCTGGGTTTTTCTCATCATTGGTAAAGATACTGGAGTTGATGCCTATGATCTCACCGTAGATGTTTACTAATGGTCCACCAGAGTAGCCAGGGTTGATGGCAGCAGAGCTTTGAAGTAATCCTCCTTGTAAATCAGATATAGAACGCTCACGAGCAGATATGACTCCTTGGGTGATAGATTTACCAATTCCAAATGGGTTACCGAAAGCGAGTACGATATTACCCTCGCGGACGGCATCTGAGTCACCAAAGCTGATAGCCTCGAACGGTCCTTCGTTCTGCAGTTTGAGTACAGCAATGTCGAGAGCTGAGTCCATGCCGATAATCGAAGCTTGAAAAGTTCTCCCATCAGCTAAACGCACGTCGATTTTCTCCATTCTAGCAACCACGTGGTAGTTAGTAAGGACGTGACCTTCACGGCTCACAATCACTCCAGACCCCTGCCCTGTGGTTGCTTCTCTTAGAGTGGATATACGGCCAAATCTATCACGCACTCGCTTACTTTCGTGGCCAGCGGTATTGATGCTTACTACGGAGGGCATGACAGCTGCTGAGATACGGGTGTATTCGTCATTGAGCTGGCTCAGAATGCTGACGTCCTTTTTTGTGAGCGCTGGTTTAAGTTTTAACGTGACCTGATCGGGTGTGTTTTGTTGGTAAACGGGTTCAGAATTTCGAAGAAATTCTAACAACCCAGGACTGTTGGAAATTTTACGTAAAACGACGACGACCAAAAACGCACTGAGTAGTACGATGGTGGTGACCAAAAATCTGCGATAACCATCTTTCATATATCTGCAAGAAAGGATGGCGGGTGGAAAAAATTCGGCAAGCAGCGAATGTTATTCTTCTTTTAGCTGAGTCCCACTGAGTCGAGCTAGGTCGACTTGGATTTCATTATTGAGAGATTTTAGTTCACGAAGAATCTTAATGGAAGCCTCAGAATAATAGGTAGTACTAGTCCTACTTTCATCCGTTGATTTTTTTTTAGCCCTGCTGAATCTGTGAAGAATCTTGCAAATTTCATCGACCTTATCGTATACTTTTCGATCTTCAGTTGAGATGATGTTTCTGACAGTTTCTAAACCTTTGGATATTTCATCTCTTTGCTCCATCGCATAACGCTCTGAGAATGAATCATCACCACCTCTAGTGAGTCTTCCGTTGATCGAATCAAGGAGGTATTTCATAGAAATGGCAAAATACTTACTTTCTAACAGGGAAGGATTTTTGCGTAATCCGTATTCGAATAGTATCTTAGCAGAAAGGTGGTTTGGCATGATTTCTACGACTTTTTCTAACTTTTCTCTGACGTATTTGTTTCCAGTCATTGAGCGCAAAGACTTGCGTTCAATAGCGCTTTTAACCTCTGCGAAAAGAGTGGTGGCTTCAGAGTAATCTACGTGATCTTTTTTACTAGTTAGCTTGCGCGACTGTGTTAGATTTTCTACTTCAATGACTTCATTTTGAATAAAAAATTATGGGTGGCCGAGAGCAAGGAGTTGGAGCAGGTAGTCTTCGCTACTTTGGCCCACAAGAACACGTGAATCACGCGCCTCTTCGGCAAGTAGAGCGAGGGTTTTCCAGAATTTTTGACTGCGCTTGAAATTGGCTTTTTTATCTATAGATGAAATGACTAGAAGGTTCTTTTTCAATGGTGAGCCAAGTAATGCGGAATCTAGTGCAACAACGAGTGAACTTGAGGTTATTTATTTATCACTGCGGTAACTATAGGCCTGATTTAAACTGATAGAAAATTTTGAAGGTGGAATATTTTCCCACTGAGACTGCAGTGGCCTAATCACACTCCATGAGAGATGAGCTAGATAGTCGTTTATATAGTAGGGTTTCGAAGCAAAGGTGGATTCTTTATCGCCCAGATCTGAGAATGGGTTGATCTGAATTTTTATATTATTGAGTCCGCTAGAGAAGACTTGCCTGTGATATTCACCAACAAGTTCGTAGGTTGTGATTGGAGCTAAGACAACGAGATCTTTGATTCTCCATTCAGCTGTTGAAGGTTGTTTTTCGACTTCTATTTTAGCCGTTGGAGTGTCGATATTCGGTTTAGAAATAGCTTCAACCTCGCTGTGTTTGACATGATCGTTACTAGCTATTTTAGGAGCATCAATGTGGTCGAGTTTATCGTAGTTAGCAATGGAGTTTTTCAAAGATGATCGGGTGCTGAAAACTGAGCCAGTGGGGAATTTTGTGGGGCTATAGCAGCTATGGCATCCTTAGTGAGATGGACTAAAACTTTACCCTCAGAGTTTGATTCTTCAGTTACTAGGTATTCTAAAATACCAAGCAAACGGTTCTGTTTATGCTTATTAAGCTTTTCGTTTGGCTTAGTTTGAGTTCCCTGCTTGAGCTTCAAATTAGCTGCAGAGACTTGTAGCAGTGATTTATCAAGTTGTTCTGCAAGAGCTAGGAGCTTTGCACTGGCTTTGAGTTTCTTAGGGTCTTTACTACCCGCTTGTTGTTCGGCCAGCTCGGTCAGGTATATGGCCATCCAGTGCATCGTATTACTATCGAGCGGGATTTGGTCAATTTTGACTAGGGTCTTACCCTCAAGGTTTGGTTCAATATATTTAGCAGCGTAGGAGCTGGAAGCACATACAGTGAGTGTGGCGAGGCCGAGTAAGAACTGTTTCATTTCTAAATGCGGTAGTCTACCAACTTTATACGTACACAATCAAGGATAGTTACGGCTTGTCCTATAATTATGCCAGCTCTAAAAGTGCGCATGCCAGAATTGATGCCAGTTTACGAGACTCAAGAAGAGGTGATGTTCTTCGACACCGATATCGGTGGTGTAGTCCACAATATTGCCTATCTCAGAATGATTGAAACCTGCCGCACTAAGTTGGCTACTGAAAAAATGGGGATGAACCTCAAATCGATGGCCGACACCGGCCTCTACCCGGTTGTTGTGCGTACTGAAATTGATTACAAATACCCAGCGACTTTGGGCCACAAGTTGACAATCAAAGGTCGGTTAGAAAGTTTAGAAAAGGTCAAGTTCTGGGTCTCCTTTGAGGTTTACGCAGAAGGTATCGATCGCTGCCTTATCACCTGTTGCCAAGCATTAGCAATGGTGCAAATGCCTGCTGGTCGTCCTCAACGCCTGCCCAAGGAATGGCGTGAAATGTGGGGAGAGTAGGAATTAGGGGGTTTCCATAAGTATGGCGCAACTGTTGACTATTGACCAATAAACCGTTCAACCAGTGAACTATTCCACCAGTCTCTTCAGAGACTCGACTCTCTTCGCATTGCTGCCCATGTCTGAGAAACCGACGCGGCTGGCTGAGCGCAGGTGGATACAGCCGGCTTCTTTATCGTATCTGGCTTCAAAGTCTTCTTCAAAACCTAGTAGTGGTGTGCGGAAGACTGCGTGGAGGTAGTTTACCTCTGTTAAGATAAACCGCCCTGAGAGGCTCTCTACGGCGTCTTGTAGGTTTTCCCAGCTATCAACATGTTCTGCTGCTAACGGCGCGATGTTAGCTGTTTCTCCTTCGCTACAAACGCTATTGGGCGATAGATTGTTAGGAGCCAGTTTACCATCAACGACACCATGCGCGGTATAGCGGGTATGAGACCAGACCGCTAGTAATTTGAGTGAGAGCACTCCCCCACCCAACAATACCACGACTGGCTCTACCCAATTAAGCATCTTGTTCGCGCTTCTTTTTATCGAGCCAGATGGAGAGTAAGGTCACATCTGCAGGAGTAATGCCTGTGATGCGCCCAGCCTGTCCAAGTGTTTGGGGGCGGATGGTAGAGAAGTTATGATTAGCTTCCTTCTTGAGCCCGCTGATCTCTGAGTAGTCAAGGTCGTCGGGGATTTTCTTGTGCTCCATTTTAGAGAGTCGCTCGACTTGCTTATGTTGTCGTACGATGTGCCCTTCATATTTAAAATCAGTTTCAACAACTGACCACAGATCGGCAGGGAATTTATCACGCATTTCCTGTGGGAGGTCTTGCCAAGAATTCTCAGCACGACGGAACCACTTGTTCAATCGCGTGGACTGGTAAGTTGTCTGACGTATGAACTCAGATGCTTCGGCTATGGTGGCTATTTTTTCTTCAGTGAATGTCTTGTGTTCATCACTGACGAGCCCCCTCTCGGCCGCTCTCGGTGTGAGGCGCAGATCCGAGTTGTCTTGGCGTAGCAGCAATCGATATTCAGCACGGCTGGTGAACATGCGGTAAGGCTCATTGCAGCCCTTGGTGACTAAGTCATCGATCATGACCCCGATGTAGGATTCATCGCGGCCTAGAATATAGGGATCTTCACCGCGCACTTTGAAGGCGGCGTTGGTTCCAGCCATGAGTCCCTGGGCTGCGGCTTCTTCGTAGCCAGAGGTGCCATTGATCTGCCCTGCAAAATAGAGGTTCTCTACCAGCTTTGTTTCTAAGGTTGGTAGCAATTGTGTCGGCGGACAGTAGTCGTATTCCACGGCGTAGCCTGGGCGGATGATCTCAGCATTCTCCATACCGACGATCGAGTGGATGAAGTCGAGCTGCACGTCATACGGGAGTGAGGTAGAAACTCCATTGATGTAGCACTCTAGGCTGTGGCGACCTTCAGGCTCAATGAAAATTTGGTGGCGTTCTTTCTCAGCAAACTTCACTACCTTGTCTTCGATTGATGGACAATAGCGTGGCCCTACAGACTCAATCTTACCTGAGTAGATAGGCGATTGATGCAGGTTGTTGGCTATGATTTCGTGGGTCCTTGGATTGGTATAGGTAATCCAGCATGGAACTTGTTCCACGTGGAACGCTGGGTCGCCGAAAGGATTGAGAGTGAAAATGTCGTTGGGCTTCTTCGTTAAGGTGTGAGCCATGTAAGAGAAGTTAGACACTGGTGTATCACCATCTTGTCGCTCGCACTTCGAGTAGCCGATCGAGCGACCATTGATGCGGCATGGGGTTCCAGTCTTGAAACGATCCACCTCAAATCCGAGTTCTTTGAGGCTATCACTGACGGTGGAAATGGCGTCGCCCATGCGACCACCCTTTTCATTTTTGAGGCCAACATGCATCAAACCGCGCATGAATGTGCCTGCGGATAGGATGACTGATTTGGCTAGAATCTCCATTTCCAAGTTGGTGCGAATACCATAGACTTGGTCGTTCTTGACTAGAATTTCAGCCACATTCCCTTGGTGCATATCGAGGTTTTCTTGACCCTCGATGATTCGCTTCATGCGGAATTGGTATGCTTTCTTATCGCACTGGGCTCGTGGAGCTCTGACGCTAGGTCCCTTTTTAGCATTGAGCATGCGGAATTGGATAGCTGTGGCATCTGTGTTTAGACCCATGGCTCCGCCGAGCGCATCGATCTCACGCACTATGTGCCCTTTGGCGAGCCCACCAATCGCTGGGTTGCAGGACATAGCTCCAATGGTGTCGAGGTTCTGTGTGAGCATTGCGACTGAGCAGCCTAGGCGTGCGGCAGCCAACGCGGCTTCTACACCAGCGTGACCTGCACCAATGACGAGGACGTCGTATTCTTTCGGGTAGCGAAACATAGCGGCAGAAACTTACTCCTGAGCTATAGGAAGGCAAGCAGGTATTCATGTAGTTAGTTGTTCCACGTGGAACAAGAAGTTAAAGTGGTGATCAAGCTGTTCCACGTGGAACAATGAATAGGGTTCATGACTAGGAGAAAAATAGTAATTGTTATACTAGCATTCGGACTTGCGGGAAGTTCTAATAGGAGCTAAACGGTACCTTAGATCTAACTCGGCAGAGATTTAACATTAACTATCTAGTTACTATGGCAACTACTACAGATTACTCTCAGGCACCTATCAACCAGCAGCTGACGGCGGATGATAAGATTGGCCTCTACAGACAGCTAGCGCGTATTCGTCGTTTCGAGCAGGCAACCCAGAAACCCTATTCCCAGGGTAAAATGGGAGGATTCCTCCACCTCTACATCGGTCAGGAATCTGTAGCTGTTGGTACCATCTCACTCTGTGGAGCACACGATCACGTGATCACGGCCTATCGTTGTCACGCGCACGCTCTCTCTTGTGGGATGAACATGAATGAGTGCATGGCTGAACTCTTTGGTAAAGCGACTGGTTGCTCTAAAGGCAAAGGTGGCTCAATGCACTTTTTTGCTCCTGATAAGAACTTCTGGGGTGGTCACGGAATCGTAGGTGGTCAGACTCCACTCGGTCTGGGTCTTGCTTTTGGTGAGAAATACAAGGGCAACAAAGGTGCTTGTCTTTGTTACATGGGTGATGGAGCTATCAACCAAGGTGCATTCCATGAGTCACTCAACATTGCAGAGCTGCATAATGTACCTGTGGTGTATATCATTGAAAACAACGGCTACTCAATGGGCACCAGTCAGAAGCGTTCCTCTGCTTACAAGGATACCCTCGCTCAGCGCGCTGACGCCTACGATATGGCATGGGACAGTGTGGATGGGGAAAATATCTACGAAGTTCGCGCAAAGACTCAGCAGGCGCTTGAACGTGCTCACAATCAGAGCAAGCCAACAGTCCTCGAGATCTTTACTTATCGTTACTACGGTCACTCAGTAGCGGATGCGAACCACAAGAAGTACCGGACACCTGAAGAGATCGAAGACTATAAGAAGAACCACGATCCAGTGCTACTCTGGCGTGCGCAAGTTATTTCAGAAGGTCTGCTTACTGAAGAAGAAGCAATAGCGATTGATAAAGAAGCTAAGAAGGAAGCAGCAGCTGCAGTCAAATTTGCTGAAGAGTCCCCTTTCCCAACAATCGATTCGATCTTTGAAGACGTCTACTGGGAAGTGGATAATAAAACTGAAGCTGGCAATACTGGCCGCCATTTCTTCAACGACTAGTCCCCTTTCACTTACTACAATTTAACTATTCTTTAAAATGAGAGAAATCGAATACAGAGATGCGCTCAACGAAGCTTTTGATGAAGAGCTTGCACGCGATGAGAACGTCGTACTTATGGGTGAAGAAGTTGCCCAATACAACGGAGCCTACAAGGTCACTAAAGGACTTTGGGACAAATGGGGCGACAAGCGCGTGATGGACATGCCGATCTCTGAAGCGGGCTTCATTGGTATGGGTGTCGGTGCCTCAATGCTCGGCGTTCGTCCTGTGATGGAGCTGATGTTCTGGTCCTTCCACTCCGTAGCTTTCGACCAATTGGTCAACAATGCAGCCAACGTCCGCTACATGTCTGGTGGTCTTTGTAACTGCCCTATTGTAATACGTGGCCCAGCTAACGGCGGAACTAACGTCGGCGCTACTCACTCACATACACCAGAAGGCCTCTTCGCTGCTTTCCCAGGTCTTAAAGTCGTATCCCCTGCTACAGCGGCGGACGCAAAGGGCCTGATGAAGTCTGCTATCCGTGATAATGACCCAGTCTACGTCATGGAAAGTACCCTTCTCTACGGTGTTAAAGGACCTGTTCCTGACCCTAATGACGGCGACTTCACCATCCCCCTCGGAGTGGCTGATATCAAGCGTGAAGGCTCAGACGTGTCTCTCATCGCCCATGGTCAAAGTGTTCTTGTCGCTCTTGAGGCTGCTGAGATTCTTCAATCTGAGCACGGAATCAATGCTGAGGTAGTAGACCTTCGCTCCATCCGCCCTCTCGATCAGGACGCTATCATCAATTCAGTCAAAAAGACCAACAGAGCAGTGATTGTGGATGAATCCAAGCCATTCTGTGGTGTTTCTTCACAGTTGATCACACTGATTCAGGAATACGCATTCGATGATCTTGATGCCCCTATTAAGCGCGTTTGTTCACTCGATGCTCCTGCGATTTATTCCCCAGCTTTAGAGTCTGAACAGCTTCCGACACCAGCTAAGGTGGTCAAAGCTGTTTTGAGTATTTCATAGATTTTTGAATCATTTCTTGCTAGGGCGGCCTTAGAGTCGCCCTTTTTATTATATATCTAAAAGTTATTATGTGATTAACTATGTAGTATATTTTTGTTAATTTATAGTGCGCAGCTTAATATTTATGTAAAATTTGATTTGTAAGATTCGTTCAACAAACTATCCTCTATGCCTATCTATGAAAACAGCACTTAAACTTCTAGCCACCGCTATGGTAGCAATGTTCTTCGCATCCTGCAGCCAGCAGGCAGTCTACTATGATGCCAGTGGTAACGCCGTTTCCTCCTCAGACTCCTTAAGTTCTAAGGGAAAATATGTGGCTCCTCCAGTATTCGAGTCAAAGCCTAGGAGAAGCTGGTTTTGCTGCCCAGAAGCCCAGAAGCCTAAGCCGGAAGTAGCTAAGGTTCGTAAGCCAAGAGTTAAGAAAGCTAAAACACAAGGCTGCACAAAGTGTTACTCAAGATTCTGTCCTAAGCCAGATTGCTGTGGAATAGTAAGCAAAGAGGTGCTCTCACGCGCTACTATGCAGGGTGGAACTGGTGAGCCTCAGTTAGGTCTCATCCCGACCATGAAGACACTTGCCCCTGAGCTCTAATAGCTCCAAACATAGTCAAAATTTTATCTAAAAACCCGCTTGGCGTCAGCGAGCGGGTTTTTTGCGCATGAATCGTCGTTGATCATGTGAATTGTCGTAGAAAAGACAGATATTCCTCTTGCCCATTGCTAGAGTTTGAGGGAAATATAGGCACCGCAACAATTGCGGTGATCATTTTTAAGAATTTAGTTATGCCTATTAATATCGAAATGCCAAAGCTCTCAGACACGATGACTGAGGGTACACTAGTCTCTTGGCGCAAAAAGGCGGGAGACACCGTCGAAATCGGCGACATTATTGCTGAAATCGAAACGGATAAAGCAACCATGGAAATGGAAGCATTCGACGAAGGCACAATCGTTGAAATCTTGGTACAAGAGGGGACTAAAGCCCCTGTTGGAGATGTTCTAGCTATCATAGCAGAAGAGGACGAAGACGTTTCCGTTGTGACTGCACCACCAGCTGCTCCAGCGACAAAAGCACCAGCCGCCGCCGCTTCGACTCCAGTAGCTGCCGCAGTACCGACTGCCACTGTGGCAGCGGATGGCTCACGCCTCCGTGTTTCACCACTCGCTCGCAAGATTGCAGCAGAAAAAGGTGTCGATCTTACTACCGTAAAGGGATCAGGACCAAGTGGCCGAATTGTGAAGGCTGACGTAGAATCTGCCAAGGCTGCCTCTGCTACACCCGTAGCGGCACCTAGCTCTGCCGCTCCAGTGCCTCAAGGTATTTTTCCAGCGGTTGGAGCAGACGACAAAGTCACACCACTTTCTGGCATGCGCAAAATCATCGCTGAGCGCCTACTCCTATCGAAGCAAACCATCCCACACTTCTACTTACATGTAGAATGTGACGCAGCTCCACTGATGGCACTGCGCAAGCAGATCAACGCTCAGACTGAACAAACCGGCGGCAACAAGTATTCCGTCAATGACTTTGTTGTGAAAGCGATGATCAATAGTTGCGAGGAAGTCCCAGCAGTCAATGCAGCCTACAATGGCGACAGTGTTGTAGAATTTGCAAACGTAGGTATTTCTGTAGCGATTGCAGTGGAAGACGGTTTAGTGACTCCTGTAGTCAAGACGGCACAAAATAAGTCGTTGCTTGAGATTTCGCAAGAAATCAAAGCGATGGCAAAGCGTGCTCGCGATAAGAAGCTTCTTCCTAACGAGTTTGATGGCGGAACAATCACCATTTCTAACCTCGGCGCATGGGGCGTAGAGAGCTTTGATGCGATAGTAAACCCACCACAGGCGGCAATCGTCAGTGTGGGTGGTATCATTGAAAAGGCAGTTTCTATCAAGGGTGAGATCAAATCTGGCCTCCGCATGAACATCGGCCTCAGCTGTGACCACCGCGTGGTTGATGGTGCTGTTGCCGCTACCTACCTCAATGCAGTGAAAAAATTCATCGAACAGCCAACGCTGATGCTCGTGTAATTTTTTCAATGAGAATTTTCATAAAATGGCATGTACCTCTCAGGTGCATGCCATTTTTTGAGCACTGGGGGAGGGGAGTGAGCCAGTCTTTCAAGACAGTTTAAAAACTATAACCATCCGTCAGTAGCTTGATGATGAAATGGCGTTGGAATACTACTGCTAAAGTCATCAGGATAGCTGTGAGCGCTCCAATGAGCATGGGTAGCCACAACTTGTGGTATTTGCTGTGCAAGGGGTCTGAGAGCAAAATAGCGTGATATTTGTTGGTGAAGATTTCCTTGTGGGCTCTTTGTTTGAGTAAGAAAAAGCAGATGATGCCGATGAGAGTCCCTAAGGGTACAAAAAACATCATGACGACGGCCGCGAAACGAGCTGGGGTGCGCGACCAAGGATCGTAATGACGCATGCCCCACCCAAGTAAGACGAAGATGATGGCTATAATCAGCGAGAAAAAGCTCATAAAAATAAGAAGAAGATGGTGGATATCGATGGCAACTTTGAGAAACACTAGCGTTAGAACTCCGACAAAGGTTCCGCTAAAGAGATACAGCCATGCGACAGTTTGCACACATATTTCATCTTGTGAGTAGTAGTTTCGAAGTTCACTATTACTCATCTCAGATGTATCGCGCGCACACTGTTCTGGGCATTGATAGATACTTTTAGTCTCCATGGGAGAACAGTATGTGGAATAAAGCTCTAAGAATCAATGATACATATGTTTGAAGAGCTTGAGGGAGATGGAGCTTGAAAAAAAGTCAGCAAGAGAGGTTGACCGCTGCAATTTCATCCTCTAAATCAAAAAGAACGCGCACAACAACGCACTAAAAATTATGGCTGCCTGGGGAACAAAAACATTTGAAGAAGATACTGCTAACGACTGGATTCAGGAGCTCATTGACTCTGAAGATGCACGTGAATTTCTGAGTGAATCACTCAGTATTGATCCTGGTTATATTGAAGCCGATCAAGCAGCCATAGTCCTAGCTGCGAGTGAGACTCTGATTGCTCTTCTCGACGAACCACGCATCGGAGTTCCTGGTGAATTGGTTGACTGGGTTGGCGACAACGAATGTGACGACGTGAGCGACCTTCCTGAGGTAGCTCTCCCAGCTCTCGCTAAAGTGCTCGGCAAGGAATCTGAACTTCGTGAGATTTGGTCAGATTCTGAAGATTTCGATGGATGGCTTGAAAATATAGAGTCGATGCGTGAAGTCATTACGCAAATGGCCCAACTCTAGTTGATTGATTCAAAAAATATTTCTTAAAGCGCCCTGTTAGTGAATGACTAACAGGGTGTTTTTCTTTGTGCAGTGATAGACTACGAAGAATCCAAAACATCATTTGGATCTCTTGACGTTTTACCTTTTGGAAAAGTGTTCTGCATGTTTGATTAACTTATATGAAGGAGCAACTCCTCAAAAATCCTGTATTCCAGATGGCTGCTGAGCAATTTGACCGCACAGCAGATTTCCTAAAATTATCAAACGATGTGCGAGAGCGCTGCAAGTGGCCTAAGCGCTTGCTGACTGTGAGCATCCCCATCAAAAGAGACAGTGGTGAGACTGAGGTCTTCTTTGGTTATCGTGTGCAGCATGAACTCTCGCGTGGTCCAGTCAAAGGTGGTTTGAGGTTTCACCCCAATGTCAAGCTAGGCGAGGTGGCGGCGCTTGCTATGTGGATGAACTGGAAATGTGCATTGATGGGCTTGCCATTTGGTGGTGGAAAAGGCGGTGTGACATGTGACCCACGAAGCATGAGCGAGGCTGAGTTAGAGAATATGACAAGGCGCTACACAGCCGAGATGCTACCATTCATAGGCCCACAGACCGACGTGATGGCTCCCGACATGGGAACCAATGAACAAGTGATGGCATGGATGCTCGATGTTTATTCCAGCCACGCAGGTCATTTGGTACCAGGGGTCGTTACCGGTAAACCTGTGAACCTCCAAGGTTCGGAAGGACGAACGGCTGCTACTGGTCACGGTGTGGCATTCCTAGCCACACGGGCACTGACAAAGTGTAAAATACGCCATGAAAATGCCACTGCTATCATCCAAGGATTTGGTAATGTCGGTTATCATGCAGCTCTAACCATGGAGCGATTTGGAGTGAGAATCATAGGTATTTCAGATGTGACTGGAGCCGTGCATAATCCCGAGGGAATCAATGTGAAGGAATTAGGCAAGCATGTCGCAAAGAGTGGGGGAGTCGTCGGCTTTACGGCCGCTGACTCTATTGATCCAGCTGATTTGTTGGTGCAGCCTTGTGATGTGTTAGTACCAGCGGCTCTTGAGCGGGTGATTACCTCAAAAAATGCTGGCAAGCTCAAATGCCGCGTTCTTGCGGAAGCAGCCAATGGTCCAACAACCACTGAGGCGGACGCCATTTTAGAGCGCAGAGATGACATTTTCATGATCCCCGACATTCTTTGCAATGCAGGAGGTGTGACGGTTTCCTACTTCGAATGGGTACAGAATTTACAGCGCTTCCAGTGGAGTGAGCAAGAGGTGTTGACCAAACTCGACACCATGATGGCAAAGGCATTTGATCGTGTGATAACCTTTGCTCAAAGAAATAAACTACCACATCGTGTGGCTGCCCTAGCACTCGGCATTAAAGAAGTTGCCAATGTTAAAAAACAAAGAGGACTATTCCCATGATATCAAATTCAGTACGCTTTCATAGCTTCGGCAAAGTCGAAGAAGTCGCTCAATTAGAGCCAATCGAACTACCTGCGACAGAGAACGGACAGTTGCTAGTTAAAATGCTGGCGACTCCACTCAATCCAGCGGATATCAATTTTATCCAAGGCAACTACGGAGTTAAACCCGAGCTCCCAGCATCGCCCGGAATCGAAGGTTGTGCAGAGGTGCTAGAAAGCAAAGCCGAGGGCTTTGCTGCAGGAGATAAGGTAATCTTTATCGAGCGTGTGGGCACATGGCAGAGCCATGTGGTCTGTGATGCTCAGAATACCCTACGTATTCCCTCCGAGATTGCTCCAGAACAGGCTGCAATGCTCAAGGTGAATCCCGCGACTGCTTGGCAGATACTCCACGCCTACGCCGATCTTAACCCTGGTGATTGGGTGATTCAAAATGCGGCAAATTCAGGTGTAGGCCAGTGTTTGATTCAAATTGCCAAACAACTCGGACTGCGCACCATCAATACTGTCCGTCGCGAAGGGCTCGAGGCTGAGCTGAAAGCTTTCGGCGCGGATCACGTGTTGTTAGATGATGCTGACCTCGTGACAAAGGTGCGCGAGATCTGTGGCGATAATTTACCAAAACTCGCCTCCAATGCCGTTGGTGGCGACAGTGCCCTGCGCCAGATGGACGCTCTCGCCGAACATGGAACGCAAGTCACCTTTGGAGCGATGAGTATGCGCAGCCTCAAAGTGCCTAACAAATTTCTTATCTTTAAGGGTATCAGCCTGCGTGGACTGTGGATCACCAAATGGATAGCCGCCGCCGAGAGAGGGGAGATTGAAAAAGTTTACCAGCAGCTCGCTGAGTGGGTGGTGGATGGAAAGCTTACTCAGTCGGTAGAAAAATCCTACAAACCAAGTGAGCTAGTCGAGGCGCTAGAGCGATCCCAACAAGGTGAGCGCAGTGGTAAAGTCTTGCTGGATTGGCAATAATGACTCGGATTCAGGCTATCTACGGTTGGCTTCGTAGATTTTTTCTCGTCCAAGGTAGCTGTCGGTATCGACCTCAAACCAGGTGCTCTTTTTGATCCGTTCTTTATTGTAGGGCGGAGCAAACGTCAACCAACTGAGTCAGTTGGTGAGCGCGAAGGCGATGGATATTGCGTGCTTTAGAGGTCAAGGTGGAGACATCGTCTTTGAGTAAAGTGGACTTTGCCGTTTCTTTGAGGAGGACTTTTTCTGCATCGTTTTCGTGCGGCAGGAGGTCGTAGTTCCATACGTCAATCTTGCCTGTGGCACAGAGCAGCACTCCAGTCATGTCTGGGTGGTCGTGGTGCTTTATTTCTTCGCCTTTTTCAAACTGTACGAGACTTACCTCGAAGTTGCGTTGCTTTTCGAGCTTATAGAAATCTGGGCGCATATTTCCGAGACCATTCTTGCTGTTTTCAAAAGCCTCAGAGAGATCTGCATCTTTGAGGTTCAATTGGAGGGCGAGTGCTGCCACTTGCTTGACATACTTTTCCTGATTCCAGTGGTCGAGGTGTTGTTTAGCAGCTTCCTTTTCAACAGCAGTGAGGAAGGCATCCCAATTGATGGCTCCATCCGCGGGCAACCTTCCTTGGCACGCATTGGCGCGGGTTGCTAGAGCTGTGATGGCTGGCAACGCGAGGCTTAGCCCGAGAAATCCAGGGAGCGAGGTGCGGATGAAGTGGCGGCGGTTGTAGTCGTCCATGGCGAGAAACTAGTCTAGATCGAGAAGCAAGCGAGAGACTTTATTTACTAAAGAAAGCCAAATGATTGATCAGGATAAGAACAAAAAATACCCACCACCTTTGACTGGAGTCATCGCTTCCTATTATTAGTGGGCCATTGGAGGCTGGGATTCGGCATTCCTGAGAAATAGAGGCCTGAACCAGTTAGATCCGAGTTGTGTGTAAGGTCAACAAGGCCGACAGGACTAGAGAGCAGGCGGGTTGTCCAAACCTCAGTATCTAACTGCTCGCGTAATGCCTTAGTGTCCGTAGTCGGAGTGACCGCTAGGAATAGTTGAATGTTTACACCATACCCTACGTCTTCTATCCAGTGTGAATATCCTGCAGAATGGAGCTTATTGTGTTCATTAAGCTCAATCAAAAGGGCATACCTGTCAGCCCTGGCCTTGCCGAGTGAGAGCTTAAATAAGCTGAAATTTGGTATGCTCAGACCGATTTGACGTTCTACGACGTCACGAAATTCGTAGGCGAACACGTAGTGGCCAGATTCGAGTTGGCCCACTTTTTCCGGCGGTCCCAATTGGTCCAAAATCTCTGAGCGGGTAGATGGAATTTGCGGTACTTGTTGTATTTTTAAGTCGTTAGGTTGAGCCAGATTTCCAATAGACTCACCACCAATTTTGTACTTGAGAACCGTACAGCTACTGCACAGCAAAGGTACAACAGCAAGCCGTGCCCAAGTTGCAAAAAAACGTGCAGTTTCTAAACCCGTTATTCCCGATCTCATCAGCGTAAGGATGTTCTGACTATTACCCCTCACTTACTGAGAAGTCTGTTAGCACTCCTTGTTTATCAAAGAAGAAAATGGCCCTATCGTATTCCGCGTGAACCTTAACGTTGTTGTAAACGATAAGCACAATACCTTCGCCGTTGATTTGCTCGCGTAGATAGTAAAAGACCGTCTCATCTCCTAGGGTGAGTACTTGGGAAGGGGGGCCAAGGTCTTTTAGTATCTTAGATTTTGTTGTTTTTCCTTTGCTCCAATTGGAGGCTTTGTTGTCTCCCTCATCCGAGTTCCAAAGGTTTTCGACTCCTCGCTCACTTCTCACATTCACACAGGAAGAGTTGGCTCCAATTCCTAATGAAATAAGAAGCCATAAGGATAGAAGTCGAGTAAAGGGTTTCATCTAAATCAAAGTGTGTGTGATGAACTCGGCAGTCAATCGTCGAATCACAGGAGAGTAGATGGGGGATTCAACAAGATTTAATGTGATTTATAGCATCATGCTCAACATCAACAATTTACGAGTATAGTTAGTAACTCTATTCTGTTGCGTAGATCTATCATTTCTGATCTACTGCTAGGTGCTTCTCTCATCAATAAATCCTACTCGTAATGTCCCCCCCAGACTATTGGCCGTTTGTGGTTTACGTGGCGCTCATCGCCACGGTGGCGGGAGGCATGCTCGGTGTCTCAGCCTTGCTCGGCCAGAAACACAACGCTCGAGGCAAGGGAAAACCTTATGAATCGGGGCTCGATGGCACGGGCACGGGAAGGCTGAAAATCTCTATCCGCTTCTATCTGATCGCCATTCTTTTTGTTATCTTTGACCTCGAGGTAATCTACATTTTCTCCTGGGCTATCGCACTACGAGAACTTGGCTGGCAAGGCTATGGTGGCATTGCGGTGTTCATAGGAATCTTGATTGTCGCCCTGATCTACGAATGGCGCATGGGCGCACTGGACTGGAGCCGACCACGGCGGCCAGGGAGAATCACTAACAAGAAAGACAAACTATGAATATAAGCATATCCAATCCAGAAGACCCCGCTCCGCAAAACGGCCTTAGTGACCTTGACGACGAAGTCAGCAAAGTCCTCGCCATGGCAAAGCTTCAAGACCTCGTAGCCTGGGGCCGCAAGTATTCGCTATGGCCTTTCAACTTCGGTCTCTCTTGTTGTTTCGTGGAAATGGCCACCAGCCTAACCAGTAAATACGACATTGCTAGGTTCGGAGCCGAGGTGCTGCGCGGAAGCCCGCGCCAAGCCGACGTGATGATTATCGCCGGCACCGTCTTCGTGAAAATGGCTCCCATCATCCAGCGGCTCTACGAACAAATGATGGAGCCGCGCTGGGTGATATCGATGGGCTCCTGCGCCAACTCCGGCGGCATGTTTGACATCTACAGCGTGGTGCAAGGGGTCGACAAATTTCTCCCAGTAGACGTTTACGTGCCCGGCTGTCCGCCCCGGCCCGATGCCTTCATGCAGGGACTCGTTCTTCTTCAGCAAGCCGTCGGTCAGGAAAAACGCCCGCTCAGCCACGTCATCGGGCCTCAGGGGGTTTCCCAACCAGGCCGCTTCAGCCAGCGTGACCTCAAACACGAAGAACGCATGGGAGTCACCACACTTAGGACTCCGGATCAGTCGTAACTCATTAATATCGAGTGCTGTCGACTTGGGTGAATGGTGAAATATCCTTGACTGACTCAGCCACTCTAACCTACTGTTAGCCTTTAATCCTTAGACACTAGCAAGTGACAACGGCGCACACAAAGATCTCTTTTATGGAGTCCCTGACCTCAGGGACTTGGGGGCAGATTGTTGAGCAAGCCACGGTAGATGGCATCCCCACCTTCTGGGTTCTTAGCGAACACTTGATTCCTTTGCTTCGTCACCTCAAACACGACGAGGGCTTTGCGATGCTCTACGACCTCACTGCTATCGACGAACGCCACCGCCGCCACCGCGATGGCCAGCCCGCGAGTGATTTTACCGTCGTCTATCATCTGCTTTCCATTCCTAACAATACCGACATCCGCATCAAGGTAGCCCTCGAAGGTGACTACCCCAGCATCCCATCCATCACTAATATCTGGCCAACGGCAAGTTGGTATGAACGTGAGGTCTGGGACATGTTTGGCATCCGCTTCGATGGCCACTCAAAGATGCGACGCCTGCTTATGCCACAAAGCTGGCAAGGCCACCCGCTGCGTAAGGAACATCCAGCGCGTGCGACCGAGATGGGTCCCTTCGAACTCACTCCTGAAAAAGAAGACGCCGAGCACAAGGCTCTGCAATTCGACCCCGAAGCTTGGGGGCTGGAGCGCAGCAGCGCCGACTCCGAGTTCATGTTTCTCAACATAGGCCCTCAACACCCCGGAACCCACGGCGTGCTACGTCTGGTGCTTCAGCTTGATGGTGAAGAGATTCTCAATGTCATCCCAGACATCGGATTCCACCACCGTGGACAGGAAAAGATGGGCGAGCGCCAGTCGTGGCACAGCTACATTCCCTACACCGACCGCGTCGATTATCTCGGAGGGGTGATGAACAACCTGCCCTACGTGCTGGCGCTGGAGAAAATGTGCGGCATCGATGTCCCCGACCGCGCCAAGGTCATCCGCATCATGCTCTGCGAGCTGTTCCGCATTTCTAACCACCTCGTCTGGTATGGAACTTACGCCCAAGACCTCGGCCAGATGTCGCCCGTGTTCTACATGTTCAACGACCGCGAGCAGTTATTAGGTATCATCGAATCAATCTGCGGCGCACGCATGCACCCAAACTGGTTCCGCATCGGTGGAGTCGCCCAAGACCTCCCTAAGGGATGGGACACCCTAGTCAGAAACTTCCTCGACTACCTGCCACCACGGCTCAAGGAATACGACACCATGGTGATGAAAAACCGCATCATCAAGCGCGCACCATCGGCATCGGTGCCTACACCACCGAGGAGGCGCTGGAGTGGGGGATCACTGGACCCGGATTGCGCGCCACTGGCAGCGACTGGGATTTGCGCAAGAAACGGCCCTACGCCGGATACGACCAATTCGACTTCGACATCCCCACAGCCGACAACGGCGACTGCTATGACCGAGGCATGGTGCGGATCGAGGAAATGCGCCAGAGCCTGCGCATCATCGAGCAATGTCTCAAGTGCATGCCCGGCGGCGCCTACAAGTCCGATCATCCACTCACTTGCCCGCCCACCAAGGACGGCACCATGCATGACATAGAAACCCTGATCACCCACTTCCTCTCTGTCAGCTGGGGACCGGTGGTGCCTGCCGGAGAAATGATGTGCAGCGTCGAGGCCACCAAGGGAATGAGCGGCTATTACCTCATCAGCGACAAGGACAGCATCTCCTACCGCACTCGCATCCGCGCCCCGTCGTTCCCCCACATGCAAATCATCAACAACATCAGCCAAGGCCACATGATCCCCGACCTCCTCGCCATCCTAGGCAGCATCGACTACGTCCTAGCAGATATAGATCGCTAGCAACACGACCGCCCTGATAACCCCTAAAATAATGAGCCCCGAAGAACGCCAAGAAATTGAACACGAAATCGCCTGCTATCCCTACAAGCAAGCAGTCTGTGTCGATGCGCTGAAAATTTTGCAGAAGCACCGTGGTTGGGTATCCGATGAGGCGGTGAAGGAAGTTGCCGAGATCTTGGAGATGTCGCCCAGTGAAGTCGATAGCGTGGCCACCTTTTATAACCTCATCTACCGCCAACCCACAGGCCGCCACGTGATCCATGTCTGCGACAGCATCAGCTGCTGGGTGATGGGCTGCGGCAGTATTTGCGAGCATTTGAAAAAACGCCTCGGAATCAACATGGGGGAAACCACCCCAGACGGCCGCTTCACCCTCCTGCCCATTGTCTGTCTCGGAGCCTGCGATAAGGCTCCCGCCATGATGGTTGGCAAAACCACTCACGAAAATCTCACGCCAGAAACCATCGACGCACTTTTGGAAAAACTCCCCTAACAAATAACTATTTCCCCCAACAAATTGGAAACTCCTCTGACAGAACACATCCGTCCTGGACACCCGTCGCCAGACCTCGCCGCCTACCAAAAACTAGGCGGCTACCAGGCGCTGCGTCGTGCCCTTACGGAAATGACTCCAACTGAGGTTATTGAGGCCGTAAAAGACTCGAACCTTCGCGGTCGCGGTGGCGCCGGATTTCCCGCTGGATTGAAGTGGAGCCTGGTGCCCAGTGGCGATGACGCGCCACGCCAGCGCTACCTCGTCTGTAATGCTGACGAAATGGAGCCAGGCACCTTCAAAGACCGCTACCTGATAGAAGGGAATCCGCACCAGCTGCTAGAGGGAATCATGCTTGCAGCCTACGCCATCAAGGCCGATACCGCCTACATTTTCCTCCGAGCCGAATACACATGCTCGGAGCGAACCTTGCGTGAGGCCATAGCGGAGCTGTTCGCTGAAAACTTGTTAGGCGACAACATTCTAGGCTCTAACTACAACCTAAACATCCATCTCCACACTAGTGCGGGTCGTTACATTTGCGGTGAGGAAACCGCCTTACTGAATGCTCTGGAAGGCAAACGCGCCGTGCCACGTGCCAAGCCACCTTTCCCGCCCCAAGTGGGTCTTTGGGGGCAGCCGACTATCGTGCAAAACGTCGAAACTCTCTGCTGTGTGCCGCACATCATCAATCACGGCGCGGATTGGTTCAAAGGTCTTAGCAAAACCAACAACAGCGGCACCAAAATCTACGGGGTCAGTGGCCGAGTCAAACGACCGGGTCTGTGGGAACTCCCGCTAGGCACCACACTGCGAGAAATCATTGAGGAGCACGCGGGCGGCATGCTGGATGGCTACAAATTCCGTGGCGTCATCCCCGGTGGAGCTTCCACGGATTTCTTAGTAGAGGAACACCTCGACCTGCCACTCGACTATGAAACCGTCGCCGCAGCAGGCAGTCGCCTGGGCACTGGCACCATGATCGTTCTCGACGACCGCACCTGCCCGATAGCCATGGTGCATAACTTGGAAACCTTCTTTGCCCGCGAATCTTGTGGCTGGTGCACCCCTTGCCGCGATGGCCTGCCATGGATCGAGAAAACCCTGAGCGCCATCGAGGAGGGGAGGGGTGTCGCTAGCGATATCGACCTTCTCCACCAACACTCCCGGATGCTTGGCCCCGGACGCACTTTCTGCGCCTTCGCTCCCGGAGCCGTCGAACCCCTGCAGAGCGCCCTCAAATACTTCGCCGACGACTTCGAGCAACACATCTCCGAAAAACGCTGCCCTTACAAACATCTTCAATCTTAAATGGCCACGATCACCATAGACGGCAAATCCTACCAAGCCGATGCTTCGCAGAACCTTCTGCAGACAGCATTGCAGCTGGGGTTCGACCTACCGTATTTCTGCTGGCACCCCGCCATGGGATCTGTCGGGGCGTGCCGCCAATGTGCGGTCAGGCAGTTCCGCGATGATGACGACACCACTGGCATGATTGTGATGGCTTGCATGGTGCCAGTTAGCGATGGACTGCGCATTTCCATCGACGACCCCGAAGCCAAAGAATTTCGCAAGGGCGTGGTCGAGTGGCTGATGACCAACCATCCGCATGACTGCGCAGTGTGTGACGAAGGAGGCGAGTGTCACCTACAGGACATGACAGTGATGGCTGGCCACTCCAAGCGTCGTTATAGATTCCAGAAACGCACTCACCGTAACCAATACCTAGGCCCCTTCATCAATCACGAGATGAACCGCTGCATCCAATGCTACCGCTGTGTGCGTTTCTACAAAGACTATGCTGGTGGCAGAGATCTCGATGTTTTTTCCTCCCGCAATCGGGTTTACTTTGGGCGTCATGAAGAAGGAGTTTTAGAAAACCCGTTCAGCGGAAATCTGGTCGAAGTTTGTCCCACTGGCGTCTTCACCGATAAGCCTTTCAAAGCCCAGCCCACCCGTAAGTGGGACCTCAGCACCGCAGCCTCCATCTGCCCTCATTGCAGCCTTGGTTGCAATACTATCGTAGGCGAACGCTATGGAAAATTCCGCCGAGTGCTCAACCGCTACCACCACGACCTCAACGGCTATTTCCTCTGTGATAGAGGACGTTTTGGCTCAGCCTTTGTGAATAGCGACAAACGTAGCAGGCAGCCCCAATGGAGGGAAAATGGACAGACGGTTAGCCTCGACAAACAAACCATCACCGACTTGTTAGCTACTGAAATTTTAGACGGTAAAAAAGTGATTGGCATCGGCTCGCCGCGTGCCTCAATGGAAGCCAACTATGCTCTGAGAACTTTGGTGGGTGAAGACGCCTTTTTTAACGGACTGTCAGAGAACGATGCCGCCATTTCCAAGCAAATCATCAGCATCTACCAACACACCCACATCGCTTCTTTGCGTGACGCCGCAGAATCCGATGCCGTTTTTGTTCTCGGTGAAGACCTCACCAATACCGCACCACGACTAGCCTTGGCTCTGCGACAAGCGGTGCGCAATACGCCGCTGGAAGACGCCGATAAACTCAAGATCCCTCGCTGGCACGCTAGGGCTGTGGCAGATGTCATCCAGCACCGCCACGGCCCGCTACACCTCGCCTCCATCGCTGCGACTCAGCTCGATGATATCGCCACCAGCAGACATTTGGCCGCACCCGCCGACCTAGCACGCATCGGTTTCGCCATCGCCCATGAGTTAGACTCCGACGCACCAGCCGTAGCAAACTTAACATCCGAACAAGCCGCCTACGCGAAACAAGTCGCCCATGACCTCCGCCAAGCGAAACGTCCGCTGGTGGTTGCTGGATCAAGCCTTGGCAGCGTCGCCTTGGTGCAAGCGGCTGGGCAAATCACCAAGGCATTGAAGCAAAATGAAGCTCGCATTTCTCTGATTGTGGCCGAAGCCAACACGCTCGGTGTGGCCTTGCTTGGAGACAAGAGCATCAGTAGTGCCATTCAGGAGAAAGCCGACACCATCATCGTGTTAGAGAACAACATTTTCCGCCGATCCACCGATCATCTGATAAATAGAATGCTCAAATCGGCCAACTGCGTGATCACCATCGATCACCTCGAGAATGCCACAACTCAGCAAGCCCACGCATCGCTCCCCGCTGCCACTTTCACCGAAGCAAGTGGAACTTCCATCAACAATGAGGGACGTGCGCAGAGAAGCTTTCAGGTCGTGCTCGCAAGCGATCCTGTGCAAGCTAGTTGGCGTTGGTTACGTGATCTTATGGTCGCGGCAAACAAGCAACAAACTGGCGCATGGGAAACTCTCGACGACGTTCTCGCTTCTTTAGTAACTGAATTCCCCAAGCTTGCAAAACTTTCAGAAGTAGCACCCAACTCCAAGTGGCGTCAGAGCAGTCAAAAAGTCGCCCGAGCCTCGCGTCGTTCTGGTGGCCGTACCGCCATTCTGGCGACCGTGCACGAACCCAAGCCACCAAGCGACCCCGACGCTCCGCTTTCTTTTACCATGGAAGGCAACCCGGCCTCCTCATCAACCGCCCTCAACAACCGCTACTGGTCACCTGGTTGGAATTCAGTGCAGGCCCTCAATCAATACCAACAAGAAATCGGCGGCCCGCTGCGAGGTGGCGACCCCGGCATCTGCCTCTTTGAAAAAAAAAGACGACAACAGCGCGTGGTTTACTGAAATTCCACCAGCATTCACACCTGAGAACGACAAGCTCCTCGCCCTCCCTCGGCACCAGATCTTCGGCACTGAAGAGCTCAGTAACCAATCCTCATCCGTCGCCGAACGCATCCCAATTCCAGCCATCGGCCTTAACCCTCAAGAAGCTGCCAAACGTAAGCTAAAAGAAGGCTCCACCGTCACCATCACAGCAAACAACAACGAACACAAACTTTCCCTAACCATCACCCCCGAACTACCAATCGGCACCGCAGCTTTACCCACAAACATCGTCGAGGCTAATACGCTCATTGGGGTGCGCCTTGGTGAAGAAGAATCAGCGTCCTCTAACAAACAAAGCGCCGATTTTCGGAGCACTCCAAAGTAATGTCCCCAACCTTCCAGAATATCCTCATCGCGGCCCTCATCCTGTTCTGCATGCTGAACATGGCAGCCTTGATGATATGGATTGAGCGACGCTTGCTGGCGTTGATGCAGGATCGATTGGGACCTAACAGAGCTGGGCCATTCGGCTTGTTAGTTATCCTAGCTGATATGATCAAGATTTTCACTAAGGAAGACTGGATCCCACCATTTTCAGACAAGGTGGTGTTTGTCCTCGCGCCCGCCATCATCATGGCTACTACTCTGCTTTCGTTCGCCGTGATTCCTTTTGCCCCAGGAATTCAAGTCATCGACCTCAACATTGGCCTACTCTATGTGCTGGCGATGTCGTCGATAGGCATTTACAGCATCGTTTTGGCGGGCTGGGCATCCAACAGTAAGTATTCGCTGTTAGGTGGATTAAGAATGTCAGCCCAGATGTTCAGCTACGAGGTCTTCATGGGGCTTTCCTTGCTCGGAGTGGTGGCTATGGCTGGCACTTTCAATCTGCGCGAAATCGTCGATTCTCAGCAAAGACTATGGTTCGTGGTGCCGCAGTTCCTTGGCTTTGTGATCTTCATGATTGCCGGGCTGGCGGAAACCCACCGTTTGCCTGCCGACATGCCCGAGGCCGAGAGCGAGCTGATTGCCGGCTACCATGCCGAATACTCAGGTATGAAATTCGGCATGTTTTTTGTCGGTGAATACGTCGGGGTGATCTTGATTTCCTCACTGATGGTGGTGCTCTTCTTCGGCGGATGGCACGGCCCTTTCCTGCCCCCATTAGTATGGTTTGCACTTAAGCTCGGCGCCTTCCTGTTCTTCTTCATCCTCTGCCGCGCTGCTATGCCGCGGCCACGCTACGACCAATTCATGGCGCTCGGCTGGAAAGTTCTGCTCCCTCTATCGCTGCTCAACGTCCTAGTCACCGGAGCAATCATTTTAGCCAACACCTAACACACGCCAAAGGCACTAACTCCCCCCTTATCACTTATCACTCTACACTTATCACTTCTAACCATGCTTTCTCACATCCGCAGCCTAGCACTGGTATTCCGGCATTTATTCCGGAAGAACATCACGATCCAGTATCCCGAGGAAAAGGCTCGCCTCTCGCCGCGTTATCGTGGTCGCATCATCCTAAGTCGCGACCCCGATGGAGGCGAGCGCTGTGTGGGCTGCCAACTCTGCGCGGTGGTGTGCCCGGTCGACTGCATTGCCCTGCAAGCCGCCGAGGACGAGAACGGCAGACGCTTCCCTGAGTTTTTCCGCATCAACTTCTCCCGCTGCATCTACTGCGGCCTCTGCGAAGATGCCTGTCCGACCTACGCCATCCAACTCACACCCGATGTGGAAATGGCGGAATACGATCGGCCTAATCTGGTTTACGAAAAAGAAGACCTGCTGATCTCAGGCGAAGGGAAATACCCCGGTTACAATTACTACAAAGTAGCGGGACTCTCGATCGGCGGAAAAGACAAGGGTGAGGCTGAAAATGAGTCACCTCCCATCAACCCAAAGGATCTTATGCCATGATCAACCTCTTTTACATCGCGGCATTGGTTGCCATAATCGCCACTGTATTGGCAATCACCCGCCACCATGCGGTGCATGCCTTGCTCTACTTGATCGTGTCGTTACTCGCGGTGGCGCTGGTCTTTTTCACGCTAGGCGCGCCCTTCGTGGCAGCGCTTGAAGTCATCATTTATGCGGGAGCGATCCTCGTGCTTTTCTTGTTTGTGATGATGATGCTCAACCTGGGACAGGACGCCAAAGAGCAGGAACGCGAGTGGCAACCCCTAAGAATTTGGATAGGACCAGCATTACTCTCCTGCATTTTGTTAGCTCTTATTATCCACGCGATCATGGGGGAGGGGAGTGCATCCGTGGTCACTGAGGAGGTTGGGCCCAAGGCGGTCGGCAGTTTACTCTTCGGCCCGTATATGATCGCCGCCGAACTGGGAGCCTTCCTGCTCATGGCTGGCGTGGTTGGAGCGTCGCATTTGAGACGCCGTGAGTTTCAAAGCGAAATCACTGGGAAGGAGGAATCGTGAGCGCCGTGCCTATCAATCACGTGCTGATTCTAGCCGCTATCTTGTTCAGCGTTGGCCTTACTGGGGTGCTGGCGCGGCGTAACATCATCTTCATGCTGGTCTCTGTAGAAGTCATGCTGAATGCCGCGGGGCTCGCATTTGTCGCGGCGGGTGCGCGCTGGCAGCAGGCAGATGGTCAGGTGATGTTCCTATTCATTCTCACCATGGCATCAGCTGAAGTAGCGGTGGGGTTGGCGCTCATTCTCCACCTTCATTGGCGTCGTCTCTCGCTCGACTCTGACACCCTTAACAAGATGAAAGGATAACCATGCTCAACCAACTCTGGCTAGTGCCGACACTCCCACTGCTCGGCTTCCTGATCCTCGCACTGTGCGGATCGCGCTGGAGTCGTGGGTTGGTGGCTACGGTTGGTTGTGGCTCGATCGGTCTATCCGCCTTAGTGGCCACCGCTGCAGGATTTGATCTACTAACAACGAATAGCGAAAACGCCTCTTTTACTCAACATCTCTGGAACTGGTTCGAGGTCGGCGGGCTTTCGCTAAGCATCGGTCTGCACCTTGATGCGCTATCGCTGTTGATGATCTTGGTGGTGACTTGGGTGGCCTTCTTCATCCATATCTATGCCAGCGAATACATGGCGAAGGAAGGCTATAGCCGCTTCTTTGCCTATCTCAACCTATTCGTCTGCGCCATGCTGGTTCTGGTGTTGGCTGATAACCTATTGATGCTTCTGCTAGGCTGGGAAGGTGTGGGGCTGTGCAGTTATTTACTCATCGGTTTTTGGTATAGCGATCCCGCCAATGGCGCTGCAGCGCGCAAAGCTTTTGTGGTAACACGGGTGGGGGACACAGCGCTGATGGTCGGCATTTTACTGCTTTTCAAACATCTCGGCACGCTCGATATCGGGCAAATTCTATCCACAGCAAACGCTCAATGGCAGCCAGGATCCACCATCGCTATCACCGCCGCCGCCCTGTTGCTGGGGGGTGCTGTGGGGAAATCTTCCCAGCTACCTCTGCAAACATGGCTGCCCGATGCGATGGCTGGCCCCACCCCCGTGAGCGCTCTAGTGCATGCCGCCACCATGGTGACCGCAGGGGTCTATCTGATCGCCCGGATGCATGGCATTTTCCTACTCGCGCCAGTGGTGATGGGTGTGGTGGCCGTGTTAGGCGCGACCACAATGTTAGTGGCTGGCTGCAGTGCGCTGGTACAAAGCGACCTAAAACGCGTGCTGGCGTATTCAACTATCAGTCAAATCGGCTACATGTTTCTCGCGTTGGGAGTGGGAGCCTGGACGGCGGCGATGTTTCACTTCATGACCCACGCCTTTTTCAAAGCCCTGCTCTTCCTGGGAGCTGGCGCGGTGATTCATTCCCTGAATGATCAAAAAGATATGTTCAAGATGGGGGGATTGCGGAAAAAACTGCCCGCCGTGTTCTGGACTTTTCTGATAGGGTCGGCGTCGTTGGCGGCACTCCCTTTGGTCACCTCGGGGTTCTACAGTAAGGAGCTCATCCTCTGGAGTGCCTGGGCCTCTCCTCATGGTCATCCAACTCTCTGGGCCGCGGGGATTGTTGGAGCCTTCATCACTGCTCTCTACACGACTCGTGCAGTGATTCTGACCTTCTTCGGCAAAGTAAAAACAGAAGTAAGCCACCAACCTGGAGCGCGCATGGTGCTACCGCTGTGCATTCTTGCAGCTCTCTCAACCGTGGCGGGTTTGCTACAGACTCCTCACAGCCTCGGTCACCTGCATGCCTTTTCTGATCTGCTAGAAACTGCTCTGCCTGTCACTCACCTCAATGGCAGTTCTTCCGTAGAAATCACGCTACAAGCCGTGGCTGTGGCGATTGTTCTAGCGGGAGTCGCACTGGCTTACTGGCTCTATCAAAAAGCGCCACATCTCCCTGAGCGCATCGCATCTGGCTGGGGGAAACCTATACGTAAAGCTTGGCTGGCAGGTTGGGGGTTTGACTGGATTTACGATCAGCTGCTGGTGAAACCCATCGTCGCTGTGGCCCAGTTAAACCGACGCGACATCATCGATCTCTTCTACACGGGCCTCGCCAGCTTTGCGCGTTTACTCAATTTCCTGCTCAGTGCCAGCCAGACCGGACGCATGCGTTGGTATGCGGCGGGCATTTCCGCAGGCACCATTTTCATCTTCCTAATCGTTTATTTCACATGATGCTTCCTTTGCTCATTCTCGTTCTCCTGCTGGGTGGCCTGTTAGTATGGGCCGCAGGGAGAATAAGTGCCTCGGCGACTCGCTGGACGGCGCTGACAGTGCTATTGCTAGACGCTGCTCTGGTGGGATGGATTTTCTGCGCTATCAATGATTCCCCAGCAGACGGGCGCTGGCTGATGACCTATGAAGTCGACTGGATCACCGCGCTCAACGTCCAGCTTTACCTAGCAGTCGACGGCTTCAGTTTGGCATTGATCTTACTCACCATTTTCCTCGGCATTGTTGCGGTGCTAGCATCGTGGAAAGGCATTACCGAGCGCGTTGGATTTTTCTATTTTAATCTACTCTGGGTGCTGGCCGGCACGCTGGGAGTATTCATGGCGCTCGACCTCCTCGCTTTTTTCTTCTTCTGGGAGCTAATGGTAGTGCCAATGGTGTTTCTAATTGCGATCTGGGGGCACGAGAACCGTCGTTATGCTGCCATCAAGTTCTTCATTTTTACTCAGGCCAGTAGCCTGTTGATGTTAGTGTCGATTGTGGGGCTGTATGCGCTGCACGGCACGTTCCGCTATGACGACTTGCTGGGTACTGAAATGCCAGAGGGCACTGCTTTTTGGCTGATGCTGGGATTCTTTGTAGCCTTCACAGTCAAGCTCCCAGCCTTCCCATTCCACACCTGGCTCGCCGACGCCCACACCGAGGCTCCGACTGCGGGCAGTGTCATTCTCGCGGGGCTGATGCTGAAAACGGGTGCATATGGGCTGGTGCGCATTGTCGTGCCTTTGTTTCCTGATGCCGCACGCGATTTTGCACCGATTGCTCTGGCGATGGGGGTCATCGGCATTCTCTACGGAGCTCTGTTAGCCTTGGCTCAGACTGACCTGAAACGGCTCATTGCTTACACTAGTGTGAGCCACATGGGCTTTGTGTTAGTGGGGGTGTTTTCATGGAATAGCTGGGCGGTGCAAGGCGTGCTGATGCAGATGATTTGCCACGGTATCAGCACTGGTGCCTTGTTCATTATCGCTGGGGCGCTGCAGGACCGCATGCACACGCGGGATATCCGTCGCATGGGGGGCCTGTGGGGTGTCACTCCGAAGCTCGCGGCATTCGGACTCGTGTTTGCTCTGGCATCGCTAGGATTGCCGGGTATGGGGAATTTTATAGGTGAATTTCTCATCCTGCTAGGCAGCTTCCAAATCAGCCCGACCATTGCCATTATAGCTGCGTTATCATTGCCAGCCTCCGCAATCTACTCACTGAGGATTGTCCAACGTACCTTCCATGGCCAGCAGGCAGAAAGGTGGAGCGTTACGGATTTCGACCGACGTGAAATAGGCGTGATGGCGGTGCTAGTCATAGCCATCCTGTGGCTAGGTCTGATGCCCCAGCCGGTGTTAGATCTAGTGTCGCCGTCTCTCACAGAAACCTTGGAAAGAACTCAGCAGAATGGAGGTGCTCAGTGACAGCTGCCGACCTCCAAGCTCTGCTCCCTCTACTCATCCTAGCTGCGACTTCCTTGTTTATTTTACTGGGAGCGGCTTTCCTACCAGGGCACCGCACTGCTTACCTGATCACGATTGTCGGTATGCTTGTTGCACTCGCCTCAATCCGCGCTGCTGTTGCGCAAGCACCTCACTTGGTTGGTGAGATGTTGGTTATAGACGCATTCGCACTGTTCTATATAGGCCTCCTCCTGTTAGCCGCGTCGGTGGTGACGACTTTTGCTTATGACTACCTGAAAAAAATCCATCTTAAAGCCGAGGAATTCTACGCCCTGCTGACCCTAGCCACTCTGGGTGGGTGTGTGCTTGCCGCCAGCAACCACTTCGCCACCATGTTCCTTGGTATCGAGCTGCTTTCAGTTCCGCTCTACGTGCTGATCGCTTACGTTTTCCGTAAGAACGACTCGCTAGAGGCGGCACTAAAATACCTCATCCTCGCCGCCACAGCTTCCGCCTTCCTACTCTTTGGCATGGCACTGATTTACGCAGAACTGGGAACCATGCATTTCGATGGCCTCCGCGACAACCTGCAAGCTGGCATCGGGGAACGTCGTGGTTTGTTACTCGCTGGCATCGCCCTGATGATCACGGGCTTTGGCTTCAAACTGGCTGTCGCCCCTTTCCACATGTGGACACCTGACATTTATCAAGGAGCCCCGGCCCCCGTAACAGCCTTCATAGCCACCATATCGAAAGGTGCCATGGTCGCCTTGTTGTTGCGTTTCTTTGGTGCGATCCCAAGCGATCAAAGCGGTGCTGTGTTTACCGCCATTTCCTGCATCGCCGTAGCCTCCATGACTATCGGTAATCTACTCGCTCTGCGACAAACCAATGTAAAGCGCATCATGGCCTACAGCTCGATCGCCCACCTTGGTTATGTCTTGGTGGCATTCCTTTCAGGTGGCCCCCAAGCCATCGAATCAGCGACCTTCTACATCGTCAGCTACAGCATTGCCACGCTGAGTGTGTTCGGTTTGTTAGCTGCCCTCTCGAACGCAGACGGTGAACCAGAAACCCTTGCTCCTTTCAAGGGCTTGTTCTGGCGAAACCGTTCGGCGGCGGTTTTCCTCAGCCTCGCTATCTTCTCGCTCATCGGTATTCCCCTAACTAGTGGCTTCTGGGCAAAACTTTTCATCTTCATCGCAGGCATTCAGTCAGGGCTATGGGTTCTGGTGATCCTACTAGCCCTCAATAGCGCAATTGGCCTCTACTACTATCTCCGCATTCTCTTCGTGCTCTACTCGCCGACAGACGAACTTTCAGAACTGTCCTCTACTACATCCCCATTGAATAGATCCAGCTTTGTTATCCTAGCCGCACTCACTCTCCTCAGCCTAACAATCGGCATTCATCCTGCTCCACTTTTAGAGCTGGTGAAAATGTTAGTCACCACACTGTAGCCATTCAAAATAAATGACTTGAAGCCAGAGTTTATGGTAGAGACATCTTGACTTTTCAACTCAAAAATATTATCTATATACGATGGAAACGACTCTAGATGAAATACTTAGGACAAAGGGTGGTCGTGTGTGCCATGTGAAGCCGGAGGCTAACGTGCTAGAAGCAGCCCAGCTGATGAAACACGAAAAAATCGGAGCATTACTTGTCCTCCAAGGTGAAAAAATCCTCGGGATTCTTACCGAACGCGACATGCTCCATCGTGTCGTGGCAGAAGGCATCGATCCCGCAGCGACCAAGGTTCATGAGGTCATGACTAAGGACGTAGTAGTCCTCAAACCCAGCCTCACCGTGCGAGAGGCCATGCAGATTGTCAGCGACAAACGCACACGGCACCTTCCGGTGGTTCAAGACGGCCACCTGCTAGGCATGATCTCCAGCGGCGACCTCACCCACCGCGCCATCGCCGAAGAAGAAGGAGTCATCCACACGCTCTACGATTACATCTACGGCGCCTACCCAGCATAATGGGCAACATGCTCATTGCTGGTGTATTATCCTTGGTTTTGTTGAGTTAGGTAAGACATTAAGTCTCTCAATTCGCTAGGGTTGAGGCTGTTGATCAGAGCTGGAGGCATAGGAGATACTAGGGAGTGACTCGTCTTCTTGATCTCGGACTTCTTGAGTTTGATGACTTGGCTCAAGTCAAAGGGATTAAGCGCGATACTGAGGTGAGTGGCATCTTCCTGCATTACCTTACCTCGTGTGCTGCTGCCATCTTTTAAGTCAAACTGTGAGAAATGGTATTGCTCTGAAATGACTTCGGAGGGATCAATGATAGCTTTGAGCACGTCTTTTGTGCTGAATCGATTGCCAACATTGGTTAGTTTAGGTCCTGAGTTGCCTCCTGATCCACCCATGGTGTGGCAGCGTATGCAGAGAGCGGCTTGGAACATTTTCTTGCCGTTAGCTATGTTCGCCTTACTCAAGTCGCTGGTCGCTGCCTGGGCGCTTTCTAGGTCCCAGTTTCTACCAGGGCCTTCAGCAATAGCGATTGGCTCTTTAGGAGCTTTGTATTGCGGTGCTGAGGCGGCTACCTTTTTGAGTGGCTCTGAGAGCTTATCGAGGGCTTCTTTACGGATATTATTAATGAAGCCTTTGTAGCTGCGTCCACCACTCCTAGAGCTCGCTTTGTTGAGCCATGAATAGTAGCTGAGGACAGTTTTTTCATTCCATCCAGATTTTGCATTTTTAAGCACCAGAGCATAATGTAATGCCTGAGTTTTTGGGTGGTTTTTGAGCATATTTAGAATGTCTTTGGCATAGGTATCATTGCCTTCGAGAACCTCTTTGGAGACTTCTTTTTTTCGTCTGCTGCGCTTTGCATCAAGGTAATTGTTTTAGTGACAGCAAGTGGAGAATCCAAATAAATCATCGCTCTAGAGAGCTCGCTGTCTAGGTTCTTATCGTATGATGGATAATGATTAGAGAGTTTCTTGATCCATGCTAACTTATCACTATCCGAGCAACCAAGTCGGATCCAAACCAGCGAGCAGGCCCGTAGGTATTCGATTTTTTGGTTCACACTAAGTTTGGCATAGTCGATCCCTAGCAGCTTTTTAGTAGCAAGTTTTTGCTCACCCTTCATGCGTGCGAATGCGAGTGTGGATGTGATGAGTGTCTGTGGTTTATTTTCTGCATTATACTTTGGTAGCCATTGCTTGAGTGGCAACTTCTCTAAGCCGATTCTAGCGGTGTAGCGGAGGGTTCTGTCTGGAGAGCTTAGGGCATTCCAGAGGGTGTTTACGTCTGAGCTAGCTTGTAGTTTGATTTGGAGTTTCTGCGCGTCGTTGAGGGCGAGAGATTGCACCGGCTTGGTGCTCTCATTTCCGACATAATCGACGCGGTAGAGAGCTGAAACTAGGCCTCGTCCACCAGTGGTGAAATAGAGGGAACCATCAGGACCTGCAGCAATGTCTGTCAGCGGGAGTGGCTTGCCAGATAGGAAGGTTTCGCGGCTAGCACGGTAAGTAGCGCCATTGGGCTCGAGGTGGAGCGTGTCGATGCGGCCAAATGTCCAGTCGAGGATGTAAAGCGCACGTTGATAGTCAGCCGAGAACTTTGTGCCGAAGCTAAAGCTTACACCTGTTGGGCAACCTGGTCCGACATTTTCCACAGCTCCGAGGCTATCGGCATAATAGGCTGGCCATTTTGCGGTGCCATTACGCCAGCCGAATTCTGCGCCATCGATGTAATGCATGACGCGAGTTGGTCGGTATCATGGTGTGCCGATGTCATATTCCATATCGGAGTCATAGCCAAAGAGGGCGCCATTGGTATTGGCTGCGATATCGTAGGTGTTTCGCATACCATTAGCGATAACTGTCTGCTCACTTCCATCGGCTGAGAACTTGATGAGAGTTCCGCCTGGTGCTTTGATTCTTACAGCGTGTCCTGAGGCATCTTTGAGATGTGGGTGAAGGGTGTCTTCTGCCCAGTTGTGACCATTGAGTGATTTCACACCTTCGGGTATTTGGGTGTGGTTACCTATTACGACGATGAGGTTTTTGCCATCTGGCGCTTTGATCACACCATGAGGGCCGTGCTCACCATGGCCATTGGCTTTGACGATGTGTTCGATTTTATCAAATTTGCCATCGTTGTTAGTATCACGCATTCTATGGATGCCTTGTTTGCCTTTACGTTGGCTAGTCACATAGAGGCTATCGAATGCCCAGCAGAGCCCTTGAATACGGCCAGGGCTCTCCAGTTATTCAATTTTTTGGACTTGGCCTTTTTTGAGGGTAATGCGGTAAATTTCACCGCTCTGGTTAGAGGTGTAAAGTGACCCTTTATCATCAAAGCAGATCGCGACCCATGAGCTATGTTCCTTTTTGTTGACTTGATGGATTTTAGTCACTTTGAAGCCGGGTAGGGTTTGGATATTTTCAGAGATCTTTGGCTTTTCCTGGGTATCTTCCAGCTCCAGCATAAGCATGTCCTTGAACTGGATTTTCATTGCTGGACCTTGGTGCAGCTGGAGTGCAAATAGACCTTTTAGTGAGAATTTATTTTCCTGATTATCGACGACCTGAATCGTTTTATGGCCATTAATTTTATGCGTGAGCGTATGGCCATCTGCGACAATCCGGTAGCTGTTCCATTTTTTCAATTTAAGGGAATCTTGTGCGAGTTGTGAGGACTGGGTGAATGGAGTTTTCTTGGTTTTTTAGCCAGTTTTCGAAATCGTGACATGCTCACCGCGTTTCGCTACAATCCCTCTGCCGTCTTGATCGTAAAGAATTCCGCTGTAGTTTTTACCGGTTTCCATGTCTGCCTGATAGCCTTTGATTTGGAAGGCATCTTTGTCTTTTCATAGGCTGCGGTACTGGACACCAGAGTTGCCAGCTTCACTCATGAATCGGAATGAAAAGGTGAGTTCAAAATTTGAAAACTCCAGTTTGTTATAGGTGAGGTAAGTGGTCTTTTTACAGGGATTGGCGGCGGTAGATTCACCCGTGATGGTTCCGTCTTCGACTTTCCAGAATGCCTAGTCGCCAGTCCAGCCCTTAAGCGACTTGCCATCGAATAGGCTAATCGAATCAACCTGCAGGGTGGTCGAGCTGATGTCTCCCGTGAATGCCAGGAGAAGGCATTTATTTATCGTGATCATAATTTTTTTTAAATGGTTTAGGTGGAAAATAGTGATTGATCAATCAGCCATCAGTACTTCGAGGGTGGGGGCGATGGAGTCGGCCCAGACTTGGTATTGAGACTTATTTGGGTGGAGCAGGTCAGCCATGACAGTTCTGCTGAGCTTGCCATCTTTAGCGAGGAACTTATCGTTGATGTTAAGATAAAAGACGCGCTTGTTGTCTGCGTAGTCTTTGATGATTGCGTTGGTTCCATCGGTTAGTTGACGCAGGGGATCGTCACTGGTGGCTCCACGTGGGAAGATTCCAAGTAGTAGGACTTTGGCCTGTGGTTGCTTTTTTTGGACAGATTCGAGAATGGCTTTGATGCCAGCCGCAGTCTTAGTGGATTCCTCTTTGCGGTGCCCAGCGTTGTTGGTGCCGATCATGATGACGATGGCTTTAGGCTTGATAACGTCTAGCTCACCATGATCGAGATGCCAGAGGACTTGCTCGGTGCGGTCTCCTGAGAAACCGAGGTTGAGGGCATTGTATGACGCATAGTTGTCCTTCAAGGTGGCTTTTCCTTTGTTATCCCATGCGTGGGTGATGGAGTCACCGAGGAAGACTAACTGCACGTCACCGAGAGCTTCCTTTTCTTTCAATTTTGCCTCATGGCGCGGCATCCACCATTTGACCGCCCACTTTGCAGTCTGAGCGACAGGAGTGGTTGAGAGCTTAGCATCTTCTTTAGCTAGAGCTGGGGTGATGAGTAATGCGAGAGTGAGCAATAGGTATTTCATGATGGTAATAGTAGAAAGAGATTCTTGAGATGTTTTGCTTGGTGGCATTGAATAGCTCTGAAATTTCTAGCTGACTAAGCCAGACAGTGCCTTGCTCAGCATGCAACTGAATTCGGCTTTTCCTCGTTCGCCCGGTAAGTAACGGGGTGTTTTTTATTTTGGCCAAGTGGCATTTTCGAAGCCGAGAGCCTCTCTCAGTATTCCTTGTCCTACTATGCTGGAGTGCTTTTTGTAGCCGTGGATGCGGCGGAGGCGGCCGGCGAGGATGGAGGGGTGAATGGATAGTTTACTCGCTGCAGAGCGGATTTGAGGTGCGCGTGTGAGTGATTTTAGTTCCGCCCAATTGTCTTTAGAAATGCAGGAGTTGAGGGCGAACTCATCCGCTTCTTTTTCAAGTTTCTCGCTGCTTTCCTTATCAATATCTGTGTCTAGGAAATCTGTGATGTCTCCCTTGGATAGGTGGAGTTTTACATGGGCGAGTTCGTGCAGGAGGACGAACCAGAAGTTATCGAGTCGGTCATGACGCAAGGTCAAGCCGATGACAGGGCGTTGGTTGGAGAGTAGGGCAGCTCCGTCGAGGTGCGTTTGAGGCAGACGGGCCTCAATCACCACGGCAATGCCTTTATTCTCCAGAGCCTTGATGGCAAGAGCTGGGCCTTCCTCAAAGCTGCTGAGAGCGATCAGGGAACGAACGAAGGCGTCGTTGACATCTTCAGCTTTATAGCTAGGTAGTTTTTTTTCTGTGGCTAGCTGCAGCACGCGGTGACGCCAGGCGTGCAGGGCATTGCTATCCAGCTTGCTATTGCTGCGGATGAGTTGGCGGTTAAGGGCTGGGATAGCCATCATCTTTGAGCTTCCAAAGAAGTCATGCAGCATTTCTTTGGCTTGTTCTTTCACTTGCGCCCAGGTGCCCCGAAATGCAGGGAACCAACCGCGAGCGTGCATTTCCTTCACGGGAAATTCTCCAACCGGGATCTCATCAGGAAGGTCTTTATCCGGTTGCTCTATCAGCACGTCGGCGGCAATGCCGAGCCCTATATGGAGCTTACGGATCATCGGCAGGCTCAATGGACGTTTGCCATTGAGGACCTCGGAGACCTTGCTGCGACTGCCGATGTATTTCACCAGGTCAGCTTGTTTAAAGCCCTGCTGTTCCATGCGGAACTTGATTGCTTCGACCGGAGTGGGCGGGGCGATGCAGATGTGTTCCTTTTCATAGGATTCGATCAGAAATGCCAACAGCTCAAGCTCCTTTTCCTCTGGCGAATCAGCCGCGGGATCGGCCAGCATGAGTTCGCTGAGATGCTCCATAGCCTCGGCGTGTGCTTGCTTGGTTTTGATTAGTTTCATCGCTGTGTCCTTTCTGTTGTTACTTCAACTTCCACTTGTCGTATTCTGCGTGGGTGCCGACTTTGTCGATGGCGACAATGCCGTTGCGGTAGCGCACCACTACTACCAGACGGTATTTGTTTCCTGAAATGTTGAAGACCACTTGATTGTTACTGAGAAAGCTGGCGGAGGCATAGCGCTGTTTGATGTCCTGACTGGTTTTCCAATCGGCATTCTCGGTTTCCTTCAGCCATGCGCTGAGCTTTCCTTTGCTCTGCGCATGTTTCGTCATGAAGTCATCGAGCTTGTCTCTGCCAGCTACTCTCATCTGTTAAGCGTCACCGTGGAGAGATTATTTCTGGGAACAATTAAATAATTTCCCAATTTGGGAAATGTGTCGAGAATTTTGATAATAATTGACCTTTGAAGGCGATTTTGAGGAGGGAGGTTTTGAGGGGTTTTAGGCGGGTGTTGTTAGTTTTACTCCATCCACTTCGCCAGAGCCATCTCTAGGGAGTCGGATTTGCGGACGAGGAAGGACTCTGAGGCGGCGAGGGTGGCTCGGTCGCCCATGCTGTTCTGGATGTGGATCAGTACGGAGGTCTTGCCGGGGTTTGACTGGAGAATTCCTTTGATCTCGTGAAGGTCTTTTTCGTCGTGTTTGGATGTCCAGAGGGTGATGTTGAGCGCTTTTTTGTCGGCACATGTGACGCGTTTTCCTGCTAAGCCTTCGATTTTTGAGCCTGAGACACGGCGCGATTCTGGGTTGCGATCATCTTCTTGCACGTTTCCGAAAAGGCGAATGACGTTGCCGGGTTCTAACAAGCCTTCTTCTCGGGCGGGGCTGTAGCTTTCACTCCAAGCGAGGATTTCTTTGGTGCCTGTGAAATCTTCTAGGTGAATCACACCGAAGGGCTTTCCTGCTTTGGTGACTTTGTGCTCGATGTGTTTGATCATGCCGGCGAAGCGGTGGCGCTTGCGGCGGTCGGAGAGGTCGAGTTCATCAATGATGCCGATACGGGTGTACATGTCGACGTCGATAATGCCACGGTAGGCATCGAGCGGGTGGCCTGAGATGTAGAATCCTAGTAGTTCTTTCTCAGTGTCAAGGCGTTGCTCTTTTGGCCATTCTATGAGGATACGCGGGGCATCATCGGGTTCAGGTGCTGAGCCAAAGTCGACGGTGTCGAAAAGTGAGACCTGGCCAGAGGCGCGGTCTTTGTGGGCTGACGAAGCAGAGGCGATCACGTTTTCGACTCTAGCATCTAGGCTAGAGCGGTTTTCTTTGGTCCAATCGAAGGCACCAGCCTTCACGAGGTTCTCGAGAATGCGCTTGTTGACTGCCTTGGTGTCGAGTCTGTTGGAAAAGTCTTTCATCGACTCGAATGGGCCGTTGGCGTCACGGTCAGCAACGGCAACTTTCATAGCGCCTTCACCTACGTTCTTGATGGCGGAGAGTCCGTAGCGGATCGCCATTTTTCCAGATGCGAGCTTTTCTGGGCAAAATCGTAGTTTGGATTTGTTGACGTTTGGTGGCAAGACCTCGATCTTCATGTTGTGACACTCGGCGATGAAAACGGAAATTTTCTCAGTGTTGTTGATCTCGTTAGAGAGCAGACCACAGAGGAATTCGACGGGGAAGTTAGCTTTGAGGTAGGCGGTCCAGTAGGAGATGTGACCGTAGCAAGCGGAGTGGGATTTGTTGAAACCGTAACCCGCGAATCCAGCGATCTTGTCGAAAATCTTGTTAGCTGTTGTTTTATCAATTTGGTTAGTCTCGGCTGCACCCTTGATGAAAATTTCACGCTGTTTCGCCATCTCAGACGGCTTCTTTTTACCCATCGCACGACGGAGAATATCCGCACCACCGAGCGAGTAGCCCGCGAGCACTTTTGCCGCATTCTGCACCTGCTCCTGATAAATCATCACGCCATAGGTGTCGCCACAGATGGTCTCTAACAGCGGGTGTTCATAGTCGACAGTGGTGATCCCTTTTTTCACAGAGATCATCTCATCGATGTACTGCATCGCACCTGGGCGATAAACCGCCAAAAGGTCAATCACGTCTTCGATCTTGTCGATTCCATACTTCTTACAGGTATCGACCATGCCGCCGGATTCCAGTTGGAACACGCCCATGGTTTCACCACGGTTGAGTAGCGCGAGGGCTGGGACGTCATCGAGTGGGACTTTGGTGATGTCAAAGCCCGGTGTGTGTGGGGTGATGTGGTCAACAGCGTCTTGGATGACGGTGAGGTTCTTTAGGCCTAGAAAGTCCATCTTGAGTAGCCCAATCTCAGTGATCGCACCCATGTCCGCTTGTGAAACAACTTCACCTTCTTTCGCACGTGCAAGTGGCACGTGGCGGTCGAGATCACCATCACCTATCACCACACCAGCGGCGTGGACACCGGTGTTACGCTTGAGGCCTTCTAGCTTGATGGCGTATTTCCAAAGTTCTTGGTAGGTGCTCGAGGCGGCAATCGCATCGCGCAGTTCTTCCTTGAGGTCGTATTCGCCTTGGAGTTTAACTCCGGGAAGTGTCTCGATCATTTTGGCGAGATGAGCTGCGTCGCCAAAGGAAACACCCATCACACGGGCCACGTCGCGCAGTACTGATTTTGCTCCGAGCGTGCCGTAAGTGATGATGTGGCAAACGCATCGCTCACCGTATTTTTTACGCACGTAGTCGATAACCTCTGGTCGGCGGGTCTGGCAGAAGTCAATATCTACGTCGGGCGGGGAGACACGCTCAGGGTTGAGGAATCGCTCGAACAGGAGACCAAAACGCATCGGGCAGATGTCGGTGATCTGCATCGCGTAGGCGACCAGTGATCCTGCAGCCGATCCACGACCTGGACCTACGGGGATTTTTTGGTCGAGAGCCCAGAGGATGAAATCGGCAGTGATCAAGAAGTACGAGGCGAAGCCTAGACTGTTGATAATCTCCGTTTCGTACTCGAGGCGTTCGTCGAGGATCTTCCAGACTCCAGCGACATCGGTGTCGTAGACGCCACAGAGCTCTTCGATCTTTTCCTCTGGGTAGCGCATCTGCACACCTTCTTTACAAACGCGCTTGAAGTACTCTTCACGCGGGCTGCCGTCTGGTGCTTCGAATTGCGGGTATTTGTCCGAGCTTGTCGGATCTAACGCAAGCTCGACATTACATTTTTCAGCAATTTCTAGGGTGTTGTCACAGGCGCCGGGTACGTCTTTGAAAAGCTCGCGCATTTCAGCAGGAGACTTGAAGTAAACTTGGTCTGAGTAGCTTTTGCGGTTCTCATCGAGAATCAAGCAACTCTCACCGATACAGATCAGAACGTCGTGCGCTTCGTGTTCATCTTGCTTAAGAAAGTGGACGTCGTTGGTGGCGACCACCTTGAGATCAAATTCGTCAGCGAGCTGGCGCAGTGAGGCTATGGTTGCTGGCTGGGTCTCGAGGGCATGGTCCATCAGCTCAATATAGAAATCCTCAGCTCCGAAAATTTCTTTCAGCTCAGCCACTTGGGCTCGGGCTTGCTCCATGTCATTCTTCACTAACCATTCCTGGATTGGGCCATCATCATCGCCAGAGAGGCAGATGATCCCTTCTGAAAATTCACGTAGAGTGTCGCGGTCGACTCGTGGTTCGCCGAAGTAATCCCCATCGAGGTGGCCAGCAGAGACGAGTTTGGTCAGGTTATCCCAGCCGATTTTATTCTTGGCGAGCAGGGTGAGGTGAGTCGAGCGCTTGCGACCAGGGATATCCTTCTTTGACGAAAGGGCGGCGGGCGCGAGATAGACCTCACAGCCAAGAATCGGTTTGATTCCTTCACCCGTCATTTTCTGGTAAAACTCAACGGTACCAAAGAGGTTACCGTGGTCGGTCATAGCGACCGTGCTCATGCCGTTATCTTTGACTGCACCAGCGAGCTCCTTGATACGGACGATGGAGTCTTTGATGGAGTATTCTGTGTGGACGTGAAGGTGAACGAATGAGTCTGACATAAGGCTCGCGCAGCTTGGAGAATTGCGCGTGCGGATGCAATCAAAAGTGCGCTCGATCGGCAGAAATTAGGCAAAGAAAAAAGCCCGCCGTTTTAAGGTGGGCTTGATTGGGGGGGATTTTTCTTTTCGGGGGGTATTTTCTACCTTGTCAGCTTCTTATTTTACGGGGGATTAAGTAGTCGGCCACCTTGGTATCTATGAATATGTATAATCGTTCAAAAGATTGCAAGTAAATTCTAATAAGTGAGTTACGTCTTAATTTGGGACATCTTAAAGACGTGGCGCTGATAGCTTATCGAGTAGGCGTTTGAGGATTTTGGCTCCGTCATGACCAATGCCATCATGTTCCCACTCGTTGGTGACCCATTGATAGAAATTTGGGATATGCAGGGCGGTTTCGCGTGAGAGCTCGATGGGTACGTACATGTCCTCGTAGTAGGATATTGCTGAGATTGGAACTTTGTTCCTAGAGAGTTGTTCGAGATCGTAGAGCGGGCCCCAATCGGATTTTTGCGCGAGAATTTCTGCACACTGCTTGAGTGGAGCGAGATGGGCGAAGTCATCGAGCATCGTGGGTGAAATCATTTCTCCGGTGAAATGGAAGCGCTGGTTAGAGTCAACTTCTACCCACGGGAATTCGCGGCGGAGTCGTTCGGCAGCCCACTGGGTAGCGTAGCCTTCAGCGTAGATGGACTCATGGAGGATGCAGAAAATTGGGTTGGTGTCGAAAGAGTGCATTTGTTCGACTTCTGAGAGGAAGTCGTAGGCGATTTCTGGGCCGTTGGGGCCGTCGATGAATGCTTTCTCTACGAGGTAGTGGATGCGCTCGAATCCACCCTCTGCTCCAAAGCTGAGGCCTAGCGCTTGGAAGCGACGTGGGCTGAGACGCACTCCGCTCGGGAGTATGACTTCGTTGTCGAGGAGATGTTTGACGATGTCTTGGACGCGTTTTTCGTCTTCTGGGTAATGACGGTAGTAAGCATTATTTTTTTCTAACACTTTCTGGTAGGTGAGACGGTAGTTGTCTTCAATATGTCTTTTGACACAGGCAACACCGCCGGTGATGATGACGCCATCGAGAGAGTCAGGGAAGAATGATAGGTAGGTGAGAAGGCAGAATCCACCGTAAGATTGACCCATACCTTTCCATTTCTTACCGTCACCTAACAAAGTGTGGCGCATGGCCTCGGCATCTTTCACGATGTTGTCAGCGCGGAAGTGAGTGAGGTAGTCGGCTTGTTGTTGTGGTGTGGCAAACTGTGCGAGCGATTGTGGAAGAATACGGGAGCTCAGGCCAGTGCCACGGTGGTCGAGTAAAAGCAGTCTGTGCGTTTTTAAAATTTCGCCTATCCAGCCCCCATGGGTGATTGGTCGGTTGACTGGAAACCAGGCCCCCCTGGAAGTAAACCACCCACGGCAGCTCAGCGTTATCTGCTTGTTTGATGTCTACTACTTCCCGGGCAAAGACCTTGATGGTGGGGGAGTCTGTTACTGTGTAATCGAGTGGGACTTCAAAGTAATGGTCACACAGTGACATACCTTTAAAATTACGGTAGGCAGTGTGGCGGTGTGAGACTGTGGTGATCGACATGGCTCAGTCAAACCCCATAGCCGCCATGAGGGAATACGAAATGTGACCTTTTACCGATTTCTCATGCTCTGCTGAAAAATTGGCCGAATGCGAGATTGATGACTGGGGAAAGAAAGACGCTCCGCAGAGTGAGTGCGGAGCGTTTGAAAAAGTTTTCCAGACTAGCTGTTGTCTGAATCGTTATCGGAAGTCTCTTGGATGTCCGTGAGAGCTGCGATGAAATCTGCTAAAATATCGGCAGGGACCATGATGGTGTCTCGATTGCCGCCGACATCTTCTGTGATTTTGACTACCTTGCCGCGCGCATTCTTTTTAAGGTCTATGTAAAATGTCTTACGATCAGCAATGATTTTTTCTGTGTGTAACAGGTCGTTGTTATTATTCTGCATTCTAGCCTCCTTATATTATATGTGTTTTATCCTCCCCTTGAGAATGGAGAGATTCTCCAATTTTCTACTGAGGTAAGTCAATGTAAATCAAATTGAAGTGGCATTAAATCCACCGTCGACCACTATTTCAGAGCCAGTGATGAAGCTTCCAGCTCCGTGAGAGGCAAGCAAAAGTGTGGCTCCAATGAGTTCTTCTGGGTTTCCAAAGCGTGAGCTTGGCGTCTTCCGCAGGATTTCTAGCACGCGAGCATCATCGAGCATGGTGTCGCTCTGGGATGCTGGGAAAAATCCAGGAATGAGGGTGTTTACGCGAATGTCGTATTCTGCCCATTCTCTTGCAAGGTTGCGTGTGAGGTTGTGCAATGCTGCTTTGCTGGCAGAATGAACATATCGGTTAGATAGAGGTGTGAGACCTGAGATAGCGCCAATGTTGATGATGCTTGTGGGGCGATCGCGCTGCTTAAAGTAGTCGGCAAAAATCTGACAAGTACGGAAAGCGCCATTGAAATTGACTTCGAAGATGGCGTGGAGTTCGGTTTCTCCTATATTTTCAATTGGCGTGTCATTGTTTATCCCAGCCCCATTGATAAGGATGTCGATGCGGCCAGAGCGCTCGCTGACAATATCCACGAGAGCTTCTATCGACCCGCGTTCTGTGACTTCCACTTCTACGAAGTATCCTTTTCCACCAGCAGCCTCGATAGCATCTAACTTTTCTTCAGCTTTGGCTTCATCGCGTCCAGAGATGACGATTTCACAGCCAGCTTTAGCGAGTCCGACAGCAAGTTGACCGCAGAGTTCACCCGTCCCGCCAATGACGACCGCGACTTTGTTTTTGAGGTTAAATAAGGAATCGAGGTAGGACATAATGTAGACTTATCCAGACTGTTCTGGGTGAGGGATCAAATTCTTTTAGAATCGATAGCTGACTCCGATACCAGCAAAGGGACCCGCATTGATATCAGATTTTTGGAGTTCATGATTACCCATGTCTTCAACTTCTAGCTCACGACCGAAGGAATAACCTATGTCGAGAGTTCCCCAGATGTTTTTATAGATTCGATGTTCAGTGCGCAGTGCGAGGTTGATTCGGCTGACATTGACTGTGCGCTCAGGTCCTGCGTCGTCAGCCTCAACTTTCCATGTAGGTGAGGAGAAGCGAACGCTGGTGCCGACAAACCAATCGTCATTGATACTGTAGGAAACTCCTGCAATTGGTCCTAGGATATAGGCCTCTACATCAGTGCAAGGGCGATAGATCAACTGGATAGCCGGAATAAAAAAATCTTTGCCGTAGTTGTGTGAATAATAAGCGCCGACGAGGAAGCGAAAATCAGGATTAAAGACATAACCAACACCAGCTCCAGCTGCGATGGCATCGTTGTTGCTAGCGTCAAAGTCACCATTCCAACTAGGCATGACAAAGGCGCCAGAAATCCAGTCATCACCGTGTTCCTTGAGGATAGCTATAGGCAGGCTGAATGAATGTAGTGTGCTGTCTGGTACTAATGATGTGGCTGAGCTGGTTTCAAATTTTGTCTGAGTGTAGTAAAAGAAACTGAGTAGGTGCCAGTCATTGTAATTGAGGGCTAAAACCGGGCCAAAGAGGGAGAACTCGTCAGACTCAATATCACCGTCGAGTGAATCAAAATCCGCAGAAAACTGCTTTTGGTATGAAGCAAACCCGACAGCGTAACCTGGGAGGTTGGTCGTAGTACTCTGGGAGCGGGTGAAGAACTCTAAGTGCGGAGCTCCAAAAGAGAGACCTTCGGGTGCTGGACTAGATTCTGTAGTGGTTAGATCAGTGATAGATCCAGCGACTAGTGACGAGCTGGTGATAGATGCAGTCGCAAGGCTGGTGAGTAGGGCTTTGAGCATGATTTTATGAGCAGGCTAAAGAATTTAGTAGTTAGACTATTTACTAATATGTTGCAAAGACCAGAGGTGTGTCAATCACACAAGCGAATAATGCCTTAGCCTAATTTCTATAGAGGTCTTTGATCTCGAAGTCGCTGAGTTTTCTTTCCCAAATTGCAATATTGTCAATTATGACGGGTGAAGCGTGTTGGGACTTCTCGCTAGAGTCACAGCCAATATAGATGAATGGGTTTTTGCTGATCTCATTGATCTCCCCATTGGATGAAGTTTCTACTTTTTCACCATCAAGATAGATTGTGATTTCCTCGGAAGACCGAGAGCTGGCCATGGTGACCATATTCCATGCTCTGCCGATGATGACGGCTTTTTCTGGTGTCCAGATGTGATTTCCTAAGTCATTCTTGGTTTCACCATCCATCCATGGTTGATTACTGGTAGCGCCGAGGTCTTGATCCGCTGATTTACGAGGCCTGATCCAGAATGAGATGGTAAAGTCGGTTGAAGAATTTGCTATTGAACTGCCCTTCAAAGAGAGGCGGAAGTAATGGGTTTTATCGAGAATGAGTCCTTTACCGTTGCGGCCATTTGTATCGAAAGTGGGTTCATTTTTGAGGGGTTCTAGCTGAATAAGCTTATCATTTATTGCAGCGACTTTAGCATCGTTGAAACTAATGTAAGCGAATAGTCCGTCACGCGGCAGGCTGGCGATTTCCGCGTTATCAGCTTCCTTACTGCTCACATAGTCGGGTTCGTTGGGTTCGTCTTTATCTTCACCTGTAGAGAGGGGTTCAACACGCGGAGGCTTGGCCGTTTTAGTCTTCTTAATACCCTCACTGCTCACATAGTTGGATTCGTAGGCATCGTCATCACTTCCACCTGTAAAGAAGATGATGAATGTAATGAGGAGAACGATAATTCCAATACCAGCTAGCACTAGAGGATTTTTAAGTATTGTTACTTTCTCCGCGTTGGCTTCTTTCTGTTGAGCAGCGAAGGCATCTGCTGCTGAAACTGGGCCAGTACCGTCTGCAGGGACAGTTTGGGCCGCCGTCGTGTGGGTGGCTGGCACTGTGTAGATCGCCGATGTAGCTTGGATTGGCACGGGGGCCGATTGGATTGGCTCTGGAAGGTGCGTGATTGCTTCCTCGTAGCTCTGGAAGCGGTCTTTCGGCTCCAGAGCCACCAATTTGCTTATCCATTGGGCCATCGCCTCGGGCACTTCCGAGCTGTATTCGGTGATGGGTCCAAGGGGATCGGTCTTTTGGAGTTCGATTATTTCATCGAGTGGAGTCTGGATCCATGGGTGTCCACCCGCGAGGGCGTGAAAAATGAGCTGACCAATGGCGTAAATCTGCGAGAGTTCGCTGGCAGGTTCGCCCTTGGCTTGTTCCGGAGAAATGAGGTAGGGGGCTCCCACGTAGTCAGTATTGTCGTGCATCCGTTTGGAGACTTCAGCGAGACCGTAGTCAGTAATGGAGTAAAGTTTCTTGCCACTTGGGCGGGTGATGAGACCGATGTGGTTGGCATCTAAAGCGCCATGGAAGTTTCCTGATGGCTTGGCCGCATCATGGATCTCAAGCATTTGGTAGGCGAGCTCCCAGGCTTCAAACTCGCTCAGTGGACCAGACTCTGCCAAGCGGGTGTTAAGGACTGTACTATCTAGCAATTGACGAATGGTGTAGGGGCCATCGTCGTCTATACCGTGGGTATAGATAATCGGGAGCCCGGGGTGCGATGCAGTTGCTAGTTCTGCAGATGTAGCGTGGAAGGCTTCTTTCCACTCAGCTTCATTGCTAGAAGTAGGGACGAAATAGCGGAAGATTTGCACTTTCCGCTGAATCAGCGTGTCTTCAGCTTCGTAAATATTACCGAAAGCGAGTTCTTCTATGAGCTGGCCTACTTGGTAGCGGTCGTCCATTGTTGTGAGGTTTTTGGGTATTTGGATTGGTGGAGGACAGAGGGAATATAATCCGTTAACATTTAAGTAATAACAAATAAAGATTTATTAGCAACAGTGGTTACTAAATAGCAGTAGGTAGACCTATTGAGGGAATGATGAGTCCATCCAATACCTTAAAACTGGCTAATCTCCAGCAGCCCTTTTCCGTTTAAATGTGGAGTGTGTTGTTGGTGGACGGGCTGGGTCTCAGCGGTCCCAGTTAGACTAACCAAGCTTTTCCTTCGCAGCAGCGAGGAGGTCAGCGGCTTTGTCGCGCTGGGGTGCTGCGCCGCGTGCTTGGTCAGGCTTGCCGCCGCCTTTGCCGCCAGCGATTGGGCCGAGCTCTTGGATCAGCTTGCCAGCCTGGAGACCAGCAGCGATCGAGTCAGGGCCACAGAAAGCACCGAGGTGGAGGCGATTGCCATCATCGACGATGACAAAAGCAGCACCAGAGAATTGCTTTTTCTTCAGACCGTTGAGTAGCTCTTGCAGCAGGTTGGCTGGTCCTTCGAAGATCTCAGCGATGTTGCCACCGTTTTCGAGAAGTTCTACGAGAGCCGTGTCAGCCATTGCAGCAGCAGCTCCGGCTTGAGCCTTCTTGAGTTTCTTGTCGGCAGCTGTGACCGTGTCACGCAGGCCTTGGATGTGCTTGAGCGAGTTGTTGAAGACGGTATTTACTTGGTCGAAAGTACCTTGGGCTAGCATGGCTGCCATGATGCGCGCTTCCTCTGGGTAGTGGACTTCCTCTGCACCTACAGCTTTGAAGCCAGCATTGATGGTCTCGAGTCTTGCTCTGAGTTCATCTTCTTCCTTCGCATTTTTCTCCGCGACTCCGCGAGCCCAGTCGTAGGCAGCGACTCCGCAAGCGGCTTCGATTCGGCGTACGCCAGATGCGATGGCTCCTTCGGATTTGATCTTAAAGATGCCGATGTCGGAAGTAGTATCGATGTGGGTTCCTCCGCAGAGTTCCATGGCGTAGCCGTCGAGCCCTAGCTCGTTGCCGCCGATCTGAACCACGCGTACCATCTCGCCGTACTTGTCGCCGAAGAACTGCATGATGTCCTTGCGGTTCTTGACGTCGGCATGTGGGACTTCGTTGTAGAAGACGCCATCGCCAGATTCGATCTTCTCGTTCACCTTGATCTCGATGTCAGCGATCTGCTGGGCTGTGAGAGCGCCGGATGTGAAGTCGAAGCGGAGGCGGTCAGTGGTGACTAAGGAACCTTGTTGGGTAGCATCAGTAGAAACGACTTCGTGCAGCGCCCAGTGGAGTAGGTGAGTCGCAGTGTGGTGCGACTCTATTCTACGACGGCGTTTGACGTCGATGGTTAGAGCGACAGTGTCGCCTACAGCAAGAGTTGCTGATTTTGAAACTTCGTGAGCGACTGCTTGGCCGATTTTCTGGACCGAGGAAACTTCGATTGCTTCACCGAACTCACCATCCTTATAGAATGTTAGAATTCCGAGGTCACCGAGCTGGCCACCCATTTCCACGTAGAATGGTGAACGATCGGTGATGACTAACAATGAGTCTCCACTCTCATGAATTTCTAGAATCTTTGCTTCGCTAGAGTCTTCGTCAAAGCCGGTGAACTCGGTCTCCACATCGGAGGAAATGTCGAGTGCGCGAACGATAGTCTTCTTTTGTGCTGCTTGGGAAAGTGTCCGCGCTTCGTCCATGCGCTTTTCAAAGCCTTTCTTATCGAGCTCCAGTTTCCGTTCTTGGCAGAGCAGCTCAGTGAGGTCGATCGGGAAGCCGAAGGTGTCGTAGAGGTCGAAGGCGAAGTCGCCAGTGATCTGACCTTTTTCAGCTTCTTTGTCGAACATACCTAGTCCGCGGTCGAGTGTGCGGTTGAAGGATTGTTCTTCGCGGGTGAGTGTCTCTTTGATTGCTTCGCGGCGGGTTCCCATTTCTGGGAAGATGTGCTTCATCTGGTCGACCAATGTGTCGACTAGCTGGGTGAGAAAGAGCGAGTCACCCGTGAATCCGAGCGTGCGACCGTAGCGGACTGCGCGGCGGAGAATCCGGCGGAGCACGTAGTTGCGGCCGGTGTTACCCGGCAGGATGCCATCGGCGATCGAGAAGGAAAGTGTGCGGATGTGGTCGGCAATGACGCGGAAGGCGACAGCCTCTTTCATCTCAGCTGAGAGGGTGGATTTGTCGACTTCGACGGACTCTGGGTAGATGTCCTGGTACTTTTTACCTGAAATTTCTTCGAGCTTGGCGAAGAGTGGAGTGAAGACGTCGGTCGCGTAGTTAGTTGGCTTTTTTGAGAAGTCCTTGAAGCCATTGGTGCCTTGGTAGATCGAGCAAACGCGCTCGAAGCCCAAGCCAGTGTCGACGTGCTTGGCTGGAAGATCGCGGAACGATCCGTCAGCCTCTGCATTGTATTGAATGAAAACCAGGTTCCAGATCTCGATACAGAGGTCGGAGTCCATGTTGACTAGCTTGCCGCCAGTGTCGCCATTCGGTGTGAGATCGACGTGGAGCTCTGAGCAAGGACCACAGGGGCCAGTCTCACCCATCATCCAGAAATTGTCCGCCTTGTTGCCATCGACAACGTGCTTCACAGGATCGAGCCCTTTGGATTTGAAAAGCTTGGCCCATAGGTCGTACGCTTCCTGGTCGAATTCGGACGGGTCGCCGAGCGATTTGTCTGGACGGTAAACAGATGCGTAAAGGCGTTCGGCCGGGAAGCCCCAGCGCTCGACGATCAGATCCCAACCCCACTGGATTGCTTCAGGTTTGAAGTAATCGCCAAACGACCAGTTGCCGAGCATCTCGAACATGGTGTGGTGGTAGCTGTCGTAGCCGACATCATCGAGGTCGTTGTGCTTGCCACCAGCTCGGATGCACTTTTGGGTATCAGCTGCACGTGGTGGGCTGTAAGGAGCTTTCTCAGTGCCGAGGAAGAATGGCACAAACTGGTTCATTCCCGCGTTGGTGAAAAGTAGGCCAGGGGACTGAGGGAGCAAGGAAGCAGAGGGCACGATGGTGTGCTGGCGTTCCTTGAAGAAGTCGAAGAAAGATTGGCGAATTTCGTTGGCGGTCATGGATGTTGGTGATCCGTTAGTAGTTAATAGAGAATGGGTATGTGCTGCTCTGGTGAGCAGTACGATTGATGGCTGATGGAGTAAGCGCTGAAGGGCTGAGTTTCAAGGGTTTTGTCGCTGCCGAAGGATTGCAGTGAATTCCTCAACCGTAAAAGATGCGAGAGTTTCGAAAAATCAGCACGAGGAAGTTGTCTAACCGCGAAAAAGACGAAAGCAAAACCAAACACTCCTAATTCCTAATTGGAGTAAAGCGACTTCTACCACCAATCCACACTAATTTCACGCATAGGATCACCTACGTTTTGACCTACTCTTCGGAATTACAAATTGTTCATTGGGGCGCAGGGCATTAGCTATCAATTGTTTCTAACAAGTTTATATAAAGAGTATCGAACAATGTAAGATGAGAAACTGATGAAGGGTAACTTACTGTTCCCCCTTTTTCTTTCCATCAATGCTCTTGAAGAGGCTGAAGAGGTCGCTGTCGGTGGTGAAGATGGCGGTGGTGTCTTTACCGAGGGTGCGCTGGTAGGTCTCGAGTGTTTTGATGAACAGATAGAAGTCAGCGGCCACGGGGCTTGAGCTATAGGCATCTGCGTAGATACTAGTCGCTTCAGCATCTGCTTTACCCTGGATTTCGCGTTCTTTGCGGTAAGCCTCTGATTTGATCTGCAATAGGTCGCGATCCTTGCGGCCGATGATTATAGCCGCTTCACCCGCACCTTCTGAGCGGAAGCGATCGGCGATTTGCAACCGTTCGGAGGCCATTCGGCTGTAGATTTCGCCGATGACGTCGGATTTGTAATTGATGCGTTTGAATCGGACGTCGATGAGTTCAATGCCCCATGCTTGGACTTTGGGTTGAGCGGCGCTGAGGATTTGCTCAGTGAGGACTTTGCGTCCGTGTTTGATGGCTGGGAGTATTCCGATGTTGGAGTTTGCTGCGATGAGTGACTCGTCGACTGCAGGCTTGCGGTCTTTTTCACTGCGGACGACTTCAATCAGGTCATTGGCAGCAATGGAGTCTCTTGTGGCGCTGCCGATGATGTCATCGAGTCGTGACAATGCGCTGCGTTCATCACGTAGTTTCTCGTAGTAGGTCTTGGGGTCAGAGATGCGCCAGCGAGCGAAGGTGTCTACGTTGATGTAAAGTTTGTCGCGAGTCGGCATATCGGTGGCTGGGCCATCCCATTCGAGGATACGCTTTTCGATGCTGTTGACCTTTTGGATGAATGGAGTCTTCCAGTGGAGGCCGGCTTCGTTTTTTTCAGGATCGGCGTTGATGGCATCACCGACAAACATACCAAACTGGGTGATGAAGACCTGTTCGGTTTGTTTTACGGTGTAGGCGCTGTTGCTAATGATGATGGAGGCAACCACCAATAGGACGATAGAGAGTATGGATTTCATGGGTGATATAGAGGCTAGAAATTATTTTCCGAGGTTCATGAGTGGAAGAAACTGTTTGGCGTCTTCGTCGAGGATGACTTTTTTGCCTAGCTTCGGTAGCACTTCGCTCATGGTTTCTAGGTAAAGTCGTTGCTTGGTGATAGCGGGGGCTTTTTCGTATTGAGCGAGGAGGTCGCGGAATCGGGTGACATCGCCCTCGGCTTCGTTGACACGTTGGAAGGCATAACCTTCAGCACCGGAAATGCGTTGTTGGGCGGTGCCTTTGGCTTTCGGGATGACTCGGTTGTATTCGCCATTGGCTTCGTTGATCATCCGTTCCCGTTCTTGCTGGGCTCGGTTGACTTCGCCGAACGATCTCTGGACGGGGCCGGGAGGGTTGACGTTGATCAACTCGATGCGCTCTGCTGTGATGCCCATGTTGAGAGTGGCCACAATTTCTGATAAGCGAGAAAGAGACTCGACGCCAATTTCTGTGCGGCCAATGGTCAGAACCTCATCCACGGTGCGGTCGCCGATGACTTCACAGACGACGCTTTCCGTTAGGTCGCGCAGGGTTGATCCTGGGTTGCGAAGTTGGAAGAGGTATTGATAGGGGTCGGTGATGCTGTATTGGAGGATCCACTCGACTTGAGCGGCGTTGAGGTCACCGGTGACCATGTCGCGCTCTTTATCGGGCTCTGTGCCTACTTGATGAGGATTGGTAACATCTCCTTGTCTGCCAAAGCCAAACTCGAGTTTGAGTTGGCGGTCGATGGGAACGATGGTCGCCTTATCCACGCCGAAGGGGATTTTGAACCGAAGCCCGGGATCTTCGATGTGTGTGTATTTGCCAAAGCGTTGGACTACGGCTACTGATTCGGGGCTGACGGTGTAGAATGAGGTGAATATGCCGTAGAGTACGACTAGGGCAAGTGGCACACCGAGCAGTAAGCGCGGTGAAAATGAGACCGGATGGCCGTCGATGGTGATGACTTTATTCATTGGAGTTGGCTTCTTGAGATGGATTTGGTTCAGTTATTGAACTGTTTCGAGCGCGATTTTCCGGATACTAACTCAATCTGCTCCGAATGAAACCTAGAAATATTGTTTATCTTTGGAATTGACGCTCAGGCTCTGGAAAAGTTGCCGCTGGTCGTTGTGTCGTTAAACTAACAGCGACGATGGAGAGATGAAATTGCTCAAGCCGGGGCGCGATCTAGCTAATGTTGGTCGCGAGTGGGACAACCTCACGTGCGGTCTTTGAAGTCGTAGATCCATCTGGAAAACTAAAAATACCTAGTTTTCAGCAGCTGATAGATATTCTTTAAAAGTAGTATAATTTCAGCGATTTGGCTGAGAATTTACAGAGGATTTACACACGAAGCTGAATCTGTGTGGGAGAATGATGGTGTTAAAAAATACAAAATCAAACCATCATGAAACCATCAAAATCCAGTAATATCTCCGTTGTTCAAGTCACAAAATCCACTCTCATGCTCTGTGCTCTGGGGTTGTTGAGTGTGACATCACTGCAATCAAAGGGGGTGGATGCAATTCCTGCTACTAAAAAATCATTGCACCAGCGAAGCGGGCGGCTCAGCCGAAAGTGCAGATAGCCATTTTACTAGATACTTCTGGGAGCATGGATGGGCTTATCGAGCAGGCGAAGTCGGAGCTCTGGAGTATCGTCAACAGCTTCAATAGCGCGAATAAGGATGGAAAGGCTCCTCGGTTAGAGGTGGCGCTCTATGAATATGGCAAGCAGTCACTCAATGCTGAGAGTAATTGGCAGCAATGCATTGTCCCATTTAGCAATGATCTAGACTTGATCAGCGAGACGCTTTTCAAGCTAAAGACGAATGGGGGCGACGAGTATTGCGGCGCGGTGATCGAGCGCGCAGTCGCTGACATGAAGTGGGATGAAGCAGCGGGGACTTATAAAGCCATCTTCATCGCAGGCAATGAGCCATTCACCCAAGGGCCCATCAATGTGACTCAGAGTTGCCAGTCAGCGAAGAAAAAGGGCATCGTTGTCAATACGATCCACTGTGGAAATCAACAAGTGGGAGTCCAGAGAGGTTGGAATATAGGGCCGGTGGTGGCTGGCGGAAGCCTGCTCACGATAGATCATAATGCACAGGTCGCTCATATTGATGCACCTCAGGACAAAGTGATCATCCAGCTAAATATCGAACTCAACAAAACCTATGTCCCTTACGGGAAATCGGGTGTGAAGAATAAGGTGCGCCAAGAGGTGCAGGACAACAATGCGCTGCAGAAAAAGAGTTCAGGAGCGAATGTGCAACGTGCGATCTGTAAATCGTCTCACAATTATTCTAATGAGAGCTGGGACCTTGTGGATGCGGCGAAAAAAAAGCAATTTGACTGGGGCTCGGTCGAGAAAAAAGACCTTCCCAAACCTCTGCAGAAGCTGAGCGATAAAGCGCTCCAAGCCTATGTAGCTAACAATGCGAAAAAACGTACGGAGATTCAATTAAAGATCCAAAATACGAGCCAACAAAGGCAGAGGTATATCGCAAAAATCAGCCAGGAGAAAAGTGAAAATGGTGCCCAGACGCTCGATAAAGTCGTAATCGAGACAGTGCGTAAACAGGCCAAAGAACTAGGCTACACCTTCAAGTGATCAAAGAAAAGCAGGGTGCTGCTGACGTTGGACGGTTGTGTTCGGCTATAACGTGGTGTCACGTGGTGAGACTTGAGACACCCAGGTCTAGATTGGCAAATCCGAGCTGTGAATCCATGGATGAAATTCTATTAATTTTGTCTAAAAACCACACTGGATGGTACTTAGTGTTTCTTTCCCCATTTTTTCTTATCAGTTGTCTGGGGGTTCTCCACCGAGCTGAGTACCAGCTCTTTGCCATTTGGGCTGAGGGTGAATACCTTTCTCGTGGTCGCGTTTTCCTTGTGCAGAGTCACGGCCTCCAGTGCTCATTGGAGCGAGATGAGTCGGCCAGAAAAGCTCTAGGGCTCGGTCGGTAGGGTGAACTCGAATGATTGCTCGCCTTGCGCTTGGGCATCCCAATTGCGTTCTTCTATCAGCTCGATGTCCTGGGTGCCACGGCCCTCGGTGAACCAGAAGAGGCGAAGCTCTATTTTTTTGGTTGTAGCAGCAGCCGACCAAATGACTTTACCGGAAATGGTGGTCCCCGTTTGGAACTCGGAGCTCGTTTGGTCGAGCTGGATGGAGATGGAGTCAGTCATGTGCTTAGTTTTGAGTATCTGTTGGAAGGACGGTTACTTCGTAGTTGTCCTTAATGTCGGGCCAGAAGGAGATTTCACCGCGCACGCGCAGTGACCACTTGATCGCGTTGTTTGAGCTCTTCCAGCTTGGCATGGTGTCTGAAGGTAAAACGATTTCGGCCTCGCCACGTCTCACCTTTCGCGGGTCTTTGGTATCGATCAATGCTTGCTCGTAGAAGATGGATGTGTCGGTGACGGTGTCGGTTCCACGGCGGTATCTGGCTTCTTCTTCGCCGACTAGGTAAATGGCGAAGTGGCTGAGTTTGTGTTCGCCGCTGAGGGTTTTCCACTTCAGCTGTGTGGCTTGTCCCAGTGTGATCTCTGCAGGAGCTAGCGTGAGTATTGGAGCTGCATTGAAGCACGCGAGGATGCGGTAAAAGACATGGAGAATCATTCCGATGCCAACGGCCACGAAGGGAGTGAGAAAAAGGGTGAGGAACCAATCTGGCTCACCTTTTTGCCATGTTGGGATCAGCTGGCAAAGAAACACCGAGACGATGCCATTCCAAAATGCTGCGATGAAGAGTACTCCGAAGATCCAGCCGATGCGCTTTCCGCGCGGGCTAAATTCCTTGCGATGACTGGAGCGATACGCCGAGGTATCTGGGCGTGATTTTGACTTGCGTAGTTTGGCTCTCGCGCTGAGTGCTTTCTTTTTCTTTTTGAGTCCCCAAATGAGGCCGCCGACTCCGACTACTATGAAGGGAAGGGGGAACAGTGAGAAGGCTGCCCACCAGCCCATTTCACGTTCTAACAAGGCATCGTGTGGGTTGTCTGGATTGACAAAGCAGGTGATCTGTTTGCCTGGTGGGTGGGCCTTTACTTTATCTTGCTTGCCGCCTCTACCGCTTGAGCTACCACCCATCAGGTCGACGTTGTTGGACTTATAGACTCGCTCACCGTAATTGTATTTATAGAAAATATCAGCGCTGTAGGTGTCGCCATCATCGCCATCGTGGGTACGCACTTTACTCCAGACCACTGTGGCGGTTTTAGACTGCCAAGATTGCGCATCGAAGTACTTCGTCCACATAGGGATGACAAAGAAGATCAGCACAGCAAATCCAGCTAAACCAAATATGCCGAAGAAGGGGATCATAATCAGGTTACCGACTTTTTCTTTTTTCTTGGAAGAGAGCGCCTTGTCCTTCTTTCGGAAAGATTTGAATCCCATGGTCAACACGCCAAGCCCTATCAATACGAAGAAACCACCAAAGATAGCAAAGCCGATGCCGCTTCAGCTGGAATCGCTGGTGGGGTAGATCACCGCCTCTGAAGGGTCTTCTGGATTGATGTAGCACTCGGTGATCTCACCTTGGTGCTGGAGGTCTATCAGCTCGGCGAGTTCGTGGTAGTCGTCCTCGCCCTTTTTGTCCTGCCATATTTTGGTGCCAGTGTGTTCAGAGCCCTCCCAGCGGTAGCTGTATTTGATGACTGGCTGAAAAGCTGGGTCTAACCCACTATTGGAATTGATTTTAAAGTGCTCCACCTCGCAGGGAGCTGTCGGCCACGAGGATCGTTCAGCATCAGAGAGGCTGGATTTGACCCCAAGGACCACAAAAATGCTACTGAAAGCGGTCCAAATGAGGCCAAAGATGATCAGAGAAAATTTACCACCCTTGTTGGAACCATGAGCTCCACGGCCTTTGTTGGAGCTTCGGAATCGGATGGTAGCCATGCTTTAAAGTGATGTTTAGCGAAGACCTACGGCCTTGCGGACGCGGTCGAGAACCTTGGTGGATTCTGCGCGGGCACGCTCGGCACCTTTTGCGATCACGCCATTGACGTAGTCGAGGTTGTTTTCCAGCTCCTCACGCTTTTCGCGGATTGCTGAGAAATGCTCCCAGTAGGCATCGAAGAGAGTTTGTTTAAAGTGGCCGTAGCCAAACCCGCCAGCTTCGTGCTCGGCAATCATCTGGTTGAGCGCAGCTTCATCGGCGAAAAGTTTGTAGAGAGCTATGATGTTAGACCCTTCTGTTGCTTTAGGGTCTTCCACAGCAGTGGAGTCGGTGACGATGCGCATGATGGTCTTGCGAATCGCTTTTTTACCACCAGAGAGTGGGATGGTGTTGCCGTAGCTTTTACTCATTTTCTGGCCATCGATACCAGGAACGACAGCGGTGTTTTCCCGGATTTGAACCTCGGGGACAGTGAGGGTGCCTTCGCCAAACTTGTCGTTGATTTTCTGCGCTAGGTCGCGGGTGACCTCCACGTGTTGCTTCTGGTCCTTGCCTACTGGGACGATGTTTGCATCGTACAGCAAGATGTCCGCTGCCATCAATGCGGGGTAGGCGAAGAGTGCGTGGTTGGCTGAAATGCCTTTAGCTACTTTGTCTTTGTAAGAGGTGCAGCGCTCCAGCAAGCCCATCGGGCAGACGGTAGAGAGAATCCAAGCGAGCTCGTTGACCTCAGGGATGTCGCTCTGGCGGAAGATCGTGGCCTTTTCTGGATCGAGCCCACATGCGAGGAAATCAATGGCTAGGTCTTGGACGTTTGCTCGGAGAGTCACGGCATCAGTCATCGAGGTCATCGCGTGGTAGTCCGCGAGAAAGTAGAAGGCGTCGCCCTGGTCCTGTAGCTCGACGGCTGGCTGCACCGCGCCGAAGTAGTTGCCGATGTGGAGTTTGCCGCTCGGCTGGAGTCCTGTGAGAATTCTCATGGTGGGAAAGTGATAGAAAAAAGTGTGACGTGAGTTAGGAACCGACTATTGAGTTACGGTGGTTTGTGGCACCTGTGCTGGTTGTTGCTGTGGCTTGGAATTCTGGGTACGTGGCTCGCCCTTCCAGGTCTTGCCATAGGCTGTATTCTCTACGCCACTGCCGAGGCTCTTGAAGTCGCGGCCAACACCGACGAAAGTGTTACAGGAATTGAGTGTGAGAGCTGCTGCAGATGCGAGTAGTAGAGCGCTGAATTTCATGGGCGCAGTGTCGTGCTGCCCTACCAACTTTTCAAGCGCCAAGTTTGATCAATGCTATGCCTATATTGAACCGCTAAATACGCGGGAATTTCGACAAATAAGTACGAGGAAGCTGTTCTACCACTCCTTTGGCTACGAATCTGGGAACCATGGATGATTAGGCTGCAGACGAGATGAGGAAATGATCCCAGTCGGCGATGGCGAGGAGGTTTTTGAGGGTGAGTGTGATCGGGACAGGTTTGGGCGCGGCGGGACGTTTGATCAGCTTGAGGCCCGCTTCGGCGGGTGTTCGCGCACCTTTGTTAGAGTTGAGGAGACGTTCTGCTAGGACGCAGTTTTCCCAAGTGGTTGCTCCACCTCTGGACTGAGGGATGATGTGATCGATACTAGCTTCGTTGGCTTTGAGCATACGTCCTGAGTACTGGCATTGGCCGCGGTCGCGCACCCAAACATTCTTGAGTGAAAATTTAGGAATAAAAATGGGAACTTTGGCAAAATCCTTGAGAACGATCACTGTGGGAACACGAATGGCACCGTGGGCGGTGCCAATGGTTCTGTCCTGCGCTCTCACGGGAAGCTTCATCCAGTCGCTCAAACGGGTGGGGTTCATTGTATCACCGCCCTCGATGTCGAGACCATCGGCATTGTCGGTGGACATGTGTGAGAAAGCGTCCGCTGGCGAGACAATGGAGATTGCTTGCCATTGGCGATTGAGTACCAAGACGCATTTTTCGTGCACAGGATTCATTTTCATAGACATATAAGAATTACACTTATCTAAAATAATACACCAATTACTCCTGTGGAATCAATGGGTAAATGTCAGAAATGTGTGAATATTTTGTAACGAAGTGATTTATGTAGAGTGAGATGTGTGATTTGATTATTTATTTGAGCGATGGATGTTGGGGATTGATGAAATGAGACTTGTTGTAGCTGTGGGTATAGTTGAAGGTGGCGATGTTGGCCGATGAGTGAGAATTTAGAAGATCTGGAACAGTGGGGTGAGGACGTCATTTTTGGACGCGTGAAGGGATTTCGTGCGGCATTGATGCGCTGCGTCCTGCGTGGATTTTCTTGGCTCTATCGCGCCGCCGTGCTGCAACGCTTGAGGCTTTTCCGCAAGGGCTGGAAGGATCAAGCGTATCTGGGAACCATGGTGATTAGTATTGGTAATATCACGGTGGGTGGTACGGGTAAGACTCCAGTGGTCGAGCTGTTCTCTAAAACCTTACGTGACCGTGGACGCAAAGTGGCGATCCTCTCGCGTGGTTATAAATCTAAAAAGTTAGATGAACCACAGGAATGGCGTCGGAAGTCTACTGGTGAACTAGTAGAGGAAGATGAGATGCCTAAGCTGGTGAGTGCTGGAAATGGCCTCCTTCTCGATGTCCATCACGCTGGTGACGAGCCCTACATGCTGGCTAAAAATCTGGATGGAGTGGCGGTGGTTGTGGACAAGAACCGAGTCAAAGGTGGGAAGTTTGCGATTGAAGAATTAGGCTCAGATTTACTTTTGTTAGATGATGGAATGCAATTTTTAAAAATTGCCCATTCATTAGATATTGTGTTGGTTGATTTCAATTCCCCCTTTGGGACGGGCTCGATTTTACCGCGCGGGACATTGCGTGAGCCGCCGAAGAATCTGTGCCGGGCGGATTACATTTTCATCACAAAGTGCTACAAAGCGGGGAATACAGAGCTGATAGAAAAAATAAGAAAGCACAATGCTGTGGCTGAGATCATCGAGTGTACTCACGGCCCTCAGCACATTGAGAATGTTTTCACTGGCGAGATTTTACCGCTAGAGTTTTTGGAGGGAAAGTTTGTGGCCGCGATCAGTGGTATTGCAGTACCGGAGAGTTTTGAAGAAAAGCTCACTGACTATGGTTCAAACGTGCTATTCCACCGGACTTTCGCCGATCATCATTCCTTTTCCCAAAAAGATGTGGACGGATTCATGCGCCGCTGTGTGCGCCGAGATGCCGATATCATAGTGACCACTGAAAAAGACGCGGTGCGCTTCCCCAAACCTGCTGAGATGGATGTGGAGGTGTATTTCCTGCGGATCGAAGTGGATATACTCAGCGGACAAGATGTCTGGGAGCGGCTCGTCGACCGCGTTTGCATGGAGAAGAAGTCGGTAGACCCGCTTCTGCTTTATGAGGAGGCTATCTAGCAGTACAGAGCCATCATGTCACCATTTGGCGTATACGGTAGTTTTGCGACCGAGACGGTCACGCTACGTGGGCTTTGAGCTAGACGTTATATAGAGTGTCTACGACGTCGCGACCGAGGATTTGCTCATAACGTTCTATGTAAGCTGCAGCAGTGGCCTGGTGGTTAAAGAGTTCTGCGCTCTCTTTCATGATCCGGCGGATGGTCTTATTTTTCCTGGCTGGCTCCCATTGGTAAAACTGGATGGCTTCATCGATAGCCCAGCGCAGTCCGTTGGCGCTGTAATGTTCGAAGCGGAAGCCATTTCCTAGTTTCCCGTCGTAGTGGAGGTGGTGGATGGTGTCGTGGATTCCGCCTGTATCATGGACAATGGGGATACAGCCGTATTTGGGGGCAACCATTTGCGGAAGTCCACATGGCTCAAAGAGCGATGGCATGAGCATAAAGTCAGAGCCAGCGTAGGCTAGGCGAGACAGTGATTCATCGAAGTCACACATGACGACCTTTCCGCCTAGGTTGTGGAGGGCGATGATATCATGAAAATGTTGGGAAAATGATCCACTGGCGACAATGACAATTTGTAGACCAATATGGGAATAGTCTGAGACCGTTTGATACATGATGTCCGCAAGGAGTTGGCAGCCTTTTTGCATGGGGTCGAGTCGGGATGGCCAGAAGAGAATAGGTGCATCAGGGTCGATATTTAGCCCAGTTTTTTCTTGGAGTTGCGCTTTATTGAGCGCCTTTCCCTTGACAAAATTTTTCGAGTTATAGTGGTGGTCGAGCTCGGAATCTGAGTTTGGATTTAGTGCCTCGTCTGGCGCGTTGAGAATCCCGCTGGCGCGACCTGCATAGAGTTTGTTCGCCAGCTCCTTACGAATGGCATCTGGGACGAAATCGTGGCGACCTTCTACGACTTCATAGAGGAAGGTAGGACTGACTGAGTTGACGTGATCTGAGGCGAAAATTCCAGTGGCGAGTAGGTCGACAGGCTTGCTCTCTCGCGCTTCATCGTAGCTTTCAGGGTTGTCAGTGAAGTAGAGATTGTGCCAGAAATCTGCAGCATCTATCCCTTTATCTTCAATATGCGCCATGGTGAGACGCTCGGAGTGGATGTTATGGCAGGTGAAGAGGCACGGGATTCCTAGACGCTTGGCCGCTGCTGGGATGAGGCCTGTCATCCAATCGTTACAGTGAATGAGGTCTGGCTGTACGCGCGGGATGATATTGTTGATGACTTCGCGCTGGAAGGCGAGCGCTGTGTTCTGATTCTCCATGGCGTCGTACACGGTACTACGGCGGTAGAAAATGCGGTCTTCTGCTAGATGAATGCGCTTTTCTGGAATCACTTTTGAAACGCAACGCTCCACTTCGCCGTCAAAGATTTCCTTCATGTCCATGTGAAACATCTTACGGTAGTTAGGGATGGCAACGTGGACGTCTGCCCCTTGATCGTAGAGTGCTTTCACTAGCGACGCTGAAACGTCAGCCATGCCACCAGCTTTGGCGTGCATACGCTGGGCTAAATTTCCCATGCCGTCCGGTAGGTAAGTAATTTCCGGTGTAACAACAAGAATGCGGGTTTTACTTTTGTTAGATTCCGGGGGCTTGTTGTTAGGGTGTGGCTTACTCATGGTCTGCTGTGATACGTAACAAATACGTGCGGAGGATTCAAATAAAGAGTCGTTTGAAAGTCAGATTTTTTTTCAGCGGAGTGATAGATATACGGGTAGAAAATTTTCACGAGAATAAAAGGAAGAACCACTGGCAGTCTCTGTCACGTTTATCCATGTGAAATAAGTAAAAGGAATCTCAATGGCGGCATGGTTTATGAGGGGAATGGGGAATCCTTATTTTTGTCATCTTCCTAGGTGACAAATGGGATAAAGCAGCTTTAGTGGAATATATCAAAAAACGAGATTTTATGCAGCACCCATTTCTATCTGACGACTACCATATTCGCTGGTCAACTTTGACCCCAGAGCACATCGAGGCCGACATCAAACAAGCACTTGAGCTCGCTGAGCAAAGGCTAGACGCTATCCGCAATCTTCCTGCGGGAAAAGTGAGTTACGCTACTACTTTCGGCGCTTTGGAAAAAGCGGCCGAAGAGCTGGAGCGCGGTTGGGGGAGGTTGAGCCACCTAGATAGTGTCGATGATAACCCTGAGCAACGGGTTGCGATGAATGCGATGCTTTCTCAGGTTTCGGCGTTCTATTCACAGATTGCTTTAGATGCTAAGATCTGGGCATCGCTGAAGGCATTTTCTGAGAGTGCCGCCGCGGAAGCTCTGAGTTCCGTGAAGCAGCGCTTCATCGAGGAGACGTGTGCAGACTTTATCCAATCTGGAGCAGACCTCGACCAGAGTCAGAAGACTGAAGTTGCAGAGATTGATGCTGAGCTTTCACAAAAGACAAAGAAATTCTCCGAGAATGTATTGGATTCTACTAACGCGTGGGAGATCGTGATTCATGATGAAGCGCGCCTCGCTGGGTTACCTGAGATGGCAAAGGAATCGGCTCGCTTAGATGCGCTGGAAAATAGCCATGGTTCTGAAGACGAGCCGAAGTGGCGCTTCACATTACAGCACCCATCAATGGGACCTGTGATGCAACACGGTGAGGATGATTCCTTGCGCAAAGAAATTTGGCAGGCGAACTGCACAGTTGGCCGTGATGGCGAGTACGATAACACCGACTTGATTTGGGAAATTCTTGAGCTTCGCCAGCGAAAAGCTGAAATCTTGGGACATAAATCCTTCCCAGATCTCATCCTCCAGCGCCGTATGGCCAAGACTGGCAAGGCTGCGCTCGACTTCACTGAAGACCTCCACGGTAAAATCCAACAAAAATTTCTTAAGGAAACTCAGGAGCTTCAAGACTTTAAAGCGGGGAAAACGGGTGGAGCTTCAGCACCACTGGAACCATGGGAGACTGGCTACCTGGCTGAAAAACGCCGTAAAGAGCAATACGCATTCGACGACGAAGCACTGCGTCCCTATTTCCCGGTGGATAGCGTGATGGAAGGAATGTTCACCATCACCTCTAAACTTTTCGGTATCGAGATCGCTGAGAGAGAAGCAGTCTTTGGTAAAGATGAAGAGGGCAAGATTCAGGTCTGGCATGAAGAATGTAAATTTTACGATATTAAGGACACTGCGACTGGTGAGTTGCTCGGCTCGTTCTACGCCGACTGGCATCCCCGCCCGACTAAGCGTGGTGGCGCGTGGATGAACTCGCTCAAAACTGGTGGACCCGCTGCTGATGGTGGAGCACGTGAGCCTCATCTAGGATTGATGATCGGAAATATGACCAAGCCTGTGGGCGATAAGCCTGCTTTGGTAGATCACCGAGAAGTTGAGACCATCTTCCACGAATTTGGTCACTTGCTGCATCATTTGTTAGGTGATGTGGAGGTGAAGTCGCTTTCAGGCACGAATGTCCCTTGGGACTTCGTAGAGCTTCCTTCGCAGATCATGGAAAATTACTGTTGGGATCGCGAGTCGCTCGATATGTTTGCGAGGCACTATGAGACCGGTGAGACGATTCCTGAGGAACTATTCCAGAAGATGTTGGCAGCTAGAAACTACATGAATGCTTCAGTTTTCATGCGCCAGCTTGCACTAGGAAAGCTCGATCTAGAGTTACATCAAAATTTTGGCCAGTATAAAGGCGGAGACCTCGATGCAGTGGATGCTCAGATATTGGCTGACTACAGAGCGCCAATGGCGACAGAATCGCCAACTATGGCTCGCCGATTCTCGCATTTGTTCTCAGGTCCAGTAGCATACGCTTCGGGCTATTATTCCTATAAATGGGCAGAGGTGTTAGATGCCGATGCATTCACTCGCTTCCAAGAAGAAGGCATCCTGAATACTGAGACAGGGATGAGCTTCCGCACGGAAGTTCTGGCACGTGGCAACTCGCGTCCGGTGGATGAATCCTATCGCGCCTTCATGGGCCGCGACCCAGAGCTCACACCATTGCTTGAACGTGCGGGATTAGCATAAAATTTGAATGCCGAGCTAAAGCTCGGCATTCTTTCTTGCTCTAGATTATTTTCCTTCAGCGCGCTTTTTCACCTTTTTCATCATGCCGTTGTAGGCGAGCTTTCCGCTGGCGACTAGACGGTGATTGGCCTTCATGAGTGAGGAGCCATGTTCGCGCATATAAACATCGCAAAGCACCGCGTAGTTGCCATTGCCGAGGACGACGAGTTCGACTTCAGGCTCGACGGCGACACCTTCGGTGAACCATGTGCCGTAGACAATTTCAGTGGAGCGTCCTCCCCATTTCTGGAATTGGTAGGTGTTGCCGCTTTGTGAAACGAGCGAGAAACCATCTTCGCGGAAAACAGAACGAATGGCTGAGTCAACGCTGCTGCGTGATGAGTTGTGAATCTCAGTGGAGGCAAAGGCATTTGAGCTTGAGCCTATTCCTACTGTGCCGCGACAGCTTGTGCTGAGAGTGAGTGTGGCTGCGCCAAGTGCGCAAACGCTGAGAAGTGGTAGTAATTTCATCTTAGAGTGAGTCGATAGCAGATTGTAGTTCACAAGCCAAAGCTTCATTAGTGATTTCTCCGTTAGAGAAGTTATCATAGAATGAGGGGACCGAAAGACTGGCTTTGAGCTCCGCCCCCATGCGAGGGAATGTGGCTTTGGCAGCTTCCATCACTGTGGCTCCTCCACGTGGACCTGGGGAGGTGGAAAGTAGTAACATCGGCTTGTCGGACCAGAGCTTTTGCTCAAGTCGCGAGGTCCAGTCGTAGAGGTTTTTAAAAGCAGCACTGTACGAGCCATTGTGCTCGGCGAGTGAAACGACGATCGCATCGTGCGCGCGTATCGTATCGAGAAAGCGTTGAGCACCCGCTGGAATCCCGTTGGCTTCTTCTTCATCAGAAGAATAGATCGGTAAGCTCAAGTTTCGTAAATCGAGGTCGGTGATCTCGGCTCCAGTTACTTTACCCGCTGCGTATTTAGCGAGTTGGCGGTTGATCGACGATGAGCTGGTAGAGGCTCCAAAGGAAAGTATCTTCATAGAAAGTACACGTTAGAGTCCACCACTGTGGCTGGGGAAGGTTAAAATCTGAGGGATTTTATAATGGTAGAGTTCTAACGGGAAATGTAGAGTAACTGACATATGAAATGGGTATTTGTTGATTATGAAAATGTGAACTCATTGGATGCTCTAAAATTGAGCGATTACGAATGGGTGATTTTGTTTTGTGGACCGAAAGATAAGAAGGTCAATATCGATCTAGCGAGTATTGCTGTAGGTAAGGTGCCCAAAATAGAAATCGTCCGAATCGATAAGAGCGCTAAAGACAATCTCGATTTCCACCTAGCCTTGTATCTAGGGAGGTATCACGAGCTTGTGGACGAAAATGTAGAATTCGTGGTTTTTTCCAATGACACGGGGTTTGATGGAATCATAGGCCACATGAAAACACTCGGGCGAAAGTGTAAGAAGGTGAAGCAGGCTGCCCAACAGGCTAAGAAAGCGGCTAAAAAATCTGTGAAGAAGGCCGTCAAAGCGGCAACGAAAAAAACGACAACAAAGAAGGCATCTAAAAAAGCGGTGAAGAAAGCGACGTCAAAAGAGGTAGATAAAAAAGTAACGGAGAAAACCAATGAAGGAGGAGAGATCCAAATCAAAGGAAATGCCCAAAATTTGATGGAGGCTCGGATTTCTGCTTTGAAGGCTTTCAAGAAATCTCCAGAAAAAAATTGGCCAACGAAAGAAAGCTCACTTTTACATTGGTTGGAAAGTAGCTTAGCGATTGATGCTGAACTAGCCAGCTTGCTGATGGATAGCATGAAGCGATTGAAGTATTTTTCAGTGGCCGATAATAAAATAGTTTATTCTATGGACCTTAGCAAAGTGGAAGATTGAAGCATTGAGCATATTTAAAAAATAAATTAAGTTAGATGAAAAAGATTGAAACTTAGTCACGTATGACTATAAGTAGATTACCTCTCCCGAGAGGGTAGTTAAACAGGTTCAACGACCTACAAAAGTCATTCAATGACCGCGATCGAATACATTGGCCCGATCCCCCAAAAAAAGAAACGCAAACCGGTACTAGGCGGTTGGGTTATTCTACTTATGTCTGGGCTATTTGTGTCTTACTTCGCTTGGCCGACCTTTGCGGACTACGTGAAGACCCAGCAAGATGTCGCAACAGTTGATAAGGCGAGCTTGGCGATTGATTATTTGATTGAGAGCGAGAATTTTGGTGAACGCTTGGCTGGAGCAGCATTGAAGCGAACACAAACTCCGAGTGTTTACGATGGCTCGTATTATTCGATTGCCTACCCAATGGGCGATGTGCCCGAGGGCAAAGGAGTGGGGCTGATGTGCTAGTCCGCAGCTACCGAGCAGTAGGTATCGACCTGCAGCAGCAAGTGCACGAAGATATACGCGATAACTTCCGACTCTACCCGCAGCTCTGGGGGCAGAAACAACCAGATACAAACATTGATCACCGTAGGGTTCCTAACCTACAGCGCTTTCTAGTACGCAATGGGCTGGAGATTCCAGCATCTCGAGTGCCTTCAGATTATAGCTTTGGTGACATTGTGGCTTGGCGTTTACCTGATGGTGAGACCCACATCGCGGTGGTTGTGCCCGGACCTGGATCTCGACGTGATGAGCGCTGGGTCGTGCATAAGCAAGGGGACGGCACCAAATGGGAAAATACATTATTAGACCACGATATAGTAGGCCATTATCGCTACGGCAAGTAACTCAGGCTTAGCTTCTCACCCTAACAATTGATTGGGATGATTGGACTAAATTAATCAAGCTGTAGTAGAAGAGATTTCGATAGTTGGACTGCTTGCAATTATCGATAAACCGCTATAGGTATCCCCGCGGGCCGTGTAAGCGTCTCAGAATTCACCACAAACAATTTTTTTAGACACATGGAAGGTATCGCAATTATGACATCCGGCGGAGATGCCGCCGGAATGAACCCTGCAGTAAAAAGTGCCGTGGATTACGCACGTAAAAAAGGCCTCACGCCATTTCTTATTCGCAACGGCCTTCGTGGTATGATCGATGGAGATATTGCACAAGCAAAGCGAGAGGATGTCTCGGGCATCCTCCACCGTGGAGGCACAGTACTACGTTCTTCACGATCCAAGCGATTTTTTGAATACGAGCACCGTAAGACAGCGTATGAAAACCTCCAAAAACACGGCATCAACAAGCTGATCGTCATCGGTGGCGACGGCTCATTTGCCGCTCTCAACCAATTTTATGCTGACTTCGGCGTGCCATTTGCAGGTATCCCAGCAACCATCGACAACGACATTCCGGGCACTGATTATTGTCTCGGTGTCGATACAGCCCTGAACATGATCCGCGATAGTATCGACTCTATCCGTGACACGGCTACTTCCTTTAGCCGAGCGTTCGTGATCGAAACCATGGGTCGCCATTGTGGTTATCTCGCTATGGTCAGTGCGCTTTCTAGCGGAGCCGAGATCTGTATCGTTCCAGAGCTAGAGTACGACCTCGACGCCATGGGCGAGCGCCTCCGCAAGGATGTGAAAGATGGCCGTGGCTACATCTTAGCTATCGTAGCTGAAGGCACCAACATGGCTGAGTACCTGACACGTTGGATCAAAGTGAACCTCAACATGGACGCTCGACTTACCGTCCTCGGACACGTCCAGCGTGGTGGTTCGCCAACAGTGCGTGACCGTATCATGGCTTACAAGTTTGCCGTGAGTGCTGTGGACTCACTCATAGCAGGTAACACCAACAAGATCATGATCTACAAGGATGGAACCATGGGCTCTGTGGATATTGAGACAGTGAATAGCACCAAGGTGGAACTCAATAAAGATATCCTGCAGCTTTGTGAGCACCTCAGCAAGTAAGCTGCGGGCTTAAAAATTCTAAAGCCAACGCAGTCCATGCGTTGGCTTTTTTGCACTAGCCATTGGAGTAGTTCTGATTCTTTGCTCCGGAATCAGACGAGTAAAGTAATCTGTCTAATTTACGGTCAAAAACCACCTACTTTGGTTTACTCGTCTTCTGGGCCGCGCAGTTCATGAGATTTGTCGATGATGAGGTTCCTGAGGTGGAACACGTGGACGCGGAGGTCTTCGAATTTATCGTCTTCCATGGTCAAGGTGTTACAGGCTGCGACGGCGCTATTACACGCCTCGAGCGCGCGTTTGAGTACCGCGACGATGTAGCCATCTTCAAGTTCTAGTGGTTTCTCGGGCCAGGTTTCATCGAGGGTATCGAAAATATAGGCGGTCGAGAGTGCTAGTTCGCTCCTTGGGCCTTGATCAAGCATAGCGTCGCCTAGTAGATCGAGCGCTTGGGACTGAACTAGAATGGCATGTTGGACGACGGGTTCACGTCCATTGAGACTGACCTCTTCGATCTCATAGTCGTCCGCATCAATTTCTGGGCGAGGCCCTTCACCGAGGAACCAGGCTGCCTCTTCAAGGGTGTCGCGCACTCTGAGGCGCTTTTCCCATTCAAATTCGTCGACTTCGCCTTCGATTTCTTTGACCTCTGACTGGGCTTCCGAGGCGGTGAGCATGAGTTCCATAAAGTGCTCCATGGCCATGGCATTGTCGCGCCGCTGCTTTTTTTCACCGGCCTGATCGAGCTCCCATTGGTGGGTCGAAATACGCACGTCGTATCCAGTGGTTTCGAGCATGACTCGACCATTGACTAAGCTGAACCACTCGAGACTGAGGGCATTTTTCCAGCCGAATGAGATGTCTTTTTCTTCGAGACCAAATTCCTCAATTTCTTCTGGGGTGATGAGTGGAATTTTGATTTTTTTGGAAGCTGTCATATCACCGATCACTCCGCGTTGGAGGTTGTGAAGTTGATCGATGAGTTCCTCTTGTAGTTCTGGGTGCGGATTGGTGAAATCGATCCGCGTGCCGGCCAAATCTCGCCAACAATTTCCTCGGAGCAGGATCTTCACAGGTCGCTCCATCCCCTTGATTTCAAGGCCGCCTCGAGTAATACCGGGTGTGGTATTGTCAATCCAGCCCTTCACTATCGCCTTATCAATACGGAATGCCATACTTACATGATGGCTTAAATATCTGGTGAGTCAATAGGTCGATGAAGGAAATTGAGGTATCCTCTTGTCATTGGCACTTTTAGGCGTAGATTCTCCATCAATATTTATGGAAACCTTTCTGACAATCCTTAAGAACATCGGAATCATTCTCGCTGTTGTTTTCAGCTTCAATGTTATCATCTTCGTCCACGAACTCGGGCACTTCATGGCCGCACGCTGGCGTGGGCTTGAAGTCGAGCGTTTCCAGATCTGGTTCGGTAAGCCAATCTGGAAAAAAACCATCAATGGCGTTCAATACGGATTGGGGTCAATCCCCGCTGGTGGATTCGTTGCTCTACCACAAATGGCACCGATGGAGTCGATCGAAGGTGGCAACAGCGACCGAAAGAATCCGCTGCCACCGATCTCACCATTGGATAAAATCATCGTCGCCTTTGCCGGGCCACTGTTCAGCTTCTTACTCGCTATCGCTGCTGCTGTGGTCATCTGGCAAGTGGGCAAGCCAAAGGACATGCTAGAAACCCAGACAGTCGGCTACGTCGCAGCAGAGATGCCTGCTGCCAAGGCCGGTCTCAAAGAGGGTGATAAAATTATCAAGATCAATGGCGAGGAAGTGAAAGGCTTCGGCGGGAGCCTTGACTCGATTGCTGAGCGAATCGTTTTTAGTACCGGAGAACAAATTACTCTCACGATCGAACGACCAGGAGTCGGCGAGATGGAGATTGTGACTGGATATTATGTGGAACAGGCGAGCAACTTCACCAAGCGTGATGGTGTGCGTCAGATCGGTATTGGGCCCATTTCAGATGTCATCGTAGGAAGTCTATTTAAAGGCGGGCCAGCGGAGTTCAGCGGCTTTGAGGTCGAAGATAAGGTGCTCAGTATTGAAGGTCAGAAGATTTGGAGTAGCAGTCAGTTTTCCAGCATCCTGCAGGAGAACCCAAACAAGCTCCTCAATGTATCAGTGCTAAGAGACGGCAAAGAACTCACTCTTCAAACGATGGCTTTGCTGCCGTCCAATGACTATAAACTTGATCCTGAAAAAGACGCATTACCAATGATTGGCATGGGCTTCAAGGGATCAATGAAGAAGACTGAATTGATTTACCCTGGCCCATGGGAGCAAATCACAGCGACCAGCCGGATGATGGCGGTGACGATTGGGGCTTTGACCTCGAGCGACTCTAGCATCGGCGTACAGCATCTCTCAGGTCCAGTAGGCATTGGTAAAGTAAAATACCACATCTTTCATGGTGAGTACCCATTCCGCCACATGCTCTACTTTTGGGTGCTGTTCAATGTAAACTTAGCGATCTTCAATTTGCTACCTTTCCCAGTGCTTGATGGTGGTCACATCACCATGGCGACAATGGAATGGATCCGCAAAAAGCCACTCAACACCAAGGTGCTCGAAGTAGTCCAATCAACCTTCGTCGCGCTCCTGCTTACGATGTTTGTCTACGTCACCATGAAGGATAGTTTCACCAGCTTTGTCAGATCTGCACCTGAACGTGAAGAAGACTCGCCCAAGCTTCCTGAGTGGTCGAAAGAGGACCTCGAAAAAGCACTCAAGCCGAGCGCTTAAAACTGTGTGAGGTCAGCACTAAGACTTAGACTGCGCTAATTCTAGGTGATGCTTGGCGGCGCGGCCGCTGATGGATTCGTGTTCTAGTAACTCTTTGGCAATCGCTTTGACTGCCGCCCATGTGCCTTTGCTGGAAAGCAGGTGCTGGGTTTTATCGAGCATTTTGTGAATCAACTTAGTCGCCTGTCTAGCATTGCCAGCGCGCGACATCGCGAGCTTTTCGGTCATCCGTAGGTCTTGCGCTGCCCCTTGCAGGTTGTATTGACCAGAGATCCGGCCCTCCGCCGCCATGCCCGCGAGCAGGATCAGCATCTCAGCCTCGAGCTTGTCTTGCACCTGCTTGCTGCGCCCTTTCTGGATCGTCACAGCCCCGAGCCTATTCTGCGAGGGAATGATGCTAACCTTCTGCACTGAACGCCCCATCAGCAGAGCCATGACGGCGTGGCCGGCTTCGTGGTAGGCTGTGAGTTCTTTGCGCATGGTGGGAATGGATAAAGCAAAGAGTGGTTTGGTTAAGGTGTCTACCATTTTTGGTGGCGAAATATTCTATTGCTGAAAAAAGAACAAAAATGTTCTAAGGATATCCTCGTTGGTGTGTCGTACTTAATAGAACGCGATGTCACAAAACAATGACCCCCGTGCCAATACAGTTAGTTGATGGGAACTCCCGAACAAGCCGAAGCCTGCGCCCCGAAAGAGTCTATAGAAGGCTGCTTTCGCGATGAAGAGTCGCCGCTACTCCGCTATGCGTATTCTTTTGTACGCCGACGCGAGGTCGCCGAGGAGCTGGTGCAAGAGGCCTTCATGCGGGCCCACCAACATTGGAACGATGTCGAACAACCGAAAGCGTGGCTCTACCGAGCGGTGCGGAATCTAGCACTCAACCACCTGCGTAAACACAAACGCGAGTCGCTGAGCGAGGAGGAACCCCATCAGGAATCGCAAGTTCTACCAGACCAACAAACCCGCCGGTTAGAAGTGGCCGCTCAGTTGCGGGCCTTGATGGCCGAAATGTCGGAGCCGGATCGTGAATTGATCCGGCTGAAGTATGAAGAAGATCAATCCTACGCAAACATCGCCGAGAAGCTGGGCATCGGCGTAGGGAATGTCGGCTACCGGCTCCACCACCTGCTCAAATCGCTCGGCGACGGGCTCAAGCGTGTGGGAGTAGATAGCGCAGAATAATTTTAGAAAGGAAACAACGACCATGAAAGATGAAACAATAGGTGTGTGGCGCGACCCAGAGGTAGAAGTGCGCATTGTGGCCATGGTGTTAGGCGAAGCCAGTGACTTCGAAAAAGCCGAGCTCGAGCGGATGATCGCCGAGGACTCGGGCTTGAAACAATTTTACCTAGAGATGAGTGAACTCCATGGTGGTATTCACTCGGCGGTACAGAAAGATGATGACGCCGGCTGGAAACTCTCTACCGAGCGCCGCAATAGCGTGCTCGGAAAGCTCGGCCAGCCGACGGAGCTCGTGGTTCCTGCAGCAGCCCAGAAGGAATCTAACACAAGCCGTTACCAATGGCGCAGCATCATGAGCATCGCCGCCTGCTTACTGATTACTTTGTTCATCATGGCTGTGATGTTCCCTGTGAGAATGATGAAGAATGTTAAATCTCCACTCGAGATCATTACGTACAGTGCTGCTTATAAATCCGATGAGCAGAGTGAATTAGAAGGCGAGATAGAGATGGTAAAAAGGGTTCTCCCTAAAATAAAATACAAAGATGACCCATTTGCTTCTGATGGCGCGGTTTTTCCAAAAAATCCAGCGACACTGATCGACAAGTTAGAGGATAAAAAAGGTTTCATCAACCCTACGGAGTATGATGCGTTTGCTGAGGAGAGTGGCCCCGTCGTCACGGAGGAGAGGAGACGCGTAGTAGGGAAAAAGGCCAAGATGCCTAGTAAGAAGGCTGAGGCAAGTAATGGATTCTTCGCTGATGAAAAATCTGTTGATAGGCCAGAAATGGCTCAAGGAATAGAGCGCAAGCCGTCGGCTCCTAGCTCAAGCATGGCGAAGGCCGTTGGTTCTCGGTTCAGTAGCTCAACAGCGGTCCCAGTCCCAGATTTTGCAGTGGCAGAACCTTCTCTAGATTTTGGCAATGGAGACGATTTCGGAGGTGGCTGGGGCGACGGTGATGGTTCTGGTGGCGGAGGATTTGGAACCACTCATGGAGATACCTCTCCGAATGTGGCTAATATTATCTCTGTCGGCAAGCGCTCAGGCGATTATGCCATCGCAGGTGACAGCGGCTTGAAAAGTGCAGATCAAGAAAGTCGCCAGATTGTGATAGAAGGATCTGTCTATGCCAAGAAGCTGCGGTCGACGAACTAACCTTTGACGCCTTGAAAGCTTCAGAGAGGCTTGAAAGCCCAAAGTTAAATAGGCCGATATTGCTGTCTCTCGGTAGTACATCTGACACTGACGCAGTGAGGATTCAGAGTTTGAAAGATGCTCCCAGTGATGGGTCAGAGTTTAAAAAATCAAAGTCAGAAGCAGTCAGGAAGAACCTCTACCGAGGTGAGGGCTATATAAACCTCGGAAAATACGACGAAGCTCAAGAGGAATTCAAAGAGGTCTTAAGAAAAGACCGCTATAACAAAGCGGCTCGTCGTGGTTTGGAAAAAATTCCTAATTCCAAGTCTGACTACTACCGCGCCGCCTACGACCAAACACGCGCCGAGTTGCTGATGGAAGTAGATAGGGCGTGGGAGATTGCTGTGCCTCCAACCGTGGATTTCGATTCAAAGCAAAAAGGTTCTACGGATGCCCCGCTAGCCAAGAATAAGCGACTCGAAGCAGCTCGACAGCAAATGCTTTCTGAGGTGGAGCTCAATGAAGAGGATGAATCACTAGCAAACTCAACTGGATCACGGAGCCTTGTTCAGAAAGAAATGGCGCGTCGTGCTGCCGGTGTGCAAGAGAGCGATGCGGTTTTACTCAGAGGTCGCAAGCTCTACGCCGAAGGCAACTACAAGTCTGCTGTAAAGTCCTATGAAAAAGCTCTAAACATGCTCCCTTCTGGTCCAGCAGTGGTAGACCGTCGACGCGGCTACACAGGCCACCTTGTTGATGGTTCGATCGCGTTAGCAGATGATTTGAAGAGTGCAGGCAAGCTGGCGGACGCTAAGGTTGTCCTCAAGTGGGCCCTAGAGAAGGATGAGAAAAATGCCAATCTCAATGGAAGGCTTAAGGAATTAGAAGAGCAGGAAGAAATCCCTGTAGTCGACGAAATATCGGCGACTGATCAGACCCACTCAACTTTCTCGCTGAATGTCAGTGATGCTTCGTACAAGCTCGCTAAGGCAGCTTTGTTAGAGCGTGGCGAGTGGCCTGTTGCCGAATCAGTAAGAACGGAAGAATTCATCAATGCCTTTGACTACGGCGATCCAAAGCCGAGCATGGCTCAGAAAGTGGCCTGTGTGCAGGAGCAAGCGGTGCACCCATTCGTACAACAACGGAATTTACTTCGAGTCTCAATGAGCACTGCAGCCCAAGGGCGCTCGACTCCGCTCAACCTCTTGGTATTGCTCGATCAGTCAGGATCGATGGAGCGTCCTGACCGCGCAGCCACGGCTTTGCGTGCGATGGAGGAGCTCGGCAAACAGCTCGGTCCAAATGACCGTGTGAGCCTGATGAGCTTTGCCCGCGATACTCGGCTGTTAGTCGATGGCCTCAGCGGCGATCGTGCTGGCGAGTTAGTCAAAGTAATGAAGAACCGCCCCAGCGAGGGAGGAACCAATCTTGAGCAAGCGGTGCAGGTCGCACAGCAGCATTTGCTAGCACGACAGAAGAGGGGCGTGCAGAGCCGAATCGTGGTACTCACTGATGGTGCGGCAAACCTCGGCGATGCGAATCCAGAGAATATGACCGCGATGGTCGAGAAAATGCGTGATGCTGGAATTGCCTTTGATGCTTGTGGAATCGGCTTTGACGGGCTGGATGACGGAATCCTGGAAGCGCTCACACGCAAAGGTGACGGGCGCTACTACGTGCTCGATAAACCAGAAGACGCCGACGAAAGCTTTGGTAAACAGATCGCCGGCGCACTGCGACCTGCTGCAAAAAATGTAAAAGTCCAGTTGGTCTTTAACCCCGACAGAGTGGGTAAATATAAGTTGCTAGGGTTTGAGAAACATCGACTTAAAAAAGAAGACTTCCGCAATGACGCGGTGGATGCTGCTGAAATGGCTGCTGAGGAAAGCGGCAGCGCGCTCTACCAGATCGAGACGCTGGCAGATGGTTCTGGCGCCCTAGGCACCGTCTTTGTCCGCTTCCAGGACATGGCAACTGGCGAAATGGTCGAACGAAGCTGGACGATCCCTTATCAGGGAAATGCCAAATCACTCGCTGAATCGAAGCCTTCTATCCAGCTCGCCGCAGTCGCAGGACTACTCGGTGAGAAACTGCACCAGAGCGATGGTGGCACTGTAGATTTTAGCCAGATAAGTAATGTGTTAGGCGACCTGAACTCTCAGTATTCAGGAAACAAGAAAGTCAAAGAACTCCTTCAAATGGTCCGCAAGGCCCAACAATAATCCTCCAAGTTGTGTGTCTCCGGCTGACAAATTACAAACCCTTTACAATATGAACCCCCATTTTTTGGTATGAAAAGAAGTATGAATAATTTCGTGTGTGTTAGTAACAAGGTGGCTCGTGTGAGTCGTTACTGTGTGGGCGCTGTCATAGGACTCAGTTCTATGACGGCGCTGTCTCAGGACAATGTCTCAGTCGGTACAGAAGATGCTAAGAAAACGGTGATTTCCGTGACAGGCATTCCTCCCGCAGCCCCAGTCTTCTACACAGCTAAAGCTCAGAATAATGTGCACTTAGGCAACTCCAAGATTGAGCAATCGATCAATGTGACCCTCAATGTGGTGCAGGGTGAGCCAAAGCTCCTTAGCCTCGAGTTAGTCGGAAATATTTCAGATCTCCAAGTCGTAGGTGCTCAGTTAGAGTCATGGTCGGTGCGGAAAAATCCTTCTGGCAATAAAGTCTTCCTCGACCTTATCCCAAAGAACCCTAAAGCGAAATCGTTGGAGGTAGTTATTGCGCGCGTGTTTAAGCGTGAAGACGCATTGGTAAAAGTACTAACACTCGGGCCAGCGAAGGCTAGCGGGTTCCAACACCAGTTAGATATCAAATGGGATGCTGGAGCGCATGTGGAGCTCAGTAAGGCTGATGGTTGCCAACCAGTAGCACTCTCAAGAATCGAGCAGCGTGTTCGCAAATCTCTAGTTTCTTCAGGAGCCAGCAGGGTAGAAGCCAGGTTCAATCAAGCGGGTTCAGCCTTTTCTGAAGTCGAACTGCGCAATCTGAACGTGGAAGCAAAAGCATCTGAGGACGGGCTGAGCGCCATCGTTCACCTCACCGGAGATGCCGTCGTGCGTGATGAAGATGGTGGCTCGATCGAACTCGTCACTGGACCAATGGCTTTGCAAAAATCCCCACTAGGGAATGGATATAGCTTTGCTCTAACCAGTGGTGGGAAAGAAAAAAATAGCACCCGCTACACAATAGAGTTTGAAAAAAACGGGAACTACGATCTCGACCTAGAATTTGCAGTGAGCCTTGAGCAAGTTAGTGGCTGGACCGGTCTTCGTTTCCGTATTCCCCATGCACCAGTGGTGCCAGTGAGCCTCTCGGGCGTGCCGGAGAAAAGCAGATTCTTACTCGGTGAAACTGAGGTGGATGGTGCTGCAGGTGTGACTCAATGGCAGACTTATCTGCCCGCAAGTGGTCAGTGTCTGCTGCGTTGGAAACCACAGCGTAAAGATAGCTCAGGAGAATTATTCTTCACCACTCAGGCATTAGTCGATGTGCAGGTCGGCGCGGGAATGCTGCGTGAGCGCACTCAGATCGACACCAAAGTGCTCCAAGGGAAAATGCTTAAACTACAAATGGAGCTAGATGGAGCGGGCGATGTGCTCGATCTCCAAGGCCCACACGTGGGAAGCTGGATGGTGAAAAAGGAAGGGGACAAGAGGTTGTTAGAAATCGTCCTCAATGGTGAGCGCACCGATGTGGGCTCAATCACCATCCTCACCCAACACCCGATCGGTAACTTCCCAGCGAAGGTGAAGCCGCTACAGATCACTCCCGTGGGAGCGATGCGCCATGCTGGCTATGTGCGGCTGAGTAACCGTGGGGCTGTGAAACTGGGGGTGTCTTCTCACAATGGATGATGCAGCTAGCGCCGACCCAATTTCCCGAAGTTGGCTTTTCTGCTCCAGCAGGTAAGCAAGTTTTTGTCTATAGATTTCCCGCAGCTGAGCGCAGCTGGGAGGTGATGGCTGACCAGATTTTACCTGAAGTTTCAGTCAATGAAGTCCTCATTTACAAGCTTTCAGAAACCGACCGCGAACTGCATGCCGATGTGGAATTAGACATCCGCGAGGCTCCTCTCCGCGAGTGGGAAATGCGCATTCCGGCAGACTACGCGGTCGCCAGTGTGACCAGTGCCGACATGGGACAAATGGTGGTGGGTCGTACCGTGACCGATGGGCAACGCTCGCTCAAAGTGACTTTTAAAAAAGCGGTGATGGGCCGCCAGTTGATCAAGGTGCGCCTAGCGCGCAACGTGGCGACAGCTGAGGGAGAATGGAGTTTGGTGAAGTTGTCCTACCCTCAGGCGAAGACTGTCCGAGGCAACCTCGGCGTGGAAGCTGCGCTCGGCTGGAGGGTTGTTTCTTCCGCTGTCGATAAATTGGTGGAAATGCCACTCGCGTATTTCCCAAACAAGAGCCCGAATTTACAGCAAGCATTCCGCCTGCGCGAAGCGGACTGGAGTGCGACGATGCAGATCGAGGCGCTGGAGCAAAGTGTCCAGGCTGACGTTTTCCACCTCTACTCGCTGAAGGAAGGAATGGCCTATGGCAGTGTGTTAGTGAATTACTTCGTAGTGGGAGCACCGATGCATGAATGGAAAATCAAAGTTCCCAAGCTCGGTGAGCAAGGGGAAATTGGCAATGTGATGGTGGAAGGGCAAAATGTCCGGAGTTGGAGACAAGAGGGAGATGTCTTGGTGGTGACTCTGCACCAGCCAACCCTTGGCGGATCTACATTGTTAGTTTCCTTTGAAAAGCCGATGAGCGCACGTGGTGGCGTGATAGATCTTGGAAAAGTCCAACCATTGGATGCGAAGAGCGAAAGCGGCTTCATCCAAGTGGTGAGCCCTACCCAGGTGAAACAAAGCGTCAAAGTCTCTAGTGGATTACTCAAGCTCGGAGCCACGGAATTACCCGCCGAATACCGATTGATGAGCTCGGCCCCTTCGCTGGCCTCTTGGCAGTACGCAACACGTGGCTTCGATCTCCAATTGCAAATCGAGTGGTATGCTCCGAGCAATACCGTCGCGCAGGTGGTGGATTTTGCCAGCTTGAGCACCCAGGTCTCTCGCGATGGTGAAGTGGTGACGGAAGCCAAATTCTTTGTGAAAACTCGTGGCCGTAAAGCGCTAGAAATGCGTCTCCCTGCGAATGCCAAATTACTAGAAGTGCGTGCAGATGGCCACGCGCTGAATGCGAGGAAGGATGGAGAAATCTACCTACTACCACTGCCAGCAAAAGTGGATCCAAATGCTCCTGTGCAAGTGGAACTCCGCTACGGTGGTGCTTCTGAGAACCCGAGCAGGCCAGTGATTGCTGTCCCTGTGCTCTCGGCTCCAGTGGTCATCAGCGAATGGAAAGTGCGCTCAGATCGCGGTTACCTTCTTGATGTTGTGGGCGGCAATGTCTTGCCTGTGGAACCGAATCTCACGGAAACTGGCTTCGAGTGGATTCAATCTAGAATGATCATTTTAGTTGGCTCATTGTTGCTGCTGTTAGCTGGATCGTGGGCCTGTGGCCGTGCTGGATCTGGCGGCTGGAAACCATGGATCGGCGCGCTCTGGCTGGTGCTTGCGGCGGTGATCTCTCTGAATACTTCGATGGATGCTAAAAAACATCGTCGAGTCAACTCCCAGACATTTGAAGTAGTGGCTCCAGTCGTTTCACCTGACCAAGCAGTGGTGTTAGAGCTTTCTAATCAACCGAAGTCATCAGCAATGCGTTCCACAACATGGACGCTCGTGGCAGCAGCAGGAACTCTCGCCTTGGTAGCGAGCGTTTTCCTGAGTGCGCTACAGCCTCCTTTGGTCCGTGGCATAGCGATGACCGCTATTGGCTTAGGCTTATTAGGTCAACGTGGAGGAGCCATTCCATTCTTCTTAGTGCTAGCCCTAGTCGCTGGACTATTGATGCTTCAGCTTGGCTGGAAATGGATGAATGGTGCCAAAATTCGCCGCGCCGCGCGGGTGGTGCGTGAGATGGCTGTGACTGCACTAATCGTGTTAGGAATGGCGATGATGCCAGGCTCAGCCGATGCCGCCGAGGTGGCTGACTCTATTGAGCAACGCTGGGATGTCCGCGGCGAGCGAGTCTACGCCGAGGCCGATGTCCTGTGGCAGGCGAATGCCGGTGAGAGCATTCTACTAGTAGAGGCCCCTGCTAGTCTCACCTCGATTATTTCAGAGGGAACTCGGGTGAATAAGCTGACAACTAAAGGAAAAGTACAATGGGTTTTAGTGGCCGAGCGTACTGGCTTGATCAGTGCTAAAATGCGCTATGAAATGCCAGTCAAAGGACTCGCTGATAGACTCTGGACCGTGCCGACTGGTGGCAGTGCGCTTCGCCAAATGCAGGTGACTGTAGACCGTGCAAACTGGGAAATCACCTCAGATCAGGCGATTCTCCACGAGGTGGTAGAAAACGCCCAGAGTAGCACCGCTAAAATGCGTTTTGCTCCGATCAAATCGATCCAGCTCAAGTTCCAGCCGATGGGACGCGACCCGAAGACTGAGGAAACCCGCTTCTTCGTCGAGAGTGCCGACCTCTACATTCCTTCACCAGGAGTCGTGGATGGCTGGCATAGTCTTTCGATCCGGCCAGTCAGTGGTGAGTTAGATCATTTGTCGATCGAGGTACCTGAGGGTATGATGGTGGGCGACGTACTTGGGCAGCGCTTGGAAGATTGGCGATTTGATCCAAAGACGCGTGTGCTCAGCGTGCAATTGACCGAAGCACAATCGAAACGCTTCTCGTTGTTAGTGCAGACTCAGCGCGGTATGGAGACATTGCCACAGGTTTTGGCCCTGAGTCCACTGCGTGTGCGTGAGGCCGATTCTGTAGTAGGCGTGTTAGCTCTAGCCTTCGGAAATGATGCGCAGCCAGACGCGCTCAAGCCACAGGCTCTGGCGACAGCAAACTTGTCTGACTTTAACGCTCGACTGTGGCAGCAAGCGAGGGGCCAGCATGGTGACGCAGTTCTGCAAAAAGTGTACCGATACGGTAAGGACAAAGCTCAGCTCAATCTACAAATTGACCCAGTTGCCGCCGAACTTAGAGTCATTTCTAAACAACGACTCTCACTCGGTGAAGAGCGTATGTTGCTGGCTGTGACCACAGATGTAGAGATCGTGCGTGCGGGTGTATTTGAGCTTCGCTGCGTGATCCCAGACGGGATGGAAGTAGAATCTATCAGCGGCTCAGCATTGCGCGATTGGACTGAGATTGAAACCGATGGAAAGCGCTATGCTCTGCTCCAATTGACTGGTCGGACCTTAGGAAAGCAGCAATTTCACCTCAGCTTTACCGGGGTTTCTCCAGTGATGAAGGGCAGCGTGACCGACTGGGTGGTGCCGCATGTGGAGCTACTCCACGCCATGCGCCAGACTGGCGAACTTCTGGTTGTACCGGAACAAGGAATCCGGGTGCGAGTTGTCAAACGGCAGCATGTGACTCAGCAAGATGCCCGCCAGAGCGGCACTCACCGCAAGGGAGATTTGGCCTTCCGTTTGCTCCAGTCAGATTGGAGCTTAAAGTTAGGTATTGAGAAGCTCGACCCTTGGGTGCGTGCTACTTGTTTGCAAGAAATGAGCCTGCGCGAAGGCCAAACCCGCACTCGACTCAGCCTCGACTACGTGATTGAAAATGCCGCTGTCAAAGTGCTGCACCTTCGGTTACCTGGTTTGACTGTGGATGAAGCTAAGACCGTGCGTGCCAGCGGTGGATCGGTGAAGGAAATGGTCCAAGTAGAGGACGACAAATGGGAGCTGCGCTTGCGCCGTGGAATTATCGGTAAAACTGCTTTAGAAGTCGAATTCCAACGCTCTGTGGATCAACGCGACGGCAAAGAGCTTCTTCGTCCAGTGCTGTTAGATGGTGTACGTCAGGTCCAACATTATGTGACTGTTCGCTCGAGTGGCCGACTCGACATCCGTGCGACCGATGTGCTCGGATGGCGCGCCAGTGATTGGTCAGCAGTTCCTAAAAAATTGCGCAACAAGGCGGACAGCAGCGTGCCAGCACTTTGTTACCTACTCTCAGAACCCGAAGCACCTTTGGCTGTCGCTGTCAAACGTCACGAAATTGCGAAAACCCTAAAGCTCCGTGTGTTAGAGAGCAAGCTCACCAGCCTGTTTAGCGCGGATCAATCCGCCCTAACTCTGGCAGAGCTCAGTGTGCGAGTGGTCGAGAAGGACACGATGCGTGCGACTCTCCCCGAAGGAGCCCAGCTATTCAGCGTGACAGTCAATGGCGAGAGCGTGGAAGTGGTGAGCCAAGGGAGCGAGCAGCTCTTTTACGTCACCGCTGGAGCGGAAGATGATGAGCGTGCTGAAGTGAAGCTGATGTACCGCACGCTTGGCACTGGCAAAGCAAGTAAGCAGATTTCTCTGATAGGGCCACGCTTTAGCGCGCCGCTGGAGAAGATTGATTGGTTTGTCAGCCTTCCCGAGGGCTATCGTCTCACGGGGAGAGGGGATGCCTTCGACTTTATGGGCGGCCAAGGTGATGGCGTAGCATACGGCATGAAGGAATATCAGACTTCGATGACTAGCCAGAAGCAACAGCTCGCTGAACTCGCAGAAGTGCAGATTGATCAAGCGAATAGCTGGATTTCTAGTGGTGACTATAAGAAGGCTGAGAAAGTGCTCAGCCAAGTATCTAAGAACCGTGCGGTGGATGCTGCCTCTAACGAAGATGCGCGAGTGCAGCTCCGCAACCTGCGCAACCAGCAGGCAATGATGGGCCTCAATACCCGCCGCCAGAAGCTCTATCTTGAAAATAAGTCGGTGGGCAACATGGTGGACTTCAATGACGCTTTTGAAGAAGCCGCGAATAATAACCCCTTGTTTCAAGGCAAAGACAACTACCAGCCTGAGCAGGTGGAGCAGTTGCTGATGGGTAACTCCGCTGAAGAGCGAGATGCCATGCAGCGTATTGCTGACCGTATGGTGAGCCAACAATTGGCCGCCCAACCAGCTGCTCAAACCATCGAAGTCACCTTGCCACAAGCCGGTGCGTTACTCCACTTCAGCCGTGCCAGCCAACTCAACCCAGACATGCCACTCGTGCTGGAGTTAGAAATAGAGCACCCTAGCAATTACGGAGCCGGCCATGTGATCGGCCTGTTAGTCATTCTCTTTGCCGCTGCGCTACTGCTACTTTTACTCCGCAAGACTGCTGCGTAGACATAAAAAATGCCCTGACCAAGTGATTGGTGCAGGGCATGAATTTGAGAAGGATTTTTTTAGCGGGTGATGCGCGTGGTGGAGCCGTTACTGAGAACGCGGACGCGGTCACCGACGTTGAAGGATTCGCGCTTATTGACTTCTTGAACAGCAGAGATGCTGCGGCCGCTGTCGAGTTTCACAGTAATTTCGAGACCCTGCTTGGTGCCCATGGACTGCTCGAGTCGTGAGCCTAGAGCGGCACCTGCGGCTGCACCACCTACAGCACCGAGCGTGTTAGCTGTGCTGCCGCTGCCGATTTCATTACCGAGCACACCACCAGCAATACCACCGATGATCGCTCCGGCTGCGCTGTTACCTTGGATCGCGACATTGCGGATAGAAGTGATTTTTCCAGTGCTTACAGATTGAGCGCGTCCAGCTTCACCGCGCGAATAGGTGTCGCCAGTGAGTGATTGTTGAGCACAGGAGGCGAAAAGTAACGGCGCTGCACTAGCGAGGATAAGTAGCTTTTTCATAGATCATTCTAGACTACACTTCTTTAATTTTTGTGCAAGTGGCATGAGGTGATTTTGCTGTCAACCAGCAGCCTTCCGTTCTTTGGTCGTATTTACCATTATCAGTTTACAAAATGTCTAGATGAGTTATTTTTTAAGTAGTTTACCCTTTTTATGAAATTCCCAATTGCGTCAATTTGTATCGGCTCGAGCCTGTTTTTATCCTCAGCTCTCTATGTGGGAGCTCGGACATGGACAGATGTGAAGGGCCGCAAGATCGATGGGGAGATTATCTCTAAAAACATCACGAAAGTGAAGGTGGATGTGAAGGGGAAGTCTGTAGAGATACCGCTAAAAAAGCTTTCTCAGGCGGACCGCAACTTCGTGACTGGCTGGGAGCCAAAGGCTGCTGCTACGGATAAGAAGCAGACGGTAAATCCTGGTAAGCCAAGCAATGCTGAGGTCGAATCTTATTTTAACATCCCGTGGCCAGAACTGGTTTCTGCCGATGTGGGAATGGAGATTGAGGTGGAAGCGGGCCCAGAGAATACGTTTATTTATCGTAGTGAGAACTATGAATTTGTAAGTAATACCAAGCTGAGTAAAGTGGTGGTGAAGCGTTTCGCCATGTTGTTTGAAGCCACACGTCTCTATGTGCAGCAAATGCCCTACGCGAGCTTGAAATCCCATAAAAAGAGTGCAAATTATAAGGTCATGCTGTTTGACACGATGAGCTCGTATCATCGTGCTGGTGGGCCAGAGGGCTCCGCTGGTGTGTACGTGTCTTCGAAGGATGTGATCATGGTTCCTTGCGCTAGCTTGGGCTTGATCAAGCGTAGGAGCAGCTGGGCACTCGATTACGATAAAACAAATAAAACACTGCCACACGAAATCACCCACCAAGTGACGGACCGTGAATACTACGCGCAGGGAGCACGTGGCTGGTTTAGCGAAGGGATGGCGGAATACATCGCCGCGACACCCTATCGCAGTGGCAAGTTTAGTGCGAATAAAGCGGAGTCAGCAATCGAGCAATACGTGACCAATTTTTCAAAGAAAGATGGCCGTGGCAGAAACTTAGGAACAGAAATCAATGCTCCAGATTTGAAGCAATTTATGATGATGAGCTACAGCCAGTTTGCGGGAGCAAATGGCAATTTCAACTACGGTCTTGGTGCTCTGTTAGTGACCTATTTCAACCACTACGATGGCGAGGGGGACGGAGAAAACATCAAAAACTTCCTGCGTGCCTTGAAGGCTGGAAAGACCGGCGAAGAAGCTATCGAGGTGCTGCGCGCTGGACGTAGTTTCGAGGAGCTAGAGGCTGATATCACCAAGGGCTGGCGCAAGCGTGGGGTGAAAATCAAGTTCAGCTAAAAAAGAATGCCCAGCTGTGAAATACAGACTGGGCATTGAAAGGGTTTAAATCTAGTGAGACTTTAAACGAGGTCAGTCTTGCCGCTGAAGACAAAGTCTGCTGGGCCAGTGAGTGTGACATTGGTGAACTTGTTATCGCCAACTGGCTCGAAGCCGATCTCCAGCGTGTCGCCGCCAGCGACGTCGACCTTCACTGGCGACTGAGCACCGGTGAGGATGTGGTGGAACAACGCGCAAGCACACATGCCTGTGCCACAAGCGAGGGTTTCACCTTCCACCCCGCGCTCGTAAGTGCGGATAGCAATGTGGTCGTCTGCGATGATTGCCGCAAAATTCGCGTTCGTGCCATTAGGCGCAAAGCGATTGTGATAGCGGATAGCCGCACCATTTTCCAGAACATCGAGAGCCGGGAGGTCATCGACAAAGCCTACAGCGTGCGGCACGCCAGTGTTGACGAAATGCACTTGATTGAGGTCTTCGAGTTCAACTGCCGTATTCATTTCGAGGTCGAATGGATCAGACATCGCGATTCGAACATTGCTGCCGATAAGCTCGGCGCTGAGTGTTCCAGCAATGGTTTCAAAAGTAACGAGCTCTTTTGTTGGAGACGAAGAAAGTTGAGCGGTGTAGGCGCCAAAACAGCGGGCACCATTGCCACACATTTCAGCTTCTCCACCGTCCGCGTTGTAGTAGCGGAACTTGTAGTCAGCACCCTTTTCGGCAGGCTCTACTGCGAGCAGGCCATCGGCTCCAACACCGCGGTGGCGGTCGCAAAGCAGCTCGATTTGTGCGGTGGTGAGATTTGTTTTTAGATCGCGGTTGTCAATGACAACGAAGTCGTTGCCCGCGCCATTCATTTTAGTGAAATTTAGCATAACAGTGAGGTGTTATAGATTATTTGAAAACTAGGTGGTTAGGAGCCCTTTAGACGCCTGGATGAGCGGGGTGGTGAAGGCTGCGACTTTGGCCGCGACGTCAGCACAGTCAGCATTTTCTGCTACCTGATTGACGATGCATGAGCCTACGACAACTCCATCACAAACGGATCCAACCATAGCAGCTTGCTCAGGTGTGTTGATTCCAAAGCCAATGCAAACAGGCGTGTCAGTGTACTTCTTAATGCGGGCCACTGTGTCGCCGATCGCGGCAGATGGTGCCGCCTGCGCACCAGTCACGCCGGAGCGAGAAAGCGCGTAAATAAAGCCTTCGGATTGCTGAGCCAGTGCTGCGATACGCTCTTCTGGAGAAGTCGGAGCAATCAGAGTGATGTGCTTGAGTCCTTCGTGAGCCGCGAGCTCTTTGTTGTGCTTCACTTCGTCCGGTGGAAGGTCGAGCAAGAGCACGCCATCCGCACCAGCCGCTGCTGCGTCGCTGTGGAATTTCTCGAAACCGTATGTGTAAATCGGGTTGAGGTAAGTGAAGAGCACGATCGGAGTCTCGTGGGTCTCGCGGAAGTCGCGAACCAATTGAAGAATTTTCACGAAAGTAGTGCCGGCCTTGAGCGCGCGCTCAGCAGCCAGTTGGTTGACTACGCCGTCGGCCAGTGGATCGGAAAAAGGAACGCCTAGCTCGATCACGTCGGCACCCGCGTCTGCAAGACCACGGATGATTTCGAGAGACTTTTCCAAGTTTGGATCACCCGCAGCGACGTACGCGATGAAGGCTGGAGTGTGAGTTTCGGCCAACTTTTGAAAAGTGGTATCGATGCGGTTGCTCATGAAAGAAAGCTGGCTCTGGTTGGGCTGATTTTCAAGCTGAATATGCAGTCTTTAGCAAGGATGCTATCATCACCTTCTCTTGTTAACCCTATTTTTTAAGTTAACTTCCGCTAAGCTCACGCGTGCGTCAACAATAGTCAGCTTGATTGAATACGCATACCAATCCTCTGGTAAATCTGATGGGTTACTTACCCACTCTGTCCAACTTCCTTCACTATCGAAAGATAGGACATTATTTTCCCACCTTAGGTGCTTGGCAAATGAATCCCTCCCTCCCTTCAACCGCTTGTGACGCCCATAAATATTCTGGTGATAATCAGGTAATTTGAGTTCTTCAGCGGTATCATTATGAAATCGGATAATCCTGACTTCGGATGTGGTTTTAGTCCCACCACTAATTACAGCCAACAATGTTGAATCGGGACTCCAAATCAGCTCGATAAATCTATTCGGTTCATACGTAGAGGCAATGGTTCGACATATAACCTTCCCCCCTGACTTCATCCTAATGGTCAGGTTATCTTCATATAGTATCTTAGACGTATATATGACCTCATACTTACCATCAGGAGAATCACGAACTTCATCAGCATGACCTAGTGATATGAAAAAGAATAGTGCCAGCGCGATGAATTTCATTATAATTGGCGAATTTTAGAGCAATGGCTCGCCTGGGTAAAGTTCGAATTGAGCAGACGGCTTTTTCGCAGCCGCCGTCTGCGCCTGGATTACCCGAGGCCTCACTAGGTTCGGGCTTGGGGTAGTATGTGGTGTCACTTCGTGAGACTTTGAAGCTCCAGAGGACTAGCTCAAAGAAAAAGGCGACTCGTTGCCGAGTCGCCTTTGGGGAAATATGTTGCTGCCGAGCTGGGGCCCGGCGCTCCCAGGGTTTAGAAGTGGATTGCGTGGCCGTCTGCGTCGAGAGTGGCCTCGTGGATTGCTTCTGCGAGTGTTGGGTGGGCGTGGATGGTGCTGTGGATTTCATCCGCAGTACATTCCATTTCGAGCGCGAGACCCATTTCAGCGATAAGCTCAGTGGCGTTATCGCCGATGATGTGAGCGCCGAGGAGTTCGCCGTGCTCTTTTCCGAAGAGGAGCTTAACGAAGCCTTCAGTGTCAGCTGCAGCTTGTGCTTTGCCGATCGCAGCGAATGGGAATTTACCCACTTTGTATTCTACGCCTTCTTCCTTGAGTGCGCGCTCAGTCTTACCGACTGATGCCACCTGTGGGTGAGCGTAAGTACAACCTGGGAAGTTGCCAACCTTGCGTGGAATCTTGCCTTCGACGAAGAGACCTTCAACACACTGAACAGCCTCGAATGAAGCGGTGTGTGCGAGCCATGGTGGGCCAGAGATATCACCGCATGCGTAAACGTTAGGGATTGATGTCTCGTAACGATCACCGACTTTGATGAAGCCGCGGTCGAGCTCGGGCTCGAGGCCACCAGGAAGTACTGGAGCCACACCGATAGCCACGAGGCAGACATCAGCGGTGATTTCCTGTGAACCCTTAGCATTTTCAACTGTGAGAGTCACGGAGTCGCCGTTGTCCTTAGTGCCAGTCACCTTAGTGCCAGTGAGGCAGTTGATGCCTTGCTTCTTGAAGGACTTGCCGATTTCAGCACCTATCTCGTCGTCTTCGACAGGAAGGATGTTAGGAAGCATCTCGATGAGAGTCACCTTGGTGCCAAATGCATTGTAGATGTAGGCAAACTCAACACCGATAGCGCCAGCGCCGATGATGGCGAGGGACTTAGGTTGCTCAGCAAGGTTCATTGCTTCTTTAGAAGAAATGACGGAGGTGCCGTTGAATGGAAGTGGTGGGAGCTCGCGGCTCTTGCAACCAGTAGTGATGAGGATGTTAGCACCAGTGATAGTTTGCTTAGTGCCGTCCTTTGCTGTGACTTCTACAGTGTTCTCACCAGTCACAGCGCCGTAGCCTTTGACGTAGTCGACCTTGTTCTTCTTGAAGAGGAACTCGATGCCGCCAGCGAGACGTGAGGAAACTTTACGTGATCGTCCAACTACTTTGGTCCAATCGAACGCAAGGTTGTCGAAGGAAATACCAAACTCGCCAGCCTTCTTGGTGAGTGTCTGGTAGAGTTCAGCATTCTTGAGAAGTGCTTTTGTTGGGATACAACCCCAGTTGAGACATGTGCCGCCAGCGCGGTCTACTTCTACACAAGCTACCTTTTTACCGAGTTGAGCTGCGCGGATAGCGCCAACATAACCGGCAGGGCCGCCGCCAATAACAATGAGGTCGTATGACATAATTTTTATTTAGGTTGAAAATTTCCCGAGCGGCATTGAATACACGCCCCGAACGCGGCCAAGGTAGGGTGAAAAGACTACATTTCAACCCTAAAGCGAGAAGTGATATTCATGAGAGAAATGAGAATACTATCTAATCAAGAAATGGGAGTCGGGAGGGTGAGCATTGCTGCGCCAATGAGCAGGCCGCCAATAACTACTGTGGCTGCCGGTTTGGAGGCTTCTTTCCAGTGAATGAAGAGGAATAAAATTTCGGCTAGTGGAATGAATATGCACGCGAGCACCCACCATAAGCTCTTCATGAAGCAAGTGATGAGAAACCATAGTGCTCCAATAGTGGTCAAAGTTAAGCCTAGCATGAGGAATAAATATCCTAAAATCTCCATGACGTTATTACGCCTCGCGCATGGCGGTGATGGCAGCCTTCATGTCCGTTGCTCCGAAGGCGGATGAGCCTGCGACTAGGACATTGGCTCCTGCTTTTGCTGCGATCGCTGCGGTGGTGGGGTTGACTCCGCCGTCGACTTCGATGTGGAACTCAAGTCCATGTGCTTCACGGTAGGCTGCTGCTGCTTCTACTTTACGCATCATGTCTTCCATAAATGCTTGGCCACCAAATCCTGGAATTACGGTCATCGGTAGCAGGAGGTCGATGTGGGCAAGGTGGGGGACGACTTCTTCAAAAGGCGTCGCTGGGTTGAGTGCTAGGCCTGCGAGGACACCGGCTTTGCGGATCTCAGCAAGCGTGTGAGCTACGTTGTGGTCAGCCTCGACATGGACGGTGATCATGTTGGCCCCACAGGCGAGGAAGCGTGGCAGGTAATGGTCTGGGCGTGAGATCATCAGGTGGACGTCGAGAAAGATGTCGGTGCTCTCGTGAATGGCCTGGATCATTTGTGGTCCAAATGAAATGTTGTCTACAAAGTGGCCGTCCATCACATCGAGGTGCAGCCAGTCAGCTCCCGAGTTGATGGCTCTAGTGACTTCTTCAGTGACCCTGCCCCAATCTGCAGCGAGGAGTGAGGGGGCGAGGATGCGATCTGTGTGGTGCCATTTCTTCATGTGATGAATGCTAAGTAAAAATTTCAGAGGTTTCAAGTTGGCAGTTAGCCATAGACTGATTACATCTAGCTGCATGAGCGAGAATTTCTTGATCGAAGGCAAGAGTGATGAATTTTACATGGAGCTGGCACTGCGCGAGGCGGTGAAGGCTGCCAATGCTGGAGAAGTGCCTATTGGCGCGGTGATCGTGAAGGACGATAGGGTGATAGCTCGGTCGTGGAATCAGGTGGAAACTCTGAAGGACGCTACAGCTCACGCTGAAATGCTGGCCCTAACTTCAGCGATGAGTTCTGTAGGTGACTGGAGGTTAGAGGGCTGCACAGTCTTCGTGACCAAAGAACCATGTCCGATGTGTGCGGGTGCCTTGGTGCACTGTAGACCTGATAGAGTAGTCTTCGGAATTCCCGACCCAAAAGGGGGGGCGGCTGGTGGATGGATCAATTTATTAGACTCGAATCCGCCTTTAAATCACAAGTGTGAGGTTACTTCCGAGGTTTTAAAGGATGAATGTTTGGCTATTTTGCAAAGTTTTTTTAGAGAGGCTAGAGCGAAGAAAAAAGCGGAGAAAGACGCTAAAAAGCAAGACTCTTCAAATGAAGTAGAGGATTCCTAACTGTTTTAAAGGGCTGATTGATTTGCGATTATGTCACAACGTCCATAGAAACCTCTAGACAAGGTAAGGTATTCCACCCAAATTGGTTCCGCCACCTTGAGGTAATAAAAGCAAAACGACACACACAATATGGCGAGGACTTCGGTTCCTCGCCTTATTATTTCACCAACATCGGCTCAAGACATCCTCGCTGGTTGCTTGCAGTCAAAAGCTTCCATTGGGCAACCGAAGGTCTCAATCTCGCAAGTCCGGATACATCACGTGATCGTGATTGTAGAGGAGAGCCGGGCGCTTTCTTCACAGGCACAAAAAAGCGAGACCGTGACGATCTCGCTTTTTTTAAATGAAATGCTAGTTTGGAAAGCTTATGATTTTTCCGCGATTTTCTCTTCGAGGAATCTACCAACCCAAGCAATATCGTACTTGCCAGCAATGAAGTCTGGGTGGTTGATGATTTCGATCTGGAATGGGATCGTTGTCTTGATGCCGGTGACCATGAACTCACGCAGTGCGCGATTCATGCGGGCAATAGTGATTTCACGGGTGGCTCCAGTACAAATGAGCTTAGCAATCATTGAGTCGTAGTACGGTGGGACCGAGTAGCCTGAGTAGACGTGGGTGTCTACACGGACGCCTTTGCCGCCTGGTGCATACCAGAGATCGATCTTGCCTGGGCTAGGAGCGAAGTTGTTGTACGGGTCTTCCGCATTGATGCGGCACTCGATGGCCCAGCCGCGAGGTGTGGCTTCGAGCACGTGATGGGAAAGTGCTTCGCCAGCAGCAACACGAATTTGTTCCTTAATGAGCTCGCAGCCCATGACCTCTTCGGTAACCGGGTGCTCTACCTGGATACGTGTGTTCATCTCCATGAAGTAGAAATCAGTGGCTTCGGCATTGACCAAGTACTCGATAGTTCCAGCATTCTCGTAACCGATGTTCTTTACCAGCGAAACGGAGGCATCAGCCATGCGCTTACGGAGTTCTGGGGTGATGAGGGGCGATGGACATTCCTCGATGATCTTCTGGTTGCGGCGCTGCATGGAGCAGTCGCGCTCACCGAGCTGGATCGCATTGCCGTGGGTGTCACCAAAGATTTGGAACTCCACATGGTGCGGGTTGATTACTAACTTCTCAAGGTAGCATTCGCCGTTGCCAAAGCAGGCAATCGCTTCTTGCGACGCTTGGTTGTAAAGGTCGATGAAGTCGTCTTCGCTGAAGGATGGGCGCATGCCGCGACCACCACCACCAGCAGTGGCTTTGATCATCACTGGGAAACCAATTTCCTTCGCAAGTTCAAGACCGTGCTCGGCAGATTCTAGAATGCCGTCAGAACCTGGTGTGACTGGAACGCCATTCTCTAGCGCTGTGGCACGAGCGGTGTTCTTGTCGCCCATCTGACGAATTGTGTCGGCGCGAGGTCCGATGAATTTGATGTCGCAGCTTTCGCAGATTTCTACGAAGCGGGCATTCTCAGAGAGGAAGCCATATCCTGGGTGAATAGCATCTGCTTCGGTAATCTCGGCGGCCGCGATGATGCGGTCGGGCATAAGATAGGAATCTTTGGAAGGGCCGGATCCAATACAGACTGCTTCGTCAGCGAGCTGGACGTGCATGGAGTCGACATCGGCTTCTGAATACACAGCGACAGATGGGACGCCGATTTCACGACAGGCTCGGATGACTCGGAGGGCGATTTCGCCACGGTTAGCGACTAAGACTTTTTTGAACATGATACAAAAATCTACCTAGGTAGCTCAGGTAAAAGAGGTGGTTCGGCAGCTGCCGGGATTAGCTGAGAGTGAAGAGCGCGTCGCCGAACTGGACTGGTGTTGCCTCGTCCACGTTGATGGATGTGACTGTACCAGATGTCTCGGCTTTGATTTCGTTCATCACCTTCATTGCTTCGATGATGCAGATGGTCTGACCTTCACTGATAGTGTCGCCGACTTCTACGAAGTTTGGAGAATCTGGTGACGGCTTGCAGTAGAACGTTCCCACCATTGGTGAGTCAATTGTCTTACCTGCTGGAGCAGCTGCGGCTTCTGCAGGTGCACTGGCGGCTACTGGAGCCGCTTGTGCTACTGGAGCAGGTGCTGTTGCATACTGAGGTGCTGGCATGGAGGCAAAAGCTGCCTGAATAGATTCGGTATCGAGACCTTTCTTAAGCTTGAGATTGAAGTCTTCCTTCTCAATATGGAAGTAGGAAAGATCGTGCTCGTCCATGAGCTCTACGATTTTACGGATTTCGTTGTGGTCCACGATAGTATGTTAGCTAAATTAAATAAATCACCGACGCCCGAGTCAGTGTGAAGGCTTACAAGGTAACTGTGCGGATGAGAGAGCGTCAAGCGCGGATCAGTGATAGTTTACACGTATTGTTCACAACTTATTTACAATAGAGAGATAATTCCTTGTCTAATTTTAGGCAATCTGTCTAAGTTGTTAAATGTATGGCAGAACGATATCGTATTGAACAAGAACTAGGCACAGGGAGGGCGGGAGTTGTGTATGCTGCATTCGACACTGATCTCAACCGACAGGTGGCATTTCGGCGTTTCGATACAGCGGAAGAAAATTTTCATGACGAGGAATGGCGTAAGCAGTTCTTTGATGTGGTGAGTGACCTTTCCCGGATCAATCATTCTAATATCCTGAGTGTGCTGGATGCTGGCATTGATGACGATGGCCCCTATCTGGTGACAGCTCACGTGGAAGGACTCAGTTTGAGTCAGCTGATTAAGCATTCCGGTCAGATGGAAATTAAAGAACTCTATTCATTGACTTGTCAGTGTTTAGACGCGCTGCAGGCTGCAGAGGAATTTGGTTATTTCCACCACGCTCTTTGTCCTTCTTCGGTGATAGCAACTCCCAAACCGTCTGGAGGCTACCACTATACTATGATGGACCTAGGGCACAGTAAGTTGATCCCCTTGGTGTCAACTGAGGGAGAATTTGGTCTATCCAAGACCCTCGACCCAGCTTTGATGGCTCCTGAAATATATGAAGGAAAGCCTCAAGGCATTCGTAGTACATTATATATGTTAGGTCAGTTGCTCTATTGGATGGTTGCTGGCGGGCATCCGCTAGCTGGCTATTCTCTCGAGCTAGCACATGCGAAACATAAAGCCGGTGAGATTCCTTATCTTAAATCGTATAGGGCTGACTTCCCCGAGCCATTCCGCCAGTGGATCTATTGGCTGATCCAGCCAGATCCAGCCAAACGACCAAAATCGATGATGGATGCTATCAAGCATTTGCCTCCCTACGAGGCGGCAACGACTCAGCCTACTTTACCTCAGCCGATCCGAATGGATGCTCAGGCTATAAGGCCAGATTACGAAGCCTAGTCGCTAGGCCTTGGCTAGCGGGCGTTTTTAAAGTATCGTTTTTTCGAGTAAAGTCGTTTACTGATCGGTCATGATCGAACTCGGTAAAATGAACACGCTAGAGGTAGTGCGTGAAGAGGACCATGGCATCTACCTTGAAGCAGGGATTGATGGCGAAATATTGGTCCCGGTTAGAGAAGTGGCCGAGGGGACGCGTATCGGGGACATGCTAGAGGTGTTCATCTATCGCGATTCAGAGGACCGCTTGATCGCTACGACTAAAACGCCTATGGCAATGGTCGGAGATTATGCAGTGTTAGAAGTGATGCAGGTGACTCCGCACGGAGCCTTCCTTGACTGGGGCTTGATGAAGGATTTGATGCTGCCATTTGGTGAGCAAAAACGTAAGGTGAGCCAGGGCATGCATGTCGTGGTCAGAGTCTATGTCGACGAAGAAACTCGCCGGATTGCAGCCACTGCAAGACTTGGCCGATACCTCGGGAAAACTGATCGAAAGTATCTAGAGAACGAAGAAGTCAACGTGATGATCGTGGACCGCACTGATCTAGGCTACCGGGTGGTGGTAGAAAAAGAGGACTGGGGTCTACTCTATCATAATCAGATTTTCCAAGCTCTCCACGTGGGGCAGGGCTTGAAAGCGTATGTATTCAGTACCCGTACAGACGGGAAGTTAGATCTCATTTTAGAAAAGCCAGGTCCAGAAAAGGCAATGACTCTGAGTAAGCAGATTCTTGATCGTCTCCAGCAAAGCGATGGCTATATCGATGTGGGTGACAAGTCAGACCCTAGCCAGATTCTAGCGATGTTCAACGTGAGTAAGAAAACTTACAAACGCGCGTTGAGCCAGCTCTACAAAGAGAAGAAAATCGTCTTTGAAGGCGAAGGTATCCGTTTGGTCGTGAAGTAAACTTCGAGGGGAATCTATGATCGCTCAGGAAATTCAAAAACTGATAAGCGAGGCGGCCGCTGGTGATATCGCCTCGATCCTTGCGCTGGTCTGTTTCAGTGGGATCTACCTTTGTGTGAGTTTCGCTTTGATGACTAGGCTATGGAAACGCGAGGGGACTACTGGCAAAAAGGCCTTTTGGTCGCTGACTCTTTTTATTCCAGTGCTGGGTTGGTTGTTCTACTTGGCCTTTTATAAAGTGCCGGTGAGCAAGCCTCCTTGCTGAGGGTAGTCATTCCAACAGGCGGTCTGCCTGTTAGTTACTTAACTTATCAAGATAAGCCTTTGCAGCCTTTAGTATTTCTAGGCTGTTAGGTGAATCCGAGTGCACGCACGCGGTGATGTATTCGTAGTGCGCAGGTAGCTCTATCGTTGTGCCGTCGAATGCGATGAGAGAATGCTTATCGGTGAGTAGTTCTAAGCGTTCAAGAACCTCGCTGACCGAGCTAATCGTCGCGTGTGGGTGAGTGCGCGGGAGTAGGTTGCCGTCGGCTGCGTAGTGGCGGTCGAGAAAGACTTCTGGGATAATTGGCATGCCGCGGTCATCAGCCTCCTCAGCTATTTTTCCACCGGCAAGACAGACGATGGAAATGAGGCATCGGCTACGGACGAAATCTAAGTAGGTCTTACGGTATATTTCGTCGGTTTCTACTAGGTGGTAGAGAGCTCCGTGGAGCTTGATGTGGTTGAGGTCAGCAGCGCCGATGAAGCGCTGGATTTGAATCTCTAGCAGCGCTCTAAAATCCTCTGGAGAAAAGTCATAGGGCAGGCTGCGTCCACGGTCGGCTGATGGGACACCTGGGTGGGCGCCAGTGCTCACTGCGATAGGTTTTCGATTTTCTGCGAGAGTGGCGCAGTCTAGGATAGACTGGCGGTCGCCGGCGTGGCCACCGCAGGCGATGTTTGCCATGTGAAGGTGGGTCATAAGCGCGGCGGTCTGAGCGGGAGACTCCCACTCACCGAGGTCGCAGTTGAGAAAAATTTCTGGCATAGCGGGATTATGTGCAAGCCACTGCCCAGGCGAGTCTAATCGATGCGGATTTCTTTTCCTAGCATCGACCTTTATACCCAAATAAATGAGAGGGGACGCTGGGCGTGTTGTTGGACTAGCCAGCTCAAACCTTCTGCTGCGACTCGACCAATGATCGGGTAGCCGCCAACGGTTGGGCCGTCGTTGAGTGTGATGATTGGTTCGCCAGAGGGTGGAAGCTGGAGGCTGCCAACGAGAGTGGGAGTGCTGTGGATGCTGTGTTGGTGCGCTAGCTGTGACGAAACATCGCTGAGCAATCGGTACCCGGTGCGATCCGAGCGTGAGGAGACCGTCCAAGTCTGCTGAGTGATACGCTGCATTTGCGCGTCAGTGAACAACTGGGTGTGAGGGCCAGGGTAGAGACGAAGATTGGGTGGCTGGGTGTAGTCGCGTTGAGCTGCTGCAGGTGTGCGGCGAACAATCAAGTGCTGGGGTGATGGCTGCGCCAAATGCGCGTGGAGCGGGCTGTCTTGTTGGATAAGATCGCCTAGATCGGATCTATCATGGCGCGAGGTGGAGCCAAAAACTTTGCCAGCATCCCAGCCGCCAGCAATGGCGAGGTAGCTCCAGACGCCCTTGGCGCTGGGAGTGAAGCGTAGAGTCTCGCCTGCATACACATAGCGGCCGGACCAACTAGGCAGTTGTTTGCATTGATGTCCACCCACATGGGCGAGCCAGCAACCACGGAGGATTTCTATTTCAGCACCACCTAACATCAGTTCTAGAACCGTGTCGCTGGCGAGGTTGTGGACCAGTGCGTTTGCGGCAGAGGCGGCAAAGGGATCGATTACTCCAGCGGGGGCAACGCCGTAGTTGAGCCAGCCGGTTCGTCCTAGGTCTTGGTAGCTGATCCCCGCGCCCAACTGCGTCACTTTTGCGCTACTTGCTGTCATGCTGTTGGGATAAATTTTAGATGATCCCCTGGCTGGAGGGCGAAGGCGGTTGTTCCGTTACATGAGGGGTCAAAAAGTGGATGGTCTGTGTGGCCTAACCAATTCCAACCGCCTGGGCTAGGGATGGTGTAAATGCCCGCGTGAGAGCCGCCGATGGCCACAGCTCCCGTCGCCATCTTAGTGCGAGGAACTTTCCTCCGTGGCAGATGAAGCTGGGGAGCTAGCCCATCAAGGTAGGCGAAGCCTGGGCTGAATCCTAGGAAACGAACAGTGTAGAGCGCATCGCTGTGCAGTTGGATGACTTGCTCTTCGCTCAGACCTATCAGTGCTGCGACTTCCGCTAGATCAGGGCCATCGTAGTGCACTGGAATGCTGTGGAGAGTCGGCTCGGGCTTCGAACTCTCAGAAGACGACTTGGCGCTTTGAATCTCAGCGAGGACCTCTTCAGCGGAGGTGTTTGGGCGGGTGCGCAGCAGTAGGCTATCGTAGCCCATGATCGATTCCAAAATGACCTCAGAGTGCTGGTGGTGGATTGTGAGTAGCACAGCATAGTCATCGCTCGACTCTAACTGGAGAAGCCAGTGGTCTGGACCATAGGGTAGAATGGAAAATGGGTGAGCCATGTTGGCGGATATTAGCCGCAGTCATCCATTGTGCAAAGCTAGATATCTCTCATTCCGCTAGATTGGCGCTTCTAAAATACCATCCAAGCCAGCGATGGCGAGTCATCCAATTTGCATGATTCCGAGATCTCTGATAGAGATTCGGTGAAGAATGCAGAAACGATTGCTTATCACTGGTGGAGAAGGCGGCTTAGCTATGGCATGCCGTGAGGAATTTCAGTCGCATGGCTGGGAGGTTCTTGCGCCGTCTAGGCAGGAGTTAGACGTGAGTGATCCAGAGTCCGTCGAGACTTTCATCAGCAACTGCGGGCCGATTGATTTATTGCTCTGCGCCGCTGGAGTGACAGAGGATTGCCTGTTAGGTCGGATGAGCGAAACGAGCTGGGATAAAGTGCTCGATGTGAACCTCACAGGAGCCTTCCGCTGCGCGCGGGCAGTGAGTCGGCAGATGCTGCGTCGCCGGGCTGGTCATGTCATTTTCTTCTCTAGCCACTCAGCGTTCAATCCACCAGTGGGACAGGCGAACTACGCCGCGGCAAAAGCCGGTTTGGTGGCGATGGGAAAGTCCTTGGCAAAAGAATGGGGCAGCCGCTCGGTGCGCGTCAATGCCATCACCCCTGGGTTTTTAGAAACTAAAATGACCGAGGGAGTGTCCGCTGAGGCCCGCCAGAGCGCGTTAGATAAGCACACCCTAGGCACATTCAACACCGCTGAAAATGTCGCAAAATTTATCCGCTTTCTGGATGAAACAATGCACCAGACCTCTGGCCAAGTATTCCACCTAGATAGCCGAGCAATCTAGGAGCAACGCAACGGATCTCCGAATTCGAGGCGAGCACCTTTTTTTGACAGAATTCACAGAATGAACAGAATTTTCTAGAAATTGGAAGTCAGCCAGCACGGTGAAGTATCACCTATGTCCTGACCGTACCAAAGCACTGGAATTATTAATTCTTCATTGCTAATTCATCATTGGAGCGCAGCGACTAGTGGCGTCTATGTCCCCCATGGCCATGGCCACGGCCAGAGTGGCATGGTGCAGGTTGGTAGTAGTCGTGGCGTGAGCCGTGGTAGCCTCTGTCGTTGGTATTGTTGCTAGCTATGGCTGCACCTAAAAGGCCTGCGCCGACAATGCCAACGGCTGCGAGCCCTGGATCGACAGACTGGACTGGTTGACCATTACGATCATAGGTGGTCATGCAGCTAGGAAGTACAAGGCTGGTGGCGGCGACGAGACTGAATATTTGGAGTTTGTTCATGCTGATAGTTATTGATTTCAGCCGATTGGACGCACTCATCTCCAGATCTATTCAATCTTTTTTAGCATGCTCGTTTTGGGTGGACTTAGAGCATCTTCAAAGCGGTTGGTTAAGGGCGCATCCAGGCGCTGCCGAACTGGATGTAAATCGCTTCACTTTCTTCCGAGAAGGCTAGGTCGATTCCAGCGTGCATGCCGTGACGGCGTGAGATTAGGTAGCGTAGCCCAACACCACCGGTGGCGATGGTTTCAGAGCTGCTCCACTTGCCAAAATCGTTCGAAACTGCGCCGATGCCAGCGAATCCTAGGATGCCCCAGCGTGGGTGGACTTGCCAACGAAGTTCGGTCTCGGCTTCGATCACAGCTTCGCCTTAATAACGCATGGCTGGAGCTCCACGTAAACCGATGAAGGGCTGGCGGTAGAAGGGGGTGTCGCCAAAACTATGAGAGGCTTTAGCCTGTAGGCCAAGGTAGAGCGTGTCTTTGATCAGAGGTTTGTACTGTAGGGTCTGGAGATTAAGGATCTGGAAGTTATCGCTAGCACCTAACAAGGCGTCGTTCCACGTGATTGAAAGCTCACTGAATTGCCCTTTTGTGGGGGTGAATATATTGTCCCGTGTGTCATACAGAACGTTGGTCTTGATCGAGCTAAAGGTGGTTTCTATGCCGAGAGTCGGGAGATCGAGTTGTGGAGGGAGCAGCGTGGCGTCAGAGGAGCGATTTAAAGAGGTATCTACAGTGCCATAGAAATAATGCATGCCTACTTTCCAAGGCGAGTCAGCGATCTGCCAATTTCCACCGAGTTGCGCGCCCGTGAGGTCGAGGTTGTACTGCAGAGACCGACCTCCAGGAATCAAAGAGGAACCTAAGCCGTGGAAGTCTAGATTGACTGAGGTTGTTGTGATAAAGGACTGAATGTGGAGTTTTTCATCGAAATGGTAGCCAGCGTAGCCACCAAAGATGCCCTCGGTGCCGTTCTCCGTTTTCATAGCCCCAGCAGCATAGAAGTTAGGACGTTTCTGACCTTCGGGACGCTTGATGAACACTGGTACGATTGCCGCTCCATAGCCAACTGCTGGCTCGGTGATAGGCATGACCATCGGGTAAAACCCGTAAGGTTTGTCGAGAAACGAACCGATATCAAAGTAGCCGTCCTTGTCATCAAAAAAACGGCTTCCAGACGTCTCCTCTTTTTCTAGCGCGATGTCCTTGGTGAAATCTTGGGCAACGAGAAGGCTCGTGCTAAGTAGGCTGATGGAGAAAACGAGGTTCATGTGAAGCGCTGGTTAGAATGGGAAAGCGTTGGCTTACTGAACAATAAACAAATCAAGTAGAAATAAAAGAAGCAACGCACGAGGGCGTTGCTTCTTGAAGCAAATTCGAAGTGCTGTAGCTGAGATAGCTACAGTGGCTGGCTATTGGCATATGCTATGGGACAGTTTGCTACAGATTGCCGAAAATTGTTCGGCGAGCTTCCCTGCTATACGGTTCAACCTAGCTGCTAAGAGACTCTGCTAGGTTTATGTTTGATCTCATCTAATAAGTGTGTTCAATGTTTATTAGATGAAAACACTCTCGATCACAATCACCTCACTAACTCTCTCGATGGGAGCTTTGTTCGCTCAAGATGCGACTCCTAACAAAGAGCCAGCGAAAGCTCCCATGACTTTAGAGGAGCGTAAGGCTTCTATCCCTAGCATCGAAGCGCACATCCAAGAGCGTCGCGACCGACTTGATGAAATTGGCGGAGATGTGCTTCGTCTCGACGATCGTCTCGAGACTAAGGTCGATAAGATCGTCAACAAGCTAGCCTCACTGAAGGACTCAGATGGATCCCGCCGCCGTGTGAGTCAAATAAAGATGGCTGCTATGGAGAACCTTGTAGATAATGCTAAGAAATATCAGTCAAGGCGTGCTGAGCTTATTCGTGAACTAGGAAAGCATAAGCCGTCACAGCCGAAAGACTACGTTGAAGGTGACCTGAAGCGTACTGATGATCGTGTTGAGAAGCGTGTCGCTCAGGTGTTACTGCTTTCAAAATCCTTTTCGCAGGAAAAAGACGTACAGAAGTACACGGGCGGCGGAAGTCGACGTCATTACGGAAGAAACAATGATGGTTATAGTTACGAGCGCATCAGTGATGAATATCGCCAAAATAACAGGGACAAGAGCATGAACAAAAAGCAGCGTGATGCGGTCAAGGCTGCGCTCAAAAAGTCTGTCACCCGCTACGAGTCTCTTGCCAATGGAGTGACGCAAAAGCTCAAAAGTACTGAGATTTCAGCAGAATACCGATCGCTGCTCGAGTCAGAGCAATCGCATTACATGCAAGTATTAGAAAACCGTAAGAGCCAGCTCACTGACTTTGTTCTTGTAGATACTCCAAACACCAAAGCGATCAGCCAGAGCCAGGCTATCGACATTGAGAGAGCTCTTGATGATGCGGCTGATGACTTCCAGTCTGATATCCGTCTGATCAAGCAAAAGTATTCTGAGATCGTCGACGAGCGCCGTCGTATTCAGAAACTTGAGGTCAATTTAGCAGCTCGCAAGAAGTGGCTCGAAGACTACGAAGCTGGTAAAGTAAAAGTTTCAGCCGAGTAATCACAAATAGAATGAAACACACACTGCCACTTAGCCTTTTTACAGTAGCGTCCATAGCGGCAGTGTCTCATCTTTACCCAAGATTTCCAACAAGACCTTCCTAGTGAGGTTTCTGTTAAGGTTTCTGTTAAGGATGAGCCAAATTCAATACGGATAAAACTCCCCCTGGCAGGCATATCCATCAAGGGCGGATCTTCCGGCAGCTCGCGGGCACCCTTTCTCCAACATGTTCATAGAGTACGGCGCGGATATGCTCCACATTGCTAGGGTCATTGGTCGCGCTCGTATGGGATGCTGGAATGAAATACTCCGAGTGGACACCATCCAAATGAGAGCTCCAGTATGGCACCACTCCGTCGGAACTTCCCTTGCCGCTCCCTTTGCCCCGGTCACCGATGATCGAGTGCATTTTCGGTTTGTATGGCATGGGCTGTTCCAGTAGAGCCAGCAGAATCGGCGAGTTCTCTTTCAAGTTGTTGATGCTGGAGCTGGGCTCATCAAACACCGACTGGCCCAATGCTGTGGTCGACGAAAGCATACTCCCACTTAATTCGTTGACGGTATGAAGTGGCAGCCGGATCAGATTGGCCCCGAATCGGCCCAACCACGTATTTGATACGGGACTGCCCCGGTGCGGGCCACAAATGAAAACCACCCGTGAGATGTCCGGATTCGCTTTGAAATAGGCGCTGCGGCGCAATCGTTCCCGTTCATCGGCGGTGACATCCAGTTCAGTGATCGACTCGCTGAAAAACTTGGCCCAAAACTCATCCCCTCCGTCGTGAATCTGGAAGTTGGTTAAATTGCAACCCATGCTGTGTCCGACCATCACCATGTCACGCATCTTCGGGTTACTCCGTTGAGGGTCATAACGTTTCTGAAACGCCTTCAATTCATCCCTCAATTTCGCGGCATTCACTGAGATCGGAAATCCGGTCGGATAGAAAAACACCAGAGGCTGATAGTTTTTTCGAATCACAGGATCCGCATATACCTGATTAATGACCTCTCGCCAGGTCATCGGACTCGACAACAAACCGTGCACAAGGATCAACGGAATCCGATCATCTCGATACGGTTCGAGTGTGTAGAGCCCATCAAAGCTTGTATTTTTCGTAGGCTTCATCATTCCGACCCATCCGGCGGAGGCAGGGGGGGCGACATTTGTCGCAGTGGCCAAAGCCGCGGTGAAGTCGCCGGCAAGGATATAACTCTTCCCTCCAACCGTGACTGATTCGTCTTCCACCAGATCGTGAAGCACTACTTTCGCAGCCCTTTCCTTTCCCCACTCCACCACGGCCGTAAGAGCAAGCGCATATCCAGAGTGGGGCGGCATGAAGGGATCCTTGGCGCGGCGCTCGGGCGTTGGGCCGCGGTAACCCACCAAGCTGCCACCGACTCCGGGTCTCACATTGACACGCTCAAAGCCCTTCACTTTGATCCGGCTCGCTGGAGTCAAGGTGTCATAGAATCCCGGTTGATTGCCGTCGCGCTGGCCCTTTGCCCAAGCAAGCACATAATCTCCCAGTGGCCCTCGGGCTTTGATTTTCTGATTCCCGGCAACATGCTGGTGAAGCAACCATGCCAGTTCTGCATTGGCTTCGTTGTAGATCTCAACCAGATTCGCATGCACGGTGGAGTTCTCCAACGGTAGTCCTTTTTCGCTCAGCTCAATGGCCGTTAGAAGATATCCAAACACACCACCGGTCTTCGCACGATAGTTCCGAAAAGCCTGATGGATCGACACTTCGGCTGCGGCGAGCCGAAATTCTGGCCGATCATCCGCTTTGAGCCGTTGTGCCAGATTCTGAACCGTCCCGGCTGGATCTTTACGTGCTAGCTGGTATAATCCTTCCTGTTTTAGAACAGCGCGGGTGACTGGCGAATACGTCTTCCCATCAATCACCAGGTCCGCCCCAGCGGATCGAGTCACCGGCTTGCTCAGCACCTCGATCCCAGGCTTCGTAGCGCACGCTGAGAAAAGTAATACCGCTGCAATGGCCCCGCTACTAGTGCCTAACCATTTAAAACGTTTTATGTTGAGTCTCATAGAGTGATTTCATGCCGCGTGTTCTTTGCCTGAATCATGGCGGCTTCGCTGCCCTCAGTTGCACAGACCCGCAAAGAGCAAAGCCGGAGCGATTCATTCTTCTTTTCCATCGCTAAAAGAGAAACGTGATTTTGAAGCTAGTGCCGAAATCTTCAGGGCCGTTCTCCGGGCTTTCCGACCAGTAGCGTATGCCTGCTTGGAGCTGTATTTTCTGGCCGCCAAACGTCGTCAGCTTGTTTACGAACACATTGATCGGAACGGACCATTCATTTGAATCCCAGTCGTAGCTCGTCTCCGATTGTAGCACATAACTCCATGCATTTGCTGTTGTATAGACAAGGAACGGCTGCAGAAACGTGCTGTCGAGGTCGCCCGCGCTACTGCGGGTATCATGAATCCCCGTGATGTGATTGGTTAGCGCGCCATAAGTCCATCCGCCTTTTTGGATGAGGGCTACAGCTGTTAGGCCCGCACCCAAGGTGCCCGCCCCGAGAAGGCTATCCGTGCTTGTTGGCCAGAGGACCGCGGGGCCAACACCATAGGTAAGTGTCCCCAGCGCTGTTTCATCTGACTCTGGTACAAGGAAGAAACTCTGCAGTGTGTCACTCAATCCGAACTGACTTCCCGAAGGACCAGCGACATCGTTCTGCCAGACGACGGGAACGATTGTCCTGACAACGAGGGAGAAATCGTCGCTAAGTGAGAAGGGGATTACCGGTTGTATAGCGAGAGTTATATTGTCGCCGTCATCGGGACCAAGGCCAGTGTTGAAGCCGAAGTCAAACGGCACACTAATCATGGACGAGATCGGGTTGGCGAGCTTTTTTGCGAGCTCCTCATCCGATGGTGCTCCCGAGTCTTGGGCTTGAACCGGTGCCACAGCGATGAGGGCGAGTCCAGTAATAATTGGGATAAAGGTCGATTGATTCATGTGATTTAGTCTGGTTTGTCTGGTTTGTCTGGTTTTTGGTTGTCTGTTCAAACTATTTTATGGCAAATTTGTGTGATCGGCTAAAACACCGTCCTGAACCGGAGGCTGAATACTGAGGCGTGATCGGTGCTGGGATTTAAAGCGGGATTAATCACTGATTGGTAACTCAATGTCGTGTCAACCCCGGGGAACAATGGGAAGCGGTAAAAGATCTCAGCGTTGTATTCGTCGCGTGATCCTGCGGCGGTCGGCTCCACCCAGTTGAGCCCGAGACCGAGGAGGTCATTTTTCATCCCCGCCTTCGAACCGAGCGGTTCGTAGAGGAGCACATTCGCCCCCGCCTGATACTTGTAGAGGGCTGCTTCATTAAAGCTCTGCCCCCAGCGGGTAATCCCGATGAGTCTGCCATCTTTTGACAATTCTTGCTCGTACTTGAGCGAGTAGCCCCAGCCGTCTTTACCGGTATTGGCATTAATTGGAGCTCCGTCCTCGGTGCCGTCGGTGTGCCAGATTGTGAGCTTCGAATAGTCCGCTCTTCCAGTTCCCGGCACGATTTTGGCAGCAACTTCGAGAGCGGTGTAGAAGTCGCCAGCTCCAATGTCTCCCCAGTCATAGCGATTACCATTCGCATCCGCAACCAGTCCTATGACCTTGAAGCTGTCGCTGGGGTGCCACGCTCCGACCGCTCCTAGGCCCGAGTCCGGGAATGCGTCCACGAAGAAACCGGTACCGGCATTCGGAAGAAACGTAGTGACTGGGGTGATGTGTTTGGAGGTGCCTAGGATGGCATCCGTGGTGATCTTGCCGGCTCGGAAAGCCCAGCCCGCTTCCTGACTGCCCTGCTCCCAGTAAAGGTTTCGAATCAGAACGGTTGGTTGATACTTCGAGAAGGCATTGCCGGTGCCAATCTGGCTTCCCAGATTCACGAAGCCGAGATCCTGTGGTCCCGTGGTCCCATAATCCCACCGTCCCTCGAGGTGTGCGAACAATTTTCCAGCGCTTGGTTTACCCCGGTTGATCAGTTCCCAAGACGCCACTAGATCTGCATCCGTCGTCGTTCCCCAAGTGTTCATACCCGGTTTGGCTTCTGACAAACCTTGGAAGAGATGGTTGATCGTCAATCCCAGCTTGATCCCGGATGCTTCGTAAATGGAATCCTTCATCTCACCCGAGGCGTCGTGAAGCGGCTTCAGAGGAGAAACCGGCAGCAGGGATTCCCGTTGGGCTCTTCTCTGATCAACTTCCAGCAAGAGGTTCGACGGATCCTCAGGAGCGCTACTAAACGGAGAGCCAGATCCCGCCCCTTTTTCCTCATCCGCGTTCAGCATGGTGAAACTACCCAACAGACTAATAGACGCGATGGTGACAATTAAAGATTTCATGATGTTTCAGTTAAACGAGGTAAGTGTGTTAGTAAGTGAGAATCACCTTCAAAAGGGGGGGAGAAACACGAAAGTTTCACCACTGGTGATCACCAGTGATCTCGATTTTTGGTGTGAGTTCGAAATGTGAACGCTCGGTGGCATCAAGGAAACCGCCGAGCGCGAGGTTGGTTGTTTAGCCGACCGTGACGGTGCCGTCTTCAGCGATAGATATAGGGTCACCGGTCTTCACTGCCTCAAGGAACTCGTCGCCGAGCAGATCGATGGTGATGACGCGACGATCGTACCAGACGTCATCGATTATCAGTCCGCCGGCCGCGATGCTGTCGATGTGCGAGGAGAAGAGGAAGGCCTTGAGGCCCACACCCATTTCGCTCACACCCATGAGTGCTCCCGCGCCCATGGTGGAACCGACGCACTGTGAGGTGCACAGAATCGCATCCTTCATGTCCTTTTTGAACAGGTCCGGGTTGTTGGCGTCTGTGCAGGGCGCAGACTCGGTATTCCCTGCGAACATGTTTTCGAAGTAAGACCCTGTGAGGTTGAAGGGCATCTTCGAGACCAGTGCCTTGCCCTCGAGTTTTCCGGAAAGAACGGGACGTCCTTTAAATATTTTTTTAGCCATAGTTTTATCTAGTTGAATGTTTTGTTCGAATTTTTCTCAATTTTGGTTTTCGTGCTTATGATGGGACCTTGCCGCTGACGATGATGTCGACCAGGGTCTGATCCGGGAAGTAGCGGATCGACGAGTAGTTCCGCGTCTTGGCGGAGTTGGTGATGCCCTGGACACGGTCCGAGAAACCCTTGGTGCCAGCCCAAGTGACGCCGCACATCGGGGTAGCAATCATGCCCGCTTTTAGCATCTTGCCGGCGAGTTCGCCGTCGTCTGCGATAAGTTGGAGCTTCACGACGTTGGCGCAGAACATGTAGACAGGAATCGCGGTCTTTTCCTTGCCATCCTTTTCGAGCCCCTCTGTGACCAGTTTCCCCCACTTTTTCATTTCGTAGAGAGTGTTGTGCGGGCATCCGATGAAGGCGGCGGTGGGATCTCCGTCTTTCCTCGGCCACAAGTTGTCAAAGGTCTTGATTGTTTTCTGCTCCTCGGCGTCGTCATAGACGTAGGTCTGGTAGCCCTCTTCTAGCAGCTTGCGGCCCTTCTCCTTGGCGTCCGGGGTCAAGTTCTCGACATGGTAGAGGCCCACCGCGCCAGAAGCTGCAGTGGCACTGCCCATGGCTTTCAGCAGGTGCATGTTGTCCTCGGTGACTTCGCTGCCTTCAAAGTACTTATCGATGCCGGCGACGAGGGGAACATCTTCTACTACTTTGCGTCCGATGGCGGTGCCGAGCACCCCCCAATCCGGAGCCTTAGAGGTCTTGACTTCCACCAGCCATTTCGCCTGGCGACCCTCGTCGGTCATGAGACCGAAGTAAGGAGCCTTGGCCGTAATGGCGCTGATCAGGTCAATGCCGGCGCCGTTCCTGTTGGTCCGGATACCGAGTACAGAGTTGCCATAGTTCACCGCGGAAGACTCCGCCCAGGCCACCATGGTTCCGGGCTTGGGTGCGTTGCCCACTTCTTTCACATAGCAGGCACACGAGCGTTTGTTGAGATCCGGTGCGCCGAGGCGGGCATGAACCCAGTCGAGTTCCTTCTGCAGCGGATAGCCCTCGTAAACGATCTGCATTTCCTTCTCGTTGTTCTGGACGTTGAAGCAATCGTAGGGGCGCGGGTTCACCGTATAGGGGGCATAGGATTTGAGTCCGGCCGTGGCGCATTCATCGAGCATCTTGATCATCGAGCTGAGGTAGGGGGCGCCGGGGTAGAGGTTGCTGTGGGGTGCACCGCCGAGGTCGACGAGCTTCTCGGCACCGAATGTGTTGCCGAAGACCACCTGGATCTTCATGAGCTTGGCCATCTCCGGGCCCTTCGAGCCGCCCAAGATCGCCTGCTCATCCTTGGTTAGTTTCATTTTGTGCTTGGCGGCCTCTTCAGCCGTGGCATTGGCCTTGGACGCACCGGTGAAGGTGGCTTTCTGGCCTGTTGGCTTGCCGTCGGGTCCGAGACCCTGCATGTCGGAGTCGAGTAGGCTTCCAGCGAAGGCGGGAACCTTGCCGGTTCCTGCCGCGGCAGCCTTTGCGGCCGGGACCGCCGCTGCTTTAGCCTGGACTTGCGAAGCTGTGACTCCGGCTAGCGCGCCGGGTGTTAGTACTGACAGCGAAAGGGTCTTGGCGAAAGAGCGCCGGCCCATCTTTGATTTCATTTCTTCTTTAGGGGTCATATTTTTTAGTTTATTTGGATTACCATAGAGCTCACCCCACCTTCCGTTTTGTTGATAGGGGAGAGTTGATAGAGGAGGAGTTAGACATTTTTCTAAGTAAAAAATATGAGTTTTCTTTCCTCGAAAATTAAAAAAGCAATTTATGATTAGCACAATAGATTGCTAGAATATTTAAAGTCAACACTTTAGTGTAAACCCCTCATTGGAAATGAGTTCCGCACAGCTGCTCACTGAGTAGTTGCAGGGCCCTAAACGTGCGGAAAAATCAAAAGAGCAGTCTGTGAGCTTTTTTATTGCGACTCGAGGTGCAGCTTGAGGATGCGGATCATTTCGTCCTGAGCCTTGCTGCTGTCCTGAGCATTGTGCCAGGCCGGGACTACGAGCTCAGAGTCTACTTCTGTTAGGTGGGAGCTGGTGTACTTAACGACCCCATCCGAACTGTTTTCTAACTTTCCGCCCCAGCCTCGATCGCCGATGATCGAGTGGTAGGTAACTTTCTCCAGCTTTGGCCTGGTGAGGTTATACTTCAATGTTGGGTTGTTGTACTTGAGCCGTTGGACGCCATCCATTCCTTCTTGGATATCAAAGATGCTTTTTCCCAAACTGGTTAGATCTTGACGGTAGTGTGCTGGATCAAGACCTACGATGTCTTTTGGAATTTCAATGAGATGTGAAGTGAGTTGGCCAATCCAGTTGTCAGCGTAGGATGAGCCTCGGTGAGGAGTTGCGATGAATACTGCGCGGGAAACACAGTCGAGTGGTGGTGTCTCTAAGAGCTCAACAATCGATTTTTTCCCCATTGTTTCGACGGTTAGAGTGTCGATATTTTTGTTGTATATTTCTGAAATGGCTCCTCGATAATCCCTGGTGATTGCACTTGTTAGGATGCCACCCATGCTATGACCTATCATGACCATCTCATTGGCGTTGAAGCCTGCACCATGCTCCTTAAGATGCACGTGTAGCTCTTTGATTTCATTTTTTAAACCTGCAGCGCTGTGAGAGAGAGGTAGTCCTGTAGGATAGAAGTATGCATAGAATTGATAGTTTTCACGAATCACGGGATCTTCCAGTAGTTCGTATGTAGGCTTGATCCAAAGGTTAGGGGTGGCCGCGAGACCATGGACGAAAATCACAGGAATTAGTTTCGGATCAATAGGCTCGAAAGAGATAAGGCTCATTGACTCTATCCCATACTCAGGACGTAAGACGTTGATCAAGCCTTGGTAGATGAGAGATTTAGTAGCAGCTTGGGAAAATGCATGGGGAGTGGTGTAGTTCGCTGAGAGCTGCGGACTCTCACGTGAGTCTATCAGTTGAAAGCTAACTGAGTTTCCGTCACTCCAGTGAGCAAGAGCTGTCACAGAGTATATGTAGCCAATTTTAGACATGAACGGGAATTTCTTGCTGCGTTCAACCGACCAGGCTGAACGTGCGGTCATAGGCACACCTCTACCGTGAGTCTCTATCGCAGGACTGAGAGCTGAACTGGCGTATTGATTAGCATAATGAAGAGTGTCGATGTCGGTCAGCTGTGAAGCTTTTGTGTGACAGTGGGAAGCTATCTGGAAGCTGTGCTCACCTGAGCTTACAGAACTACCCCAGAGCTGGTGAGTTTGAATCAGTTCTAGCCCTTTACCTAGGGATTGCTGGTATGCTTTGTAAGCCCAATAGGCTTGCATATGGTAGGGCTCTAGCTCCTTTGCTGCAGACAAATAGAGCGCAACTGCCTTCTCAGGTTGATGTTTGTACATCCCATTCGCTTTGCGGATTTTACTGAATGCAGGTTTAGCATAGCTTTTCTCAGCTCTAGGGATTTTCCTGAGCAATTCGGTTTGCTCATTCTGCGAGAGCTCAATCACAGTGGAGACACATGAGCTCAATGCGTAGCATAGGAAGAGAGATAGAATGAGGCGAATCATTGGGTCTGTTTATGCTGAAGTGGTGACATTGTGTGCTAGAACTTAGGCGAGTACTATGCTGATGAAATGGAATCGCAAGTATGATGCTGATTTTTTAGAATTCGATATGCCCGCGCAACCCTACAACCATAGCGAAGTTTTTACGCAATCCATCGCCAACCAGAAGCTGGGCGTTAGGAGTTATTTGAATGTTGAAAGGGCCTTGGTACCTATAGAGTGTCTCAAATACGCCTTGAATATCAGCGGTGTCAGAGGACTGACCAGCTCCAACACCGAAGCCGAGAAAGTCATTTTCTCGCATATTAGAACCGAAGCCAACAACTGCCATCTTATTGAGATCAGTCTGACTGCCGTTGCTGTTAGAAAACCGAGCGAATAAGGATTTTTCGTTGTCATCAAAGTGGTGCTCAAAGCCACAACTAAATCCGTAGTCCTCTTCGCGTTCCTCTGTAGAGTCGGAGCCCCAGAACATCGCTTGTATATGGTTTTCAGTCCCGTCTCCGAGCCAGGTGAAGCCCGGTTGAATAGCAGTAAAAATGTTGCCAGAATTAAGATCAAAGTCGACCTGTGCTCCTGTTTTGCTCGCTTGGACTTGGGTCAGAGCGTAGGTGAGGTCGAAATTGTCGTTAATCTGCCAGCGTGCTGTGGCTCCAGCGCCAAATCGAGGAAACGCGACAGTCGGGTTGGTTGAGAATACACGGTTGAGAAATGCCTTCTTTGCTCCTCTAAGGGCGTGTGAGTCAAGCCGACTTTCTACACTCAGCTGGCCATAACGGAGTTCGATTCTTCCATCGTGGAGGATGTGTTGGATGTATAAGTCTGGAATTTCAAAACCACTGTCACTGAATCCATCAGTGGTTCCTAATATAGCTCCAATGTTGTTTGCTAACTCCGCAGCGGAGTTCTCTAGCAGCGCATGCCGGTGGCGCAGTCGAAACTTGAGAGCCAATAGCCCGTCGCGCTCACCTCCGATGCGCTCAAGTAGTCGGCTTGGGTATTCTTCACCCACAAATGTCCAGCGGCCCGCGAGCGAAAGTTCTCCAGATCCGCCAGACTCACTATCGCCAATAGCTCCTTGGAATAATGCACTGTAGCTCAGTGCGACATTGAGCCGATCGGTTGAAAATATGTATTTGAGCGGGAGTTCATTATCCTCTAGGCCCGCGATCGACAAACTCTCCCCCTCCACCCCGGTGGGGGCAGTGGCCTGTGTCTCGCTCATCGCAGTGTGGCAGCACGCAAAAATCAAGATTATATAGAGAGGATGGAGAATGCTTCTCATAAAATGTCTTCTATGGTTTGAGCTATGCTGTTGATTTTGTCAAATCATCAAGAGGTCGGCTGTGAGGATCGTATTTTCACCTAGCATGTAGAGTGGAAATAGGTTAGTAACGATGTCTAACTTATTAAATAAACAACCTAACATTTTTGTAGTGAGGTATTTAGTGTCATGAAATTTAACAGACTTTATATAATATTGGGCCTAGTGTCGGGAGTGAGTACGTCAACAATATCGGCGAAAGAATCAGCTCCTAAAACCACACCAGTCACCCAAGTAATGCCCTCTTGGAATGCGGCAAAGAGTAAGGCTGAGATTCTCAAATTTATAGAGAATGTTAGCGAAGAAGGTGGGGAGCATTATGTGAAACCAGGAGATCGAATTGCCGTGTTCGATAACGATGGGACATTATGGGCGGAGCAGCCCGTGTACTTTCAAGCAATGTACACTCTAGATAGAGTGAGGAAAATGGCGCCACAGCATCCTGACTGGAAAGATAAAGAGCCGTTCAAATCAGTCCTTGCAGGAGATGACAATAAGGCGTTGGCTCAAGGTGAGCCAGCATTGATAGAGATGGTCAAAGCAACCCATAGCGGTATGACAACTGAGGAGTTTTCTGCATCAGTGCGCCAGTGGATTCATACAGCCAAGCATCCAACATCAGGAAAACTTCTTAAACAGATGGTCTATCAGCCAATGTTAGAAGTTCTCGAAGTTCTGCGAAATAATGATTTTAAAACCTATATTGTTTCTGGTGGAGGGATTGATTTCATGCGGGTTTTTACTGAGGAAGTCTATGGTATTCCTCCTGAGCAGGTGATTGGCAGTTCAATCGAAGTGAAATTTGAAATGCGTGCCGGCGTGCCAGTGATTGTACGGGAGCCAAAGATCGGATTTATTGATGACAAGGAAGGAAAGCCAATTGGCATCCACACGCACATTGGCAAGCGCCCGATCGCCGCCTTCGGGAACTCTGATGGAGACCTACAGATGCTCCAATGGACCGCGGCAGGGAAGGGGCCAAGCCTTTGCGTCTATGTGCACCACACCGATGCCGAGCGCGAATGGGCCTACGACCGTGACTCGCACATAGGCAAGCTCGACAAAGGGCTAGATGAAGCCAAAGCTAAAGGCTGGACTGTTATAGACATGAAGGCTGAGTGGAAAACCATTTTCCCTGAAAAGTGAAAATTGATGAACTGTCAAAAGCTAGGATGAATAGGGCTGAGATGCATTTATTTTGATTCAGCCACTCTTTATTTCTAGAAAAGTATTGATTCGTGTTATAGGGCCGAATATCGAAAATTCCCGCTAGCCACGTAATCTAACGGCATAAAAACATTTACTAACAATAAAATACAATGAAATCAACACTACCTACATTTGGATTCCTGAGAAAATCAGCTGCCAAATCCCTAGTCGGAGCCCTTGTCGCAGTTACCGCTGTGATCATTGGCGGTGCAGACTCCGCGTCTGCCGCAGATAAGAAAAAACCTAACATTCTCGTCATTTGGGGCGACGACGTCGGCCAGTCTAACATCTCCGCCTACACCAAGGGCATGATGGGCTACACCACTCCCAACATCGACCGTATCGCTAACGAAGGTCTGATCTTTACTGATTACTATGGTGAGCAGTCGTGTACTGCAGGCCGTTCTTCCTTCATCATGGGGCAGAGCGTGTTTCGTACAGGCCTTTCCAAGGTTGGTCTTCCGGGTGCAGCAGAAGGCATGAACGAAAAGGATATCACCATCGCTGGTGTGTTGAAAGACCAAGGCTATGCTACGGGACAGTTTGGTAAAAATCACCTTGGCGATCGAGACGAGATGCTGCCGACGAACCACGGATTCGACGAATTTTATGGCAACCTTTACCATCTCAATGCTGAGGAAGAGCCTGAAAATGTGGATTATCCACGCGACATGAAGATGCCAGACGGCCGAACATTCCTCGAGACTTACGGTCCGCGCGGGGTGATCAAATCTTCCGCTGACGGTAAGATCGAAGACACTGGTCCTTTGACGAAAAAGCGTATGGAAACTGTCGACGACGACACTTCTGCTAGAGCGATCGATTTCATTCGTCGTGCGCACAAAGCTGACAAGCCATGGTTTGTTTGGTGGAGCGGTACTCGCATGCACTTTCGTACTCACATGAATGATGAGAAGACGAAGGAGATCAAAAAAATGTACCCTAATGCTGACGAATACTCGTGCGGAATGGTTGAGCACGACATGCACATCGGTGATTTCCTCAAAGTTCTCGACGAACTCGGAATCGCAGATAACACCATCGTTCATTATTCCACAGACAACGGCCCACACTACAACACTTGGCCGGATGCTGCTGCCACACCCTTCCGTGGTGAGAAGAACACCAACTGGGAAGGTGGCTGGAGAGTCCCTAGTGCTGTGCGTTGGCCTGGCGTTGTGAAGCCGGGTTCTATTTCTAACGGAATAGTTCACCACATGGATTGGCTTCCAACTTATGCTGCGGCGGCTGGAAATAAGACAATCAAGCAAGACCTCCTCAAGGGCTACAACAACAAGGCGCTTGGACGTTCTTACAAAAACCACCTCGATGGCTACGACCTCTCAGCGCACCTTGCTGACCCGCAAAAAGTCGAGAGCCCACGTAAAGAAATCTTCTACTTCTCAGATGATGGTGATCTCACAGCTCTTCGTTATGGGCCATGGAAGCTTGTTTTCATGGAGCAGAAGACCGTTGGAGGTTTTCGCGTTTGGATGGATCCGTTCGTGCCACTTCGTGTGCCACTTATTTTGAATCTTCGCCGCGACCCATACGAGCGTGCTCCAATCACATCTAATACCTACTACGATTGGTTACTCGATCGCGCGTACCTTCTGGTACCAGCTCAGGCATACGTCGGTAAATTCCTCGGAACTTTCAAGGAATACCCACCGCGCCAGAAGGCAGCCACGTTCTCACTCGATAAAGTGATGGATAAGCTCACAGAGCCGACCAACAAGTAAAGCCACATTTCCACAAAGCGTGCTCATTCAGAGCGCGCTTTTTTCTCTCTCAATTCAAACCCTAGATACAATGAACATAAAAAACATAATACTAGCAGCCACATGCTCTCTAGCAATTGGCTCCTCAGTCCAAGCGGCTGACAAACCTAACATCCTGATTATCTGGGGTGACGACATCGGTCAATTCAACCTCAGTTACAACAACCGAGGAATGATGGGCTATAAAACTCCGAACATTGACCGCATTGCAAGCGAAGGTGCTTTCTTTACCGATTGGTATGGTCAGCAGAGCTGTACCGCTGGTCGCGCCGCCTTCATCACAGGACAGTCGCCAATGCGTACTGGTCTCACTAAAGTGGGCCTACCAGGTTCTCCTGAAGGATTGAAGATAGAAGACCCTACGATTGCGGGTCTTCTCAAATCTCACGGCTACATGACTGCTCAGTACGGAAAAAATCACCTTGGTGACCGCGACGAGATGCTCCCGACTAACCACGGATTTGATGAGTTTTACGGCAACCTCTACCACCTCAATGCCGAGGAAGAGCCAGAGAATGTTGATTACCCGAAGGATCCTGCATTTAAGAAAAAATTTGGGCCACGCGGAGTGATCAGTAGCACTGCTGATGGAAAAATCGAGGACACTGGGCCGTTGACTAAAAAGCGCATGGAAACTGTCGATGGTGAAGTAACAGCCAAGGCTCTCGATTTCATGGATCGTGCTAAGAAAGCAGACAAGCCGTTCTTCCTCTGGTGGAACAGCACGCGGATGCACGTCAACACCCACCTCAAGCCAGAGTCACGCGGCAAGACTGGTCTCGGCGTCTATGCTGACGGCATGGTCGAGCATGACTTCATGGTTGGCCAGCTGCTCGACAAGCTCACGGAGCTCGGTCTCGATGAGAACACGATTGTCATGTATTCCACCGATAATGGAGCCGAGGTTTTCACTTGGCCCGATGGTGGTAGCACCATGTTCCGCGGTGAAAAAGCCACACAGTGGGAAGGCGGCTTCCGTGTTCCGACAGCGATTCGTTGGCCTAAAGTCATCAAGCCTGGAACAGTGATCAATGAGCTTTGTGCTCACGAAGACATGCTCCCAACTTTGCTTGCAGCTGCTGGTGATACCACAGTAAAAGCGGATCTCCTCAAAGGTAAAAAAGCGATCAACAGGGACTACAAAGTTCATCTCGATGGCTACAATCTTCTGCCTTCTTTCAAAGGAGACACAAAGGAATGGCCACGTAAGGAGTTCATCTACTGGACTGATGATGGAAATGTAGCGGCAATTCGTTACAACAACTGGAAGGCAACATTTCTCCAGCAAGACGCCCATGGCATGGATGTGTGGATCAAGCCTTTCACGGTGCTCAGAGCTCCGATGTTAGTGAACTTGCGCATGGATCCGTTTGAGCGCGCTCAACACGAAGCCATCGGTTACCCTCAGTGGTGGATTGATCACATGTACATGATCGCTCCAGCTGCTAGTTATGTAGGTGAATGGTTGCAGAGCTTCAAGGAGTTCCCACCACGTCAAAAGCCTGGTACTTTCAGTCTCGATCACGTGATGGACAGCATCAGCAAGGGAGCTGGCGACAAGTAACAGTTATTTCATATAGATCATCGGGATGCTTCTGCGTAGGGGCATCCCGATTTTTCATTACTACAAAGTCACCAGACTTTGCTAACACGACCTTCGAACCTCAGACCTTTGACACTCCTCCGAGGAGCTCGAACGTCGAGAGTCCTGTTAGCTAAGACTTCACACTCCCAACTCCACCCTTATCACTCTTCATCATGCTCGCCCACCAATCTATAAAACAACTCCAACAATGCATGGAGCAGTCAATCATCGGTCAAGAAACGGTGGTGAAAAGCATTCTTCTGAGCCTCCTCTGCAATGGAAATGTCCTGCTAGAAGGACTTCCTGGACTGGCTAAAACTCGCGCAGTGAAAAGTCTGGCCGAGCACCTAGTGGCCGATTTCAGCCGTATCCAGTTCACTCCCGACCTTTTACCATCTGACATCACAGGGTCGGAAATGTATTTAGGTGAAGACTCAGCCCAGCGCTTCGAGTTCGAACCCGGCCCCATTTTTGCAAATATTGTGCTCGCCGACGAAGTCAACCGCGCGCCTGCCAAAGTCCAGGCCGCATTGCTAGAAGCAATGGAAGAACGCCAAGTCACCGTCGCTGGCCAGACCCACAAAATGCCGCCGCTATTCATGGTGATGGCGACCCAGAACCCTATCGAGCAAGAAGGAACCTACCCGCTGCCAGAAGCGCAGATGGATCGGTTTCTCATGCATATCTCCATCGATTACCCGAGCGACACCGACGAGAAGGCGGTGATGCGCTTGGTGCGTGGTGAGACATCCAGCTCATTTAACAACAAAGAAAAAATTTCAATAGCGCAAGAGGAAGTCTTCTCGGCTCGCGCAGAAATTGATCAAATAGAAATCAGCGATGCGATGGAAGAATACATCGTTTCTTTGGTTGCTGCCACGCGCAGGCCAGCCGACTTCGACGCTGATCTAGCGCGCTATATTCAAGTGGGAGTGAGCCCACGTGGATCTATCGCGCTCGATAAAGCATCCCGAGCTCACGCATGGTTAGAAGAACGCACAAGTGTCACACCTGACGATATCCGAGCAGTCGTCAGTGATTGTCTGCGCCACCGTATTGGCCTCAGCTACGAAGCCCAGGCAGATGGACTGACGAGTAACGATGTGATCAACAAAATCGTCAAATTGGTGGCAATAGCTTAGAAATTTAAGATGGCTGTGGACTGGAGCAAAATAAAACGAGTGAGAGGCGAATGCCCAGCGGAGACGCAGGGGGTTTACGCGTCTCTCGAAGAGTTGATTAGGCTGCAGTTTCAGTCGCGTGATTTTTCTTTTTTGCCGTCCCAGCCAGTGAGCTCGATTCTTGCTGGGCGCTATGCATCACGCTTGCGCGGGCGTGGACTCAACTTTGAAGAATTGCGCAAGTACCAGTCCGGTGATGATGTCCGCACGATCGATTGGAAGGTCACAGCGCGTACTCGTAGCCCGTATGTACGGGTCTATACGGAGGAAAAAGACCGAGCTGTGTTAGTGGTCTGTGACCAACGACTCAATATGTTTTGGGGCACCCGTGAACGGTTGAAATCAGTCACTGCGGCACAGGCCGCAGCTCTCGCGGCTTGGCGCGCTACGGCAGTGGGCGACCGCATCGGAGCAGTTATCTTCAATGACGAAGAAGTGATCGAACATCGGCCTCAACGAAGCCAGAAGAGTGTGATGAACGTTCTGAATTCTGTCGTCAGGATGAACCAGAAATTGAAGGTCGATTCTAAGGTCGAGCCAAACCCTTCGATGCTCAATGAGGCGCTGAAAAAAGCACTGACCTTGGCGACTCATGACATGTTAGTCATTATTGTGAGCGACTTTTTCGGAGTAGATAAAACCACCGAGAAGCTCACAGCTAAGCTATCTCAACACAATGATGTGTTGGGTATTTTAGTGACCGACCCTGTGCGCGAGTCCCCCCAAGCGCAGAAGGTTACAGCGAGTGATGGTCGATTGCAGATGGAGATCCCATTTGATCGGAAATCCGTGCGTGACAAAGTAGTAGGGTCCTACCGCGAGGAACGCGATGGGATAGCCCATTTCATGCGTAAGCTTTCAGCGCCTTTGCTTACCTTGAGTAACCAAGGTGACGTAGTGGACCAAATACGTGAATTGTTAGGAGTGCCTTCAAGGCTGAAAAAGTGATGGAAGGAGCAACGCCTAGCCTCAATGATTTACGGAATTTAGCTCTACCAACTGAGCCGAATTGGTGGCCATTGGCGCCAGGTTTGAGCTTTCTTCTAGTGCTCCTGCTGTGGCTAGCACCCTGCTGTGCAGTTGTTAGTTATAGAAAGTACCAAGCGCGTGCGTACCGACGTGCGGGCCTCGCTTTGTTGGCAGATGTTTTTACTGTGAGGGAGTTGTCGGAGCTATTGAAGCGTGTGGCATTGGTGGGCTTCGAGCGTGAGACTGTGGCTTCACTCTACGGTAAAGAATGGGCAGAATTTCTCCAGCAATCATGTGCTGGATTAGAGATGAAGGAGTTGCAGAACTCCGGTGAAGTGAGCCCGAATCTGCGAAGACAGGCTGGTAGGTGGATCAAACAACATAAAGTATGATCACATTTTTACATCCCTGGCTTTTTGCTCTAGTTTTATTGCCCTTGCTTCTTCGGGTAGTACTTCCTGCGCACCGGGAAGCGAAGCAGGCAGTACGAGTGCCGTGGTTTCAACGCATGGTTGAGATGATCGGCGCAACGCCCTCTGATGGTGCGGTGATTGCTGAAACGCGTTTCAGCCAGCGCGTGTTTCATTATTTTTTATGGATTTTGTTGGTCGCTGCTCTGGCGCGCCCTCAATTGGTTGAACCAGCAATCAGCCGCATTACTCCGACTCGAGACCTGCTCTTGTTAGTTGATCTATCAGGTTCGATGGAGGCTGAGGATTTCACCAATACCGAGGGGAAAAAGGTCGATCGATTGACTGCTGTGAAGGAAGTGCTAGACGATTTCCTTACCCGTCGCGAAGGTGATCGAGTGGGTTTGATCGTGTTTGGTAATGCCGCATTCGTGCAGGTGCCTTTCACCCAGGATCTTAAAGTGTGCCGCCAGTTGCTTGATGAGACGGCTGTGCGTATGGCGGGACCGCGTACAGCCTTTGGTGATGCTATCGGGCTGGGTATCACGCTTTTTGAGCGCAGCGAGAACGAGGACAAACTAATGATCGCGCTGACCGACGGCAATGACACAGGGAGTCAGATTCCACCAGCAGAAGCTGCTTCAATCGCCAATGATAAGGGGATTGTCATCCATGTTGTGGGTGTTGGAGACCCCGAATCTGCTGGCGAAGAGAAGCTCGACGAGGAGGCTCTCAAGGCCGTGTCTGAAAATACCAATGGTCAGTACTTTCATGCAAGCGATCGCAAGGAGTTAGATACTATTTACCAAGAAATTGATAAAATGGGAACTCGAGATGTGGAGTCTGAATCGTATCGCCCGCGCCGTGATCTTTTCCATTGGCCACTGGCTGCTTTCTTGTTGCTGAGTGTTGGGGGGCAATGCCTAAGCTTGTTGGTTGATCATTTAAAGAGGCGAGACGCCTCTTCTACGGAGGAGGTTTCACATGGCTGATTTTCACTTTATCCGACCATGGTTTCTTTTGGCCCTGTTGCCAGTGCTGCTGGCAGTGCTGAGCCTTTTGCGCCGAGAAAAGGCTGGTTCTGCTTGGCTCGGGATGATTGATGCGCACTTGCTCAAGCACTTATTAGTGGGTGATGGGAAGTCTTCGCGCATCAAGCCCGCTCACGTTCTCTGTGTCCTATGGTTGGTGAGTGTTTTTGCTCTCGCCGGGCCGAGTTGGCGCAAACAAGCGTCCCCCTTTTCTGACGACCAAACTGGGCTAGTTTTGATTCTCAAGCTGAGCGGCTCGATGGAGGCTACCGACGTTCAGCCATCGCGGCTAGAACGAGCCAAGTTCAAGATTAGAGACTTGCTAAAAATGCGCGAAGGCGCTGCCAGTGCCTTGATCGTGTACAGCGGGAGTGCGCATTTAGTGATGCCTCTGACTAAGGATGATGCAATCATTTCTACCATGGCAGAAGGCCTGACTCCTGCTGTAATGCCGTCTGAAGGTGATGCCCTCAGTGAGGCAATACTGGCGGCTGAGAAGCTGCTCAAAGAGGCTGGAGTCTCAGGCTCAGCATTGGTGCTGGCTGACAGCGTGGATCCGACTCAGGCGACCGAATTGGCCACCGTGGCAGCGGATCTTCCCGTGCATTTCCTCGCTATCCAGTCGCCACAATCACCGAGCGACGCAGGGCTAATGAGTGCGGCCAAGGCTCGTGGAACCGAGTTGATAGTGATGAGCGAGATCGCTGAGGATGTGATCCGTGCCAATGACCTAGCACAGAGTAAAATGTTAGCGGCAACCAACGAAGACGGCAGCGAGCGCTGGCAAGATGCGGGTTATTTCTTGCTGCCATTTATCGTTCTCGGTGCTGGATGTTGGAGTAGAAAGGGGTGGAGGTGTTAGAAGGAAAAAGGAAAAAGGAAAAAGGAAAAAGTCTCTATCAATATGCTTTGGCAGGTGCGCTTATTTCGATAATAGCGTACAGCATTTGGGGTGGTGGATTTGCGCTGCAGACTGCGGATCAGAGGGCTTCCGCGAGTTATAAGAAGGGTGACTACGAATCCGCTGCCGAGCAATTTTCTGATCCGATGTGGCGAGGTGTTTCCTATTTTAAACAAGGCGACTTTAAAAAGGCTGCGGCTGTGTTCTCCGGCATCCAGTCGGCTGACGGATTCTATAACCATGGCAATTCCCTTGTGATGTTAGGTAAGTATGCCGACGCCATATCGAGCTATGATAGGGCATTAGCATTGGGTCCCCACGCCGATGCTGAGCTCAATAGAACGATAGCCAAGGCTCGGATGGATGCTCTCGATTTTGAGGGCGGAAATATGACAGATGGGAAAATTGGCTCAGATGGCATTACCTTTGAAAAAGGGACATCCTCAGAAGACGCGGGCGAGGAAGTAGTCGAGGGTGGTAAGCTAGATGACGCGCAAATGCGAGAAGTCTGGCTACGCAAAGTGCAGACCAAGCCCGCCGACTTTTTGAAATCAAAGTTCATGTACCAAGATGCGGTAAAATCTCAGCCAGGAGGTGAGGGTGAATAAGTGGCTACTCACATGGGTGCTACCGCTGAGCCTGCAGGCCGCGGAGCCTGTGGTGGTGCGTTCTAGCGTGGAACCACAACAAGCATGGCAGGGGCAACGTGTCCTATTGACCATTGAGGTGCTGGGTAAGGATGCCTGGGCGCAAATCCCTAACATGCCCACTCTGCAGGTGTCTGGAGCCTATGTCTTGCCAGCTGATAGCCAAGGGGTGCGGCTGCAGGAGCAAATCGATGGTGCTCAGTACACGGGCCAGCAGTACCAACTTTCTCTCTACCCGCAGCAAGGGGGAACGATAACCATCCCAGCTTTCTCTGTGGAGGTGAAAAGTAAGGTCTGGGGGACGACGGAATCAACGGGTCTTATTAAGCAAATTGTTCCCGCTGTAGAGTTCACCAGCAAGGTGCCACCAGGGGCTAAGGGGCTAGATTGGTTGGTCAGTACGGAGAGCTTTAGTGCGACTCAGACATGGTCTAGCAGCTCCTCAGATATGAAGGTGGGAAATGCCCTGAAGCGCAAGGTCACGCTCACCGCAAACAACGTCGCCGGCATGGCATTCAAGCCGCTGAACTATCCACAGACGGAAGGCCTAGGCATTTATCCAGCAGAGCCAACGGTGGAAGACAAACGTGACCGTGGCAGCCTCAGTGGCCTCCGCAATGAGGAGGTGACGTATATTTTTGAAGGAACTGGAACCGCAGAGATCCCGGCGATCGAGTTGGTTTGGTGGGATTTAAAGAACCAACAGCTGCAGAAAGTGGTACTAGAAGGCCGCTCGATCAAGGTGACTGGATCGACAAAATCCACCTATGCAGATGAGGCAATCACTGAGGAAAGTAATACAGTCTGGTGGAATATAGTACTCGGAGCCATAGTGTTAGCTGCCGGCGTGTTCTGGAAACGCGAGCAGATTTCTGATAATTTTAGAGAACGAAAACGGGCTAGAGCTGAGCACGAAAAAGTTTATTTCGAACGATTCAGAAAGATCGCAGAAACGGGTGACGCGTTGAAGACTCAAGCGGCTCTCATGCAGTGGCTAGATAAGGTCAACACTAGCAATAATCCTGCCCAGTTAGAGCTATTTCTACAACGGTACTCAAATGAGAAATACGCAATAAAATCTTTGTTAGAAGATCCCTGTGAGCTAACTAAGATGATGGCTAAAGCACGTAAAAACTGGCGCAAGGATCAGAAAATAAAAGCCAAGCACGAGGGACTACTACCTGAGCTGAATGGTTAGGTGTTCCGGGGTGCGGTTGGCTCGACGCATGCGGTACGGAGTTTCAGAAGGCTGGGTTTTATTTGTCTAGGTGAGTATAGCTCTAAAGGTGATTTACGGCGTAATGGTTAGTTCTCCGACCACGCGCGTCAAGCCGCGGTCACCGCAGAGCGTGAGTCACGCCCGAGCTCTCCAAATTTCTGGATATCCTCTGTTCAATAATTCATCAGCTTGTTAGTAAATAAGACATGATCAACGGACGTTCCATAACTATAGTTCTAATCTTCATGAGCACATTGCTGGTGGACGTCCAGGCTGAGGATGAGGGGCTTGTTGATGCGGTTCCGAATTACATGTTTTCGGTTGTGCTTGGATCGGGTTTTTACCGAGTAGAAGACGCAACACTGACCACAGTGCGTATTCCCTTTTCCAAAACTTTGAGGGAGCTCAATGCTGAGCAAGATGGAATAAAACTACTCTTACCGGTGACTGTTGGTTATGTGAGCCTGGATCCTGATGACTTCATAGTTGAGATCTTCGGCAGGGGCGAGTTTTTCGGGCTGGATGCCGCGTTCACCGAGCATATTGCGGACACTTTGGTTGTTCTGGACGTGCTCCTTGGTGATGTTGTTTTCGCCTTGTAGGTCGTTTTCGCTGACGTTGTGGTTGGTGATCTCGGTTGCGAGGTTTTTAGCGGCAATGGTGATGGTGGGTAGGAAGTCGTCGAGTGGACGCTTGCCTGGGACTGCTAGCTGGTTTTTCATGCTCTGAGTGGAGTGCCCACCGAAGAGAGCTGCATCGCCTTTTGAGCGGATGCGGCCAAAGCCTTGGCCGTCGACACCACGCTCAAAGATATTTTTTGAGAGCGCGGTCTCGGAGTTCTTGAGTTTTTCGTGGGCCTGAAGGCGTTCGTTGAGGCGGATGCGTTCCTCTATGAGCTCCAGCTTGCGTGTTTGGAGGGCGAAGTAGGTTTGAGCAAAGGCAACAGGTTCCTTTCGGGGATCACCATTCTGGGCGATGAGGTAGCAGGCATAGCGGGTGAGGATGATGTCCTCGATAGCGCGTTCTGCGCCTGAGCCGAGCTGCACCATTTTGTTGACGTCACAAAATGGTTTTCCACCTTCCCGCCAGAGGCTTTGCAGGCTTCTTTGGCGTCGTTGATGACGCGCAGGAAGTTGCGCCACTCTGTGTAGTCGAGGAGTACCTGTAGTTCCCGAGCATACCAGAACTCGATCTCGCCCTGAGCTGAGTGGTTGACGAGTTCGTCAAATTTCGGTTGAAGGAGTTCTATCTGTTTTTTGTTCATAAGAAGGGGCTTGTTGCGAGAGTTTTGACCATTTCCGTGGCATCGCGAAAATGGTCTGAATGCTGTTGGTTAGAGGTCTCGTCCATTGACGTGTTGATTCATTTTGGTGCGGACGCCAGCGAGTTGTTGGAACGTGGAGTTCATGGAGCACAAGTTTTCCTATAAATAAGGCGAAAACAGCCTAGCAGCTCCGTCGCGGAGGCGGGCTGGGAGGGTGCGGGCATTGATTTCATCTAGGGTGATTAGGGTCGCTCTTGCTAGCTTCTCGTCGATGATGGTGTCGAGTTTTTCTGCCAGTTCTGCATCGTAGCACTCTAGGTTGTACTCGAAATTGAGGCGCATGCTGCGGGCGTCCCAGTTGGTGGAGCCGATGAGTGACCAGAGGTGATCGACGACGAGGAGCTTGGTGTGATCGAAGGGGGCGGGTGAGGTGTGGATATTGCAGCCTTTTTCTATCAGGCGTGGGAGTTGGGGGATGACAGCCCAGTTCATGATGGCTATGTTGTTCTTAGAGGGAAGCAGGATGTCGACCTGGACTCCGCGCATGGCTGTGACTGCTAGAGCATCGAGGATGGAGTCGGAGGGGAGAAAGTAAGGGGTGATGATGCGCACGCGATGACGGGCGACTGAGAGGGCCCCTAGGATCATTTCATTGATCTTATCGAGGTCTTCATCTGGGCCATCCGGAACGCCGCGAGCAATGACTGGACCACTGCGTTCAAGAGTGGGAAACCATGTGGGGCCGTTGAGTTCTTCTTTAGTGGTGAAGGCCCAATCGATAGCAAAGGCTTCCTGGAGCTCGGAGACCGCGGGGCCGTCGATGCGGAAGTGGAGGCAGGCGACGGGGAAGACGGGTTTCAGATTGAGACTGTGACCTTCGCGGATGTTAGTGCCGCCGGTGAAGCCGACCTTGCCATCGATCACTAGGATTTTGCGGTGGTTGCGCAGGTTTGCAAAGACCATGCTTAAGGGGGCGCGTGATGGGAGGAAGGCTGCCACGTTGATTCCAGCTTCATTGAGTCGTCCCACCATGCTAGGTTTGGAGTAACGCGAGCCGACGCCATCGATCATCACACGGACTTCTAAGCCCCGTTGTTGGGCATTGATGAGAGCTGTGAGGAATTGTTCACCCACTCTGTCGCTGTCAAAGATGTAGCTGTTGAGTGCGACTGAGACCTCAGCGTTGTCGATGGCTTTGAGCATCTCAGGGTAGGCCGCATCACCATTGATGAGGGGCTCGATCGTATTTCCCATCAAAAGCGGTTTACCAATCAAGCGGGTGCCGAGCTTCACTAGTCCAATCAAGCTCGGGTGATCTAACCGGGCATGGTGAATGGCAATTTTTTCATCTTCCGTTAGATCTTGATCTGGATCGTGGTCCCAGACTTTGGTGAGCCCGAGCGAGACACCAGTGCGTTGGATGCGGTTGATGCCAAGTATCAGGTAGGCAATGGAGCCTATGATCGGCGAAAGCCAAGCAAGGCCGATCCAAGCAACCGCTGACTTCACATCCTTCTTCCGCAGGATTGCATGTAGAGTGACAGCGCAGGCACCAAGAATGTGCAGAGCTGTAGCTACGAATGGCCAAATGACTTTAACTACTTCAATGATTGGTGATTCATCCATCAACTGGGGAGTCTAACGGGTCAGTAGATTCTGTCAATCTTGCTCAAGAAGTCCTTCGATCCATCACAGGATACGCCAAATTTTGAGCATCTAACCAGCATGATGAAGCGAGCTTTAACCACAGATTACGCTGATTTTCACAGATTCTTTCAGCTAGGTAAAGCGGGTTCTACCGCGAAACAGACGAAAGACGCTAAGAGGCCAACATAATGAAACAGCTCTACCACGGATTTCACTAATCGCACGAATGTTCGCTAGCATGATGAAGCGGCGAGTCGCCCCCTTGGGAGCGCTGAGCCCCAGCTCGTCAGCTAACGACCACAGTCGTGCCTCACATGGCTTCAGGCTAACGAAAACTTCAGCACTGGTAGCCCAACGGGCTTGCGGAGCTTAGCCCAGTGTTGTGACGCAGTCGCTACACTGGGGTTCAATCAAAACCCTAGCCAACTCTGAAGGAGTCGTGGAGTAATACCATCGTGAGTACGATTACTGCTCATCCAATGTTCTGCCCGTACCCATCGTGCTGGAATTATTGATTCTTAATTGGAACAAAGCGATCTCTACCACGAATCTCACCAATCCCACGAATGGTAGCAGGCAAGTAAAAGTGTTACCTATGTTCTGACCGTACCCGAAAGCAAAAATTTCTAACTCGTAATTCCTAATTCCTAATTGGAGCGCAGCGACTTCTACCACCAATCACACTAATCGCACGAATGATAAAGCTGAAGTGTGACGGTCTCTGCACGTAGCGCGACCGTCTCGGTCGCTCAAAATAATCCAGCGAAGCTGCTGAATCACAGTGCTTATAGTCTCATTTAGTCTGTCTCATAGGTCAGCATCAGTCACGTAGAAGAGCGCTTCCAGCCTCTTTCTCCCAGGCCTGTCAGATGAAGCCTTTCTTAATGCGCCCCAAGAGCCCTCACCACTTCCATCACAGTAAATGCCAAAAACAACATTCTACATAAATAACTTGCATAACCTTCTCATGGAAGACGCGGCGCCCAATCGCGGATCAGCTACGAGAGCCCTATTAATATGACAATTGCCACCATAACCCAAAACTTGAAGTACACTGAGGATCCGAGATGGGTGTGCTTTATGTTAACTAAGGAATCGACTCTGATCCTTTCAAAATTCTCCGAGTCCTTCTGACAATCTAACTGCTAAAATGCTATCAGAGGTTTCTCCACAAAACCTAGTTCCCAGAAAAAAGTAGAAAAAATTACAGCGTTTTTTTCTCCTCAGTGTATTTCGGTAAGCATGGAAATCATGGCAATATCACGGCGGTTCTCAATATCTATGGGTGGTGTATTCACCAAGTTGGCTACCGTCATTGGATTATGCGCTCTCATCTCTGTGTCGCTAGCACAGGCTGGTGAGTTCCATACGCCTGAGAAAGACAAAGGCGGGCTGACCGAGAATGCTAAGGTAGAAGCAAAGCTCCCTAACGTGCTGATTCTGGGTGATTCCATTTCTATCGGTTACACCAGACAGGTTCGCAAGGGGCTTGAAGGTAAGGCCAATGTGATCCGCCCGAAAGCGAATTGCGGTGACACCCCGAGAGGTCTTGCCAAGATCGATGGCTGGCTCGGTGACAAGAAATGGGATGTCATCCATTTCAACTGGGGTTTGTGGGATTTATGCTACCGTCACCCTGAATCAAAGACACAAGGTAGTGGCGACAAAGTCAAAGGCACCGTCTCGACACCACTTCCCGAGTATGAAAAAAATCTGCAGAAACTGGTAGTCCGACTGAAGAAAACCGGAGCAACCCTGATATGGGCGAGCACAACGGTGGTGCCTGAAGGCGAGGCTGGACGAATCGTCGGTGACGATATCAAGTACAATGCTGCCGCGGCACGTGTGATGAAAAAACATGGCGTGGCGATCAACGATCTTCACGTGACCTCCGCTGCGTTCACGCCGGACATGTTTACCAAAGCTGGTGATGTTCATTATAAACCCGCAGGTTCCGCGAAACTTGCCGCTCAGGTGGTGGCTGTCATTTTCAAAGCATTGCCTGCACAGCCCGGAGGCGCATCTGTGATCGACTGTCATGTCCACCTCTATCTCCTTTCTAGGCCAGAGGGAATCAGCTGGATCAAGAAGGACAACAAGCACCTCTACCGCGATCATCGGCCAGAAGATTTTGCAAAAGTGGCCAAGTCTAACGACGTAAACGGTGTGGTAATTGTCCAGGCTGGTCAGAGCATCCCTGACAACCAGTGGAACCTGGATGTTTCCGCCAGTGACAAAACGCTCTACCGAGGTGTCGTCGGAAACCTTTCCAAAGTCATTGGAACCGACAAATTCGCTCCCTTCTTCAACACCCTCTGCAAAGATCCGCGCTATCTAGGCTACCGGCTATCAGGTCGCTACGCGGATGATTTGAGTGAGGCGTTCTTCCGTGACCTTGAAGCCACCGCGAATGCGGGTAAAAGCGTCGATTTTCTTGTTGGAAAATATTCTTTCAAGGATGTCGCGGCTATTGCCAAACGCGTTCCAAAACTTCGTGTCATCATCGATCATTTCGGAAGTGTTAGGCTCGAAGGCAAACCACTGGACCTGCAATGGGTGAAGGATTTCCGCGCTGTGGCGAAACATAAGAATGTCTATTGCAAGGTCTCGGCACTCTTCGGCAGAGTTGCAAAACAGCCTGCTCCGAAAAACCTCGCGTTCTACCAACCGGTTCTGGATCTCGCTTTCGACTGCTACGGTGAGGATCGGCTGGTTTATGGCAGCGACTGGCCAGTCACCAAGACCACGGCAGAATACGCCGCAGTTCTGAAGCTGACCCGCAGCTACTTCGAGCCTAAAGGAACCGAGGCTTGCGAAAAATTATTCCACCGCAATGCGGAAAAATTCTACGCAATTCCGCCTGCCAATTAGAGATAGTTAGATTTTTTGAGGGAGCGTTTGAGCTTGCTGTTGAGAGGGGGTGATTTTGAGATTGCCTGGTGATAAAGATACCCGTCGTTGTTGAGCCTGTTTTTGAGAGGCTCATACAATAATTGTCTATCTTACAGAGATAAACCGTCCTACATCACCGGTTTAATAACGTACATCTTGTTTTTGTCGTCTACCCGGAATAGCCGCAGGTCGCCAGTCAGGCCGTACATGTTGTTGTCGGCATCGAAGACCATCGTCTTGTAGTACTCAGGGAAACCGGGGTTGGGTGTCGCACCTTCAATCTTCTGTTTCTTGGGTTTTCCAGTGTCGAAGAGTGCGCCGTTGTTAATCATCGATCCCACTGCGAAGCGGCTGCCGTCATGTGTCACACCGAAGCCGTAGGCCATAACGGTTGTTCGATATAGTTCGGGATCTCCCGTGGTGGGAAGGCGCATGTTGACGTCCCCATAAGTCACAACATGTACGTCACTCTTATGGTGAAAGGCGTACGCCGTCTGATGTGCGGACGCATTATAGAATACCTCTCTTGTTGAAACGATTTTGCCGCTCGCGATGGAGTAGGTGGTCACTGCCGATGCCTTGCCGTCGGCCTTCTCATGGGTCAACACAGCTTCCAAATCAGCATTGAATTTGACGCGTCCGCCCAACTTCTTTTCGGACGTCGTATCCTGGCCACGTGAGATCAGCGTCAGGGTCTGGCCATCGGGGCTGATGCATCCCACATGTGTCGGCGCCGCTTTCTCATCGTGCTTGATTGTGGCAGTCGTCTTGCCGTCGGCCATGTTGACGATTGAAAAAACGCCATCCTTTGTCCGATAAGCCAGCAGATTGGCCTTCTTCGATACGAGAAACACTTTGTCGCCACCGGAGTCGAACCCGCCGACTTGTTCGATGTCGTTTTTTTCGCTTACAATCTTGCCAGTTTTGCGGTCACGTACCGATATCTTTTAGCCAAAATTACCGTCAGCGCAGAATATCAACGTACCATCGGCGTTCACTGCCAGATCCTTGATGTCCTGATCGACCCGCGTGCGCTTGGAGACCTCGAGAGTTTTCGGATCGTGTTGGTAAATGACACGGTTTCGCGTCGATGAAATCAGCACGCTGCCATCTGCATTGACGTCGATCGAGTCGGCGTGGACGGTAGCGACCATGGCTACAAGCGCAATTAATAGTTTATTCATATTGGTTTCTTTTATTGATCGTCAAATTTCATGACCCGTACATATGAGGCGAGACCAAGACCGTACTCGCTCCCCCGAGCAAAACTCTCAACATAATGCCTTGCCGTTGCCGACGGGAAATAGCACAAAATCCCTTCTCGGACTTGGTAGGGTCGCTTTGATCTTGCGCCGTCGCGAGTAATTATTAGCTCTTCACCAGATAAGGAATTCTTTAAAAAAGCCCACAGTACACGACAATTTTTTCATACAAAATTACCAGAATTCCTCAAAATTATCAAAATGGGTATCTGATGGATCAAAGCTCATCATACCAGAGTCAATAACCACTCCAAGGTTTCGTCACACTGAGCGATCACATTGATTGTAGAATCCAGTGCTTAAATTTTTGTCGTGTAGTGTGAAAAAAGCTCACTGGATCCATAGCGATTCAGTGAGCTTTTCTAGGCGAAAACTCAGCAAGACGATGAAAGAAGAACAAAGCAAGGCGGGTAGAGTGGATAAAGAGTTAAAAATGAAATTAGATTGTGTTGAAGTCGACAATCACATCTTTTAAAATTCACTAAGCAGACCATTACTGATGTTCACTAATCCACCAAATCATTACTCTATTATCGGAGTCTTTCTCACTTTCTTACTGGCATCTTGCAGTGAGAAACAGGACACCAATGGCCAAAGCGGAGCTGAAGCGATCGTCGTAGTGGAGCATAACAAGCTCGATTACAATCGGGACGTCTAGCCAATCCTGTCGAACTATTGCTACCATTGCCATGGTCCGGACACTGCGAGCCGTCAGCCAAAGTCTGATCCTCTGAGACTTGATTTACGTGATCAGGCATTGGCGTATACAAATGGCAAAGAGGTGAAGGCCATCGTTCCCGGAAAGCCTGACGAAAGTGAGCTGATAAGGCGGATCGAATCTCATGATCCAGAGCTTATGATGCCCCAGGATAAGGCCAAGCTGCTGAATAAAGATCAAATCGCTTTACTGAGAAGGTGGATTGAAGAAGGAGCAGAGTTCCGTGATCATTGGGCATTTGAGGCTCCGGTGAAGAGTCCGGTGCCAGAGAACGCTGATAAGAATTGGGCGAAAAATGCGGTGGATTCTTTTGTGCTAGCGAAGTTGGCTAAGAAAGGCTTGGAGCCAAATGAGGAAGCCACTCGTCCTAGGTTGATTCGGCGTGTGACGCTAGATTTAACTGGGCTGCTGCCGACTCCAGAGGAGGTGAAAGCATTTGTCGAAGATGAGACTGACACAGCCTACGCCAAGGTCGTGGACCGGCTACTGGCATCAACGGCCTACGGTGAGCAAAGAGCACGCTACTGGTTAGATTATTCCCGCTACGTGACACGCACCGGATTCACGTAGACGCCTACAGGCAGATTTGGCCGTTTAGAGATTATTTGATCAGGAGCTTCAATGACGACAAGCGGTTTGATCGGTTTACTAAAGAACTCATTGCGGGAGATTTACTGCCAGATGGTGATCTAGATGCCCAGGTAGCTACTGGTTTTATCCGCGCTGGCTTAGTGTCGGGCGAAGGTGGGACGATCCCTCAAGAACTCTGGGTGAATAATAAACGCAAGCGGACCGAAGCATTTGGCGCGGTATTTATGGGGATGACGACTGGTTGTGCAGTTTGCCACGATCACAAGTACGACCCACTTAGCGCGCGGGATTTGTACGCGCTCAGTGCTTATTTTGGAAATGTCGATGAAAAGCCTCATCACAACGACAAGGATAACTGGGCACCGATACAGGTGATCCCACATGACGCGGATCTTCCGGCTTACAATGCCCTGCTTGCTAAAAAATCGGCGGCTCAGGCTGAGCTAAGCAAGCTGACGTTGGGAGTCGATGCCGAGGTGGCGAAGTGGCTGACGAGTGCTGACGGACCTAAGCCAGTGGCTCAGAAGTCATTGATCACCCATTTACCGATGGTTGATTCTAACGGCCACGAGATCGAGGATGTGATCACAGCAAAGAGCTACAAGTTTGAAGGAGCTCCGGCCTTGATTGATGAATACCCACTTCTTGAGGGATCGTTTAGAATGGATAACAACACACGCTTCCAGCTGAAAGAAGTTGGTGATTTTGAGAAAGATCAGCCATTCACGGTTTCTACCTGGATGCGCTGGAATGAAGAACTGCTCGGCCAAGGTTCTGAGAAAGGATCGATTCTTTCCCGCATGGATGGCAAAGCAATCCGTGGATGGGAAATTCAACTATTGAAGGGCAACGTGTCGGTACTGCTGAGCGACACTGCGGAGACCAACGCCCTCCAAGTGACGAGCACGCAGAAAATCCAACGCATCAAGTGGGTGCACCTCGCTGTTAGTTACGATGGCTCAGCCAAAGCGGCAGGTGTGCGTCTTTATATCAATGGCGAGCACGCGCCACTGGAGACAAAGCTGGATAAGCTCACAGGCACGATCAAGACAGCAATGCCATTTAACCTGGGTAGGAGAGCAGGGGAAGACGCCAATGCCTTTCCATTGCGCGCTACTGGCCTGCAAGATATTAGAATTTTCAATCGCTCATTGGCTGCCGATGAGATTGCAAAACTGCCATGGTTTGACCCACTTTCCAGAGTGCTGGCGAAGAAGAAAACGTATCCAGGCTCAGGAAAATTGGCGTGGAGTCCATTTGAGGTTTCAGCGGCGAGGAATATTTACTTAGAGAAAAATGCCAAGGCCCTCGCATTGCGCCAATCGATTGACCAACTCGATGAGAAACTGCTAGTTCTGACTGATAAAGTCGAGGTGTCACATTACAGAGGTGCGAATAAGTCAGAACCAGAAAGTAAGAAGCTGAGTGAGGATTTGGTGAAAATGTACCAAGGCACACTAGGTTCAGGAACCATGGTCTGTAAGGAAAAATCCACTCCTGCATTTGCCCATGTACTAGACCGAGGTGACTACGGAGCTCGGAAGGAAAGGGTCTACGCGTCCACTCCTTCCTTCCTGCCAGAGCCACCAGCAGGTGCGCCGGCTAACCGACTAGGATTGGCTCAATGGCTAGTCATGAAAGAGAATCCTCTCACCGCTAGGGTGACAGTGAACCGCGTCTGGCAAGAATTATTCGGTGTTGGGCTGGTGGAAACTCCTGGTGATTTTGGCATCGTAGGGAGTCGCCCGAGTCATCCTAAATTACTAGATTATCTAGCGATCGATTTCCGTGATGGGGACAAAGCCGGTGAGGAATGGCAATGGAAGCGCCTCTATCGTAAATTAGTGATGTCCATGACCTACCGCCAAAGTGCCAGAGTTTCTGAGAAAGCGCAAAATGAGGACAGGCTAAATATCTATTACTCGCATGCTCCTAGATACCGGATGGATGCTGAGATGCTGCGTGATGCAGCCCTCCAGTCGGCTGGGCTTCTGAACAGAGACAAGCTCGGAGGACCACCATTCTATGGTTACCAACCAGTGGGGATTTGGAGTAACGCTTACCCTTCGAATACCAAAATCTACAACCAGCACAAGGCACCCATCATATACCGTCGCAGTATGTATCAGTTTGTGAAGCGCACAGCTGTTCACCCTGAGCTGAGTATCTTTGATGCCACAGACCGTCTGATGGCATGTGTTCGCCGTGATCGGACAAACACTCCCTTAGCTGCTCTGGCTTTACTCAATGACGTCACATTTCTTGAAGCCGCTCGGGTGTTAGGCGCTACCGCTATCCAGCAAGGTGCAGACGTGAATCAACGCTTGGATTTCATGGCTCAACGGGTTTGGGGCAGGAATATGGAAGCTCCGGAGTTGGAATCGTTCACCGAGCGACTCAAAGAAATAAAAACAAAAATAGGAGCTGATGACGCCAGTAAACTATTATTGCTTGGGGAATTCAAGCAACCCGGTGACCTAGACCCCGTAGAGAGCGCCGCTTGGATGAGCCTCGCGAGCATTTTACTCAACAGTGACGAATTCTTAAACAAATAAGAGAGATAGAAAACACACAATCATGTTCCGACCACAACGGTCAAGGCCCTACGCTTTGGGACTTACCTATACCTCAAGAACTTAAAGAGCAGTGGAAAAATGGCATCACTAGACGCCACTTTCTTAATCTCAGTAGCTCCACCCTCGGCGGCTTGGGGCTGGCTTCACTTTTTGGCAATAACACGGCTACCACCTCGGCAGCCACGGACTGGGTAACAAGATCACCATGCACGAGGAAAGCGTACACGTTCCCATGTTTGGCACCGGCCCCGGTATCAAAGGCGGCAAGCGCTCAAAATCGCTGGTGTCCTCGCTCGACCTCTATCCGACTCTTCTCACATTGGCTGGAACGTAGATTCCTGACTGGGCGATGGGACGTTCTCTAATTCCCACTTTCAAAGACCCTAACACCACCGTCCGCCAGACCGTTTTCAGCGAGTGTGTCGGCGTCGGTGGCAAACCCGGTCAGGGTCACCGCATGGCCAGCGACGGCCGCTACAAGCTGATCCTCACCGGGACCGATGAACTCTATCTCTTTGACCACAGCAAGGACCCAGCAGAACTCACCAATGTGATAAATAATCCCGAGTACGCCAAAGTCAGAAAACGCCTAGAATCCGAGCTGGCCCAATGGATGAAACTCATCGGCGACCGGTCCCCACCGTTCCCAGTTTCTCCCAGCCAGCAACCCTCTGGCAATGCTGGAGAATGAACTAGCAGTGAACTCGACTTTTCACTCGCAGATTTCAGCTCAATCTGTCTAATAATTCTGGGCAAATAGAGGTGGAGCCTAAACGGCGTGAGGTCACGAGGTAGAGATTTGAGTCCGTGAGCTCAGACCTTACCACTCATCCGTTCTAAAGGACGATGCTGGCAGGCCTTCCTTGTTAAACAGGCTAGGCACTCCAGCGTTATCAAACGCGTATCTCACAGCGACGGGTTTTGCCACGGTGTCGCTTGAAACGACGATGGTGTTATTTTCTATCTTCGCCTTTGCTGGGACAAATTTCTTATCGGCACCTGCGATCACGAAGTTGGTAAGGGTGCCGTCTTTGGCGACCATCGGGGAATCTGTATGGTCAAACGACAGGCGTTTTTTTTCACCTTCGATCATCATATCCTTATAAATCGGACCAGAAAAGACGACATCCTTTTTGCCGTAGTCTTTGGCCAATGCCCAAAGAGCAAGTCGCTTACCGACTTTCTTTTTGTGTGGCGGGTGAATGTTCTTGAAGTCACCGACATCCAAAGTCACCGCGATGCCGACATTTTTGATAGAAAGCGATTGCATCTGAACTTCTCTGAAGAGCGCGCTGTTACTGTGGCGGTAGTCATACGGTGGAAGCTGCACATGGTAGAACGGGAAATCGCCGAGGCCCTACGCATCGCGCCAGCTCTTGATCAGCTTTGGAAACAGCGGTTTATACCATCCTAGGCCAGTGACGTCGTTTTCGCCTTGGTACCAGATGACCCCCTTGATTGTTGATGAGGTCAGCGGGCTGATCATGCCGTTGAACAAGGCTGACGGCCAGCGGGATCCGATGCGAGGCAGGCCTCTCGGACGCTTCGGCTCCGGAACTCCTTCGCTTTCGCCTTATCCGCGCTATCTGCCACACCATCATCTCAGCCTCGTATTTCGCCTTGGCCTTCTCAATTGTCTCGGCGTCCGAGATCTGTTTGACCTCGTGAGCATACATGTTTTTTTCCAAGAGCATTTTACCGGATGTCCACGCCCGGGCAGGCGTTGCCCCCATGGCGGGGCATACCGATCGGAACATTGAGTTCGGTGTGGATTTTTCGACCAAAGAAATAGGGCACAGCCAAAATTCCACCCGCCGTTTTTGGAGTGCACTCGGACCAACTCCCCTTCACATCGTCAGCTGGATACGCCGTGGCAGCACCACGCACATTGAAAAATCTGATTTGCGGGTAGTTTGCTTTGTGACCTCCTGTTTACCATTGGTAGCGTGTGGCAAGCGGAACTCCATGTTCGACTGGCCGGAGCACACCCAGACTTCACCGATAAGGATGTTTTTAAGCTCGATGGTATTATTGCCTTTGACCGTGATAGTGTATGGTCCACCGGCTTTTGGAGTCGTGAGAGACATCTTCCACTTGCCGTCATTTCCGGTCGTCACAGGTTTGGTTGCACCCTTTGCCCAGGAACCTTGAACCTCCACCTTTTCACCTGGAGCAGCCCACCCCCAGAACCTAGCATCGCTCTGCTGTTGGAGAACCATGTTATCCGACAGCACCGCCGGCAGTTTGACCTCGGCAAGGAGATTGCTTGCCCCTGCCGATAAGACCAAAAGGCCAATAGAAAATTTCTTATGCATGTTCATAGATTTGTTTTGTTTGGAAATAGTAAGGGGCAGCCAGTGCCTACATGCCATTAGCCAACGGTTTCTTTGCTCACACCTGCAACAGCTCGTGAGTTTTCAGGTAAGCTTTCTCAAAACGTCTGCCCATCATGATCTAATCTTTGCCGCTGTAGTGAATCATACCTCCATTGGCGGTGATCTGGGATTCCTTCGGGCCATTGAAGTCAGACTCATTCAGTCTGGCTGGTAGTGTTGAATAAACTGCACCCTAGCGAGTTGATTTTTGAAAAAAACAACTTTCTTGAATCCAATTGAGGCGAATAGACGAAGACTAATAATGAACCCACTAAGGGAGTTCTTAACAAAATCCAAAACAAATAGAGACAAAGATTATGAAAATATTAGCTACTACAGCCATACTTAGCGCCATTGCAATGGTATCCCCCATTACCGCTGGCGAGTGCCACACAAAGAAAGTGAACAATATAGTCGAAACCGCGGTTGCAGCAGGCTCTTTTAAGACGCTTGCCGCCGCACTTGAAGCTGCGGGTCTGGTAGATGTTTTAAGTGGTAAGGGCTCATTCACTGTTTTCGCTCCAACTGACGCGGCATTCGCCAAGTTACCCAAAACCACTGTTGAAGATCTCTTGAAGCCAGAAAATAAGTCAAAGCTTCAAGCTCTCCTTAAGTTCCATGTGGTGTCAGGAAATATCGGCCTTTCAGACGCACTTGCCGCTAAAGCTGCCAAATCACTCCAGGGCGAACCTATAAATGTACGCTTCTCTAATGGAAAAGTAAAAATTAATGACGCGTCCTTAATATCTGCAGATATCAAAACTTCTAATGGCGTGATTCATGCAATCGACTCAGTAATGCTTCCGCCCGCACCAAAGAATGATATTGCCAGCGTTGCTAAGAAATCTGGACAGTTCAACACCTTGCTCGCAGCAGTTGGCGCAGCGGGCCTAGATAAAACTCTTTCTGGAAAAAACTCGGTAACTGTCTTCGCCCCCACCGACGACGCCTTCAAAGCGCTATCAAAAGGAACCGTTGAGTCACTACTCAAGCCTGAAAACCTCGATGAGCTCAAAGCCATTCTAACTCTCCACGTAGTGCCCGGCAGAGTCTCTGCGGGCAATGCCCTGAATGCTAAATCATCCAAATCATTGAACGGCGACACACTCAATTTTGGAATCGAAAATGGTCTATTCCAGGTCAATGGAGCAACTATCGTGAAGACCGATATCCAATGCGATAACGGGGTTATACACGTCATTGATTCTGTTATTCTACCAAAAACAAAGATCAATTGTCACTCAGCGTCATCTGACACAAGTCCAAGTCAAATGATAACAAAAGCCATCACAAAAGGTGTGCCTGTTTTTAACCACGGCAATCACAGTAAATGTGCCGACATCTACCAGCAATGCTTGGTATCCCTCACCAAAGCAACGAATGTCGACTGCTCCACACGCGCTATGCTACATACGGTCTTGACTCGCTCGCAAAAAATCAATTGCGATACGACACGCGCTTGGACACTCAGAACCGGCCTAGACAATGCATTAGCCTCAATGAATAAATAATGCCCTCTGTCAACATCAGGAGGGGATTTCTCCCCTCCTGATATATTCAGTTACGAGCAGACTCATTCAGTCAGGTTGTCTATTCTGCCCGACAGTCTGATCTTACTTTTTTTGAGTCGGGTGGATGTATCCTTACTTGTTAGGATAGGCTTACTCGCCAGCACCATGGACGTGGCCGGGTTGACCGTGTGGTGGGTTAGGAGCTTTAGGCTTGGAGGCCGCTGCCTTCATTTTCTGCAGTTGTGGCTTGAAGCTTTCAGCAAACTTGGCGGCTTTTGACTCAGGGGCTGACGCGATGAGTTCATCGATCACCTTGGCGGCACCATCAAAGTTATTGGTGCTTAATAATGGGTTCATTTTTATGCCTAGAATGTTTTGCTTTTCTTCGCCCACCACTTTGTAGTCGGTGATGAACTTATCAACACATGCGATAGCTCCATCGGCCTGACCGGCCTGCATGGCTGCGTTGATATCCGCTCCAAGTTTGGCCAGCGCGTCTTTGCGCTTCTGTTCGGCGACGAAGCCCGATGTATCGGCTGGGTCGAGCTTGGCAATTTGGTCGGTGATGTCACTATAGTGACCGAGTTGATCTTCCGGAAGGGCTTTAAGGACCACGACTAGGGCCTTGGCCTTAGCAACGCCTTCAAGTTTTTCGGCTGCTGCTAGAGCTTGGTCACGGGCGACACGCTTGCTACGTAGCTCATCGAGATGGCTAAGGTACTTTTCAGGGCCGCCAGCTTGGTAACCGGTGCGTGCAAAGGGCCGACCTTTAGCATCCAGTAACAGGATGGTCGGGAAGCCACGGACTCCGTATTTCACCTGCAACTCAGCATTTTGTTTCTGAGCGGCTTCACTGAGCTTGGATTTGTCTTTAGGGAAATCGAGCTCAACCAGCACAAACTTATCAGCGACACCTTTTTTGAATGAGTCGTGTTTAAAAACTTCATCGACGAGCAGCTCTTTGTTTTCAGCCGCAGCTTTTTTCTTAGCGGCTTCGAAGTCGGTCATCCATTCGTCTCCAGCGGCTCTGGCAAAGGAGGCTGTCATTGCCAGAGCTAGGCCGGCGAGTAGTATTTTTTATGATCATAATTTGTGATTGTTTCGATTGGGACGTAGGGAAATGTGATTTTATTCCCCCATTTGTCCAATCATATCGTCACGGATATCGGTTCTTGTCTCATTTCCTGGGTGGTTGACACGCTTTACAGATCGCCCTGCGCAGCTCATTTTTTCTGATCCCATAGATCATACACACTGGGAATAGTCGAAGGTCTGAAGGTCTAAGGTCAAGCTAGCAAAGTCTGGTGACTTTGTGGACCCAGCAATCGCGCCCACGCGATCTCACCGGACTTGCGACCTTAAGACTTTTGACACTGGCTGGTATCGAAGGCTTGAAAGTCGTGCAGGATTCGACATCCAATATTTTCACCATTTGACCGAGACGGTCATTCTACGTAACGCGACCGTCTCGGTCGCTCAAAATAATCCCAGCGAAGCTGCTGACTCACAACGCTCAGACCTCACCAGCAAACTTCCGAACGCCATTCAGGCCCGCCATCCCAACACAACCATGACTGATAGAGCCCCCCATAGACCCAAATCATTTTTCAAGACCCCTTGTAGAATAAGAAATTATTGGAGTTGCAACTCATTTAGCCTGTCTCATAGATTCACTTCCATATGATAAATAATAGATTAATCCTTAGTTTTTACTTGCTGGTTTCTGTCCTAGCATCCGCTGGCGAGCGGGTCGCGCTGTGGCCGGAAGGAAAGATCCCAGATTTTCAAGCCCATCAGATTGCGGCAACCACCCAGCAGGCGCGGGCGCCGGGATTCAAGGCCGCAGAACATACCATGCCGCACCTCGACTGGTACGATGCACCGGCGGAGAAAAACGGTGGATGCATGCTGCTCATTTCCGGTGGCGGTTATAATAACTGCTGCGACGGGGTGTGGATTGACAAGGTCGCGAAAAAGTTCACCGAACTCGGTTTCGTTTGCGTGAACTTGACCTACCGCACGCCGCGTCCGCAGGGCTTGCCGATCCACCAGAGCGCGTGGGAGGACGGACAGCGCGCCGTTCGTCTTGTGCGCAACGACGCGGCAAAGCGCGGCTTCGATCCGGAGAAGATTGGCGTGTTCGGCTTCTCCGCGGGATCGCACTTGACGGTTCTGCTTGCGACGAGCGCGCTCACACCGGCCTACGAGTCGGTCGACGAACTCGACCAGCTTCCCTGCCATGTCAACTGGGCGGTTCCCATCTACACGGCCTACGCTCTCACGGACGGACTCACGGGCCCAACACGCGCGATGGGGATGCGATCGATGTGAAACTCTCGGACGCGTTCAAGTTCGATGCCAAGACCTGTCCGATGGCACTCTTCCATGGCGGGACTGATGTCTATTCGCCGAATGGCTCCACCCAGATCTACCGTCAACTTCGCCGGATGAAGATTCCGGCCGAGCTCCATCTCTTTGCGGATCGCGGCCACGGTTTCATGGGCAACCCGAACAAAGGGGAAGACGGCACCGCTTATGACCACTGGCTCGACCGGATCCCCGAGTTTTTCCGCCAGATGAATTTTGACGGACGTCTCGGCCCGGAAGTGGAGTTAATGACCCGCTATCCGAACGACGATGCGCGCGGCGAATTTCACAAGGAGCCGGTCTGGCCGGAAGGCCGGATGCCGGATGTGCAGGCAAAGCAGTGCCAACCCTACCTTGAGTGGCATATGCCGAAGGAAAGCAAGACCAAGGCGATCCAGATCATCTACTCGGGCGGCTCCTATCAAGGCAACAATCCGAACGGATTCGAAGTGGCACCGGCAAGGCGTTACCTGAACGAAAAGGGCATGACGGTCGTGACGATGAAATACCGCACGCCACGTCCGCAGGGGGGACTGGCGAAACACACGACGGCGTGGCAGGATCTGCAGCGCGCCATCCGAATCGTCCGCAGCAAGGCCGCAGCGAAAGGGCTCGATCCGGACCGCATCGGCATCATGGGTTCCTCGGCCGGCGGACACCTGACGCTCATGGGTGCGACCAGCTCGAAACAACGTTCCTACAGGCCGATCGATGATCTAGACAAGCTTTCCTGCAACGCTCAGTGGGCGGTCGCCATCTATCCAGCCTATGCGCTGACCGATGGCGAGAATTCCCATAACACGACCGGTGGTAACGCGGACGACGCTCGGCTTGCTCCGGAGTTTTCCTTCGACCTTGCGACCTGTCCGATGCTGTTCGTTCACGGCGATGCGGACGGTTGGGCGGCAATGAATTCTGTGAAATGCTGGGAACAACTACGCCGGATGGGAATTCAGTCGGATCTCCACACGCTTGCCAAACGCGGCCATTGTTTCCAGAGGAAGGCCGCCCCGGGCACCGGCAGCTATACCTGGATGGACCGTATTTGGGAGTTTATGAACCACAAGGGGGTCAATCAATAGGTTTGATGTATTGTGAACGTACGGAGAGCCATTTCCCAAAAGTACAAAAAGTAGATCTGGCCTCATGAGCAATATGCCATTCAGGCCCGTCATCACCAAACAACCCTGGCTGATATAGCTGTCCATAGACCCAGACCAATTTCCAAGATCCTTTGTAGAACAAGGGATTATTGGAGTTTTGGGCTCATTTAGTCTGTCTCATAGATCATGAGTGGCACTCCCAAAAAATAGAAAAAAGAACGATGAACAAAAAAGATCCAACATTTTCCCAGCCCTGTTTTCCTAGCACGGCTGAACTGCTTGAGTTGTTGACTCCACCTCGCAAAGAGTGGAAGCAAAAGGTGAGAGATCTAGGCTCTCAGTATTCCGCAGCTTTTATAGCTCCGATAGATTGCATTGATTCGGATGTGCAGCCTTTCTTGGACTGTCACTGCCGTGATAATGCTCACCTAAGATTCAATATAGAGAAGTTTCTCAGCCACGGCTTTCATCCAGTCGTGATTATTTCGCAGGGTAAGTCGCTAGAATTGAAAAAAATTGGCTCTGTGAAAGCAAAAGCTCTGAGCACTTTTGAGGAGGGAAGTGTGTCTTATTCTAAGGCGACACTTCAAGTCCAGCCTTGCCTGGCAGAATTGCAGAAAATGGGAGCGAAGAAGCAATGATGAGTAATCAACTCCCTCCATTAATCTCTCTGGCGTGTATGGGCTCAGACCTATAGAAGGTGAGCTGCTGAACGGCAAAAAACATGAACTTGACCTTCAGCCAAGGAGGCTGTGGTTATGGTTTACCCCGCCATGCGGCTAGGCCTTTGACGGTGCTGGTATAAAGTTCTCCGTTGGAGAATCCGGCTAGACAGATGGGGCGGGAGTTTGAAGTTTTCAGTTTTCAGACTGGTCTGATGAAACCTGTTGTTTATAGCGTGGTGTTGAGTTGGGGGATTGGGTCGGTTGTCGCGGGCTTGCTCCCCCACGCGTCAAGCCGCGCCCGCCGCAGAGCGGTGTCAAGCCACACGCAGTCCAGATCATTAGAATGGTAGCTTTTGAACCAGAAACCAATTGGGGCAATTCTGAAAAATTCTGTATAAAAGGATTTTGGAGTGCTCAAGCAGCTAGTCCTCTAGCCACGTCCGTCGAGGTACTTCCAGTTGCCTTTGATTTTACGGAAGCGTGCGTGCTCGTAGAGATCTTTCAGTTCGCCGTCTTCGTGGCACTGGGCGGTGAACTCGACTTTCCCCTTTTTTTCTTCAGCGGTGCCTTTGCTGGAGCTGATAATGTTGAGCGAGCGCCACATCACAGTGGGGAGGTAGGCATCGAGCTGTTTGCGTAGGTCTTTAGCGCGGGTGTCTGGGTGAGTGGTGCCGAACAGGTAGTCAGGCAGGCGGAAGAAATACGCCGTGTAGCGCGCACGCATCAGTAGCTCGGCAGTCTTCGGCTGAGCTTTGCCGAGGTGGTAGCTGCGGCAGCAATCGTTGTAGGTGTCGCCAGATCCACAGGGGCAATCTGAGCGCAGCCGGATGCGCAGTGGCCGCTCCTCATCGTTTCCTTCAGCTTGGTCGTCGTTAAAGGCTTCTTCGATGATAGGGTCTTCGTTGATAGGCTCTTCGTTGGTGGATTCTTCGTTCATGGGTAGAAATGGCTGTGGTATTAAATTTTGTTAAGGGGCTCGATCGAGCAAGACTATTGCTGAGTGAGGATCCAGACGGGCTTTTCTTTGCCAATGACTGAAGCTCCGGTGCTGACCTTCCATTTGCTAGCATCATCTCCGTCAATGACGAGATCATTTTTGAGTGTGAGCTGCTTGGTGAGAACGTCGTGCTTGGTTTTGTTGAGAGTAGAGAAGAGTGTGGTGCGTACCAGCTGTGAGCTGTGGATCTCGATGTCTTTGTGGCCTAGTGGACGCATGCCGTCGGTGAAAATGTTCCAGCCTCCCTTGGTGTCGGACTCGAAGAGTATGCCGACCCAGAGCGTGCTGGGGACCTTTTTTGCCGATCCTAGTTGGTAGTCCGCTTGCTTGAGGAAGCTCACTGGGTTGTGAACGATGGAGGCGTCTCCCCAGTAGATTCCAGTGGTGTCGTGAGTCTCGGTGAAGGCTGCGAGGGCGTGGCTGAGATCGAGCGCTGCATGCCATGGTGTGCGGTGGATGCTGACGCAGGTCATCGTGTAGTTCGCCTGGTGCTTGAGCATTTGCTTTTCAGCATCTGGCCAATGGAGTGAATTGTTAGCAGCGTAGCGGATGTCGTTGTTAGGGACTGGTAGGGCTTCGAGAGTGGCGACGAAGCGTGACCGGCCGATCCCCCATGAAAACGATTGGGACTCGGGTTTGTAGGTGAATTTGCGAATCTCGTCGGGAGAGTTGAGTCTGAACCATTTGACTAGGGATGCTTTAAGCGCGTCGACTTCAGCGACCTTGGCATTGTTGAGGCAGAGGAAGGCAAACTGGGCTTCGGTGGGTGGGCGCAGAGGGACTAGCCCCGAAGTTGGGATTTCAGCTGTGTTGTCTGCAGCAGGCTCAGCATGCAGAAGTGGCAGGAAAAATAGGCAAAGAAGTCCTAAGAAGCGCATTGGGTTCGTTGTGTATGGATTTTTCTAACGGGGGAGGAGGAGGGATTCTTTATCGAGACCTGTGAGTTTTTCGAGCCCGTTGATCATCATATAGAGAATGTAGCCGGCGACAACCATCATCGGCCCACCGATGGCGGCAAATCCCCAGATTGTGATGCTGCCAACGATTCCATTGTATTCTTCTTTCCAGTTAGGGAGATCGGGCGCGAGGTCATTGAGGAAGTAATGCGCGAGTCCTAGGTTGAGCACAGCACTGAGGCAGAACGAGCCGAAGAAGTAGAGTGTGCACTTCCAGATGAGGCCTTCGTATTGAGAAATGAGGTTATTCTCGGCTACTGATTTCTCGATTCGTTTGATGTCAAAGATCGCGTCGTTGTAGATAAAGGTGCGGAACAGTGGGCTGGTGGAGCGGCGGGTGATCAGGAAAAGCGAGCCGAGGATCAGCGGTTGGATCGCCTCCTTGATGCCAAAGATCCAAGCGACGTGTGGTTTGGCTGAATCGTTCGACCAGAGGTAAATGGTGATGAGGCCGGTGAGTAAAATGGCACCCATGCCAACAGTGGAGAAGATGTTGAGCTTGCGGTGCTTGATCCAGTGCCAAATACCGTAGACCAACGGCAGAGCCAGTGCCACGATCATTGCCCACTTTGGTCCTAGCTGGTAGAGCGCCTCACCTTCTTTACTGAGCTTACTCAGAATAATGGTTGGTAAGAGGACGTTGATAATGATGTTGATCAATGGGTTTTCTTCTTTGGTAGCAGTTTTGCTCATATGCGAAGACTGTTGTGAAGCCCAGTGCTGGCCTATGCAAGCGGGATTTCTATTTTGAAGGGAAACCCGCGAAGTCGTTTTCTAACCGCGAAACAGGCGAAAGGTCCGAAAGGCCAGCTGGATGAAGCGATTTTTGAGCACTGATTACACAGAATAACACAGATTTTTTTCTAAAGCTGGGATGATGAAGCCCGGCTAGATGAAGTGAGTTTTTACCACGAATCTCACGAATCTCACGAATCTCACGGATCGCACGGATCGCACGAATGAGGGAGCCGGGACAATGAAGCGGAAGAAGTTTTCCGAGTTCAGAGAGCCTGCGGCGGTCAATGGTCAAGAGTCATTAGTCAATGGGCTAGACCGATGAAACAAGTGTCAAGCGTGGGTTACGCGCTTCTAATCATAAATTTCAAATAGAGCGCAGCGACTCAAGAAGGATGGTCTAGCTTAACTTCAACAATGAGACAGCGGCTGCGCCGGAAGAAGCTCAAGCGACCGAGACGGTCGCACTACGTAGAAATCCACACCAGCATCAGTCTCTTTAAAACTCTAAGTGAGATTACTAATATTTATTAGAGCGTATTCATCCGAGAACTAGGTGGGCGGAGGTCACCGGCGGACAAAAATAAAAAATTATGGGTGATTTGCAGGGGAATAACAGTACTAGTGTAAGTAAATACAGAACGGAAAGCGAAAACTACAGGCTATTGCATACAGAATATAGGAAATTGGCATTTTTTGTTATCTTCAATAGTTGAGAATCAGATAAAATTTTATGCAATACTATGGCTACTGCTCTTACACCCAGCATGGGCGGAAAAGAAAGTAGACTTTAACCAGGATGTTCGACCCATTTTTTCGGATAAGTGCTATTTCTGTCATGGTCCTGATGCTGGAGACATCCAAGGTGATTTGCAATTGCACACCTTTGAGCACGCGACTTCTGATCGAGCTGGAGCGGGTGCCGCAATCGTTCCTGGGAACGTAGAGAAAAGTTTATTGTGGCAGCGTATTTCCAGGACGGACATGGAGGAGATCATGCCTCCTCAGAAACGGCACATGCCACTCACTGAAACCGAAAAGCAAACCCTCAAGACGTGGATTGAAGAAGGGGCTGAGTATGACAAGCATTGGTCGTTCAACCACTCCCTAAAAAGATAGTGGTGCCTCGATCGGGCAATGGTGAAACAAGGAATGAGGTCGACCACTTCGTACAGAAAACCTTACAGAATAAAGGGTTAGAGCGATCTGCTGAAGCTTGCTCAGATCTACTACTTCGTCGATTGTATATCTCCCTCACAGGGTTGGCCCCGACCTTGGAGCAAATAGCTGAATTTAAAGCGGATAAGAGTGAGGATAAATACGAAAAGTGGGTGGATAAGTTGCTGGAAACTCAAGCCTTTGCTGAGCGTCTGGCGGTAGATTGGATGGATTTGGCTCGCTATGCGGATTCCTATGGTTACCGGAGGGATAATTCGAGAGAGGTTTGGCTCTGGCGCGATTGGGTGCTGAGGTCACTGAAAGCTAATATGCCCTATGACGAATTTTTGACGCACCAGCTAGCGGGGGATTTGATGCCTAATAGCGATGATCAAATGAAACTGGCCACGGCATTCAATCGAATGCACATGCAGAAAAATGAAGGTGGGTCTGTGCCAGATGAGTTTAGGACTGAGTACGTGGCGGATCGCGCGCAAACAGCGACCACAGCATTTATGGGGCTCACTTTGGAGTGTTGCCGCTGTCATGATCACAAGTACGACCCGATTTCGATGAAAGAGTACTACAGCACCTATGCCTTTTTCAACAACATCGATGAAGCGGGTGTGTATTCGTATTTCACCAAGTCCACGCCAAGTCCACGCTAAGTCCACGCTAAGTCCGAGCATGGCTATAATGACTGCAGCTGAAAAAGTAGAGTTGGGGGAGAAAGTGAAAGCCTATCTCACAGCGCTTTCAGCTAGAGATCGTCTGCCGAAGACTGAACAGGCAGCTTTGAAGCAATGGAAGAAAACATGGGACGGGAAAGTGAAAGTGATGGGGGGAATTGGTGAATTCACCTTCGACACCGCCGATAAAGGGAAATTTCCCAACACGATCAATGCCAAGCAAGGGGGAAGCTACAATACGAATTACTCAAAGGTTTCCGAAGGTGAGAAAGGAAAAGCGATGCTGCTCGACGGTGATAGTGCCTTGAACTTCGGTAAAATTGGACCCTACGAACGTCATTTAGATTTTTCCTTAAGTCTGAGGGTCCATGCTGCAAAGAAGTATGATAGAGCAATCATTTTACATAGAACAAGAGCATGGTTAGATGCCGCTAGTCGTGGCTACGAACTGTTGGTAGAGGATGGTAAACTAAGTTTTGCGCTGGTTCACTATTCCCCAGGAAATGAAATACGTGTGCGTTCTGTGAGCGAGTTGCCCATTCAAAAATGGCAACAGATCTCCGTCACCTATGACGGGTCATCAAAAGCAGCAGGAATCAAATTGTATCTGGATGGTGAGCTTCTGGAAACTGAAGTGGTTAAAGATAACCTCACCAAGCATATATTCTATAAACGTGGAATGGATCTGCAAATCGGAGCGAGATTCAGGGATAGAGGATTTAAAGATGGGATGGTGGATGAACTCCGAGTATTCGACCGTAAACTAACAGCCGTTGAAGTCCGCGAGAATTACCAACCAGGAAAAGGTGCGCCGAATGATAAAGAGCTATTTGATTACTTTTCCTCCACTGTGTCTGCTACATACCAAAAGCTCTCTACGGAGTTAAAGGCCAAGCGGAAATCCTTGAATAAATTTCAGGATACGCGGAGCCAAATGATGATCATGAAGGAATTACCTGAACGCAGGAAGACCTACTTGCTCGCCCGTGGTGATTACACCTCACCAGTCAAGAGTGAAGAGATTGAACCGAGTCCGCCGAAAGAGATATTTCCTTTTGGTGAAGAATACTCAAGGGATCGATTGGGGTTGGCTCAATGGCTCACCCATCCAGAGCATCCGCTGACCTCAAGGGTAACAGTCAACCGCTACTGGCAAATGATCTTTGGTGCCGGGATAGTCTCTACGACCAATGATTTTGGCTCCCAAGGGGATTTTCCATCGCACCCACAGTTGTTGGACTACCTGTCCCGTTACTTTATCAATTCTGGCTGGGATGTTAGAGCGTTGATCAAGAAAATGGTGATGTCTCACACCTTCAGGCAAGATTCTAACATGACAGCAGATTCTCATCTAAAAGATCCTGGGAATAAATGGTTATCTCGTGGGCCATCGTACTACTTCACTGCGGAAATGATACGGGATAACGCACTGCACTCGGCAGGTCTGATTAACCATGCTTTTGGGGGGAGAAGTGTGAATCCTAACAAGCCAGATGAGAACCAGTACCGGCGTAGCTTATACACCAACTGGAGGCGTAATACACCTTCCCCAGAAATGTTGATTTTTGGTGCTCCAAGACGTTAGATTTGCTCAGTGAAACGTGAGAAAACCTCGACACCATTGCAGCCACTAGTTTTGATGAATAGTCCGCAGTTTGTGGAGTCCAGTCGGCATATAGCCAAGAACATCATGACCTTAGAGTTAGAAGACGATGGTAAAATGAGGTCGTTGTTCTTGCGTATGACTGGCCGAGAGCCAAGCAAGGAGGAAGTAGCAGTCCTTACCCATTTACTGACTGAACAAAGAGCCTACTTTAAACAATCCCCAAAAATTGCGGATGAGCTGATAAAGATAGGTAAAACAGTAACAAAGATAGCAGATAAACCGGAATTGGCGGCTTGGACGATTGTTGTGAATGCCATGATGAATCTCGATTCCTTCTACATGCTTAGATAAGGAGAACTACAATGGATAGAAGACACTTTTTAAAATCTGCTACAGCACTGGGCCTGGGGCAATCGCTCAACCTGAATGCAGCTGGGAATAGCCTAAATAATGGGCAAGGTATATTGGGGGGAGCACATATCCAGCCGAGAGCAAAGCGTGTGATCTACCTGTACATGGCAGGCGGTCCATCACAGTTCGAAACCTTTGAGAATAAGCCCGAAATGCGTAAACGCCACGGTGAGGAAATGCCTGACTCAGTGATAGGAGAGCAGAAGCTTACCGGCATGTCAGGTAGTCAGTCATCACTGCCTATCGCAGCTAGTCCCTACGACTTTAAGCAGTATGGAGAATGTGGCATGGAGGTGAGTGAGTTGCTGCCACACACCGCTAAGATAGTGGACGAGATCGCCTTGATCAAAACGATATATAGTGAAGCGATCAATCATGGTCCAGCTAACACTTTCATGCAAACTGGCTCGCAAATTGCAGGACGTCCTTCGATTGGAGCTTGGCTAGATTATGGTTTAGGCACAGGCAATCCAAATCTCCCACCCTTCGTGGTTATGCGTACCAAGGGAAAAGTTGGCCAGCCATTGTTTGCTGGTCTTTGGGGCAACGGATTTCTTCCGTCTGAATACCAAGGCGTCATGTTCCGACCAGAGAGCGATCCAGTCTTATTTTTGAATAATCTAGGAGGAATAGCTGATTTCTCACGCCGAGGAGTATAAGACTCCATCCACCAGTTAGAGAAACTACGGCAGCAAAAAATCTATGACCCGCAAATAGCTTCACGCTTGGTCCAGTATGAAATGGCGTACCGCATGCAAGGTGCTATTCCTGAGGCGGTGGACATTAGCATCGAAAGTAAATCAACCTTTGATCTGTATGGAGAGGGCTCAAAAACAGCAGGCACCTTTGCTAACAACTGCATCATGGCTAGACGATTAGCCGAGCGAGGAGTCAAATTCATCCAATTGTATCATCAAGGATGGGATCAGCATGGCGGCTGTGCCAAAGGAGTGAAAAAACAGTGCCAAGAGGTGGATCAAGCCTCCGCAGCTCTGATTATGGATCTTCAACAAAGAGGATTGTTAGATGATACTCTTGTGCTCTGGGGAGGAGAATTTGGCCGTACCGCGTACTCTCAGGGCAAGCTCACCAAAACCGATTACGGGCGTGACCATCACCCGCGCTGCTTCCCAATGTGGATGGCTGGTGGAGGGGTCAAAGGCGGAACCATTTTTGGTAAGACTGACGAGTTTTCCTATAATATAGACTCCGAAGAGAAAATGCATGTGCACGATTTCCACGCCACAGTGTTAAGTCTGTTAGGAATTGATCATGAGCGTCTCACCTACAAGTTCCAAGGACGCTCATTTAGACTAACAGATGTCCATGGTGAAGTGAAGCATGAGCTATTCACCTAAATAGCCTAAGGGCGCCTGCAGAGTGCTCACTATAGTGCCATTGAGCTAGGCTGATTCAGGGCGAGAGGCGATTGACTTGCCAGTCGGCGTCGGATGATTCGCGGGTGTAGAGCAGGCGGTCGTGGAGGCGGGCTGAGCCACCTTGCCAGAACTCGATGTGATGCGGAACAACACGATAACCACCCCAGAAGTCTGGGAGAGGTACTTTGCCTTCTTTGAATTTCCGGCCGATTTCAGCCAGCTTCATTTTTAACAAAGTTCGGTTAGGTATGACCTCACTTTGGGCGGACACCCAGGCACCAAGTTGGCTTTCGTGCGGGCGGCTGGTGAAGTACTTGAGCGATTCGACTGCTGAGATTTTCTCGGCCTTACCAATGACGATGACTTGTCGCTCTAGGGTGACCCATGGGAACAGTAGAGAAACGTTGGGGTTGGCGTCGATTTCCTTTGCCTTACGGCTGGTGTAGTTGGTGAAGAATACCATGCCCTCTGGGTTGAAATACTTGAGTAAGACTGTGCGCAATGAGGGTGCTCCAGTGGCGGAGACTGTGGCGAGTGACATCGCATTCGGCTCGGGGTAGCCGGCGTCGATGGCTTGTTGGAACCAAAGTGTGAATTGCTCCTCAGGTGTGGCTGCGAGGTCAGCGCGGTGGAGTCCGCCTTTGAGGTAGTCTTTTCTGTAGTCTGAGAGGTCCATGGTGATGGAAGATGGAAGATGGAAGATGGAAGATGGAAGAGTTACTCGCTCCAGACGCCTAGGTCAATGAGTTGCTGGAGTGGTACCTCTGGCCAGCCTTTGTTAGCAGCGGGTGAGGCGGGGGAAGGATGGAGAATTTTGCCAACCTTGAAGTCCTTGTTAGGAAAATACGCTTTGACAGTTTCCTTCAGTTGCTTCTCGGCGAAGGCACCGACGCGATAAGGAATTCGGGCTCTAACAATGCTATTGTTTTCGAGAGGTGGAGGCGGCAAGCCTCATCGACTGGAGCGGACTCAGACTTAGGTAGCTTGTCGGGTGTGATGTTGCGACCGGTTTCTCCCATCCAGACGAGCGGGCAAAAGTTGGCGACGAAGTGGTCGGCGAAAAAGTCATCGGCCAGCGAGTAGCGCTCGGCAAAAAGCCCCCAGAGACGGCGTCCGCTGACTTCGGAGCGTTGGCAGGAAAACCCCTCGATTGGGCGTTTCGGGTGTTCGTTAGCGGGTTTTTCCACAGCAGTCTCGATCCCCATCCAATCGCGGACAGCGGGGATTTCTCCAAAGGGAACGCCGACCTGAGCCATCCCCCATGGGCCGGGGTTCATGCCGAGAAAGAGCACCCGCTTTTTACCAGAACCAAAGCGGCTGAGGTATTGTTGGTGAGGAGTCCAAGCGTACTCGAGCGGGTTGTAAGTGTGACTGACTGGGTCAGAAAATCGCAGAGGTGCTAGATCTCTGATAAGTTCCTGTGCTGCAGCTTCCAACTCCGTGATCATGCTTGTTGTATGGGCTTTTAAGTAGCTGAGTGCAACAGAAATAGATCGGGTAAGAATAGCTCGATAACTGAATGGCTTGTATCGCTATCGGCGAATTTTATACCAGCCTAGGGAAGAAGCACCGCGCATTCCCTAGGTTAAACGTAAAGAAGCGTATGTTGGCTGAAGGCCAACTTCAAGTATCCACGAGCTTTGTCCCAGCATGAGTCTGGCTTTCAGCCAGAAAAATATCCCTCTTCCATATCCTAGGGTTACGCTCCTACGTCACTCACCCTAGGCTGGTATGAATATGGCCTTCAGCCAACCGTACTCATGCCGTGTAACTTCTGATAATTCTTTATAAATCCACCGGGTTTAGCTCTGGAGCCGCTTGACAAGTCGGGATCTCTGACGACTGTGGCGGCATGCAAGACCCACGTATTGACCAGTTGGCGCAGCAATTAGTGCGATTTTCTACCAACCTTAAAAAAGGTGAAAAAGTTCTCATCGATGTGGCTGAGGTGCCAGATGAAATTGGAATCGCTCTCATCCGTGAGGCCCGTAAGAAAGGGGCCATCCCATTCCTCAGAGTGAACCATACTAAATTGAACCGCGAGATGTTGATGGGAGCTAGTGATGCGCAATATGCAGCGATCGCGGCTCAGCAGTTGAACGAGATGCAGGACATGGATGCCTACATCGCACTGCGGGGTTCCCACAACATCACCGAACTCAGCGACGTTCCGGCTAAGAAGATGGCGCTCTCGTCGAAGCACATGCGCCCGGTGATGGACTATCGTGTGAAGGAGACCAAGTGGTGTGTTCTGCGTTGGCCAACTCCGGAAATGGCTCAGCAGGCGGGAATGAGTACTGAGGCATTTGAGCAGTTCTACTTCGATGTTTGTTTGTTAGATTACAAGGCGATGCTTTCGCCAGCCCGAGTGCTCAAGCGCCTGATGGAGAAGACCGACCAGGTCCACATCGTCAATCCAGGAACGGATCTCACATTTTCAATCAAAGATATACCAGCAGTAGAGTGCTGCGGTAACTACAACATCCCCGACGGCGAGGTGTTCACTGCCCCTGTGAAAAATAGCGTGAATGGTGTAATCACCCACAATGCTCCGACGATCTATCAGGGCATAGCGTTCGATAATATCCGTCTCGAATTCAAAGACGGAAAGATTGTGAAGGCCAATGCTGGCTCTAAAACCAAGGAGCTCAATAAAATTCTCGATGCCGATGAAGGAGCGCGCTACGTGGGCGAGTTCGCGCTCGGAATCAACCCATTGATCAAAGAGCCAATGCGCGACATCCTGTTTGATGAAAAAATCGCGGGCTCATTCCACTTCACTCCTGGTCAAGCCTACGAAGAGGCAGACAATGGCAACCGTTCACAGGTGCACTGGGACATGGTCTCTATCCAGCGTAAAGAATGGGGCGGCGGCGAAATCTACCTCGACGGGAAACTCATCCGTAAAGACGGAATATTCCTACCAAAATCGCTGGAGAAATTGAATTTCTAAGAGCGCTAATAAATAATTCTAGAGCTCCGAAAGTTAAGTGCTTCCGGGGCTTTTTTGCGTTGATCCGAATTCGCGAATTAAACTGAAGCGAGTGGGCGGACTTCCTTTTCTATAGAAGCGCCTTTTTTTGCCTTAGCAACTCGGAGTTGGTAGGCCGTTTGCAGACGAAGCCAAAACCCTTCACTGGTGCCAAAATAGCGTGAGAGTCGAAGGTCATATTCTGCCGAGCATGAGCGCTTTCCGTATTTCATTTCTGAGAGGTGTGGGGCGGAAATGCCGAGTGCTTGAGCGAGTTCTTTCTGGTTGAGAGGGTTGCCCTCTAGAACATCACGGAGGGTTTTGGCAAAGGAGTTTGGAATAGTTTTCATGGTTAGTGGTAGTCTGTGATTTCTACGTTCTGAGCTCCTTCGTTCCAGTTGAAACAAACTCGCCATTGTTTGTTGATCCGAATCGAATATTGGCCAGCTCGGTTGTGGCTGAGAGCTTCTAAATGGTTTGATGGAGGAATACGCAGGTCCTCAAGGCTGAATGCCGCTTCTAAGTGGCAGCAACGCCGAAAATATGATGACTCTAAATCTGTGGCTGGAGACTTTTTGTTAGGTGATTTAGGATTACAAGTAAAAATTGGGTGCCTCACTAGCCCAACGGCCATCAGTCGTTAGAGGGATCTGAGGAATCGATTTCGATATTCGGCTTGTCCGATTTAGTTCTAAAGGCGAGGACGCATCCGACCACTAGGGCGCCAAGGATGAGTAGGGCTATGGGTAATATCAAGATGATCGACATGGGTTTTACGGCTTATTTTGAGGAAGATTTTTTGAGGAGGTACTTGTGGATTGTCTGTCAACCTAGCCGGACGTTTCGGGGAAACGGTCCCTGCCTTAGGTTAGCTACGCTCCACTGAATAATTAGGAATGCCACCGAATCTGGTGCGGGGCTACATATCGTTCCTATTTTTACTTGCTTGCTACCATTCGTGCGATTGGTGTGATTCGTGTTAGAGACGCTTCATTGTATTGGCTTTGGGGAGTGCATCACTTGCTACTCCGTTGGAGGAATTCTTGGAACTTGAGGGCTGACTTTGCATCCATTTCTGGGAGGGGGGCTTTGCTGCGCTTGCTTTGTTGGAGGATGCTCAGGGTGCTGGGATTGAGGGAGTCGTCATTTGCATTTCTGTTAGCTGTGATAGTGGCTTCGGGGTCGAGCCTGTCAAATGGGTGGCTGGAGTAGCCAGCCTGCGGGGAGAAGCCATCGGTCTCGCGCATTTCTAAGTGGAGGTGAGCGAGGTAGCGTCCGCCAGCAGTGCCCACGCTGCCGATTTGAGCACCACGGCCAATGTGGGACTGGAGGGCGACTTCGATGGAGTTGAGGTGAGCGTACATGCTGTGGAGTTTGCGGCCGTCGGGGAGACGGTGGGCAAGGATGATGGTTTTCCCCCATCCGTCTGATGGAGTGCCTGCGTAAACGACTAGGCCATTAGCGACTGCGTAGACTGCATCGCCGAAGTCGGAGTCTTGGCCGCCGATGCCATTGATGTCGTCGCCAGTGTGGTTGCCGCCACGCATAGAGTTGACTTCCATAAAGCCCTGGGCGTTGTAGGTGAGGGCTGCGTGCTCAGATCCCATGGCGGCCTCGAAGCGTGGAGCTCTGGGGATGAGAGCTGCTTCGAAGGGCGAATGGAGCTGCATTCTAGGGTCGAACTTTTGTGTGACCGACGGTTCATTTAAATTGAGGGGAATGCCGTAAGGCGCATCAGCTTTTTGCCAGGTGTCGAGGCTCTGGACTGGAGCCTCAGGGACGTGGTGGGTAAACATCATGAGATAACCAACGTAGAAAAAGAGCCCGAAGAAGAGCGCTGGGACGAGACGGGAAAGGACAATGGGCATGGGAAATTGCTGAATGCTTATTTTTGAGGGCCAACTTAGAAATCTAAGTAGATTTCTGTGCGGCGGTTGGCCCGTCGGCCGTCTGGGTTGTCGGATCCATCTGTGAGAGTGTTAGAGACCCTTGGGTGCTGAGATCCATGGGATTCGGTGATGACCTGCTCAGGACTCACGCCGTGAGTAGCGAAGAAGTCTTTGACGGCTTGGGCGCGTTGGGCTGAAAGGTTCGCGTTGTATTCTTTGCTGCCCTTGGCGTCAGTGTGGCCCGAGATGGTAATTGCCTTGTTAGGATCAAGCTTGAGAAGGCGGGTGACGATACTGAGTTGCTTTTGGGTGCGTGGTGTGAGTCCCTCTGAGTCGAACTCAAAGTAGATGACAAGCGTGTCACCACCATGCGGGTTCTTAAGTAATGGGCTGTAGTAGATGTCACCACCTGAGACGCGTTTGGCGTAGTCGCCTAGTAGTTGGTCGAGGTTGATTTCATAGACTCTCCATGAATCGCTCTTTTTTTGACGTTGGGTGATGATGGAGAATTGGGCGGATTTTTCTCCGTCACTAGAAACGACATTGGCGTAAAACCCTGCGGCAGTGTCGCGCATGAAGAGAGAGCGGAGCGGCTTCTCCTTGTCGATTTTGTAGGCTGCTTCCTCGAAAATAATACACATGGCAGCGAGCTTTGCGTCGCTAATGTTAGAGTGGTCAACCATTGCTTTGGCATTTTTAAAATCCTGCTTGATCAATCGGCTAAGAAATGTGTAGGTGTAGTTGAGCGCGTCATTATTTACGTTAGGCAGTGATGGTGGGTCCCCAGCAGTGAGCTTTTTACCCATTGAGGGTGACTTCATCGACCTTCCATTTGCCTCTGTCATCGCGTTTGACATCGAGAAGAATAGGCGCGCTGTCTTGGAGGTTGATTGCCCAGCGTGCGAGCTTGTTCGCTTTGAGCTCGCCAATCTTTTCAAATGGGCTTTCCGGGTCGATTTTGATCCTTTGCTCGGTCACGAGTTTTCGCAGCATGGCCTCTTGCTCTTTTGTCAGGGACTGCTTGCCAATGAGGCGAATAATGGCCTCGGGGTCAGCTTCATTTGTTGCTTTTTGCATGATCTCGACAATCCTTGCCATGTAGTCCTCAGGATTACTGAAATCGAGCGTCATGCCCATGTCTTTAGCTATTCCCTCAGCTGTCTGTGGCGGCAGTGGCTCTGTGTATGGAATCTGCTCGCTACTTGTCTCTATTGGTGTCTGAGCGGGTGTAATTCTACTTCCCGTTGGTGATGGTTCTTCTGCTGGTTTCTTATTGCAGCTAGTAGCGACTAGGCTCAGGCAGAGAACGGAAATGGAAAAGTACAGCTTCACAGCTCAATAGTACGTGAAGTCGGCTGGATGTCACAGCTCTTTTCTGATGAAAGCACTGCTTGCACTCCCGCGGGTGAATGCGTATCGATGGGCTATGTTCAACATAGTGATGGTTCATCCCGAAATTCCGCACAACACGGGTGCCGCTGGACGCTTGGCTCTGGCGACTGGGGCACGGCTCCATTTGGTGAAACCGCTGGGGTTCGATATCGATGAAAAAACGGTGAAGCGTGCAGGGCTGGACTACTGGAAGGATGTCGATCTGGTCCTCTGGGAGAGCTGGGACGCGTTTTACGCCTCTGTGGTGGATACCTCGCGGATGTTTTTGCTCACGACAAAGGCCAGTACTAATCACTGGGATGCCGATTTTAAAGATGGTGATTATTTGTTATTTGGCAGAGAGACTCGCGGCCTAGATGAAGCCCTGATAGCGGCCCATCCCGACACTGCCATTAAGATTCCTATGCTGGAGGGAAGTACACGCAGTCTCAACCTAGCGACGGCTGTAGCAATCGTTCTCTACGAAGGAATGCGGCAGGTCGGGTTCGAGTAGACTTATAGCTGAAACTTTGTGTAATATTCTATCTAGTATGGGTATTAGTAGCACATGAATACTCTATCCGCAGTTCTGCTCGGTGGTGTGCTGGCATTGGCATCGATGATGCAGTCAGTCAACGCCGCTAAAAAACCTAACATCATTTGGATTTTTTCTGACGATCATTCCTTTCAAACAATAGGCGCGTATGGTGGTCGCTTGCAGAAGCTCAATATGACTCCGAACATTGATAGGATTGCCAAGGAGGGGATGCGATTTGACCGTTGTTATGTTTCTAACTCAATCTGTGCACCATCGCGTGCGGTCTTGTTGACTGGCAAGCATAGCCACCTGAATGGGAAGATCGATAACAGAGGGCCATACAATCATGATCAATCGAGCTTTGCTAAAGTTCTCCAGAAGAATGGCTACCAGACAGCGATGATTGGTAAAATCCATCTCAGTGGCGCGATGCAGGGTTTTGATTACTGGGATGTTCTTCCCGGTCAAGGCGCCTACAATAACCCAGATTTCATATCAGCTAAGGGGAAGGAAAAAAATACGGGTTATGTGAGTGATGTGATCACCGACAAGACATTGAACTGGCTCAAAGGGCAGCGCGATAAGGAAAAGCCATTTATGCTGATGATGCACCACAAGGCGCCGCATCGCAATTGGACCCCGGCCCAGCGGCACATGGGCAAGTATGAAGGCATCACTATTCCCGAACCTTCGACTTTATTTGACGACTACAAGGGGCGTGGTTCGGCGGCTCGTGATCAGGACATGACGATCGATAAAACGATGCGGATGAAATACGACCTCAAGGTTGGGCTAGACGGACAGTTTGCCGAGCGCACCAAGAAATTCAATGCGGCCAAGTTAGAAGGCAAGGACCTAGTGAAGTGGAAGTACCAAACGTACATGAAGGATTACCTTCGTTGCATCTGGGCTGTGGATGAGAGCGTCGGGAAAGTGTTAGGCTATCTAGATGAGTCAGGATTAGGCGAGAACACGATTGTAATGTATTGCTCTGATCAAGGGTTTTACATGGGAGAGCATGGTTGGTTTGATAAGAGATTTATGTATGAGGAGTCGTTCCGGACTCCTTTGTTAGTGAAGTGGCCAGGTACGGTGAAGCCAGGATCAGTGAACAGCGATCTCACCCAGAATATCGATTTCGCCGAGACTTTTCTCGATATGGCAGGCGTCGAAGCTCCCGAAGAAATGCAAGGCGAGAGCTTGATTCCATTGATGAAGGGTAAAACTCCCTCGGACTGGAGAAAGTCACTGTATTACCACTATTACGAGTACCCAGGATCTCACAGCGTGAAGAGGCACGAAGGAGTCTCTGAGAAACGCTTTAAGCTCATTCGATTCTACGGCAAAGATGTGCCTAACGGAGAAGAATGGGAGCTCTACGACCTGGAAAAAGATCCATCAGAAATGCAAAGCCAGTACAGCAACCCAGAGTACGCCCCAGAAGTGAAGCGACTAAAAGTCGAACTCCAGCGCCTACGGACCTACTACAAAGTTCCCGAAGAAAACTGATAGTCGCTGCGCTCCAATTAGGAATTAGGTATGAATCTCATCAGCCCCATTCGTGCTATTAGTGTGATTGGTGGTAGAAATTGTTTCATCTTCCGAGCCGCTCTAACCTTTCGTTTTTTCGCGGTATAAAACTTGATTCGAAGCTACGGCTGCACCAGCAGGCTGCTCTTGGCGGGGAGCCAGCAGGACTTACCGTTGAGCAGGCGGGCGTGGTGCCAACCTCCACGGGATTCGAGGATGGTGAATTCTGTGCCGGCGTGGAGGGGGGAGGTGAAGGCGTTGTCATAGATGTAGCCATTGCCTTGGCGGGCGACGATTTCGCGGGCTATGACGACGGCGTCGGTTCCTTGGTCCCAGCCACGGTGGCTGCCCCAGAGCGATAGGCTGAAAACGAGGCTAGAGCTCCACTGCTGGCGAGAGCGATCCAGTGCCATTTTTTCCGCTGATAGAGTAAGCGGCCTAGCAGTCCCCAGAAGACGATGTTAGATAGAGCGACCAGGGCGATCCGCACGGTGGCTGGCCAGTGGTGCCAGAATAGTAAGGCGTCGGCGACGCGTTGGCTGCGGCTGACTGGGAGTTCATCGACAGTGATACTGCGGAGGTAGTGGAGATTGTGAAGCGCATCCGACTGGGTCGGATCTAGGCGGAGTGCTTGTTGGTAATTGAGCAACGCATGGCCGTGTTCTCCAGAGAGGAAGTGTGCGTTGCCGAGATTGATATAGAGCCCAGCGGATGGGTCTTTGCTGTGTTCGGTGATGTATTGGTATTTGAGGACTGCCTGCTGATAGAGGTCTTGCGCTTCGGAGGGGGCGCTCATTGCTGAGACGTTGGCTTGATCGAATTGTTGGTTAGCCTCGGTAAAAATGGCCGCCATGCTTTTTCCAGCGATGGAGTCGTTCGCTATGCTGATCTGGGTGTTGAACCAGAGGAATGCGAGGGTTTGAATAAGGAATGTAGTGATTCGCTTCATGCTTTGAGTGCTTTCTCAATGGTTGAAATGAGGGGCTTGCTTGTGGCCAAAATGTCATTGTCACTCGGCCCATTTGTCTGGGCTCTGTAGTGTGGTGCCTCACAGGAGTGGTAGAGAATTTCTAACTTCTCCAGCTCAGGAGGTTTGACGTCATTGCTGATTAGAGTTACTAACTCGGCGTAGGTGTGGGCCATGGCTGTGAGGTTGAGCTTGTCTGCGAAGTAGTTTCTCACACTGTGATTGATCTGGTCTAACTGACCTTCGCCACTGAGATTGCTTGCTGAGTCTATATTTTTCAAAAAGTGGCTGTAGGCTATATTGGAACGGGCTTGGATTGGGTTGCTGATTGCTAGCCGCTGGTTTCTGGTACCCAGAAAGAAGCAGACAAATCCGAGCGGTGGGAGCACGCTGGAGAGTATCCACCATCGGGTCTTTGACTGAGCAGAACCATCGAGCGCGTCTAGCGATGTGATGTTGGCTTTGATTCCCTGGTCGTTAGATTCTAACTGATTTCGGATGGGGCCGGCTCCGCTGATTTGCGCATCATAGGCAGTGGCGACCTCAGATGCTTTGACGGTGATGGGAATGGCTTTGGATTCGCCCACTATATAGGACTGGGTGACTGGATCGAAATAGGGGAGGCGAATGGCGGGGATGACTGACACATCCTGTGCCCTAGGTCGGATGGTGCGGATGTAGGTGATTTTCTTTCCCTCGATTCTGCCATGGGATTGCTTGGAGGGAATGGCAAACTGGCGGGTGAAGGCGAGTTGCTCATCGAGGTCTGGAAACTCAAGAACTTCAGGGAAGTCACACTCGTCGACTTCGATGGTGAGAGTGATAGGATCGCCGACAGCTACGATCTCAGGGGTGGCGCTGACTCTGATCTTCCGGGCTCCGATCTGCCCCAGGAAATCGTGCGGCTTGCCGGCTTCGGGCAATGGCAGTACCTGTAGTTTTTGGGTGGGAGAGCTGACGAAGTATTTCTTGTATTCCTCTCCTTCTGGAGTGTCGAAGAAGTTGTTGTTGAAGTAGCTCGGGTAGTTTGTTTTCCAACCTCGAGTGCGCTTTTTGTGGTCAGGTGGGTCGACGTAGGAGGTCAACAATGTCGCCGGGCTGAGAGTTTTTTCGCCTGCCGACTTAGCCATGAGGATCTTGGTGAATGACACATAGTTAAGGAAGAGTTCGCCATTTTCTTTAGAACTATGCCGAGCAATTATTCTATTGTTAGAAACTGGTAGGCCGATTGCAGCTTTGTCATTACCGTCGATCCATGCATGGGGTGAACGGACACTGAAATCATAGGAATGGAAGAGTGGGAGTGTGAAATCGATCGCTCTGAATCCGATCAGAGGCAGGGGAGATTGCCATTGATAATGCACATGAAAGGGCTGACCTACGTAGACAGGAGAGTCGGGGATTTCTCTGGTGAGAACTAGACCGGGGAGGGCCTCAGGCTTGGCAACTTTTATTGATTGTTCTTCCTCGGTCATCATCTGTTCGCCATCTGCCTCAAGCATGAAGACGGGTAGGGCGATGTAGCCAGGCTGGGTGGGAACGAGTTTATATCTTAGCGCTATGCTGGTGGGGGAATCTTCTCTTCCCTGAGTCATTTCTAGGAATTTGATGTGCAGGTCGCTCGACTCGGGGACCTCGTCTGGAGTGACCTTCTTCGCACCATCAATGAGGATTTCGTAGGTGAAGGCTTCTCCGACATAGAATGACTTGTCGGCGATAGAGCTGTGCATTTTCACTTCTGCTAGAGCAGAGGAAATGAGCGAGAGTACGAGAGTGATTCTGAAAAATGTCATGATTTACCAATCTTTTTCTACGGGAGTTCCTTGTTTCTTTGAGCCGGCAGCCTGTCGGGCTTGTTGCATTTCTTGGCTCATGCGGATGATGTCTTGGGGTGAGTTGCTCAGTGGTGGGAGGTCGATGGAGTCGAGGTCCATTTTGGTGGTGTCTGAGTCATTCATTTCGCCTTCTTCTCCGCCTTCACTTTCGCCATATTCACCCTCGCCCTCTTCTCCTTCTTCGCTGCTTTCAGAGGGTTCACCCTGTTCGCCATCTTCTCCCTCTTCAGACGGGGCGGCGTCACCTTGCGGATCTTGGGGGAGGGCTAGTAAGGCTTGCTGCAGAGCATGCAGAGATTCCCGGCCGTTCGTGAGAGCTTTGAGCCACTCGCTTAGATAGAGATCGAGGCTGAGCTTTTGTTTTTCTTCAGCCGTAGCGACGTGAGTCCGGGTGTCTTTGAGGGGAGTGACTTCAGGGGGGATTCCTTTGAAATAGGTTTCATTGTAGTCTTCTATCAGTGTGCTCACTTGCTTAGTTCCAGTGGCTACTGCCATTTGCCGCAGATCCCATTGTGCTGGAGCCGCTTTTACTTGTTCTCGCTTTGGTAGGTTGTCAGCTTGTTGGGTGATGAGAGTAGTGAGCATCTCACGTATTTCCTCCAGAGCTTCTCGCATGGCTGCTTGCTGCTGTTCTTGTTCCTCAATAGTGAGCTTGAGCTTTTTTCTCTCCATCCGCGCGAGTTCGCTGTTGATAGCGGCATCTTGATCGCTTCGATTGAGCAAGAGGACTAGGCGGTATTTGGCGATGCTTTGCTCCACCAGTGCGAGCGAGGCATAGCTTGTTTCAGCCGTTTTGGATGCTTTGAAATACGCATTTCCTAGGTTGTAGGTGATGTCTCTAACAAGCTTGGAAGAAGGTTTTTCTGTCAGTGCATTTTCAAAACTGAGAGCGGCGTTGTCATAAGCACCATCACGGTATTCAGCATTGCCCTGGAGGTAGTATGATTGAGCCTTGTCTGACGCTATGCTCTGCGGGGCGACCAGAAGGAGAATGATGAAGCTTGAGATGACTGCAGGCGAGAGCGCCCGTGGACGTCGGAGGGTGTGGGGGACAAGCGCCATGAGCAGCAGGAGAAATAGGCCCAGCGCGATGAACCAATGGAAAATTTCATCGTAATTAATCACGCTTTCCTCAGCGAGTTGTTGGGTTTCACTTTGGCTGCTGATACGCCGATAGATTTGGTCGAGATTCATCTGTCTGGTTCCGACGGGGATGTAGGCCCCTTCGTTGCAGCTGTTGACGAGATTTTTGAGTAAGGCTCCATCGAGCTTCGACCAAACTTCTTGCTTTTTGTAGAGCATGTAGTCTGACGAGCCATCCGCCACAGGGATGCGAGCCCCTACTTTCTCGTCGCCAATTCCAATAGCGAGTAAACGGATTTTTTTGTCGTTGAGTTGTTCGACTGCCGAGCTGATTCCCTCACTTTGGTCACCGCCATCGCTGAGCAAAACAATGTCACGGTAGCCGTGTTTCGAGTCGGAAAAGAGCTTGTCGCAAGCTTTCAGCAGGGCGTCACCAATCCGTGTGCCGCCGTGGGCCACGCTGTCTGGTCCAGTTTTATCGAGCGCATCTAGAAAGAAGTCTGTGTCCATGGTGAGTGGGCAGACGATGGAGGATGAACCCGCGAAAACGACCAATCCGACTCGGTGGTCTTCAAGCGATTCGACACATTGAGCGATAGATGCTTTGGCTGAATCAAGTCTGTTAGGGAGGCGGTCTTCCGCCAGCATGCTCTTGGAAACATCGAGCATAAAGACAACATCGCGGCCATCTCGAGCGATGAGTTTTGGGTGAGGATTGATGGCTGGTCGGCTGAGAGCTAGGATGATCGTGATGGCAGATATGACAAGCAGTGCTAGCCGCCATGGTTCCATTGAAATGTGTTCTGAGCGTCGGCCACGGGCACCCTCACCAAAGCCTTGCAGGTCACATCGCTGCCGCGTGAGCCGGATACGGAATACCACGACGAAGACTGGTACGAGAAGTAGTAGCCACAGCATCACGGGTTGGATGAATATTATTTCGCTCATAGCTTGCTAGGGAGAGATGCGAAGGAGGGTGGCGTTGAGAATGTAGCGGAGAAGGAGCAAGCTCAGCGCTGCTAGGGCAAAGGAGCTAAAGGCGTCATCAAGATCTGAAAATTCGACTTCTTTTAGTTTGGTTTTTTCAAGCGTGTTGATTTCTTGATAGACGGCTTGCAGGGAGTCTAGGTCATGAGCCGTCCGGTAAACTCCACCGGTAGCGAGCGCCATTTTTTCAAGCACCTGGTCGGACTCAGAGAGCGTCTGAGGGCGAAAGAATTTCCCTTCATCGGTAGTGACAAGACGTGATGGATGAGTGCTCTGTAGGCTGATCGTGTAGAGGCGTATTCCCCATTCTTTAGCCATCGAGGCCGCCTGCATCGGCATCTGTTCGCCGCAGTTATTTTCACCATCGGTGAGCAGAAGAATGACCTTGCTTTTGAGTGACCCTTCGCGGTCTTCATGGGCCTTGAGTTGCGCTGCTGCGAGCGCTGTGGCGTCACCATAGGCTGTGCCATCTTCATTGGGGCGGTCATTGATGGTGAGCTCGCGGATCATGTAGACCAGCGCATCGTGGCCGAGTGTCATTGGGCAAACATTGTCTGAGTATCTGGCGAAGGAAATGATGCCGATCATGTCATCTGGCCGCCCCGTGAGGTCCTTTCCATCGCCAGCGACAAATTCCTCCATCACCTTTTTAGCCACTTCCATCCGAGTCATCGGCCCATCCTCAGTCTGGATGTCCATGTCCATGCTGCTAGAGACATCCACCAATAGCTGGATAGAGATGCCTTCGCGATCTTCACGTGAGTCAGTGGTTTCTAACTGGGGCCTTGCTAGGCAGGTGATGAGGCATGCAAGTGCGAGGTGTAGGCAAAGTGGTGGGATGAAAAGTAGACGTTGGCGCCAGGTCGTGGGGGCTCCCTCGAAGAGTTCGAGTGAGGAATAGCCGATGGCATCAGCACGTCTTTGCCGACGTTGATAGAGCCACAAGGCAGGAAGAAGCAAGAGTAGGTAGAATGCGGAAGGTGCTGCAAAAGTCATCAGCGGACCACCTTTCTAAAATCAGTATAGAGGAACTTTGAGAGCTGCTGATAGATGTCTCTTATCTCGTCCTCAGAGAGGATTTTTTTACCATACTGTGCTGACTCGCAGCGGGAGGCTAGATCGGCTAGCTCAGTGGGTGGGGTGGTGAGTTCTCTGCAAAGGCTATCAAAATCGGCACATTGTTTGTTGAGTCCAGTTTGTTCTGAATATGCCTGACAGAAGAGCGGCTCAATTTGATTGATGATTTGTTCACTAGAACATTCTCCGAGCGCTAGGAACTCATCTAAGGACTGAGTTGAAATCACTTCTGGCGATTGGCGAGTTTTGATGAAAATGAAAATCCCAACGGCTGCCAATGCCAGCGCAGCAATGATCCAAGCAATCGCGGCGTTAGAGTTAGATGGAAGCAGCGAATCACGTTCATCGGGGGCGATGTCGCGGAGCTGGGTGTCAGCATCCACAACGACTGAAAGGACTTGGATAGCGACTGGTTTGGTATGGATTTTCGAGATTTCACCATCTGGGTTTTCGACTGTAAATTCGAAGGGCGAAAGGGTGGATTCACCTGGGAGGTCTGGCTCAATGAGGAAGCTTATATGGCGATGCACCCATGATTGAGAATCGAGCTTGGCCGGCGGAGTGATGATTTCTGCAAAGGTGAAGTCACCGAGTTGCCCTTCCAAATTAGGCAAGGTGATTTCTAGGCTGGGATCATGTTTGATGTTGAGGCTGACCCGTGCGCGTTCGTTGGTTTTGAGCGAAGATTGGGATATCTGTAAATGCAGGGAGATGCCCTCGAACTGCGTTTGTTGGCTGAGCTCGAAGAGATCCTGAGCTGGGGGCTTTTTGCTACAAGAACTCAGTGTTCCAAGGAAGCCGCATACGAGCGCTGTCAGAAGGGCGAATCTAGAGAACATCGGCACTTCGGTTGTTGCGCTCTTTGAGGAAGCGAATGATTTGATAGAGGTAGTCGTCCTCTGTGCTGATGTTGAGCAAGTCGGCCTTGGCTTCGTGGCAGATGTCGATCAGTGATGACTCTCGTTGGAGTGACTTTTCATTGAGCCTTTGGCGGAGTTTTGGATCTCGACAGTCGATGGTGCGCAAGGCTCCAGTCTCAGAGTCACACAGCTCGATCATTCCACCAGCAGGTAGGACGCTCTCGCGTGGGTCGCTAATGGCGATGCATGAGAGGTCGTGTGCGTGTGCGGTGTCGCGCAGAGCATTGGCGTAGTTAGAGTCGAAGAAGTCGGAAAATAGGAAGGTGACACAGCGGCGGCTCCGAACTTGGTTGAGGTGGTGGAGTGCGCCAGCGATGTCGGTGCCAGTCGTCTGGGTTTGGTGGCTGAGCATGAGATCGATCATCCGCATGACGTGGTTCTTACCTTTCCTCGGTGGGATGTGTTGTTCCACACCGTTGGCAAAAAGAATGAGGCCCACATTGTCGTGGTTGTGGGATGCAGCGAAGGCGAGCAGGGCAAAGATACGGGTGACGACTTCGCGTTTGCTATGTTCGCCACTGCCAAATTCGCCAGATTTTGAGATGTCGATGAGGAAGTAGAGGGTGAGCTCTCGCTCCTCCATGAATGTTTTTACATGTGGTTTTCCGGTTCGGGCAGTGACATTCCAATCGATGGATCGGACGTCGTCACCATGTTGGTACTCGCGGACATCTTCAAACTCGATGCCCATCCCCTTGAAACTACTCCGGTACTCGCCCGCCAACATCTCGAGCACAGCCTTACGACTGTGCACTTCAATGTGACGCACTTTACTTTCGAGCTCTTTTTGGTTCAGCATGAGAAGTTCAAGGACGGGAAATTGGGCTTTAAGCCACTGTTTCTATGGTGTCGAGAATGCGGCCGATGATGTACTCCACACCTTTCCCCTCAGCTTCCGCCTTGTAGGTGATAGAGATGCGGTGGCGAAGGACATCCGGTGCGATCCATTTGACATCGGCTGGAGTCACATAATCGCGGCCTTCTAACAGGGCGTGAGCTTTGGCTCCTTTGATTAGGCAAATACTGGCCCGAGGGGAGACTCCGTGGCCGATCAATGCGGTGAGTTCCTCCAGCCCGTAGTTCCCAGGATTGCGTGTGGAGTCGACTATTCTTAGGACATACTTCTCTAATGCTTCACTGGTGTGAATGGAGTCGAGCGACTTGCGCATAGTGAGAATGTCATCGGCAGACATGACGGAGCGAACAGCGGTCTTTGGCTTGCTCACCGACATGCGCTGGATGATGGTGTGCTCTTCTTCTAGAGTTGGGTACTTGACCATCACTTTGAGCATGAAACGGTCTAACTGCGCTTCTGGAAGCGGGTAGGTGCCTTCTTGTTCTATAGGGTTCTGAGTAGCCAGCACGAGGAAGGGCTCATCGAGTGGGTAGCTTTCGTTGCCAATCGTTACTTGCTTCTCCTGCATAGCCTCTAACAACGCGCTCTGAACTTTAGCGGGTGAGCGGTTGATTTCATCGGCTAATACAATATTGGAAAACAAAGGACCCTTGTGTGGGGTGAAGTCGCCCGTTTTTTGGTTATAAATCAGTGTGCCAATAAGGTCACCAGGAAGCAGGTCGGGAGTGAACTGGATACGGCTGAAATCAACACCCAGAGTCTGAGCCATGGTGCTGACTGTGAGCGTTTTTGCTAGACCCGGGAATCCCTCAATGAGGACGTGGCCATTGCAGAGAAGGCTGACGATTAAGCGATCGACAAGGTCGCTGAGGCCGACAACGACTTCGCCGATTTCTTGCCGCACTTGGGAAATTTTCTGATTTTCTAATTGAAAGGATTGGTCTTGGCTCATGAGGAAAGATGTTTGAAAGCAGTACTACCCATGTGAGGTAGCTTTCTCTGAGAGATATACGTTAAATAGATGATAATCTACCGTGAATATGAAAAAATGGCTGAATTACTCCGATTTTAAATGAACGTCGATTTATGATATAAAAAGTGCCATGATTTCTAGCTTTTTGAGAAACACTCAGAAATGGGGCAGGTAAAGTTAATTTTCGGAGGCCGACAATACTTCAAATCTCAGAGCTCCAGACTCTGAGATCTGTGGCGGTGACTACCAACCACCAAGCCCAAGACGATCAACCGACGTCACTCTCCAGTGTCTCACTTTGTATGACGTCAGTAATCAAAAGCATTTATCTATTTACGCATGAATCTGCTGTACATGCACATCGCGCTGAGGGAATGGTATAGAGATTCCCTCGTCATCAAATTTCTGTTTAGCCGCCTTGGTGAGGTCCCAATGCACATCCCAGTAATCCTCAGTTTTAGACCAAGGACGCAGGAAAATATTCACTGATGAATCGCCCAAACTATGAACACCCACTGTAGTCCCTGGATCCTCCAATACCAATGCATGCTCTACTGAAAGAGCTCTGAGCACACGTATCGTTTTCTCAATATCATCTGTATAACCAATGCCAAACACGAGATCCACACGACGCACATCTCTCCCACTGTAGTTGGTGATGGTTTCTCCCCAGGCTTTTTTATTAGGGATGATCAACTCTTTATTGTCCAAGGTCAGGAGAGTCGTTGAAACCAAGCTCATTTTCTCAACTTTTCCGCTGATACCAGAAATCTCAACGAAGTCACCTTCATCAAAAGGTCGGTAAACCATGATCATCATACCACTGGCAAAATTTGCTATAGTATCTTGCAGAGCAAAACCGATGATAAATCCACCTGCTCCTAATGCCGCCATCATAGGCCCGACTTCAACACCAAGGGTGGATAAGGCAACCATTATACCAATTGTCATGACAACCCAACCGATCGATCTGATGGTGAAATTCCTCATTATCCGAGAACCTTTTTGATTCTTCACAAAAGCTTTTTTCACCAGACGCTTTGAAAGCCGTGATAAGAACCAAAATCCAAGCATAACCGCAGCTGCCACACCCAATCGGCCAGCGAATACAATCCCACCTTCACGGTCCATGAACCAAAGACTAAAAATTCCGATAACATACTGTACCTTTCCTGTAGAATCGAGTTCAGCGGATACATCCATCGCCGAGTTGATATACGCTTGTGCTTCCTTCACATCACCGCCCTTCGCCTCCAGCTCGACCAGCACCACCTTCAACCGTTCAGAAATCTCTAACTCTTTTCCGTGAGACTCTTTCACTAGAGCTTCAAACTGCGCCACATCCTCACCTTTTAGTTCGTTAGAATTGATCCGACGGTGTAGTCTGCAGTCAAAGTAATTTGCTGTTCTAGCATTCTCAGCCATAACTCCATCTGCTTTTCCAAGGCGGCTTTCCTCATCGGTCGCAACTGGACCGCCAACTGTAATACTGGAATTTCCAGATCTGGCACTAGTACTATCTCAGCAGAAGCAACTTTCTCAGTCAGCCCCTCAGCCTCATGAGCAACCAATGAAAGGCTAAAAGCCAACCAAAAAACACTAAACAATCCTAACAATTTATACTTTTTCATCAGTCGATTTTCAGCGACATTAACACGATAATCTAAATCTACAACCCCATGAAAATGGCGTCTGAGCTTGCCATCGTTAGGATATTCATTTATTTAGACTAACAATTCACTTCAAACCCACTCATGAAAAAAAAGAAACTGCTATCCACTGTCATTGCGACCAGCCTCGCACTCGCTAGTCACCTCTACGCTGGCGAAAAAGGGACAGAGATCGAAATCATTCCGCCTGCTAATAGTTGGGAGTTTGGCATTTCTCCCTATGCATGGATCTCTGGCATCAAAGGTACATCTGGCCTCCCAGGGCTGCCACCAGCAAGCATCGATGCTGATTTTGGCGACATCTTGGACAATCTCGACTTCGCAGGCTTTCTTCTACTAGAAGCCAACAAGGGAAAATTTAGATCTTTCCTTGATTTTCAATACGTAAAACTAGGTGCAGATGCCAGCGGCCCAGCAGGGGAATCTTTGAACATCGGAGTCGAACAAGTCCGAATGGAACTAGGCATGGGATATGAGATCTACAGTAACGACGCCACCTCACTGACAGCCTATGGCGCGGTCATGTACAACTATATCGACAACAGCTTATCTGGTTCAGCTATAGCAGGCGGAAGCTATTCTGCGACTTGGGTGGATCCAGCAATAGGGCTCAAACTTAGCCACTCTTTCTCAGATAAATGGAGCGTAAACCTCACTGGAGAATATGGCGGGTTTGGCGTCTCCTCTGATAGCTCTTGGCAAGCTCTCGGATCAATTGGTTACAACATCAATGACAAGTGGGCTCTACTCGGTGGTTACCGTTACCAGTCGATTGATTACTCCAAAGATGGCTTCATCTACGACGTAGACACATCAGGCCCATTCTTGGGCGCCAGGTACTCGTTCTAGCCTATTGAGCCACCTTCCTTGGACTAGATTCAGCCGAGGAAGACGTGACAAGCTAACGCAAGGAAGCCTGCAGGCACGATTAGCCGACACCAGCGGTCCATCCGTGTTGCCAGCTTCGTCTTACCGTGTTTTGTTAGAACTGAAGTAATTACAGCCTCACCTAGAGTCGCGAAAACTAACAACGTCGAACTTAGAATGAAGGTGTCCATTCTCGTTAGGTAAGACACTGCCGGCACCAAATTATCGATCGAAAATCGATAGGCAATCAAAGTCAACATTGAGGTCGTAGCTACACCGATCTGAGTGCCAGCCTGCTCAGGGTCGACCCAAAATACGATCCAGGACATCGCCACGATAAGAAACAATGGCAAGATCACTTTGATTATATAGTATTCATTGTACCTTTTAGCCTCTAACGAGATAGTAAACATCGCAGTCTTTTCCATCTGTTCAAAAACCGAGGTATTATGACTCCATGCCTTATGCCCCTTAATTTCCCAATCGGGTAACGAAAATTGAGGTGAGATACCCGAGGGAAGCTCCTTGTCTAAACTAAATTGGACTTCGTCTATTGAATTACCAACAGAAACGATAGTCACGTCAAAATTTTGTGAATCGAATGGAAAGTTTTTAAGGTCTAAGATTTGAGAAAAATCTCCCCACACACGCTGCACGACTTCCACTTTGCCATTGGGGTGCACCTTGGCCACATCCTCCATGGTCTTAAAAATCTTCTGGCGATTGGTAATCTGAATATTGGGGTGCCAAATATCTGACAAATCTTTGCTCACTGGATCGTCCCCACCGTGCGCCTCTCGTGGATCCATCCACTCGGCGCTAAAAAACAAGTTCATCGTGAAGTTTTGCACCGCGCTGTCAACACCATCGATGTCTAGAACCACATAGCGCATTTTCACGACAGTGGGCTCGCCCAATTCGGAGTTAGGATGCGAAACATCTGCCACAGAAATTCCCATAAATAGCAGTAAATAACAAACAATAGAGAACAATAACGACGGGAATCTAAATGGAGCTTTCATAGGAAATTTATGTACTGGTTTGATAGCTTTGTCTGAAGTTTTTGGGAAACAGGGTGCGCATTATTCGCACGCCTTTACGTAGATAAGATGGAAAGGGACTAAATGCCGCATTACGGGCCAACGAGATACGCTTCATACTAACAAATTCATCATGTAGCCAGTTACATGTAATCACAAGGTTATACCTTTGAAATCACAACTAAAACACCACCCCATAACTACTAATATGAAAACTACCACATTGCTCACACTCGGACCACTTTCATTCTCATCTTCACCAGCGGAGTGTCACGAACGTCAAGGGAATCGTCAAGAACGACAGAACCGCCGATTGAACTGATCTCAAGCAACGACTGCGTCACTGAAATCTAATTGACCACCGTCTCACAAACAGTCTATGCTACCTATCCTTCTGGAAAACCTCCCAATATTCTAACAAATTTAAAAAATAAACCATTATGAAAAACCACCTATTCATCCTTCCTCTTGTGACTCTAGCCGCTAGCGCTTTCGCAGCCGAGAAAATCGACGTCAGCTTCAAGAACTACAATCAAGCTGAGACTGCTAGAAATTTCAACAACTGGGTCAAGCTAGGCGACGACAACAAGATCCTCCACCTCAAAGAGCTCTCTCCTGTTGGGCCAAAGGCTCCCACCATCCGCATGAATCTAGACACCCTCTACAGTGTTGGTGTGTATCAAAACGATGGCGAAATGACCCTCACCATCCCAGATACAGGCCTCTACCAATCTGTGATGATTCTAGATACTGATGGTTACACGCCATACTATTTCACCAAGCCTGGAACCTACCAGCTCAAGAACGATTCCGAGTACCTCTTCATCGCTGCGAGAACCGTGGTCAAGGATCGCCATTCTAAAGAATCCTTCGCTGCTGCACACAAGGCGCAAACTGGTCTCAAAGTGACTGGCAATGGCAGCAAGTCTTACGTGATGCCCAATTTCGACCAAAAACAGCTTCACAAGCTCACTACTGAGTACAACAATAAGATGTTAGATTCGAAAATATCCTTTGTCTATGGTGACGGCAAGATGTCGGTGAACGAAGAACATCGCACCTGGTCAAATACCGCTGGCTGGGAGGAATGGTGACAGAGGTCAACGTATCTAACACCTACAATTCTTCCGAAAACCTAGATGGCAACGCACCAATGTCAGTGACCTTCCCAGATCCCGGCAACAAATTTTTCACCTCGTTCACCATTTACGATACAGCGGGCTACTTGGTTGAGGGCAACTCCCACATCAACAGCTACACTTGGAAACCTAATGCTGACGTTTCCATCACTGTGCACTTCAACGCCAAAGGTAAAATAAATAATATCAGCTCTGGTGGTAAGGAATATAATTATATTGTCCGCAACTACGGAGCGACCCAAGACGTGATCGACAAAAAAATCAACCCAGTGAAACCAGAGCCAGTGAAGTAGCCTTCGCATTTTACGATTCCGGCTAACAATCAATCAAAAATAGATCCAATGAAATATACAACACTAATCACCACTGCAATGCTGGCCACACTGGCCACCCAAGCATGGGCCGAATCGCCCAAAATGAAGATGAGCACTCCCGTTCCAGAAGGAGTGGCCACCCCTAATAAGCTGGAAACATCGATCGGTACCTTGACCTCTGTGGATGGTGTCCCGGATGCCCAGACAACCAATAAAGTCTATGACTACCTTGACCTCAGTCGTGCCACTGAAGCCTTCCTAAACGGTCTTCCGATTGCTTCGATGTATGCAATGGAGAAGGGCCTGCGGCAGCACGGACCGCCGAATACCACTGCGGTATTGTTCGAAGACTTGATGGATTCGAAAGCGATCTGGCTGACCCCGAATACAGTTTCCGTCTACATGGCCTCGTGGATGGAACTTGGCGATGAGCCTATGGTGATCGAGACTCCTCCCAACGTGTTGGGCTTCATCAATGATTCCTGGTTCAAGTACGTCGTAGACTTCGGCAATGCCGGCCCTGACAAGGGTAAAGGTGGCAAGTTTCTGATTTTGCCTCCGGGATACGAAGGTGATGTGCCGGACGGCTATCATGTAGCGAAGTCATCGACTCACGGTAACTGGGTCATCTGGCGGGGTTTCCAGGTAGACGGCTCACCAAAGCCAGCCATCGATGCCACCAAGAAGCTCTTCAAGATGTACCCTCTCTCCAAGAAGGACAACCCACCAAAGATGAACTTCGTGGATGTTTCAGGTAAGTACGACAATACCATCCACCGGATGGACTACGGTTATTGGGAGGAACTCAACGGAACTATTCAGGCCGAGCCACTCGAAGGTCTCGACCCAGATACTCGCGGCCTGTTGGCCTCCATCGGCATTAAGAAAGGTCAGGAATTTAAACCGGATGCTCGGATGAAAAAAATCCTTACAGACGCCGCCAAAATTGGATCCGTCATAGCTCGCGCCAAGACTGCTCGTCCCAGCGATCAGCGTCACTACCTCTATCCAGGTGAGCGAGTTTGGACCAATCCCTTCATCGATGGCCGTTACGACTTCCTGCTCCACGGTGAGCGTTTGCTGGACTCCCGCATCTACATGCACTTCTACGCCACCGGCATCACGCCTGCCATGGCAATTAAGAACGTAGGTAAAGGGTCGCAGTATGCCATCGCTTACCTCGACAAGGACGGCAAGGCACTAGACGGCAGCAAGACTTACAAGATCAACCTGCCGAAGGACATCCCGGCGAAGGACTTCTGGTCCTTCACCCTCTATGACAACCAGACCCGCGCGATGCTCCAGACGGACCAGCGCTTGCCAGGTGTCGACAGTAACGGCAAAGGCATCAAACAGAATGCCGACGGATCGACTGACATCTACTTCGGCCCTAAGGCTCCGAAAGGGATGGAGAAGAACTGGATCCAAACTAATCCTAACAAGGGGTGGAATACCATTCTGCGCCTCTATGGACCACTCGAATCATTCTATGATAAAACCTGGAAGCCAGGTGACCCAGAAATGGTAAAGTAAACTCTTCACGCTTCCAGCCCTCGTCTCACCTCGTGTGAATCGGGGGCTTTTATGGATCTTCACACGCTATGGATGACGGCCGATTGTTGTAACCGAAGAGGTACGCTGATTTATCAGGAACCCACCCGATCCTTATCCAGCCCTTGCGCCTTGCTAGAATTCAAAATTCTCAGAATCATCCCGACAAGCTAACCGATCAAATGGTATAAGGCCTTGAAATTTATGTTTTTCACACACATTCAAAGTCAACTTACGCGGAATTTGTCACCTCTAGCCGTCATGCGTAGCGTGTGAAGAGCCGAAAAAAGTTAAAGTAAGCGATAGAAAAATTTACCAACGCATTTAAAATTATGAAAAGAACCCCACTGATCCTGTGCCTGTCCTCCATCTGAGCCTCGCCAGTGAATGCTGCGCAATCCTGGGAAATATCGACTGATGCGCAGTGGGCTAAGAATGCCTCCAAGTCTGAGAATTTTGAATTTAAAGATGGCTTGGCAACACCACTGAAAGAGAAGGCTGAATTCACCAGTGTCATCAAAAAGTTCGCCGAGAAAAAGGCAATCAAGCCAATAGCTATCGAGCAATCTAGCAGTTGGCTGAACTGGACAAAGGTTCCCAATGTAGGGCCTAAAAATGCCAATGACGCTCCAGTGTTTCTTTCCGTGAAAGATAAAGACTACTGGATGTTTGCCCGCTACGGCGGCGGGGCTGTCAACAAGATGGAAGTCGCGATTCTGCGGCTTGAGGAAAAAGTCTGCATGCGGAAAATGTCCAGCGAAGAAGGTGACAAGCAGATTGCTGCGCTACGAGCCAAAGGAAATGAAAATGACGGCAAAAAGGGCGGAGGAGTTGCTGCGAAAGATCCACGTCAAACCAATGGCTCTGGCGGCGAGGAGCTTGGACTAGGTGGCTACCACGCATGGCATTCTACAGACATGCAGAACTGGCGGCACCACGGTCCAGTCTCAAATTATAAATCGCGCTGGATGACCACCGCTGAGTACAAAGATGGGAAGTTCTATCTCTACTATGATAATCCTAACGACCAAGACCCACATCTCATTATCGATTCAGATCTTACAGATGGTAAAATGGGTAATGACATTGGTTTAGTGTTCGCAGATCCATCTAAAGGGTCAGACAATGCGGTGATTCGTGGAGCCGATGGGAAGTTCCATTTCATTTACGAAGATTGGTCGCCACTCAATGCTAGCAAACAGGCATGGGACTCACCATTAGCCGGCCATGCCATTTCTGACGATGGTATTAAGGACTGGAAAATCCTTCCACCAGCCATCGATCTACGGACAAAACCTACAGGCAAAGTGCTGGAGTACAAACACCCACATCAATTCCCTGCGATGCTGAAGTACAACGAGCACCTTCCGAAACAAGATGCCTTTGGCGACTGGGCGTCGATCTTGATTGGTGACCGCTACTACCTCTTCGCTGACTATGACCCGGCATCTAATAAGAAGGGTGGCAAGGGGATGAGTGCCGCTTGGTTCACCTCAGAGAGCCTCGACCAACCATTCACCCTCTGCGGCAACATCGGCCACGGTCATCCCGACCCTGACATCACCTTTGCGGAAGGGCAATTTTATCTCATCACCCAGTTCAACGAAGACTTTACCAGTCCGGGACCGTGGGTCGATGGAGTCCAAGGACGCGCCGGTGTCGATACCGATAATGACGGAAAAATCGACCAATGGACAGAGTGGCAGTCGGTCAAAGAAAGCTACGACCACAAGCCAGGCTACGCCAAGCACGTGGTGAAAACTCCTGCTGTGATCGATACAAAATTACTACCGAAAGGTTACGGCTTCCAGTTTGAGATCCGGGTCACTGCTGCCAATGGAGCTGACGCCAAGCCATTGTTAGATAAGGTGACTATTGGCTTTGAGTAGTAGACTTCGCTCGACCTCATAGCCTACGTGGTGCGATACCTTCGGTATCGTAATCCTCTAGAGTGACGTAGCCCTCAGAAATCGTTTCACGCAGACTGGGGGCTATGAAGTGCTTCACCTCCAGTGAAGAAAAACCCTTTCTACATGCGCATAAGATTTGCTCTTCACGCGCTATGCATGACGTAAGCCTTTTATTTCGGACCTCCTGCGTGGACTGCTGGGGCTCGCTACAAGAGCATGTTAGTCGAAAAGGAGAGAGGAAAAAATGGGCAGCTTTCTATCGCAGAAATCGCCCGATGCAAGTCACGTTATTTTGTCGAAGGAGCTGTGTGAGGCAGCCGCGAATGGGTCAATGAAGTGATCGATGGCCTCAAAGGAGGCTACCTGAGTTCTGATCGTAAAAGCGGCAGCAGTGAACCGAAAGGTCGACTCAAGAAGAGTGGTCTGTGGTCGCTACGCCGTTTGAACGAAGGATGATAGAGCAAGGTCAGAGCTGATAAATTCCATACTTCCTAGAGAAGTAGGGGATGGCGCGTCGAGAAACATGCATTTCTATAAGATTGATGGGCACTAGTGTGTGACCCATTGCTGAGCCCACCGAAAGACAGTAATTCAGCGGGTGGTCGGGATTGAATTCCACAAAACATCTGGACAGATTGTGACCTCATGCAAGAATTGTATGCCCCAACATTCAGACAGTTGGTGGCAACGGCTAACGCCGCGCCACACTTTGGCGTTATGCCGAAGAGAATCTATTTTTATGCCTGAACCCGATCCAACCAGAATTATGACCTTTGCATCGCCGAAAGATCTTGGCCGGTGGCTTAAGCTGAATCACGCCATCGAAAGTGAACTGTGGGTGAAGATATTCAAGATAAAGACTGGGATTCCGAGCGTGACTTGGAACGATGTCGTGATTGAGATGCTTTGCTGGGGCTGGATCGATGGCGTCAAGAAGTCAATCGATGACCAAGCTTATCTCCAGCGGGTCACTCCAAGAAAAGCGCGAAGCAACTGGTCGAAAAGGAACAGAGAGCATGTGGAGCGTTTGATAATCGAGGGCCGGATGACGGAGTCAGGACTCGTGCACGTTCGTGCTGCCAAAGCAGACGGCCGATGGGAGAATGCCTATGCGGCAAGTGAAATGAAAGTGCCGACGGATTTCCTAGCTGCACTAGATAGTATGCCGAAGGCAAAATAATTTTTTGAAACGCTCACCAAATCGAGTCATTATGTCATCGCGTACGGATTGATAAGTGCGAAGAAACCCGAAACCAGACAGAGGCGATTTGCAAAATTCATAGACATGCTTATCAGCGAAGAAAAGCCGACTTAGTCTTCAAAAATCCGAAAAAGCAGATGGATACGAAGGCTCTGACCTCTGGTGGTAGCAACGGTTTCAGGCGTATGAAGTTGGCCTTCAGCCAACAGACGTTCCTTTGCCATTCAGCTAGGGAATGCGCGGCGTTTCATCCCTAGGCTTGTATGATTGTCTCCGTTGGAGATCGCGATAAATCGGCTTAACTAAGTGCCATCGGGGGCAGACCGCTGGTGCGCTTCGGGAACTTAATGGCTTTGGTCTAATGGCTTTGGTCTAATGGCTTTGGTCTAATGGCTTTGGTCTAATGGAATGGTGACCTGGAAAAAGGTTCCCCAATCAGGGGCGCTATCGACATCACTGAAATAGTGTTTTCCGCCGATGCTCCATTGCACTGGGGCATTGAAAATCATGGTGAGCTGGCTGACTCTGAGTTCGACGGGGACAAGCCAAGAGTTGTTTTGCCAGTTGCGATTGATTTCAGCTCCCACCGCAATGGTGGTGGCTGTGGGGGCGGTGTAGGCAATCATGGGCTCGATACGGCTGGAGCTGACATAGTTGGCATCATCAGATCCGGCGACTGACCAGACGTGGTTGAAAAGGACGCCGGTGGTCCATTGCTTGGCTTGCTTATATACTGCTGCGCTGGGGCCGATGCTGAATTTGTCGGTTCCAAGGAAATCGTCGGTTGCAGTAGGAAGGACAAAGGTGGGGCCTACTCCCCAGTAGATTCCCCATCCTAGGGATCGGTCTGGTGAGAAAAAGAGAGTCTGAATAAAGTCTGTTAGTCCTTCTTGTTCGGTGGAGCCAATCACATTTTTATGAGTACTCCAAGCGAGGTCGGTCTTGCTGATGAGGTGCCAATCGTTATTTAATACGAAGGGGACACGGGGAGCTATTCTTGTGGTAAAGGTCTGCCCGATTTCCTCTATGCCAGCCCCCTCCAAGTACTCGAAGCTAGTGGGGATGGTTAGAACCCGAGCGAGTGGGTTCAGTAGTTTTCTAGTCAGTTCCGGGTATTCCTCTCGCGCAGAGGTGCGACGCACCTGTCGGCGCTCCCGTCCGGGGCGAATAGTAGCGTCTTGTGCTTGTGCGAATCCATGGTCTAGCAAAAACGCCACTGATAGAGCGATGAGGGATTTTGCCGAAATTATGGGAAGATTCACAAAAGAGAGTGTGGGCGGTGCGGCTAGATGGCTAGAAGAAAAGAGCCTCTAGGAAGTACTATAGCTAGCAATTTTCTTTTTGGTGGTGTCCTTCAGCGCGCCGTTGAGAGTGGAGAAAGGGGGGGCGTGTTAGGCGAGGATCTCTTTGACAACCTTGGCAGGGTCGACGCCAGTGAGTTTTTTATCGAGCCCTTGATGCTTGGCGGTCAAATGATGATGATTCAGGCCGAGCAGCTGTAGCATAGTGGCGTGGAAGTCTCTGATAGAAGGTTGCTGGTAAAAACCAACGGGCGTTGCCGCCGGTTGTCCGGGTGATGCCTGGGCAGGAAGGCCCGTGCCTTGTTAATTGCTTACTTGATCGTGACAGTGGCGTCATTCTTGGTCTCGATTTTGATGCCGTCGAGTTTTCCGAACGCGGCCTTGGCGGCTTCCATGTCGGTCTTGGCAGTTGTTGAGATCTTTTTCAGGGCGTCTTTTTGTTCGAGCATCTTGCCGACCTGGACATCGAAGAGGGTGACGGTGTCGCCCTTGACGTGGCTGACGCTGCTGGCGGCGATGCCGTCCGCAATGACGAGTTTCATGGTGATGCGCATGTCCCTCATCATCTCTTTCATCATGGCCTCCATTTGCGGATCCCCGCCTTTCGCGTCGTCCATGTTCATGTCATCGAAGTCGGTGGGTGGGACGATGATCTTGAGTTTGGCATCGGCGTAGGCGAATTTAATGGATTCGTCTTTCTTATCTTTCTCGGCAGGAGCTCCCTCTTGCTGCATGTCATCGGTGACATCGCTGGGATTGACCGAGAGCTTGTTGATGTCGGCGAACTTGTAGTGGATACGGGCGCCCTTTTTGCCGTCCTTGTTGATCATCTCGGTCTTCACGTATTCGACGCCTTCGCCGAGCTTTGCGGTCTTTGCCTTTGCCTTGTCTTCCTTGAACATCTCTGCGACGGGATCCGGCTGGCCCGGCTGGACGAACTGGGTCATCATCGCGAGCATCTGGGCACCGAGCAGGGTTTCCTCAACAATGGTTCCGCTGCCGTCCTTGTTGAGCGTGATGGTGGTCTCGTTTTGGAGGCAGCTTGGCAGCGCGAGCGCGGCGAAGAGTACCAAGGCGAGTTTGGCTGTTTTTATGAGTCGTAATTTCATTGCTAGGAATTTTATTTTTGGGTGGCGTCGTTGAGAGGGGAAGAGATGATAATGACGAGTGGACTACGGTCAGGCAAGGGGCAAATGGCAAAAAGTGAATAGAATCGCAGGGGGGTGAAGTCGATTCACAACTTGACAGTGGATGATCCTGCCGATATTATGCAGCATCTCTGGTGCGTGGGTGGAGAATGGCAAATACTCGTGCGCCATCACGGCAAAGGCACCGCACAATACAAGAATTTCCATGTCTGAGACACGGAAGCAGTGAGGCCCTATAGCGTGAAAATTGATCCCGATGAACTGAAAAATCTCGAGGGCGAGCGAGCTGAACGGGTGACTTCGCTGCCTAAGGAAATCGCTGTTTGGTGGAAACCCAAAGCCAAGTAAATCTCATAAAAGACAATCTAATGAATATTTTTCCCTTTTTTGTCGGCCTCTTGGGGCTGACCTCGCTCAATCTCATTGCCGCTGCCGACCGTCCGAACATCATCTTCATCCTCGTGGATGATCAACGTAACGACACCCTAGGTTGTGCCGGGCATCCGGTGATCAAGACGCCGCATGTCGATCGTCTCGCGGAGCAGGGGGTTCGCTTCGAAAACGCCTACGTCAACACGCCGATCTGCATGGCGAGTCGGGCAACGATTTTCACCGGTTTGACGGAGACCAGCCACGGTTTCACCGGAGGTGGGCCGCCAGCGGTTCCTGTTCAGAAAATGGATGTGGATAGCAGCTTTCCGGTACTCTTGCGCGAGGCCGGCTACCGCAACGGCTTCTACGGCAAGCAGCATGTGAGGTTCGCGGAGAAGAACGAAGTAGCGCTGAAACGAATGTTCAATCACCACAGGGTGATTAATGGCGGGCCGCATCATGTGAAGCAAAAGGATGGAAGTAATAGGCATACCGCGGAGTTGATCGGAGATCACTCGGTATCCTTCCTAGAGTCCCAGCCGAAGGGAAAACCCTTCTGCCTCTATATGAGCTTCAACATTGCCCACGCGCGGGATCAAGACCACCGTCCGGGGATCGGGCACTTTCCCTGGCCGAAGGCGGTGAATGGGATGTACGAGGACCATGAGCCAAAACCACCACGGCTTGGCGATCCGAAGTATTTCGAAATGCAGCCGGACTTTCTCAAAGAGTCGATGAACCGTGATCGCTGGTTCTGGCGATGGGACACCCCGGAAAAGTACAAGACCAACATCCGAGCTTACTACCGAATGCTATCGGGAATGGACGGAGTGGTTGGACGCGTCCAAGAGACCTTGGAGAAGCAGGGGTTAGCGGAAAATACCGTCATTATTTACACCGCCGACAACGGCTACTACATGGGGGATCGAGGTTTTGCGGGAAAGTGGAGCCACTACGAGCAGTCCCTACGTGTTCCTATGATTATGTATGACCCTCGATCCGAAAAGCCCACGCGTGGTCGGGTGATCCCTCCTTTGGTGATGAACCTCGACCTGCCAGCAACCATCCTCGAGCTAGCGGGAGTTGGCGTTCCCGACAAATATCAAGGGGCGAGCCTCGTGCCCTATCTTCGAGGAGAGACCCCGGCTTCCTGGCGCAATGATTTTTTCAATGAGCACCATCACAACCACAAACGGATACCGAAGTGGCGTGGGCTGCATGGCAAGCGCTTCACTTACGCCCGTTACTATGAGCAAAAGCCCATTCAGGAGCTGCTCTACGATCTGGAAAAAGACCCCGACCAACTCAAGAACCTCGCCAACGATCCGGAGCATGCCGCGATCTTGAAGGGCATGCGCAGCCGAACCGACGAGTATATCGAGCGCTACACCCGCCCAAAAATTGAGAGCTTAAGGAAAAGAAAGAAGTGATGATGAGGCTGCAACCCGCAATTTAGTTAGATCAAATCGACTCCCCAGCCGGCTCGGCCTAGGGATAGATTTTTCCAAGCTCCTCGGGGGTGAATGCCGAGTTGCGCTCCTTAAATCGCTTCCTAGCCTTCGAGATCGTTGCCGGATCAACGGCGCTTTTTCGATTGTTCCAGGCGTGACGCACGAAGGTTGCCACGTCAGCGAGATGCGCATCGGTGATTTCGGGAGCGTGCTTCAATCCGGGCATCGCCGCCACCGGTGTGTATTTCTTTCCGTTGACGGTGACAGCCCCCATCAATCCCTGGAGCAAAATCGCTGATAGCTTTTCTGGAGAATCCATGACCCATTCGGATTTCACCAAGGGCGGCCCAAGGTGCTCAAGCCCATTTCCATCGGCAGCATGGCAGGCCATGCAGTTAGCAATGTAGAACTTTTCACCCCTCTGGTAGGATTCCCGATGCGTCTTATCACGTGGTGCTTTATAAGCTGCGGCAGTCGTCTTTGGGGTCAGGCAGTGGTCAAGATACTTGATGAACTGCGCATCCTTAAAATCATCTCCGAGCAGATCTTTAAATTCCTGCTCGCGGCCTGCGAGCCCACTGATGGTCGCCTCCCTAAAATACGGTACGCCGATGTTTTTCACGAGGACTTGTTTAGCAGAATCAACGCTTGCTTCGAGGGCAGTCGTCCCAAGCACGCGGCGAGCTGCCTCTGCACCACGGCTCCGGAGCGGGATCGGCCTGCTAGATCGGTGAGTGTCGGCAACAAGGTCACTGCATCATCTGCAGGTAACAATTCCGCCAGCCGCATTGCAGATTCGAGGACGTAAGGGTCAGTCGATTTCAAAGCTCCGCTGATGGCTGTGAGGTTGACTTCCCCAAGTCCTTCAAGTGTCCAAAGAGCATGAATCTGACCTAACGGCTTGCTCACATCAGAGGCAAGTTCAGTCAGCGCTGGAATGGCTGCAGCATCACCCGAATCGATGATCAGCTGTTGTGCGGTGTCCCGCCACCAACCATTTGCATGCGCGAGGAGTGGCACCAGAGCGACGGCTTTTTTCCCAAGCATCCTGGGCTGAGGGCCGCGAGGGTTGTCGCGGTATTTGATCCGATAGATCCGGCCAAGACGCGGGTGACTCTCTAGCTTCCGATGGGTGATGTGCTCACGCAGATACTTTGTTAGGTAGTGCTTGTGCTGGATGATACCGTGATACATGTCGGTGCAGTAGAGTGTCCCGTCAGGGGCATTGAAAAGATTGACCGGGCGGAACCGTTCATCGGTGGAGGCTAGAAATTCACGCTCACCCATCAGGTGCTCGCCCGAAAGCAGACCGTCTTTCCGGCTCACATGAACCATGCGGACAAGGTTGGCCGTGGGTTCGCAGAAAAGCGCGGTGTCGCGGAATTCTGGCGGAAACTGATCACCTCGATACGCCACTGCGCCGGCAGCACCGGTCGCCGCAGTTAAATATCCATTCTCGTCAATGGCACCTTCACCACCGCGATTCACACCCGGAGTGATGCGTGCTGGGTAGAGCTTGTCACGATAAGAAATGTGCTTAAAATGACCTCGATCAAGGAGGTAGTTAGGATTGCGCCTCAGGGTGTTTGGTAGCAACTGGTCGACCTTGATACCGAACCAATTTTCGTTGTAATAGAGCCGCCCGTAGTTGTCATGGGCCATCCCCCACTGACCACGAAAGGCGGTTTTTTCTTTGACCCAGCTCCCGTCAATCTCCCGATAGCGGGTATCAGACTTGGCGTTGTAAATCCAGTTGTCGAGGCCGCGGAATAGGCCATTGGTACGATGTTCCACGTTGCCACCCTGGGTGTAATTCTCATCGATCACCGTCATCTTTCCAGCCTTGCCGTTGACGTTTTCTACGAAGTAGAGTTTCTCGTGCCCGCCATAAAGGATGCCGTTCTTGTAAAGAGCTATGGACCTCGGCTGGTTCAGTCCGTCCAAAAAGACGCTGGTCTTGTCACAGACTCCGTCATTGTTAGTGTCCTCGTGAATGGAGATCCGCCCAATCGGTTCCTCCTCGCCGGTGCCATTGGCATCCGGCATGTAGGCGCGCATTTCCACCACCCACATCCGTCCATCGCCATCGAATCTAAGCGCCAATGGGTTCTGCACCTCCGGTTCGTGAACCACGGTGGTGATCTCAAAGTCCTCGTGTAGGCGGAAGCTGCCTAGCGCATCCTTCGGGCATCACGTAGGTGTAGCCTTTCTTTTTCTTTTTTGGGTGCATCCTTCTTCCCTGGCTCAAGTTTCAGACGCTGAACCCAAATATTGCGAAATCTCACCTGATTTTCATGGCCTTGGAGCTTGATAGGAAATGGCTCGGGCCCTTCCTTCTTCCCTCTCCCAGTCTTGTTAGTGAGCGCATAATCATCATGAATGAGCACCCCATTGTGCTTCACGCTGATCCGAGCATTGGCAACTTTCTTCTCTCCTTCGAAACGGGCAGCACGGAAAATAATGTCGTAGCTTTGCCATTCTCCCGCAGGCTTGGAAACAAGCTTATCTGGCTTTTTCTGGCGATAAAGGCTGCCGGCATAACTCGCCTTGTAATCCTCCGTAGCGATTCCATGGGAATTGAGAATCTGGATTTCATAACGCTGCTGGATATAGACGCCGGAGTTGCCATTCTGTTCTGGATCGACACCGGCCACGCTGTTCACATTGAACTCAACATGCATTTTGAAATCTGTGTAGGTCTCAGGTGTCACCAAGCTATCGTTCTCCGGTGATGCCGTCAGCACGCCGTCTTTAAACACCCATTGGCTCTTCACTTCCTCCTTCTCAGGAATCAAGACATGACCCCGTTTGCCAACCAACTGGACCGCATCGTGGGGGCGTTTCCCATCGAGCGGCCCCTTGGTTAAACCCTCACCGGGTTCAGCCGATTTAGCCGATTCAGCCGTGAGGATCGTTGCTATTCCAGTAACAATCACGGTCATTGTGGCCGCCGGGAGATTCCATTTTTTAACGAAGTTATTTGATAAGATCATCTTGATTGTTCTTACTAAGTCTCTAGTCAGGCATTGTAAACTCAAAAAAGAAAACCAGAGAGGTAGAACTCCAAACGCGCGAGGACGCTATTTTAGCTCAGGAATGTTTTCGATTCCGATGGGGAGCCGCTTCTTCGGAGCGCTGCGTCCGCGTTCTTTGGACGTCGGCGGTGGGTTCGCCATAGCTCGCGCCGTCTTCGAATAGGCAGAGCCGGTAGCGCTGCGCCACGCTGCGCCAATCGTATTTCCTATGTTTCTAGCGCCGCTCCAGCCGTCGTGGGCTGTGTCGCTGTCGAGTTCGTTGAGGACGCGCATTACGCCATTTCTAGCAAGCTTACCACCAGCCACTGCTTCCGCGTAGCCACTCCACCGATAATCTTTCGGGTCACGCACCATCCCGGCTCTCACTGGGTTGAGGTCGATGTAGGCAGCCATCGTTCTGGCGGCGTAACATTGCTAGGTATTTGCTTTTTGCGTGGTGTCCCTGAGGACGTTGTTGGGGAGATCGGAGAGGGGGAGAAAGGGGGTTGACTTCCTTTGTAAAGAAAAGCTGCCTTGGTTGATCATTAAGCATGAGGAAAGGCAGAGATACTTCAATGCATTAGAGGAAGCTCAAGTGAGTAACAATATCGTGCCATTCATGAACTACATTCAATCTATCCTTGATCACACTACACGACAATTTTTCATACAGAATTACCAGAATGTCTCAAAATTGTCAAAATGGGTGTCTGATGCATCAAAGCTCATCATACCAGAGTCAATAACCACTTTCTCCCTT
>NZ_MQWA01000001.1:1908658-1911100 GCF_002954445.1 Rubritalea profundi
CCTTTATTGCTAGGTATTTGCTTTTTGCGTGGTGTCCCTGAGGACGTTGTTGGGGAGATCGGAGAGGGGGAGAAAGGGGGGTGCGGGGGGTGCGGGGGAAAGAGGGGGTAGTGAATTAGGAATTCTAAATTTAGAATTTGTGAATTACCGCTCACTGGAAGAGTCAATGGTGGAGTTGTGTCTGTTTTGGTGAGTATCGCTTGATTTTACGTTAAATGCGTACCTCCTCTATTAGTCTGTCTTTTTCTTGGTTGTTCACCGACTGGCTGAAATCACCCTCGTGGCCCAATATTTTGTCGTGTAACGTGAAACTTACTCATCAATAACTAAAGCGTATCGAGGTCAGCGATCAGCAGATGATGAGGCGTAAACGTCCGAGCATCTGATACGCTTCTTTCCCAGGCTAGAGGACTGTTCCTTTTCGTACTCCATCGAGTTCTCCCTCCTCGCATGTTGCTCTCGACCACCTCACTCAAAAAGCAAATTCCTAGTAGTCAAAGTATTGCTGCTGAACTTTATCTAAGAGCAACTTCGCAGCTTTGATATCAGGGATTGCTTTGGTGGCACCTCTGCCACCCCACTCGATACCAACCCAGGATCTGAAACCTGTATCTAGCACGATTTTCATCGCCTTGGCGAAGTCAGTTTCAATGACATTGCCGTTCTTATCGAAATTAATACATTTAGCACTCACACCTTTGGCAAATGGCATCAGATCAGCGATGCCTTGGTAACGATCGTACTTGCCAAAATTACCGAAGTCCGGCAGTGCTCCACAATTATCCATCTTCACGTCAGCTAGCACCTTTGAGAGCCACTGGCCATTGGATGATAGGCCACCGTGGTTCTCGACCACGACATTGATACCGAAGTCTGAGGCAAAGGTGGAGAGAGCACGCAAGCCATCAGTGGCCTGCTTCGCTTGTTCTTGCTCTGTACCAGTACCGTGAGCATTAACTCTGATGGTGTGACAACCAATGAATTGAGCCGCTTCTACCCATTTTTTATGATTTTCTACTGTCTGAGTGCGTTCTGCTAGAGTCTCCGCACCAATTGAGCCTTCACCATCTATCATGATGAGAACGTTAGTGACACCTTCGATGGCACTATTTTGTTTTAGTTGCTTGAGGAAGGACTTGTCTTTGGCTTTGTCTTTAAAGAAGCCTGAAACATATTCGACAGCGGAAATGCCAAATGTATTTTTGCTGAAACTCGCAAAGTCTTCGTTCTTAAGTCGTCCGCTTCTGAATTCATCTCGTAATGACCATTGAGCTAATGAAATAGGACAGGGGATCCTGGCTCCTGGGTCAGCTGATGTTTCTTGTCCGTTTTCTTTGGCTTGAGCAAAGGCTTGTGGCACTGTGATGCCTGCCGTTAGGGCAGCCAGTCCTGATCCGATAAAATTTCTACGTTGCATAGTTGTATGTATTATTTTTTGTTAGTGATTGCAACCTTGTGTGTCAAGGTGGTTTGAAATTTTGAGTTAGTTTTCGTGTGGTGGTAACTCCCTATTTTCTCGTCGCGTGATGCTCTTGACCGCCTCACTCAAAAAGCAGTCAGTAACAATTTTGATGAAATCAATCACCCCTCATTTTGAGCGTTTTTAAATAGGCAATGATGTCTCTCATTTCACTCTTAGTTAGGAGATTTTTCATATTTGGCATTGCCGACACTTTCGCATCTCCGTAGCCCTGGACCACGAAAGCGCTGGGCTCAATCAGTGAACGTATAAGATATTCACCTGTCGCTCTTTTCTGCTTACCTATTCTGGATAGATGTGGTCCGACTTTCTTAATCCCACGCCATCCAAAATTGTGACAAATAATACACTGTCCCTTACCACTATCGACTAGGTCTTTACCTAGCCTGACCTCGCCCCCTGCTAGTGTATGACGGTAAACCCCAAGAGTATTTTCCTTAGGGTAGCTATTTTTATGATTGAGTAATGCTTGCTTAGCTTCCTTTTCGGTGCGGTTTTCTAAGGCCGTGATAAGATCTAGAACACTGACATCCTCATGACTCTTTGTTGATAGTTTTTTGGCCCCCAATAGTATCGCCTTGAGAGAGACTGGGTCTTTGAGCGTTCCTAAAACTGCATAAACACCTCTCAGGTTAGCTCCTGTCTCGACGCGCTTGAGACTATATTCTAAGGCTTCCTTAGGTGACAATTCGAACATCTCCGATAGGGCGGTCTCCACAAAGGCACTTTCTTTTTCATCAAGAAACTTCTCTCTTACTTTTCCACGGATCACTTTATCATTGATTGCTAGATAGTATTTTAGGCGATCAGGAACGGAATTTTTCACATCGAGTGCTAGAGTTGCTAGGCGGCTATTATCAACTTCCAATCCATATGGTGAAGCTAAAGTCACGAGATGGAAATCTAAGTCCTTGTGTGTCTCCTTGCCCATCTTAGCTAAAATTGGTAACACTATTAACCTA
>NZ_MQWA01000001.1:1913766-1917770 GCF_002954445.1 Rubritalea profundi
TTTCAGTTAGGGTGTCCCCCCCAATTCCCAAAAAACAACTGGACTACCTCGCCACAGCAGAGGTGTTGGGAGTCTATATGGATGCTATAGGAGGGTCGTAATATTGCAAAACCCATATGAAATAATAGATAGCCAGGCTTACCTTTCTATTAGTCTGTTTTTATTTGTTTTTTTGGTAGAGGTGTTGAGAGTCTATATGGCTGCTATAGGAGGGTCGTAATATTGCAAAACCCATATGAAATAATAGATAGCCAGGCTTACCTTTCTATTAGTCTGTCTTTTTTTTGTCTGCCGTCTTTTTTTTGTCTTTTTTCGCAGGCCGTGACTCAGCCGCATCAGATTGTTAGGGGAGCCTTCACTCAGGCTGGGCGATGTAAAACCAAGACAAGTCGGCAGTGAGCTTCTTTTGCTCGGCAGGTGAAAGCTCGGAAAAACGTTTGCCGTGGAACAGCTCGGCGAGGGTGTCCTCGGGGCTCAGTGCGGGAGTTGCGGATAATCGCTGGATGATCTGACCAGACTTTTCGGATTCTTCAATCGCGTAGCGAAACTGGGGTTCTGCGTCACTGCTCAATGACACAAAGGTACTAGGCGGCTGGATAAGCTGTGATAGGTCCCACTTTGCCGGTTGGATCTGGAACTTCCGCAGTCCGAGCTGGAACTCACCGCCGCGGACATCGAACAACTCAGTGCCCGACTCCTCAGTGGCTAGCGTCACGACCTCGAGCGTGAGATTTTGTGGTAACGGCCCATCTAGGTAATCCGCGAGATTGAGCTCGCGGAAATTGAACTGAGCTGAGCCGTCCGGATTGGCAACAATCTCCAGCGCGTCATCGAAGGCCTGGAGGTGACAAATCACGCTGCCATCTTCTTGACCTAGATCTGTGACAATCCGGATTGGCTTGCGGATCAGCGTGTGCATCTTTGGCATCAGCGAGCAGTCGATGCGCGTCTTGTACTTGGTATCCGGCGCGTCGGTCGTTACCAGCGTGAGGTAGTCCGTTTCCGCGCCCATCTCCGCGCTGAATTTCCCAAAGTCGATTTCTCCATTTTCAGCCTTGAATCCGGTCCACTCCAGAGCGGGAATGGACAGTGAGAAGCCGGTGGTTCGGTCTTTTATGACAATATTGGCGAGCGTTAGACTATCGATTTGAAAGAGCTCCAGCGGCCACTCATCAGATTCGCCATGGTCTGTTGACCAACCTTCGTCGCTCTCAGAAGAGGAGGAATCGTCGCTTCTATGATTGGCATTAGAGGAGAAGTTGATCAGCGCCTTACCGACATGTATCTCGTGTATGATGAGGTGTTTTTTGCGGATGATGTCGATGATGCCAGAATAACGAACCCGCACGTCGGCCAGCTCTCCATCATCCCATTTCATCTGTTCGAAACTCAAGCCAGAAGAAAGTGTGCCCGAAACCCCAGTGATCTTTAGCTGTGAATCTTTGCCCGCGGCCTCCATCGCAGCTGCCACGCTCCTAAGCGGAACGGAGGTATGCATGAGTGTCACCCAAGCCGCCACTAAAAGAGAAACCAACAATACAACGCATCCGATAAAAATTTTCAGGAAACAGCCACTTCCCTTTTTATTATTCGCGTGTTGCTTTTTTATGGGGATGGTTGGTGGCGTGTTTGGCGTGGACATATTGTTAAATATTTAAACTTTTTGGGGAGGAAATGGACGAACGGATTTCGCCCGTGGTCTTCCGTGGTCTTACAAGCTAATGTGAATTTTCTTAGAATCGGCGAGGTCGACGCCTTTGGTTTCAAGCCGAGCAACCACTTTCCATCTCTTACGGCTATGGCGCAACCCGCTACTCTGCAGAGCGATTTGGCCGACCTGATTAGCGATCCCCTTGACCAGAGCATTATCGATTTTGTTGGTGAGTGCACCAACTGGGTTATCAAGCAGGTTCTGGGTGTCCTGCTTAGTAGGCGCTTGTAATGCAAAGTCGTATTTCTGAGTGAAACCAGCCCGCAGGTGCTCACTCATCAAGACGTCATGCTCATCTCTATAGAATTCGTCCCAAGAGGTTGAATTGCCGTTTCCGCTGCTGCTTCGTTTCCTGATCTCACGTTCTCCGATCAATGCGATGAACATTCGGTCCACATCAATAGCCTTCTTAGCTTTCAGTGTGAGCTGTCCTTCAGCCATGTCGCCTGAACTGACGTTTTTTTGTTTCAAGGCTATCTCAATGCTGCCCTTCATCGCGCGTGCGATGAAATACACAATGACTCCGAGGACTATTGCCGCGACAACTCCGACTATAAGGTATAATATAACTGAATTTCCGTTGGTTTCCATGATCGTTTTACTTTTGTGTTAAGTGAATTGACTGAGTGGATCATAACGGACTGGCCAGTCATGTGCGATTACAAAAATATCTGCAGATTATAGTGACCGGGACCCACGCCATAAAGGAGTACGGTTATCTGATGCTTTTTGCTGACCAACAGGGTAGTAAGAAAATTGAATATCCAGCCTGCGTGTCACTCCTTCGGCGCTGGGCCGATCGTGCCGCCCTCGATGAAATTCGCTTTGATCATCGTCTGGCGGGTGTCTTCTTTTCCTTGGCTGATGTTATTGACCCAGCGCACGATGCGGTTCGCCACCGAGCGGTTGCTCCAGCGGATATGCGAGACCGATGGTTGGCACTGGCTAAAATGTGTGTCGTTGTCGACGCAGATCAAGGAAAGATCCCGCGGTACCTGAATGTCCTTGTTGAGTAGAAAGTGCAGCGTTGCGAAATAGATCGGGCTGGAGCTGGCGATGATAGCGGTGGGTGGGGAGATTTGGAACGACGAGTCAAGGAATGCATACAAGCCTTCGAGCCCACCCTCCCAACCCGGCATGTTGTAGGAACTCGCCGTGATACCGCCAACCGACAATGCATCGAGAACGGCTCCGCCAATAGCCCCCGCATCCGATACGCTATAAATGCTGTCCAGAAACACAATCCGTTGGTGACCGAGCTCTATCAGCCGACGCGTGGCCTCAGCTAGGGCTGGAACATGGTCCGGACCGACACCGGCGATTTTTAGTTTGCGCCGCCGACCGAAGAGCGCAAAGGCCGGGGACTTTTGTTGCAGGAACCACTCCAGCACCTCACTCGTAGCGCTACCCACCACCCAGGCGTCCGCCTCGGTCTTCCCCACCATGCGGGCGAGCCGCCGCACATCCATCTTAATTTCCGTTAAGTTACTTGGCGCATAAAAGACAGTGTGCCCCGCCGCCTCTAGCTTGTTCTTGGAGTCGATGAGGTAATCCAGAGATCGGTCGTTTTGTTCGTAACATAAAATCGCCACCCGCAAGCCTGGGGGCTTGGCCAATTCTTCAGGCAACTCGATCTTGCGCCGCCGACCCGGGCCCTGCGGCACCAGCAATCCCTCATTCTCAAGCATCGACAGAGCCGCTTCGATCGTCATCCGGCCGACCCCGAATTCGCGGGCGAGCACTGGACCTCCTGGTATCGTGCCCACCCAGACTTTGCGGATCAATTGCTCGCGCAGGTAACTGGCTGCCTGCTCGGACGCAGAGGCAATATGAAGTGGTGTCATCACAGTAGACCTTCATAATGTAGGTCAGGTTGTCAAGAGTGAAATAAATCGACGGATGCCGATGGGGGGTGTAAGGTACGTGTCAGCTTGTGACTAATTCCGGTTTATCCGTGTTTGGAGAGGACCAGCAAGCTCGCTAACCACCAAGAATACTACTAACAACCAATTAATTACATTATAAAAAATCATCAAGAAATATTTGTTCTGTCGCCCCTTTTTTATCATTGGCCGTTTGTGCCTCGGGCGTTCTCCTTTTCTCGAATGCTGCTTCTGCCGCGGTGATCAATGTCAACATTACGAGGTCTACCCCAGCTACTACCGCAATTAGCAATCCTGATTATGGGCTGTGGGCCGAAGGTGACAACACTTGGAATCTATCGTCATCATCTTCAGGCTCTAACTTGGTGGATTCAGGCAATAATGCCACTACGGTTGGCTATATTAACCTG
>NZ_MQWA01000001.1:1918666-1937798 GCF_002954445.1 Rubritalea profundi
GGGTTAATAGTTTCACTGGTTGGACTAATAGTAATAGTAATCTTGGCTGGGGCCCTGATGATCTGACATATCAGGGTAAATTTGGAGACGATGATAATACAACCATTCACAATCTCACGATAAGCCAGCTCAGTGCGGGTCAAACATATGAACTTATATTCTATTTTTCTGATGCCTTTCCGAACGAAACGATGACTGCAGAAGGAGCGGGTCCAGATACTTTCGGGGAAAGCAAGATTACCACGGGTGGTGAAACTTACGTCGAAGGAGCTGCAGCAGGTATTTTCTCGTATTTCAATAACGTAACTGCTGATGGTAGCGGAAATATTGAGGTGCTAGCAAGCGGATCAGGCCGCGAGACAATTACTGGTTTTCAGCTTCGTGCCGTCGCCGTCCCAGAACCCTCCACCACCGCCCTACTCGGCCTCGGTGGACTAGCCCTCATCCTCCGTCGCCGCAAGTAACCCGGCCTCGGAAATAAACATTCATTCCAACCCCATTCCCCATCACCGGGGAGCGGGGTTTTTTCGTTTGGTCGAATATCCAACAGCCAACAAGGAATATTCAATTACCAAGTAGTTGGTGTCACCACGGAGTTTTGTTTTTGACCGGTATTTGTTGCCAGCGACGTTGATTCGCGTGTCCCTTGTTCGGCTGGATATTCCTTGTTGGCTGTTGGATATTCAATTTGTCTGGCAGGCTACCGCACCACACACGTTCAGCCTCGCCTGCCGCAAATCTGAGTCCAGCCTCAGCACTCCAAACCTAGGCCCCGTAGCTCGAATATCCTTTTATTGTGCCATTTCTGACAGGCTAATAGAGCATACGATGGTCAAGTGTCAGAAGTTTGCTAGAGCAGTCTCACGCCATGTGAGAGCTGTGTAGGATGTCTGTGGCGACCTTGGCGGGTACTACCCCAGTGATTTTTTGTTCTAGTCCTTGGTGGAGGAATCCGAATTTGTGGAAGTCTAGGCCGCAGCGTTCGAGGATGGTGGCGTGAAGGTCACGGACGTGGACTTTCTGGTCCGGTGTGGTGATGTTGTAGGAGTACTCGTCGGTATCTCCGTAGACCATACCGCCTTTGACGCCAGCGCCAGCCATCCACATGGAGAAGCAGCGGGGGTGGTGGTCGCGTCCGTAGGTTTTATCGGTGAGAATTCCCTGTGAGTAGACGGTGCGTCCGAACTCGCCGCCGCAGACCACGAGGGTGTCTTCTAGTAGGCCACGCTGCTTGAGGTCTTGGATAAGGCCATAGCATGCTCGGTCGATGTCTTTACATTGGTGAGAAATGTTGGTTGGGAGATCTTTGTGTTGGTCCCAACCTCTGTGGAAGATTTGGGTGAAGCGGACTCCGCGCTCGGCTAGGCGGCGGGCCATGAGTGCGGTATTGGCAAAGGAGCCTGGAGTTTTGGCCTCTTCACCATAGAGCTCGTAGGTGTGCTCGCTTTCATCACTCATGTCAGTGAGGTCAGGTACGGACATCTGCATGCGGTAGGCCATTTCGTATTGCTGCATACGGGTTTGGATTTCCGGGTCTCCGACACTTTTTAGAGTTTTTTGGTTGAGAGCAGAGAGCCCGTCTAACATATCGCGGCGAAGTTGGCGGTCGATTCCCGGGGCGTTTTTGAGGAAGAGCACGGGGTCGCCTTGGGCGCGGAGGTTGACCCCCGCGTGTTTTCCGGGGAGGAATCCGGTGCCCCAGAGGCGGGATGAAATAGCCTGAGTGTTGCCGTTAGGTGAGCCGGGTTGGGCGTGAAGTACACAGAAAGTGGGCAGGTCATTGTTGAGTGATCCCAGACCGTAGGAGAGCCAGGAGCCAAGTGAGGCTTTGCCATTCTGCATAGAGCCGGTGTACATGAGCTGGTTCGCGGGCTCGTGGTTGATGGCATCGGTGTGCATGCTTTTGATGATGCAGATGTCGTCGACCATTTTGCCAATATTGGGCAAGGTATCTGAGATCCAAGTGCCGGATTGACCATATTGCTTGAAGTCGGCAAAGGATGGCGCGACAGGGAAGGATGCTTGCCTAGAGGTCATGCCAGTGAGGCGTTGTCCAGATTCTACAAGGAAGTCTTTGATGTCCTTTTTGTACTCTTTTCTGAGGTTGGGTTTGTAGTCGAAGGTTTCGAACTGGGAAGGAGCGCCGATAAGTGAGATGTAGATCACGCGCTTTGCCTTGGGCTCGAAGTTTGGTTGGCCGATGACATTGCCCGCAGCATTAAGGAGTTCCTTGGGCAGCAGGGAGGTGAGGGCGGCAGCGCCTAAGCCCATGGCGTTGTGACGGAAAAATTGGCGTCGGCTCACAGAGGTATTCTGGAGGTCGATCGATTTGAGAATATCAGAATAGTCCATAAGGTAGTCTTATTTGTTGAGGGTTTCGTCCATGTTAAGGATTTGGCTGGCGATGAGGGTCCAGCTGGCGAGCTCTGGTAGCTCGGTGGTGGTGGCTTTTGAGTCGCCTACAGTGACCAATTTTTTTGCCTGATCTGGCTTGTCCGAGAATCTGGCGATGGCCTTCTGGTAGGTTTTTTCGATGATTTCGATTTCATCCTCAGCGAGCGAGCGGCTGAGCAATCGCTGGGCAATCCAGTTGGCGCGTTCGCTCGAGGTTTTGCCATTTTGGATGGCTTGGTCGGCGAGTTGCGTGAGCATTCGATGAATTGTGGGTCATTCATCACGACGAATGCCTGGAGGGGGGTGTTGGTGAGTTCGCGTTGCACGCAGGTCACCTCGCGTGCTGGGGCATTGAGGATGTCCATGGTTGGGTGATGGGCTGTGCGCTTCCAGAATGTGTACATTGATCTGCGGTAGAGCTTGTCGCCTGAGTCACGTTTGTAGAAGCGGGTGTTTGATGTGGGCATAGCCACGGATTCCCAGATTTTTTCTGGTTGGTAGGGCTTTACCGATGGTCCTCCGAGTTGTTTTCTTAGGAGTCCTGATGCGCTGAGAGCAAGGTCGCGGATTTGCTCAGCATCTAGGCGGTAGCGTGGACCGCGACTGAAGTAGTTGTTGTCGGGGTCGTTGGCCATTTTTTCAGCACTGAGGACAGCGGACTGGCGGTAGGTGGAGGAGTTCACGATGGTGCGGATCAGGTGTTGGATGTCCCAGCCATTTTCCACGAAGTCAACGGTGAGCCAATCGAGCAGTTTTGGGTGGGTCGGGCGTGTGCCCATGACTCCGAAGTCGCCCACGGATTCGACGATTCCGCGGCCAAAGATGTAGCCCCAGTATCGGTTTACGGTGACTCGTGCTGGGAGTGGGTTGGCGGGGTCGGTGAGCCATATTCCTAGGCCGAGTCGATTTTTCGGCATGGTATCGGTCATTGGCGGCAGGCTGGCAGGGGTGCCAGCGCTGAGGATTTCCTCATCCTTCACATTGTATTGGCCGCGGATAAGGATCTGAGCGGAGGGGGCTGAGTTTGATTTTTCCTGCATCACGAGGCTGTAGTGGCCGTGCTTCTGAAGGTCTACTTTAGATTTGTTTAACTGCGCAATTTCGGCGTATGTTGCTTTGGATTTTGGATCGATGGATTCGAAGTAGTATGCCTGTGCCGCTTCCATTGGTTTGTCGCCTAATTTGTGGTGATCGCCACGGTGTTTGAGCATTTGGTCCAGGCTGATGGCAAAGGCGTCGTCATTAGTGATGTGCTTTTCATGGATGACGAGGTTCAGAAGGGCGCCGCCATTGAAGTCATAGCCATCATGGCGAGCTCCAATGAGGAATGGCGCTTTATTTTTGATGCTTCTTTCTTTGCTGTCCTTGAGCGAGTTTATGAGAGTCTTGAGCCTTTGGGCTTCCCCATTGATGAAGATTTTCAGCCCGTTGCGTTGGCCAGAGCCATTATAAGAGACGATGACATGTGTCCAGCTATCGGTGTCTAGTTGTGTGTTTGTGCGCGCTTTGAGGGCGCGTTTAGGGGTTTCGTTTGAGATGTGGATGACGAGTTGTCTGTCCTCTATATAGAAGTTGTAACCGCGGTGTTTATTCTGAACATCCATCTTGGATATTATGGAAGCCGATTTAGTCTTGGGAGGCTTGATCCAGAAGCTGAATCCGAATGCTTGGTTGTGATCGTAGTCACCAGTTTGCCCTAGATTTATGCTGTTGTTGTCATTGAATTCTGCGGCTTTGCCTGACGGACCGTTGGTCCACTGCAGTGGGTGTAGTGGTTTGGCGACGGTGTTTGATCCTTGGATTTTTAAGCCGGAAGCTTTGTCATCGAGGGGTAAGCTAAACGGCTGATTTTCCCAGAAATCTTGAGCATCTCTGACTGGGCGCTAGCGTTGAGCCATTTAAGGAAATTACCATTGCTTCGCTTTTGGTATTCTTCTGACTGGAGTGTGAGTTGGTTGATTTTAGCGATGAGCTCATTGTATGCTTTTTCGTTTTCCTTATTAGGCAGGAATACATTCGGCGGGTGCTTTTCGTTGTTGCCATCCAATGGGTTCATCGGCGTGTTATTAAAGAACGCGGTGAGCTGGTAGTTTTCTTTGGTGGAAATCTCGTTAAATTTGTGGTCGTGGCATGCCGCGCAGCCAGTGGATAGGCCGAGCCATGTGGAGGCCACGGTGTCGGTCATGTCCTGCATATTCATAGCGCGGACTTCTTCAGGGATGGAGCCGCCCTCGCCGGTGGTCGGCAGACAGCGCAAGTAGCCGGTGGCGACTTTTTCGGCACTGGTAGCATTCGCCAACATGTCGCCGGAGATTTGCTCACGGGTGAATTGGTCAAAGGGCATGTTGTTTTTGAAGGCGTTGAGAACCCAGTCGCGGTACGGCCAGATCGAGCGGTAGTTGTCGATGTGGATTCCGTGGGTGTCTGCGTAGCGTGCTACATCCAGCCATTGGCGGGAGAAGTGCTCAGCATATTCTTGGGTGCCTAAGAGCCTGTCAACTAGCTCGGAGTAGATGAGGTCGAAGTCACGTTTGTCCTGGAGCAATTTTTCTAAATCCTCAGCTTGCGGCGGAAGTCCGGTGAGGTCAAAATGCAAACGACGCAGCAAGCGTGCCCTCGACTGCTCTGGATTTGGAGACACACCAGCGGCGTCCATTTTAGCCGCAATGAAGTGGTCGACTGGTGTGCGTGACCAGTCTGGGTTTTTGGTTTGTGGGAGTGGTTCTTTTTTCGGAGCGATGTAGGCCCAGTGGTCTTCAAACACGGCGCCCTGAGCGATCCATTTGCGTACCAGCGCTATGTCCTGCGGATCCATTTTTTTGCCGTGGGGGCTCTTGCTGGGGTCTGGTGGCATTACCTTGTTCAGGTCATCAGTCTCCATCAACTGCAACAAGAATGAGGCATCTGGTGCGCCTTTCACGATGACTGGTTTGCCACTTTCTCGTGGTGAAAATACGGCATCGGCTTTGTCGACGCGCAGAGGTTCGCTCTCTGGCATACGGGTGCCAGAATCTGGTCCGTGGCAATGGTAACAATTGGCCGATAAAATGGGCTGAACGTGTTCATTGAAGGACACGAGTTCAGGCAGTTTTTGTAGTTCTGGCTCAGCTGACTCTGACACCGCTGATTCTTGCAGTTCAGGGGTTTGGGTCAGGTTAGGTTTTTCCGAGCACGAAATGGCAGAAAAACCCACAATAACGCCGAGATAAAGATACTTCCACATATGTTATATTCTATAATGGTTTGATGGGGGGGATTCTATCAAATTATTTCACGCGACATGATAAAAATTCTAGTAGAAATCCGCACCAGTTCACTATCGCGCTAGGCAGCTCACACAAGGATTGTCTGTCTTTAGATTAAAGTGATCATCCGGTTGATCCATTTTCGAAAAATGGACCGTGGTCCAGTCGGATGATGATGCGATGTGGGGATAATACCTGAAATTTAGGCCAGTGGCCGGGAGGAATAATCCTTGCGATTTGCGGGGGGCGAGGCATGCTGCCGCACGTCTGAGGCCTCACGCTCGCGAGCTCAGACTGCCTATTCAAAAACTCATTCCGAACACTCAATGAAACATTTACTAACCACTCTTTTGCCCTTGGTCCTGTGTTGTCAGCTGACAAATGCGCAAGATAAAGTCTTCGCTGGCGCTGATGAATCAACTCCCTCGCGGGCACAATATTTTAGTTGGATCAACAATACCAACGAAGGAGCCGACGAGGAGCACACGCGAATCAACCTGGAGTTCTTTGCTTGGCTTAAAGAGGAATACGGCATGCAGCTCGACATCTATGCCTTTGATGCCGGTGCCATTGATGGAGCCAAGTTTTATGGAAGCATTTACTCTGACCGGTTTAAAAAACAATTCCCCAATGGCTTTGACCCAGTTTACAAGCAAGCCAAGTCATTGGATATCCGCCTAGGTGTTTGGGGTGGCCCGGACGGGTTTGGTGACACACCGGAAGAGGAAAAAGCGCGCACCGACCAGATGGTGAAATTATGTAAAGATTATGAGTTTGCCCTCTTCAAGTTTGACACGGTCTGCGGCCCTTTACGTCCTGAGAAAGAAGATGCATTTATCAAAATGATGACAGAGGCGCGCAAGCATAGCCCTGACCTCATTTTGCTGAACCACCGGATTGGATTAAAGAAAGCCAAACCGCACGCAACGACGTTTCTATTCGGCGGTGCCGAAACTTACATCGATGTCCACATGACCAATAATATGACAGCTCCCCACCATCGTGGTCAGGCGCTCTCAAGGGGATTGGTGCCGGACTTGCAAAGGCTGACCGAAGACCATGGAGTTTGTATTTCCTCGTGTATCGACTACTGGGAGGACGACCTCATCCTACAAGCGTTCAACCGAGCGTTGATCTTATCGCCAGAGATTTATGGTAACCCTTGGTTGCTCAATGACCGTGAGTTCGCCAAGCTGGCCCGTATTTTCAATTTGCACAAAAAATACCGGGACATCCTGACCACCGGAAATGTGCTGCCGAAATCTTATGGCCCCAATGCTGTTGCGAGAGGTAGCAAGAGCACTCGCATGGTGACTCTTAGGAATTTGAATTGGGAGAGTACATCCTATAAAATTAAGTTAGACGACGAGATCGGGTTAGAATCCAAAGGCAAAGTCACCTTGCTGCAATTGCATCCGACAGAAAAAGTGTTGGGCACCTTCGATAGGGGTGCAGTGGTCGATGTGGAAGTATCGCCATTCAGAGCTTGCATGGTATTGGCGACGACAGAGAAATATTCTGACCCAGTCGTCGACGGTGTAGATTTCGCGGTCATCAAAGACGTTGCTGGCAAGCCGGTAGAGATCGAATTACTAGGCATGCCCGGCACTACCTCCAAGGTGACGTTGCTGAATGCAGGCGACTACAAATCCGCCAAAATCAACGGCAAGGACGCATCGAAATTGTTGCAAGGTGGAAGTGTCTCGATGAAGTTCGAGGGTAAATTGTTGAAAAATAAAACCCACCGGAAGTTGGGTGACTTCACCGAGGTGCCAGTCCCATCCGATGCCAAAGCGCTCTACGAAGCCACTATGTTTGCATCCGATAACAATGCCTTGGAAGTAAGGTCCCTTCAGCGTTCGGGAGAAACAAAATTCCCGGCAGTCAAAGCCGCCCGCGATGCGTTCTTTAACCAAAAGACATTTGTTGAGCGAGCCGTTTGGGATAAAAACTTGTTCGATGGCGATTTGAAAACCACCTTTTTCCCATCCACCAAAATCAACACAAACCGACCAGGCTTCCGTCTCGACCTAGGCAAGGTGCAACATGTCGATGAACTCATCGTCACGGTGCCGGATGTGTTTTCATTATCTCCTATGAAGGAAGCCGAAGGGAACATCGCAGAGGTCTCTACCGATCTAAAAAGCTGGGAGCCGATTACCTATCTAGCTGGAACTGAAATGACCATCCCGATTGGCAAATCGGTTCGCTACCTAAGGTTCAGATCATTCGCACGTCAGATCGCAGAAATCGAAGGTCTTACTGCAGGTAAGAAATTGGATCGATCAAATTGGAAAGCCTCTAACTTATTCACTCATCCCCAGAGGATGAGAGCGGTCAAGGCATGGAAATCGACCATCACCTTAGATGAAGTCCCAGCGAATAGTTACCTGTGTGTTGCTCTCAATGGTGTTCACGGAAAAGAAGGTGCCTACGTGGCCGCTAAGATCGACGGCAAGCTCGTCGGTGCGCCGGACCGTGCGCCATCGATGCTTTGCAATCCTTGGGAGTACTTTGCCTCCGGCCCCAACAAAAATTACACCTACTACATTCCGATGAAAAAGGAATACATCGGAAAGAGCATCGAGCTGTTCGTTCTTGGATACGACAAAGAAAACCTGAATTACAAATCAGAAGTCTGGATCAGCGCCTACCCATTCCCTTGGGAGCGCACAAAGCTGGTGCTGGAGAGGAAATAGGCTTGGGCTTTTATTGCGAAGCCTAGGGGCACGCCCCCTCCTAGCCCCTAACTCGCTCCCCACCAAGTGCGACCTGATGGTTTGGGGGTATAGCGGTCACCCCGACAACGCAACGGGCCACGGCAACACCAAATACATCAAACGTTTCCATGAGCATGGTATGGTTCTGTGGGGCGCAACGGCCTACAAGGGTGCCGAAGCTACTCCCGAACGGCACACCTCGGACCGCCCCGTCATCAGCGAACGTGTGGAAAATGCAACGGCCTGGGTCGATGTCAACGGTCGCTACAAGCTGAAAGGCATCATCGCCACCGGCTGGAGCCGCTGGAGTGCGGATACCATGCAGTGTGTCCCGATCGATGCCGCGCTCGACACTCTGATCGCCATCGGTGTGATCCTGCACGATGGCAAACTGCCCGCCGGCGGCGTCGACGCCTGTGTGGACGCCCTTGAGGAACTGGGCGAAAAAGAACGTTTCCTCGCGTGCAAAAAACTCATGGAGCGTATGACAGGTCTCCGCCGCAATGGCTGGAAGAACCTCCGGCAGGCGCGCGAACATCTCACTCTCTGCCTACGCGACCCCCGCCGCACCAGCGCCCGCAACCCGGCACAAGGATACAAGGCGGTAGGATACATGAACGGAATCGTCCGACAGTCAGACCGGCTCTCCAAGCAAATGAGAACCACCTTCAAAGACCTGCTCCCCCCAGAATCCATCGAGGAATACATCGCCACCCGGCTCGGCCTCTTCAAAGACGAACTCGACGACATCAATGAAAAGGCGAAGGCGTTGAAATAGGGTCACATAGGACAAGCCCAAGGTGGGCATAATACTGAACACGTAAAACGTAACACCACTAGGTGCTGAAAGGAACTCTCTCAACCTCAGAGCTCTTTCTCAATTGGACAAATCTTGATGCGCATCAGGATTAGCCGTAAACATCGCGTCGGTGACCGATGCGGATCACCTCGATGAGCAGGATGTTGTCTTCAACAGTGTAGATAATGCGGTAATCCCCTTGGCGGATGCGATAGGCTTCCTGGTTGATGAGCTTGAGGCTGCCCAGCGGGCGTGGATCTTCCTTGAATGTGATGATTTTGGCTAAAATCCGTTCTCTGTCTTTGGCTGCAATTTTTCTCAGACTTTTCAACGCCGAGTGTTTGAACTGAATCACCCAATCCATGACTTTATCGTCCCAATTACTTGAGTAGTCGTTCGAGATTGAACTCCTTAAGGACGTCTTCGAGGCTCACGGAAGGTTCGTTTTTTGATGATTCGAGCGCTTTGATATCGGCGGCATCTTCACGTAATGAGTCACGGATGGCTTCGCTGATCAATTCAGAGATGGTTACCGAAGAAAGTCCTGCCTTGATCTTCACGGCACGGTGCAGATCTGGATCGAGATAGATCGTCGCTCGCTTTGCTTGCTTGGTTGCCATGCTGCTACTTTAACGTTAAAACGTCTAAACGTCAAAATGTTTAGGTTGTCACGAATCAGCGAAATCAGAGTTCAAAAAAGAGTTTTTCGGCAGTCTGAGCCCCTTGGGCTAACGGAAATACGGAATATCCAATGCCCAACAAGGAATATCCAACCGAAGAAGGGGCACGCGAATCAACCAGCAATCCCCCGTTGGGCTCCAAAGTCTGATAACCCAAGTCTTCTTTCGCGTCATTTGGATATTTCGCGGTTGAAAATTGAAGTAGCCACCCAAGCTGGATGAGTAAGACCCGTTCGATTAGTGGTTCATGAACTCGCTGGCCCCATCGTGGTCAGCGTCTGCCGCAGGTCGCCCTTGAGAGGGGAGAAAAGGGGGGGGGTGAGCAATTTTTTGCTAGGCGATGATATCGGTGATGACTTTCGCGGGCTTCACCCCGATCAATTTCTGATCGAGTCCTTGGAAATTATAGGAAAGGCGTTTGGCATCAAATCCGAACATCTTGAGCATGGTGGCGTGTAGGTCGCGGACGTGGACGGGATCTTTGGCGACTTGATAGCCCATTTCATCGGTTTCTCCATAGGAGATTCCTGGTTTGACTCCACCGCCCGCCATCCAGATGGTGAAAGCGTTCGGGTTATGATCACGGCCGGTAAATTTGTTGCCAGCTCCACCGCCCCGGTTTTCCAACATCGGAGTCCTTCCAAATTCTCCTCCCCACACGACTAAAGTATCCTCCAGCATGCCTCTCTGATCGAGGTCCGTCAGTAGCGCGGAAATGGGTTTATCGATCGAGCGGCATTTGTCTTTGAAGCCGCCATTGAGCGCCTCGCTTTTACTAGAGCCATGTGAATCCCAGCCCCAGTCGTGGAGCTGGATAAAGCGGACGCCGTCTTCTGCTAGGCGGCGGGCGAGAAGGCAGTTATTGGCGAAAGATGCCTTACCGGGTTCGGAGCCATACATCTCGTGGATATGCGCTGGCTCGTCGTCGATAGACATTGTTTCAGGAACGGAGGTCTGCATACGGTAGGCCATTTCGTATTGGGCAATCCGAGTAACAGTCTCTGGATCACCGATCTCATCAAATGTGCGTTGATTAAGATTATTCAACGAGTCGAGTGCCTTGCGTCGGATGCTGGATGAAATGCCAGCGGGGTTTGCCGCATTCAAAACTGGATCGCCGGTGGCTCGGCATTGGACGCCTTGGTAGACCGAAGGAAGATAACCGCTGCCCCAGAGAGAGGAGCCGACGCGGGGGATTCTTCCGCCGGAAATCAGCACCATGAAGCCGGGCAAATTCTGATTGTCCGTGCCCAGCCCCCAAGTGACCCAAGAGCCCATTGAGGGGTGTCCGAGATTCGGGTTTCCGGTCTGAACCAGCAACTGAGCTGGACCATGGTTGAACTGATCGCTCTGCATGGTTTTTATGATGCACATCTTGTCAGCATGCTTCGCCAACTCGGGAAGCCGATCGGAAATCCAGTTACCTGACTGACCGTGTTGAGCAAATTCGAACTGCGGACCCAGCATTTTTGGAATCCCCTGAATCAAGGCAAATCGCTGCCCCTCGAGGTACTCCTTAGGGCACTCTTTGCCGTCGTATTTTTTAAGGATCGGCTTGTAGTTGAAAAGCTCAAGTTGGCTGGGTGCACCCACCATGTGGAGGTAGATCACACGTTTCGCTTTTGGCGCGAATGATGGCGATAGTGGTGCCAGTGGGCTCGATGGGTCACGAGATATATTCAATGGACCTGCCGCGTTGGCGACCCCTTGAGAGGCTAACCACATACCTCCCAAGCCAGTGGTGCAGTCACGCAGGAACTGCCGGCGGGTGGTGTGCTGGAGTTTTTCAGCCTGGAGTTTTTGGTAAAGGTTCATCGGTTTATTACTTGTAAAGGTTCAACGGTTTATGGCTTCGTCCAGGTTTAAAAGCACGGAAGCGACCACAGTGAGTGCTGCTTGCTCGGGAGTCGCAGCGAGCTTTTTGCTGAGGCTGAGGTCCTTCGCGTAGGTTTGCTGAAGCTCGAGGAAAAGCTGATGCAGCTCGGAGAGGCGATCAGAGGTGATTTTTTGGGATGTTACCGCACGGTAACCCAGCGCTATTTTCTCTTGGATCGATTCCTCTGCGCTGTTGTTCATGCGCTGACCAAGCATCTGCGCGCATTCGTGAAATGCTGGATCGTTCATTATAGCGAGAGCTTGAATCGGGGTGTTGGAGGGCATGCGGCGCTTACTGCACATTTCCCGGGTGGGAGCGTCGAAAGTCGCGTACGTAGGATAGGGAATACTGCGTTTCCAGTAGGTGTAAACAGCACGGCGGTAGCGCTGCGGGTTTCCAGGCTCAGGAGTTTTCCAGCGCTTGGCATCGACAAAAGGTTTCCAGACACCGGGAGGGAGTGGCGGGTAAACGGGCAGACCGTAAAGCTGAGAGTGGAGTAGTCCGGAGGCAGTGAGGGCTGCGTCGCGCGCCATCTCTCCGGTGAGACGCTGACGAGGGCCGCGAGCGAGCAGGCGGTTGTCAGCATCCTTCTCATGTAGCATCTGGCTACCTGCGCTCGCCTGTTGGTAGGTGGCGCTGGTCACAAGTTTATGCAGAAGCGTTTTGATATTCCAATCCATCTCGGTTGCAAACTCGACGGCAAGTGTGTCAAGAAGTTCGGGGTGGGTGGGCTTCACGCCGGCCGAGCCGAAATCCTCGGGAGTTGGAACGATGCCGACTCCGAAAAGCTCGAGCCAGAAGCGGTTCACCGCGACCCGGCCAGTGAGTGGGTTCTTTGGAGAGGCGATCCATTTCGCGAGGTCGAGGCGGGTCGGCTTGACGTTTTCAGCCTTCAGCGGCGGGAAGACATGAGGCGTATTGGAGGCGGGGATGACATCACCCTTATCGAGCCAGTTACCGCGGTTGAAGAATGAGGTGAGCCGTGAGTGCTCGGGATCACGCTCGGTGATGACTGGAGTCTTGATATTCGGTATTCCTGCCAGAGCTGCTTTAGTTTGCTCCAGCTTGGTGCGTGCTGTAACGATGGCTGAATTGGACTGCATTGCTATCCATCCGGGATCGGAGCTGAAGGAGATGCGACCGCGCTTCGCTACCATTGGAAAGGATGCGAGGTAGGTGCCGCCGTTTTTTAAGGTCAGGCGGATGGTTTCGCCGGAGGCCATGGATGCAGGTTTCTCTAGGACAAAGGTGGCGTGGCGGGGGCGGAAGAACTTGTAGTGGGTGCCCCATCCTCTGCCACCTTTTTTCAGCGAGTTCAAAGGATCACGAAGCGGGTGCGCCTCATCGGCGACGACATCGACGAGCTTGAGCGGCTCCGCCTTGCCATTTACGGTGATTTTTTCCGCCTTGATGTGGTTCAGAGATGCTCCCCACTCGGCATCGTTGAGGGCTTTTTTCAGGTCCTTGGGAAGGTAAGTGAGGCGGAAGGCTGAAAGCGATGTGAGCGCAGCGGGAGGGGTGGCATCAAGCGTGTAAATGGATCCCGATTTGGCGTTATCCGTCGCGCGAAACTCCGCGAAACCTTTGACATCGACGATGCTCATTTCGGCGGTCGGGGAGGATGCGGTGAGCTTGCTCACCGGCAGCCATGATGTCTTTGCATCGAGCGCTGACCATTGTTGATAGATAGATTGTTCGAGCTCGCTGATTTTTCCGACCAGTGCATTTGCCTTCGGGTAGTTTGCTTGATCGAGGGGGATAGCGAGCATCGGCGCGTTGCCTGCGGCATCGGAATCGCGGGCATTGTTGAAGAAGCTGAGGCTGGTGTAATACTCCTCATGTTTGATAGGATCGTAGGGGTGGCTATGGCACTGTACGCAGTTCATCGACAGCCCTTGGAACACCTCCCAAGTGGTGACGCTGCGATCCATCGCGGCGAGCAGGCGGAACTCTTCGTCATCGGTGCCACCCTCACTATTCGCCTGCGTGAGTCGGTGGAACGTGGTGGCGAGCTTCTGGTCGAGTGTCGATCCCGAGACGAGATCGCCAGCCAGTTGGTCGATGATGAATTGGTCGTAAGGCAGGTTCTTATTAAAGGCCCCGATGATCCAGTCGCGATATTTCCAGACATTGCGGTTGCTATCATTGCCCATGCCTTCGGAATCGGCGTAACGCGCTAAATCCATCCAGACGGATGCCCAGCGTTCACTAAAGTACGGGGAAGCGAGCAGGCGCTCGGTTTCCTTCTCGATAGCGGCGGGGAAGTCCTTTGCAGCGGAGGTCTCGAAGGCGTCGAGCTCGGCGATTGTGGGCGGAAGTCCAATCAGGTCGAGGGAGGCGCGGCGGAACCACTCGGATGGCTTGGCCGCGGGTGAGGGGGTGAGATTCTGACTTTCGAGTTTAGCGAGGATGAAATTGTCGATCCAGTGAGCTGGCCATGCGTTGTTTTTTACGCTGGGTAGGGTGTGCTTCACTGGCGCAGAGAAAGACCAATGCTCATCCCATACGGCGCCCTCGGCGATCCATTTACGGAGTGTCTCGACATCGCCATTGCTGAGGCGTGGGCCGTGCTTCGGCTGCGGCATTAGCTCGTCCGGATCGTTTGTGGTGACACGCGCGATCATTTCAGATGCTTCCGGCTTTCCCGGAACAACGACTATTTTGCCAGACTTGCCTTTGCCTAGAACTTGGTCTCGGAAAATAAAAGAGACCTCACCCGCCTCCTTTACCCCACCATGACAGGCAATACAGTTCTTGTTAAGAATAGGCTGAACGTCACGGGAAAAATCGACCTCTGCAGACAGAGGTGTGATCAGTAGCAGGATGGTGAGCAATTTAGTTATAGGTCTTGGTAAGCGATATGTGGCAATGGTATTTAGATTCAAGGCGCATCATCGTGAAATTTGATATTATCTAATTCCTTAAGTTAAAGGCTCAAAAGGCCGACAACCTACCCAGAATAGATTAAGGGCACCTCCGGCAACTCCCGCTGTCGGTGTGTGAGTTATTAATTCTTTAAATTTGCGAGCGTAGCTCGTTTTTTAAGATAGGCCCCCTTCGGGCTGGAAAGCCTTTCTGCGCAAGGCTGCGTTATTCTTCGTTCACGGATAAAAATCCGCTCACTCATCACGCCTAGCCTCGCTTGAAATTCTTTCCAGCATCACCAACGCTAGTTGCCGGAGGTGCCCTTAAGGAATAATTAGCTGTAATCTCCTTACGGCTTAACAATGAAACAACTATCACTCACCAATAGAGAAAATCAATTCTTATGGCGGACTCCCACCACGGCGTGAATATCAATCCCGGAGAAATCACAAATTTGTAGCACAAGTATCCTGATATAGTGAAGAAGCTTAAGACCTAGTTGGAGGGGTTCAAGACAAGCGGGCTGAGCTCCTCGGTGTGGCAGTGGTCACTGGTTAGCTGATAAAAATACACTAGGAATATCGAAAGAAACTGGCTAAACGCGAGGGATTTTCTTTTTGGGAAGTAAAGTTTGAGGTCGTCGGAGAAAGGGGAGTGAGGGTGTGTGTGTATTGTCAAGTATTATTCCTGGGCGCTTGGGCGGGTGGATACGTAGTGAACGGATTGGGGGTTTTTCATCTGGAATGAGAAAAATTGTCGAATTTAGATGATCTACATGCCTACTAATGCCATAATTACCTTATGAGTTTGTATCCTAGTATCTTTAATGATGTGCTTGGTCCCGTGATGCGTGGTCCTAGTAGCTCACATAGTGCGGCCGCAAACCGTATTGCTAGAATGGCGCGTAATCTTGTAGGTGAACGAGTCTGTAAATTGATCGCGAATTACGACCCCAATGGTTCTCTCGTTACGACCCACAAGGATCAGGGAACAGATTTGGGCCTATACAGCGGTATACTTGGCTGGGAGCCCCACGATGCCCGATTACCTACGTATCCGCAGGCTCTTGAAGACGCGGGTATCGAGGTGGTTGTCAACTACGTCTCCTACGACGCGCCGCACCCGAACTTTTATCGACTCGAGCTTATTGGGGAAAGTGGCACAGCGTATCACTTCGATGCCATTTCGACAGGTGGCGGTATGATTGAGCTCCAAGCGATCGATGGTATTCCGTTGGGTGGCGTGGGTGATCTCCACGCGACATTTTTTTGGTTGGATAAGAAGCCGGATAGCTCGGCCTATGGCGCATCAAATCTCACCGAGCAATCGGAAGCCGTCACTTGGCTGCCGGGGGCGGATCAAGCTGGCTTGTTACGATTTGACTCGCGTGTGATTCCCGCGGAGGAGGATTTGACTCAACTTGGGGTGTCTTTGGTTGCTTCCCGTCACCGCGTCCTCTACGCGGTCTTACCGATTCTTTCCAGACAAGATCTAACGGTTCCTTTCACTCGCTGTGGTGAGATGCAGAGCCACCCAGACTTTTCAGAGCTCCCGCTTTGGGAATGTGCCGCCAGATACGAGGCGGCACGTGGTGGTATCACAGTGGATGAAGTTCTTGAACGGATGAAAGTTCTGGCTCAAATCATGGCGGATGCCGTGCAGGACGGGCTAAAAGGCACCGAGTACGCAGATCGCATTTTACCCGCACAGAGCCCTGGATTTACCAAGGCCGAAAATGAAGGCCGCCTGATCCCCGCTGATATCAATAATCGGATCATTCGTTACGTCTCTGCATTGATGGAGATGAAATCGTCGATGGGTATCATCGTGGCAGCTCCGACGGCAGGGTCCTGCGGTGCAATGCCGGGTGCGGTGCTCGCTATCGCGGATGCTTTAGGCGCTGATGAAGAGGAGCGGGCGAGAGCCTTGCTTGTTGCAGGACTTATCGGCGTGTTTATCGCCCGCGATGCCACCTTTGCTGCCGAAGAGGGTGGCTGCATGGCAGAGTGTGGATCTGGATCGGCGATGGCCGCGGCTGCGATTGTCCATCTGGCAGGTGGTAGCACGGGTCATCAACTTGCTGCCGCATCGAGCGCGCTGCAAAACTGTTTTGGTATGATCTGTGATCCTATTGCGAATCGTGTGGAAGCTCCGTGTCTCGGTAAAAACGTGATGGCCGCATCTAATGCTCTATCGTGTGCGAACATGGCACTTGCAGGATACCAGCATCTGATCCCATTTGATGAAGTGGTGGTCTCCATGAACAAGGTGGCACATCAGATTCCACGCGAGCTAAAATGCACTAACTTGGGTGGTCTTTCCACCACTCCGACTGCTGGTAATATTGCCAAGCGTCTTGAAAAACGAGCGCTGGGAGCGAGTCAATCCCGCGGCTGTGACTCTTCTTGTAATAAATAGCTCCGATTAGGGGTGCGGGGCGAATGCGACCGCTACGGTAATGGGTTCTGGGCCGTTTCCGGAAAAGGCGAGCATCACCTTGCTGCTGGATTGCACACGCATGTAACCCGATGCTCCTGTTGCCGAGCCTACCCTGGGTCAGCGGTGCTTGTGCCGTGAGAGCCGCGTTCCACTGTGAGTCATTCGAGACGTGGGAGGCCACCACCAACGAGTTATTCGCCTTAGTGGTGAGCTGGACCGATCTATCCCCCGATTCAGCAACAACCGCAGGCTCACCGTTAGCGGTGTTTGAGAGTGCAATGAGGGAGCCACCTACCCCGTAGGGATGGCCATTGAAACGAACAACCAGATCTCCGGCGGGACTGGGGGTGGTTTTTTTTAATCAGTTAAGGCCGCACTCAAACCCCCATTTGCAAGATGTCTGATGCTACTGAGCCAATGCGTGAAATTTGGCGTATTCAGTGGTTTAGAAATCCCTCGCTAGAACGCGCTGGCGTGATTGGTTGAATTTCGCTCTTTACGGTATGCTCGTTCCTAGCGATTCTGCACCTCCGCTCGTATGAGCACTCTATTTCACGTTTCAGACAACCCGCTTTCCATGAACCCACTCACGCCGTTTCGCAGACTCCTTACCGCTACATTCCTTTTTCTCGGCACCACGGCTACCAGCCTTGCTGGAGATGCCGAAGCCGTCATCAATTCAGGTGACACCGCATGGATACTGACGGCCACCGCATTGGTGTTGTTCATGACGATGCCTGGCCTCGCTCTTTTTTACGGCGGCCTCGTTCGCTCTAAAAACGTACTTTCTGTGATGGCACAATGCGCAGGGATCGCATGTCTGGCCTCCGTTCTCTGGGTTGTTGCCCTCTACAGCCTCGCTTTCAAGGGTGGCGACGGTGGTTGGATCGGAAACCTCGATGCCGCTTTCCTCAATGGCGTTACTACAAAAACAAGTGCGGGTGGCGAAATCCCCGAAACCTTATGGGTGATGTTTCAAATGACCTTTGCCATCATCACACCTGCCCTCTACATCGGCGCTGTCGTCGAGCGGATGAAATTCAGCGCCATCATGCTGTTTACCGCTTTCTGGCTAGTCCTTGTCTACACTCCTGTCACCCACTGGGTTTGGGGTGGAGGATGGCTTTATGAAATGGGTGTCCAGGATCTCGCCGGAGGGATCGTCGTCCACGCCACGGCCGGAGTCTCAGCTTTGATCATGGCCATCATGCTAGGCAAACGCCGCGGCTTCCCTGAGCATCCCCACCCACCTCATAACCCTGGTATGGTCTACATCGGAGCTGGCATGCTCTGGGTCGGTTGGTTTGGATTCAATGCAGGCAGCCAGGTTGGCGCCAGCCAAGCAGCGGGTATGTCCATGCTTGTCACCCATCTTTCAGCCGCCACCGCCGGTCTCGTATGGGCACTGCTAGAGCGCACTCTCAACGGTAAGGCCAGCCTCGTAGGCTTGGTGACAGGACTTATCGCTGGGCTTGCCACCATCACACCCGCTTCAGGCAATGTAGGCCCTATGGGAGCCATCGCCATCGGCACAATCGCTGCTGTTGTCTGTTACTTCGCCATCAATCTGATCCGTAGTAAATTGAAAATCGACGACTCTCTCGATGTCTTTGCTGTACACGGAGTGGGCGGCATTCTCGGCACCATCTTACTCGCATTCTTTGGCCAGAAATGCCTCGGCGGACTCGGCAACCTCAAACCTATGGGTGAGCAGCTTGGTATCCAACTCACAGGCCTCGGAGTCACCATCGTCTGGTCAGCCGTCGCTACCGTGATCATTATGATCGTGGTGAAGAAAACCATCGGTATACGCGTGAGCGAAGAAGAGGAAGACCGAGGCTTGGATCTCACAGACCATGGCGAGAGCGGCTACAGTGAACTTTAACCACAAAGTTAGGGCGTACTGGGGGCCGCCTAGAATGGCGCTCCTTCGGCCTCAGCCTCGCTGACTATTTCACCCAACCTTAAAAACCCATCATTATGGTAAGATGACTGTTCAAATGGTATTAATGGTAAGGAATAGTCATGCCTGCTTAGACGAAATGGCCCTTAAGTCCGTGCTGGATTCTACAATCAAGGTGATCGCTCAGTGTGACAAAACCTTGGAGTGCTGA
>NZ_MQWA01000001.1:1938242-2127010 GCF_002954445.1 Rubritalea profundi
GAAGGAGAGAGTGGTTATTGACTCTGGCATGATGAGCTTTGATGCATCATAATCCCATTTTGAGAAATTCTGGTAACTCTGTATGAAAAATTGCCGTGTAGTGTGGTCTGCTAGGAATATGTCCTTTGCTAGGTGAATGCGGGCAATCTATCCTTTAGCCTGAGCCATACGGTGCTGTTTAAGGTAGCTGAAGCCAACCAATCGACCATTTTCCTCGTCGTGTAATCGATACTTCAAACATGCCAAGCTACTGCGTAAAGTCATCGGAGGAACCTCTTGGAATATGGGCTCAGAGTTGTGGCATTCTTCTAGTCGGTAATTTGGGATACGCGAGCTAAGGTGGTGGATGTGGTGGAAGCCAATATTCCCCGAAAACCACTGAAGGACTTTAGGTAATTTGTAGAAGGAACTTCCTTCAAGTGCTGCGGCTGCAAAATTCCATTCCTCATTGCGCGCCCAATAGACATCTTCGAATTGGTGCTGCACATAGAAGAGCCATACCCCAACGGTGTTGGTGACACAGCTGACAGAGAACTGGAGAATGAGATACTTCTCCCAGCCTAAAATAGAGCAACCTGCGGCGATCATGGCGGCAATGCCAATGTTGGTCCACAGTACAGAAAGTCGGTCTTTCATGCTCGCCCGTTTTGTGGAGAAACGTTGCCAAATGAAAAAGAGGGCGATTGGGGAGAAGGTGAATAGAATCCATGGATTCCTAACGAAGCGGTAGAGCGCACGCATCAGCCAAGACGACGCTTCGTATTCTTTGATTGTCATTGTCCAGACATCTCCGACAGAGCGCCTGTCGAGGTCACCAGTCGTGGAGTGGTGGATCTTGTGCTCCCAGTGCCAAAACCTATATGGGGTGAAGCATAGGACACCTAATAGGTAGCCCAGGAAGTCGTTGGCTTTACGTGATTTGAAAAATGATTGGTGGCCGCAGTCGTGGAAGATGATGAAGATTCTGACGCCTAGCCCGCCAGCAAGAAGTATCAGTGGGATTGTCAACCAAATCGAATAATCGTAGGCGAAAGCCATAGCCACCCAAGTAGCCAAAAAGGGAACGAATGTGTTGATTAGCTGCCAACTAGCTTTCGCCAGATCTGGCTTTTGGTGCTTCACCACAATCTTCCGCCAGACTTTAGCATCCTTGTAGACTTCGGCTTTATCAATGGTGGTTTCGTTGCTCACTAGAATAGTCTTCTCGTCCATCTTTTACTCATCTGCAAACAAATACCGACAAATAAGGTGAATTTTAGGCGTGATGACCGCTAAATAACTCTGGTTGGTGACTCTACCAAAGCTGGAACGATTTTCGGCAATCGTCTAGTTCTGGAAAAAAGGTAGGGCAGTCGAGAGGGTGCCGATCTTACCAGTTCTCTTGCCACAGGCGGAACCCACCATTGAAGGCGGCGTGGTTGTCTACGCGGCGGGTGTTGATAGGGGGTTCTTCTATTAGCTCGGCGTTGCCGCCACCGAGGACAACATCTTCGGCATTGCAGGCGTGGCGGAGGATCTCAATGATTTTAAGAGCATGGTGGTTCCATTTTTTCAGCTCGAGGCGTTCAAGCCCCGCTTTACCTACATATTCTTCGAAACTGCGTTCCTTTCGGTAGGGCAGGTGACCGGCTTCTAGTGGGACTGGTGTGTTATCTTTAATAAGAGTGGTTCCTAGGCCAGTGCCGAATCCAAGGAAGAGCATGGTGCCTGCCTTGTAGCAACCTATGGCCTGCATGGTTGCATCATTGATGACCTTGGTCGGGAGACCGAATGCTTTTTCAAAGTTGAACCCGATCCATCCGGAACCTAGGTTGTGTGGGTTTTTGGTCGGTTTGTTGCGACTCACTACGCAGGGGCAGCCCACAGAGATGGCATCGTATTGCCAATGGCTGGTAGCTTCCAAGACTTGTTGAACGAGACGCTCTGGTGTGAGATCTGAGTCAGAGGGGATTTTGAGGCGTTTCTCTTCGCCGGTGGCTAGGAGTTTGATGTTTGTTCCTCCTATGTCGACGACAAGAATGCGTTTTGGGTCTGGGATGGATGTTGAGGCCATAACAGTGCATAGGCTACAAAAATATGAGGGGTCTGGGCAATACTGAAATTTTTGGAGTAATAACCTGTCAGCTCAATAGAATAGGTGATAAAGCAAATTTCACCACAAATGGGCGAATTTGACGAGTGCTTGAGTGGTCAAAAAACTATCTTTATGATAGCCGTCAGCCCTCGCCACTTGAGTTACTCTCGTGTCTGCGAGTTTAGTTAGTATAACATTGTTTTGTGTGTAGTGTGGAAATGAAAGGATAGAGAATCGAGTGAAAAAAAGAGTATCAAAGAAAGTGAAACGAGCGAAGGAGAGTAGAGGGGAACTTCATCCACGCAATCTACACAATGAAGGGTATGACCTGCCTGGCTTGATCGTGTCGCACCCAGCTCTAGGCGGCTATCTGGAAACTACCAAGCATGGAGGCGAATCGATAAATTTCGCGAACCCCGCGGCGGTCAAAGCATTGAATGCGGTCTTACTGAAGCATCATTATGGGATTATGGGCTGGGATGTTCCTGAGGGGTTTCTTTGTCCACCCATCCCTGGCCGCGTTGACTATATTCACTATATTGCAGATCTGTTGAGGGACTGTGGCTTGGGTGGAAAGTCACGATCTGGAGGTTCTCCAGTCAAATTGCTAGATATCGGCACTGGGGCGAACGGAATCTATTCCCTGTTGGCTATCCAAGTGAACGGCTGGCACTGTGTGGCCAGTGATATTGATCCTTTGTCGCTCGATAATGTGGCCGCAATAGTACGCAGAAACCCTTCATTAGAGGCATTTTTAGAACTCCGATTACAGGGTGACAAAGGTCACATTTTCGGAGGGATTATTCAAGAGGGTGAGCGCTTTGATGTGAGCGTATGCAACCCACCTTTCCATGCCTCACTTGAGGAGGCGCTTAAAGGGAGTCGCAAAAAACTCGCTAATCTCGCAAATAATCGGAAAGAGAGCCCAACAAAAGGCGAGACGACCTTGAATTTTGGAGGTCAAAAAGCGGAACTTTGGTGTGCTGGAGGAGAGATTAGATTCCTCAAGAGAATGATGAAAGAGAGTAAGATTTTTGCCCAACAATGCCGTTGGTTCACCACACTAGTTTCAAAAAGTGAGAACCTCAAACCCTCGATCAAGCTTTTGAGAAAGCTGGATGCAACAGAGATCAAAGAGATTGAGATGAAGCAGGGAAACAAGATCACTCGCATCCTCGCGTGGACCTTCGTGGGCTGATGAAATGGATTTACCGCGAAAAATGCTAAAACGTACGAAAGCAGGACGAAGCTACTTTTCTGGACTGCGTGTGGCTTTACATCGCTCTACCTGGAATCCACAGGCTGAGCTTTCGGGGTTTTCGCAGTTAGCCAGCCTATTTATGAGGTCACTACCTTTGGCGTGCAAGGTAGATGCAGTGTCTTGATCGCTTCGACTTCTCGTGTGGTTTAGCGGGGTGCGCTTCGACTTCGAACCCTGCTTTTTCCAAGAGTTTCTTAAATTTAGGAGCGGGTTCGGCAAGCCAGTAAGTGACACAACCATTTGGCGTCAGGACGTCTTTTATTTTTGCGAGGAAATTCGGAGAATACATCTTGTCATTGCCTTCAGTGATCAAATCGTCAGGACTATTGTCGATATCCAGAAGGAGCGCATCATAGCTGCCCTTCGATTTACTGTTGAGGATGTCAAAGAAATCGCCTTGAGTGATCTTGGTGCGCGGATCCTCGAGCAAAGGGCCGTTGTGTTCGACTAGAAATGTACGGTTCCACTCGATGATCGGAGTCATCAACTCAGCGACTTCTACCGTCGCAGGCTTGCCGACGAGTTCGAGCGCACGCTTGAGGGTGAAGCCGAGTCCTAGCCCGCCAATCAACACTTTTGGGTGATGTGGGCGTGAAGCCTTGCCTTCGAGGATGTCTGCGCAGCCAATCTCGGACAGCATCTGCTCAGAGTAGGTCAGGGCCGTACTCATTAGCTCGAAACCGTTGTATTTTAGGTAAAAGTTCCCGTCGTGCTTGTGCAGAGAGAAAACGGTGCCGTCAGCCATTTTTGATTCGCCGAGGTTCGTGTAAGGCTTCATGGCGGCAAGCTTCACTAAAATTTCAAGATGAACAAGCCTAGAGGTCGCTGGGCTTGGATTCAATAGGCATGAAAATGCTCTTAAGCATGCGTCTTTGCCACGTAGACAGTGCCTGTCGATTCGCCACCCATGATGGGGTTATGGAAGTGGACGACGTGGGACTCGCAGTGTGGGAAGACTTCGGCGAGGTTCTTTTCAAATGCCTCGATCGGGTAGCCGTCTGACCAGAGTGCGAAAATGCCACCTGGGTGGATTTTCTCGGCCATCTTTCTCAAACCGTCTGGTTGATAGAATGAGCCATGGCTGTCGTGCAGGAGAAACTCAGGAGTGTGATCGATGTCTAACAAGATAGCGTGAAACTTTTTGTCGTTATCGCTGGGGTCAAAGCTGAGTTCGCCGTCATTTGCGTGTGCGCGTTTGAAGAAGTCGCCGTGTTCGAAGCTACAGCGTGGATCAGCAGTGAGGCCTTTGCCGAGTGGGACGAGCCCTTGCTGGTGCCACTCGATAACCGGCTCTAGGTAATCTACGACAACCAGCGAGCGTACCGAGTCGTGCTCGAGTGCTGCTCTGGCAGTGTACCCGAGCCCAAGTCCGCCAACCACCACGTCTAACTGGCTTTCACCAGGAAATACTGTAGAAGCAGCCTCTAGACCGCGGTGTGAGAGTTGTTCTTCGACTTCGGTGAACAAGCTCGACATCAAGAACTCGGGGCCAAGTAAGATTTCGTAGAGTTCGAGGTTATCCAGAGTCGTCATCGTCCGGCGGCGCAGGACGAGGTCACCTAGTGGAGTGGGGCGGAAATCGAGTTCTTCAAAACGTGCGAGCATAGGCATGTTTAGGCACAATTTAGGTAGAAAGGCAGAAAATAAAAGTGAGGCGTATCACGGGGCAGATCTCTAGTACGAGCTTAACTTTTCAGACAACTTCTGTGAAACGTTATATACATTCGCTACCTATGGTTTGCTCGATACCAAATCATGGGTTTCTTCCAGATTATTGTCTAAATCATAAAGTTCAATATGAGATCCCGATTTTAATAATCTTTATTCAAACCATTCAATCAGTTAATGACCGCCAATATCGCTGAAAAAACCATGAGGGTATTTTCACGTAGATTCAGCTGATCTAATTTTTCTAGCAAACGTCTAACACTTGCATCTAGGGTTTCAATCCTCGCCGCAACCACGGCGGTATTTCGGGTATATCGACACCTGATTTGGCACGGTATTTGGAGATCAGCGCAGCTTTTTTCATCATCGGATCGTGGACACTGTTATGACTGACCATCAAAAAGAACGGCTCATCCTTATTACGATCAATAAAATTTAAGGATTTTTTAGTGATCAAAGCGACATTATGCCCGTCGTTTTCTTGCGTCTGCCACGGCTGTTTTAGCTTCGGTTTTGGGTTAAAGGTAATAATAGGTTCTTCAAACCCTTGCTTGTCGGGGTTATGACTCAAACTTAGCGGAGGACTTTGTTCTTTACTCTAGTGCAATTTCCACAGAAAAAATGTTGTGCTGCCCTCAAAATTGCCTATTTTCCTCCAGAAAATAAAATAATTAAGACAAATTTCAGCCGCTAAAACGTTAGTATGATTAGTCTCCGGAGTAATTCTTGATTCCGCGACTTTTGCCTTTATCCAGCACCTACACTATTACCCTCTCAATGTTAACAAAAGAAAAAGCACCGATGGACTCAGACCTTGAGACCACCCAAAATATTCTAACGAAATTTGGCCGCATTAAAACTGAACTCTCCAAGGTTATTATTGGACTTGATGAGGAAATAGAGCAGATTTTAATCACCCTCCTGTGCAAGGGACACTGTATTCTGGAGGGTGCTCCAGGCCTGGCTAAAACCAAGCTCATTTCATCAATAGCCTCTCTTCTCGATCTCAGCTTTAAAAGGGTTCAATTTACTCCAGACCTTATGCCTGGCGACCTCACCGGCTCTGAAGTTCTTCAGCAAGATATGGAAACAGGTGAACGCTTCTTCCGCTTTCAACAGGGACCTCTCTTCGGCAACCTCGTTTTGGCAGACGAAGTGAATCGGACTCCTCCCAAAACCCAGAGTGCTCTCCTCGAGGCTATGGAAGAAAGACAAATCACCATTGGTCAAACCACTCATCCACTACCCAAACCTTTCTTTGTCTTAGCGACCCAAAACCCCATCGAACAGGAAGGCACCTACCCTCTTCCTGAAGCTCAGCTTGACCGTTTTATGCTCAAGATTCTGCTTAACTACCCAGATGCTGAAGACGAGTCCAAGATCATTGAGAAGGCCTCTAGTGAGGATTCGATCACTCTAACTCCTGTCATCACGGGCAAAGAGCTAGAAGACATGCAACGCCTCATCCGGAAGGTTCCAATTTCCAAAACATGCGTAGATTACGCAGCCACAGTTGTGAGAAGATCTAGACCCAATTCTGCCGACATTCCTCCCGACTTAGCAGATAAGATAGCATTTGGTGCTGGTCCTCGTGCAGGCATCTTTCTCGCATCTGCCGCCAAAGCAAGGGCAGTTCTGCACGGCCGCCAACATGCCACAACTGAAGATATCCAAACGATGGCATATCCGATTCTTCGACATCGTGTCGCTCTGACATTCAACGCCGAATCAGAGGGGATCACTCCAGAAGAAATCATTTCTCAACTACTCTAGCCAAATGAGCTCAGTTGAACAACGGCGAAGGAAAGGACCAGCCCCCCAAACCAACCTTCTTGAGGAATGGCTCACTCCAGAAGACATGGCCTACCTCAAAAAGGCAAGTTTTCCGGTCACTCAGCGTGTAAGGGGGATGCAGACTGGTGTTCATCGAGCCAGGCTCCGTGGCGGTACAACTGAATTCGCAGAGCACCGGAGCTACTCTCCCGGCGACGAGGTGCGGAGGCTCGACTGGCGAATTGTTGGCCGATCTGATCGCCTTGAAATTAAACTTTACGACGACCCCTCTACCCTCGAAACAGTTTTTTTGGTTGATGCAAGCGGCTCAATGTCATTTGCCGAGTCAACCCGTTCCAAGTATCATTTTGCACAAGCCGTTGTTGCCTTTCTCGCGAAAACGATTCTTCAAGAACGAGACCCAGTTGGCTTACTTATTGCAGGGGACGAGGCTCCCGGGCTCCTCTGGCCAAAAACCTCGAGCACACAACTCAGCCATATTTTACAAACTCTCTACCGAACTCCAGCATCAGGAGAAACCCGAGTTGCGGAAAGCCTAAGGCAACTGGGGAAATGTCTCCGAAACCCGACTAGAGTGATCGTTGTTTCAGATGCCTTGTTGGATCTTCAAACCCTTGAACCGGAACTCGCTTTCCTCACGGGCCGCAAACACCGTTTCCATTTGATCCAAACTCTGGCACCCGAAGAAATTACCTTCGATTATCAAAACCCTTTCCGATTCGTCAGCCTCGAATCAAAAGAGTATCTCGATGCCAATCCTCAAGAAATGGCCGAAGCCTACCGCGCTGCCGTTGAGGATCACGTCGAACTTCTGCGTAAAATTTGCCTATCTAATCGAGCTGGTTACGAACCCTTAGTCACTGATCAACCAGTCGGCTTTGCATTGACGAAATTCATTGAGCGCCAATCCAGAGTTAAGAAATAATGTTCCTTTCTCCGATATTTCTTATAGGTCTCTTGGCTGTCGGTCTTCCGGTCGCCATCCACTTTCTGACCCGCCAAAAGTCGAAGGTCTTGGCGTGGGGTGCCATGGATTTCCTCAAAAAATCAATCAATAGCGCAAGCTCAAGAAGGCAACGCCTGCGTGACCGTCTACTCCTTCTTCTTCGCACTCTAGCGATCATCTTTCTTATTCTCAGCTTTGCTCAGCCCCTCATCTCAAAATTCTTCACCGATTCTCAACTGGAAACCGTCCTCATCTGGGACATCTCCATGTCGACCTTGACAAAGGGCCAAGATGGAGTCCCTCGCCAAGAGCAGATCCGTCAAGCTGTATTAGATCAGCTTGAGGGGCTGCCAGACCACTCCACCGTTCGGGTCCTCTTAGCTGGAGCAGAAATTCGTTGGCTTAAAGACGAACCACTGGCTCTCACCCCGAACAACCGCGAAAGCCTTGCCAGAGTAATTAAGACGCAACAGGTCGACCTAGGAGGGGACAGCATCGCCAAAGCCATTCTCCTCGCATTAGCTTCTCCATCCGAAAACAGTGAAAAAAAGAAACGCAACCTAGTCGTCATACACGATCTACAGGAAGGCTCATGGCAAGCTGAAGAAAAAGATCGATGGAGTGCCATTGATAAGCGGGTTTCAGATGCTCCAAACATATCTCTGCAACTCGTTGATCTTGAGGAGTTTTTTGTCCATCGAGGCTCTCAAACTGCAGTCGTGTCACTGGAGACGAACCGCGACACCATTGCGACTGGCTCAAAGCAGCGCTTCCGTGCGATTTTGCGGAACTACTCTGAAGATCGGATCTACGATGCTAACGTGATCTGGCTAATTAATGATCGAGAGGTAGAGCGGTTGGACTTCGTAGAGTTGCATCCTGAGAGCGAGCTTAACCTTGAGCAGTTTCTCTCCATTGAAGACTCCGGAAGCCAGATTGTCGAATGTCGCCTCGAGGTAGCTAATGACCCACTTTTGGCTGATAATAGCGCTTTCCTCGCGGTATCTTCGACCACCCAACTTCCGATTCTCATTGTTGATGATACGCAAAGAATAGAAAAGGGGCAAATCCTTCCATCGCAGTTTATTGTAGCCTCCATGGGGGGGCATCTATCACGCAATCCTAAGGATAAAAAAGCTCCCCCCACTCAGAGCCGTTCCGTCTTTAAGCCTCGAGTCATTCGGAGTAAAGATCTAGTCAAGACTCAGCTCGATGACCATCTCGCCGTAATTATTGCAAATGCTGACTCCCTCCCTCCAGCTTCCTACAAGCAACTCAAAGATTTTGTCGCCTCCGGCCGAGGTCTCTGGCTCATGATGAGCCAGAGCGATGGAGCCCTCCCCTCGTGGATAACTCAATTATTGAAGAGTCTAGATCTAGACTCACTAAGCCAGACGACACTCCTGGAAAGCCCTGACAAAAAGAAACCCATGAGACTTGCGGCGACCTCTACTAATAGTGACTACGCCAATGCTATCGCCGCGAAAAACCTCGACCTCTCCCGGGCAAAAATCACCAAGCTCCATCAGCTCAGTGAGGTCAATTTTCTCGATAATGAGAAGCTGCTTCAAACCCCCGATGGGCACCACGTCATACTTTCCATTCCCGCAGAACCTGGCAGAGTCATTCTACAAATGTGCGATCTCAATCGGAGCAGTACGAACCTCCCCATTCTCCAGACCTTCGTTCCAATCATGCGAGAGACACTTCGGGAATGTGTCGGGCATGGGATCTCCATAAAAAACCTTGATCCAGGTCAACTCCTGCGAGTTCCCAACCTCAACTCCCTCGATGATCAAATCGCTCTCATCATCACCCGGCCCGATGGCTCAACCGAACAACTTAAAAGGCTGAGTGGCGAGTTTCAAACGGCAAATACTTTTCTCCCAGGTCGCTACACTATCAGAGGCCTCCAAGATGCTGATGGAAAAGAGCTTACCCAGATATTTATAGTCAAACGACCTGAAGACGAATCGAACCTCATCGCCCTCGCCGATACCAAGGCAAAACAACTCATCAGCGGAAGCTTTTACGGCTCAAAGAACTCTGAATTGGAAGAACACAAAGGAAAATGGTCGTTAGCCATCTGGTTTGCGATTTTGGCAGGGTTGCTCTTCCTCGTCGAAGCCATCCTTGCTCACCGCCTAGCAAAAAGCCGACTAAGCACTTCAGGCAGGATCGAATTAAAGCCGGTTTATTAGAAAGAAATGACAAGTATCGAAACATCATTGCCTCCCGTCATGCTCGTCTTAGGGGCAGGGCTATCGATGGCTTTTTTCCTCTATCTTCTTCGTCAGCAAACCCAAGATCACTCTAAGCTGTCGCGCTGGTCGCTTTTTTTTCTCCGCTCAATGTTGTGCCTGTTGGTCTGGATCTTGATTGCTCAACCACGAGCGGTTAAAACTATTGAAGAATTCCTCCCAGTCTCTGCAAATCTGGCCATTGATGTCTCACAGAGTATGTCTCTCATCGACGAAGCTGGTCCAAACACCTCTGTCTGGATGAGTCTCTCAGACCCAAAGCCACTCGACGAGGCTCTCACTCTAACTGAGGCCGCTCGGATTCGCCTCAATCTGCTGGCCCGCCAGCTTAGCGGATCTCCAAAATATTTCGATGCCGAGATCGAGAGCGTCCTCGAAATTCTCAATCAGGTTAGCGTAAAACTCAGCCCCCTCAAAAGTAATCATTCATTAACCAGACTCCTCAAAGCGCCATTGAAAACGTTAGAGTCTTCAAAAAGTGTCCTCAATGACATCAACTCGGATGACTTCCTCATCGACCTGAATCGTTCATCACAGCTCGTTTCTCAAACCGCTCGTAGTTTGCGGCGAATCATCGCTGTGCAGAAGCCAGCCACGATAGCATCAAAACAAACCCCTCGAATAAATTTCGTTAATAATTGGCTCAAAGGTTCGCAAAATATGTTTGAAGATCTTTCAAAGCGCTACGACTTTCGGTTCTCAACATTCTCAAATGAACTCTCTCGACAAGATATTAATAAGACTCTCGAGGTGGATCGAACCGGAGTAGCTAAAACTCAGCTATACCAAAGCTTAAATAACATCGGGAGACGCGATCACACGAAAGGAAGACAATTCTCGATGCTTGTCACCGACGGTTTTGACTCAGGTGATATGGAAAAGAATTTCTCCAATGATATCCTGAGCCAACCCTTGCTCGTTTTTCCGATTGGAGACCCCAATACCTTTCCCGATTCGCGCATCAAGTCGGTAGTCTGCCCCTCGAGAATCCAAGAAAAAGACACCTTCATAGCAACGGTCCTGATTTCCTCTGTGAACACTACTCCTGAAACAGTAACTCTTGTTTTAAAAGAAGGGGACGAAATCTTGGCAAGCAAAGAGGTTCTCTTGAAAGGAGACGGCACAAATCTACAAGTCGATCTTGAATGGCAAGCCTCAGGCCCTGGCACACACAAGTTCGAAATCGAATTATCCCCGATTACAGGAGATGAGCTCCTCCAAAATAACACGCATATCTTAGACTGTGCCGTTCTCAAAAACCACTACAAGGTCTTGGTTTCCGACACATTTCCGCGCTGGGAAACGCGTTACCTTCAAAACCTCTTTAATCGAGATCCCTCGATTAAGATGAGCAGCATCGTCTTCCAACCGAGTCACAGCTTCCCTGGAAAAAATCCCAAACAACCCATGACACTGCCCTTCGACTTAAAGTCATGGAAGCTCTATGATCTTGTCATTCTCGGAGACCTCACTCCTGAATACCTCACTCCTGTGCATCAAAAACTTGTTGCCAACTACGTCAACGAAGGAGGGAACCTCATTATCATGGCTGGTCCCAACGGTATGCCAGCTCGCTTTATTGACGGCCCCTTAGAACCTTTAATTCCCATGACCAAGGTTGCTGACTCTGTGATTCATGGCTCATTCATCGTGCACCCTCCTGTCAATGAACCCATCAACCGTATGGTTCTCCTCAATCGCGGCCAAACCCAACAGGTCTGGCAATCAATCTTCCAGGTCACGCCCCAACACACTCTCGTTCCTTGGCTCAAGGCAAAGGAGTCTGCGCGCACACTCCTTACCGCAACTGATAAGGAAAATGGAACAACCTACGATTTTTGCGCAACACAGCGCTATGGCAGCGGTCGAATCGCCTACTTTGCGGCCCCTTGTCTTTACCACCTGCGCTTCCGATTTGGAGACGAATATCATGCAAAACTTTGGGGGCAATTGATTCGTGGAATGTGTGTCGATAGCTTTGGGTTTAGCGACACCCTGATCGCGACGAGACTTGACCGACAGTTCTGGAAGTTGGGTGAGGAAATCCAGGGACGTCTCCGAATTCGAAATGAATACGGAGAGCCATTTAATAGCCGCAACTTTAACGCAACCTTAAGCAAAGAGGGCACGATCATCGCCGAAATGAAGCCCGTCCCAATTGCCGACCGACCGGGAGACTTCTTTGTCCGTTTTAGCGACATCCCCCCAGGGAACTACCAGCTCGGCTACTCAGGGGAAGCCATTCAATCAATTTTGGAAGCTGATCAAAAATTCAATCCTGACCAAGATCCCGTCACGCTGACGGTTGGAGAAGGAATTAAAGCCCTGGAACTACAGACACCCGCTGCTCCCTCCCAATTTTGGAGCCAAGTGAACAACCTCCCACTTGCGGCCACGATCAGCCCAGCAACTCTTCCTCTCATGATCGAAGCTCTTGATCTAAAACCCGAAACACTCAAGAGAACATCAAAACGTCCTCTTTGGAACACGTGGTGGTTTCTTATTACCATTCTCCTTGTCGCAGCCTCTGAATGGGTTCTGCGTCGACTGACCGGCCTCTCCTGATTTCCTCCTGATTTGACTGAACCCGACCAAGCTACCATGAAACACGAGCACTCAACTTTGTCATCAAAATCCCTGGAATTACTCTCGATAGAGAAGAGCCGACGAATACGCATTCGATTTCTCTATCTTTTTCTGGCTCTCGGTGGCGCCGCTCTCTTGATCGCAGTAGCTGCCATGTTCATTGACTGGAAACTCGGGTTCCAATCCCCAGTGTGGCGTTTCCTTCTAACGATGACGGCCTTCGGATCCCTCATGGCTATTCTAAAATGGGTTTGGGGGAAAATGAAGTTTAAGTCTGATCAAGCAGAAACAGCTAAATGGCTCGATGAGGTCAACCCAGCCCTACAGGAACGACTAACAACCTCGGTGGAACTGAAAGATTCAACAAACCACTCCCCCGAGTTACTCAAGGCGGTAGGAGAGCAGGTCGATGATTTTAAAATCAAAAGCGGAGGGACGCAATTAGTCAAAAGCCGCTCATTCACTTGGGCCGGGGTCACCTTTGCAGCGTCAATTGCCCTACTCTTAACTCTCATCGTCATAACGGGTCAATCATTTCCTAAGTTGTGGGATCGACTTGTTCACCCCTGGAACGACAACTCACTTACGCTACTTACTCAAAATGAGGGTGAAGTTTTTCACCCACGAGGTCAGGACTTTTCCATTGCAGTTGCCATCTCCGGGAAAATCCCAGTACAAGCAAAAATCCAGGAACGCTCGGCCAACGGATCAATCGAAGAACGCTGGGTCGATATCGATAAAAACACCGGATACGTCAGCTACATAGTTTCAAAAGCGTCCGAAGACTTTTCTTACCGAATCGAAGCTGGTGATGCCCAGATCGATTGGCAAAAGGTCAGCATCATTGACAAGCCTTCGATTGTCAGTGCTCAGATCAAGATCTCCCCCCCAGCATACACAAAGCTTGCGCCATGGACTCTGACAAAGCTTCCCCGCCAACTCAAAATACCTCAAGGAAGCCAAGTTGATTTTAAAATCAAAGTGGACCAAGAGATTCTTCAAGCTACCTTCGACAAGCGCATAGACCGCAAAGTAATTCAGGAATTCCTGACTCGTAGCGCAAGAAAAACCTACATCCACAATCTGAGTCTCGCTGACACTATCCACGCTGATCTCAAGATGACTTCAAAAGTCGGCAATCTCAGCTCAAAATTTAAGATCAGCTTGATCTCACTCGCCGACAAAGCACCCAAAGTCCGTCTTCTCAAAGAAACGGAGACTTTTGCGATGAAGGCCGACGAAAAACTTGATGTTAAGTTTCAAGCAACTGACGACTACGGAGTCGAAGCCGCTCAGTTAGTAGCAGAGGTCACAAATCCAGACGGAACAAAAGAAAGCTTCAGCTTTCCAATCGACCTTGCCTATCAAAAAGGAACAAAGAAGCTGGAATCCTCTGTATCTCTTGATCTCAGTAAACTACCGATCAAAAAAGGCTCAAAGCTCACTTATATAGTCGAAGTGACTGACTCAAGAGGGGCCGCTTCATTCCAGGCATCGCAACCGCTCTCTCAAGATGAACTGGAAGGGGAAAGACGAGATCTCCAACGAGATTTAGCCCAAATAAAGCAGCTTGAGGAAAAACTCAGAAATGCCAAAGAGGTAAACGAAAAGGCGCTGTCAAATGGAGAATTCAAACCTAACAGGGGAAATCAAAAGCAGCTTACTCAAGAGACTCAGGAGCATCTGAGCCAGGCAAGAAAACACGCCGACCAGCTTCAAGATAACAACACTAGGGAGTCGCTAGACCTGAAGAATGGGATTGATAAAGCAGATCAAAAACTCGAGGACTCAAAGACAGCACAAGATCCAACAAGCGATCTCAAAGCCAGCGAAGCTGAAATCGATAAGGCACGTAAAGCACTTGATGAAATGAGGCGCCAACTTGAAGGGGAAATCGCCAAAAATAAGGCCGACCAAGAGAACTCTGCCATTCAACAGCTCAAGCAACAAAAAGCAGAACTTCAGCAAGCGATTACAAAGATAGGAGATCTTAAAAATCAACTGACCAATGCTGAGTCATCTAACAAAGAGGCCATCAAAGCTCAGATTAAAGATACACAACAGAAACAAGGTCAGAATGGAGACTTCAAGTCTTCACAAAAAAATGGTCAGCGAAGTCAAGCCGCAAAAGATGACTCGTCAACAACGGGCGCTACGGCAAAAACGCGCCGGCACCTCGAGAAGGCAAATCAGTCAGCTAATTCGCTGGCTGAAGGAGCCCAATCTCAGTGGAAAGACGTGAAAACTGGAATTGCTAAGGCACAGAAAAGCCTTGGTAATAGCAAGTCCTCTAATGTCTCTTCAGGCAAACTACGCGAAATCGGAAATAATATTAGAGGGGCACAAACCGCACTTAACCGTCTAGATCAGGAAGTAAAGAAAGCAGTTCAAAAAATAGGAAATCAGCTTAGTCAACAGTCACAGTTAAAACAACTTCGATCAGCATTGTCGGCAGCAAAGCAGCAGGCTAATTCAATCCGACAGAAAATTTCGGGACAGCAAGGACAACAAGCGCTACAGGGGCTACAGCGCAAGAACTTTGAGGATCTTTCCGACCGAGTCGATGATCTTCAGAAAATGGCCCAAGAGCTTGACTCAGACCCTGTCAAAGACGACGTCTCGCAGGCAATTGCCAAAACCAAACAATCTATTGAACAAGCGACTGGTTCTAGTAATTCAGCATCTCAACTTCAACAAGCCGAAGAACAAATCGACAAGGCAATAAATGCTATCGGCAAAGCACAAGAAAAGAGCCGTAACGAGAATAATCGACCTTCCGCCATTCCTCCCGCAGAAAAACAGGTTAAGAAGCGAAAACTTGATATAACCCAGAATCAGCCCCCCTCAAAATCCAAACCTGCAGAAGTAGTCGTAGACGAATATGCACAGCACTTTCTCGCTGGTGACGGTCTAAAAAAGAAGCAAATCGCAATTCAAGAAGTCCTCGATGAGATATTAAAGAACGCACAAAAAGGTCGTCAGCTTACCGCGAAAATTTGCTTTAATGATGCATTAAAAGAAAAAAATGTGGCTCGCACTGGTGAGGGCTTGAAAAAGGCATCTCGCGAAGTTTCTCCCAAGTTGATCGTGATTCTTAAAAACGGTGTGAACCGCGCAGAGCAGCTCAGAAAGTTGAGCGCAGACACTCCATACTCATTCTTCGGACTGCAATCGAAGGCCATGGTGGAGAATGGATTCCTTCCCGCGATCAAGGCAATGGAAGAGGCTCTGAATAATCCGAAGCCGGACTTAATTAAAGAGAAACTCGATTCAATCGATGAGCGACTCCGTTGGGTCATCGCGTTACTAAAGAAAACAGAATCCCAGTTTGAATCGATGATAAAGATGGAGGAGATTGCGACCTAACCCATAAGTTCAAAAAAATGCATACCCTCACAATCGAAGACATGCCACCAGGTGGCACATGACCGGGCAACCCCTACCCGACGCTCCGTGCTGAGCTGTCAGATCAAAACGTTCAAAGCCTCATTGCCTCACTCAAACTTAAAAGAGAAGTCCTCAAGCGGTTAAGTAAGCTCCTGCAAGAGAACCCTGAACTGCGTGTGAAAATGCTCACCTCCGGACAACAAAACGGAGGCATTTATAGGGAGGAGTTTTCAAGACTAAGGAATCGGCAATTGTTGCTCGCCAAATTCACCCATGAATTGTCTGGTAAAGGAGAAGCTCTTCCATGGAAACTCCAAATCATTTTACAAGGACGTTTCTTGGATTTCTCTAGCCAAACTACAAATGCTATGGGGAATGCTCAAATTTGGATTCCTAAAGGCGCTTCTGAGGAACAGCGTGCAAAACTAACAAAGGCCTTCTCCGATATTTCGAATATCGCCGCAAAGATGGCTGAAACACCAGCCGATCAAATCGAGGGAATCAGGAGCCTTTTTGGACAGCTCGAAAAAAATCGTGAACGAGCAAAGACTCTCCTTTCGGATGGCAAAATTGAAAATCTTGATCCAGATTTCACCGATATCCGACTAAAAGATCATCAAGCCATGCTGCCGTCGATAAAGTCGAACATCTCTCTCCTAAACCATCTGGAAGAGAAAAACTACCAGGCATTCATTACTCAACTGCAAAAGGAACTAAATGCCGAAACTGCGGATGCCGTTTTCGGTCTTTCAGGCGAACTTTCTTCGTTGAGTGGCGTTTCTGAAAAAGGAGATGAAGCGATTGAAGAACTCAGTCAAATCATGGAAATAGATCTCCTCTCCACGCAGAAAAAAGTAGTGGATCACCTGCAAGGTCCTGGGCTGAAAAATGCAATCCCTCACCAGCAAAAAGCTGCAGAGTTGTTAAAAAAAGGAGTCAAACTACTCGACTTTGCGGTCGTCGAATTTGTCAAAGCTAAGAACAAACTTGAACTACCGTCTCCACCAGAAGGTGCCGAACCAGTAAAAGACCCTAGCGAAGAGCAAATAGAAGAAGCCCTCAGAAAAGCTCTGGCAGCTCTTGAGAAAGAAGCCCGACAGTCAGACGAAAAAAAGATGGGTCTCGGCCTTGGTACAACTAGAAATCTGAAGATGAAGCAGGATTGGGAGAAGACTTCTGAAAAGAAAAAGAAGGAAATGGAAAAGAAGCGCCGCCAGATGCAGCAAGCCAGTGCAAAGCAAAAACAGCAGGCTAAAAAGGCTCAGCGTGCTGCCGCTAAAGCGCAACAAATGGCCAGCCAAAAAGGTCAAAACATCGCCGAACGCCTCAACAAACAAGTCGCTGTTCCCTGGAAAAATCGTCAGACGCAGTCATTCGATGGGCAAGTGACCTGGAACAAGCTCGCGAGCGAACTCAGACAAAGTTTGACTCAAGATATTGAGTCGGATATTCCCGAGGAATATCGTGAAGCCATCCAGCAATACTTCCGTGAAGTTGCCGAAGCCAACAAAGAGCAATAAAGAACATTCATGAAAACTCTCATCTATCTCACTCTGCTTATCTGCTCTCTGAGCTCCTGTTTTGGCCAGACTAAAAAGGCTCCTCTCTCCCTGATTGCTCCTTCTGATCCACTTCCTCAAGCTCTCTCCGACAAGGAAATTAAAAGTCTGACCTACAGTGTGGACAAAGGACTGAAAGCTCTCGCGATGCTCCAATTGAAAGATGGGAGCTTCCGTACAGTCGGCCACGCCAAGCCAGCCATCACCTCCTTTGCTATCATGGCATTTCTTTCTCGAGGTCATAAACCTGGCGAGGGACCCTACGGTAAACAACTCGACAAAGCGTTAAACTACGTCCTTGCCGTCCAAAAGAAAAGCGGACTTTTTGCGGAACAGGAGATTAACTACCCTTTGATCAACACCAAACCTCAAGGAGGTGACTTTTATGGTCAAGGTGGTGCCTCAAAGACCTATTGCCACGCTATTTGTATGCTAATGCTTGGGGAAGTCTACGGACTAACCGAGCCTCAACGAGCTTTCCGAATCAGACAAGGCATCACGAATGGCCTCAAGTGTACACTGCAACTCTGGGACATCAGAAAAAGCACTGCCCAAGATGATGGCGGATTCCGCTACACTCGTCCCTGGACCGATCACACCGAAAGCGATATCTCGGTCACTGGTTGGTATGCAGCTTCACTGCGCTCGATTCGTAATGCCGGGTTTGACGTCCCGGAAAAGGTCATGAACCGCATCGCCCACTACGTCATTGGAAACCAGCACTCCAATGGAGGCTTTCGGTATATCGGCACGACACCAAGTTCCTTCGTGATGACCGCTGCTGGTACTCTTTGTGTTGCACTTGCTGGAAAACATAACCATCCAGCTCTCAAAAAATCATGTCTTTATCTTAGCAGATTTAGTGCCGATTACCGCCGATCTTTTCTCGCATACGATGGGAAATACTACCCTTACTACACTTGTTACTACGTGACGCAGGCTTCATTTCAAATGGGTGGTGCTCTTTGGGCTCGATGCATGAAAGAGTGCTATCGTTACCTCCTACCCAAACAAAGTTCCTCTGGGCTTTGGCCAAATATTGGATCAGCCTCACATTACGGATCGGCTTACTCAACTTCTCTGGCAATCATTGCACTCACTCCCTCCCTGCAACTTCTTCCAATCTACCAAAGATAACCAACAATCTTGCAGCACTTTCAAATAGCCTCATTTTCTTCCAGGGCATTGGTATCCAAAGTTAGGAGGATTGGTACTTCCAAAAATCGGCCAGTTGATAGGGTAGGATTTTTTTGATGTATAGGGGTGTGATGTATAGGGGGACAGAGCAGAATGGCACGCGCATGGCTATGTTTGCGCAGGATTTAGGGAGAAAGGCAGGAAATAAAAGTGTGCCGTATTTCGGTGTTCTTGTCGCAACTTGAACAGAGAAATATAGGGGAGAACCAAGCTTGATCTGGAGAAGGGATTTGGAGTAAGAATTACCTAGTCTAGAGCGTAACAATTAATATGAATACTAAAGTGATTGAAAAACTTATTGCCCATCCCGCAGATCTTTCTACCGAAGGCGCCTATCAGGCGATCCTTGACGTCGTACTTGAGGCGTTTTCTTTTAGCACGGGGACGATTCACAGTTTAAATACGGAAACTGAATTGCTAGAGCTTGTGGCGCAGCAAGGGATCCCAGAGTTCTTACTGGATAAGGTGAATTTGATACCTATCGGGAAAGGGATCGCTGGAGCTGCCGCTGAGAAGCGTGAAGCTGTAGAGATGTGCAACCTTCAGACGGATACTTCAGGGGTGGCGCGACCGGACGCTAAGAGGACCAAAGTAGCCGGCTCCATTGCGGTTCCAATGCTCAAGGGGGACGAACTCAAAGGAACATTTGGCATAGGCCTACAGGAGCCTTACGACTTTTCTTCAGAGGAAATTTCTCAGCTCAATCAAGTGGCAACTTGGTTAGCTCAGGCGTTGTAGGCTGAACAAACTACATCCGAAATTATGTTGGTGTTAACTACAGGAGGCACGATAGATAAAATCTATTTCGATGCTCTATCTCAGTATGAAATCGGCGAACCAACAGTTCCGCATATTTTTAAAGAGGTGGGGTTTACTCTACCCTATCACTGTGATTCGCTCATGAAAAAGGATAGTCTAGAGGTCACAGAGGCTGATAGAGAGTTGATCCGTAAAAGATGTGAGGAGGCTAAAGAATCACAAATTGTGATCACCCATGGCACGGACACGATGTGTGCGACTGCTGAATTCCTTATTGGAGTTGAAGGGAAAACGATTGTGCTGACTGGGGCTCTAGCTCCATCGCGTTTCCGCGAAACCGATGCTGTATTCAATGTCGGAACGGCACTAGGAGCAGTGCAATCAATGCCAGCTGGAGTGTATCTGGCAATGCACGGCCAGGTTTTCCGTGCTGGTGAGGTCTGGAAGAACCTAGAAACACGCCGATTTGAGCTTATCCAATAACCTCGCTTGAGGTGGGATCAAGGAATCCTTGATCTATCAAAAATCCTTCGGCAGACTCGAGAGTTTGCACGAAGTAGTGTTGGTTGACATTGAAGTTGAAGAAAGAATGGGTCGCGCGGTTGAAGGGAACGAAGCGCGCGACGTTGCGTTTACTACTGAGGCGCTGGGCGAATTTTTCAACACTCGCGACAGGAACAATAGGATCTTCGTTGCCGTGGAAAAAGAGCATGGGTGGAAGCTTGCGGCGGATGTTTTTGCTAGGGCTCGTGCGTCGCGCGTCGCGCTTGTGGCTGAAGTTCTCCATGCCAATACCACGTTTGGTGGTGTCGAAGATGGCACTCCAGAGGATGAGTGCATTGGGGGCGCCTGAGAAAAAGCCGTTGTGCTCGACTTTCTTATGCATGGCGGCACAGAGGGCGAGGTGGGCTCCAGAGCCTGAGCCACCAGCAATTATTTTTTCGGGTCGACCCCGAGGTAACGATTATTTTTACGAATCCAGAGGATGGCTGTCTGAGCATCGCTAATGGATTCGAGAGGCGTGGTGGAGTGGACGGATGAGGTGCGGTATTCCGTGACGATTCCTACCGCGCCAAGGGCGACGAAGTTGAGGGCTTGGGGGACAAACTGAGTGACCATGGACTGGTCCCATTTTCCTCCGTGGAATAGGATGATAGCGCTGCGTCTGTCGTTTTCACTATGTCCTTCTGGGTAGAAGCAATGGAGCGTTAGCTCGCCTTGCTCAGTGCGCTTGTACACGATAGATTCTGCGTCCTTGAGGAGTTCTTCATCGCGGATAACGGCGATGGGGGAGACGGTTTTATCGGAGGAATCCATGGATTGGTTTTTAGTAGAGGTTTAGGTTTTACCTCTGAGCTAGTTTATTGTGCAATGCTTTGCATGATCCAAAAGAGATTTTTTTTAATGTTAGGCGCACTATTACTGATTTTGAGTGTTTCTGGAGTGAGTGCTCAGGGTAATAACCCTCAGCTTCAGAGTCAGTTGAGTGGGGTTTATGGGAAATGGCGCAGCGCAATGGTCAATCAAGATGTCCGGAGCTGGGCGGCGACGACTTCGAAGAATCGGCAGCTTACGATCCGCAACCGGATCTATTCTGAGCGCAGACCTTTTCCTAAAGCAGTGTTTCAGCTGCCAGCGGCCCCACCATCGGTGGAAAACTTGAAAAGTTTGAGTGCCCATAAAAAAGGGGCGACGGCGACTTCGGTGTACTTTGGTAAAGTGAATTTCAATGTCGGCGGGGACCCAGCAGAGAATTTGTTACTCTTGCACTTTGTCAATGAGGGCGGAGTCTGGAAGTACGACACGGCAGACTTTATCAATCTCCTGGCATTACCAAAGGTGCGCAAGCAGCTCAAGGAGGGCGACCTCACGTATGTCGAGCAAAAGGACTTTCAAGCGTCAGGTGTGCCACCGCAAATGCCTATCGCGGTAAATCCAGCCAAGTACATAGCGAAGGTGTACGTCTTTTGTCCAGGTCGTGAGGTGAAGATGAAGGTGAACAAAATCTCTGACCATCGTTTTCAAGACACCAAGGCATCTGAGGTGGTGATTGGTGGAGGTAGGGACGGCCTCAATGAAGTGCAATTTGCTACCAAGAGCCTGGAGGGAAGCACAGGCAAAGAGGCGCTCAGCATCCGAGTGTACCTGATGTCTACTGTACCGGGAACCAAACCGATCAAAATATTTGAGTATCAGGTGAATGAGGGGGGCGCTGTGGAGCCCTTTGGTAGTCAGAATTTTGTGATCGATGCAAAGATAGCTAAAACGTTGAATGGCTAGGGTAGCAAGCTCCCAGTAAGAAATTCTATTTGGATGGAGTATGTATGAGTATGAGATTGATGCGACCTAGATTATGGACTCTTGCGGCACATGCCGCGGTAGGTGCTTTACTAACGGCTGGAGCAGCGACGGCATCTGAGCGTCCTAACATATTGTTATTCCTTGTCGATGACATGGGGTTGATGGATACCTCGCAGCCCTTTTTGGCGGACAAGAATGGCAAGCTGGTAAAGACGGCATTGAATACATTTTACCGAACGCCTGCGATGGAGAGTTTAGCTAACTCTGGCGTGGTGTTCTCTTCCTTTTATGCCAACAGCGTGTGTTCACCATCGAGAGTGAGTATTCTCAATGGTCAAAATTCTGCACGCCACCATGTGACGCAGTGGATCAATCCGTATAAGAAAAATGCAGGGCCAGCAGACTGGAATTGGAAGGGGTTGAAGCCAGGAGATGTGACTCTTCCCGGGCTTTTACGTGATGCAGGCTACGGGACGGTTTTCTGCGGCAAAGCGCACCTAGGACCTTTCGAATCTGAGGGAGTTGACCCGACGAACCTCGGGTTTGATGTCAACATCGCTGGGTCAGCGATTGGTAAGCCAGGAAGTTATTATGGTGAAAAAAATTACGGCAAGGGTGGTACACACCCAGTGCTTCATTTGGAACAGTACCACGGGACTAAAACATTTTTGACAGAAGCGCTCACGCTCGAGGTGAATAAAGCTATCGATAAAGTCCATGCTGCGAAGAAGCCATTTTTTGTCGAGATGAGCCATTATGCACTGCATGCACCTTTCCATTCAGACCCAAGATTTTCTGATAATTATAGGGACTCAGGAAAATCAGCAAAGGCACAAGCCTATGCGACTCTAGTTGAAGGGATGGATAAATCTCTACAGGACATCCTAGCGCATCTCAACAAGATTGGTGAAGCTGAGAATACCCTGGTGATTTTTGTTGGGGACAATGGTTCCGATGCCCCTTTGGGTGGGACGCACGCAGTGGCTTCATCCGCTCCATTGAGAGGTAAAAAGGCAACCCATTACGAAGGAGGCATGCGCGTGCCCTTTATTGTTAGCTGGGCAAAACCAAGTGCGAGTTCTCAACTGCAAAAGCAATTTCCTATCAATCCGGGAGTGGTGACGGCTGATTTTGGCAGCATTTGTGACATCATGCCGACAGCTCTGTCGGCGGCTGGAGTCAAGATCCCTGCGAACCATGTGGTAGATGGAATCGATCTATCTGGGTACTTGAAAAATCATAGCGGTGAGAAACAGCAGACCTTCCTTATGCATTTTCCTCACAAACACCGGAGCAGCAATTTTACTGTCTATCGCGATGGTGACTGGAAGGTGATTTACCACTACGACAAGCCTGAGGGCAAACGTATCGAGTTGTTCAATCTCGTAATTGATCCATACGAGTCAGATAACCTAGCCGCCAAGGATCCAGCTAAGGCTAAAACCCTGTTAGGAAAGATGAAGGCAGCTCTCGATGATGCTGGTGCGCAATATATGACTCCTGAGGCTAAAGCGCAGCTGAGTGGTGATTGATGATTTCTAGTGCGCTGCGAGGGCATCGGCTAGGAAGGGGGCGGTGCGGGAGTTTTTATTTTTAGCAACGCGCTCTGGTGTTCCTTGGGCGACGATGGTGCCGCCATGGTCGCCAGCTTCTGGTCCCATATCGATGAGGTAGTCGGCTTCTGCCATGATGGCGGTATGGTGTTCGATGACCACTACCGTGTGGCCTTCGTCGACGAGGCGATGGAGGACCTCGATGAGCTTTCGCACGTCTTCCTGGTGGAGTCCTATGGTGGGTTCTTCTATCAGATAGAGGTTGGTATGTTGCCTCGTCATGTTGCGGATCGACTTGCGTCCCTTGGTGAGCTCGGCAACGAGTTTGAGTCGCTGGGCTTCACCTCCAGAGAGGCTTGGCGAGGGTTGACCTAGATTAAGGTAGCCGAGACCCGTTTGGTCTAACAACGAGAGCGTGCGGTGGAGTTTGGTGTGGTTTTTAAAGAACTCGGCGGCAGTCGAGATGTTCATTTTTAAAACGTCACCAATCGATTTCCCGTTGTAGAGAATTTCTAGAGTGGCATGGTTGTAGCGTTTTTCTGAGCAGGCGTGGCATGGGACCCAAGTGGTGGGGAGGAAGTCCATTTCCAGTTTGATCCGTCCATTGCCCTTGCATTCTGGGCACTGGCCCTCGGCATTGTTGAAGCTGAAACGCGAGGCAGTGTAGCCACGCATGCGGGCTTCTGGGACTACCGCGAAAAGCTTGCGGATGTCATCGAGAACTTTGACGTAGGTAGCAGGGCAAGAACGTGAGGTTTTGCCGATAGGCGATTGATCGACTTCATAGCAATATTTTAGATTATCGAATCCAGTGGCTTTGGAAAAGTAGTTAGAGGTGTCTTTTGTTTGGGTCGTGGATTTCTTGATGGCGTGGGGGAGGGTGCCGCGCATGAGCGAGGATTTGCCGCAACCTGAGACTCCTGAGATAGTGGTGAGACGCTCTAGCGGGATACGGACGTCAATGTCCTTGAGGTTGTTGTGGCAACAGCCTGCCAGTTTGAGCCAGGCGTTTTTCTCCGCAATTTTGGGAATACTACGGCGCTTGCCTAACAACGGGTGCTGTAGTGGAGCGGCGAAGGAGAGCAAGGTGGGGGAATCCGGGAACTCCTTGAGTGTCTTTTTGAGCTGTGATTTCTTGCCCGTGGTATTTGCCACGACATTTCCTCCTAGGACGCCAGCTCCGGGCCCGAGGTCGATGAGTTGGGTGGCGCGACGCATGGTTTCTTCATCGTGCTCGACAACGAGCAAGGAGTTGCCACGAGCGCGGAGAGCCTCGAGGGTGTCGAGTAGTTGCTGGTTGTCGCGGGGGTGGAGTCCAATGGTTGGCTCGTCTAACACGTAAAGGACTCCAGTGAGGTTTGATCCTAGCTGGGCTGCGAGTCTGATGCGCTGGGATTCACCGCCGGAAAGCGTGTCGGCTGAGCGATCGAGTGAAAGGTAGTTGAGGCCGACTTTCTCTAGGAAACGAAGGCGTTGGATGATTTCTGGGAGGATGTCACGGGCTATGAGTTTGTCGCGGCCTATGAATTCCCATTGTTCTAACATCTCAGCAGCATCAGTGACCGAGTGTCTGGATATGTGGGCGATGTTGTTGTCATTGATGAAAACGAAGCGGGCATTGTGGTTGACTCGATCGCCCTGGCATTCAGGGCAAGTGATGCGGATAGTGTCTTCATCAGGCTGGGAAGAATGACTGAGTTCTTCGGCGATTTCGGCTTCAGCCTCGGAGTTGAATTCGTTCGGCTTAGCTTTGCGTTTCTTCTTTTTCTTGCCGATGGATTGGGTGATAGAGCCATAGCCGCGGCAGTCTGTGCACCATCCGCGAGATGAGTTGAATGAGAAGTGGTGGGGGTCGAGCTCTGGGAATGAGATGCCAGTGACTGGGGAGACGCGGGCGGTGGAGTAGGTAGTGAGTTGCCAGTTGCCAGTGGTTAGTTCTTTTGCAACCGAGCATTGCCCTTTTCCTAAGCTGAGAGCCTGGGTGAGTTGGTCGGCATTAGGTGTTTTATTATCGCAAATGACCGCAAAGATATCGTGTTCTTTGTAGCGGGCAAGGGCAGTAAATTCTTCTGTAGCGATGAGTTTCCCATCGACTAGGAGAAGCTCAATTCCTTTGCGCCCAGCGGTCGCAGCGACGTCGGTATGGTAGCCTTTACGCCCGCGAATGAGTGGTGCGAGCAGGAGGCTGCGAGACTTGGTTTTGAAAGCGGCTTTAAGTTGCTTAGCAATTGCGTCTTGGGTTTGTGAGACCACGGCTTCGCCGGACTCTGGGCAATGTTGGGTGCCGAGCTTGGCATAGAGTAGGCGGAGGAAGTGGAAGATCTCGGTGACTGTGCCGACTGTTGATTTTCCACCGCCGCGGGAGACGCGTTGCTCGATGGCCACAGTCGGAGGCAGGCCTTCGATTTTATCGATGTCGGGCTTCTCTAACTGACCTGCGAACTGGCGCGCGTAGGGCGACATGGAGTCGAGGAAACGTCGTTGGCCTTCAGCAAAAATGATGTCGAATGCTAGCGTGGATTTTCCTGATCCTGAGAGGCCGGTGACGACGACGAGTTCATCGCGCGGGATGGTGAGATCGAAGTTTTTGAGGTTGTGCTCGCGGGCTCAGAAATCTGGATGGAGTTTGAGTGAGGAGTGCTGAGTGATGAGTGTGAAGTGGAGTCAATTGCAAATGGCGATTGATCGTTGATGAGTGCTTTGGCCGTCTCGGTGTCAGTTGTTAGTATTTCTTCTGGCGAGCCATGGAAGACGACTTGGCCACCGGCAGTTCCTGCGCCCGGTCCGATTTCGATGAGGTGATCGGCGGAGCGAATGACGTCGAGGTTGTGTTCGATCACCAGCAGCGTGTGGCCAGCATTGACGAGGGATTGGAAAACTTTAAGGAGTTTTTCAATGTCGATAAAGTGGAGTCCAGTGGTGGGTTCGTCCAGGATGAGGAGTTGGCCATTTTCGGTGACTTTTTTAGTTTTCGAGAGAAGTTGGCAGAGCTTGATGCGCTGGGACTCGCCACCAGAGAGGGTATTGAGTGGTTGTCCGAGTCTGAGGTAGCCAAGGCCGACGTCGAGGAGCGGCTTGAGAGTTCGGTGGATTTTAGATTTAAGAGTGAGAGTCTTAGACTTCTTCTCACCCTCTGGAATTTTAAAGAATTCGAGGGCTTCGGTGATGGTGAGGGCGAGTACGTCAGCGACGGATTTACCTCTCAGTTTGATTTCAAGAGCTGCAGAGTTGTAGCGTGTGCCTTCGCATTCTGGACAGGTGATGTAGAGGTCGCTGAGAAACTGCATTTCTACCTTTTCAAAGCCATTTCCCCAGCAGCGCTCACATCGGCCAGCGCCAGAGTTAAAGGAGAAATAGCCGGCTTTGAGGTTTTGCGCATCAGCTTCATCGGTGAGAGCAAAAAGTTCGCGGATCGCATCGAATGCTCCAGCATAGACGGCTGGGGTGGAGCGGGGTGTTTTGGTGAGAGCAGACTGGTCCACACGCTCGACACCGGAGATATGGTCGATGCCTTTGATCGATTTGATGAACGCTGGGTCTTCATCGGTGGTGTGGAGGAAGGCCTTCTGCAGGTTGCGGTGGATCACATCATTGGCCATGGTCGATTTACCGGAGCCTGACACCCCTGTTAGGCAAATGAATGTGCCGATGGGGAGCGCGATGTTCTGGTTGTCAATGTTGTGCTTGTAGGCACCTGTGAAGCTGAGCTTCTTGCGTGACTTCCGTCGCTTTGCGGGAGGCTTGATTGATTTCTCGCCAGTAAGGTAAGGGAGGGTAATCGATTGCGGATTGTTGATTGCTGATTGTTGGATGTCATGGAGAGGACCGTGGAAGGTGATGTTTCCTCCATGTTCACCAGCAGCTGGGCCTATATCGATGAGGTTGTCAGCTTGGCGCATGACAGCCTCTTCGTGCTCGACGACGACGACGGTATTTCCTTTGTCACGCAGGTTGTGCATGATGGAGATGAGGCGGTTGACGTCGCGGGCGTGGAGGCCAACGGTAGGTTCATCCAGAACAAAGAGCGTGTTGGTGAGGGCTGCTCCGAGGCAGGTTGTTAGGTTGACGCGTTCGATCTCGCCACCTGATAGATTGCGGGCTGGGCGGTCGAGGGTGAGGTAGCCTAAGCCGACTTCATTGAGGTAGGACAAGCGCGCTTGGATTTCACTCATCGCGTGCTTCAGTGAACTCGATTCCTGGTTTTTGATTTCTGATTTGAGATTGTGGAACCAATCATTGAGATCTGTCAGTGGGATGTGCCAGAGGTCGGGGAGGGATTTACCTTCGATCTTGAAGCAGAGAGCTTCTGGCTTGAGGCGGGTGGCATTGCACGCTGGACACTCGGTGTAGGCGCGGTAGCGGGAGAGGAAGACGCGGACGTGCATTTTGTACGCCTTGGTTTCCATCCAGTCAAAGAAGCCGCGAACTCCATACCATTTACCCGCTTTCCAGAGTTTGTCGGCATTGCCTTTTTCGCCTTTGAGCACCCATTCTTGATCCTTTTTAGGCAAGAGGTGCCAGGGGGTGTTAGTGTCGATGCCTTGGACGCGTGCGCAGCGAATGAGGTCGTCTTTGCACTCAGCTCCGCGTTCACCTTGAAAGGGTTTGATGACTCCTTCTTTGATCGTGAGAGTGGGGTCTTGGACAGATTTTTGAAGGTCGATTCCGATGATTCGGCCGAAGCCTCGGCACTCTGGGCAGGCTCCCAGTGGGGAGTTGAATGAGAACAGCGAGGCAGTGGGGGGGCGGAGTGTGAAACCGGTGTTTGGGTTGTGCCATTCCGTGCTGAACCCGCGGATTTGAGATTCTTTATTTGAATTTTGAAATTGGATCGAGCAATGGCCTTTGCCAAAGTTGAGTGCGGCTTCCAGCGCTTCGTGGAGTCGAGTCTTGTTAGCTTTTGTTAGTTTTATGCGATCTTGAATAATAACGGCCGATGCTTCGCCCCATGGATTGCTGTCATCCGTGTCATCCGTGCGCAAGATTTCTTCACCTTTGAGAACTCTGAGGTAGCCTTGCTGGTTGAGAAAGTTGAAGACTTCGGCAGTGGTGGCGTTTTCAGAAATGGTGATGGGAAAGAGTACGAGGATGTTCTTGCCGGCATGTTGGGAGTATGTCCAATCTACGATTGAACTAGGCGAGTCTGGCTTGATTTCTTCTCCAGTATTTGGATCAAATGCTCTGGCTAGCTTTGGATAGATGACTTTGAGATAGTCATTGAGCTCGGTGAGGGTGCCGACGGTGGAGCGGGTGGAGCGAATAGAGTTTTTTTGCTCGATTGCAATTGCCGGCGGGATGTTGTCGATACGATCGACCGCGGGTTTGTCCATCCGGTCGAGGAATTGGCGGACGTAGGGCGAGAATGTCTCGACGTATCGGCGTTGGCCCTCGGCGTAGAGGGTATGAAATGCGAGTGACGACTTGCCGGATCCAGAGGGGCCAGTGATGACCGTGAACTGGTTTTTAGGGATGTCGAGATCGAGGTTTTTCAGGTTATGCTGGCGGGCACCTCGAATTTGGATCGCTGGAATGTTCTCTGGCACGGCAGCAGTCTAGCCGTGATCTGGAGCGTGGCAAATCGGGAATCAATGATCCGCGTCATTTCCTAGGAACTTCGATGAGCAAAGGTGAATCAGCTAGGTCAGAGGGAGCGACAGTGGGGGAATTTTTAGGTAAATTGTCGATGCTGCCAAAGCGCTTTTTAACAAGGGCCGCGACGTCGGGGTCGGAGAGATTATAGGACTCCATAGCTCGAGGTTCGCAGAGCTCGATGTCGGCGGCGTGCTTGTAAATTTTCCAGACCAACTCAGAGCAATAGAGTTTCTCATCATCCCAGAGGAATTTGAGGTCGTAGTTTTTGTTGAGTTGTTGTGCTCCCCATGTGTGAGCCAATGCGAGGCATTCAGGGGTGATAGCGGAAGAGTCTTTTAGGCGGCGAGCGTGAAAGCTCTTTGGGGCTCGTTTGATGAAGTCCTCTAATTTGGTGTATTTTACAGGTTGAACGGCCTCGAGCACCCACCATTGGTTCTCGCGCTTGAAAACCACACCCACATGGGTCCATTCTGAGTCAGTCGCGGCTTTGATGGCATTGGCTTGTCCTCGGTGGCCGCTTTGAAAGACGATGTCACCATCTTTGAGAGCATAGGGGGTGTGCTTGCTGTGTTGGCCATAGCCAAAAGAGAGGACGGCTGAAAGCAGAATGATGAGTGGGAAAAGGAGGCGCGTCATAGATAAAAGAATCGAGTAATGTGAGGTGTTACTCACACAGTACTCGATAAATAATTAGATGTCCTTAGAAATCTATTCTAGCGTCTGGTACCCTTCTTCTCAGTTTTCGCTTTTTTTTGGGTTCGTCTCTTTCGATTTGAGGTTCCTCGACTACACGAGCTTTTGCGATGAGGAGGATTCTCTGCCATTCTTGTTTCACGAGTTCGATCTCTTTGGTGAGGTAAAGGATGGATTCGGAGTGAGCTTCAGTATCTAACTTTTCACATCTAGCTTGGCAGTTAGAAATGTAGACTTCACGCCAGACTTCGAGATCGGGAGCGTACTCAAGATCGATTGTGTTCTGCTTTAGGATGTGATCTGAGTGTGCCTCTTCGAGGAAATAAAGTGTTTTTCCGATTTTTTTCGGGATGCGCCCCTCAGTGAGGATTTTCTTGTAGTAGGGTTTAGCTTCGAGCTCTGCGGTCGGTCTTTCCTCTGAGTCTAGCTTACGGATCACACGCTTAGCGTAACGGATATACCGGTCTGCATTTTTAGCGAGGCTAGCATCGTAATCAGAAATAGACTCATCGGTGTTGTCGGAGATCAGCTTACGTATTTTATTGATGAAGGAGAGGTGGTCGAACTCTGGGATCGCTTGTGCCGCCGCAAGCGCTGCGGCTTTTTTCGCAGCCTGGGCTCTCTTTTCTCGTTTGGCCTGCTCCCTCTCGTTTGAACTCTCGAGCTTTTGCTCGTGCTGCGATTCTGTCTTCTTCTTCTGAAAGTTTGCGATTGTCCTGCAAGATCAGTTGTTGGCGCTTCATCTCCGCGCGATGTTTGGCTAGTCGGTCTTGTTCTTGTTTGACTTTAGCTGCTTTGAGATCGGCAGCTTTACGCAATTCAGTTTCTTTGGCCTGAGCTTTATGTTGTAGTTGGAGTTTAGCTTGAGCGAGGTTTTCTTTCTCGTTGGACGAGTGATTCAGCACAAAGGCAATGCCAGCAGCTACAAGGATGATGAGAGCAATGATCACAATCGCGATGCTTGGCGCTGAGGACGGCTGTTTTACCTGGATTCTAGTGTGAGGACGCGAGCTGGTGGCGGGTGCCGCAACTGGAGCCGCGAGTGGCTGGTTGGCGACTTGTTCAAGTCGGGCTGCAAGTTCATCGAGCTCTTCAGCCATTTCTCCAACGTTGGGGTAGCGTAAACTCCTTTGAGGGTGAATTGCTTTGAGGATAATAGTATCGAACGCTGGATCTGAATCACTGAGGGAAGATGCAGGGGATATACGGATGGGGTGGCATCTGGCCCGTGAGCAGCTCATAGAGCATGGCTCCTACGGAGAAAATATCAGCCCGCTGGTCGATGTTGTTTGGATCAGTGAGGACTTCTGGCGCTGTATAGCCTTTTGTTCCGTAGATCGTCCCACCATCGTGGGTGTTGCTGAGAGGCCGAGCCAAGCCAAAGTCGACAATCTTTGGGTGAGCAGAGTCATCAATAAGGACGTTAGCAGGTTTTATGTCACGATGGATAAGTCCAGCATCGTGCGCATGTTCTAGTCCTCGGCACATGTCTGATATAAGACGGCTAGCCTCACTCATTTCGACACTTTTTCCGTGAATTAAATCGTAGAGTGAGCGACCTGGGGCTAACTCCATCACAATGTAGAGCATTCCCTCAATGTTGCCGAAATCGAATACCTTAACGAGGTTCGGGTGATTGAGCATAGCCATCGCTTTGGCCTCGGTCTCGAAGCTGGAACTAAACTCTGGGTCTAGCCCCATTTCGTAGGGTAAAATCTTGATAGCCATTGGCCTATCAAGTGAGATTTGCGTGGCTCTAAAAACTGCACCCATTCCACCTTGAGCGATGAAGTCCGTGACTTCGAAGGCTGGGAAAAAAGGGGTTGAGTTCTTCGGGTGTGGGTGGTTTGTCTCCTTGAGACATCCTCTATGCCCAGGTGAGATTAGCGGGGGGGGATGTGTTAGCTTGAGAAGCAGACATTATCCTACTTTCGCGAGATTGGAAACGCCGATTCGTGGGTGAGTTGTCTCAACCGGCAATTTGAAGCAAGTGTTTGACGCGAGGGAGCCGTCGGAAAGTAGAGAAAAACATGCTAGTTTAAGCTCTCGACAAAGGCTTGGGTGCCTGCTGAAGATACTTTGAGAGATGTCACCGCTTGTTTAGCAGCAGTGAGTTGGCCCTTTCTTTCGAGCTCTTGAATGATGTCTTTAAGCTTCTTCTGGTAGAGGAGGCGAATCTTATCGATAGTCTCGTCGTAAGTGGAGTCAATGCGGCCTTGTTTTTCGTAAGTGGCAATGGTGAGTTTTTCAATTTTAATGCTGCTCCCCATGGACGCGACCCTTTTTTCTATCCTGTCTTTACCGCCGGTGATCTCTTTGATCCGTTGAACTGAGCGAGCATGACGGATTTTGTCAGTTCTGGTAAGCCCTTTAAGGTAGAGGTCCAAATCCCTCGTGATTCGTTCGACGTTTTTCGTGTGTTCTTCTTCGCGTTTATCGTAAGCGTCTTTGACGAGTTTAGAAGCCTTTGATTGGAGTGCCGAAAATTCGGAAGTACTGGCTCCACCACTTGTAGACGGTGTGATAGCGCCACCAGCAGGGGCGTCTTTACTCCACTCGAACAAAGTGTAGGGCACCCTTTTATCCTGTGAGGCGTCTCGCCACTTGCTTGAGGAGGAGGCAATGACTATGCTATTTTTATTTTTTGGGTAGTTGTCGTCCCAGTCGGCACCTTTCCATTCTTCGCCACTGAGCCACTTCCACTCATTATTGTCGAGGATTCCGCCGATGCGGCAAAGTTGTCCAGAGGGGACGTTGGCAGTGATCAATTCACTGAAGTATATAGTTTCGACTTCGTCCGACGGCGTTGCAATGTGTGCACCAGCCGAGGTGGCAAGCTTTTGAGCTTGGCCAAGAGTCAATGGGTATGGGCAGAGGTAGAAGCTGCGGCTGCCGAATATGAATGATCCTGGCGGGTAGAGAGGGGTTGGGTTATCGAGTGTTTCAGCTACGCGTTCCATTTGCTGATTGAGAGCTGCTGGCTGTGAGCTGTCGGCCTTCCACTCGATGAGAAACTTTGCTCTGTCGGTGATTTTCATAGCTGAGGCAAACATATCGCTATCGAGCTGGGCGAATGCGAGCTTGGAAGTTTTACGGATATCGATGGAGTCGTCGGTCCAAGGGGTGCCATCGGTCCATGCCCACTGTTCGTGTCCGGCAGTAGCGGCACCAATCCAGACATTCTCACCGGATGGGATTGACTTACGTATTGCTGAGACGTCTGAGCTGGAGTCTACCGTTGCTAGCTGGGCGCCATGCTTGGCAGCCCATAGTTGAGCCTGATGCCATGTCAGTTCTTTATCAATAAAGAGAACGAAACGTTCACCATTGTCGAGGGAGATTGTCTCCTTTGGCATTTCGTTCATTGGTCGATCCCCTTCGACTAAGCGAGTCCGTAGTTGTTCTAAGGTTTTTCGAGTGACGGTCTTGGTGACTACAGGGGGTTGCGCTGGCTCCTTCAGAGGAGGCTTCGATCGGGTACTTGCGAGTTTCTCGTTGTCCGCTTCAATTTGGGCAATTTGAGCTTCCCTCGTATCCTTCCATTGGAGGACTCCGTAAATGGCACCAAGCAGGATGATGATGATGATGAAATTGCGTGCATTGCTACCGCCTCTGCCAGATGTCACTTTTTTAGGAGGAGACTTGAGTAATGTTTTTGAGGTTCGAGCAGACTTAACATTTGAACTGGAGGCCAAGTTAGCAGGCTTTTTGGTGGCCGGTATGGTTAGAAAAGGTGATGCGCTAGACTTACTTTCTTGTTGTTTAGATTTACGGAAGACGTCTTCGAGATCGTCGGCAAAGTCCTCGGCTGAGGAGTAGCGTTGAGTCAGATCAGAAGCGATGGCCTTGCGGATGAGCCTGTCAATCATCGGGTCGCATTTAGAATGCTTGGTGACTGGCTCATAGAGGTCGCCGGGAATTTTCCCTGCGAGTAGCTCATAGAGCATGACGCCCACAGCAAAAATGTCAGTGGCTGGACCTACTGTGTCGGGAGCGGCTAAAACTTCAGGGGCGGTGTAGCCTGGGGTGCCAAAAATGACTCCCGACTCGGTGTCGCCTGATGGTCGGGCGAGCCCGAAGTCGCCGATCTTGGGGATGCCCGAATGGGTGATGAAAATATTGGCAGGCTTGATGTCGCGGTGAAGAATTCCCGCCTCATGCGCATTTGCTAGGCCCCGGCAGATGGCGATGGTTGCTTCTAACGCACCTTGTTGATCAAGGTGACTTTCATAGGTTTTCTCATAGAGAGTGGCACCATCGACCAATTCCATGACGATGTAGAGCATGTTATCAACCTCACCGAAGTCGAAGACGCTGATGAGGTTGGGGTGGTTGAGGCGAGCCATGAGCTTGGCTTCCTTGATGAAGGACTCACGGAAGGACTCAGATTCTCCTAGTTCAGGTGGGAGCACCTTGACTGCCACCGGGCGGTCAAGCGAAGTCTGAGTTGCTTTATAGACAGCCCCCATGCCACCTTTGGCTATGAGTTTCTCGAATTTATATGCAGGAAGAAGCTCAGCCAGGTGGTCGACACTCGGTGGAATGAACTCTAGAGGTTGGTGTGAATTGACGTCAGACATGGTACTATTAAAATACTTGGGGGTCGTGCCGGGAGAGTTACAATGACTTTACATAAAAGGTCAAGCCTTGCTCAATAGAGATTAAAAGGCTACAACACAACGACACGCTGGTTATGGATGAAAGAGTAATTATGGATAGGGTAGGCCGTCAAGGCTTAGAACGCATGGTGAAGCTTTTTTATGCAAAGGTGCCTAGCGATGACATTCTAGGCCCGATGTACCCCAAGGGTGATATGCAGGGAGCTGAAGAGAGATTGTTTGATTTCTTGATGTTCCGTTTAGCTGGTGATCCGACCTACACCGAGAAACGGGGACACCCGAGGCTTCGAGGTCGTCACATGCCATTTAAAATAGGTGCACGTGAGCGGGATCGGTGGGTGGAGCTGATGGCTGCTTCGATGCGTGAAGCTGAGATTCCAGAGGATGCGGCTGTGCAGCTAGATGCTTTCTTTTTACAGGTAGCAGATTTCATGAGAAATGTACCTGAAGGAAATGGGATTAACTTCAATCCGCGAGCGTGACAAGATCCGTGCGTTAGCACTGTAGTTGGATATCGAGCCAGAGTGCCCAATCGGAGCGGATGCCGCCGTCACTCCGATCGAATTGAGAGTCGTTTATTTGCATGCTGGTTCGACCGAATCAGCTGAGCTAGGTGCTCAGCACGGCACGATAGAGGAAGGAAATGCTCCGAAGGCTCTAAGGATGCCAAAGCAAGCTAGGCCAGCGACTACCCATGTGAGGACGCGATGGCTGGAGTGCTTTTTAGTTGGATTGCTTGGCATATTAATGAGAGGCGAATGTGACCCCTTTATTCCCAGAAAAGTGCGGGAGGGGGGGCTCTAGTGAGTGAGTCTAATGCTAGCGAACTCGACCTGAGCGTCGGGCTGATTGGTACTGGTCGATACCAGAGACGATACCTTCTGCAATTTTTTGACGGTAGTTGCCTTTTTTACAGGCACGGCATTCGCTTGTGTTGGTGAGGAAGCCGCCTTCAAATAGGATTGCTGGGTTCTTGGCATTACGAATGACGTAGTAGCGGGCGTGTTTGACCTTGCGGTCGTTGGCTCTAGTTTTGCGTAAAATGGCATTGTGGACGTATTGAGCCAGTGGCTTGGAGTGCGACGTGTAATAAAAGGTTTCAATCCCCTTGGCTGCGCGTCGGTATGTACAGTTATAGTGAATTGAGACGAAAATGGAGTTGCCGTAACGGTTACCGATGGATGCTCGCTTTTGTAGCGATAAGAAAACATCACTAGTGCGGGTCATGCGGGTGCGGTAGCCTTTTTTCTGGAGCATGTACTCCACCCGTTTCGCTGTGTCGAGGGCGAGGTGCTTCTCATAGACCTTGCCGTAACTGCCGCCATAGTCTTTTCCGCCGTGTCCCGCATCGATCACAACGGTGCTAAATGCCCTAGCTTGGCTGATTCCATGGCTGGCGAACCATAGGCAAGTGATGAATGAAATGAGGCGTGTTAGGGGCATTGAATCCTTTTAGAGTAGGCTGTGTGGTGATGCGCCTAGGGCGCAAAGAGCTGACAATCAACTCGCATAATCAACAGCATCTGTCAAGAAATCAGCTCTAGCAGCATCCAAATAATCAGGTAATTAAAGAGTTTTAGCTTTCAGGAATTATTAAGTTTCTTTGGTACGCTTCAATAACCCGCGAAACATGGGTTACTATGACTGGTTAGCTGAAGCGCTTTCAAGTGCCGGCCAACGGCTGAGAGCGAGTATGAATAACAAAACTAGAAGGCCTCCTGGCACAAAGAGTAGCAAGGAGAGAGCTGGGCTTAAGCCTGCCTTTTTGAGAATCATCCAAAAGGGGAGCATGAAGACTCCCGCGAAAATTGTACTAACCATGAGCATCAGAATGATTTCACCACCTTGGGGCAAGGAGATAAAAGCGATCGGATCTAACATGTGGGAATGTTAGTGAGCTAAAGGGGAGTCACTTTTGCCTCCACAGCGGTCCCATCTTCTGGAGAGAAGGCTGATGGCTAACAGGACGACCGTGATAGTGATGGATTACATGGTTAGAAGACTGTGCAATGGGATGTTAGAGGAGCCCAGCAATCACAAGTGAAACAATGGCCATGACATTGATGATGATGTTCATGGATGGACCAGAAGTATCTTTGAAGGGGTCACCGACGGTGTCACCGACGACGCACGCGCTGTGGACGTCTGAGCCTTTACCCCCCAAGTTTCCATCTTCCACGTATTTCTTGGCATTGTCCCAGGCTCCACCGGCGTTCGACATCATCAGAGCCATGAGAATACAGCCGAGTAGTGCTCCGACAAGAGTTCCGGTGAGGGCGATGGCTCCGGTGCCATTGATGGCATTGAATCCAAATCCGACGACAATAGGAGTTCCCACGGCTAGCAAGGCGGGGAGGATCATTTTTTTAGTGGCGGCCCTAGTTGCTATATCAATACATTTATCAGTCTCGGGTTCCGCTGTTCCTTCGAGTAAGCCCGGGATGTCACGGAACTGGCGACGGATTTCGTTGATCATTTCAAAGGCGGCTTCACCCACCGCAGTCATGGTGATGGCTCCATTGAGGAAAGGGACAATGCCGCCGATGAAGAGGCCGACAAAGAAGGTGGCGAGTATGGAATTATCTGAAAGGTTGAGTGAAATGTCAGATTTCTGGATGAATGCTGTGATCAATGCAAGTGCTGATAGCCCTGCTGCGCCAATGGCAAATCCTTTTCCTATAGCAGCGGTGGTGTTGCCTACCGCGTCGAGACCGTCTGTGATTTTACGCGTTTCCGGCCCCATTGCTGCCATCTCAGCGATGCCACCAGCATTGTCGGCTACTGGGCCGTAGGCGTCGATAGCCATTGTAATACCAACAGTTCCTAACATGCCGACTGCTGCGAGACCGACTCCGTAGAGTCCCATAAAATGGAAGGAGACACTGATCGTGACGGCGAGCGTGAGTAGTGGAATGGCGACTGAACGCATGCCGAGGGCGAGCCCCGCGATCATGAGGGTGGCGACCCCTGTCTCCGCTTGTTTAGCGAGATCTCTCACAGGTTTACCACCGGTGTAATGCTCGGTGACGAGGCCGATGATGATCCCCCCACTGCGCCAGCGAAGACGGCAAAAGCTGGATTGTTGCTCAGGCCCATTTGGGCGCAGGTGATAAAGGAGGCGATGATGAAAAGAATGGCGGAACCTATCGTTCCGATCCTCAATGCGGCCGCAGGTTCTTTTGCCGCCATCAGCTTGACCATGATGATTCCAAGGACCGAGCAGAGGAGTCCCACTGTGGTGAGAGCCAGCGGCAGGTACATCAGCGTTTCCGCTTTGTCTGCTAGGATGCCGGCTTTTTCAAAGAGTTCGGCGCTGCCGTTTTGGGAAATTCTGGCACCCGCTGCGGCGGCAATCGCGATGGTGGCAATTTGCGCACCGCAATAGGACTCGAAAATGTCTGAGCCCATTCCGGCAACATCTCCCACATTGTCACCTACGTTGTCGGCAATCACACCTGGGTTGCGCGGGTCGTCTTCCGGGATGCCTGCTTCTAGTTTGCCTACGAGGTCAGCTCCCACATCTGCCGCCTTGGTGAAAATTCCACCACCGACACGGTAGAAAAGGGCGACGAGCGAAGCTCCCATCGCAAAGCCTTCCATGATTTCTGCCACGTGGATTTTGTGGTCACCTGTGGCGAAGGCCCAGAATAAAGTTCCTAGACCAATCAAGCCCATCGAAGCCACCGTGAGGCCCATAACCGAACCGCCGAAGAAAGCGACACTCAGCGCGGAGGCTGCCCCTTCATTTTTTGCAGCTATCGTGGTGCGGACATTGGCTTTAGTCGCGGTGTACATTCCTATGAAGCCCGCAAGCGAGGAGGCCAAGCAGCCAAAAATAAAGGCAATCGCTTGGTACGTGGCATACTCTGGATTTTGAAAAACAGATATTAAGGTGGCAATAACTACCGCAAACAGAGAAATCAACATGAATTCACGCTTCATGAACATCATGGCTCCCTTGTGGATTTTCTCGGCGATCTCAGCGACCTTTCCCTCCCCTCCATCCTTTTTGATAACCGTCCTTAGGATGACTCCTGCAATGGCTAATCCAATAAGGCCTGCGATGGGGGTGAGAATGTAATTGTTCGTCATTGTTAGGAGTGTTTAATGCTGGGGCTGTTTTCTTACACGTTAGTTCTAACATTGTTCAAGAAATGGTTCATTTAATAAACTATAACAAAGTAGGTTAGAGGCAATGAAAAAACACACGTAACAGAATAGTCACGTTAAGTTAACAGCTGGAATGTCTCTGGAGCGCGCATGATCATCGGGTGCGGACGTTGGAGGACGATGTGTTGGTGCGTTCCTTCGATTTTAGTGTTTTCGATAGAGACCTTGCCGTCATCTTTACCTGGTATCATGCGGCTATTGATCGAATTGATGCTCCGGTCTCCAGCAATGATACAAAGGGTGTAGCCTGATTGTGGGAGTTTATTCAGCATCGGCTCTATGTGTTATTTAGAGAGAACTGCAACATCAGCCTTTGTCGATGGATAGGAAAGAAGGTGCGACTCGAAGTCGTGCTTTTTGAGATACTCAGCGAGCGGCTTCATTGACTTTGGAGATCTAGCTAAACCATGCACTAGAACCACAGCCTCAGTGGCATCATCGTCAGAACAAGGCGATGCGCGGGATGGGGTGCAGACAGTTTGGCCTGAATAGTGAGAGGTGAAACGCATTCCATTACTGGCAATGGAATCAATATTTGGAGTGAGTATCTTTGTTTGTCCATTGCAGCCAAGGTCACCATAGCGGAGGTCGTCCGCTAAAATGAAAATGACATTGGGCCTCTCAGCCTGTAAAAGGAGACTTGTAGTAAAAAGGGTACTGAGGAACCACTCTTCGGGCTGAAAAAGCTTCCTGGGCATTGCGTTGGAGCTGCTCAATCACGGATGTCTATCAGCTCTATCGTCGTGGCTTGCCACGCTTGGAATCCTTGGCCGCGTCACCAACACTAGTTGCTGGAGGCTTCCCTTGGAGCATACCCCCACCAATATGGTGTGACCTCTGGGGCTTGGAGAGGTTCCCGTTGTGTTTGACGGGTTACTCAACCTCTACGGTCTCTAAAAACTTTTTCACGGGACGTTTGACGACGTATTTTTCCTCGACGACGACATTCCCTTTGCGCTTTGTTTGCTTAGTGATGCAGCTGGTATAGCTGAGACAAATGGTGGCTGTGAGAAGCAGAGCAATGGATCTCTTGATGGTTTGCATAGATCAGTTCTACCAAGGTGCGGGCTAAAGAAACAAGAGCAAAGAGGGCTGACCGTAGCTGGGCTGTAATAAATACTGTAATAGTCGCGTATGGATGCGTATTCATGGAGATGAATAACTGGCTGGAGATGGCCTCAACGAGTGACAGATAGAATGATGATGAAATTTGAGAGAGTATTGATTTGGGGGGTGTTGGTAGCGATGTTTTGTTATTTCCAGTGGAAGCAGGCTGATGGAGGTGAGCAAAAGTCCAGCATCAGCTCCCATGTGGAGGAAGATTTCGAACTTGCCCAACCGATGGGGCAGATGCAGAAGTACATGGATAAATTGCACTTCGCAGGTCTTGAGGGAAATTGGGAACTTGCTGGGTTTTATTTACATGAGTTAGAAGAACAAGCTGAGAAAATAGTAGAGGCTGGAGTGCGTGAAGATGAGGTGGATGTTATTTAACTCACGCAGCACTTTTGGTCTCATAGATTGAGCAGCTGGAGACGTCTGTGAAGGCTGGTGACTCACCGAAATTCGAGAGTGATTACCTCAAGTTGGTGGACCGATGTAACGCGTGTCACCAGACGAGTAAGCATGAATTTATACAGATCAAAGTGCCAGAGTTGAGCATGTTTAGAAATCAAGAGTATAGTAAGCAACTCTAAGGTCAGGAACGTGTAATCTACTTGAGTGGGAAGCAGAGAATTAGCCAATAGAGCTGTTTACCAGCCTTTATTCATTTCGCCTAGTGATTGGCCGAAGACGTGGTCTGCAGCCTTGGTGAGTGCTCCATCTCGGTTGAGAATTTCGTCAGCCAATTGGAGGATTAGTCTGTTAGGATTGGCGATGGGGCGGATTTTTTGGACGCTTAGCGCCGCATCACGCTCGCTGCCAGGGCCGTAGAAATCAGAAATAACAGCCATGGCGGTCGCGGTGGATCTTGAGATTCCAGCCATGCAGTGAATCAGAAGGTGGGCATTTTCTGGGATATCCCTTGCGTACTCTAGGCAGGAAATAACATCAACCTGGCCGGGAGCTTGGCCGGTCTTTGTGACTTCCGTGTCATCGAAGGTTGCAAAGTGGATGTCAGCATTGGGGAAACCGATGTGCATTTGCTTCTGGAAGCTTGCGAGACTGGGGTTAGGGTGCCAGATGGAAATGATGTGAGTGAATGGCGAACGCTCGATTTTTTGGAAATCGACGACGCCGCAGATGCTGATATTTGGAAGGTACATAGTAGAACTGGAGGATTGCTTGGGATGGATTAGGATAAGTTCTAAGTTTAAGTATAAGGAGGATCCAGCTGTGAGTCATACCTAAAATTTTACCCACCGAGTAATTGCTGCGGATGGGTTTGACAACTCGCGGCTTGTGGCATACTGGCTGCCCATCAATTTTCCCATTTAGCAGCACTATGAGCAACAATCAAGTAACGGACAGCGAGTTAAACAATAATCCCGATGTAGTCCTCATCGGTGGTGGTATAATGAGCGCTACCTTGGGCGTTATGCTCAAAAAGCTGAAGCCTGACACTACCATTCAGATCATAGAGGCTCTTCCGAGTGTTGCATTGGAGAGCTCCCACGCATGGAACAACGCTGGCACAGGCCACGCGGCACTATGTGAGCTCAACTACACCCCGCAGCATGCCGATGGCTCTGTGACTATCGACAAAGCGGTCGTAATCAACGAGCAATTCGAGCAATCGAAGCAATTTTGGGCCTATTTAGTGGAACAAGGAGTGATCGATGCTCCTGAAGATTTTATCCGTAAAGTTCCTCACATGAGTTTCGTGCGTGGTGAAGATGGGGTTGATTTCCTAGCGAATCGCTTCAAGGCGATGGCGGAGCACCACTTTTTTAGCGAGATGACATACTCTGAAGATGTCAACGAGATCGGTGAGTGGGCTCCATTGCTAGCGGCTGGCCGTGCGGAAGGTGAGAAGATCGCTGCTACACGTGTCGACGGAGGTACTGACATCGACTTTGGTTCGCTTACTCATATTCTCATTAACTACCTCACCTCACTTGATGGTGTGACATTAGCCACCGAAACAAGTGTGCGTGATATTGATCGCACCAGCGACGGAGGCTGGAAGGTGCGCGTGCGTCGTGATGGTGAGCGAAGCTCCGAAAAAGTGTACGGGAAATTTGTCTTCATCGGCGCTGGTGGAGGTTCTCTCAAGTTGCTCCAAAAATCGGGAGTACGCGAAGGTAAAGGTTTTGGCGGATTCCCAGTCAGTGGCCAATTCTTGGTCTGTCAGGATGAAGCAATCATTGAGAAGCATGCTGCCAAGGTCTACGGTAGAGCCGCAGTTGGCGCACCACCGATGTCAGTTCCCCACCTCGACACTCGGGTGATCGACGGTAAGAAGAGCTTGCTGTTTGGCCCCTACGCTGGATTTTCGCCAAAATTCCTCAAGCGAGGTTCTATTTTTGACCTTATTTCTTCAGTAAAGCCAGACAACCTCTGGCCAATGCTGGCAGTGGGTCGCGATAACATGTCACTGACCGAGTACCTTTACCAAGAGTGTGTCAATACGCACAAGGATAGGGTGAAAGCGCTCCGTGAGTTTTTCCCAGATGCCAAGGATGAGGACTGGACGCTTGAGACAGCTGGCCAGCGGGTGCAGATCATCAAGAAAGACCCAGAGGTCGGTGGTAAACTTCAGTTTGGTACGGAGGTTGTTTCTTCACAAGATGGGACGATCGCCGCATTGCTCGGAGCGTCACCAGGGGCCTCCACATCTGTTGCCATCATTCTTGAGGTGCTTGACCGTTGTTTTGGTGAAGAGCTGAAGAGCGCAGCTTGGCTGAGTGAGCTTAAGACCATGGTCAGTTCCTTTGGAAAGGTCTTGGCAAATGATGCCGAGCTCTACCAAAAAGAACGCAAGCGTGCTGATAAAGCGCTCGCAATTCTTTAATATTGTAGAGCCCTAAAATCGATTTTCATCAGCTCAGGCCTTATGGTCTGAGCTGTTTTATTTCTGGGGCTTGTCATTGCTGCCGCGACTGCTACTTTGCCGCCATGAAACAGATCTTCCTGATCCTATGTGCCCTCGCGGTTGCTGGTGTCTCAGCCATTGCGGGTACTCCGCAAGGAGCTGAACGCATTGTTAAAGAGTGCCGGCTCGCCGAGCTTGAGTGGCAGCAACAGATGCTAGGCGCGAGAACTGCCGCTCAGAAACTCGCCGTTGTGAAAAGGCGTCCAGAACTGGGCTTGTATAGTAAACGAATGGTGGGGGAGATCGGTAAAGCTCTAAAGCAAAAGTGGACGATGCCCTACATCATTTGGTTGCTCAATTACCATGGCGGACTGACTGAGCACGAGGTCAGTAATATCATTAGTCTGATCGGGAAATTTCATGCGGACTCACCATTGTTAGGGGAATTCTGTATTGCTTTAGCTCCAGCTGGGAAGTCGAATTCTCAGCCAGCACAGGCAAGCATTGATGGGAAAGTGGTGAACCTTACTATGGAGAAAATTCGATTTATCGAATCAATCATCAATAGCAAACGCAACAAACCATTGCGTGGTCAGGCTTGCCTCGCCTTGTCAGGAGTCTTGGCTTCGATGGGGGATAGTGCCGAAATCAACAAGCGTCGGTTAGACTTAATCCGCAAGGCCATTATCAATGCTGCAGACACGAAGGTAGGAAAATTGACTGTTGCGGATCTAGCGAAAGAGGAAGTTTACCGGATGACTAAGCTTTCCAAGCGAGCCACTGCGCCCGACTTGATTGGTAAAGATAGTCGATCCCAGCCAATGAGACTGAGTGATTTTCGGGGCAAAGTAGTCGTTCTCGTATTCTGGACCAGCTGGGAGCAGCCGATTGAAGTGCTCGATTACCTCCGCAAAATTGAGAAACACTACATAGGTAAGAAGGTGCAAATAGTCGGAGTCAACCGTGACTCACTGAGCGATCTCCGTGAGATTGAAATGGCTCAAAAAACCAGCGGCAAAAATTTCACGGACCCCAATGGTGACCTTTACAGAGTTTACCGTGTGACGGATTCACCCGTCTGTTATGTGCTCGATGATAAGGGCGTGATCCAATACAATGGGCCGCTTGGGAGCTTTGTTGACCTCACTGTCTCAGCTCTACTTGCGCCAGCTGGGAAATAGAATACCCGCCTGAAATGAATCAGACGGGTATTTTTTCCAGCTCCTTGACTTAGTTGGACGTTCACACACACACATATGAAAATGATTACGCTGGTGGCGTGTCTGGCAGCTCCATGGCCACTTGTGCTGCTGGATCCTGCTGATGAGAAAAGTGTTCTTTAGCCTTTTCTGTCGCTTTGCGGGCGGCATCCTTGCCCGCTTGGGCACCTTTATCTAGTCCGTCTTTGAGTGACTGAGGCAAGAGTTCGTGAGCAAATGCTCCTGCAAAAACGGCACCATAGGCCAGACTGTAGGCGGCTTCAAATGCACCATTAGAGATTGTCTCCTTTAGCTTGGGAGCTGCGGCGCGCGCTTTTTCTTGAGCATCGCAGCTAGCTTGACCAAAAGCATCTGAGAAGGAATCAAATTGATGTTTAGCTTCTTCGTTGGGTGTTGCTTCTTCGTTCATAATGGTTTTTGGGTATGGATTACTGAGGCTTTCGCTTCGATTTGATTAAGTAAAGCTGAAGTTGAGAGATCTGTTGATTACAATGTGCGCTAACATTTATAAGGCATATTTACTTGGAACTCAATGATGATTCTTCGTGATAACCCGACAGCTCGAAAAAATTAGCAAAGATTTCCTTGCCTCTGAGAGGATTTCTACTAGAACTGCGCCGACCAAACAACACCTGCTCGGGTGGCGGAATTGGTAGACGCGCTAGACTAAGGATCTAGTGGCCGTTAAGGCCGTGGGGGTTCGATTCCCCCTCGAGCACCATTTAAAAAAGCCTCACATTTGTGAGGCTTTTTTGTGTCGTGGATTGTGTGACTTCGGCCTTACTGAGGGAGAGTTGTTTGTAGAATGATGCAATCAGTGCTAGCAATCATCCCTTTCGCTCCAGCGGGATTGAGCAGGAAGCTTCCGGCTCTGTGGAGGCTGCCATCGCAGTCGGTGAGGCAGCCTTCTACCACGGTGAGGATGGAGAACTTGTCATCCGCGGGGTTGCTGATTGAGTCGCCTTCCGATAGCTGGAATTGATCCACTTTGTAGTAGGCGCATTCGGCTAGAGTGTTGCCGTTAGGCGTGTCCATAGTGGGTTCGAAGTCATCGAAGTCGATGCACTTCATGGATTCTTCTATGTGAAGTTCACGTGGAGTGCCGTCGAGCCCGACCCGATTCCAGTCGAATACCCGGTAGGTCGTGTCTGAGTTTTGCTGGATCTCGTAAATTACCAGCCCAGCTCCGATGGCATGAAGTCGTCCAGATGGGATGTGTATCGACTCTCCAGCCTTTGGCATGATCGCGTGCACGAGCTTGTCGGGGTCACCATTGTTGAGCGCGGTTGCGAAGGCTTCGCGGGTTGTGCCATATTTAAGGCCAACATAGATCCGAGCGCCAGGTTCAGCATGGGCGATGTACCACATTTCGGTCTTCGGCTCACCATTGAGCTCGGCTGCTAGGTGCTGGGAGGGTGAACTTGGATCGAAAGATCGGTCTGGGCATCGAGGATTTTGATCAACAAGGGGAAGTTATCAGAGGAATAGTCGCCAAAGATTTCTTTGCGCTGGCTGCTCCACAATGCACTCAGAGATTTGCCTTTGAGTGGTCCAGTGGTGACGATCGATTGCGCTTCGGGCCGATCTGAGATTTCCCAAGACTCTCCGTAAGGTGTCGTCGAGTCAGGGAGTTTTCTTTGGTAGATGGTCTCTAGTTTTCTGCCGCCCCATACGCGTTGTTGGTAAATTGGTTGGAATGTGAGTACTGACATGGTGGTGAATTTTTACTGAAGTTCTGCTTACTTTTTATGAAATCGCAGAGAAAATACAGAAGTTTGTGCTGGTTCTGTGTCATTCGCCTCAGAGCGCATCATGTAGAAATCTCCTTCTGAAGTGTGGACAAGTGATATTTGGCTGTTTATACCAGTGCCAGAGTTATGGGTGAAGAGAGCTTCACCTAGCAAACTGATACCCCATAGAGAATGATGAAAATTTGTTGTATAGGAGCTGGCTACGTTGGTGGCCCGACCATGGCGATGATCGCTAAGAAATGTCATGACATTGATGTGGCTGTAGTTGACTTGAATGAAGAGCGCATTGCAGCATGGAATTCTGATTGCTTGCCGATCTACGAGCCAGGTCTTCAAGAGATCGTTGAAGAGCGACGTGGAAAGAACCTTACCTTCTCGACTGAGGTGAAGTCTCACATCAAATCTGCGGACATCATTTTCATTTCCGTAGGTACTCCGACCAAGGATTACGGTATTGGTGCAGGCCAGGCTCCGGAGCTTGGGTATATCGAAGGCTGTGCCCGGATGATTGCGGAAGCCTGTGACGGCCCTAAAATCGTTATTGAGAAGTCTACAGTTCCAGTTCGTACCGCAGAGTTGGTAAAGAGCGTTTTCGACGGCTACAACAAAGGCCATTTATTTGAGATACTGTCTAACCCAGAATTTCTTGCAGAGGGTACAGCTATTACCGACCTTGAGAACCCTGATCGAGTTTTGATTGGTGGCGACTCTACGGAATCTGGTAAGAAGGCAGTGCAGACCGTGGTCGATGTCTACAATCGTTGGGTTCCTCGTGAAAAAATCATCACCACTAATGTATGGTCATCAGAGCTTTCTAAGCTCGTGGCTAATGCTTTCCTCGCTCAGCGGGTCTCTTCAATTAATGCAATTTCCGCAGTCTGTGAAGTCTCAGGAGCGGATGTCGAAGAGGTGGCGAATGCCATTGGAATGGACAGCCGTATCGGCCCCAAATTTCTCAAATCCTCAGTTGGCTTTGGTGGTTCATGTTTCCAGAAGGACATTCTGAACTTAGTCTACCTTTCCGGGCACTTTGGTTTGCCTGAAGTAGCTGAGTACTGGCGTCAGGTCATCACCATGAATGAGTACCAGCGCAAGCGCTTTACTCGTAAGGTGATTCACAGCCTATTTAATACACTCCAAGGGAAGCGCATTGCAGTGCTAGGATTCGCCTTTAAGAAAGACACGAATGATACCCGTGAATCAGCAGCAATCTATATTTGTCGCGACCTGCTAGAAGAAGGCGCAGACATCGTGGTCTATGACCCACAAGTGCCTGCTGAGGAGATCAAGCATCTCACATCTGATTCGACCAAAATTGCGAACTCTGCAGAAGAGGCCGCAAAGGATGCGCACGCAGTCCTCATTCTCACAGAATGGGATGAGTTTGTGGCATTAGATTACGCCGCGATTTATAAAGACATGGTCAAGCCTGCGCACATATTCGATGGACGTAATATCCTCGACCTAGAAAAGCTTGAATCGATCGGTTTCAAAGCCTCGTGCATCGGCAAATCCTAGTCGCGAATCACTTTTGTCTAGACCGCAGCTCGTTGATCGGGCTGTGTTTTTTGTGTCCAGCATGGCAAACAACAAAAAAGGCTCATCGATATCGATGAGCCTTTTTATCTAAGCATTTCAAGTAAATGAAATGGCATCCCGTAGGGGATTCGAACCCCTATTGCCGCCGTGAAAGGGCGGAGTCCTAACCATTAGACGAACGGGACGCAGTAATGGTTGCCTTGCGGCGTGGCGCAAAGAATCATGCTTAGTGGGTTCGCGCAAGATGAAATTTCATTGGAAGTTAATTTTCCTTTGAGAATAAGAAAATTGTTGGGCTACAACTCATTGATTCGCCTTGACCTTGAAGGTGACTAAGGTTGTTATCAGCGCTCTGAGATTTGTATCTCGGCCTACTTAACTAACCATGCACGACCTGATGACAAAATCTATCGCCCTATCTCGCCTAAGAATTGCTCTAATGAGTGTATTAGCTTTGATGCTAGGCCTATCAATAGCCGGCGCTCAAGACTTCACAGACAAGAAGATCAATTCCGTTCAAGTTCGATACAAGGGGGCGAAGACTGTAGACGAAGCTCGCATCCGTAACTTGATGTCAGTGAAAGCTGGTCAGAAGTTCAGCGCGGAGAAGCTAGACGATGACATTCGCTCGCTTGTTGAAAGCGGACTAGTCGACGACGTCAAAATGTCTGGCGAGGGAAGTGGAGCGGGAATGACATTGATTGTAGAAGTTGTCACACGGCCAGCCTTGGCCGGGGTCGGATTTGCTGGGAACGTCAACTTCACTGATAAGAAACTAGCGAAGGAAACAAAGCTGAAGCCAGGAGCTCCACTGAGTGATGCTGCTATTTACGATGCACGTAAGAATATTGAGAAGTACTACCTAGGCTATGGCTATCCAGATGTTGTTGTCAGCCACCGTATTCAGTCAACCAACCGCAAGGGCTATTCAGATTTGATTCTTACCATTGATGAGGGTGCACAAACTGAGGTTCGTCATATCAAGTTTCGCGGGAACAATGCCTACAAGTCACATGTCTTGCAGGGGGAGATGGAGACGAAAGAAAAAGGTCTACTTTCATTCCTTACAAAGTCTGGACGCATTGACGTGACTAAGCTCGATGAAGATGAAGATCGGGTTCTCGACTACTACCGCAACCGTGGATATCTTCGTGTAGCGAGCAGTGGCTTCCGTCGTGAGGCAGATAAGAAAGGGAAAGTGAATCTCGTGATGGATATCAACGAAGGGATCAAGTACACTATAGGCCAAATCGCTTTTGCTGGCCCCATGAAGGTCTTCAGTTCCGCCGAGCTTTCTCCTGTGCTGACTTTGAACGCTAGCGATGGATTCTCCTCGAAGAAGATGCGCAAGGACATCCGCACAATCCGCAGCTACTACGGATCCAGAGGCTATGCTGATGCTAGAGTTGACCCAGACATTCGCGACGCGGGACCTAGTCAGGTCAATATCACTTACCGCATTACCGAAGGTAAACCTTACAAAGTAGGCCGTGTGACTATCGAAGGCAACAACAAGACGAAGGACCGAGTCATCCGTCGTGAGGTGCCACTCAAGCCTGGTGATAATTTCAACTCAGTGGATGTAGAAACTACCCGCCAGCGACTTGAGGGTCTTAATTATTTCTCAAATGTTGTGGCTGAAGGATCTCCGTCGTCTCAGGACGGCTACCGCGACATCAACATCATCGTCGATGAGAAAAATACTGGTCAGCTCAGTTTCGGTCTAGGATTCAGTTCTATCGATAGCATTGTGGGTTACATCAACGTAGAGGAAACGAACTTTGATATTTCAAACCCTTGGGGCTTCCGTGGTGGTGGCCAGCGTTTTGGACTGAATCTCCGTGCTGGTTCAGAGACACAAGATTTCAAAATATCACTCACGGAGCCATGGTTCCTCGGCCAGCGGCTTTCCTTGGGAACTGAGCTATTCTATCGTGGCGCTCAAAACCTGAGTGATCAATACGACCAACGCAACGTCGGTGGTGCTATCTTCCTTCGTAAGCCACTGGGCAAGCGTTCCTACCTGAGTGTAGACCTGCGCTACGAAAAAATCCGTGTGGATGTGGAAAGCGATGTTCCGAATGATTCGCTATTCCAGCAATTTGACGGAAAGTTTACTCGACCAGCGCTGGGCTTGAACTATGTGTACGATAGTCGTAATTCCCTCCAAACCCCACGTAAAGGTCACAAGATCGATACTGGAATCACCAGTGTGTTTGAGGCTCTAGGCGGTGATTCTGACTCATTCATCTTTAATGTTTCCGGAGCCAAATACTGGAACCTCTGGTTTGACTCAATTCTCGAGTTAGGTGGCTCGGTTGATATGGTGGAAACCTCTTCTGGTGTCACACCAATCTACGACCGCCAGTTTCTTGGTGGAGCTCGTAACCTTCGTGGTTTCGAGTACCGTGACGTCGGCCCACGTGACCCAGCTACGGGAGATGTGATCGGTGGAGATTCCGCAGGCTATGCTACTGTCGAGTGGTCCTTCCCACTTGTTTCCACAGTACGTGGTGCTTTCTTCTATGATGCTGGATTTGTGAACCTCGATAGCTTCGACTTTGATATCAGCGACTACTATTCTGATGCAGGATTTGGTATTCGTATGAATCTTCCATTCGGGCCGATTGCACTCGATTATGCATTCCCACTCGAATCACCAGACCCAACGGCTGATAAAGGTGGCCAGTTCAACTTCTACGTTGATTACGAATTTTAGATTGGACTTTAGTTAGCTCTGATTTTTTTTGAGAGAGTCTCAGTCCTATAAAGGATTGAGACTCTTTTTTTATGCTGATCTTCTGAAGGTAGAGGTGATAGGACTCGTGATGTCGGCTATTTTGTTCCTTCAACTAGATGAAGTGGCAGTTTCATTATACTTGTGATTGCTAAAGTTTTCAGTTGGAAATCGTTTCATCAAGAGGGCTTCGAGCTTGTGGTCAGGTGAGCAATGGGATCTAGAGTTGATCTCTGAAAAAAGTGAAGATTTGATCCGAATTTAGCTTGCGTATTTTGTGGTTGTGTGGATATTTCCGCTGTCGTCGCAAGGTGACACGCAGCAAGTGAAAGCAGGAATAGCTCAGCGGTAGAGCATCTCGTTTACACCGAGGCGGTCGGGGGTTCAAATCCCTCTTCCTGTACCACTTGTTTATAATCCAGCCCTTCTTTATGAAGGCTGGTTTTTTTTTAGTTAAATTTCACACTATCATTCCAATGTCACAGACTATCAAACTCGGCGTTCTAGGCTCAGGTTCAGGTTCTAACATGCAGGCGATTCTTGATGCGATAGAGGCGGGGACTCTCGATGCGGAGATTGTTTTGGTGCTCAGTGACAACCCTGATGGCTATATCTTAGAGAGAGCGCGTAAGGCTGGTATTCCTGCGGAGGTGATCGATTGTGGGGGATTTAAGACAAAGTTCCCTGATGAGAGTCAGAGCGCCGTTGCGGCCCAGCTGAAAGCGGCTGGAGTGAAGCTTGTTTGCCTCGCTGGATTTATGCGATTGGTGAAGCAGCCGATGCTAGACATCTTTCCCGAGCGCATACTAAATATCCATCCCTCATTGCTGCCGGCCTACCCAGGCCTAATGGCGTGGAAGCAGGCTGTTGCAGATGGTGCCCGTGAAAGTGGCTGCACGGTCCATTATGTAGACGCGGGCATGGATACCGGGCCAATCATTAAGCAGGCTAAGGTGGCTGTAATAGCTGGAGACACTGCCGAGACTCTACACGCACGTATTCAGCTGGAAGAGCATTCGCTGTACCCTGAAGTGATCGCAGCTATAGCTGCCCAGCAGTAAGCTGAGGCACTGACATTATTGTTTTAGCGCCTCGGTGTAACCTTGTGCGAGGTGAATAGGACTTCATCGTGTCGGCCTTATTGACTAAGGACAGGGCGGATTACCGGCCCTTATTGAAGCGTGACATTTCACGCTGAGCTTCGCGCTTTTCGACTTGGTCTTTGAGTGCGTGACGCTTGTCGGTGTGGGTCTTGCCCTTGGCGACTCCGATCTCTACTTTGACCTTGCGGTTATGCCAGTACATCCGGAGGCAGACGAGAGTACAGCCCTTTTGTGAGGTTTGTAGGTCGAGCTTAAGAATCTCGGACTTGTGCACTAAAAGGCGACGTGGGCGGCGTGACTGATGCTGAAACCATGATCCTGCGGTTTCCCATGGTTGGATGTCACAGCCGTATAGAAAAAGCTGACCCTTTTCGACGCGAGCGAAGGAGTCAGCAATGTTGACTTTGCCAGCACGGATGGATTTCACCTCCGTGCCTTTGAGTTCCATGCCAGCTTCGTAGGTCTCGAGAATGTGGTATTCGTGACGGGCTTTTCTGTTTTTAGAAATCTCGTCACTCATAGGATTCTCAAATCGCTGGTTGGTGAAGGAGCGAGGCTACTCTTTTAGATTTTCAAATGTGCCAGGAATGACTTTGAGCTTACCTTCGATGATTTCGGTAAGTGCAATGTCAGCAGCTCCCATGCTTGGGAGTGTTTCAACGAGTGGAGCTCGGCCAGTGTTGAGTTGGCGTACGCGCTGAGAGACTACGTTGATGAGTACTTGTGGATCGCTGACGATCTCTGCTGCTTGTTCGACTAGGTCGCTTTTCATAGATGTTCCTGGAAATCGATTCACTGGCTTAGGTTGTTCAAACGGGATGATGTTTGAGTCGTCCATATTCCAGTGTCGTGTTTTGATTTTTTAAGGTGGCAGTTGGTTGCCGAGCTTTACAAGGGATGGTTGAACCTCTTTTCTTTAAAAGAATCAAGCCCAATCTGCAACTTGTGGCGCATGATTGGGCTTGATTAGGAATGTTAGGCACAGAACCGGAAAATTCCCCCCGAAATACCGATTCTGGCCAGACGAACAACTTGCGTTGTGTCATGCAAATACCCTGCACTGGATCCTAGTTTGCTGCAAGCTTTTTTTGTATGTATTCTCAGAAAAGGCATTCAGAGGTTTGGAATAGGACGCATAATCTTCCTAGATATAAAGGGATCAAGTGATACTGTGGGATGAACTAAAGGCCTACTGGAAGATTAGGTTGCCTTTACTCGCGCTTTAGAGCGTCAGAGAAGCTGGTGCGCTGGGCCTTTGGAAATGCCTGAAGGAATGCGCTGCTGTCGAGTCCATGGGCGAAAGGATACGGGCTGTCGCTGTAGTCGACTAGCTGCTTGCCATGGTGGGTGTTGATAGCGGAACAAATCTCGGCGATGCTTAGGGATTGAGCGGGTAAATTGTAGCGGGCGAAATGCTCGGGGCTTTCTAATAATGCGAGGGCGTGCTGCTGGCCAACGTCTCGGCTGTAGTGGAATCCAGTCCTTCCTCCAAAGGGGATCGTGAAATGCTTTCCCTCTTGAGCGGCCTTGATGGCTTGGGTAATACCCGCTGTGGAGCCGTCACTGCCACGTGTCGGACCATAGATGATTTGTGGACGTAAAATAGTGGCTGGTATCTGATAGTGCAGAGCATAGCACTCGATGAGTTGTTCTGCCGCTAGTTTGGTGGCTGTGTAGGGATTGAGCGGAATAGTAGTGGCCAGTTCATCTACAAAGCTCCCGTCATCAGGAACTTTGTAAACTGCGGCGGTACTAGTGAAAATGAGACGTTGAATTTTGCCATAGAGACGGATGGCTTCGAGTACATTGTTGGTCCCCGTGATATTGACTTCTACTGCACGCGCGGGGTTATTTTTACAATCCGTGGTGCGCAAGCCTGCGGCATGAAGGACGTGAGTGACTGCATGGTCGTTGAGTACCGCAAAAATCGATGGGAGATCGAGGATGTCTGCCTGAACGTACTGTACTCCTTGGATCGGATTGACTGCAGTAGTGCCGCGCGAGAGGCAAATAATATGATCCACACCACGCGAAAGGAGCGCATGTGTGGTCTCTATTCCGACGCAGCCTGAACCGCCAATGATGAGCACTGTTGCCATGCTCCAGCAATAGCGAATACTGGGGGTTCTAGCAAGTTGGATATGCGTTGCGCTTATTTCCGGCAGTGAGCTGGGGGCTATTTTTTCTTGAGTTCAAAAGACTCAAAAAAGCGCTCAAAAGCATCTGGGAAGTGGCTCTTGAGGGCTACTTCATATTCCTCATGGCTGGTGAGTTCTATGTCTCCTTCTGGGCCGATGAAGCGGGTGAGCGTGAGTTTTGTGCCAGGTCGTCCATCAAAGTAGTGTGGCCAGGTGAAAAACGCTTTGTATCCTTCTCTGGTCAAGAGCATGGCCTCTTTGGTGATCCCTCCTTGGGCCGTGGTGGCGATGCTTGTTCGGGCTGGTGGTGAGCTGAGTAGTGAGACTCCTGCTGTGTCGAGTGGGGTGGAGTCATCACGGAGGTAATGCAACAGGCTCGGCATGAGGTCTAGGTGGCTCGCTTCGGCGACCTCAGGACCTCGACCAATCGATTTGGGCCACTTGATGAGCATCGGAACTTTGACTTGTTCGTCTTCGAGCGATGAGACGTGGAGCCAGCCGCCGTGGTCTTGAAATTCCTCACCGTGGTCGCCGGTGAAGATGATGATCGAGTCGTCATATTGCCCGACACTTTTGAGGTGCTCGCAGAAACCTTTAGCCAGTGAATCAGCCCATGCGAGCGAGTTGAAGTATTGATTTTTGATCAACTCAGTTTCTTCACTTGATGGCGAAGAGGGGAAGAAGGCATGAGGGTAGTATTCCTTAAATGGAGGATCGAAGTCCTCGTGCCATGAATACTTGTAGTGAGTCGAGTCAATCGTAGCGATGGTGAAATGGCCGCCAGCATCGCGAGTGCTGATGAGGTTCTGTAGGTCGTTGAAGACAATGACTTCGCGCTCAGGGTAACTGAGGTCAAAGCTGGGGTCGCCCTCCACGTTTTCACGTATCGTGCTGAAAGGGGAGTCGTTGAGCCCATGGAAGTGGCGGCGCATGTCGCGGAAGTCGAGGTTCTTGGCGGTGTGCACCTGCAGGTCGTAGCCCGATTTCTGGAGAATGTGGAAGATGGGGAGACCGGGCCAGTCTTGCTCTCTTGCGAGGTCACGGCTGTGTTCGCGAGCTGTCGAGGTCTGGCTGGTAAAGGTGCTGAACCACGATAGGTGGGTGCCATTGGAGGCGGCCCAGGTGTGGCCGATTGGCTGGGCTTCGTTTTCTGCAAATTCGTAGAGAAATGGGGTCACGTCAGAGCGCAGTGCATCGTGGCGGAATGACTCGATAAAGACCAAGTAAATATCTGGGCGTTGTTTCAGATCGAACTCTTGCTGCTGGTCTTGCCAATGGTGATCGCGAAAGGTCACTTGAAAATGTGCGAGTCCGTCGGGTGGACGTACTGGCGAGAGTTGGATGCCAAATTCCTTATATTCCTGCATCCAGCTCCGGCGAGGTTTCCAAGATTTTCCGATGGCTTGTTCAACGGATGCTCCTGTGAATCCTATAACGATGGCGACAAGCATCCAGATGGGGGCGGTGTGGAGTTTCCATTTCCTCGCAAGGCGAGATGTACCATAAGTCAGAATGCAGAAGACGAGTACAACGGCGAGTCCGATACCGGCAAAGGCGGGAGCTGTGAGGTGGATGCCTGCTCCTTGGAGTTCGGTTCCAAAATTCATCAGGCCCTTGGTGCCGAGTTTGTTGAGGAATCCGAGAAATGTCTGGTTCCAGTAGCCGTGGAGAAGTCGGTCGAGCACGATGGCTATAGGGGCCATCGAGGCAATGACCCAAACCCATGGGCGAATCCAGCGTGGGCCAGTATCAATCGAGAGCCGAGTGGCAAAATAAAGCACGCCGATCAGGCTTAGTTGGGTGAACATTCGGTTGATGAAAAGACTGATCTTGTGCCAAAAACCAAGCTCTAGCATTCCCGAAATGAGCTCGTAGTTGTGCCACAGTAGCAGGGTGTAGAGAGCGAAGAAAAACGGACCATTCCACGGGTGTTTACGCATCAGCCATGCGGCAAGAATCTTTAACTCAGCACGAGTCGGAGTGGGGTGGTGGGAGAACTTTATAGCGCAGGTGATAATCGCCAGCGCTAAGACGAAACCAGCCGCTAGGTAAGCATAACCGGTAAGTAGGTCCAGTACTCCAAGCGTGAGTATAAGGCCAAGTCCGCAGAGGGTGGTAATCATCCACGTCTTCGCTTTGTGTTCTTTAAAGTCCCCTATGTTGAGCCAGCGTGACAGCCCCCCCCAGAGAGCTGCACCACTGGCAGCCAGTCCTAGAAAGATCAAAATGTGGCTACCTAAGTAGCTCTCGCCCAAGTAGGGGGAGATCTTATTGCTCCCAAATTCATGCTGACGCAAAAAGGGAATCAATCCATAACATAGGCCGCAGAGCCAGAGGAGAGTGTGGAGTATTTTGTAGGGCATGAAATTGACTGCAAACTACTTGAGTGCATCTCTAGATGCTCCAGTATTGAGTATTTTCAAGACAATTTCTTAGCTATTAGACGGGCTCCTCTAGGTCTGTAAGTGAGGGGCGGCAGCGATGAGTAACCTAGAATTAGGCCGTATTAGACCTCGCGCTTGAGCGCGGCAGTGAGCTTTCCGCCAATCGCTGATTGGAGGATGTGATCCCAGTCTTCTTCGTCGTCGACATCTCTGAGTTCGGGTAAATGGACGAGAGTGAGTCCCATCTTGGTGGCTGCTAGTTCGGTTTCTGATCGGGTGTTTTCCGAGCTCCAGTTGATGTTTTGAAAGAGCTGAGGGGACTTTTGCGCGGTAGCGAGGAGGTAGTAGCCACCGTCCTCGCTGGGGCCAATCAGGCAACTATCTTGCTTCACATGAGAAAAGCCCGTATTGATCCATCGCGCCCCACAGTGGATGCAATCTGAGCCAATGACGGCGACTTTCGTGTAGCCTTCATCAAAGGCCTGCGAGGCAGCTCTCTCCAACCGGTTGCCGAGGTGGCCATCGCCCTGGGCTCTGAAATCGATAGTGAATGCGGGCGCATTTTTTTCCGGAGTGAACAAGAAGTTTTCAGCTTGTTTGGCCGTGTGACCTCTGAGTTGGGGGAGGATCCAGAAGCTGATTGCGTCACCGGCGTCATCGGGTGCGTAACAAAATCTCACGTGGGTGTCCTTGAGTCCTTCGAGTTGCTGCAAGAGCACCGCCACCAAAGCTCGATAGCGTCTTGCTGCTTCCTCGTGGCCCACGGAATGAGCTAAGCGTGTTTTCACCATTCCCGGTGTGGGTTCTTTAAGGAAAATGAGCAGGGCATTCATAGCTTCAATGACATTTTGGGGTCGGTAAGCTTATTAATAAGAGGGAATGCTCTGACAGTCGAGTGAATCTAGTTGGGGGTATAGAGGGGATTTTAGCTGAGAATGCCACTCACGACATTGGCTGGCTGTACTCCTGTAGGCTTATGGTTGAGGCCTTGGAAGCTAAATGTGAATCGGTTTTGGTCCATGCCGAGGCAGTTTAAAATGGTGGCATTCAAGTCGCGGATGTGGACTGGATTTTCAACGATGTTGTAGGAAAAGTCGTCAGTGAGTCCATAGCTGGTACCCGCTTTGATTCCGCCACCGGCAGCCCACATGCTGAAGCATCGGCCGTGGTGGTCTCTTCCTGTACCAAGCTTCCCTTGGCTGTAGACTGTGCGGCCAAATTCTCCACCCCAGACAACGAGGGTGTCATCCAGTAAGCCACGCTGCTCGAGGTCGGTGATGAGTGCGGCGGATGCTTGATCTGTGTCGCTGCATTGATTTGCTAAATGACTTTTTAGACTATTGTGCTGGTCCCAGCCGCGATGAAAAAGCTGGGTGAAGCGGACACCGCGCTCGGCCATTCTGCGGGCCATCAAGCAATTATAGGCGTAGGTGCCAGGTTGGCGGGCATCTTCACCATATAATTCAAAAATTGAGTCCGGTTCATCGGAGAGGTCAGCGAGTTCTGGTGCGGACGTCTGCATGCGGAAGGCCATTTCATATTGGCTGATCCGAGTGAGGATTTCAGGGTCAGCCATTTGCTCGTGGCGGATCTGGTTGAGCTGAGCCAGATCATCGAGCATGTTGCGTCTGTCATTGCGCGAGACTCCTGCTGGGTCATTAAGGAAAAGGACGGGGTCTTTGCCGCTGCGGAATTGCACACCTTGGTGGCTGGAGGGTAAGAATCCGCTGCCCCATAGACGTGAAAAGATCGGCTGGCCCGGGTCTTTTCCTGTGCCTTGAGATAAAAGGACCACATAGGATGGCAGGTTTTCGTTCATGCTGCCAAGGCCGTAGGATATCCATGACCCCATACTGGGGAGTCCTGGGAACTGCGAGCCGGTATTGATAAATGTGATGCCCGGGTCGTGGTTGATTGCTTCTGTATGCATCGACCGGATGACGGCGATTTTATCGGCAATTTTCGAAGTGTGTGGTAGCAAGTCACTTATCCACTGGGCGCTTTCTCCATGTTGGCTGAATTTGGCAATACTTTTGCAGAGTGGGAGGCTTTTTTGTCCAGAGGTCATTCCGGTAAGCCGTTGGCCTTGGCGGACCGAGTCGGGAAGTTCTTTGCCGTGTTGATCAACGAGCTTGGGTTTGTGGTCAAAGAGGTCGATATGGGATGGCCCGCCGGACTGAAACAGATAAATGACCCGCTTTGCCTTGGGGGCAAAATTGGGGGTGCCAATTGTCGGGGCGCTGGCAGCTGAAGCCAGCGAGTCAGAGGCCAATAGGCTTTTGGCAGCCATTGCTCCAATACCTAGCCCAGTGAGTCCTAGGAAGCTCCGGCGCGAGATTGAATTGAGGTGGTCTTCAAGTGGTTCATGGGCGAGTGATCGATTCGTCTAAGTTCAGTAAAGTGGAGCCGAGGATTGCATAAGCAGCCAATTCGGGAGTTTGCTTTGTGGCTTTCACTGTACTTTGAATAAGTTGCTGAGCTGCACGCAGGTCGCTAGTGAAGCGGTGAATGTTTTCTAAGATGGATTTTTCAAGGATCTGGGCTTCCTGAGGGGATGGATTCCTGCCCATGGTGAGGCGGAATCCGTAGTTGATTCTGCTGCTATGGTTGCTGCCACCTTGGTGCAGTATGCGATGCCCTAGAGCTAAGCCAGCCTTCACGAACTGAGGTTCATTCATCAGGACCAGCGCTTGCAGAGGAGTATTGGTGCTTCCTCTAACGACCGAACATGTTTCACGGCTAGGAGCATCGAACAGCACCATGGATGGCGGTGGGGATGTTCGCTTCCAAAAGGTGTAGATGCTGCGGCGGTAGGCAGTGTCCTCTTGGCCATGGAGGAAAATTTGTGAGGTGAATGGGCTGGTGTAGCCATAGTGGCTCACCTCGCTCCACAGCTCGGGTTGTGGTGGGTGGACGCTGGGTCCACCTACGGCGCGATTGAGTAGCCCGCTGTGAGCCAGAGCTTGATCGCGGATGATTTCAGCGGGGATGCGTGGTCTTGGCGAACGTGCAAAGAAGAGGTTGCGTGGGTCTTTTTCTTGATGTTCAGCTGAGGACACGGCCGACTGGCGGTAGGTCTCCGAGTTGAGAATTGTTTTAAGAACGTGGCGGATATTCCAGCCGTTCTCGACAAAATCGACAGCTAGCCAATCGAGTAACTCCGGGTGGCTCGGCCAAGATCCTTGGTTTCCAAAGTCACCAGCAGTTTCTACGATACCGCGGCCAAAGAGCATTTGCCATGTGCGGTTAACTGCGACGCGTGCAGTAAGCGGGTTTTTAGGGTCGGTGATCCAGCGTGCAAGGTCCAGTCGTGTGGACGATTCTGAGCCGCCGATAGCGGGCAAGACGGCAGGAACCCCCGTTGAAACCTCTTCGCCAAGTTGGTCGTAGGCTCCTCGAATGAGGATGTGGGTTTTGCGCAACGCTGGCTTGTGGTCCATCACCATGACGGTGGTCTGACCACGCTTGATGTCTCTATTGAGAACTTTGATTTCAACCCCCAGAGTTTTTAGGAAGATCTTCATTTCGGTAGCCAGGGGGGAGCTTGAACTGATAAATCCATCATTGACGGTTTTCCAGTCTGCGGTGCTTCGTGTCTCTTGCTTGGCGGTTAGGGATTTAGCTAACGGTCCAGTGGCTTTTTTCTTTTGTTCTGCTTCCCAGAGCTCGCGAGCTTTGACGAGGTGTGCTGGAGGATAGCGTTTGAAGAGTTCGAGCTCGGCGACGCGAGATTTCAATCCATCGATTCCGCCATTTGCCAGCGGCGAGGTATAGGCCATCAATGGTGGAGTGTTGGCGTTGGTGGCTGCCTCTCCGGGTTCAGATGAGGCGTTAAAGAAGGCGTAGAAACTAAAGTATTCTTTTTGAGAAATTGGGTCGTATTTATGGTCGTGGCACTGGGCGCACTTCATGGTGAGTCCCAGGATCGCTGTGGCAACGGCATCCACTTTATCTAGGTTCTGGTTGACCCGGTATTCTTCGGCGATAGTGCCGCCCTCATGGGTGCTCATGTTGTTGCGAAGGAATCCGGTGGCGGCAATCTGGTCAGGGGTCGCATTGGGAATCAGGTCGCCAGCAATTTGCTCGGTGAGGAACTGATCGTAGGGTTGGTTTTTCTGGAAAGCATGGATTACCCAATCCCGCCACGCCCACATGTCGCGGTGGTCATCGATCGAGAACCCGTGGGTGTCGGCATAACGCGCGGCATCTAACCATGGCATCGCGAGACGTTCGGCGAAGTGTGGCGAGTCCATTAGCTGCCGGATCAAATTCCCCCAACGATCAGGTGCGGTATCAGAGAGGTAGCGGTTGATATCTTCAACTGATGGCGGGAGCCCGGTGAGATCGAGATAGAGACGGCGCACTAAAATTTCCTCGGGAGCTTGCTTACTGGGCTTGAGTCCCTCGGTCTTCAAGCGCGCTCTGATAAAGCTATCGACAGGGTTTTGTGTGGCTGGTGATTGCGGGAGTGCGGCCTTGGTGGGCGGGACAAACGACCAGTGCGGCTCGTACTCGGCTCCCGATTTAATCCATTTCTTTAGGGTTTGAATCTGCTCCTTTTTCAGGTTGACGAGATGAGCGTCTGCTGGAGGCATGATGAGGTCTGGATCGGTGGTGATTAGCCGCTTGATCAATTCACTTGCTTCAGGGTCACCTGGGACGATGGCTGGCGGTGAGTCCTTGCGCGTAGCTATGGCTGCTTCGCGGAGATCAAGCCGGAGCTCACCGCCGCGGTGTTCTGGGTCTTGGCCGTGACAGAAAAAGCAATTTTCAGAGAGGATCGGCCTGATGTCTCGATTGAACTTAACTTCCTCGGCAAAGCTATGGGAGCAGGTCGCCCAAAAATTTACCACCATGGCTAGTGTGATTGGGCTAAGGAAGGACTTCATGATGCAGTGCATTAGGTAATAAATAGATGGCGTCTTTCAGTGCGTGTCAAATACTGTGTTTAGCTGTGTGGGCGCGTTTTGATCGCGAGGTTAAGCTTTATAATGGTCATTCAGATTTCGAGTCCTGCCGGGCGCTGTAAACCTCACGATGCAACTCGGATAAGTTGGAGCTATCTCCGTTCGCCGCAGCAACGGTTCTTTTGAGGGCTCCATCTGGATTTACTTTCAATACGCGCCCTATCCATCGACGAAAGTGCTGCTCGCGTCGTACGAAGAATGTAATGACGTGGATTTCGGATGCTCTTTCGGAATAGCTCGCCAGCTCGTTCCAACCCGAAAACGTTTGAGGCTCGATCTCTCCATGGTATAGTTTATTCATATCAGTACGTCATGCTGCCACTGATAGCGGTGCGTTGACTGTGGGTTGGTGGTTAATAGTCATGAATCTGTGTCTAGGAATCCCTTCAGGGAGTTGTAGTGTGATGCGAATTGTCTGCATTCCAGTTGAAATTATTTACTTCGGGTCAACGTTGTTAGGCGTGTCTTTACAATCAGAATAGCCAAGTGGAATCCCCCCCCTTCTTTAGTAAATACGTAACGATTAAATAGGCCTTCTGGAATCTTCTATTTCAACTGGGTGGACAACTACGCTGACACAGGGACAAAGGCAAACGTCACAGAAAAGGCACATTTAAAAGAAGTGTCTGATTGAGATGGCTATCTAAGCTTTCTCTTGAGTTGAGCTAACCCTTAGTTAGGAGAAGTTGATATTTTTCTATATCGTAGTGATGAGATTATGTTGACTAATTGTTTATATGAGTATTTACTTGTCAGTGCGAATCCCCCAACCCCCAACCCCCCCCCAACGCATGCAATATTTTTACGATTTATCCTTACTTGACGTCCGCGGAGAGATCTCCACAGCAATCACTGTGTTGTATTACGGAAATGAGATTGGAGCATTTTCTGGACCGGATATAAAGACGGTCGATTTGAGTAGGGTCTACGCTGTGGAGATTGATCTCACAGCATACGCTAACAATGACAATGGCGTACATAGTTATTCTATTATGTTCTTTGAGAGAAAATGGGACGAAGAGGTCTGGAATCAGAAACTACTTCAGAAAAAGCACAACTTAAGATCAGTCACGACCCGAGTGAGCCTTACGGCTGACATGACTGATAACCCTAAGCATGAACATCACATTTTTACTGCATCAAATAGGTATATCGACTTTTCGGTATATCCAGAAATAGCCACTTCTCATGTTGTCCCTGTAGAGTATATTGAGCAATTCAATCAGCGATTTGTTGGCTATTTAATGCGGAGTGAGCGGGTATTTGATGATGTCCATGAAATGATTGGGAAGTACCAACTAGTTGACCTGGTCAGTCAGGATTATGAGCAAGTCAATGACTTGCACGAGAATGTCAAGGTGCATGCCTACGGAATGTTGAAAAAAAACGCAATAGCTTAAGGATAAATACCTTAAGTGAGTTCTAGTTTTACCAAGCCCCTCGATCTGCTCCAGTAATGCCGCCACCATTGAGCGACTGATGGGTATGTTGTGGGTGATGATTTCCGTACAAATGATCCTAGGTGGGGCAGCTTCTTTATGGGGATGGACTACTACAGATTAGGCATTGACTGGTGAGGACAAGTCTCGACATCGTGGGGAATCTGACGCATGAATGGTTCTCGGGAGTTAGTCCCGAACGCGCCATGTCAGACAGTCAGCAATACATTTACCCCGTTTTTGAGCAACAGAAAGCAGACCTTCTGCTTCACCTCCTAGAGAAAAATAGCGATTGGGAGCAGGTGCTGGTATTCCTCCGCACTCGGGAAAGTGTGCATGGACTTGCGAGTGAACTCAACAAGGAGGGAATTCATACAGAGTCGCTGCACGGCAAGCAAAAGCAAGAGGTGAAGGATCGCTCACTTGCTAGTTTCAAAGATGGGAAGTGCAGAGTTCTCGTAGTGACGGATGCTGTCGCTAGAGCTATCGACTGGACTGGTACGCCTGTAGTGATCAACTATGATTACCCAGAGCTTGAGGAAGACTATCTCACTAGGCTCGATACAGTTTCCGTAATGTATACTTTACTCACGCCTCAAAACAAGAACTCCCTAGAGCAACTAGAGGCTAAGTTAGAGACATCCATAGATGCGTTAGTCGCTGAGGGATTTGAGTACGACACTATTGAGCTGAAGGAACGTGTGAAGCGTAATAAGACGCCGAAGAAGGGACCTCGCTCCAAGCCGCTTCAGCACAAAAAGAAGAAGTGGAAGCCGAAGAAGTACACGCGCTAAGGTGTGCTATTTTTTTAGCACATCAGTAGTTTTTTCTTGAGTTTGTTGTGCTGCTGTCGATGCTGTGAGTCGCAGATCATGGAGAGTAAAAAGAAGGTAGTAATAGCATGCGGAGGGACAGGAGGGCATCTCTTTCCTGGAGTGGCAGTGGCGCAAGAAATGAAGCGCCGCGGGCACACCGTGCGGTTGCTTATTTCTGAGAAAAAAGTAGATGCTCAAGCATCTGCAAAATACGGTGATCTAGAATTTGATACGGTTCCAGCAATTGCTAAACCAGCAACGCTCTCGCTCAAGATGCTTCCTTTTCTGTGGAAGTTGCTGAAGACGACGGCTAAGTGTAAGGGATTGCTGAGGAAGTTTGAAGCGGATGCTGTGATCGGCATGGGTGGGTTCACCTCACTACCACCCGTGATGGCTGGCAAAAAGTTAGGAGCGAAGACCTTTGTTCACGACTCCAATGCCTTGCCTGGTAAAGCAAACCGACTCACCGCAAAATGGTGTGATAAGGTGTTGTTAGGGGTAGAGGAAGCTCGCCCCTATTTTCCTGAATCTGCAATCGAGATCACAGGCACGCCTGTGCGTGAGGAATTATACAGCCTTCCTGCACGTGAAGCAGCCGCTGAGAAGCTTGGCCTGGATCCCACTTTAAAGACTGTGTTAGTGATGGGTGGTAGTCAGGGAGCTAAACAACTAAACAGCCTAGTAGTGCAAGCCTCAAAGGCGATGCCAGATATTCAGTTCATCCACATCACGGGTAATTTTGATCACGATCGAGTCAAAGCTGAGATGGGGGAGCATTGCCCGAACCACAAGCTTATCGCTTTTTGCGATGACATGCCGAGCATTTACGCTGTCACAGATTTGGCAATAATGCGATCTGGAGCTTCGAGCTTGAGCGAAATTTCCTACTTAGGTTTAGCCTCGATTTTGGTGCCGTATCCGTACGCCGCGGGTGACCACCAGACGAAAAATGCCGAAGTCTTTGCTGCCGCCAATGCGGCGGTGCTCAGGCAGGAGTCAGACTTGGATGCCGGGATGTTAGTGGCAGATGTCACTCACATATTCGCGAAGTCAGAAAATTTAGAAAAAATGAGTGCTGCGTCAGCGGCACTTGGAGTGAAAGACGCGGCGACTCGTGTCTGTACTGTGATTGAGAGTTTGTAATGAAGGATTTTAGTGAGAGATTGATGCAGCCGGACGTTCCAATGCGCGTTCACCTTATTGGTGTTGCGGGTTCAGGTATGAGCGGCCTAGCTTCTCTTCTGTTAGGCATGGGCCATAATGTGAGCGGCTGTGATCGCGTCACCAGCGCGGAGACCGAGCGTCTACAGCGCGCTGGATTAGCATTTTCGAGCCCGCACAATGCACACTCTGTCGCTGATGCTGATGTAGTGGTGTATTCCTCTGCGATTCGTGATGAGAATGTGGCTTTGGCCGCAGCGCGCGAGTCCGGCATCCCGACGGTTCGCCGCGCCGAATGCCTCGCTGCCATTTTGGCGACCAAGGACGGAATCGTCATTTCAGGGACGCATGGAAAGACCACAACGTCTGCAATGAGTGCGCATGTGTTACGCCGTGGTGCGGTGCATCCATCTCATTATGTGGGAGCTGAAATCCCAGTTTTAGGAGCCAATGCGCACTGGGACGAACGAGGTGAGCTAATGGTAGCTGAAGGAGATGAGAGCGATGGTACGCTGGCGCTCTATCAGCCAAAGCACGCCGTGGTTCTCAATGTGGAAGAAGAGCACCTCGATTTCTATAGTGGGATTAATCACATCAAGCAGGTCTTCACTACCTTGTTAGACCGAACTTCAGGATGCGTGATTTATTGCGGTGAATGTCCCGTTGCTACAGAGCTCTGCGGATCCCGAGAAAATTCGATTTCCTATGGCTGGAGCGATGCCGACTACGTGGCAGAAAACATTAAAGAACAGGGAGGAACTATCGCATTTGATGTGATTCACCAAGGTGAAAATCTTGGACGTGTTGAGCTAGGTGTTCCTGGCCGGCACAATGCACTCAATGCTCTAGCATCGATAGCTCTGGCTGCTGTCTGTGGGGTTTCATTTAACGACGCCTCACGGGCGCTGGCTACTTTTGCCGGTGCTCGCCGTAGATTTGAAACAAAGTATCTCAGCTCGCGCTTGAGAGTAATCGATGACTACGGTCACCACCCCACTGAACTCGCGGCGACATTGCAGACAGCTCGTTCGCTCAATCCCAAACGGATAGTTGTTCTATTTCAACCACACCGCTTCAGCCGCACTCAGAAGTTGGCGGATGATTTCGGTAGAGTCCTGCAGGCTGCCGATCGGGTCTTCGTGACTGACGTTTACCCGGCATCTGAATTACCGATTGATGGAGTCAGTGGTCAAACTATTGTCGACGCCATGAAGGCGCATGGAAATATACAGGCTGAGGTTGTGGGATCGGTCCAGCAAGCACACTACGCTGTGGGCAATGCTCTAAAAGAAGGGGATATGCTGATCACTCTAGGTGCCGGAAATGTGCACGAAGCTGGCACCAAAATCTCGCGTGATCAGGTGGTCTTAGAGGACATTCTCGGCGAGTGTGGCGAAGGGAACGCTAAAGTCCATTTGTACGAGCTGATGCGTAAGCACACCACGATGTTGGTCGGTGGTCCTGCCCAATTTTGGGTAGAACCTTTGACGCATAACTGTTTTGCGAGAGTTGTAAGGTATTGCCGTGAGCGTGGGATTCCAGTTCGAGTTCTCGGACGTGGATCTAACTTGTTAGTCCGTGATGGCGGTATCCGAGGCGTAGTCATTCATCCATCGAAAGGTGTCTTTGGTGAGGTTGTAGTCGAAGGTGATACTATTATTGCTGGAGCTGGTGTGCGTTTTAAAAAGCTCGCGAGTGTGGCTCAGAAGGCTGGTCTGACTGGCTTTGAGTGGATGGAAGGAATCCCAGGGAATGTCGGTGGCGGACTTCGCATGAATGCTGGAGCAATGGGGACTGAGACCTTTGATCAAGTAGTGGAGGTGACATTCCTCGACGAAGATGGTGAGATTCGGACCCGTAACCGTGACGAGATCAAAGCATTTTATCGGAATGTGCCCGAGCTTCGTCGTAGCTTTGCCTTGAGTGCGCGCTTCATAGGCTCGGCCTCTAACCATGGAACCATCCAGCAAAAGATGGAAACCTCGATGGGGAAGCGTCGTAGTTCGCAGCCGCTTGCCGCCAGTGCTGGATGTATTTTCAAGAATCCTGAGCTGATGCCGGCTGGTATGTTAGTCGACACATTGGGCTTCAAGGACTCGAGCGTTGGCAAGGCGAGGGTCTCGCTCGAACATGGGAACTTTATTGTGAATGATGGAAAGGCATCCGCGCAGGATGTGCTCGGCCTGATTGACCAAATCCGCACAAAGGCGAAACAAGAGAAGAGCGTTGAGCTGGAGACAGAAGTGCAAATCATCGGTGAAGATACTTTCCTTTTTTAATATTTAGAACAATGAACAAAGAGATCAAAATAGCAGTAGCCATGGGTGGTCCAGGCTCTGAACGCGATGTTTCTATGGCAACAGGAAAGGCTGTGCTTCAAGCCTTGATTGACGAAGGCTGTGATGCGGTGGCTCTTGAAATCAGCACCCATGAAATCGTGGTGCCCTCGGGCGTGGGACTTGTTTTCAACACGATTCATGGAACCTTCGGTGAGGATGGAACATTGCAAAGCCAACTCGAAAAGCAAGGAGTTGCCTACACGGGTGCCGGCTCTGCTTCTAGTTTGTTAGCTTTTGATAAGGTGGCGAGTAAGCATCGTTTCATTGAAAAGAACGTGCCAACGCCGACCTCCGAAACTGTCGATTGCAGTGCTGGTGTGCAAATGCCTAAAATGCCATTACCTTACGTAGTGAAACCCCCTCGTGAGGGATCCAGCGTTGGAGTACACATCGTTCAGAAGGAGGCGGATGCTCGCGCTGCGATCGAAGATGCGGCTAAGTATGGTGACGAGGTGCTGGTCGAACAATTTGTCGAGGGCAAGGAACTCACTGTGGGTGTGCTAGAGGATGAGGTTTTCCCTATTGTGCATATTGCTCCACGCAGTGGATTCTATGATATGTCTAACAAGTATCCGTGGATGACTGGTGAAGGTGGGACTGATTATTATTGTCCCGCTGAGCTGGATGCTGAAACTACGCAAAAGGTAAAAGGTGCAGCTTTAGCGGCGCATCGCGCTTTGGGAGTTGAAGTCTACTCCCGAGTTGATGTACTATTGGACGCCGATGGGAATCCTTATGTGTTAGAAGCTAACACTATACCGGGAATGACTGCGAGTAGTCTGCTGCCAAAAGCAGCGAAAGAGGCTGGCTATTCGTTCGGTAAACTTTGTTTAAAGATCGCAGAAATTTCGCTGCAGACCCCAAGAAATGTTTAGAAAGAAACAGACGAATACGCGCTACGTGCGCCAACGCTCTGACCGCATGCTTCACTTGCAGGTCAGCTCTCCGCGTATCGTTTTCTTTCAATCACGCAAGGCTGTTTGGGGTGTCTTTAAGATCGTTATTGTTCTAGCTGCGCTGGGTGCTGCGGGCATCTATGGAACTCGCTATGTGCAGAACCATTTTCTCACTAGCCCAGAGTTCGCCCTCCGCCACCTAGAACTCAAGACGAATGGCTTTCTTAACGAAAGTGAAGTCGCCCAAATTGCGCAAATCGATCCAAATGGAACTATTTTTTCTTTTGATATTGATCTTGCCGAAGCTCGGCTGATTGCTCGGCCAGAAGTCGTGACTGCCGTTGTAGAGCGCCGCCTCCCCGACACCGTGAAAATAACGCTCACCGAGCGTGTGCCTGTCGCATGGATTGCCTGCCCGAAACTCGGTATGGCTGGGAGGAATCCGCTCTCTGGAATGTTGATGGATGCGGATGGTGTGATCTTTACCTGCCAAGGTAGTCTTTGGGATGTGGCACGGAATTTACCAGTCATTGATATTGGTGTGGCTGAAGCACACGAATTTCCACTAGGAGAAAAGATGACGAATAAGAATGCCGCCCGAGCATTGTCTCTGATCACCCTTGTTGATGATGTGGTCAAAGGTGAGTGGACGGTGAAGCGAGTGGCAGTAGCAAATTTTTATAAGTTGGTCATCACTAGCAATGACGGTGTAGAGGCGACTTTTGGAATGTATGAGCATCGGCGTCAGCTCAATGATCTCATCGCGGCGCGCAATCACGCCAAAGAAACTGGTAGGGAATTAGAGTGGATCAACCTCTTGCCCAAACATAATATTCCAGGAAATTTTAAAGAACCCTCAGCTCAGGCGAATGATGGGTTAACAAGTGTGAACGACTAATCGAGTGGTAGGTACCTAGATGGCTAAATCAAAGATATACGTGGGCCTAGAGATAGGCACCAGCAAGACATGCATGGTGGTGGGGGAAGTGAAGGCTGATAGTTCAGTCAAGATTCTTGGGGTGGGTGAAACGAAGTCTGTTGGCGTCCGTAAGGGGGAAATTGCCGATATCGCGAACGTCCGCACCTGTGTGCGCGAAGCTTTGTTAGAAGCTGAAGATGTGTGCGATGTCGATATCCGCAGTGTCTTTCTGTCGGTCACCGGCTCTCACATTTCAGGTGTGAATAATCGCGGAACCTTCCGACTTCCTGATGATGATCAAGAAATCACTACTGAGCACGTCGAGGAGTCCAAGGAGATCGCCAGAGATATCGCAATCCCATCAGATAACGTCTACCTCCACAACATAGTACGCCAATACTGGATCGACGGCAACGAGCAGGCGAGCAACCCAGTTGGCTTGTTAGGTCGCACGCTGGAAGCTGATTTCCATATTGTACACGGGGTCAAGACTAGGATTCAAAACAGCATCAAGTGTACCCGTGAAATTCCTCTCGATGTCGATGATATCGTTTTCGCTCCTATTGCCTCAGCACAGATAGCACTAAATCGTCAGGATAAAGAAGCGGGAGCTTTGGTGATCGATATTGGCGGCGGCACGACGGATTACGTGCTTTACTTGGATGGTGCAGTGGCGGCCTCTGGTTGTATCCCAGTGGGTGGTGATCATGTCACCAATGACATTCACTTGGTGACTCAGATGCCACTTTCCAAAGCTGAAAAGGTAAAATGCACCGAAGGCGACGCCTCTGGTGACCCCGCCCGCTCGGTAGGCACAGTCACTATCCCAGACGATAAAGGTTTCCCAGAATTAGAGATCAAGCGGCAGTTACTCAACGACATCATCCGTGGTCGGCTCGAAGAGACTCTGCAGTTGGTGAGGCAAAAACTTCCCGATGGTGCTCTAGAAAAAGTGGGAACTGGAGTGTTCCTTACTGGCGGATCTAGCTTGATGCGCGGTTTTGGTGAGCTCGCAAATGATGTTTTCCATCTGCCTATCTACCGCCCAGAGCAACCAGAAGTGAGTGGTATCCATGAGTACTTCCGCGATCCACAATATTCCACAGTGGTAGGACTCATACGCTACGCTCAACTGATGGACGAAGATAGCCCGAAGGAGAAATCAGGAGTTTTCGGTAAATTAGCCAAAGCCGTCTGGCCATTTTAGATAGTTGTTTTTTGCAACCACACTATTACTTAGTGCTAAGCTCGATAGTGGCCACCACTGTTCGAGCCACTTTTTCCCAACTAACATTGGAAACATCCGATACAGCAGAATTGCGCATCTGAGTGTTGCGCACATGATCTAGAGCTTCGATGGAGCGATCCAAGAAACACTGATGATCACCAAAAGGGTAAGCGGTCAGTACGAGGCCCTCTCTAAACTCTTTCTCGCTGCACCGTTCTAGGCGTAGGTGTGATAAGTATGACACTTACCACCCTTATCGATAAAAACACCTCACTCACTCCGATCAAAACTGACGATGCTGGGAGATTGCGGCTCAGCGCCGATCACAAAATAGCTTTGCTCGATTCCTCTCCGGATCTTGCGAGCTTTCTGCAGCCCGCTGATAGCTCACAGATGAGACCTAGCGACACCTAGGAGTTCACACTGCCTTCTCATGCTAATGTTAAAATTATCAGTTTCAGTCAACCCGATACGATCCCTCACAGGCCGAGTTGTTTGGGCTTTTTCGTAGGAAATCAATCTCGACATCCTGTTGTCCAACCTTAGCGTGGAGCTGCTCTCGCTGAGTTGCAAACGCGTCTTCAGTAGATTTCTTTTTGCCTGATTAAAACACGTTGGCAGCTCCTTCGAGCATCTTCTTTTTCCAGTGGGAGACTTGCACAGGGTGGACTTCAAATTCCTTCGCGATATCCTGAATCGTTTTGATTCCTTTGATGGCTTTTAGAGCGACCCGAGTCTTAAATTCGGGATCCACCTCAGAGGTTCTCAACCATCTGAGTATGCAGCTTCACTGCCTCATTTGTTTAATGCTACTCCTGAGCATTTTTTGATGCTGCAAGTTTATCGTGAATCCCTTGAGCAACCTCCTCGATATTCTCATTCGGTTTCTTTTGTAACTTTATGTGTATAGGCCTGAAAGTTGGGTTTCAGGCTCGCTGGAAGTGGTGCTTTTGGGCTTTTAAGCTGAAAACATTGGACTGAGGTGGATATGAGTTACAAGGGTAGAGTTAGCCAAATATTGAGAGCTAATTCTTTCTGAGAAGGAGAGTGTAAGTGATCTACACTCTGTTACTTAAGTTATATTTCTGGTGATAATTTTTCTAAAATGTATAATTAAGTGAGTTTGGCGTTGCAATTAAGCGAATTATGGAGATTGTCCGACCTCCCTCCAACTCAAATCACTTTCTCAAAATCAATATCTTATGACGACTGACAAGATCCGAAATATTGCAATCATTGCACACGTTGACCACGGCAAGACTACGCTAGTGGATAAATTACTTGAAGCTGGCGGCGCCTACGCCGAACACCAGCAGGTCACTGAACGTGCTATGGATTCCATGGATCTTGAAAAAGAAAAAGGAATCACCATCAAGTCTAAGAACACTTCCATTCACTGGAACGACCACACAATCAACATCATCGATACTCCAGGACACGCCGATTTCGGTGGTGAAGTAGAGCGCGTGATGAAAATGGTAGACGGAGTTTTCCTCGTGGTTGATGCCTATGAAGGCCCACAGGCTCAGACTCGTTTCGTTCTTAAGAAGGCCCTCGCTGAAGGCCTTTCGCCAATCGTTGTTGTCAACAAAGTTGACCGCGACTTCGCTCGTCCATCAGAAGTACGCGACATGGTTCTCGAGCTTTTCCTCGACCTCGAAGCAACTGAAGAGCAGTTCGAAGCTCCTTTCTTCTATGGTTCCGCTAAAAACGGTTTCTTCGTGGGCAACCTCGAAGAAGACGAGCACAAGGACATGACTCCATTGCTCCAAGGCATCATCGACAGCGTTCCTGCTCCAATAGCAAATGCTGAAGAGCCATTCCGCATGCTCGTTTCCAACATCGACTGGGACAACTACGTTGGCCGTGTTGCTCTCGGTAAAGTGAATTCAGGTACAGCTAAAAAAGGTGACAATATCTGGCTCCTCCGCAAGGACGGCACTAAGCAGCGTAGCAAGATCACCCGCGTATTCGAATACGGTGCAAATGCATCTGAAGAATCTGCAGTCGCTTCCGCTGGTAACATCGTTGGTATTTCTGGATTCGAAGACATCGACATCGGTGAGACACTTGCTCTCACAGAAAATACTGAGCCACTTCCATTCATCGACATCGATCCACCGACAATCACGATGCAGTTCAGCATCAACAACGGACCATTCAACGGCCGTGACGGCAAGCACGTCACATCCCGCGCTATCCGTGAGCGTCTTGACCGTGAGATCAAAACAAACATCTCTATCGAAGTTTCAGACGCTGAACACGCAGGTGTGTTCAACGTAGCCGCTCGTGGTGCAATGCAGATCGCAGTTCTCGTAGAGACAATGCGCCGTGAAGGTTTCGAACTTCTCGTTTCCCGCCCTAGTGTTATCACTAAGCGCGTCGACGATAAGCTGATGGAGCCATTCGAGACACTCTACGTAGAATGTCCAGACGATGCACTCGGTGGCGTGATGAAGTCACTCGCAACTCGTAAGGGTCGCGTCGAGAACATGGGTACGAATGCTCACGGAGCAACACTCGAAGCAACGATCTCCACTCGTGGAATCATCGGTTTCGAATTCGAACTTCTCAACCTTTCAAGCGGTCACGGCATCATGTCCCACCTCTTCAAGGAGTACGCACCACACTGTGGTGAGATCGTCACTCGTAAGACTGGAGCGCTCATCTCTATGGCGACAGGTACAGCGATGAACTACTCACTGATTCCAATCACTGAGCGTGGCAAGCTCTTCATCGAAGCTGGTGAAGAAGTCTACGAAGGTCAGATCATCGGTGAGAACCCACGCCTCGTGGATCTCTCAGTCAACCCTGTTAAGGAAAAGGCACTCACTAACCACCGTTCGGCTGGTAAGGACAACACAGTGACTCTTCCACCACCACTCGCAATGGGTCTCGAGCGTGCTATCGAATACATCAATGCTGACGAACTCGTAGAAGCGACTCCGAACTTCCTCCGTATCCGTAAGCGCGTACTCTGCCCGAACGAGCGTAAGCGCTCTGAGCGTCAGTCAAAGAGCGTTGAGGCTAACGTGTAAACGACTTTAGATTTCAAATCTAAGAATTTCAAAAGGCGGTTCCTATTGGGAATCGCCTTTTTTGTTGTTTTGTGTGGGATTGGAACGCCTCTACAAAGCTTTTTTCGTGTTGCCAATTTCCTAGTGCGTTGCACTGGGCTACGGTAGGGCACCCCTTTGGGGCTGAGAAAAGGATAGCTAGGGCCTATAAAATATAGGAGTAGTGAGATCTGTAACGATCTCTATAATGCCATCGTCATAGTTTACCCTTCCTGCCTTGCCATGAGGATGTACTCATCATTATCAGTGGCATTTTGGAAGAAGGTGCAGAGGCCATCATGAATTTGCCAGAGTGGGGCGCTGATGAGTTCCTGCTGGGTCCATTCTTTATGGGGACGGACTGCGTCTGCGTTGAGAGATTCTAGCTGGGCCTTTCCTTGGAGGACTTCCACTGGCAGAGAGGTGAGCGAGTCGTTGATTGCGTCAATCTGCGACGGGAAGAGCACGCGGATGGGGCCGTGGTCGTTGTGAATGCTGGTCGCTCTGCCGGCTTTGGAAAGCTGGGCTAGTGGTGAATGATCTTCAGAGCTTTGTTGGACAATGTGTTCGAGAAGGTCGATTTGATCTTCGATCGAGTAAACTTGTCCTTGGCCATTCCAGCGGCCTTCTAAAGTTTGAAACAGAACTTCCGGATTGGCTGCTGCAGCATTGCCAGCAAGTTGTTGAACGAGCTGTCCGTCAAACCCCAGGTCGTTGACGAGACTGAGTACGAGTTCTTCATCATCGATGAGTGCGTCTAAGTCATCGGTTGCAACGCGAGTGAAGGTGGTGATCATGAATGGGAAAGGATTAAGAATGTAGAGTGGAGAAGCAAGTACCAATCGTGCTTGCTAGTCGCTAAAACTATGGTCATTTTGATCTAGCAATGATTTCACGTAGAAAGCAGCAATACCCTGTAGGCAATTCCTTGCACCAATATCTTTACCACTTTGGGCGTCATTCCAATATCCCTCAGGTTTATGATGATCTTTTACGTTTTGTTGGCGCGATGCCATACGAAGATCCCACTGGTCATGAGACGCTTTGGCTCACTGTGATGTATCCTCCAGAGGAACAAAAGAAGCTGAGTGAAGATCTTATAAGCATTTACACTGCTTTGAAAATTGGTAGTGACACTCCTCTGCACGAGCACCTCACGGTTGACCGCATCGACTTCGGAGAGTTTGGTAATTCACGTCCTTTTAGGATCAAAATTACGAACCAGTTCAACGATAACTCAGACTACTTTTACGTGAAAATTGCTGATTCTTCAAGGATTTTTGGCCTAGAACTGGAGCACATCCTCTCGCCCAATAGGATAAACTATTTGGTGAATGGGAATACGCTGATTGAGGATCACATCGCTGGAGTTCCCGGAGATGCTTTCCTCCGCGATTACCTCGATAATCCGGAACTTAACAAGGTGCGTATCGCGAAGGAATTTACCAAGTTCAACGAACGGTGTTTCATTCGTCTGTTAGGTGATATGCGCTCGGTCAACTATGTTGTGGATATCACTCCTGATTTCGAGGAAGTGCAGTACAGGGTGAGGCCGATTGATTTCGATCAGCAGTCCTACGAGGGACAAGGGCGTATCTACCTTTCCTATAATTTCCGATCTAACCGTAAGATTACGAAATTGAGTTTTGATTCGCTCAACCGGCAAACGATCAGCCAGTACGCGGAGGAAGAGCGCTCGCAGATGGCTCGCCGTGCGGCTTCTGAGCGCCGCCGGCTCTCGGCCATTTTGAAGATCATGAAGCGTTCTGAGATTTGCCCAGATGTACATGTTGATACACTAGGGCGGGAGTTAGACATCATGCATAAAATAGACAAATTTAAACATATAACGACGATGGGGGAGATGACTGCAGAGCACATCTGTCACGTGTTGAATATGCCCGACCTCAAATACTAAACTTTAAAACGATGATTATTATACTCAATAAGCCATACGGCGTACTTAGTCAGTTCAACCAAAACCCCGATTACCCAGATCAAAAGACTCTCGCAGATCTTGACCTGCCGCCTCAGACGATGCCGGTGGGTCGACTGGATATGGATTCAGAGGGACTTCTCCTTCTTTCCGATGAAAAGGGTTTTGAGGAAAGCTTCATTCACCCGAAGCATGGACACAGACGAACCTATCTCGTGCAGGTCGATGGAACCCCGAAGCATTCGGTGATCGAAATGCTTAGATCTGGAGGGATTGAAATCCGTGGTCATCGTACTAAAAAATGCCGAGCTAGCCTACTCAAAGAGGTTCCTAATGTATTAGATCGAGTGCCGCCAGTAGGCGCGGCTCAGGCCGAGCGTTCGGCATGGTTGAGCATGGAGCTTACTGAAGGAAAAAATCGGCAAGTGAGGCGAATGACAGCAAAAGTGGGTTTCCCAACTTTACGCTTGATTAGGCAGAAAATTGGTAATTTCGAGGCAGCAGATCTTAAGCTAGGTGAGTGGCGAGTGATTAGTGAATCCGAGCGAGCTCAATTGTTTGAGTCCTAATCGGTAGGCTGGGCCAAGGCGTGTCGCGATTGAGCTTAATTGTATTTGTCGAGCCTTGGTGCTTGCTACTGTGTCTAGATACGTGTTAGACCATTAGCTCTACTTTCGGAAAATACATCTATGGTAAAACCAATAATACTCGGAACTGTCGGCGTTGGAATGGCATTTCTTGTGAACTACGTCTACGAGTCTTCGTCTGACGATGACATTTTCTTCCGTCTATCCGTCACTGTTCTCGCGGGGCTCTATGCAGGCTTGTTGTTCCTTATTTTTGTGCTCCCAGCTATCTCTGATGGGATAGCTCGGTTGATGTTTAGTGATCCGGGTGGAGTGGCTGAGAACGATGATCCTATGCGTGAGGCTAGGGCCTTACAAGCTCAAGGCGACTATGTGGGCGCAGTCGAGTCCTTGCGTCAGGTGGTGACTGAGGATTCCCACAACCGCTTGGCGTGGGCTGAAATGGCTAAAATTCAGATAGTTCAGTTAGATGACGCCGAAGGGGCATTGGCTATGTTAGTGGAGGCCTTAGATGGACGGGAATGGGAAGTGGATGATGCGGCCTTTTTCATGTTTCGTATTTCTGAGGTGCAATTGGAGAATATGGACAACCGGGATGCCGCAGTGCAGATTCTTCAACAAGTGTGTACAACTTTCCCAGAGACGCGTCATTCTGCCAACGCCACTCATCAATTGAGAGAGCTGGGAGTGCTCTAGGATGAAGGGCCCTCGTTGGCTTGAAAACCAGTTAGCCAGATGTCCACTGGCCGCTCCCGCCATAGCAGTCATCGCTGCAGTGCTTTATGCTGACCAACCTTCATGGTGGTCGGCATTCTTATTTTTAGGAGCCGTGTCTCTGGGGCTGTGGAGCCGCAGAGGAATTTTTCTACTGTGTATTTTGTTAGGATGTGTCGCTGGATTTCACCATTCAATTCAGCTGAGTAAACAGGAGGCAATGGCCCAAGAGTATGGTAGCTGGTGGAGTGGGGATGTGTGGTTGGCTTCAGAAGTGAAACGAGGGAAAGCCCTAGGCCTGTCAGTTGGAGAGCCCAGGGTGAAATTACAGATCTGGTTGCCAGAGTATGAGGCCGATTGGAAAATGGGACAGCGCTTGAGATTGAGCGGTCGTCTTGTCGAGCCTGCCATTCCGCTGAACCCTCACGTCTTTGATGAAAGCCAATGGCTTCACCGGAAAGGGGTGGCTGGAGTGCTGATCACGCGTGAATGTGAAGTATTAGGCGAAACTTCTTCACGTTTCATGGTGCAAAGATCAGCTCATTCGGTACGCGAATGGCTGAGCCAAAGACTGACACTGGGACTGGATCCAGAGGGTGATGAAGCCAAGATTATCCGAGCTATGACTTTGGGTGAACGCCCAGAAAAGAGTGCAGAATTACTTGCGGATTTTCGCCATAGTGGGGCGATTCATGTGTTTGCTGTAAGTGGTCTCCATGTGATGATGGTCGGCAGCATGGTTGCGGTTTTACTCAAAGCTTTTGGCTGTGGTAGACGAGTGTGGGTGCCTTGCGTGATTGCTGGGATGTTTTTCTATGCTTTGGTTACCGGAATGCGACCACCTGCCATGCGTGCTGCAGTGATGGGCGCTGTATTGTTGAGTGCCTGGCTGGTGCAGCGGAGAATTGTATTGGCTAACAGCGTGGCTGCTGGGGCTATCGTGGCATTGCTTTGGGATGGACACATGCTTTTCCAGCCGGGATTCCAGTTATCCTTCGGAGTGTTGGTGGCGATCGCATTGCTTGGGGGAGTCGTGACGAAATGCTTCCATTGGTTTAGCTACGTAGATCCCTTTTTACCTCGCAGTCTGTACTCGCGCTGGCAGGAGTGGAGCTTGCGAATGAGAAGAAAGGTTCAGGGCGCCTTGGTGGTGGCGAGTTGTGCGTGGTGCGGTTCCTCTCCTTTGACGTGGATGTATTTCCGCTTGCTGGCTCCCATTTCCATATTTGTAAGTCTGCCATTGGTCTTACTGCTCTACTTAATCCTGATCAGCTCGGGAGCCTCATTAGTGCTGGGAACTATATGGTTGCCGCTAGGAGTGGGAGTGAACCAGTGGAATGGCCAGTTAGCTCACAGCTCGAAGTCTATTGTTAGCCGCGCGGCTGTTATCCCAGGTGGGCATGTGGTTGCCCGACCATGGCAAAAGGGAGAGCGAGTCGTGATCTATGCTCTTCCAGATGGGGCCGCAGCTGTTTATTTCGGGATTGGTGGAGGGGTGATGTTAGATGTGGGAAGCGCTAGAGAGTTTCGGCGCGAGGTTTTTCCTAGTTTGAGTAAAAATGGAGCCAGAATGGATAGCCTGATTTTAAGCCATGCCGATAGCCAACATTGTGGTGGTGTGGAACAATTCTTAGAGCTTATCCAGCTGAAGCAATGCGTCATTCCTGAGCGCAGCGCAATGAGTATGAGTTTCAAAAATGCCGTTGGACTTCTTGAGGTAGCAGACGTGAGCGTGCATGTAATCCAGACTGGGGATCGCTTGCCCTTGGGGGATGAAAGTTGGATAGAAGTGGTTTATGCTGCAGAACGCTCAGAGGGGCTAGCTGATGATCGCTGTTTGGTTTTACGTCTCCATTGGCGAGGCTCGCGCATTTTATTCACTGCTGATTCTGGCTATAAATTCGAGCACTGGGTGTTAGAGAATAATACGGACGTGGCTGCTGATATTCTGATGCTGGGTAAGCACGAGAGAGATGAGCAGCTGGGCAGAGATTTCTTGCAGAAAGTGGGGGCGAAAATAGTAGTGAGTAGCGACGGTCGAGCTGCGTTTGATGGAGCAGCCAATTATACACTACTCCAGCAAGGTGCTTTGATTTTAGAGTGGTCAAATGGTCAGATGCGTTTATTTTCTCAACTCCAAGGTGAGTTGAGGTCAATAGATTGATAGACTACGATCAACCGACAGATTTTGCATTGGACATTGCGTGATGAAATGCGAGTTTCACCGCCGTAACCCAACCCACTAGTCGTTATTTTTACAAAGAATTTTAGTCTACTCCTAGCCTTACGCTACCTCAACCCGCTGCGGACACACGTATCCGTGATCACATTGATCTCATTGGTTGGAGTGGCACTAGGGGTGATGGTTTTGTTGGTCGTGATGTCAGTGATGTCTGGCTTTGAGAATATGGTGAAAGAGCGAGTATTAGGAGAGGCTCCACATATCACTGTGATGCGGAGTCAGCGATGGGATATGCCCAATCAGGATGGTGATGTTGTTTCAGCGGAAGAACAATGGCGCACTTTAGAGGCTAAGATTGAGCAATTACCCAGTGTGGTGAGCGCTTACCCGTTGGTGCGTGATTTTGTGATCGTAGACATTTATGGGAGTGTGATTCCAGTGATCATGCGGGGGCTCGACACTGAAGATCCTGAGACCATGGCGGATCTTAAAAAATTAGAGGAAGATGGGGATGTCTCTATCGGAATGGAATTTGTTGCTGACCGAGACTCTCTAGGTGGAACCAGTGAAGTGGCGGTTATTTCTTCTATTTTCGCAGAAGAACACGGAATTTCAGTCGGTGATGTTTTGGAGGTGATTTCAAATCGAAATATCAAACAGCTCAAACCCCTGCTGGAGAGAAAGGGAACGCCTTCGGTTTACGATCAGGACCCAGAGCTTTTCACTGAGATTCGTGAGTGGCTAAAGCCTCGCTGGACTACCGTGGATGGAAAAGAGAAAGTTCTCTACCAAGACGTGATCGAATTTCGAGATTTCCTCACACAATTAGGAAACAAGAATCTCCGACAAGGCGAACGAGATATTTTTGAAGGAATCAATGAAATGACGAAGTCTGAGGATTTTGATGATGACTATAATTATTACCCAACGGGTCGGTTAGTGGAGCTAAATGGAGCTTTTGATGAACTGAAGACGATTGATATTGATAGTCTCGACCAGGAAGAAGAGCTGCAGCTGAATGAGCTGGCTTTGCCTAAAGAAATCAGAGTCGCAGGGGTTTACAGGACCGATCGATTTGCACCTGGCCCACCCTTACTCGTGCCGCTGCATCTCGCGCAAGAACTCGCTGGGGTAGGAACCACAGGAGGAGTAAATGGCGTAGCCCTTCGCCTAAAAGATCCTTATCTAGCAGCTTCTGTGCTGGAAGAAGAGTTAGAAGGTGTGGTTCCAGATGGATGGGTTCCTGTCACTTGGATGGAGGAATATAAGCAACAATTTGGGATGATAAGCATGCAGAGTTTTATGATGACTTTAGCTTTGTCCTTCATCACTTTGATTGCAGTTTTTTCTATTGGAGCGGTGATGTTCACTGTGACACTGCAGAAAAAGCGTGAGATTGGTGTAATGAAGGCTCTAGGAGCAACTCCATTTCAAGTGACAAATGTTTTTGCCCTTCAAGGAGTCATCGTGGGGCTCGTGGGTTCGGTCACGGGAGTGGGCATGAGTCTATTGGTTCTGACTAATTTATCGGTACTCCAAGATATTATGAGGAAATTCGGTTTTGATCCCTTCTCTAAAGCGTTTTACGGTGGAGATCTACCGTACGAGATCCATTCGAATGAGATGATTTATGTGAGCATTGGCGCCTTTGTGCTGTGCTCGCTCGCGGCCTATGCTCCCGCCTGGATGGCTTCTCGTGCAGATGCTGCCCGCTCACTTAGAAGTTTCTAACTGAAATATGAAATGAAAGTTTGGTTGTTAATAAATGAGGAGAAATCAGGACCTTTCGAGACCTTTGATATCCGTGATCGTATCGACTCTGGTGAGCTCACTCAAGAGACGCTGTGCTGGTACCAAGGGGCTGCATCTTGGGGCCCACTGGGAGATGTAGCTCAGTTTGAGACCATGTTTGACCTCGCAGAAGAGGTTTCAGAGTTAATCACTCCTCCGCCGATTCCGGAGTCAGTAAAAAATCAAACTGAGAAGATAAAGAAAGCGATAGCCGAGGAGCTAAGTAAGGCGCCGCCACTCTACGCGGCCCGTCGTTTTTTTGCTAGAATGCATGATTTCCTGCTCTACATGGTTCTTATATTTGCCGTGTTTCAAGAGAAAGTTATTGAAATGGCGCAAGGCGATTCTGTGTTGCCGCTGCTTGCTTTAGGTTTTGCCTATGTTTTATTAGATGCCATCATGATTCATCTGTGGAAGGCTTCACCTGGAAAGTTTTTGCTAGGGCTGCGAACGACCGATGCCCTTGGCCATGCTATTCCTTTAAAGTTTTCCGTGCTGCGCTCACTGCGAGTGTGGATACTAGGCCTAGGTATGGGGATTGTCGAAATTTGGCCAATCTCCCTGGGTATATCGTGGTTCTTGTCGCGGAGATTCGGGTACTTCCTGTGGGATACTCCTAAGCGCTACCGAGTGGTGGTACGACCATTTTCAGGAATTCATGTGCTAGCCTACGTGGCGAGTATTTTCGCTATGTCATTCTTACTCAATGTGAGTCTACCTGAAGAAATGATAGACGAGATGAAGAAGGATAATTGGGCGCAAGATTTTCTAGATAATTTGAAATAAGCGATCCTATACTTGCAGTTACTCTGGATACTTCTTACATCTAAATTCAGCTATGCGCGATATTGTTTACTTCGACCTCGAGACCCAAAAGAGCTTTTCTGCCGTAGGCGGTGCCAAAAATAAAGCAAAGATGGGGGTTTCAGTGGCCGTGACGTATTCGACTAAGTCCGAGCAATACTGCGTCTACGGTGAAGATCAAATGGATGCTCTCGTAGATCAATTGGTCCGTGCTGATCTGGTCGTTGGCTGGAATCATATCCAGTTCGACTATCCCGTCCTCCAAGGCTACACAATTTATGATCTAGCGGCGCAGACGGTGAACCTCGACATGATGCAATATCTGGAAGCTGAAGATAAGTTAGGCTTCAGGTTGAAGTTAGACTCAGCAGCTAAAGTGAGCCTAGGAATGGGCAAGACAGCAGACGGTTTAGACGCCCTCAAGTGGTGGAATGCCTACAAGAAGACTGGCGACGAATCCTACATGATGAAGATTGCCGAGTACTGTTGCTTTGACGTCAAAGTTACCAAGTGCGTTCACGAATACGGAATCGAGCACGGCGCAGTGCGCTACGAAGATAAGGGGGGGAACCCTGCAGAGGTTGCCGTCGACTGGAAGTAAGCCGCTGAAATCTTTCCTTCCTCACGGGGGAAAAATATCTAATCTTTGTAATGGCGGAATCTGCTAGAATTTCATCTAGTGTTTTCGTCGTGAAAGAACTCTTCGAACTCTCATTAAATCCCTGGGTATTACCATTTACAATACTGTTAGCTTTATGCTGCCTCTATTGGTTGTTGGCCTTGTTGGGCACTGTGGACATGGACTTCATTGAATTTGATTTCGACTCAGATACGGATTTTGATGGAGATGTTGGAAATTCAGGCGGTCTACTTACAAGCTTCCTGAAACTGGTAAATGCTACCGATGTGCCATTCATGTTGGTGTTAAGTGTCGTGTCGTTGTGTAAGTGGCTCATCAACATCGCAGCCATACTGTACTGGAACTCTGATGGGCTCGTATGGCTGGGGTTGGCAACATGGGTCATCGGCTTTTTTGTGAGCTGCCTTATAGCAGCAGTTCTCACAAAGCCGCTGGTGCCAGTGTTTAAGGCATTTCGTGCAGGAGAAGATGATGAAGAACCCATCCTAGGGCAATCCGCTACCGTTGTAACATCCCATCTAACTGAAAAATTTGGGCAAGTGCGTGTGTTACGCGAAAAAGGGGCAACGGCATTGGTCAATAGTAGATTGGCCAGTGGCCAGCCCGTACTCAAAAAAGGTGACATCGTCACGATTATCAGCAGAGACGAGAAAGATGGCGTCTACATTTGCACACAAATTTAAAACAAAAATAAGAACATACTATAATGATAGATACACTGACAAATATAGGGACAATGCATTACTTGGCATTCGATTTCAGCACTCTACTTGGTGGGGGAGCCATATTCATAGTAGTCCTCGCCGTAGTCGTTTTATGGGTGTTTGCTAACTGTTTCCGTAAAATAGAAAAAGGCACAGCATTGATTCGTACAGGAATTGGAGAGACTAAAGTAACCTTCACAGGGATGATGGTTTTTCCCGTTGTCCACCGCGCGGAACACATGGATATCTCATTGAAGCGCATTGAGATCGACCGGACAGGGAAGAATGGATTGATCTGTAAGGACAACATGCGTGCAGACATCAAGGTTGCGTTCTTCGTTCGTGTGAACAACGTGAAGGAGGAGGTCATCCGTGTGGCTGAGGCCATCGGCTGTGACCGAGCTTCTTCTGAAACTGAAATTCGTGTGCTTTTTGATGCGAAGTTTTCCGAAGCACTCAAGACTGTGGGTAAACAGTTTGATTTCATTCAGCTCTACGAAGAGCGTGACACATTCCGTGAAGAAATTCTTAAATGCATCGGTACTGATCTCAACGGGTTCGTGCTCGATGATGCTGCGATCGATTACCTAGAGCAAACTCCGATTGAGTCGCTCGACCCTGATAACATTCTTGATGCTGAAGGTATTAAGAAAATTACTGAGCTTACAGCAAATCAAGCAAAGCTCTCTAACAATATCCAACGCGATAAAGAAAAAGTCATTAAGCAGCAGGACGTGGAAGCGAGAGAAGCTATCCTCGAGCTTGAACGTCAACTCGCTGAGACTGAAGCTAAACAGCAACGCGAAGTGCAAGTTGCACAATTCCGTGAGCAAGCAGCATCAGATCAGGTGCGTGAAGAAGAGAATCAGAAAGCCGAGCGTGCTCGCATTTCTTCAGAAGAAGAAATTCAAGTCGCTGAAGAGAACAAGCAACGTCAGGTGCTCGTAGCATTGCGCAATAAAGAGCGTACTGATGCTGTCGAAATTGAGCGTGTCATACGTGAACGTGACCTCGAGATTATCGAGCGCGAGCGTGTCACTGAACTCAAATCGATCGAGAAAGAGAAGTTTGTAGAGATCGAGAAGAAGAACATCCAAGAGGTCATCAAAGACCGCGTGGCTCTAGAGAAGACAGTGGTTATCGAGCAAGAGAAGATCAAGGATACAGAAGCCTTTGCTGGAGCAGACCGTCACAAGCAAGTGACTGTTACTAACGCTGAAGCAGATGCAGCGGATCGACTCATCCGTGAAGTGAAGGAAGCGGAAGCTCGTAAAGAGGCTGCCATTCTCAAGGCCGACGAAGAAGCCTATGAAGTTCAGAAGTCTGCTGAAGCTAGCAAGCTAGCGAGTGAGATGAAAGCTGAAGAGCGCATTATCACAGCTGAAGCGGCACTCACAGCATCTGAGAAAGAGGCAAGTGCTAAGAAGATGCTCGCTGAGGCTGTGACCAAGGAAACTTCTGCTGAAGGCCTCGGCCAGGTAGAGGTGAAGCTTGCAGATGCAGAAGCTCTCAAGCAGCAAGGTGCGGCACAGGCTGAAGTAGACGCTCTCAGCTTCGCCGCAGAAGCGAAGGGTATCGAGCAGAAAGCTGCTGCGATGAAGCTCTTTGAAGAAGCTGGTCAGGACCACGAAGAGTTCAAGCTCGAGCTTGATAAGCAGAAGATCATCGAACTTGCCGAGATCGATGTCCAACGCCAGGTAGCAGAGCAGCAAGCTGTGGTTATCGGTGAAGCTCTCAAGCAGGCTAAGATCGACATCGTCGGTGGTGATTCAGCATTCTTTGACCAGATCACCAGTGCGGTGACGAAGGGCAAAGTCGCTGACCGCATCGTCAATAACTCTAAGGTTATTACAGACGTGAAGGAGACATTCTTCAATGGTGACCCAGAATACTTCAAGAGTCAGATCAGTAGCTGGATTGAGCAATTCGGTATCGAAACTGAAGACGTCAAGAACCTAACCGTCAGTGCATTGTTAGGGAAGATGATCCCACAAGCCGACGGTGAAACCCGCGGAAAGCTAGTCGGGCTCCTAGGAGCAGCAGAACGCTTCGGCCTCACCAACTCACCAGCCTCAAAATTCCTCTAAGTAGAGGAAATAGGAGAACCACAGACTACACGGAAAACACAGAAAGCCTGCTAAATGGAATTTTTATATAAAGATGAAAGTTACGCAGTCCTAAGTGCAGTTTTCGAAGTGTATAAAGACAAGGGCTGTGGTTTTCTTGAGGCTGTATATCAAGAGTGTTTGGAGATCGAGCTGAGGGATCAAAAAATCCCTGCGGTTTCCAAACCTAAACTTGAATTAGAGTATAAAGGGCACCGCCTTCGCAAAATGTATGAGCCGGATCTGATCTGCTACGGCAAAATTATATTGGAGCTAAAGGCATGTAAATCGATTGACTCCGCCCACATCGCCCAACTTCACAATTATCTTAAAGCTACGGGTATGAGAGTGGGTTACGTGATTAACTTTGGGAGTTATCCCAAAGCGTCTTTCCAAAGAGTAATCGTATAAATTTCAAAAGCTTTCCGTGGATTCTGTGTGGTCTGTGGTTAAAAAAAAGATGTCAGAAGATAATAAACAGTTAGAAGGTGGAGCTTACGAAGTGATTCGGGCTCGCTTGGAGAAGCAGTCGGTCGAACTTCGTTCACGCTTGGATGCGTTGAACGTGGAGCGGAAGGAAATCTTTGGTGCCGTCGAGTCGTCCCTTGTGTCGACCGAGCGTGTCACCACTGAGCACAACTGCGTGCCGCGAGATCTCATAGCGATCGGTAAAAATCGCTTCCTATTCGGATACAATATCCAATTTGGACTGAAGCAGACTACAGATCTCGCAGATGTCTTTGCTGTCTATCAATACGACCCATCTGATCATAGTTTTACTAAACTATCTATCGATGAGGTAATCGACGATAGCGAGTTTGCGACTGATTTCGCCTACCTTTACAAGTACTACAAGCAAACGATCTTTGCGAAGTTCATGCACATCGGACCGAATGTGTATATCGCATTACGCGTCGGCAAGGACATCACAGACGTAAAGACCTTCAAGTTTGTCATCAATGGTGACGGCTCGCTGAAGTATATGGGCAACCGTTTTGATTACGAATACGTTTTCCCTGATCAACATGGCTTTAGCTGGGTGCGGGTAAATCGCGACATGCACCGCGGTGGTGAGCATCCGCATATTTCTATCGAAGATAAAGTTTTCGTGGAAACTGTGGGAGGTGACCTAACAGTTAAAATCGAAGATAATACAGCGGATGGCAAAGGTATCTATGCGGAGGAGGTAGTCGACCAGGACCAAACCCTCGATGACGCGGAGATTTCCTATGCGATTGTTGGGCCGCTTATCATTCTTAAAATTCTTCCTTACCGTGAGAAGAACTACCGTTACCTCGTTTTCAATGAGAAGAACCAATCGGTTGACAGGATCGATGCGATTGGTGAGTCCTGTGTGTTGCTGCCAGAAGACCATGGCATCATCTTTGCCAATGGTTACTACCTGCTCAGTGGCGAACTCAAGACATTCGATCATGGACTTGAGCATATGCGTTTCGAGCGCAAGATTTCCTCAGCCAATGGTGAGGACACACTCTTTGCGTTCTACAATCGTACCAGCGGTGACTACGCCTTACTCAACTACAACTTAATCGAGCAAACCGTAGAAACTCCAGTGGTCTGTAATGGCTACTCGGTCTTCGACAATGGTGAGCTGATCTATTTTAAGACCGAGGACGAGGCGCAGAAGCACCACACCCTCCAAGTCTGGCAAACTCCCATTCTCTCTGCAGATGCCGTCGCATCGCAAGAGTTGGATAAAGGAAGTTATCTCTATAAAATTGGTAATGCCGAGCTGGTTTCCGCAATGGCGGAGAGTAAAGAACTTCTGACGCTGTTAGATAAAGAAGATAACTATGCCGGTCTCTATATCGACCTAGTGAAGCAAGCGACAGTCTTGCTGGATAGTTATTTCTGGATCTCTAATGAGGCGACCAAGAATCTCGCCGAACCACTTGAAGGAATCCAACAAGCGGCGAATAGTGCGATTGAAGAATTTGAGAAAGTTCAACGTCTGAGGAAGAATTCGGCGGAACGAATCAAGGATGTCGCTGCGCGCTGCGAGCGTCTATTACGCGATGCCGAGCACAGTCCACCAGACGACATTGTCGGTTTTGTGAAGCAACTTGCTGGCCTACGCACCATCCGTGGTGAAGTCATTGGGCTGCGCGAAATGCGCTACATGGATCTCGCTCGGGTAGAGGAACTAGAGCAGGGGATTATTGCAGCCACTGAGATTGTCTCAGGAAAGACGGTGAGCTTCCTACTTCTCCCCGAGGCGCTCGATCCCTACAGAGCGCGTGTTGGTGAGCAACGCAAAATTCTAGCATCCCTCACAAAGGTGACTGAGGCCGATGACCTAGGTGAAGAAATTTCTGATGCGGGCAAAGAGCTAGAGATGTTGATCGATGTGGTGTCCAACCTCAAGATCGAGGATTCCACTCAGACCACTGCTATCATCGAAAGTATCTCGGCTATCTATTCCACGCTCAATGGAGTCAAAGCTGAGCTTAAAAATAAGCGTAAAGAGCTCTCGCGCTCCGAGGGTGTTGCCCAGTTTGGGGCGCAGATGAATCTTCTTAGCCAGGCAGTGGTCAACTACCTTGACCTTTGCGATACCGCTGAAAAGACCGACGGTTACCTCACCAAGGTGATGGTGCAGATCGAAGAGCTTGAAGGACGTTTCGCCGAGTTCGATGAATATGTAGAGGAACTCACGACCAAACGTGAAGAAGTCTACAATGCTTTTGATGGACGCAAGCAACAGCTGCTAGAAGTTAAGAGTAAACGCGCTAACAGGTTGATAAAGTCGGCTGAGCGCATCCTCAGCGGAATTTCGAACAGAGCTTCTGGGTTTAAAGAAATCAACGAGATCAATGGCTACTTCGCTGGCGATCTGATGATCGAGAAGGTTCGTGATATCATCGACGAGCTCATCGATCTCGGAGATAGTGTTAAAGGCGATGACATTCAGACTCGTCTTAAGACAGTCCGTGAAGATGCAGTCCGAGCTCTCAAGGATCGCAATGAACTCTACGTCGATGGTAAAGATGTCATCCAGTTCGGTAAAAATAAATTCAACGTAAACACTCAGGAACTAGAGCTGACGGTGTTGCCACAGGATGGGGTGATGAATTTCCACCTCAGTGGTACGGATTTCTTTGAGGAAATTTGCGATCCAGAATTTCTCGCGACAAAAGATGTCTGGAACCAAGAAGTCATTTCTGAAAACAAAGCAGTCTACCGAGCTGAATACTTAGTGAAGCAACTTCTCGATTCAGATCGAGGGCGAGAGCTGGCTAAGCAACCAGAGAGCTGGGTCGCCGACTTGTTACTGCAAACCGTGCAAGAATTCATGCAGCCTCGCTATGCGGAGAGCTATACCAAAGGTGTGCATGATAACGATGCAGCTAGGCTGTTAGCTGCTATTTTACCGATCCACACCGGGATTGGTCTGCTGCGCTTCGATGCGCGCGATCGAGCACTAGCGATGCTTTTCTGGATTGCTTGGGAAGGTGAGAACAAGGAATTGCTCGCGGGTAAAATCCGGGCTCACGCCAAGCGCAGAGAAATATTTGGGATCAATCAGGATGAACAACACGCCTTGGTCAACGAACTCGTCGGCCAGTTAAATACTTGGTCTGGGGTGACTCTAGTTGCTGAGGCTAGAGCTGAAGACGCAGCTGCTTACCTGTTTGAAGAACTTTCAAATGGTGAGGCCTTTGTTGTCTCTCCCGAAGCTGCGGAGCTAGTGAAGAAATTCAAGCACAGCCTCACCGTTAAGCACGCAGAGAAGTCCTATGAGGAAACTTTACTAGCTGATGCTGTGGCTAATTACCAAATCAACCAGGACTGGTTAGCTGGCTTCCTGTCGAATAGTCAGGAGCAGGATGACGCAGGAACTGTCGTTGCTAAATCAGTAGTAGCAGAGGCTGCAGCTCATCTCACTCGGGGAGGCTTTGACCAGCGCGATGTGAAAAACGTGCGCGTCTCAGCTGAGGTTTCTGGAATGATTGGTGACCACAAGGTCATTTCTAACGGAGCCTACCAGCTGGATTACAATCAATTCTCCGAGCGCTTATCATTGTTCGAGCGAGAGGTCGCCCCCACCTTTGCTTCGTATCAAAAACTCAAGCAAGAGCTAGTGGAGGAAAAGCGTCAGACGATGCGTCTCGATGAGTTCAAGCCGAAGGTGATGAGCTCGTTTGTTCGCAACAAACTTCTCAATAACGTATTCCTTCCATTGGTCGGAGACAATCTGGCCAAGCAAATAGGAACAGCCGGCAAGGACACCCGTACCGACCGCATGGGCTTGCTCTTGCTTATCTCACCTCCAGGTTATGGTAAAACAACCCTGATGGAGTACGTGGCGAACAGACTGGGGCTGACCTTCATGAAGATCAATGGTCCAGCATTGGGCCACAATGTGGTCTCGCTCGATCCATCTGAAGCTCCTAACGCCACCGCTGCAGAAGAAGTGAAGAAGCTCAACTTGGCTTTGGAGATGGGAGACAATGTCATGATTTACCTCGATGACATCCAGCACACACATTCTGAGTTTTTGCAAAAATTCATCTCACTCTGTGATGGTCAACGTAAGATCGAAGGAGTCTACAAGGGCGTTGCTAGAACCTACGACCTTCGTGGTAAGAAAGTCGCTGTCGTGATGGCGGGTAACCCATACACCGAGACTGGTGGTAAGTTCCAGATCCCTGACATGTTAGCGAACCGTGCCGACACCTATAACCTAGGTGACATCATCGGCGGTCATGCCGAAGACTTCAAAGGTTCCTACATCGAGAACTCGCTCACTTCTAACACCATCTTGAGTAAGCTCTCTAGTAGAAGCCAGAAGGACGTCTACGCCGTCATGCAGATTGCCCGTACTGACAGCCAAGAAGGTGTCGACTTCGAGGGCAACTACACACCAGAGGAGATCGGTGAGATGGTGCGCGTGACCAAGCACCTCTATAGGGTACGAGATTCTATTCTCCGTGTGAATCTCGAGTACATACGCTCGGCTGCGCAGGAAGACGCCTATCGTACTGAGCCAGCATTCAAGCTCCAAGGGTCCTACCGAAACATGAACCGCATCGCCGAAAAGGTATTGCCGCTGATGACTGAGAAGGAGGTCGAGGGGCTAGTGGTCGATCACTACGAGAACGAATCTCAGACACTCACTAAGGGAGCAGAATCTAACATCCTAAAGTTCCGTGAAATGGAGAATCTCCTCACTGAGGAGGAGACCGAAAGATGGGATGATATAAAGAAAGGCTTTTCTAAGAACCTCTTGTTAGGAGCTGCTGGTGGTGACAACGATCCGGTCGCCAGAATCGTAGCTCAGCTCACTCAGTTCAACGATGGACTCGACTCTATCAAGGACGGCATTGTCCAAGCCTCGACCCACTACGCCGAGCCACAAAGCCTTGGAGAAACTACGATTAGCCATCTAGAAAAAATCATCGCCGGCCTCCGTGCTGTGCCAGTCGAGGTCGACATCAAAATCGTCCCCGTCGAAGACGTCGATGGAGATGGCCAAAACGATGGTAAGATCTCGGGCATCGAAAAGAGCAAGAAATCTCCAATAGATATCCAGCCTGAAGTCCGGCAAGGCGAGTGATCTACGTCAGCATGCTGATGAACTGCACCATACCAGCTAGACGTGCGATTCTTTATCGAGTCATTTTTGCACGTTACAGGGTGGGATTAGACATTTACGGGGTGACGCGGTCACCACTCAAATCAATACTCGGGCGATATCTCCATGTAGTCAGATTTATACTCGTCCCTCACACTACACGACAAAAATTTAAGTACTGGATTCTACAATCAATGTGATCGCTCAGTGTGATCGCTCAGTGTGACAAAACCTTGGAGTGCTGAGGCTTGACGCAGCTCTGGTGAGGCTGTGGCTTGACACATGGGTAGGAGGTTTTCGGCTTTCCGTGTTCAGTGTTCCGACCGATAGGGTGAAGCCTGTTGCTGATTGTGTGGTCTGAGAGTTAGGGGAGTGGTTATATTCTGGGTGGTCCTGCCACCGCGCGCGTCAAGCCGCCCCAGCCACAGAGCTGTGTCAAGCCCCAGCACTCCAAGGGAGAAAGTGTTATTGACTCTGGTATGATGAACTTTGATGCATCAGATACCCATTTTGATAATTTTGAGAAATTCTGGTAATTCTGTATGAAAAATTGTCGTGTAGTGTGAGCGTCGACACGAAATCCCCCATTAAGTTTTACGATGGGCAGCAGCCCGCCCCAGTTACCCGTACGTTCGTTTGTTAGGGCTAAATAACTTACCGACGAAATCCGTATTCTAATACAAAGAACTGCGGATTTAACTCAGCCAATGGACTACGAAGTTTCGCAAGTTCTTCTTCGGGGCCATGAACTTCTAGTCTGGTAAGTTCAGAAATATTTAATGCTTCTCCTAATAAGGAACCAACATTCTCTAGATGAGATAATACTCCTTCTGCATCCTGATATCCCTCACGGCAATGCGCCAAATCCCCAGAAAAGCTGAACCCATAAAATAAGCACTTAGATTCTTCATTAGTAGCCTCAACAAACATTTCACAAAGTTCTTTGAATTCACCTAATTTACCTTCTGTTACTTTAAAGTAGGGCACTAGGGTGCAGCATTTGTCTGTTGTAGCCATGAAATATTCCTTTGGCTTGATGATTTTAATAAATGCCTAACGTTTTAGCGCAGCAATTAGCTACCGTTAGTCTAACTTGCTAGGCCTGAAATTTAGCTAATATAATGAAACTGTAAAACTAAAAATCGACGTGATAGTCGTCCCGTTTTTCTACGTTCTCGTCAGCAAAGGCGTGAAGCCCATAAAAAATTAGCATCAATAACTGATCTTTACCCGAGTCCCAATATCGACCATATTGAAAAGTGTCGGCACGAACTCTTTCGGCATTCGGATACAGCCGTGTGAAGCGGGCTCTCCAGGCTGCGGGATATATCCGATGTGCATCCCAATCCCCCAATCGGTCAGGCGCATCCAGTAGGGCATCGGTGCTGGCATATAACGCTCACCCGGACCCACAGAGTCGCCGGGTGACGCATCGCTATTCACGATATCGCCAAACTCGTTCTCTATCCAGCCATAGCGATTCGAATACTTATCCACTATCTTCTCGGAGATGTGATAGGTGCCCGCTGGCGTCCCACGGCCCTCGATTCCTGTAGCCACGTAGGCCCAGCCAATCTCTCGATTGCCCCGCATCACCTTGACGTTTTGATCTCCGAGATTGATCGAGAGAGAAATAGCACCCGGTCCTTGGCCGTCGTACCATTGGGACATGACACGCGTGGCCTTCGCCGGAATCTTCTGAGTGCTTGGCACACATGAAACAAGTCCCACAGAGATTACAGCACTGGTTAGAGCCAAAGATTTAGGCAAATGCAAATTAATCAGGATGACAGAGATTTCCCACACAAATCCCACCCTAATACAAATTCCCGTTTCTATCAACCTAAGTTATCGATGTGCTGAAAACACGGGTGGAACTGATCGGAGTCAGAGCCATTCTGGACAGGGACACTCTCCATGGAATGGTTCGCCGGAAGTAGGATGCTCGAAATACAGCTCACTAGCGTGTAAGAGCAAACGGTCTGACAGCTGTTCACTATGCTCGTTTTTATATAGATCACAGCCAAGAATGGGGTGGCCCATTTCCAGGCTGTGAATGCGTAATTGGTGTGTGCGCCCGGTATGAGGAGTAAATTGCACCAAGCTCCGACGCGGTTGATCTAGACGCTGTAAAACTGTGTATTCACTGATGGCCGATTTGCCTGTGGTGGGGCAAATTTTCACCCGAGGGAAAAGGTTTTTATCTTTCGCTATGGCCGCGGTAACCTGGCCCTGGTCGTCGGCAACCCAGCCGTCTAGCAAGGCTACATAAAGCTTTTGAATCTTGCGTGCTTGAAACTGTTTATTGAGATGTTGCGCCGAATCTGGATGCAGCCCCACCACCATAATGCCCGATGTTCCCAAATCTAATCGATGCGGTAATTTTGCCTGTGGGAATGCAGGGCTCAGCCCCTCTTGGCCGTGAACTAATCGGTAGTGGACGGAATCCCAGTTGAGAGGGTTTTTACCCGACAAGCTGAGTAGACCACTGGGTTTGTTGATCAACAAGATGTCGTCATCTTGATACAGAATCTTCACAAAACCGTCACACGTAGGCGCGACAAAGTTATCGACGATGGTGTGAGTCGGAGAGCTGGCACAAGACGTTGAAGATCCCTCTCTACTTATAGGCATAAGGTAAAGTACACCAACCGCCGACTTCTTTGCATGTATTTTTTTGGGTTGTAGGTTTTAGTAACCGTGTCAGCTCGACTCTTCTGGGCTTGGCATTTGTTGGAGAGTTCTTTAGTACTTTTCCATGGGTAAAATTTATTTGGTCCTTTTTGTTATGGCGGTGTTAGGCTGTGCCTTTCTGGTGATTCGAAACTTGGAGAAGAAACGGCAGCAGCGCCGGGCTGATTTACACAAAATGCGCTTGAACCCTGAGCAGAGAGAGGAGCTGGGAAACGATTTTGTGCTCTACACTCGGCTACCCGAGAACTTACGTGACGATCTCGAAGGCTTGATGCACGTGTTCATCGAGGAAAAAATATTTGAGCCCTGTGGTGGGTTGGAGGAGGTGACTCCACACATGCAGCGGGTGATTGCCGCTCAGGCTTGTATCCTGCTGCTGCGTTCGCCCCACCATTACTATTCCAAGCTCAGAAGCATTTTACTCTACCCAGAAGCCTACCGAGCTCCAGGTCAGCACGGTGCTGAGGATGTGCGTCTTGGCGAAAGCTGGGGCACTGGCTCTGTGGTGCTGTCATGGGGCAGTGTGGTCGCTGGTGGCAGAAATGCCGACGACGGACACGATGTGACAATTCACGAATTCTCGCATCAGTTAGATCAGGCTGACGGCGCTGGTGATGGCGTGCCAATCCTTAAATCGAATGGCGCCTACCACGCCTGGGCTGCCGCCTTCAAGCCAGCCTTTGACCTCTTCCAAAAGCGCGTGGAATCGGGCAAAAGGACTGTGCTCGATGACTACGGTGCAGAAAATCCAGCCGAGTTCTTTGCGGTGGCGACTGAGACATTTTACGAAAAGCCTGAGCAACTGAAAAAAAGATACCCAGAACTCTACGCACAGTTAGTCAGCTACTATGGCGTCGACCCAGAGACCTGGACTTAACGCACGGGCTAATGCCGGGAGCGCCAAGCCCCAGCTTGGCAGCAACTAGCATTTGGCTCCAGTGGGACACTGAGTCAGGTTTTTTTTGACAGAGTTTACAAAATTTACAGAATTTGTGGGGACTCGCTGGTGCAAAGAGGCTGGAAGCACTTTTCTACGTAGCGTGAGCCGTCTCGGCTCGACTAGCTGTATGATAAAGTCACCAGACTTTGTAACTAGACTTTCGACCTTCAGACCTTCGACACTTTCTAGTGTCAAACGTCCCAAAGTCGAAAGTCCGGACACAACGCGTGGTCGCGATAGCAGAGGGAATCTAACAACCGTGCAGGTTGATGCCGTCGCTGTGCTGCATCGGGACTGTCTTGCCGGTCTTTTTCTGGATGACGCGGAAGTGGGGGAGTTCGTCCATGGTGATGAGGGTGATGGCATCGCCGGGGGAACCTGCGCGGCCGGTTCTGCCGATGCGGTGGATGTAGTCTTTTGGTGAGCGTGGGAGCTCGTAGTTGATGACGCAGGGGAGAGCCTCGATGTCGATACCACGCGCTATTAGGTCAGTGGCTACGAGGACTCGGAAGCTGGCTTCTTTGAATTGGCGGAGGACTTCGCGGCGTGCTCCTTGACTCAATTGTGAATGAATAGGGGCAGCGTCGATCTTATTTTTCCTGAGCTTGTTGACGATGGAGTCGACAGATTTAGCTGAGGATGCAAAGACGAGGATCTGTTGGCGTTTCTTCTGTCTAATGAGGTAGCGGAGCAAGGGCCCCTTGCGTTCCTCTTTGACGAAATAGCCGAGCTCGTTGATGATGTCCTCTACTTCTTCCGGATCAGGTTCGATTTTTACGATGACGGGGTCGCTCAGAAGCACTTGCTGGATGGCAGTGAGATCTGGACTGAGGGTTGCTGAGAAGAGTAGATTTTGTCGTGTGGCGGGGAGCAAGGATAAGATCTTGTCGACTTCTTCTTTGAAACCGAGGTTGAGCATTTTATCTGCCTCATCGAGCACGAGGGTGGAGATGGAACTGAGCTTGATCGCATTTTTATCTATCAGATCGATCAAGCGTCCAGGGGTGGCAACGAGGATGTCGATCTTGCCTAGCGATTGCATCTGGGTATTGATCGAGCTGCCACCATAGATAGCAAGCGAGCTGATGCGCTGAGGGAGTTCCGCAGAAAAATCGCGGATGACGCCGAGCACCTGATCGGCGAGCTCGCGTGTAGGCACTAGAATGAGTGCTGCTGGCTCGCGATGCTTGGCGCTGCTTTGCTTGAGAAGGTTCTGCAGAATGGGTAGCACGAAGCTGGCCGTCTTTCCTGAGCCAGTTTTCGCAATTCCCATGACATCCTTTCTGTCAAGAATAGCTGGGATGGCTGCTTGCTGGATGGGAGTTGGGGTGTCGTGGCCTTGGGATTCAAGGGCCGAAAGAAAGATGTCGCTAAGACCTGTGGATGAAAAAGACATGAGAACTACTGGAATGTAATATTGAGGGGGGGAAGTTGCTGAGTTGTGATGAAAAACCGCTATAATAGCAAGGCCTATGCGAAGCGTGGTATAGGGGTATGAGTTCTTACTCGTGTTTTTCAGCCTGTTAGTGTAAAGCTGACTTCAATGTGTGCGTTTGTGATAAGTGAAGACGATGTCAAATCTATTGTTAGACTCTTAGGTGAGACGGCTGCTGTGGAGGGTGATCACACGGAAAAAAGCGCTTTTTGATAGATGGGCTGTGCACTTTGATTGAAGTGGATGCTTGGGTGTGGGCATTGGGGTGCCAGATAAAGCCTGGAGGTGTGCAAACTTATGTGGGGTTCATGCATGGAGGCCTTGATCCGGATCGGTTTTCAAAATTATTACTAGCCTTGGAGCATCCAGGGTCGGGGGAGTTTGCGGAGAAATTTTACGAAAAGGTGAATTCCTCGAAGCAGCACGTAACCATGCTTCGTGATGAGATTGATGTTCTCAACAAGGCTGAGCAGATCGAAGCTGGCCAGTATTGGAGAGACGCTGACATTGGCTCGCTGATTTTAAGCTCAAAGCCATTGGATCAAGATTCTATGAGCTCCATTGGGCTTTACCGTCGAGTTAACGATACACCATTTAGTAATCGAGATAAAAAGATCGCTCACATTATTCTAAGTGAGGTGCCTTGGCTTCATATGCTGGGGTGGCCTGAGAATAGAGGAGTGAAGGTGCCAAAGCTTTACCCACGGCAACGCATTGTTTTAAATTTATTGTTAGATGGAATGGTTCGGAAACAAATAGCGGATCAAATGTCGATCACAGAGAATACGGTCTCAGGGTACACCAAAGATATTTACCGTCATTTCGAGGTGAATTCCCATGTCGAGTTGATGAGCAAATTCCTCCACGGTAATCTCGGTGATCGGGACTAAAAAAGGCGACCGGGCAGGTCGCCTTTAGAAAATTGATTGAGAAGTGAGCTTAGATCATGCCGAGCTTCATCTTACCTTCCTCAGTGATCATGTCTTGGTTCCAGACTGGATCCCAAACGAGGTCGACTTGCGCGTCTTCGATACCGTCGAGTGACATGACGCGAGCTTGGGCGTCAGCCGCGATGACTGGTCCCATGCCGCAACCTGGAGCGGTGAGTGTCATTTTAACATTCACTTCAGTCTTGCCGTTGTCTTTCTCAGTAAGCACACAATCATAAACGAGACCGAGGTTGACGATGTCGACTGGGATTTCTGGATCGTAGACTTCTTTGAGCTGTCCCCAGACTTGGTCTTCGAGAGGTGCGTCCTTGAGGGCGTTGGCGTATTCCTTTTTCTCTTGGATTTCAGCTTCATCGATACCGAGGGCATCTGAGTCCATTGCTGAAATACGAGCGAGTCCAGCTTGGGTCGCTACAGTGTAGCTGCCACCAAGTGTTTGAGTGACAACTACTGGAGTGCCTATTGGCAGTGTAACGGCGTCACCGCTAGGGATCTGGACTGCTTCGACTTCGCGTTCGAGAATGATCTCTTGGTTCATAGGCTGACTGTTGGGTGGGAAGGTGGAAGTTTCAAGTGAAAATCCGATATTTGGTGAGAGTTTTTACCGCGAAAAATACGAAAATTTCGAAATGGCTGGTAAGGTGAAACAGTTATTACCACGAATGGCTCGAATTTTCACGAATTGAAAGGCCTGGACGTTTCTCGGAAACGTCCGGCGAGCTGGACTGCCCCACGCCCTAAAAACTCCGACTGTCTGAAAAAGCTGCCAGCGTATAAATCTGGCCTCTAAAATCTTAGTTTTTCGATACTTATCCCCGATTTTTATTGGGTATTTCGAGGTTGATCAAATTGGTGTGGTTGAGGGGCCATGGGAGTTTTGAGAGGGCTGAGAAATTTCAGGCGTGACTTGCTGGAGCGAATACGCGATGGAAGGACTACAGATGAGTTCATTTACCCCTTTTAGAGAAAAGATGGAGCAGGCTGGTGTCAGTGAGGCTGCTATCCTTAGTTTTGAGCGTAATTACGCAATCTTGTGTGAAGGTAATTCTACCGATATTTCGGAAGAGAGCATTGATCCTGTGATAAAACTTCCTGAACTCGATGAGTTTTCCAATGATGGCGAAGAGTTCGATCCTGCATTGTTGGCTCAAACTGTAGTCATCAAGCTTAATGGTGGACTAGGGACTAGTATGGGGCTGCAAAAGGCTAAAAGCCTCCTTGAAGTGAAGGATGGTTCCACTTTCCTCGATGTTATCGTTGATCAAGTCTCCTACCTCCGCGACAGCACTGGAGCTCAGGTGAAGTTTCTTTTGATGAACAGCTTTAGTACTTCGGAAGATACGCTGGAGCACCTCGCTCAGTATGCTGACCGTGGCTTAGCCGCGAAAGAAGAGGTAGAGCTTCACCAAAATCAAATTCCTAAGATTGACGCGGACTCGATGGGACCTGTGGAGTTTTCCGAGAACCCAAGCCTAGAATGGTGTCCGCCTGGCCATGGTGACCTCTATCCTGCAATAGCAGGTTCTGGCTGGTTAGATAAACTTTTAGCCGACGGTGTGAAGTACGCTTTCGTTTCTAACTCAGATAATTTAGGAGCAGTGCTCCACCCGGGAATTCTTCGTTACTTCGCAGAAAGCACTAAGCCATTTTTGATGGAAGCCACGCGCCGAACTGAGGTCGATAAAAAGGGCGGGCATCTAGCAATTCGTAAAGCTGACCAACAGCTACTATTACGAGAGGTGGCACAAACTGCGGATTCTGATTTAATTGAATTTCAAAACATTGAGAAGCACCAGTACTTCAACACTAACAGCCTATGGGTAAATCTCGAAGCTCTGAAGTCCGAGCTGGATGCTCAAGGAGGAGTTTTGCCTCTTCCGGTGATTATCAACAAGAAAACGGTCGATCCTCGTAATAAGAAGTCTAAGTCTGTTTACCAGTTAGAGACAGCGATGGGAGCTGCGATCGAGTGCTTCAAGAGGGCTGATGCGATTTGTGTGCCTCGTTCTCGCTTTGCCCCAGTTAAGACGACTGCAGATTTATTCACGCTTCGTTCTGATGCCTATGAAACTACCGAAGATGGTCGTATAGTCCTAGTTAAAGAGCGCGACGGTAAGCCGCCAGTGGTGAGCCTGAGCGATGAATATAAGTTGGTCGATAGCCTCGAAGGACTAGGTATTCCATCTTTAAAAGGGGCTACAAAGTTGAGCCTTAGTGGACCCGTGCGCTTTGCTGATATGGTAGAAATCCGCGGTACAGTTAGCATTAGCAATGAGAAACCCGGAACGTCTTGGATTGCTAATGGACTTTATCGAGACGAGGATGTTGTCCTCTAATTAAAATTATTAATCCATTTCATACATGTAAAAGGGCTGGCTCAATCTAGAGCTAGCCCTTTTTTCTTATGAGCTGTCCGCGTGTTTTTTTTGTTAGAATATGTGAGATTGTGAATAAATTGTTACTCTATCAGGTTTTCTGCGCTTGCTTTCATTAAAAAATAACTGCAAAAATCTAAGCAATGGAACAGTTAGACTCTCTCAATATCCCCAAGTCAGGCTACAAGGCCGTAATTTTCGACCTCGATGGCACATTAGTAGATTCTATGTCTGCGCATTTCCAAGCGTGGTGTGAAGCTCTCGCAGTCAATGGAGCACCCAAGGATGTCTTCCCTGAAGATGTATTTTACTCAATGGGCGGTCGTCCCACCAAAGATATCGTGGCAGTGATCAATGGTGAGTTTAACCTCGATCTAGATCCTGATGCGGTGTCCTACTCTAAGCGTAAATCATTCCTTAATCAGCTCGACCTCGTCGAAGTGAATGAAGATGTGGTAAGCTTCGCGAAATCACTCCGAGGTAAGATGCCCTTAGGTATTGCCTCAGGTGGAAGCCGTAAGGTGGTAGAGGCAACGCTCAAGGCTGTTGGTCTCTGTGAGTTGTTTGACGAAGTGGTGACTTCTGATGAAGTAGCGTGTGGTAAGCCCGCTCCTGATGTATTTCTGAACTGCGCTGAGCGTTTAAATGTGGCGGCAGAAGATTGTCTAGTGTTAGAGGATGCCGCACCTGGCATCATGGCGGCTCAGCTTGCTGGTATGCAGGTTGTCACTGTGCCAGCAGCAATGCACATTGTGAAGTAAGCTTAGCTTGCTCGATATATTCTGAAAATGCTCGAAGCTGTTATAGCTTCGGGCATTTTTATTTATGAGAAACCGAGAGGAAAGATGATGTTGAGAACCATTGTTAGGAAGAAATTGAAGATAAGGATAGCGAGTGAGGAAAGTACCATCGCATTGGTAGTGCCTCGGCCTACACCGACAGCTCCATTGCTAGCCTTGAGTCCTTGGTGGCAAGAGATGAGGACGATGAGCATGCCAAAGACAAAGCCCTTGATGATGGCGATGCTAATATCAGAAAGATCCGTGTGCTGGCTCATGTGATTGAGCCAATAGGCTGAGGAGACGTGGAAGATTTGGGTGCCGACGACCCATGCAGAGATGATTCCAAAAAAAGCGGACTCAGCAATCAAGAGGGGGACGGAGATCGCCATCGCACAAAAGCGAGGGGTCACTAGGTAGTCGACAGGGTGGACATCCATCGAGCGTAACGCATCGATTTGCTCGGTTACTTTCATCGTGCCAATCTCCGCAGACATCGCGGCTCCGACCCGGCCAGCGAGCATGAGGCCAGTGATGGTGGGGCCCAGCTCACGGAGCATTCCGACACTAACGAGAGCGCCGCCCATCGTTTCCATATTCATCTGAGATAGCTGGAACAAGGCCTGCGCAGCTAGGACTGAACCGGTAAAGGCTCCAGTGACGATAACGACGGGCTGCGAGCGATAGCCAATCTCGGCGATTTGCTTTACAAATTGATGATAGCAAAACTTCCCTTTAAACAATGAGATAGCCACCTCGCGGGTTAGTTTGCTGAGCTCGCCCAAGTAATTGAAAAAGCTGAGTACGGGGGTTCCTATGATGCGAAGAGCGAGCACAGATTTTTTTTAGAGGAAAAAGGTGAGAGGAGAAAGGAAAAAGAGGTCTTCGACTCCTGCCGGTGCTAGAAATTTAAGAGCTTAGAGCCGTTTCAGCTCCGATTCAATGGAGGCGTTTCGCTCCCCTTGGAGTTGAAAAAATAGTAGGGGGTTAAAGAATGTTATTTATCTGATGCGCCTTTGAGCGAACGCATCATTTCGTTTCGCTGTTGTTCCTGTTTTTTGAGCTGTGACTGGAGGTTGTCGGTGACGTTGTTAGCTGGGATTTTTGTAGCAGCAGGGGTGAGAGGTGTGGAAATCTCATTTTCGGCGGGCTTCGCTGCTTCTTCTTGTGCGCTACGGAGCGCGCCCAGTGCGGTTGTGAGCTCTTCGACCTGGGGCTTCGGGTTTGCTTTGCTGACATTATCTGTGAGCATTTTTGTGATAAAAAGATAACCGCAGATAACGACTACCGAAGAGATCAAGATGAAGGGGAGAAGTGAGCTGTTTTCTGACGAGGACATAGTTCATTCTTTCATAGAAAACAGGAGGAAGCAATACGCGGGAAACTTCCACGATCGGTTTTTGACTTTGTGGGGGAAGTAGTGCAAGTTCCCCGCCCGTTGCAATGGCGGACACAGTTATGGGAAAGACACTCTATAAAAAGACATGGGACGCGCACAGCGTTGGAATCTTGGAAGATGGGCGCACGCAGTTGTTTATCGGTTCACACTTGATTCACGAAGTTACCTCACCGCAGGCCTTCGGTATGATCCGTGATCTGGGACTAGCAGTGAAATTCCCGCAGCGCACATTTGCGACCGTTGACCACATCGTGCCAACGACGAACCAAGTTCAGCCATTCGAAGACAATCTCGCTGAGGCGATGATCAATGAGTTGAAGAAGAATGTGGAAGAGTACGGCATCAAGTATTTTTCACTCAATACAGGCATGCAGGGTATCGTCCACATGGTGGGACCTGAGCAGGGGATCACCCAGCCGGGAACGACGATTGTTTGTGGTGACTCACACACTGCGACTCACGGGGCATTCGGAGCAATTGCTTTTGGTATCGGAACCACTCAGGTGCGTGACGTGCTAGCGACCCAGACTCTCGCAATGGACGCGCTCAAGGTGCGCCGCATCAACGTGACAGGAAATCTCAAGCCAGGGGTGTACGCGAAAGATGTGATCCTTCACATCATCCGTCACCTTGGAGCAAAAGGCGGCATTGGTTTCGCCTACGAATACGGCGGCGATGTGTTCGATCGCATGACGATGGAAGAGCGCATGACTGTTTGTAACATGTCCATCGAAGGTGGTGCGCGTTGTGGATATGTGAATCCAGATCAGGCAACATATGACTACCTCAAAGGCCGTCCATACGCTCCGAAAGATACAGATTGGGATGCTGCTGTAGCGCTCTGGGATAGCTTTGCTTCCGATGCAGATGCTGAGTACGACGATCTAGTCGACTTCGCCGCTGAGGACATCGAGCCAACGGTGACTTGGGGGATTTCTCCAGACCACGGAGTGGGTATTTCCGAGCTCATCCCAGATCCAGCCAAGGCTAAGACTCCTGAGGAAAAGGTAAGTATTGAAGAAGCTCTCGAGTACATGAAGCTGCCAGCAGGCACACCAGTAAGTGAGATTCCAATTGATGTTGCATTTCTCGGCTCATGTACTAATGGCCGACTTTCCGACTTCCGCGAAGCCGCAAAAATTCTCAAAGGCCACAAGGTTGCTGACGGCGTGAAAGCGATCGCAGTTCCTGGTTCTCAGATCACTGCCCACCAATGTGAGCAAGAAGGGATCGATCAGGTTTTCCGCGATGCTGGGTTCGAGTGGCGCCAAGCTGGTTGTTCCATGTGTCTTGCTATGAATTCAGACAAATTGGTCGGCGACCAAATCTGTGCGAGTTCCTCAAACCGTAACTACAAAGGCCGTCAGGGGTCACCAACTGGCCGCACGATCCTCATGAGCCCGGCCATGGTGGTAGCAGCTGCGATCAATGGCAAAGTTAGCGACGTGCGCGAGCTTAGTTGCTAGTTGACAGAAACCTCAGATCTAATTCTGAGTGTCAATACATTACAAAAGATTCAGCTTTGACAATAGCTGAATATTTTTTGCTTTGAGGAAGACAAAAAGGGTATAGTGTGTCCGGTTATCTAGAAGATTGATTACTTTGATTCATGTGAATCTCTATACAATCCACAACAAACAAATACTCCTTATGAACTTTACATACATAATAGTTGGCGCAGCGGTAGCTGTTAGCTTCGGTGCTGGTTGGATGTTAAGTAATTCTTCCGACGGGCAGCCTCCAACAGTGGAAGCTAAAGCTAGTGAAAACCCAAAACAGGCTCGACCAAGTAATCTAGGCGGAGCCAGCGCATCAGCAGCCATTTCGGCGGCGAACAGCCCACGGAAGTCCGTGTCTGAGTCGGCTGAGAAATCTGAGGAAGCAACTCCCAAGGATGCAGAACGTGGAAAACGACGTGCTGATTTTCGTAAAAAAATGGGCAGCCGTATGATCGATAGGCAGAAAGAGAAATTTGAGACCAAGATCGCAAACCTTGTGGAGAAACTAGGCCTAACGCCACAGCAAGAGGAGCAACTCAGAGCGCATTATGCAAAAAAGACAGAGGCATATAAAGAGCTGATGGCTGGAGGTTTTGAAAACATGCGAAGCTTGGAGGGGATGGAGAAGGTGGCTGCTGTCATGGGGGATGATGACCTCGGAGCTGCTATGGAAGATATTTTGAGCGATGAGCAACTGGGGGATTATATGGCCCTTAAATCGAGTGAGCGTAAGAATGGTATCGAGACCAAGGCAATGAAATCAATGGCGAGTATACAAGGGATTGTGAATCTAGATGATACGCAAAAAGATGCAGTCTACGATATCCTCTATGCCGAGGCCGAGGTGGGCGCTGATAAAAAGTCGCCGATGTCTTCTATGATGTCTCACTTTGGTGGAGGTATGATGATGTATATCGATACCTCCGTAATTGAGAAGCGTATGATCATTGAGGCTGATGAATCGCTCGATGCCGATCAAAAAAAGCTAAAGGTCGAAGAAATGCAGAAAGCTAGCCTGGATGCTAAAGTCAGCCGCTTCGATGGGATTCTGACTGAACCTCAGCAAAAACAATACCATCAGAGCCTTGAGAGCCAGAGCAAATGGATGCGTGGCTGGGGAGGCAAAAGAGGTCGTTAAGAGTGGCGTTGGGTTTCAGTTTGTTGAGTCTTTTGGCTAGGAAGCAGAACTGGAAGAGGCGAGTTTTTTGCTAGTTGGAACGTGTCGAAAGTCGGAAGGTCAAAGGTCCGGTTAGCAAAGTCTGGTGACTTTGGTGCCTTCTTATCGCGTCCACGTGATCTCACATCGACTTTCAGACCTTTGACAGCCTGAGGGGTGGAAGGCAGTATAGCTCTGGCCTGAAAAAGGCCTTGAGAACATGAGGAGTGCTCGTACATTGAGTGAGACTCATGCAGCTGATCAGAAATTTTACAGAATTGTTTATGGAATCCGCACCTTGGCTGATGCTGGGGTTGTTTATAGCGGGGATGATGCGATCCTATTTGCCAAGTGACCTTCTGGCTAGGCATTTGGGAAAGCCCGGGTTTACGAGTGTAGTGAAGGCCGCTTTGATTGGAGCGCCATTGCCTCTGTGTTCCTGCGGAGTTATTCCTGCAGCAGTCGGGCTTCGCCGCAGTGGAGCATCTAAAGCTGCGACGACTTCTTTTTTGATATCTACACCAGAAACGGGTGTAGATTCGATTTCTGTTTCCTATGCGATGCTCGGTCCCTTCATGGCGATAGTCCGGCCAATAGCTGCGATTGTGAGTGCTATTGCAGCAGGTTTGTTAGTGGGCCGCGACGAGGAAAGTAAGCCAGTCAAGAAGAAAGCATGTTGCTGTAAAAAGGAAGAGCCTGAGGAGGAAGTTTCTTGCTGTAGTAAAGAGCCTACTCCAAGTGCTGGAGCGGTGCTGGGCAAGTTAAAGAGCGGATTACGTTTCACTTGTGTTGATTTAGTAAAGGATATCACACTTTGGTTGATGATTGGTCTGGTGTTCGCGGCTTTGGTAAAAACCTATGTCCCCAATGAATTTCTAGCTCAATGGGGTGATGGATTTTTGGCCTTCGTGGTGATGGCGGCGATTGGAGTGCCGATGTATATCTGTGCCACTGCGTCCACGCCGATTGCTGCGGGTTTACTTTTCTCCGGGGTCTCACCTGGGGCGGTGTTAGTCTTTATGTTAGTCGGTCCAGCCACGAACTTGGCAACCATGGGGTTGGTGAAAGTGGAGCTGGGGACACGCGCATTGTTTGCCTATCTCGGCGGGGTGATTGGTGTTGGATTCGCTTTTGGGTATTTGACGAATTTCATGGCTGAACGGCTGCAGATAGATTTTGCAGCGCAAGTCGAGCACGTGCATGCGATGGGCAATACTCCCGTGAATTATGTGCTGAGCGTCTTGTTAGCAGGACTCATGACTTATAGCGTCGTGGCTAGATTTAAGAAAAAATCCTAAGCTTACCAATACATGCGGAGCCCTAAATTCAGGCCCCAGCCGTCATAGGCTCCACCATCGTTGGTCAGGTCTCTCATCTGTGTGTAGGTGACGCCAGACTGACACTTTAGTTTGTGGTTATAGATGTACCAGTTGAGACCCGCGTAGCCTTCATGGTAGGAGTCACCACGGCCGCTTTCGATTATATTTTCGTAGCGGTTCAATCGCAGGCCATTGGCATCTGCGCTTGTCATGTGGGTGTATCGTGTGACGAGTTGGAGCTTATCGTTGAGGTTGTAAAATGGCATGATGGATACTCCCCAAACATCGCTCTGGTCATCGTAACCTTGGCCAGCTGAAACCTCGGAGCGAAGCCCCCATAAGTCATTTTCGTAGCGGTGGTTGAGCGAGACGACTTGCTCGAAGGAGCGTGTGCCATTGTTCTGGTGTGGCTCGTTGTACACGTAGTCGAGAGTTAGGATGGACTCCTCTCCGCCAGTTTGATCTGTGAGGTCGTAATAGGTGCTTAAAATGCCAAAATTCCCAGCGTCAAATTCCGTGAGTTCTTTAGGTACTGCAGATGAAAAGGCTCCGGCGAAGTAGCTCCATTTATTGTGTTTCACCGATGCGCTGATGCCTGTGAAGTATTCCTTGCTGAACCATAGGTTGTTGGCTAAATTGCTTCGCTCAAGCGTGAGGAGCTTCTTAGAAGATGTCTTGCCGTCGAGAGTGAACCCAGCGGATTGTTTGCCCAACTTTAAGTTCCACTGTTTGTTCGGTGACCAGCCGAGATAGGCATCGGTGAGTCCCTTGTAGCTCTCCGAGTCGAAGTCGAAATCCACATTTTCGGCATCAAGGTCAGCTTCCACATGGAGAGTGAAATCTTGGAACCATTGAGATTTGAAGCCTATTCGTAGGCGACGGGCGTCAAAGTCACTGTAGTCGCCCTGATTGGATTCAAGGTGGGAGTAATCAGCGTGGAAACGGCCGGAGATAGCAAATTTCTGTAGAATAGGATTTCCCTCATTCCCATAGAGAGTGGCGAGTGACCAAATTTCTTCGAAGGTATCCACTTCTTGAGATATTGTATCTGAGGACAATTCTCCGGCAGTTGCGGAGCCTTGAGTCATTGTCAGTGCTAGTATAAAGGTGGATGCCAGTCTTTGAACTTGTGATGGTGAAGTCTTCATAATCGATTTACAGTCTCGTTCTTACAGTGTGATGCCTTTGCGTGAATCATTCTCGTGGGGCAAACGAGGAGTGCAATTCAGAAAGGCTAAAAATGAATGATTTCAAGTTTTCAACCAAATGGGATGGCATTTTTGTGGAGGGAATCAGAGTCTATACCTAGGTCTGATGAACCATCGTTGGCCTAACCAATTAATGTGACACTGTTTATGTTCACAATTTTTTAGAGACGTGCTAGATTTCCTACGAGATGATCACTATCACTGAACGCGAAAATAATACCCCCGAACGCATACGGTTGGCTGAGGAAGCTTCACTTGAGAAGAACTGGAAACGTTGGGGTCCGTATTTGGCTGAGCGCCAATGGGGGACAGTGCGTGAAGATTATTCAGAATCTGGCGATGCGTGGAATTATTTCACCCACGATCAAGCGAGAAGCCGGGCGTATCGTTGGGGTGAGGATGGTCTGTTGGGCTGGTGTGACAGGAAATCTAGGATCAATTTTGCGCCCGTTCTCTGGAATGGTAAGGACCCGATTCTTAAAGAGCGCCTTTTCGGCGTGAGTGGAACTCAGGGAAACCACGGTGAAGATGTGAAGGAATGTTATTATTATCTAAATAGCACGCCAACGCATTCTTTCACACGAGCTCTCTACAAGTATCCTATGGCGGAATACCCCTATGCCGATTTAGTGCAAACTAATGAGCATAGAGGGCCAGATGAGGCCGAGTACGGCATTGAGGACACGGGTGTCTTTGTCAATGGAATGTACTGGGATGTAGAAACTACCGTGGCGAAGGCATCTCCTAGCGACCTTTGTTGGAGACTCAGGGTGACTAACAATAGTTCTGATGAGCAGACTATTCACCTGTTGCCTAGTATCTGGATGCGCAATAGCTGGGGCTGGGGCGATGACCATTTCGAATCAGAATGGGATAAGCCGAGTATAAAGCTAGATGGAGATAGGTTGGTGTTAGAGCATTGTGATATGGGTAAGTTTCATTTCTATGTCGACGAGGTAGAAGAATCTCCGATTGAATGGTTATTTACAGAAAATGACTCGAATCTTAAGTCGCTATTCGAGCAGGAGAATAAGTCAAAGTACCTCAAAGATGCATTTCACGAATACCTCATCAATGTGAGGAAGGAAGCGGTGAATCCTGCGATGACTGGAACCAAAGCTGCAGCTTGGGTGAAGGTGAGTGTGGCTGCAGGTGAGACCTTTGAGTTACGTTGTAGATTGATTGCGGAGGAGAATGATACAGGTCAGCGCTTTGAAGATTTTGATGAGGTGGTGGGATTGCGCGAGGCTGAGGAGTCAGATTTTTATGAATGCATGATGCCACAAGGGCTTTCCGAAGAGGAGACCCGGGTTGCGATTCAAGGCTATGCTGGCCTGCTGTGGTCTAAGCAATTTTACTATTATATCGTTAAGTATTGGTTGCAGGGGGACAACGGTGAATTGAATGCTACAGTTGCTAGACAGGAAGGGCGAAATAAGGATTGGAGACACATGTTTGCGCGTGACGTTCTCTCGATGCCCGATAAGTGGGAATACCCGTGGTTCGCCTCTTGGGATAGTGCTTTCCACATGGTTGCTTTTGCCCGTCTCGACCCCGATTTTGCGAAGAAGCAACTCTTGCTCTTTTTACGTGAGTGGTATCTGCACCCGAATGGCCAGATTCCGGCTTACGAATGGAATTTTTCTGATGTCAATCCACCAGTCCATGCTTGGGCAGTTTGGCAGGTATACCAGAGTCTTGAAAGTAATGGGATTGAGGATCTAGAGTGGCTAGAGAAAGCTGTTCAAAAACTAAGCTTAAACTTCACTTGGTGGGTCAACCGCAAGGACGTGAATGGCAACCATTTGTTCTCAGGTGGCTTTCTTGGGCTCGATAATATTGGAGTGTTTGATCGTTCTCAAGAGCTCGGAGATGGCGCCCATATCCTACAAGCAGACGCGACAGCATGGATGGGTGGGTTCTGCTCCCAGATGTTAGAAATGTGCCTGAAGTTGGCCGAGACGCGTCCAGCCTATGAGGATATGGCATCAAAGTACTTTGAGCACTTTGTGCGTATAGCTAGGGCGATGAACGAAGAATCCGGACGAGGGCTTTGGTGTGAAGACGATGGATTCTACTATGACCATTTGGTTCTGAAGAATGGCGAAAAAATCCCAATGAAGGTCCGTTCCATGGTTGGCTTACTGACTATGATGGGGGTGGCCGAAATCGACATGAAGAAGGTCGATAAAATGCCTGGCTTCAAAAAGCGACTCGATTGGTTTATCGAAAACCGGCCAGATCTAGCTGAGTACACAACCTACTGTGATAAACGGCGCGAAGATAAGGAGTCACGGCTGCTTATGCTACCGCTGCGAGATCGATTTGATAAAATGTTAGTCCGTATGTTAGATGAAGATGAATTCCTCTCAGAGTACGGGCTGCGCTCACTTTCAAAAGATCATAAAGAAAATCCATACAGTATCGTCTGGAAAGGTGAGAAACACGAAGTGAGCTACGTGCCAGGGGAGTCGACTGGCTATATGTTTGGTGGCAACTCTAACTGGCGTGGGCCAATATGGTTTCCAGTGAACTACATTATCATTGCGTCGCTAAGGAAGTATCAGCACTTCTACGGTGACAACTTCACAGTAGAATTCCCAACAGGATCAGGTGTTCAGCTAAGCTTAGGCGATGTGGCGGACAGGATCAACGATCGACTAGTGAGTATGTTCTTACCGAGTGAGGGGGGCTGCCGCCCAGCTTTGGCTAAACTAGACCATTATTGCAAGGGTCAAGAGTGGGATGAGCTGGTGCTCTTTTATGAGTATTTCAATGGCGATACAGGGCAGGGACTAGGAGCGAGCCATCAGACTGGCTGGACAGCACTGGTGGTAACCTTGTTGCGTGATCGAGCCAGAAAGCAATTGGCTGAGGCTAATCAAGAAGAAACAATATAGGGCTCAAATTCGGCGTTGACTTTGCTGAAGCTGTTACGGCTTTATCAGCATTTTGGCTCCGAACACGAGGAGGGTGATACCGAAAATGCGGGTGAGCGTGCTCGACTGGAGACTCTGCATGAGGTCAGATCCAAACCAAGAAGCTGCTGCTGCTCCGACAGCCGCGCAGAGTACGATCCGCCAATCAACGAGGCCGGCACGGGAGTTGTTAGTAGTGGCGACTAATGCTGTGATGATAATGATAGCGAGTGATGTGGCTACCGCTTGTTTGTGCTCCAGACCCAAGAGCTGAGTGAATGCTGGCACCATGACGATGCCTCCACCAATGCCGCATAGTGCACCAAGAAGTCCAGCGGCGGCTCCAACAGAGAGGCTAATAAGGAGGGTTTTTATCATTTATCTGCGTCTTTGCTGTGCTGTGCTCATGAGTTCTACGACTAAGCGGTGGAGTACCATGCGGTGGTCTAGGCCTGAGCTGACGAGTGAGTGGTCGGCTTGGAGGCAGGACTCCATGGATTTTTTCAAGGCTGGATATGGAAATGCTTGCGCGTCTTTTGCTGCGAGAAAGAGTGGGTAGGCATTGACCCCTCCGGCCTTTTTCTGAGGGAGCCAGGCTCGGTCCATTTCTGGAAGGCGGTTGAGTGCGTCTGAGAATGCATTGTAGTTATGCATTGGGAGTTTCATGTTCTCCCCGGCTGCTCGTGCCATGAAAAGATTGCGGATCGTAGGGATCAAAGATGCTCGGAGGATAGCGATAGCTGACTCACCTCGGTCTAGTTGTTGGTCGATCAGCTCAAGCGCTCTTACACCATCTCGGCGTTGAACTGCACGTCCAACCTCGAAGACGAGTCCAGCCCGAGAGAGCGGGACCATCTGGCGGATATCGTCGAGCTCTACCGTGCGACGGTCTTTACCTAGAAAGAGGTCGAGCTTGTTGATCTCAACTTTGATCTGGCGAGTGTCTTCACCAGCGAGCATGACAAAAAGTTCCATCGCTTCGCTGGTGAAGTTGAGGTCGAGCTCTCTAGCACGTTTTTGCACCATGACCCCAACTTGTTCCTGCCAGCCATCTTTTGAGGTGTCTAGCTTGTTGTGCTCTTGGAGTGTGGCGTTATTTTTTACCCACTTATAAAAACTCCTGCGCTTGTCGATTCCTGTGGCAGAAAGGATGAAGGTGCAGTCGTCACCTATGCCTGCGCTGAGAGTGTCTTTGATGGCTTCCACTCCTAGCTTAGCGCGTTCGGCCTCGCTGGTTCTATCGGAGCCCATGAAGGTTGCCCGCTTGAGCCAAACAACTTTACCTCCACCAAAAAATGGCAGGGTTTGGAGCGCTTGAATAGTTTCGTGTGAGATGTCGTGTGCGTGTTCAGCATTGTCAGCATTGCCGTCAATGATGTCATTGGCGAAGTCATCGCCTACGGCAGGCTTGAGCTTGTTGAAGAGTTTGAGTGCGGCTTCTGCACAGGCGCCGTCGTCTGTGCCGTAGATGACGTAAATATTGTTAGCGGGCATTATTAGTCGAGGATGTACTCCAGCAAGATGGACTGGAGGCTAGTATAAAAATGGTAGCGAACGATTGCGGCCTTGAGGGCTGGGTCTTCAAACTCTAGGTTGTCTTGCTCTTCAGCAAGGTCATCGAATCTACTTATCTCAAAGCGTTCTTCTAGTGATAGCCTCGCCTGGTTGATAGCACCGAACCAAGAGTTAGCGTCTTCAGCCTTGATGAAAAGAGAACCAGTGAGGTCCAGAGCTTTATCTGCAGTACTGATTGAGCGGGAGACGTGAATGATCTGGCTACTGAACTGATCCGCTAGTTCTGGGGTGATGAGTTCCGCCCAGTCTTCATCGGCAGCCATGTAGAGAGCTAACTTGTCAGCAAGGGGTTCATCAGGCATCTGACTTGCGTCAGTGCAGATCATTTCTAAGATCAACCAGTCGGTGGCGTTTTCAGCATCGATCCGCAAGCTGCGGTCAAGTGTGGGTGCAACTCTCATTGGGATTTTTGGATGGTGGCTTTGAGTTGGTGACAGTGCAGTTGTTGCACGTAGAGCTCTGCTTGTTCTTTTTCGCCAGTCCAGACAATGGATTTACCCGCATTGTGGACTTCTAACATGAGCTTCTCGGCTTGTGTCTTATTGTAACCAAAAATTCGCTTCAAGATGAGGGTGACGTAGGCCATGAGGTTCACGGGGTCGTCAAAAATAACAACCGACCAAGGCGTGGTGGTCTGAGTGGTTGTTTTTGTCTGAAAGTCGGTGCTGGGTGATTCCAATCGCATTTGTTGGACATGATGCATAGCCAAATGGTTTGCATCAACTAGGAAGTTGAGAGAAATAAAAAGCCACTACTGCGCGGGGCGGTAGTGGCTGTTGAAATCAAGAGTGAGTTTTACTTTGATTGCTCCAGCATGCGGATGATTGGAGCTTCAGCGCGCTGTCGAACTTCTTCGGGCATTTCAACTGAAGGGCTGAGGTCGCGGAGGCAGTTGCGAAGTTTCTCCAGCGTGTTCATTTTCATGAAATGGCAGTCGTTACATGCGCACTTGTCGGTAGGGCCTGCGATGAGGTTTTTATCAGGAGCCTCCTTCTGTAGGCGGTGAAGCATTCCTGACTCAGTGACTACGATGATGTCTTTGACTGGGGCATTCTGACAGTAGGATATCATCTTTTCTGTAGAACAAACCTCGTCAGCTAGCATGCGGACAGCGGTAGTACACTCTGGGTGCGCTACGACGAGTGCGTTCGGGTACTCAGCTTTGATCTTATTGATAGAATTCTGAGTGAACTCGACGTGGACATAGCAGGAGCCCTGCCATAGATCCATCTTGCGGCCGGTTTGCTCCATCACCCATGCGCCGAGGTTGGCGTCGGGGACAAATAAAATGGGGCGCTCAGCAGGAGCCTTGTTGACGATGTTGATGGCATTGCCGGAGGTGACAATGACGTCGGAAAGAGCTTTGACTCCGCCTGAGCAGTTGATGTAGGCGATGACGTAGTAGTTCTTCTCCTTGTTCGTCTCTAGAAAAGCGGCGAGGTCTTCAGCTGGGCAGGATTCCTCGAGTGAGCACCCAGCATCGCTGTCAGGTAGGATGACAATTTTGTTCGGGTTGAGGATCTTGGCTGTCTCGGCCATGAAGTGGACACCGCAAAATGCAATGACTTCACAGTCCGTGGCTTGAGCCTGGTAAGCGAGCCCGAGTGAGTCGCCGACGTAGTCTGCGATATCTTGGATTTCTCCCACTTGGTAATTGTGAGCTAGGATGACGGCATTGCGCTCTTTTTTGAGGCGCAGGATCTCTTCTGTGAGGTCGATAGCGGTAGTAGCCATAAGATAGTGTGTAGAAAGGGAAAACGGACAGCCCTTTGGAAAGGGTGTCCGTTTGAAATATTTAGATGTCTAGATCTAGTTGATTGTGTGGCCTAGAGTCTGTTGAATCAGTATTCTCGGCGGCTTTAGACACCGGATTCTTAGCAGTGGTCTGCTCAGAATTTAGGATGCTGTGGCCGAGTTCTACTTTTTTACTGGAGTAGATGCAGCGGGCTTCACATATGGAGTCGCTCCGGCAGCAGGGGCGCCAACAGTGGACTTGCCGACAAAGATAGCACCAGCTTCGATAGAGAGTGTTGCAGCCTTGATGTCACCAACAAGCTCAGCATTTGCTTTTAGCTCAACGCGATCAGCTACAGTGATGTTACCGTGAACTTTGCCGTAGATGACTACTGAACGTGTGCGAATCTCAGCGCGAACACGTGCATTTTCTCCGACTGTGAGGGATCCGTCAGAATCAATCTCCCCTTCGATCTTGCCGTCTACAACGAGGTCGTTGGTGAAGCGAACTTGACCTTTGATTTCGACATCAGAGCTGAGCATGTTGCGACCACTGCCAGCAGCAATCTGCGATGTGTTGGACTTCTGAGCGCGTTTTTCCGCAACCGGCTTTTGATTCGCCTGTGAGCGAGTTGGTGATGCGCTGGATGATGCGCTGGATGATGCGCTAGCGGATGCAGCAGGGGGTGCGCTTTTAGAGCTAGGAGTTGGAGCACCTTGAGATGGTGTACCTTCGTTTTGGTTGCTGATATATTTTTTGAATACAGACACGGCTGGTATTTAATTTTTGATGGTTATAAATGGCTTCTTCGGTCACCCGAAGAGGATTGAGGAATAATTGGGGCTACACTATATACTACTCAGGGACTTGTGAATTTGTTTCGTCTTTTTCTTCGGTAGCAGAAGTTTCTTTAGCTGGCGCTTCTGGGAGAGTGCTTTCGGGGGCGTTCGCAGGGGTGGTAACAGCAGGAGTCGTCGGTGCAACTGGAGCAATTTTCTTTTCTACTTCTAGTGGTGCCACAGCACCGATGAAGCGGAGTCGATTGCTCGCCATTGTTTTATAGGAGGAAAACTTTGTGATGCTGTCGATGTCAGAGGAGTCGTCAGAGATGAGGTTAGTTACAGCTGTGTAGAATTCCCTAGCGCGTTCGTTGTCGCCATTTTTCTGGGCAATGTCGCCGAGTGCGATTTGAGCAACAGGTGTGATGTGCTCGGCATTTTCTATGTCGAGTACGGCTGAGAGCTGAGCTTCGGCTTCAGTTAGTTTTCCTTCATTCAGAAATCGTAGGCCTAAGCTAGTTGTGGCTGTTGGGATGGCTGCGTGATCAGGGTAGGTGGAAACAAAGTTGCGAAGGGCATTGATAGCATCTTCAGCTGACTCGGTGCCTTTAATATCTGCAATGAGCAAGGCTGCGGCACCAGCGGATGCAGTATTGCCGTGGGCTGAAACCACAGCTTGTAGTTGGGGTTCATCATCCGCCGAAGCGAGGTCTTCACCAGCTTGAGCGCTGAGCATTGAGCTGTAGCCAGTGTAACCCACATAGGCTAATACGCCTAAAAAGATGGCGATGGCTGCGATGATAATGAGTTTCATGTTTTCATCGAGGAAAACTTCAAACTTGGATGGGCCGTGATCGATCTCGGCAATAGGTGTTGGTATGTCGTCCATTTGTTATGGGTGGTGGTAAGGATCTGAGGGCAGTCTTGCAAGGAAGAAAGCAGGATCTGACAAGGAAAATGATGAGAGGACTCGTAGATTCTCAATGATTGGGGGGGAATTGAGTTGAAATGACAGTGGTATGGGATAGATCGTGTTCCGTAACCACGTCCTTCAGATCGAATTTACTTATGAAATCTAAACTAAAATCGGCCCAATTTTACGGCATTGTCGATCTAGGCTATGTGACTGCAGAAAGAGCGACTTCAGTGGCCCAATCTTTACTCGATGGAGGCGCTGGAATTATCCAGCTGAGGGCGAAGGGCTGTGGGCTAGATGAAATTCGAAATTTAGCGAAATTGTTGCAGCCGATCTGCCGAAAAAAAGGAGTGCCCTTTATCGTGAACGATTATCCAGAAATAGCGCTCGAAGTCGGTGCTGATGGTGTTCATATCGGCCAAGACGATGGAAGTCTGGCTGATGTGCGTGATATTGTGGGTGAGGAGATGATTGTAGGCCGGTCGACTCACTCCGTGGAGCAGGCGAAGGAAGCATTGTTAGAGGGTTTTGATTATATTGGCTTTGGGCCGATCTTTCCAACTCCGACAAAGGTGGGACGTGCTGGAATTGGGATGCAGAATGTGGGGCTAGTGCAGTCGACTGTTGGTCAAGAGATTCCAGTTTTTTGCATAGGCGGCATACGTCGTGATAATTTAGCGCAAGTACAGAGAGCTGGAGCTCAGCGTGTGGTTGTTGTTTCAGATGTGCTCAGGGCTGAGAATGTGGTGGAGGCGGCACGCGAAATAGTGACCCAGCTTTTAAAGCAGTAAAAATTTATGAAAAAGAAATCAGTAATCGTCGGTGGAACTATCGCCATCGACAATGTAAAAACTCCCTCAGCTGAGGCGAGTAATCTATTAGGTGGCTCGGCCTCCTATGCGTCCCTAGCGACAAGTTTTTATCACGATTCCGTGAATTTGGTTGGTATCATCGGCCATGACTATCCGCAGGAGCATTTGGATATGTTGTCCTCACATGGTGTGAACCTCACTGGTGTGGAGCGTTCGGAGAGTGCTTCCTTCACATGGTCTGGAGAGTACATGGAAAATATGAATGATCGCGAGACCCATGCGGTTGCTCTGAATGTTCTTGAGGGATGGGAAGTCAAAGTCCCGCAAGAGATTTCCGATAGCCAGCTAATTGTGTTGGCTAATATGTCGCCAGAGAATCAACTTCAGATGTTAGCTGGTTGTACAAGTGACGCGCGCTATGTGATCGCTGATACGATGGATTTATGGATGGCTATCGCCAACGAAAAATTGCACGAGGTTCTTCAGAAGATAGACCTTCTCGTTCTTAATGAGTCAGAGGCTCGTGAATTAGCTAAGACATCGAACCTAGTGTTAGCTGGTGAGCGTTTGCTAGAAAAAGGGCCGGCTCATGTGATTATCAAATTGGGTGAATTCGGCGCGATGCTATTCGCCAAGGACGGAGATGTTTTCCGTTGCCCAGCATGGCCGCTGAAAGAGGTGACAGATCCTACGGGTGCTGGAGATTCGTTCCTTGGTGGAATGGCCGGCTACTTAGCAAGTCTCGACACCCTAGGTTTCAGTTTCGAGCATTTACGCCAGGCAATGGTGCGTGGCACTGTGGCGGCTAGTTTCACCTGTGAGGCGTTTTCCACTCAGAAGCTTCAGTCTATGACGCGTGCTGATTTAGATGCTCGCATGGCAAAGCTGAAAGAGATTTCTAGCTGGTAGAAATAAACTTTTTAGGCCTCACCATTGTGAATGATGGTGGGGTTTTTGTGTTTAGGGGGAGGGGGCTTAAGCCTCAGTTAGGAGGTGGGGTATGGCTTCTAGTAGCCGCTTGGTGTAGGCGTGCTCAGGTTGGTTGAAGACGCGCTCCGAATCACCGTATTCGACGATTTCTCCCTTGTGCATGACAGCGATGTTATCTGCTAAATACCGTACTACCGAAAGGTCGTGTGAGATGAAGATCATCGTGAGGTTGAGATCTCGTCGCAAGTCTAACAGGAGGTTGAGTATCTGCGATTGAATAGAGACGTCCAGTGCTGAGACTGGCTCGTCAGCGATAATGAGTTTTGGCTCTGGGGCGAGAGCTCGGGCGATGGCGATTCTTTGACGTTGGCCGCCAGAAAATTCATGCGGGTACTTCTGCATGAATGAGGGGTCGAGTCCACAGCGCTCCATTAGCGTTATGACGGCCTCAGTGAGCTTCGTCTTGTTTTTCCTGAGTTTAGGGTGGCGTTGGGTGATGGCCTCAGAAAGGGTGGAGAAGACTGTCATGCGCGGGTTGAGCGAGGCGTATGGGTCTTGGAAGATCATTTGAAAATCGAGGCGGTGCTTACGCACTTCGTTTTTCCGGAGGCTGGTGAGATTGATGTCTTCCAGTGTGATCTCTCCTTCGGTAGCGGGGATGAGCTGCATGATGGTGCGGGATAGAGTAGATTTCCCGCAGCCGGATTCACCAACAAGCCCAAGAATTTCGCCGTCAGCAATGGAGAGCGTGACGCCATTCACCGCTTTGACCGTATCCACCTGTTTAGTGAAGATGAGGCCTTTTTTGATTGGGAAATGCGTTTTTACGTCCTTGAGTTCGAGCATGGGTGAGTTGGGTTTTAGTTATTAGGGGTGGCGCTATTAGTAACTACGTCCCCAAATGGCGCGGGTTTTGGTCGGTTTGCCAGTGAGGATACAAGGTGATTCTTCTCCGTCTTGCTGATCGAGTGGGAGACAGCGGATGGCGATTTTGTGCTTCTTGCTGAGAGTTTCCTCTTCCTCTGTGGTGCCAGCCCAAGGGGTGACGAGCCAGCCTGGGGATTCGCAGCTCCAGTGTTTTTCAAAGGTCGCTGGGTCTGAGCAGTCCTGTGTGTTAGCGTCGCGGAATGTTGCGGCGCGTTCGAGCAGTGTGTCTTGAATCTCCTGTAGGGTGCTCTCTACATTTTGTAAGAACTCTTCTTTGGCTAGGAATGCTTTCTCGTTAGATGGCTGATCGCGTCTTTGGAGGCAGACTTTGCGGCTCTCTAGATCGCGTGGTCCGATTTCGATGCGGATGGGCGCGCCTTTCTTGACCCACTCCCACTTTTTCCCGCGAATGTCGCGCTTGTCGACGAGAACTCTGAGAGGCTCACCGTGGAAGTCTTTGCTGCGTAAAGTTTGAGCAAGGGCTTCACAGGCGTCGATGACTGCATCGCGGGTGTCTTCTTTCGGAGTGACCGGGATGATGACGATTTGTTGGGAGGCTACACGTGGAGGCATGATGAGTCCGTCGTCATCAGAGTGTGCCATGATGAGTGTGCCTATCAGGCGTGTGGAGACGCCCCAAGAGGTGGTCCATGCGTGCTGGGTGGAGCCGTCGCGGCCAGTGAAAGAGATGTCTTGAACCTTGGAGAAGTTTTGTCCGAGGAAATGGGAGGTGCCAGCTTGGATTGCTTTTTTATCCTGCACCATCGCTTCGACGGTGAGGGTCATGTCTGCACCGGGGAAGCGCTCGGCTTCTGATTTTTCACCTGGGATAGTTGGGATGGCGAGATGCTCGCGAAGGAATTTTTCGTAAATGGCATGCATTTGACGGGTTTCATCGAGGGCTTCCTGTTTCGTCTCGTGGGCAGTGTGGCCTTCTTGCCAAAGGAATTCTGCTGTGCGAAGGAACATGCGGGTGCGCATTTCCCAGCGCATGACGTTTGCCCATTGGTTGATGAGGAGTGGGAGATCGCGGTAGGATTCGGTCCAACGTGAGAAAGCGGCTCCGATGATAGTCTCAGAGGTCGGGCGGATGACGTATGGCTCAGTGAGTTTGCCGGCTGGCTCCATTTTTGTGGTGCCATCATCTTGCTTGATCGCTTCTAAGCGGTGGTGTGTGACCACGGCGCATTCTGTGGCAAAGCCCTCCGCGCATTCTGCTTCTTTTTCAAAGTGGGAAAGTGGGATGAGGAGTGGGAAGTAGGCGTTCTGGTGGCCAGTTTGCTTAAAATATTTATCAAGCTGCTGCTGGATGTTTTCCCAGAGTGCGTAGCCCCAAGGCTTGATGATCATGCATCCACGCGTTTCTGAGTTCTCAGCTAGGTCAGCACCTTTGATAACTTGCTGGTACCATTCTGGGAAGTCTTCTGAGCGCGTTGGTTGTATCGCTGTTTTCGCTTGCTTAGCCATATAGAGGATGGTTTAGCGTTGGAATTACATTTTCGCAAGGGTGGATGGAGCCGAATTTGAATTATCGCGAGATATCAATAATGATTCATCTGACCAGATCTTTCATGTTTTTGTATATTTATCCTCGCCAAGTGGGGTTCGGCTCCGTTAGTTCTAAGGGAAGTCCTATTTACCTATGAAAAAATCCAAACTCAAAATGCTGTTTTCAACAGCCGCACTTTTAGCTCTTTCCATGGCTGCGCCCGTGAATGCTCAAGCAGGGAGAGTGGAAGCGTCGGACCCTCAATTTAATAACATAGTGTCGCCAGAGTTAGGCGGCAATACTGGGTTTAAGAAATGGAAGCCCAAAGATTGGCTTGAGGCTGAGGTGAAGTTTCGGGTGGAGATGCCAAAGACCTATAAACAAAAGTATGTAGATAGTGTGACTGTGAAATGGTATGTGGCGATAGAGAATCCAACTGGGGCAGGCTACGCAATGCTAGAGAAGGAAGTGGAGTATGTGAATGTTCCTGTTGGCGAGGATGTCCACTCTTCAGTTTATTTGTCTCCATCAGCCATCATGAGAATTAGTGGTAGTGAGCGCGCTAGCAAAAGAGTAGTGAGCCACGTTGGGGGTGAGATTTTAGTGAATGGGACTTCGCTGAAGATTAACAAGGGTCGTTACTTTACCTCTAAAGGTAAAATTGGCTGGTGGGTCAGCAGTAAGCTTTCTCGAAACGACAGCATCCCTCTCTTGAATAAGAACGAAACACCCTTCAAGTTTTTGTGGTGGGATCGTTATGCTGAAATCAAGCCTGAACGTCGCTAGGCGGAATTAATTTTTGGATGGGCTCACTTCGTTTTCGTGAGTCCTAGAGGATACACTTTTAAAATAATTATACAATTATGGCTGATCCACAGTCTATTATAACACTCAATATTGGCTCACAGACAGTGAGTATGGGGCATTTCTCTCGTTCTAAGAACGGAGGCTTGATCCTAAAGGCCTACGAGACGACAGGAATTCTTGCTGATCCATCTGCCGAAATGACACGTCTTCCACAGGTGCGATTGGCAGTGAGCGAGCTAGCTAGTAAGTTAGGCCTGAATAAGGATAAGGTCGATTACGCAATTTCAGGTCAATCGGTCTTCACGCGCTTTGTGAAGTTGCCGATGCTGGAGGACGATGACCTCGAGCAGTTGGTCGCATTCGAGGCTCAGCAGCATGTACCATTTCCTATCAATGAAGTGATCTGGGATTGGCAGTTACTCGAGTCACCAGGCTCTGAACGTGAGGTCGTTCTCGTCGCTATCAAAGGGGATGCTCTGGATGAACTCAATGACTGTGTTACTGACTCGGGTCTTAAGACTGGAGATGTAGACACCGCGCCAATGGCTCTAGCCAATGCATTTCTTTATAACTACGGAGACATTGGAGAGACTAGCCTATTGATCGACATCGGAGCACGTACTAGTAATCTTATTTATGTGGAAGGTAAGCGTGTGTTTACCCGGAGTATCGCTATCGGCGGAGCTGCGATCACTAGCGCTATTTCTAAGGAGTATAATGTGCCATACATCGAGGCCGAGTCTCAAAAGGTGTCTAACGGCATGGTTGCTCTCGATACGCGGCATACATCAAGCATGGATGAGCTCACTGGAGCGCTGGCATCCTGTATTCGTACTTCTCTCAATCGTATGCCCGCGGAAATCGCGCGGACCACCAATTTCTACCGTAGCCAGCATGGCGGCAGCGCTCCTACGCGAGTCTTCCTCGCCGGAGGTGGATCTAACCTCCCTCGAGTTGGAGATTTCTTCCAGCAGAAGCTTCGTTTGCCAGTGGAGTATTTCAACCCACTTAAGCGAATTTCAGTAGGCCAAGAAATTGACGTGGATAAGGTGTCCGCACAGGCGCACCAGCTTGGTGAGCTTGTAGGTGTGGCACTACGCTCTATCGATAGCGCTCTAGTAAGTATTGATTTAGTTCCTGAAGTGGTTCAGAGCGAACGTGATGAGACTCGCCGCCGTCCATTTTTGATTGGCGCCGCCGCTGTTACTTTGGCTGCGTTTGCTACTTTGTATAACTCTAACTCGATGAAAGCGGGTGATGCTGAACGTAAGCTTAAAATTGTAAGCGAGCGCATTGACGGACTCAATGACTTTGCTGAACCGATAGAAGACGAAGTCAAGCGAGAGGCAGTAATTCAGGAGTTTTCTGATCAATTTGTGCAGGCGCATTACGGACAAAGATATTGGCTGGAAGTGGTTGATGATCTTAAGCAACGCTTTGGTCATACTCATGTTTGGGTTACAGATGTGAGCCCTTTGATTAACTATCAAGTGGGTAGCGAGAAGCCCGCTGAGGAAGCCGTTCGTGGCGATTTTGCTGATTTACAGTATGGCGTCTCTGGGGTGATTGAGCCAAAGCTGGATGAGCCTGAGTTTTTGGCACGAAATCGACCGAATAGGAATTATGTGGCACCTGAAATAAACGCTGTCAGAATCAAGGGTCTCTGGCGTGGATTTGGTGGCGCATCACGGGTGAACGATCTCGTTAAGATGCTTACATCCGAATCACATTTTTTCACTCTTGAAGTTGAAGATAAAAGTGGCAATAGGCCAGTAACAAGAACACTCACAGCTTCTGAATACTCCGAAACTGAGAGTATGCTGAAGGAAGGCGATTTTGCGGCAACATTCACAGTGACCATACCACTTAAGAAACCATTACCTCTCCGATAAAACCATGAGCTGGATACAGGAAAATAAATTTACGGCCGCTCTAGCAGGGGTCACCGCAGTTGGTTCAATCGCACTCATTTCCCTAGCGATGGGGAAAGGCGATGATATCGCTTCTGCACAGGCAAAATTGAAGAAAGCTCTCAGGAATGAGAAGAGTATTCAGAGTGTGCAGCCCTTTCCAAATAGAGAAAATTTGGAGCAAAAGCAATCGACTGTGAACGATTACGAAAAAGGTGCAAGTGACCTGCAACGTCAATTCGCGGCATATCGCCCGAAAGCTGAAGAGGTTGAAGACTTTGCGTCAGATAAGTTCAGTGCAATCGTGAGTAGCTACCGCAACCGCTTAAATAAGAAATTTAAGAAGAATGAAGTCGAGTTGCCAGATCAATGTGTCTACGGTTTTGAGACTTACGCTAATAAGTTTCCTCGTTTCGAAGCTACGGGTGAGCTAAGTTATCAGATCAAAGCGATGGAGTGGTTGTTTGCCAAGTTGGCGAGCAATGAGCCCGAAGCGCTATTGAATGTAGTGCGCGCTAAATTTGATTTAGAGTCGGCACCAGTATCTGCCGGAAAAGCCAAAAAGGGCAAAAAGGGCAAAAACGTAAAGGCTGTTGTGAAAGAGCCTGCATACTATGTCATGCCGCTTGAGTTGTCATTCCGATCCGATGAGAAAGGGCTCTCAAATTTCCTGGAAGATATAGCTAACACGGATAAGTACCCATTCGTTATTCGCTCCATACGTATACAGAATGAGCGCATGACTCCACCTACGCAAGGTGATGCGAAGTTTGAGTCAGCAGCTCCTGCGGCGGGTGCTAATGATGCCTTTGGTTTTGCTGCTGATTTCCTCATCGATGATGATGGCGCTGAGGGAGATGGAGCTGCCGCTGCTGAGGATGCTGGAGCTCCAGTTCCAGCCGCGGCCGATGTGCCGATGGTAGGCTCCGATAGTGATGATACGCACCTGTTGAAGCCAGTTCTTGGTGATGAAAAGGTGAATGTCTTCCTCAAGCTTGATCTAATCTTATTGAATCAGTCGTTTGTGCTGACTCTTGATGAGCTTGAAGAGCTTGAAGAGCTTGAAGAAAAGGCAAAAATTGAACAATCTAGCTCAGCTAGCTAACCTTACTTTTTAGAAAAATGTCTTGGCTAAAAGAAAATTATGAAAAGGCGGCGCTCGGTGGAGCAGCAGCTATATTGGTTGGCGTCGTGGCCACGAGTTTCCTCGGTGAAGACGGGGGGCCTAGTGCTAAAGCTCTACCGGCGGATATTGACAATAGTCCTGGTGAGGAGTTACTCGCGGAGATGGCTGCGGTGTTAGAAGCTCGTGAGAAATCAGCTGAAATTCGTCCGAAATTAATTGATGGACGTGAGGTTGATTTATTCGTAGGTCAGCCACTCTACATGGCTGATGGATCCCTTGACCCAGTTGATATTTATGAGGGTCCAAACGTTCATAAAGGTATCACTAATAAGTGGTGGCGCGAGCACAGTATTGATCTAAGTTTTGCGAATGCGCCCGAGCGCGATCAAGATAAGGATGGTTTTACTAACCGTGAAGAGTTCGATGCGCAGACGGATCCAACAGATAAGGCTTCGTACCCATCCCCGCTGGTTAAAATTGTTGGTGAAAGCGTGGATGTTTTCAAGATGCAGATGCGCTGGAGCTCCTTTGACGAGAGCTCTATCACGATTTACTACCAAGACACCAAGCCCACTCGCACTTTCAGTGAGCGTGTAAAACATGGGGCTTCGTTCTTTGTTAAAGAAGGAATGGATCCCAATAATCGTTTCGTGCTCGCATCTGGATCTGCCAAAAAGGCTGGTCCTAACGGACGTGAGCAGGATACTTACGAAGTAGAAGATACCACGCCGCGCTTCAAAGGCACAGCTAAGCAGAACTTCACTTTGTTCCGCAGCGGTCCAAAAACTGGAGGCTTCAACGAAATCCAAGATCGCTCAGTGACCCTAACTTTGCACGCTCTCGGCCAAGAAGGATCCAGTTTTGTGGTCAAGGAACTCGAGAAATTTTCGCTCCCCTATGACCCAAAGGCGAAGAATGGCCCCTATCAGGTCACAAAAATCGAACCAATTGTTGGACAGGCCGACGTGTTCACTGTCGAAATTGTTTGGCGTTTCGATGGTGGGTTAGAGGCTAAAACTCTTATTGTTCATAAGAAAAAATAGCATCCACTGTTAGTGAATCAGGCAAAGATAAAAATTAAATTAATAAAAATTTTCACAGAAATTGAAAGTTTCTGAAAAAAGAGCTTCACAAGCCCCCCTAAATTAGAAGAACCTACACACCAATCATGGAAAAAATACCTACGCATCGTTACAGTCGCACTGCTGCCATCCTTATGGCGGCGGCTGCAGTTATGCCGCTAGCATCCCATGTAGCACACGCTGATTCCCTTGTTCAACAAGAGATCGCCCGTCGTGCTGCACAAGTGCAAGAAGCGGATGCAGCCCTACTTGACGGCCGAAAGCTTTACGCTGAAGGCAAGTTTGAAGAAGCTGTCGCGGAATACCGCAAAGCAATCAACCTGCTACCTTCAGGTCCAGTAGTAGCTGACCGACGTCACGCCTACACTGGTCATCTAGTAGATGGCTCTATTGCACTCAGTCAGACCTATCGTCGTGTGGGCCGTTACGCTGATGCGCGCCAGACTCTTTCAGACGTCATAGCTAAAGATCCGCTCAATGTGGCAGCGAAACAGCAGTTAGAATACCTAGATGACCCAATTCGTACCAACCCAGCACTCACTTACGAACACACTCAGGATTCTGAGAAGGTGCGTAAGCAACTCTACCGTGCACAAGGTTATCGTGATCTAGGTAAGTACGATGAAGCCAAGGAAGAGTACAAAGAAATTCTTCGCGTTGACCGCTACAACGAAGCGGCGCGCCGTGGCATGGAAAAAATTGCGGACGTAAAGTCTGATTACTACCGTGCTGCATACGATCATACTCGTGCTGAGCTTCTGATGGAAGTTGATAAAGCGTGGGAGATCGCAGTTGCACCGAACGTAAACTTCTCTGAGGCTAGCGTGAACCCAACGATAGTTGATGTGACTGGTGCTCTGTACATCCGCCGGAAGCTCCAGAATATCATTCTTCCTGTAGTCGATTTTCAGGATGTTACGGTTGATCAAGCTATCGATATCTTGCGCCTGCGCGCTCGTGAACTCGATACAATTGAGCTCGTGCCATCGAAGAGGGGTGTGAACTTCGTTGTTCGCACGCCTGCTGTGATTGATGCTGATGGAGATGCTGAAGCCGGTGAGTTCGGTGGAACGGCTAAGCTAGGCTCCCAGACTATCAGTTCACTTCAGTTGCGCAACGTACCTCTCGAGGTAGTTGTGAAGCAGATCTGTGATGTGACTAACTCCGTTACAAGGTGGAAGACTATGCTGTAGTTCTCCTCCCCGCGACAGACTTTGATGACACAGAACTCTACACGCGCTTATTCACTGTGCCGCCAGATTTCTTGTCGCTTATGAGCGCTGGCGGTACTGGCGGTGGTGGTGCTAGCGACGATCCGTTTGGAGATGATGACGGTGGCGGTGGCGGCGCTCTCGCTCCGACTCGTCCAGTGAAAGATCTACTCACTGATTCTGGTGTGGTATTCCCAGAGGGGTCGACCGCGAGTTTCTCCAAAGCGCGTTCCGTACTCAGTGTGCGTAACACTGCAAATAACCTCGATATGATCGAGTCCTTGGTAAATGGGATTAAAGATCAGCTGCCAAAGCAGATCCGCATGTCTACTAAGTTTGTGGAAATCAATCAAGAAAACACAGAAGAGCTTAGTTTTGACTGGATCCTTTCGCAAACTCCATTGAATAGTGCTGCAACTACCTTCCTTGGTGGTGGTACTAACGGTAACGGAGCTCCACGCAATGGTAGTGACTTCGCTAACCCAGTGAATGGAGTTAATGTTCCCGGCCTCCCAGTTGATCCAGCAACTGGGGTGCGAAACATTGTCTCTGGTGGTAACCGTAGCGGTGACTACGCGATCACACGTGATAGTATTGATTCATTCCTGAATAATCCTGACCGTGGCGCACAAGACACTTCAATAGCTCCAGGTATAATGTCTTTGACAGGTCTTTTTACTGATGGTCAGTTCCAAATGATTATGCGCGGACTCTCTCAGAAGAAAGGATCTGACATAATGACAGCTCCTAGCATTGTTGCTAAATCTGGTCAGACAGCGACTATCGAGATCATCCGTGAGTTTATCTACCCTACTGAGTACGAACCACCTCAGCTTCCGAATTCCACTGGTGGTGGTGGTAATGGTGGTGGTAATGGTGGTGTTGTGGTGCAAGCTAACGTCTTCCCTGTGACTCCAGCTACTCCGACTGCGTTCGAAACTCGTAACACTGGTGTGACTCTCGAAGTGGAGCCTACTCTCGGTGATAATGATTACACCATCGATCTGCGTTTCGCTCCTGAGATTGTTGATTTCGAAGGCTTCATCAACTATGGATCACCGATTCAGAGTACGGCAACAGATGCTCTCGGTAACCCAGTGATTATTACCATTACTGAAAACCGCATCGAAATGCCAGTATTCTCTACGCGTAAGGTAAACACAGGCCTCACAATCTACGATGGTCACACTGTGGCAGTTGGTGGATTGATGCGTGAAGAAGTGCAGACCGTAGAAGATAAAGTGCCTATACTTGGTGACCTTCCTCTCATCGGGCGTCTCTTCCAGTCTAATGCTGAAAATCACACCAAGAGTAACCTTATCATCTTTGTGTCAGTGAATGTCATTGATGCCACTGGTCGGTCAGTGCGTAACTCAATGGGGGAGCCTACTGAATTTAATTCAACAAGTGGTGGTGGCGTGCTTCCCCCACTGAATTAATTCAGCAAAATTCATTGATTGATTTACAAGCGGGGTAGCACTATGTGGCTGCCCCGCTTCTTTTATGTATGACAATGCGTGTACTTGGACTGACGGGCGGGATCGCTACAGGTAAGTCAACTTGTGTGGAGATTTTACGCTCCCTCGATCCACACATTGTTATTTTTGATGCGGACCAATGTGTGGCAGAACTCTATCAGAGGGCCGATGTTGCAGCTGCTTTGGTGAGACTCGTAGGAGAGTCTGCATATTTGGAAAATGCCGAGTTGAATCGAGCCTATCTGCGCGAACGAATGTTTGCAGAACCTGAGCTTAGACGGGAGATTCAGAATTTGATTCACCCCTTGGTGAGAAAAGAATGTCTTGTCAGTTTGGAAATCGCGTCTAAAACCATTGGGACGACATCGTTCATTGCAGACGTGCCCCTTTTGTTTGAAGGAGCCTTTGACTTCGGTCAGGATGCAAATCTGGTGGTCACTGTATCGCGCGAGACGCAAGAGCAGCGACTGATGATGAGAAGCGGATTCGATGTCGCGACTGTCCATGCCATTCTTGAGGCGCAACTTCCCATTTCTCATAAGGAGAAGTGTGCCGACGTTGTGTTCTGGAATGAGGGGCCTAAATATGTGTTAGAAGCACAGCTAAAACGATTTATAGAAAATAATTACCGATGAGTGAAGAAAATCAATCAGCAGAAGATGAGCCGGCTCCGGAGGAGTTAGTGCAACAATCTCAGCCGACCCCAGAGGTGGCAAAGGAAGAACCTATTGTGGTTCCTGAATTTATTTGTGTGAATGAATTCCGCGTGAAGCCCTTGGCTGAGCTCCACGATATAATCGAGTCCTTGCCTGTGCGCTCACAGCCAACGGCAACTAAAAGCCAACTCATTTTTGATATTTTGAGCTTCTACGCGAAGCATGGTTCAGTGCTGGAAGGTGAAGGTTACATGGAGCAGGCCAAGGACAACTACGCGATGTTGCGTGATCCGATCCGTTCTTTCAAAACCTCACCAGACGATCTCTATATAGGTGGTGAGCTTATCCGTAATCACGGACTTTTAGTGGGTCAGCGTATCAAGGTGCGCATGCGTGCTCCTCGTGGGCGTGATAAATACCTCTCAGCAATGGAGATTCTCGAGATCGAGGGGCTCGCAGTCGGAGATTATTTAAAACCAAAAGATTTCGATAAGTTGACACCGATGTTCCCGAATGAGCGAATCATTCTGGAAAACGGGAAAGAAGGTGGATTGGGTGTCCGCTTAGTTGATCTCGTTGCTCCACTAGGAAAAGGTCAACGCGGCTTGATTGTTGCCCCTCCGCGTGGAGGTAAAACTATTTTGCTCAAGCAAATTGCAAAATCAGTTAAAGCAAACCATCCCGAAATCGAATTGATTATTCTCCTTCTGGACGAGCGTCCTGAGGAGGTGACTGACTTCGAAGAAACTGTGGATGCGCATATTTTTAGTTCCACATTTGACGAGCCAGCTCGCCGTCACGCGCAAGTGGCAGACTTAGTGCTAGAGCGTGCAAAGCGGCTTGTTGAACTTGGTAAGGATGTTGTTCTTTTGCTCGACTCCCTCACAAGACTCGCTCGAGGTCATAACAATGCTCAGAGCGGTGGCCCCATCGGTAGTGGGGGTATAAACCCGGCGGCGCTTCAGAAGTCCCGTAAGTTCTTCGGAGCTGCACGGAATGTTGCAGAAGGTGGAAGCCTGACGATCCTAGCAACGGCACTCGTCGAGACTGAGAGCCGCATGGATGAAGTTATTTTTGAAGAATTTAAAGGAACTGGAAATATGGAGATCAGGCTGGATCAGGATTTGGCCGAACGCCGAATCTACCCAGCGATCCATATCCCGCAGAGTGGAACTCGAAATGATGATCGACTCTATCACCCAGATGAAATGCGCGCCGTCTTAGAAATTCGTCGAGTCTTGGCAGCTCTGCCTGTAGGTGACTCAATCATGACCTTATTGAAGGCTTTGGATAAGACTCAGAACAATACTGAGTTGTTGTTGAAGGGCTTATAATTTGCTAAATAGATCGTAACACTCTTGATAATATAGAAAAATTATATGATTCAAACCACTCAAGAATTAGCAGAATTCTTAGATAGCTGTAATCGAGAATTTCATGCGCTAGATACAGAAGCTGATAGCCTGCACTGTTACCACGAGAAGCTTTGCCTACTTCAGTACAGTGATGGAGAAAAACATGTGCTGATAGATCCGCTCGCAATTGAAGATCTTAGCCCACTCACGGATTTACTCAAAACCTCTGAGCTCTGGATGCATGGAGCTGACTACGACATCACGCTGATGAGGCGTGATCTCGATACAATTCCTCCAGTTGTCTGGGATACGCAGATTGCGGCGCGATTACTCGGTGTGCGTAAATTTGGCTATGCCAATCTGGTGGAGCACTTTCTCGGAGTCGAGCTATCAAAGGCATCGCAAAAGGCCGACTGGTCAATGCGTCCCCTCACTGAAAAAATGGCTGAGTACGCCATCAATGACGTATTTTACCTCAAACCGATGGTGGATATGTTGCTTGAGCAACTTCAGCAAAAAGGCCGCTATGAGTGGTTTGTAGAAAGCTGCCATCAAGCGAAGGCTAAGGTGCTTGAGCGCCCTCAGGTAAAAGAAGATCCATGGCGCATCCAAGGAGCTGGAAAGCTCAAGCCGCACGGACTTTTGTACCTCAGAGCTCTGTGGTACTGGCGTGATGCTGAGGCGAGTGAATGGAATAAACCTCCATTCATGGTTTGCGGTAACAAGCAAATTGTCTCATGGGTCAGTGATGTCTGTGATGGCAAAGAAATTACCTTGCCTAAGTATTTTAGGAGCTCACGCCGAAAGAACTTTTATGCTGCCATTGATGAGGCAAAAAAAGTTCCTGAAAATATGTGGCCGAAGCGCGTACGTGGCGAGAAGCGTCGCGTGAAAGATGACGCTTTCGAGGGGCGCTGTGATGCTCTTTCCAGGAAGCGAGATGCGGCGGCTGCAGAGTTGGATATTGAGGCTTCCTTGGTGATCTCAAAAGCGTCGATCGAAGCCATTTCAGCGAACGAAGTAGAGCCTTCAGCTGTACTGATGCGCTGGCAATGTGAACTGCTTGATTTGTAGTCGTAGAAGACGACCTTTCATGGCCTTCAGCACCTTTGTGTTGGAGGCTTTTTTGTGCGCGCCACAGGAGCTAAAAAAAACTTCAAATTAGAGGCGTTATTCCTTGTCTTGTCGGGTGGAAATTATACCTTCGTCGAACTCATGTCTGATACACCTATTGAGCCCGAAGAGGCTGATACAAATGTTTCCGGTGAACAGGAATATGGAGCCGCCCAGATCGACAAGTTGGAGGGCTTAGAGGCCGTCCGTAAGCGTCCTGGTATGTATATCGGTGATCCCGATATTCGAGGCCTCCACCACTGTGTTTTTGAAGTTCTAGATAACTCTATTGATGAACACCTCGCGGGTTATTGCGAAATCATCAATGTCTCTATTCACGTAGATGGCTCGTTATCTGTTTCCGATGATGGCCGTGGTATCCCTGTGGATATCCACCCTAAGTTCGGAATTCCTGCGATCGAGCTAGTACTCACCAGCCTCCACGCTGGTGGTAAGTTTGGCCAAGGTGCTTACAAATACTCTGGAGGCCTCCACGGTGTTGGTGCGAAGTGTGTGAATGCTCTTTCTGATTGGTTCAAAGCCGAGGTCACGCGCCAAGGCAAGGTGCACCAGATCACTTTCGAGCGAGGCAAGACAGTGCAGCCGCTCGAAGTTATTGGAGAAGCCCCGTCCGGAAAGACTGGCACTAAGGTGACATTCTTCCCAGACGCGACAATCTTTGTTGATACGATCCAATTTGAATTTGACCGATTGGCGACACGCCTGCGTGAACTCACATTCCTCAATCCTGGACTCACAATCATTCTCGAGGACGAGCGTCTAGAGAGCCGTAAGAAGGAAACGTTCTACTACGCGAAGGGTATCGAAGAATTCGTCACTCAGCTCGGTGAGAACAAGACAACCGTGCATGAGTCTCCAGTCATTATCAGAGGTAAACGAAAAGTCGAGGTCGACTACGACGGTAAGGTGGTGCAGGACGACGTCTTTGTAGACGTGGTATTCCAGTACAACGACAGCTATCAGGATAACATTTTGTGTTATGCTAACTCCATTCCGAACGCGGATGGTGGTGCCCACCTCACAGGTTTCCGTGGATCTCTAACACGCTCTATCAACCAGTACGCGAAAGCGAATAAGCTACTCAAGGATAAAGATCCATCGCTTTCTGGTGATGATGTCCGCGAAGGTATCATCTGCGTGATCAGCGTGAAAATGCCAAACCCGCGATTCAGCTCACAGACCAAGGACAAGCTGGTTAATGCCGAAATCGAAGGTGTGGTCGGCTCGATTGTTTACGAAGGGCTGCAGGATTATTTCGAAGAGAATCCCAACCTCGCAAAGCAGATTATCGACAAGGCTGTCAACGCATCCCGTGCGCGTGAAGCAGCACGTAAGGCGCGTGAAACTGTGCGAAAGTCAGTGATGTCCGGCGGTGGACTTCCCGGAAAGCTAGCGGATTGCTCCGAACGCGACCCGGCAAAATCTGAGATCTATATTGTGGAAGGAGACTCCGCGGGTGGTTCGGCAAAATCTGGCCGAAATCGCCTCACTCAAGCGATCCTTCCCCTACGAGGTAAGGTGATCAACGTTGAGAAAGCACGACTTCACAGAGCTCTGCAGAATCGAGAAATTCAGGCAATGATCACTGCGATCGGTGCTGGAATCGGCGAAGGTGAGCAAGAAGGTGCCTTCAATATCGAGAAGGTTCGCTACCATAAAGTCATCATCATGACCGATGCCGACGTTGATGGGTCTCACATTCGTACGCTGCTTCTGACATTCTTCTGCCGTCATATGGCTGACCTCGTGAAGACTGGATACCTCTACATAGCCCAGCCACCATTGTACAAAATTACCCGTAAAAAGCGTGAAGAATACGTCGCTGACGATGATGCTCTGAACAAGATTTTGATCGAGCTAGGCTCTGAAGATGTTCGCCTAGTGAAAAATGGTAAAGACGCAGTGACTGATGCTGACGTCCTGCGTAGTGTTCTGGATTCCTTAGCGCAACTCAAAGGATATACCGCTGCTCTCGAAGGCCACGGTGGTGACTTCCGCGACGTGTTAGATACTCGTTGTGACGGTCATCTAGCAGAATTCATGGTGCGTGTTCGGGAAGGTAACGAAGAGACCATCCACTACATTCACACCGAAAGCGAGCTGCTGACCTTTGCTGCTGAAAACCGTGACCTCCGCCTGTTTGGTGAAGAGATTACTGAGGAAGAAGAGGCTGAGTTCAAAGAGAAATTCAATGGCATCCAACGTCGCGGAATGAAGCATGAACTTCACGAAGCACACGCGATCCAGAAAATTCTAGAGCGCATCCAAGAGCTTGGAGTTCCGACTGAGCCATTCTTCTCCGACGATAAACCACTTTTTGAATTGGTTGAAGGTCACGGAGATGATGTCGAGTCCGTTCCCGTATTCAACCTTTTCGAGCTGCTCAAAACTGTGCTAGAAATTGGTCGTCGCGGAATGCGTATCCAACGATTTAAGGGACTGGGTGAAATGAACGCCAAGGAGCTTTATAGCACCACAATGGATCCTAACACGCGTCAGCTTCTCCGAGTTCGCCTCGATGAAGAAAATGCGATCGAAGCCGACAAAATGTTCGACGTTCTGATGGGCGATATCGTTGAACCGCGCAAGCGCTTCATCGAAGACAACGCGCTTAACGTAAGAAACCTCGACGTATAAAGACGTAGTCATCAGTCAATAGTCACTGGTCATTAGTTGGAAGAAAACTAATAACAAAACCAATGAACTGGAGATTTATTTCCTTATAGAAAAACTTAAAAAACGACTCAACGTATATATTAAATCGATCGGTAGTGCAGCTGCCCATTGACTAGTGACCGTTGACCAATGAACTAATAAACTAATAAACTATGGCTATAGATTCAATTAAGCCGATCAATGTGGCGGATGAGATGTCCAAGTCCTTCTTGGAGTACTCCATGTCAGTGATCATTTCTCGGGCATTGCCGGATGCGCGTGACGGCCTCAAGCCGTCCCAGCGACGCATCCTCTACGCAATGCTCAATGACCTATCGCTCTCACCAGCCAAGGCGCACCTAAAATGTGCGCGTATTGTCGGTGACACGATGGGTAAGTACCACCCACACGGTGATAGCTCGATTTACTCGACGCTCGTCAACATGGCTCAGCCGTGGACCATGCGCGAGACTCTGGTCGACGGCCAGGGTAACTTCGGTTCCGTGGAAGGCGATGCAGCGGCCGCGATGCGTTACACTGAGGCCCGCCTCACGCATATGGGTGCTGCGATGATGATCGATCTCGAAAAAGAGACGGTTGACTTGAGACCCACTTACGATGAAACACGTGAAGAACCAGTGGTTCTTCCAGCTTCTATCCCTAACTTGTTAGTCAATGGTGGAACAGGAATCGCGGTGGGTATGGCGACCAATATTCCAGCTCATAACATGGGCGAGGTGATCGACGGTGTCTGTGCTCGTATTGGCGATCCTCAGATTTCTATCGAGGATATGCAGAAGATCATCAAAGGCCCTGACTTTGCTGGGGCCTGTGAGATTCGTGGGTTCAAAGGTATCGACAGCTACTTCCGCACTGGACGTGGCAGCATCAAGATGCGCGGTACCATGGAGATCGAGGAAAAGGCTTCGGGTATTGCGATCCTTACAATCACTCAGGTGCCACACGGTGTGAACCGCGCTATTCTCCAGCAACGCATTGCAGAGCTTGTTCGGGAGAAAATCCTCGTCGACATCTCTGGTATGCGTGACCTTTCGGATGATCAGACTCGCATTGAGATCACTCTCAAGCGCGATGCTCGTCCGCAGGTGGTGATGAACCAGATCTTCAAGCTCACTTCGATGGAGACATCCTTCGGCGTCAACATGCTGGCGATTCACGAGCGCCGTCCGAAGCAGATGTCAGTCATCGACTGTCTTGACGCCTTCATCGAACACCGCCGTGAAGTGATTATCCGCCGCACCCGCTACCTTCTCAATAAGGCAGAAGCACGTGCTGAGAATCTCGAAGCATTCTTGATAGCTCTCGCTCACATTGATGACTTCATCAAGGTCATCCGTGATTCCAGGAACCGTGACGAAGCCCGTACCCGCCTCAAGGCATATAGCTTCCCAGAGAAGACGGCCGAGAGTCTAGGGATTCTTCTACGCGAACAGGCTAGTATCATTGACGGCCAGTACATCTTCACTGACCGCCAGGTCAACGCGATCCTCGAACTGCGCCTCTACCAGCTCACTGGTATGGAGCGTGATAAGGTCAAGGCTGAGTACGATAAGCTTCTTGCTGAAATTACTGATTACCTCGATATTCTTGGTTCCGAGCCGCGCGTTCTTGCTATCATTAAAGATGAACTTCTGCTGATCAAAGACAAACACGCAACACCACGTCGCTGCCCAATCCTTCCTGACGAAGGTGAGATTGCTATCGAAGATCTTATTGCCAATGACGGCATGATCGTGACCCTTTCTAACAAAGGTCTGATCAAGCGCACCCCAAGCGCCGAATACCGAGTCCAAGCTCGCGGAGGCAAGGGAGTCAGAGGAATGGAGACGCGTAACAAGAATGACGAAAAAGACTTTGTCGAACACCTCTTCTCAGCGCAGGCGCATGATTACCTAATGTTCTTCACTAACACTGGTCGTGTCTTTGTAGAGCGGGTGTATGGCCTTCCTGAAGGTTCACGTTCCTCCAAAGGACGCAGCATCAAGAGTGTTCTCAATCTCGGTCCAGATGAAGTAGTGGCTGCCACTCAGCGACTCGAGCGTCAGCTCGACGAAGATGGCAACGACATCACGCTTACAGCGAAAGACAAGTTCCTCATGTTCGCGACTCGTTCAGGTAAGGTCAAGAAGACAGCGCTCGCTGACTTCAAGAACTACCGCAAGGATGGCATCATCGCGATCAAGCTCGATGAAGGAAACACCCTCATCGATGTGCGTCTTACATCGGGTGACGACGAAGTAATCCTGATTACTCGCAGGGGGCTTTCCCTCCGCTTCACGGAAGACCAAGCACGAGCTCAAGGCCGAGCAACTGCTGGTGTCGGTGGTATCAAACCTGTCAACGGTGACTATGTCATCGGCATGGCAATTGTGAACGATGAAGGAACACTCCTAGTCGCTTCCGAAAATGGTATTGGTAAGCGCTCTCCGTTTTCCGACTACCGAGCTCAGACGCGAGCTGGTAAGGGAATCATCACCATGAAGTGCAATGAGAAAACTGGCGATGTCGTCGGTGCTTCCATGGTACTTCCAGAAGACGAACTGATGCTGATGACCTCTGATGGTCAATCTATCAGAATTCGCTGTGCTGATATCCGCGAAGCTGGCCGTAACACCTCAGGTGTCAAGCTAGTGAGCATGAAGCCAGGTGTCACACTTCTTGATATAGCCCGCGTCATCCCAGATGATGAGGACGAGATTCTGGAAGATGAAGCCGTCGACGGTGAGGAAGCTCCAGCTGAATCTACCGAAGACGCTCCAGAAGAGAGTGGCTCAGAAGAATAGATAATATCTTTTAAAATCAAGCCCTGTAGGTTCTTCCTACAGGGCTTTTTTTTAGGTGAAATGACGGGAGAAGGCCAGGCTCTATATTTGTGTATTGAAAGGAAAGTTCTTAGCTGCTAACAATATGCGATGTTATTTCGCGGAGGAAAAATGATGTGGCTACTGAGCGCTCTATTTACGCTGAGTTCCTCTGTGGGTGCGCAGGTTGCTTTGAGTGAACGGCTAGAAAGCGCGCATACCACGTATCTCAATCAGATGAGGCAGGGGTTTGGTTCCTTGCGCGATCCATACCGAGTCCCTCCTAAAGGTAAGATCGTTGTGGAAGGTTTTGATGGAGCATCGAGTCGTTACCAATACACTTGGAAGCGCGATATTCCTGTTACCGTTTTTTGGGTGGGCGAAGATGCGACTGAAAATAACCCAGTGCATAATCATGCGAGTTCATGGGATCCCAATTGGAAACACAGCTATGGCGGGTTTGATGACCCAAATAATCGGAAGGGCTTTTTCCCTGCTAAGTTTAAACCGAGGCTGAACCCATTTTATATAGCTCTGCCCTACAATGATGTGGCACGCGGTGGCGGGAGATTTAAACCGGAAGCATCAGGGCTGATTAAGTGGTTTTGGCGGTCCGCTAAGGCGCCTGGAAAATCGGTGTGTAAGGGGCGCTGGCTGGCCATTCATTTTGGTCACAAAGTGTGCTATGCGCAATGGGAAGACTGCGGACCATTTTACACAGATGACCATGCCTACGTGTTTCAAAATAGCCGACCGAAACCGAACCGTAACGGCAATGCTGGATTAGATGTGAGCCCGGCGGTGAGAGATTTCTTGGAAGTGAAGAGCAGCCAGCGAGTTTCTTGGAAATTTGTTGAAAGCTCGGATGTCCCTCAAGGTCCTTGGTCTGAATGGGTTTTACCACAGAGTTAGCTCGATATCTTTTCAGACTGCATGATGGCGGCTATGATTCTTGCTTGGCCATAGGTGATTTTCCCGTTGCTAGCCTCGATGATTGGTTTGAGTGCCGAGTGGCCGTGCTCAGCGAAGAGTTGTCGGCAAAGTTGGTTCGTGGCTTCATCGATCCATAGTTGCCAGTCGAGCGATTCGCCTTCGGTGATGAGCTTTGCAACGTGGGTCTCGATGGTAGAGAGCCCGAGTCCTCGCTCGCTGGCAATCGACGAAGGAGTCATGCCTTTACCCAGCATTTCAAGGGTGGTGCGGAAGGTTTCTGTGAGGCCCTGTTTCACTCTGGGTGCAGCAGCTTTCTTAAGAGGCTTTGAGGATGGAGTGAGATCCGGGTGATTGCAGAGGTATTCGTGAACAGATGAGAGGAATCGTTGCCCGTATTTTTCTAACTTATTTTGGCCAACTCCAGGGATGTTGAGTAGCTCGGTGTCGTTAGATGGATGGTAGGCTGCCATGGCTCGTAGCGCCTTATCTGAAAACACAACGTAGGGAGGCACGCCTTCGAGGTCAGCCAATTCTTTACGGAGGGCGCGTAAGTGGTGGAAGAAGTCGTGATCGCAGTCGATCTCTTCAGCGCGGTGTTGCGCTTTCTCTGGGACGACTCGTTTGTCGATGGCGATCTGGAAGCTGTCGCGTCCGAACAGAATTTCGGTGGCTGCATCATTGATCTGAGGCACTGGGAATTTGTCAGGACTTAGAGCGAGCTTTTTGCCGGCAACTAAAGCATCAATCACGCTGCGCCAATGGGTCTTTGGCTTGTCTTTGCCGACTCCATAGGTCTTGAGTTTGTTGTGCTCGAACTGACGGATTTTTGCGGTGTTTGCGCCGCAGACAATATCGCAAATATGAATGCCACCAAAGCGACTGCCAGTGCGCATGATTGCCGAGAGTACGATTTGCGCGTCGCGCGTGGCATCGACGGTTTCAAAGCTGCCAGCGCAGTAGTCGCAGCTACCGCAATTTTCAACTTCACAGGTTTCATCGAAGTAGTTGAGCAAGCTGATCTTTCGGCAGCTTGGAACGCTGGCGAAGGCATCCATCGAGGCGAGGAGCTGGCGAGCTCGGCCTTGCTCGGCTTCATCTGGCATGGCTTCAATGAAAAATCGAAGCTTCCCGAGGTCGCCAGCAGAGTAGAGTAGCAGGCAGTGCGAAGGCTCGCCATCGCGGCCAGCTCGGCCAGTTTCCTGATAGTAGCTTTCGATGTTTTTCGGCAAGTCTCCGTGAATGACGAAGCGCACGTCGGCCTTATCAACACCCATGCCAAAGGCGACTGTGGCGACCATCACGGTGATGTCATCGCGGATAAATGCGTCTTGAGTGGTGGAGCGTTTCTCGGCAGCGAGTCCGGCGTGGTAGGGTGCGGCATTGATACCATTCGCTACTAACATGTTGGCGGTTTCTTCCACACTTTTGCGGGAGGTGCGATAGATGATGCCACTTTGCTGTGGGCGCTCGCGAATGAACTCGACGATCTGAGTCGGAGCTTCGCGTTTTGCGAGGACTTCGTAGAACAGGTTTTTGCGGTCAAAAGAGGCGCGGATTTTCACCGGGTTTACCAGTTGCAGACGCTTCTCGATGTCTTCCGCTACTTGCTCGGTGGCGGTGGCGGTGAAAGCGGTGAGTGGACTCTGTGGGAAGAGTTCTTTGAGCCGACTGGTGAAAAGGTAATCGGGACGAAAGTCATGACCCCATTCGGAAATACAGTGGGCCTCATCGATGGCGATGAAGCTGGGCGCTCCCTGCTGATTTTTCCTTAGCAGGCTGACGGTGTTGCTGAGCGAAAGTCGCTCGGGCGCGAGATAGAGTAGGTCGAGGTTGCCGTCGATGTAGTCCTTCTCGATCGCTTGGACTTCGGCGGGGGCCAGTGTGCTGTTGAGGAATGCTGCCTTGATGCCGTTTGATCGGGCCGAGTCGACCTGGTCTTTCATCAGGGCAATCAATGGACTGACGATGACTGCTGTGCCCGGAAGGATAGAGGCTGGCAGTTGATAACAAAGAGATTTCCCGCCACCAGTGGGCATCACACCAAAAGCATCACGACCGGATAGAATTCCCTCAACAAGCTCCTGCTGATGATCTCGAAAGGTGTCGAAACCAAAGAGTTTCTTCAGTTGCTCAAGAGTAGACGCACTCTCTAAATTTCCCGTGTTCATCTGAGCATTAACTCATCTACTGGCAGAAGTGTCAATAAAGAGCTAGATGATTCTGGAGTGCTGAAGGACGAAAGTCGGGTTAGCAACCTCTGGTGACTTTGTGAGCGATTATCAATCGCGACCAAGTTATCTTGCGAGACCTTGGTCTTTCCGGTGTTTGACCGTTGGAGGTGTCTCAACTAAAAATCCACAGCAGCAGCACAGGTCCACAGCCAGCCCGGTTAAATTCCACTTGGAAATACAATGATTAGACTCTAGCTATGGGCATGGCAGTGGCTTTTAAAGAATGGTTCGTGGTTTGTGAGGCCCTTGGAATGGGAGCGCAGGACGTGATTATCCGCAAAGGTGGAATCCACGAAGGCCGTGGAGGCTTTGAATTCACTCACGACTCATTCTATCTGTTTCCAACACTCTTTCATAAGCAGCAAGCACAAGTGAGAGAGCCAGCTCACAAATGGATGCCACAAACTCAAAAAAAGCTATGGGATTTGGGTGAAATTGTTCCAGTGAAGTATCGCTGTACGGTTGAACGCTCAGAGTTGCTCACTGATTGGGAGGCCGTATTGGAGTTGTCTGATAGACACGTCTACACCGAGGCTCTTGTGCGTGAGCGCTTTGATTGGGAGGGAAAGGGGATGGCGGCAGGCTGCATCAATGTGGCTTACGTCACAACTGAAGTGTTGGTCGAGTCACTGGAAGTCCCCTATAGCAAGCCTCATGGTGGCTGCCGAAGCTGGATTGAATTGTAGAAGAGTGTTTTATAAATCACAATAGCCAGTCAACGCCGAGCGAGCCGGAGGCGTCGCTCTACGTGGCGACGGTTTCCAACCGTCTAAGCCAGCTTATTAGAGTGGCAGGGTCCAAGCGTCTAACCAGGTTTGCTGAGTTTGCTTGAATCCCTGCTCGATGAGGCGTTTTTCCATGTCTGGGTAGTGAGCTGCACCGTAGAAAATACCCACCTTGGTTTTACCCGCTTTGATTTGGTCCTGCATAACTGCGAGGCATTTGAGGTTGCGGTCGCCAATGATGACATTTTCACCGGCTATATTGGCCATTTGGGTGTCTCCTTCGCCCAGGGTGTCTACCAGCTGAAGCTTGAGTTTGTCAGGGTTGCGTGAGAGTAAGGCTATGAGGAGTCCAGCGGTGCTAGGCTCCTTGCCGCTAGGCTTGGCAAAGGCTTGTTTGAGCATGAACGACATCAACGATTGCTCGCGCTCTTGGTTGAGCTTGTGAAATTCCTCGATCGTGAGGTCGGCATGGACAAAGTTCTCGGCGCTGTAGTCGATCTCGTCTTTTTGCCCTTTAAGATCGAGAGCTTGTTGCATTTTCTCAAAGGCTGAGCCTAGAAACCCGAGGGCTCCAGCGGGCTTTTCACCTTCCTTTTGTACGGCCTGTCCTTTGCCTAGGTTTTCTCCTCCAATCATCTCAAACAGGATCACTGGGTAGGCTTTGAAGCTAGTATTGAGTTTTTCGTAGTAGGATTCATCCGCGATGTGCACGGCTCCGATGAGATCGATTTCCACCTCTCCGCGGGTGAAGCGAGTGACGGCTGTCTGCAGCCGGGTGCTCTCGTCGTCGCGCTCGACACGAATAAATTGGGTGGCGGGTGCTTCGACCACCGGGGCCACCACTAACGATTCTGATTTGGCGACCCAAGGGCAGAGGAAACTGATGGCGAGACTGAGAAAGGAAAGGCGCATAATTTGAAAAGCTTGTGCGCCACTATAGTGGTGATCTGCTCAGCGGTCAAAGAGACTTATTGCGCTCTACAATCACCAGCACTTTTTGCACTGGTCTATCGAGGAGCTAACCGTTTTAGTGTTCATCCATGCATTCAACCAGCCATCTCAGTATCCACCACGGAGTCGTGGAAGATCTCACCAGAACCACCCATGTTTCTGGTGGTGGTGAGACGAGTACCACCACCACTCATATTGCGATGATAAAGGTAGCAGGGAAGCATTGCTAATACAGGTCTGCATCTCCAGTCCCGATCTCAGAGGGGGAAACAGTGACGGTAGCGGGCGTGGATGAAAGGGGGCTTTATAAAGTGTACGCGATGAGGAATGATTCCACAGGATTTATCACCGAGATGTTTCAGGTCGGGGCGGCGGCTTCAGGCTGTTCGATAGCCTTCATGGTGCTTTGGTGTACTGTTTGCCTAGTTATGACAGTGGCTTTTGCTTTCCTATTTTTCCCGTTGGCCATTGTGCCTCTGGCTATGGGTGGGTTTGGAGCATGGGCAATGAGTAAAAACATGCGGACAAATCAGCTCACTCAGACACACTCTCGGCAAGCCCACACCATGCTCATGCGTTCTTGATTTCCTTCGGAGTTACTTAACAATAAGGCATTCTTAAGAATTCTCGCTTGCCATGGGCTGCTTTGGCTGGGATGTTGAGGACTAGTTTTCTCCCCAAAAATGAGGAGGTTAGAGGAAAATCGAGTATGGCAGTAAAGAAGAATACAGTGCGTGGAGAAGAACCTGAAAGCAATTTGCCTTTGTGGTTCAATGAGGTTGCGGGGATAGCATTGATCGGCGTGGGAATTATTCTTACCTTGTCGTTGATTACCTTTACTCCACACGACCTACCTATTCTAAGCATTGGTGGGGTTATCGATAATGAGCCTAATATACCGCGAGAGAATTCGATTGGCGTCGTTGGAGCTTTGCTTTCTTTCTTTGTTCTCAGGGTTTTTGGCGCTGCGGGTTATCTTTTACCGATTGGCATGCTTTGGTTAGGAATTGCCTACGCATTCATGGGCGCGAAGTTCTCCAAGCGCACAGTGATTGGACTTTTTTGTTTTGTGCTGACTGGAGCATGTCTTCTCAATGTGACTGAGGTTCTCACTGAATGGGCTGCGAGAAATTATATTTTCGAACCAGGTGGATTTGCTGGCCTCTGGCTTGGGACCAATGTGCTAGAAGCCCTTTTGAATAAAACTGGAGCCATCATATTGCTGGTGATGCTCTACATGATCGGGATGATTATGCTGACTGGGCTCCATCCGATCCAGTTCAGCAAGGTTTGCTGGGCGAACTTTAAGCAATGGCGAGTGAAACGTGCAAATGATAGAGAGCGACTTGCCGAGAAGAAAGGTAAACGATCCGCCCGCGAGGCCGAGCGTAGCGCCAGACAGCTAGAGCGCGATAACGCTAAGGCTGAGACAAAAGAGAAGGCTCAGGAAGAGAATGAGCGTGCAAAGGAAGTCAAAGCGAAGAAGGCCGCTCTGGCGAAGCTGAATAGAGCGGAAGAGGATAAGAAAAATCCTCAAGTGGAAATGGAGCTCAAGGAGATACCAAAGCCGCAAATTATCGATTCTAGCCAACGTAGGAATAACAAGCGTGAACCCGGCGCAAAACCCTTTGAGAGAAAGAAGAATCCTGATGCTATTTCGCTATCGACTGACGGTTTTGAGAATTACGAAACTCCAGGCTTTGACCTGTTAGCATTCGATGAATCTGAGCCTGAAGACGAAGGGATGGATCAGGGTGAGCTTCTCAGTATTCAGAAAACCATTGTAGATACTTTAAAGGCATTTGGTGTCGAAGTCACCGCGGGGGATATCACCCGTGGGCCAACAATCACCCGTTACGAAGTGTACCCAAGCTCGGGCTTACGAGTTAGCCGAATCACCCAGTTAGAGGCAGACTTAGCCCGTGCCACAAAGGCCGAGCGCATCAATATCTTAGCGCCAATCCCGGGTAAGGACACTGTCGGTATAGAAATCGCCAACGACAACAAAGTCGCCGTGCCTCTTCGTGAATTGCTGCAGGACGAAGCATTCACCTCGGCGAAAAACAAGATTCCACTGGCGTTAGGTAAGGATGTCTATGGAAATACAGTCATCGGCGACCTAGCTGCAATGCCACACTTACTAGTAGCCGGTGCTACAGGTGCGGGTAAGTCGGTGTGTATCAACTCGATCATTGCGAGTATCCTTTTCAAGTTTAGTCCAGACGAACTACGCTTTATCATGGTCGACCCGAAGGTGGTGGAGATGCAAATCTATGGCAGGTTGCCTCACCTCGTCGTGCCCGTAGTAACAGATCCTAACAAGGTGGTTGCCGCACTGCGATGGGTTGTGAACGAAATGGAAAAACGTTATAGGCTCTTCGCTAAGTGTGGTGTCCGAAATTTTGATGGATTCAATGACCGTCCACGCCCAGAGAAAGAAGAGCCCGTAGTCGTGGAGCCAGAAGTGGTCGATGAGACCGCTGAAGAAGAGCCTGATCCTGAGGCTATCGAGTCAATCGCTCGCGCTCTGGAAGATGGGGAATTGGGGCCTATCGGTGGTGGTGACGACGATGAACTAGACATGGAAGAAGAGGAAGCTGAAATGCCAGACCGCTTCCCGTACATCGTTGTCATTATTGATGAGCTTGCTGACCTCATGCAGACAGCTCCAGCCGATGTTGAGCAAAACATTGCACGTATTGCCCAAAAGGCACGAGCAGCAGGTATCCACCTAATCATCGCGACTCAGACGCCACGTGCTGACGTCGTCACCGGCATCATCAAGGCGAACATCCCTAGCCGGATTGCTTTCCAAGTTTCTTCAGCTCTCGATTCCCGAGTCATTCTCGATACCAAAGGAGCTGACAAGTTGGTCGGTAAGGGCGATATGCTCTATTTACCTCCAGGATCAGCCAAGCTAGAACGCGCTCAAGGAGCCTTCGTCTCCGATGAAGAAGTCGAAGCTATTGTCGAGCACTGTGCGGCACAATCCGAGCAAGTCTTTGAGCCCTCAATTCAAGAGAGCATAGAGAAAGGCGGCTCCGGAGGTGGCGATGAGAATGACGTGTCGGACGCCGACGAAGAATGCCTTCTCAAGTGTATTGAAGTTATCACGACCGAGCAAAAAGCCAGCACCTCGCTACTCCAGCGTCGCCTGCGCCTAGGTTACACCCGTGCCGCCCGCATGATGGATATCCTTGAGGAACGTCAGATGATCGGCCCCGCAGATGGAGCAAAAGCTCGCGACGTCCATATTTAAGAAGTGAGAAGTGGACGTTCCTTATAGAACGGTGTGCTCGTTGAGAATTTAACTAGAGACATGCTTCAGGTTGGGTTTGATAGATTTCTTCTAATGGACGCTCTTGTTTATCAATGCGTATCTCTCTCTATAAATGAGTTATGATCCGTGTGCGCCATTGCGTGCGATTGTGAATAATTTCTGAATAAAGCTTGCCTTTCTTCGGAGGTGGCCGCATAGGTTCCGCCCTCAGAGGTGGATGAACCACCTTGGCCGCCATTGATTTCTGTTGAATAGGTATTAATCAGACGCGGCTTTGAGCAGCAAATATAACTGATTATGACAGACGTAAAATTTACGGACTTGGGATTATCCAAGCCCCTTCTTGATGCGGTGCACGGCCTCGGCTACGAAGCACCATCAAACATCCAGCACTCGCCATTCCTAAAATCCTCGAAGGTCACGACATCGTCGGACTTTCTGAGACTGGATCTGGTAAGACAGCCGCATTCGTACTTCCAGCCTTGGAGATGATCGATACCGATATCGCTCGTCCACAGGTTCTCATTCTTTCCCCGACTCGCGAACTCTGTGTTCAGATCAGCGAAGAAGTCCACAGACTCGGCACCAACCTTCCTAGACTCAACTCTACTCCAGTCTACGGAGGAACTCCTATCGATCGTCAGATCCGCGGCCTCCGTGGTGCGCAGATGGTAGTCGGAACACCAGGTCGTCTCATGGACCACCTTCGCCGTAAAACTCTCCGCACAGATGATCTTAAGTTGATCATTCTCGACGAAGCTGACCGCATGCTCGACATGGGCTTCCGCGATGACATGGAAGAAATTCTAGGCCAAGTGAAGGGTGAGTACCAGATACTCTTCTTCTCAGCGACAATGAACCGCAATGTTGAGCGTCTCATCGGCAAGTTCGGTAAGAACCCACAGAAGGTTGAAGTCGCTAAGAAAGCTCTCACAGTGGACCGTATCGCCCAGTCCTACTACGAAGTACGTAACCGCTCTAAGGTTGAAGTTCTTTCCCGTATCCTCGACATGGAAGCATTCCGCCTCGCGGTTGTTTTCTGTAATACTAAGCGTGCAGTTGACGAAGCTACTGAAGCTCTTCTCGCTCGTGGATTCACAGCAGATCGTCTCCACGGAGACATCACCCAGCAAATGCGTGAGCGCGTTCTCAATCGTTTCCGTGAAGGAAAAGTGGAACTCCTAATAGCTACTGACGTGGCTGCTCGTGGTCTCGACATCGATGAAGTCGATATCGTAGTGAACTATGACCTTCCACAGGATCCAGAAGACTACGTGCACCGTATCGGTCGTACTGGTCGTGCTGGCCGTTCAGGTCGCGCAGTATCTTTCGTATTCGGTCGTGACGTTTACCGTCTCCAGAACGTAGAGCGCTACACACGCAGCAAGATTACTCGTGAGAAGGTTCCTTCTCAGGAAGAAGTCGAAGGCAAGCGTGCTGACGTTCTCTTCGAAAGCGTTAAAGAAAAGCTCGAAGAGCAGACAAAAGGCGCACCATTCACAAACTACGTAGACCGTCTCCTCGAGCAGGGCTACGCAGCCACTGACATCGCAGGCACACTCTTCGGAATGATGCGTGAGACTGTTGGCCGTGAAGGTGAAGCAATTCAAGAAGACCGCCCAGGTGGTGACCGTGGAAACGATCGTAATGACCGCGGTGGAGACCGTGGTGGCCGTGACCGTGGTGGCCGTGATCGTGACCGTGGAGGTCGTGATGACCGCCGTGGTGGTGGTGACCGTTTCGAAAGAGGCGGTGATCGTGGTGGAGATCGCTACGAGCGTGGCCCAGTCGATCGTGAGTCACGCCGCAATGAAGTTGCATCAGGAATGAAGCAGGTCTTCATCGGTGCTGGTGGTGTTCTCGGTGTGGCTCCAGGTGAGCTCGCTGGCATGATCTACTCTGAAGCAGGCATCGAGAGTGGTAGTCTCGGTAAGATCCGTATCTTCCCTAAGCACTCACTCATTCAGGTGAAAGATGGCGACGAGAACAAGGTGATCGACGCACTCAAGGGACAAAAGCTTCGTGGCAAGGCATTCCCATGCCGCCTCGACCGCGACATCTAAGCCTCGCTTAAACATAAAATTTCAAAGGGCGTTCTCATCACTGAGTGCGCCCTTTTTCGTAGAAGAGGCTTCCAGCCTCTTTTGTACTTCAAGTGGCAGCTCTCACAGCCGAAAGCCAGCAGATCTAAAAGCCGCGTGGTCACGATAGTTGAAAGCCGCGCCGATTATGATAATTTTAAAACGATCAAAAGTAGACTGAATGTCAATGATGGGTGTGCTTTAGCTTAGGCTCGTGAAAATTTCATTTGGAGGTATGGTCAGCTTAAGTATCACTAAGAAATGCCAAATATTGCTGGCGTTAGGCAAAATGAACTAGGATCTCACTGAACTTTCATCTACTCAACAATCGACAAAACTGCTACGAATAGACCATTGCTAAATGGCAGTTCTAAAAATAAAAAAACTCCCCGTCACTGACACGCCGTGAGTTCAAACCAACATGATGACTTTAAACGACCTCGCAAAATCAAAGAGCGCTGAGAGCCCGCACTTGGTGAGCTTTACCTTAGGTCTCCATTGGGAATTCCGGCAGCCTATAGGCTGGTTTAAATCATGATCAAGAGGCTAATCAGGGAACAGAAGCGGCCACTCGGTCTAATAGAATTAATCGCTATTGCTTTGGGGGGCATGGTTGGCGGTGGAATTTTTGCAATCCTTGGCGTATCGGTTGAAGCTATCGGTAACTCTGCACCGGTGGCAATCTTCATCGGCGGTCTGCTGGCCCTCTGTGCTGCGTACTCTTACGTGAAGCTGGCGCGGCTCTATAAGGATGAAGGGGCCACTTATTCCTTTTTCAAAAAGACCTATCCAGATTCCCACTTCGCCGCCGCGGCCATCGGTTGGCTGGTCGCTTTCGGTTACATCAGCACGCTGGCCCTGTATGCGTTCACGTTCTCGTCCTACTTCTGTACTGCATTTTCTATTGCGGACTATCCCTGGAGCCATCAGTTGGTGGCGGGTTTGGTTATCCTGTTCTTCGCTGCAGTCAATTTGATCAGTGTGAAAGGCATGGGAGAGCTGGAAGACGTGATGGTCTACACCAAGATAATCCTGCTGATAATCATTTCAGCATTACTCACATGGAAGGGCGATATCCAACAGGCGCTACCATTAATTGAAACCCATAACTCGTGGGCAAGTATCCTGATGATCGCCGCAGTAACCTTCGTGGCGTATGAAGGATTCCAACTTGTGATTCATGCTTACCACGAGGTCGACGAGCCGGAACGAAACATCCCGCGGGCGATCTATGGCGCTATCGTAGTCGCCACAATTCTCTATGTGGTCCTCGCTATCGGCGCACTGGCGACAATTCCCAAGGCGGAGATCATTGCGGGCAAGGAGTATGCTCTGGCGGCAGGATCAGAAAGGATATTGGGCAAGTTCGGCTACTTTGCGGTGTTGTCCAGTGCCTTGCTTGCCACATCAAGCGCCATCAGTGGCACCCTCTTTGGAGCCTCGCGCTTGATGGCGGTTATAGCCGATGATGGTTATTTCCCCAAAGCTCTGCGATTGCGCATCAAAGGACATATCCCGCGTAACGCTATTTGGACCATGTTCGTGCTGGCTTTCCTGCTGGTACTCGGTGGTGGCTTACAGGTCATATTAGAATTCGGTAGCGTTACATTCATCATTGTCTCGTTCCTCATGGCGCTGGCGAATTTTAAGAAACGCAGGGAGACCAGTTCGCATGTGCTTCTGACGCTTGTCGCTATGATCAGCCTCCTCGTGGCCGGCGTACTTATTTTGGGCTTTGAGTTAATTCATGCACCTAAGCAATTGGCTGCTATCATAGTTATCTATGTTGTTCTAATCGTGGGTGCTTGGATCCAATCAAGGTTACAGAACTATGCCGTCAGTGTGGACTAATCGGAGTGAAATGAGGCAAGATGTTAGATGGGTGATCCAGTAGCATGATCTGTTGGTAGAAGGATTAGTAAATGACACCACTCTGTTCTAACACAGATTGGTATGAGGTGCATTCTGTATCATCAATGCTGTATGGGGTTGAAGCGGAGCTATGTTCTTGGTATGAAGTGGTATGGTAGAAAAGTATCCATGGAATGAGGTGGGGGATGCTCTTTTACAGAGTTTGTCATCATCATGGAGTGCGGGACTGACGATAGAGGAGGCTGATAGTAGGCTCACTAAGTATGGTCCGAATAAGCTACAAACACATGTGGCGAGGAGCTGGCTAGCTATATTTTTTAGCCAATTTAAAAGCCTTCTGGTCCTGTTGTTAGCGGTGGCTTCAGGATTGGCATTTCTGTTTCATGACTGGATCGAAGGGCTGGCGATCTGTGCGGTGTTGGTGTTGAATGCTGTGATCGGATTTTTTACCGAGCTGAATGCGGTGCGTACGATGGACTCTCTGCGGAAATACAATAAGTCGTTTGTCCGAGTGAGGCGAGGTGGTGGTGTGAAAGTGGTCTCTGCTGAGGAGATAGTTCCGGGGGATGTCATCCTGGCTGAGGGCGGTGATTTGATAGCGGCGGATATGCGAATTCTTTCTTGTTCTCGTCTTCAGGCTGATGAGTCAGCTCTCACTGGGGAGTCATTTCCAGTGGACAAGCAATGTGGTGTGCTGCCAAACGACACCATGCTAGCAGAGCGAACTAACATGCTTTATAAGGGCACGTCTCTGACACGGGGTTCATGTGAAGCCATCGTAATGACCACTGGAATGATGACTGAGCTAGGGGAAATCTCTGCGCTGGTGATTTCGACAGAGGATGAAGAAACGCCCCTTGAAAAGAGGTTGGCACGGCTTAGCAGAAAACTGGTCGTAGTCACGGTGGTTATCGCACTTTCCATTCTTATTACTGGACTGATGCGTGGAAGAGATCTTTACCTGATGATCGAGACGTCTATCGCTCTAGCTGTGGCCGCCATACCTGAAGGGTTGCCGATTATTGCGACACTTGCTCTGGCGCGTGGCATGTGGCGCATGGCCCGCAGCAATGCTCTCATTAATAATCTGTCAGCTGTGGAAACTCTTGGTGCCACGAATGTCATTTGCACAGATAAGACCGGCACACTGACGGAAAATAAGATGGTGGTTGCCTCAATAGTGACGAAGCAGGGACTGGATGATTTGGCGGGAGATCAAAAGGGACTAGAGTCTACGGCTGAAGTTCTTCGGGTCGCGTCACTTTGTAACAATGCTCAGTGGACTGGGCTTGAGGGGGGCGAGGATTCAGAGCTTATTGGTAGCCCGATGGAAACGTCGTTGTTAGTAGCTGCGAGGGGGTGCGGGCTTGATCAGAACGAGCTCAAACGTAGATTCCATCGCGTCCGGGAAGAGGCCTTTGATTCGGAAAGCAAGATGATGGCGACGTATCACCGTGACGGTGATCAGTTCCTAATCGCGGTGAAAGGAGCGGCTGAGCCATTGCTGTCTGCTTGTCAAACTGTGTATACAGGGCAGCAGTTTCAACCTATGTTTGAGGAGGAGAGACAATGGTGGTTGGATAAAAATAACGCACTGGCTCTCGACGGTTTTCGAGTGCTGGCATTTGCTCAGAAATATGCTCGGCAGGAGGGTGTAGAACCGTATGAGAATCTGGAGTTTCTTGGGCTTGCGTGCGTGATTGATCCGCCTAGGAAGGATATCCCTGCGGCCATAGCGTCTTGCCGAAATGCAGGGATTCGAGTGGTGATGATCACGGGAGACCAGGCTGGTACAGCTTTGCATGTAGCAAAGGATGTGGGAATCTATGATGAGGTCGCGACGAGGGTGGTCACAGGCAAGCAGATCGACACGTGTCAGAAGGCTGGTCAAATGGAGGACCTCCTCGATGTCAAAGTGTTTGCGCGGGTGTCACCCCAGCACAAGCTCGACATTATTCAGATGCATCAAGATGATGGCTCGGTGGTGGCAATGACCGGAGATGGAGTGAATGATGCTCCGGCCTTAAAACGTGCAGATATCGGCGTGGCTATGGGAATACGTGGAACGGAGGTGGCGCGAGAGTCCGCTGACATGGTGCTAAGATGATTCCTTTACTTCTATTGTTGCCGCGGTTGCCCAAGGGAGGGTTATTTTTAACAATATCCGCAAGTTTGTGGTCTATTTACTCTCGTGTAACTTGAGTGAGGTTATGGTGATTGGGATAGCTTCGGCGATGGATGCTCCGCTGCCTTTATTGCCACTCCAAATTCTGTTCTTAAATATGGTCACGGATGTTTTTCCGGCCCTAGCCTTAGGAGTTTGCCATGGTCATGAGGATGTGATGGCTAGGCCGCCTAGATCGGTGCGAGATCCTATTGTTGGCAAGCGGCAATGGTGGGTAATCATGCTCTACAGCATTTTGATTACAGTTGTTGTACTCGGTTCATTTACTATTGCTAGGGGGAGTATGGGGATGTCTACTGAGGAGGCGGTGACGGTTTCCTTCTTGGTGATTGCTTTGGCCCAGATTCTCCATGTGTTTAATATGGCTGAGCCTGGGAGTCACCCGTTTAAAAATGAGATCACTAAAAATGGATATGTGTGGGCAGCGGTTGTGCTGTGTGGATTGATCCTTTATTTTGCCCTGAGTTTGCCGCCACTAGCGAGAGTTCTAGCTCTGCAGGCGCCTAGTGCTGGTGGCTTTGTTTTGATAGTCATATCAAGTGCTATCCCTCTCATTGTTGGCAGGGTGGTGAGTATGATTAAGCGGTGATTGGATAAAAGGCTACTCCATCACGAAGAAAGAGCACCGAAGGCGTCTCCAAATCTCTACTAGGGAAAGAGGTAGAAGTTCGGCTGGGGGCTCCATGCTATGAAAAGAGACCTTCCACTTCTTTGATCGGTAGTCCGGTGTAGTCGGCTTTTTTCAAATCCGTGAGTTTTTGCTGCGCTTGAATCGGCAGGCTTTTGACGAGTTGTTCTGATAGCTCGGCTGGTGCGGCAAGGTTCCAAATGTCAAATTCTTCGTGTTCAATGAGGTCGCAGATGGCTTTGGTCATAGCGTCGAGCAGGCGTCTCCTTTTTTCGAGTGTTCTGCCATGTGGCTCACCGTGTCTCATTGGCGCTCCGTGCTGTAGGCTTCCGCTGGGAAAACGGCCATCATCATCGGAGCTTTCAATAGGGTCTGGTGAAAGACGGTGTAGGTCAGTCTTGATGGCTTCAATGCGCTGCTGTTGTAGCAGGTCATCCGAGGTCAATCGGTAGGCGCGCAGTTTCTCGGCGTTGGCTAGAATGATGAGTTTCTGTTTCATAGTATTAGGGGGATGTTGGATGTGAGCGTGGTAGCGTATTTTGCTAGATGCGCACCTATCCGAAGCTAATATACACTATGTTCAGAATTGTAGTCCTGCAAATCTTGCTGCAAGTATTGCCAATCTTGACCTTATACAGTGAGGTTGTTCACTGAGTGAAACGGAGTCCAGTGGGGATGTTCCGGGTGTGCTGTCGGTATCCTCTGGGTGGCTCACCAGTAAATTTAAGGAAACTTCGGTTAAATTGTGAGAGCGACTGGAACCCCACTGCGTAAGCAATTTCAGTGATTGGTTTCTCGGTATTTTTGAGCTCTTCTTTGGTTAATTCAACACGCTGGCGGTTGACATATTCAGTGAATGTCATGCCAGTGGTCTATTTGAAAAGATTACAGAAATAGAGCACGCAGACATGGACTTCATTTGAGATTTCTTTTTTCATCAATTCTGGAGGCGACAAGTTCTTTTGCTTTACGAATTGCCTCAGGTTCACTCGCGTTACGTTCTAGTAAAAGCCTGTTGAGGAATTCCGCGAGTTGGAGGGAAATGACGCTGAGCAAGGTGATCATTCTTGTTCTTAGCAAGATAGGACCATCTTTTGACAATGGAAGCTGAGTGGGTGTCCTGTGATTCTATTAGTGTGGATATCCACCCCCCCTAAAACTATGAAAAATTTCCCAATTATTATGAAGGTCGGAGCATTTGCGTTTTTGATATTTTTGACAGCATGTGGAAGTAAGGAAAACAAAATGGCGAAAGGATTTGTCCTTCCAAAGGGCGACATAGAGAAGGGTATGGTCGCATTTACTGAGCTGAAATGCCACAGCTGCCACACAGTCTCAGGAGAAGTGTTTCCAAAGTTAACAGAGAAGTCGGATGTCCAACTACAGCTTGGAGGAGAGGTTCGTAAACTGAAGAGTTATGGTGAATTAGTGACTTCGATCATTAATCCACAGCATATTGTATCTAAAGAATATTTGGGCACCTTCGCAAAGGATCAGCGTGATGGGATTCTGTCGCCAATGTCTTCTTTGAATGACCAAATGACGGTGGAGCAAATGGTTAATCTCGTAGAGTTCTTGAATTCTCGATACATGAAGTTCGAGACTGATATAGAGTATCCCTATTATGGACCTACTTTCTACGGGCCTTAAATCTGCAGGTTAGATGCTGCTATGAAACAACGAAGAGTGGGCAACACAACCTAGGGTTCGATGAAGAAAAATGTAATTTGGCTAAAAGATGTAACCATCAAAGATATTGCTCTAGTTGGTGGGAAGAGTGCGTCGCTAGGGGAGATGATTTCTCAAATGAGTAAGCAAGGAATTGTGGTTCCAAGCGGGTTTGCTGTCACGGCAAATGCCTATCGAGAATTTACCGAGAGCAATGGTATTACTGATGATGTTAGTAGGTTTATGGAGCAGTTCCACGGAGGTTTTCTGAGCTTAGAGGAAGTGGGCGCAAATATTCGAAAACTCATTTTAGAGGGGGAGTTTCCTGCTGAGATGAGAGAGCAGATCGTTGATGCTTATAGAGGGATGAGTAGGGACTATGACTGTGAGCAGGTGGATGTGGCTGTCAGAAGTAGTGCAACGGCAGAGGATCTTCCGAATGCTAGCTTTGCTGGGCAGCAGGATAGCTATCTTAATATCAAAGGGGAGGAAGCCATGTTGGACGCCTGTCGGAAATGTTTCGCGTCACTGTATACGAACCGGGCGATTAGTTACAGAGAGCAGAAGGGGTTCGCGGATGTGGCGGTCTATCTTTCTGTAGCCGTGCAGAAGATGATGCGTGCTGATAGCGGTGCAGCGGGAGTGATGTTCACACTCGATGTCGATACGGGCTTTCGGGATGTCGTCGTGATCGAGGCTTCTTTCGGCCTGGGAGAAAACATCGTGAAGGGGACTGTGACGCCTGATGAATATCGGGTCTATAAGCCATTATTGGGTAAGAAGGGTGTGGTTCCCATTATTAGCAAGAAATTGGGTTCAAAGGAGCTGACAATGATTTATAGCGAAGCGGGGGACTCCGTCGAGAATGTGCCGACCCCCATGGAGATGCGCTGGAAGTATGCACTCTCAGATAAGCAAATCATGCAGTTGTCTGAGTGGGCAGTGTTGATAGAAAGCCATTACGGTAAGCCAATGGATATTGAGTGGGCATTGGACGGGCTCACTGGTGAATTGGCTATTGTGCAAGCTAGGCCAGAAACCGTACGCTCAATGGAGCTGGATTCGACTATGGTAGTTTCCCGCTTGAAGAACAATAAGTCTGAGCCGCTGATTGAAGGATTAGGGATAGGTTCAGGTATTGCAGCGGGGAATGTGATGGTGCTCAATAGTTTGAATGATGCTGGAAGCTTTGAGAAGGGGATGATATTGGTCACTTCGGCTACAGATCCAGACTGGGTGCCGTTGATGAAAATTGCAGCTGGATTGATTACTGATCACGGTGGCCGGACAAGTCACGCTGCGATCGTCAGTCGTGAGTTGGGAGTTCCCGCTATCATAGGTACGGAAAATGCAACACGTCTTCTGCATGAAGGCCAGGCGGTGACAATCAACTGCGCGAGCACAGGTAAGGGAGAAGTCTACGAAGGTATTCTCGACTACGAGACCGAGGAAATTGATCTGTCCAGTATACCAGAGACGCGAACCAAGGTGATGCTGAATATCGCAAACCCTGATACTGCAAATCGATCATGGCGTTTGCCTTGCGACGGAATTGGCTTGGCTAGGATGGAGTTTATCATTTCCAACCAGATTGGTGTGCATCCGATGGCGTTGATAAACTTTGACCGTTTGACGAATGAGAATGCTTTTGAAGAAATTGAGGTGCTAACCCACCATTATAAGGATAAAAAACAGTTTTTTGTGGATCGCCTAGCCTACGGTATCGCACAGATTGCCGCATCTCAGTACCCAGAACCAGTCATTGTGAGAACCAGCGATTTTAAGACAAACGAGTATCGAGACTTGTTGGGCGGAGATGATTTTGAACCAGTTGAAGAGAATCCTATGTTAGGTTTCCGTGGTGCTTCGCGCTACTATAGTGAAGAATATAGAGAGGGATTCGCTCTGGAATGCAGAGCGTTGAAGTGGGTGCGGGAGCGAATGGGACTGAAGAATCTGATTGTGATGATCCCTTTTTGTAGGACTTTAGAAGAAGCCGACAAAGTGCTCAATGAAATGGCCTTGAATGGTTTGGTCCGGGGGGATGAAGGGCTACAAGTTTACATGATGGCGGAGATACCAAGTAACATCATATTAGCGAAAGATTTTGCCGAGAGGTTTGACGGATTCTCTATCGGATCCAACGATCTCACACAGCTTGTTCTAGGGGTTGACCGTGACTCTGAAAAACTGGCAAACCTGTTCGATGAGAATAACGAGGCTGTTCGAGAGATGATTCGGGTGTTGATCAAATCGGCTCACGAGCAAGGTTGTAAGGTGGGAATCTGTGGTCAGGCTCCGAGTGATAAACCTGAGTTTGCTCAATTTTTGGTTGCACAAGGTATTGATTCAATTTCTCTGACACCAGATAGCTTTGTTTTAACCAAGCGGGCAATAGCTGCGCGGGAGAGTGAAATCACAGAAGGCTAGCCTCAATTGTAGGCGAATGTCTCCGATTCACTGAGTTTCGGAGTGCTCCATCACTTTCTCCAGCGTCGGCATCAGAGCCTTGGCCCATGTCTCGTAGCCAGCTGGCTTGAGGTGAATCTTATCACCCGAGTAAGCCTCGGCTTTCAGGGTGCCGTCAGCGTTGGTGAAAGCTGGAGCTAGATCGAGGTAAGTGACGTGGTCTTTCTCCCCGAGTGGGGCAATATTCTTTTGAATCTGAGCGATGGTGATTCGTGAATTTTCATCTGGGTTCTGACCAGATGGGAAGGTGCCTAACAAAATGATCTCGGACTCTGGAAGCTTAGCAATAAGTTCCTCGACTAATGCTTCAATGCCACCGGTGATTTGATCAGCATTGTGGTTTGCTGTGAGCAGGTTGTTGACGCCGATCATGACGACAACCGCCTTGGGCTTGAGTCCTTCAAAGTTGCCGTGGGCGAGGCGGTAGAGTAGGTGCTCCGTGCGGTCGCCTGAGATGCCAAAGGAGGCAGTTTTCCACTTGTCTGCAAAAAATCTATCGACTGGGCGCTGGCCACCTTTTTCAGCCAATCGCTTATCCGCGCCAGTCCAGGACTGGGTAATAGAATCGCCGAAGAAGATGAGCTCGAGGTCTTGATTTTCTTTGCTCAGCTTGTTGATGTTCTCAAACTGGTCCCACCAGATTCCACCTCCCCAGCCTGCCGCTTTCCCTCGGAATGAGGCGGATGGTGCGGGCAATGCTGCCGGATTCGTGTAGCTGCCGTTACAATGCAGTGCAAACTCGACAATGGGCTGTGGGTTTGGGAGTGCGTGCGGGTGGTGACCTTTGCCTTCTTTAAGAATAATCTCGGCGTAGCCATCTAACATCTGAGCAGCTAGTTGAGAGTTTTCCATGCCCGGAACCACAGGGTCAGCTGTGCCGACGAGGTACAGCAATGGGATTTTAGCTTGCTTGAGTTGAGCAATGGTATCGACGGGGTTTCCTTTGAATGCTTTAGCCTCATCATCAGATTTGAAGCCGTAGGCTTTCTTGCATTGTTCCCAAGTCGGAGCGCTGCCTTTACCTGAGCCAAAACCAGCAGGCCAGCTCTTGATGTCCATCACGCTGTTGTCTCCATAGATTCCTTCGACTTTTTTCGGATTGGCAACTGCCCAGTTATGAATAGGCAATCCGCCACGACTCATGCCTTCTAAAAAGGGTGTCTTCGAGAGTCCGATGGACTGCATGGCGTAGTAAAATGTGTCCCAACGCTGGGTGGCTTCTGGCGCGCCAAAGAGATTGGCCACATCACAATAAACAACATGCCAACCTAGTTCTAACATCGTTGTGTCAAATTGTGGTTGGTGTCCCCAAAAGCGCGCGCGCCAAACCCACGGTCTGCCTACTGCCGCAATCTTTGGACTGACAACTTTGCAGGAAACTCCCCGGAATTTAAAATTTTGCATCGCATAGCCATGGAAGTTTCCAAATTGTGCGCCTTCCATTGTCTCAGTGGTCCATTCGTTATCGCGCTCGGTCGTGAGGTAGCGATGGAGGTGGCGAGCCATGACTTCTGCTCCGAAAGCATTTGGGTGCACTCCATCAGGAATCCAATCCTTGTGGTTCACCAGAGGTGTGTGGAGGTCGACGAGTTCGGTGTTGAGTTCTAGAGCCACATTGCGAACCAATGGAGCGAGCTCGCCGCGGGTGACTTTTTCAGTGATTCCCCACCTCGATTGAACAACGGGTGCTGGCTGACAGAGGATGACTCGTGGCTTGTTAGGTAGAGAAGTGTAAGACTGGACGAGAGCCTTGGTGTCATCGGCAAATTCTGCCTTAAACTTCCAGTTCTGGGGCTTCGAATCGTTGGTGCCTAACTTGATGATAACGATATCTGGTTGGTAGCTCAGAGAGTTTTGGTAGGCTTTTTCCTTGGTGTAGGGGTGGTCACCTTTGTTCAGCATTGTGCGGCCACTCACACCAAAGTTACGTACCTCGTAGTCCTCTCCTAGTAGGTAGCCGAGCTGGGCTGGGTAGTTAAGCTTCTCACGCGCAGTAATGCCTGAGCCAAACGTGATAGAGTCGCCTACGCAGGCGATTTTTGTTTGAGCGGCAAGGCTAGCAGTGAGCGCTAAGCCAGTTAGTAAAATAGATTTCATGGTGAATAGTGAGAGAAGGTGAGTAAAAATACGTAAAGTTGCATGACTACCTTTCAGGGGGATTCCTTGAGACTCGGCAGATCTAGCCCCAATTGAGCTTTTTACGGAGAGTCGAGAAATGCGAGCGATCCTTGAGCCGCAATAGGTGCAATTGGTGGTCCGCTTTCTTTATGCTGATGCGGGCATCGCAGGGGAGTTCGATGACGTCGCGGCCATCGATAGAGTAAAATGCGAGGCAGTCGGACTCATCGGTGGTCACCAGCTCAACCTCTGAAGAATCATCCAGAACTAGTGAACGGTTAGTGAGGGAGTGCGGGCAAATCGGCGTGATCACGAATGCTTTAGCTATCGGTGAAAGCAGTGGGCCGCCAGCTGCCAGTGAATAAGCGGTAGAGCCGGTAGGTGTCGCCACTATAAGACCATCAGCGTGGTAGTGGTTCAGCAGCGCACCATCGATGAAGGCATCCAGTGAAATGAGTCGACCCGTCTGGCCTCGGGAGAGCGTCAGCTCGTTGACCGCAAAGTCGCTTTCCGTTTTTCCGTCGGCATAGGTGATGCAGGTTTCGAGCAGTATTCTAGGGATTACTTTATAGCTCTGATCTATCAGAGCCTGAGCAAAGAGCTCTAACTCATCGTCGGTACAGGAAGTCAGGAAGCCTAAAGTTCCAATGTTGATACCGGCGATGGGAGTGGAAGTAGGCCCAATACGGTGTGCGGCATTTATCATAGTGCCGTCACCACCAAGCACTGTAATGACATCACAGTTCTTAGCTAGCTCAGCCGCAGAGTATCCAGACTGGACCCCAATGATTTTAGCGGATTCATCTTCCAGTAGAGAAGTGATGTTGTGTTTGGCCAATACTTCCGTTAGGGCATTGATCGTGCTTGCTGCGCCCTTTTTGTGAGGGTTGGCTATGATGCCGACTTTCATGGGGCGGAGTGTGGAGTTAGAAGGGGAAAGTTTCAAGTGTCCATTCGTCTCGTGGCGGAACACAAAAAAGCGCGACCTCGTGGGAGATAGCGCTTTTTAAAAAATGGATGCTAATGGTGCGTTGTAATTGGCACCACCACAAATCTGGCCAGCGAGCGCCGCTTTTTATTTCTCTTTCAGGATGTCAGCCTCAGTGAAAAATGTGGCGTGGTCTTTGTATTTTTTGCGAACCTCTGTGACTAAATCCCTAGAGATGTCTCCAAGTTGGGGGGTGAAGTTATTTCTAGTAAAGTTGATCACGTCGGCAACTTCTTGGTCGCTGAGCTGAGGGTGCCCAGGCATAGCTCCGTTGAATTTTTTTCCGCTCACTGTGATTTCCCCGCTAAGTCCTTTAGCTACAACCATGATGGCGTGCTTAGGGTTGCGGGCGAGCCAGTCAGATCCGGCGAGTGGTGGAAAGACTCCTTCTGACCCAGCTCCGTCAGGTTGGTGGCAGGCTATACAGCCTGCTTTATAGATCGCTTCTCCGCGTTTAGCGCTCGTTGAGAGGGGGACGCGCGGGGTGGCTACTGCAGCGAGGGCTGTTAAGTTTCCGTGGTGGGATAGTGCCAACTCGAGCGCGCGATTGAGAAGGTCGTCATTTTTGAAGAACTCCACGTTTTCGCTTTTGAGTGTGACGATCGCCTTAGCTATTGCGGGAGATCTCTCGAGTTCAGAGATGTAAAGAAGGTTGGCTAAAGTGTCTTCGGCTTTACTTGGTAGCTTGCGCAGGAGCCCCACTCCAGTTTTTGTATCACGCGGTAAGTAGGCGAGCAGTGCTGCTTGAACGCCTGCTGTTTTACGTTCCATTTTTTCTAATTCTGTGAGGTCTTCCCCGAGCTGACCTAGTACGTGGATAGCGTGGAGAGTGGCATAGCTGTCTCCTTTTGCTAAGTTGCGAAGAGCTGCGATTGCTTTTTTACCTGACTTCCTGAGCGTCTCTTGTGCTTGAATACGCCAGAACATGTTGTCGTTATTGAGGGCATCGAGTTGTTGCTCGAGTGTGGCGAGTTTTGGATTCGATTGAACTTTGACTCCCTTTGGTGAGATGCGGTAGATGCGGCCATATTTTCTGTCACGGAATTCGCTGATGTAGGCATTGCCCTTGCCTTTTTTCTGATTAGCTCCGTAGACGTTGTGCTGGACGATGGCATTATACCAATCCGCGATGTAGAGCGCGCCGTCTGGACCTACTTCTGCAGCAACGGGTGCCGACCAAGCGTCAGCGGATGCGTAGATGTTTTGCTCAGTGTTAGTGATTTTGAAACCGGATCCAACCGAGTTAAGGATGGGTGCCGAAACTAGCTTGGCGGTAGGAGCGCAGATGAAGGCCCTGCGGTTCCACCAAGATTTATCAAAGAGTCGAGCGGTGTAGATAGAGTGACCAGCCGCGGCGGTGAAATGGTCTTTCCAATCCACTTGTAAGAAATCGATGGTGGTCGGGAAGATGCGGTCTTTGTTGTCGGAGCGTGGTGCCTTGCGAGGCTTAAGGTCTGTTCCGGTATAGTGCTTTTTGGGGATTCCAACATAGAAGGATGGGTTCATGTTGGCGGTGGAGCCTAAGATGCGCCCTTGCTCGGTGAAGCCAAGCCCCCAGGTGTTGTTGCTCGTCGATTGGATGGGTTCGAAGTCTGAGCCATCTCGTTTGAAGCGAAACACCCCTTGGTTGATACGGTAGTCTTTTCCTGCAACCGTGGTCTTTACCCCTGAGTAACCAACAGTGGCATAAATCCAGCCGTCCATTCCAAGGTGGAGGTTAGAGACGCACGCATGGGTGTCGTAGAGGTTGATGCCTTTGAATATGACGTGTCGTTTATCGGATTTTCCGTCGTTGTTGCTGTCTTCTAGATAAACCATTTCTTCGCCATCCGTGGTGATGCACCCTTTATCGATGGGGAGTACGCTTGTGGCGATTGTTAGGCCTTCGGCGAATACGGATACTGTGTCGGCTTTACCGTCGCCGTTGGTGTCAGTGAGCATCTTGATTCTGTCTTTGCCTGGGCTGTTAGTGACGTGGCTGTTAGGGTAATCGTAGGCTTCGACCGCCCAGAGCCTGCCTTTGTTATCCCAGTTGATGGCGATAGGGTTGACGATCATTGGTTCGGAGGCGAATACCTGAATTGCCATTTCCACAGGGACTTGAACCAGTTTGATCGAATCCTTAACGCTGAGTGGCTGCTGCAGGTGAGTGGCTGGAACTCCCCGGTCTCGGGGTTTATCTGGCCAGTTTTTACCCTGGATGATATTCACTTTTGGTTCGGTGTACTGAAGCTCTGGCAGTTTGAGCTTAGAAATGAGTTGGGCTTTCTTATCTCCGATAGTCCAGATGATGCTGCGGTAGATGAGGTCTTGGTACTCTGAGAGGCTCCAGCAGCGATCATCATGGCCGCTTGCGGTGTAGAAAATGCGTCCTTTGCCATTGGTTCTGACCCATGTCCATGGTTCATCTTCTCGTTTCTGCAGGACAACTCGGTCCTGATTGTGTTTTTGGTGAACGTAGCTTTCGTCCCAACATTCAAAACCTGGGAACCCTTTCATCACTGGGTGATCAGGGTTGACTATTTTGGTGCGGAAAACCCCTTTGCCGTGAGATTTGAATTGAGCGCCGAGCAGTGCGATGAATTTCTCCGAGTTGCGGAAACAGCCACATGCGGAGTGGAGAAAGACGCAGGCACCTCCATTATGAGAGTATTCTAACAGCGCTGTCTCTTGTTCCTCATTGATCTCGTCATGGTTGCCGTAGACCAGCAGAGCATCGTATTTGACTAGGTTTTCTTTGGTGAGCGCGGTTGGTTGGTGGGCGTAGGTGTAGTTGATGCCCTTGACCCCGTGAGCTTGTCGAATCGTTTTGAAGCGGTCAAGTGGACGGTGAGAGCCATTCGGGCTACCTAGGAAAAGAACTTCGATTCTGCGGGCTGAATCACTGGGATCTGGTTTAGCGTCCAAGTGAGGCAGGAAGAAGATCAATGCTAAGAAGTAGAGGTGGAAAGGGTGAAATTTTTGGTTCATGACTAATTTATAGGATTAAGTGGCTCAGCGACTAGGAGTCAACGTTCTGTGCTTTTATGGCCGGTGAATGTGGATTTGGCTATAGGTTTGCAGTGAGCTCGAGAACGAGTTCTATCTCCGAAAGAGCATCGTGTCGAGGGGACAGCTCAGCGTGACTTCCCCCCCCACCGGCAATCCAGTAGCACGGTTCATCTTCGGGCCGTTTTTAGGGTTTTTTAGGGCTTCAATTTCTGTGGAGGTGACGAGTGAGTCGACATTTCGGTGACCGACCCAAGCGATTCCTCGGAGTAGGACGGCACGGTATTGCGGGATGCTGAAGGTGGTGTGCCAGTGGCCAGGGATGGCTGTGAATGTACGCGATTTTTCTTTTTCAACTGACCACATCTGAGGTGACCCGGGCGCCCGTTTGCAGTTTGTACAGGCGAGGATTTTGGCTTCAGGGAGCATGTGGAGGTTCCAGTAGATTTCATCGTCTAGAGAAAAGTCACCCACCCCTTGAGTGATTGGATGCTTGCTGTCTTTATAGTCGATATCGAAATCCCCTTCAAAGTACTTCGAGTGTCTGTGCTCCCATGCCCCGCCCGTTATTTTTTTAAACTATTGGGCGTCATCACCGCAGACGGTGTCGTGGATAAACACGAGTCCGCCACCACGCTTCTGGAAGGCGTCGAGAAGTTGCCGCTGGGGCGGCGTTATGTTTCCCGCATTCTGGGCGTAGAAAATAACCACATCCGCTGACTGGATCTGCTCCGCGGTCGGGAAGGCTAGCGCACCCGTCGCCCGGGCGCCTCGATCGTTGAGAAGCTTGATCCAGTCGGCCATAAAGCGAGGGTGGTCGTGGGCACCAGGGCCATGCGTTTTTTCACCAGTACGGATAAAAACACGGAGCGGCTCAGCGGCCGAAAGCGGAAGCAACAAGGCGATGAGAAGGAGTAAGGACTTTATCATGATAAGAAGATGGAGCTGCGGAGGTGTATTGTTAGCCCCGTACACCTGATCGGGAAAGGCTCTTTAGTGAAATGTGTATTGAGCTATGGTTTTTGTGCTGTGAGCTAAGGTGGATATTCTCGTTGGGTGACAGTCGAGCGACTAGCTTGGTTGAAACGAATCAATATTATGCCAAATCCATTAACTGGTAAGGGAAATCCTTACACACGCGAAGAAGTGATCGAGAGATTACACGAGACACTAAGAAATAAAGAACCCATCATCGGCGCCGGTGCTGGTACTGGAATTAGCGCCAAATTTATTGAAAAAGGTGGAGCTGACTTCCTCATCATTTATAACTCAGGCCGCTTCAGAATGGCGGGTCATGGATCCACCGCTGGATTGATGGCGTATGGTGATGCCAATGCGATAGCGATGGAAATCGGTGAGTATGAAGTGCTTCCTGTGGTAGAGGAAATCCCAGTGTTTGCCGGCGTGCACGCCACTGATCCACGCAGAAGAATGTGGCACTGGCTCGGCAGAATCAAAGAAATGGGCTTCTCAGGGGTGAACAATTTCCCGACACATACCTTGGTCGACGGCCATTTCGGACAAGTGCTCGAAGAAACTGGCATGAGCGTCACAAAGGAATATGAAATGATAGCTCTAGCCCGAAAGTTAGATCTTTTCTCAACGGTCTACGTGACTACGCCTGCGCAAGCTATCGAGATGGCCAAGGCGGGAGCGGATTCCATTATCGCGCATTGTGGAACCACAGTGGGTGGCTCTATTGGAGTGACTGGTGCCTTGTGTAGCATGGACGATGCGGTGAAGCGCACTCAGGACATTATCAATGCGGCATGCACGGTCAGAAAAGACATCATATTCCTCTCTCACGGAGGACCGATCAATACACCTAGTGATGCAGCTTATATTAACAAGCATACCGACTGCGTGGGGTTCATCGGAGCTTCCAGTCTGGAGCGCATGGGGGTGGAGCAGTCATTGACAAATTTGACCAAAGAGTTCAAATCTATACCTCAGTGCTAAAGTCATGTTGATCTCAGCAGAAGACATCAAGGTAGAGGGGGACGAGAAATGTCAAAACGAGTTCATCTCGGCTCTTGATGTTTCCGCAGAGGAACCTTGGCGGGGGCTAAGGACTTAGAAGTATGAAGAAAAAGGGCACAGAGACCGAAAATCTAAGCGAAATTCACGTTTGGGGAGAGAAGACTCACTATTCTTGTGCTCGCGCGAATGCTGATGACATTAGAGAATGGTTATCGGAGTACCCTGTTTGCCCTACGCTGGCTACGTATCAGATGGAGCATGTGGGTATCATGCATGCTGAGGCTCCCTATGAAGTGGTTCGATTGTGCCAAAGCGGGGCCTATTTTTTGGTCACAACGAAGGGGAAAGGGCAAATTCTCATCGATGGTAGTTGGCACATTTGTTCTGCAGGCGAAGCGTGCCTTCTACCTGCCTACAGAACGAATGCTCTACGCTGTCTAGAGGGTGAGGTCTGGGAGTTTTGTTGGGTGCGCTATCATCACGCTGATGGACAAATCCCTCTTATTCATTCCTCCCAACCATTGGTCGAAAAATTTGCGAGCCTGCAGTTTTTGAATGTGATGCAGGGAATGCTCTATGAATCTAAAGCTCCGCAGCGACAGGCCGTCACTCAGCAATGGATTCAACTGATTCATATCTATGTGAGTGAGTTTACCGCAACAAACCAGAAGGATGATCGGCTCTGGAAACTCTGGTTCGCGGTAGAGCAAAACCTAGAACGGCAGTGGAATCTTGACGCTATGGCGTCGATAGCTAGCCTCAGTACCGAACATATTAGACGCCTGTGTAAGTCTCAATACGGGCGTAGCCCAATTCAACAACTACGTTGGCTTCGCATGCAGAGGGCTGCCGAGTTACTGATTTCAACCGGTTTTAAAGTTGAAGCAATCGCTTACGATGTGGGTTATCAAAATCCAGTTGTCTTCAGTGCTGCCTTTAAAAAAGAATTCGGAGCTCAGCCATCCCAATACAGAATCAAATAGTGTGTTTCCTGAGAAAAGTTCTAGGTCGTTGGCTGTCGTTTCATCTTTCGATCCCTTGTAATATTTTAGAGTTACGGAATCCCATCTAGGCAACAACTGTCACAACAGAAGACGGTTTTATCTAACATTTTTCACACCACACGACAAAAAATCATACGAGATGCGCACCACCTCTAGTTATTGCGGCTGATTGGAGTGGGGTTCTCCAACGGAGAATTTCATAACAGCCCCGTCAAAGGCGTAGCCGCATGGCGGGGTAAACCATAACCACAGCCTCCTTGGCTGAAGGTCAAGTTCATGTTTCTAGTCGTTCGGTTGGTCACACCACTCAGATCTATTAGACAAAATGAGTTACTTTATCGGACTGGCATTTTTCGTACTTTTCGCGGTAGAGATCGCTTCGCTAGAATCTGTCTTAAATTAGAAAAGAGCCAACTTACCAGCAAGTTACAAGGAAGCTTGAAGCGCTCTTCTACGGGCACAAAAAAAGCGCGACCTCTTGGGAGATCGCGCTTTTGCTTTTAAAAGTGAATACAAACTATACGTGGTAAGTGTCGCCGCAACTCTGGTTAATGACATTAGCATACTTGCCGCTAACAACGTCCCAGTTCACGAGCTCGAAGAATGCTGCGATGTAGTCAGGACGACGGTTCTGGTAGTTGAGGTAGTAGGCGTGCTCCCAGACGTCGAGGCCGAGGATGGGTGCGCTGCCACATGTGCCAGCGAACTCACCCATCAGTGGGTTGTCTTGGTTAGGAGTGGAACAAACAGCTACGCCGCCATCTTCCTTAGCGCAGAGCCAAGCCCAGCCTGAGCCGAAGCGTGTAGCACCTGCTGTTGCGAACGCTTTCTTGAACGCGTCGAATGAACCGAACTCTTTGTCGATTGCTGCTGCGAGCTCACCAGAAGGTGCGGATGCGCCACCGGGAGCGATGACTTTCCAGAAAAGTGAGTGGTTGAGGTGACCACCGCCGTTGTTGCGTACTGCTGCCTGCTTAGCTGCTGGTACTTTGTCGAGTTGTTGCACTAGCTGGCAGATTGGCAGCTCAAGGAGCTCAGTCTGACCTTCAAGTGCTGCATTGAGGTTAGTCACGTATGCATTGTGGTGCTTGGAGTGGTGGATCTCCATTGTGCGTGCGTCAATCTGTGGTTCGACCGCGTCGTACGCGTATCCGAGTTCTGGAAGTTGGTATGCCATGATGATTTTTCTAATATGTTTTGCGCCCTCTGCTCAGTGTGTTAGCACCTATACAGTAAAGCTGATGCCGGTAGTATGGTACGGCTCTGAATTTTCGCAAGTATCAAGATATAGATAAAATGACACCAGAAATGTGGGCAATATTTGGCGCAGCGATTGCTGTTGTGATAGTGGTAGTTGGACTCATTGCGAGTTCTGGAAAAAAAACGGCGATTTCTGCCCTCCAAGGTAGGCTTGGTGGGTTGTTAGATGCTGAAAAGAAGCGCTCTGAAGAGCTAGCGACGCGTCTCAAAGACTCAGAGAAGATCAACACCTCTCTCAAGGTGAAAGAGGCAGATCTCATTAGCTCCGAGGCTGGCCTGCGGGCAAAGCTCGAGGCGGAACAAAAATCACACAAACAAAAGGAAGAGTTATTAGGAAAAGCTGAGCAAAAGTTCAGCGACACCTTCAAGGCACTTTCTCAAGACGCACTCAAAGCGAGTCAGGAACAATTTTTACAGCTAGCAAAGACCTCATTCAAAGCCGAACAAGATTCAGCTCAAGTCAACATGGACAAGCGTGTCGATGCCGTCGAGCGGATGGTCAAACCGATCAATGAATCGCTAAATAAGGCGCAGCAGCAGGTGCAGGAGTTAGAGAAAGCGCGCGAGGGAGCCTACACATCACTGCGCGAGCAAGTACGCCACATGCAGGAGACTCACCTAGGCCTGCAAAAGGAAACATCCCAGTTAGTCAAGGCGCTACGTCAGCCGACCGGCCGTGGCCAGTGGGGGGAAATGCAGCTCCGCCGGGTAGTGGAAATGAGTGGCATGCAGGAGCATTGCGACTTCGAAACGCAGACCACGACAACCACCGACGAAGGTAAAAAGCTCCGTCCTGACCTCATCGTCAAATTGCCTGGTGGCCAGAACATTATTGTCGACTCCAAGGCTCCGATGGATGCCTATCTCGATGCGATTGAAACCGATGACGATGCAGTCAAGGAGGTTGCGCTCGCTCGTCACGCTGCGCAAGTTCGCAAGCACATCCAGCAGCTCAGCAGTAAGAAATACCAAGACCAATTCGAGACTAGCCCAGAGTTCGTCGTGCTCTTCCTCCCTAGTGAAGCATTCTTCTCAGCCGCACTCGCCCAGGACAGCTCGCTCATTGAAAAAGGCGTCGACCAAGGAGTGATCCTTGCGACTCCTACCACTCTTATCGCACTCCTCCGCGCCGTGTCCTATGGCTGGCGCCAAGAGGCATTGGCTCAGAATGCTCAAGAAATCTCAGGAGTGGGCAAGGAACTCTATGAACGACTTTCTAAGTTCACCGAATACATCGACAAGATTGGAAACTCACTCGGGACGACTGTGAATCATTTCAACTCAGCAGTCGGCACCTTCGACTCACGAGTCATGGTGAGCGCTCGAAAGTTTGAAACCCTCGGCGCGGCTCCTGAGCAAACAAAACTCATTGATGCTCAACCCTGCGAGAAAATTGTCAGAGATGTGAAAACTCAGACTCCAGTAGTGAGTAATGCAGAAATCGAAGCTGCTGTAGAGTCTCTCGTAAGCTCAGACGAGATGGAAGGATTCGGCGATTTCGCATCAGTCGTCTCCAACGACTCAGACTTCGAAGGCTTTACCGCAGAAGGTGATGGAATCTAGAGTCGCTTCGCTCCAATTAAGAATGAACAATTAATAATTAATAATTCCAGCCTAGCTCATTTTCGGGAAAGAAATGTTTCATCTCGTACATTTCATAGTCCTAGCCTTTTAGCGTTTTTCTTATTTTTCGCGGTAGGAATACTTCCACCGTGCTGGCTGGTAGGCTGAAATAGCATTGCATAGTTGGCGCGGCTTTTGCAGCTTGCTCAGCATGCAGACTGAACAAATTTCTAAGATCATTGCCCATCGCCGTAGTATTAAGCCCGCATTGATGGACTCTGAGAAGGTGGTTAGCCCAGAGCTTTGGCAGACGCTTTTTGAGGCTGCGAACTGGGCACCTAGCCATGGACTTACTGAGCCGTGGCGCTTTCTCGTCTACACTGCCGAGTCCAGATGCACCATCGCCACAGCACTACAGACGGCGTATAAAGCTGAGACTGCGGTTGAAGAATTTCGCCTAGAAAAGTTTGAAAAAATGGGGAAGAATCCATTTCTCGCAAATTCCGTAGTAGCGCTCGTCATGAAGCGCGATCCCAAGCGTAAAATCCCAGAGATCGAGGAAGTCGAGGCGGTTGCCTGTGCTGTGCAAAACCTCCACTTGGTCGCCTCTGCTGCTGGGTTAGGAGTATTTTGGTCATCACCAGCCGTGACGTATGGCCTGAGCTTTGCTGACTCGTTAGAATTAGGCGAAGAAGACAAATGTCTAGGTCTGCTCTATGTTGGTTGGCCAAAAAAAGGTCTAGAATGGCCAGTGAGTAAGCGCACCGATGCGATGGCTAAAGTGACCTTCAAATAACGATATAGCCAGTTGACGTGACCGCGGAATTTTTCGGCGGGAATGTGAGGGGTGGAAAGAAGTCGTAAGATGTCTGCTAGACTTTTTCGCTTCAGAGCCTCTATCGTTTTCTTTGTAGTTCTTAAATGAAACCTCCAGAATAAGCTGAATAAAAAGACCCACCATAACTTATGAGATCCGCTCGTTTAAGCACTTCGAAGTGTCGCCTTATGAAATGACATTGATCGTAAGATCGGGGTGCTTTAAGGTGCTTCATTGACTATGATGGCGGCATATGAAGAAAGCATTGAAATTTACCTTCGGTGCAAGGTGCAGCAAATAAAGGAATTCAAGTCTATGATTCAGAAGGTAATACCTTCGTAATGTGGCTAATAGACCCTCGGTCTTTCATGGATTTACGATTCGGCAAAAAGGTGACAAGGAGTTTATCTATGGGGCTTGTATGGTCCATGGATTTATCAGTGAAACTGACATTGACTTATTACAATAAGTTCGGACGAATCATGCGGTTTGGCCTAGCTGAAGAAAAGTAAAGGAATAGAGAAGTGGTTTCGTAAAACGAAGCCAATAGCGTATTGAAATATCTGACTGTTCATCGTTCTCGTTCTAAAAACTGAACACAGCCAACTGAAAACTATCACACCGCGAGATAGGTAAAACCATTGGACACTCTGCGAGATTTATGGCACGGCTATGCTGTTCATGAAACAGGAACTCGAAACAATCCAGCTGACGCTCTCAGCGCCATTGAAGCCGCCTCAGATCAGAAAACTCTCGATGAGGCTCGTGTTGCATTTCTAGGAAAAAAAGGTCGTCTCACCGCAGCATCTGCAGCGATGAAGGACCTCCCTAATGAAGAGAAGCCAGCCTATGGTCAGGCGCTAAATGTGGCGCGTTCGGCTGTGACGACTGCGATCGATGGCAAGCTCGCTCAGCTCCAAGAACAGGCGGATCAGAAATCAGTAGAAGGAATCGACCTCACTCTTCCTCCACGCGAACTGCTCGAAGGTGGACTCCACCCGCTGACACTGATTAAAGATCGTGCGATTCAGATTCTCCGCCGTATGGGTTTCGCTCTTGCGGATGGTCCAGAGATCGAGACCGAGTACCATTGTTTCGACGCGCTCAATACGCCAGACGATCATCCTGCGCGTAACGAGAAAGACACATTCTATTTTGATAGCGGAAAGCTTCTTCGCACCCACACCTCTTCAGTGCAAATTCGCACCATGGAAAAAGCAACTCCACCGGTGCGTATTATAGCTCCTGGTTCTGCTTACCGTCGTGACGAGATCGATGCGACCCACCTTTCAGTCTTCAATCAACTCGAAGGTCTCTTCGTTGCTGAAGATGTCAAACTGGGTGACCTCAAGGGCACGCTCGAGTACTTCCTTCGCGCGCTCTTCGGTGACAAGACTGAAGTCCGTTTCCGGCCCCACTTTTTCCCATTCACTGAGCCTAGCTTCGAAATCGATGTGAAGCTTCACGTCAAGGGACAGGCTCCAAAGTGGATCGAAGTCGCAGGTTGTGGCATGGTAGATCCGGCCGTTTTCACTTCGCTTACCGCAAGCCGCGGTGACGACCTTTTTGATCCTGAGAGGGTCACAGGCTTCGCCTTCGGCATGGGCCTCGACCGTCTCGCGATGATCCAATGGGGGATCAAAGATATCCGCCAGCTGATCGACAACGACACCCGCTTCCTCAAGCAGTTTTCCTAATCTAGCGTGACCGTCTCGGTTGCTTATATCTTGATCGCGAAGCGGATGCTGAGACTTCATAACGCATTGATTGTCATTTTCTGTTTGGCGAGTTGCTCGGTACACCCTAGCGATTTTACTCGTGAACAGCGGAAAACAATCGCGGCAACACGTTGGCAGATAGGTAAAACAACATCCTATAATCCTAGCTACCAACGTCTAAAATATCCCAAAGGAGATGTGCCCATTGAGGGAGGCGTTTGCACGGATGTGATTATTAGAACACTGAGGAAGGGCCACAAGATCGATCTTCAAAAGGAAATCCACGAGGATATGGCTGCTCACTTTGAGCTTTACCCACCATTGTGGGGGCTCACAACACCAGATTATAACATCGATCACCGCCGAGTTCCCAATATACAAACATATCTCTCTCGGATGGGCTGGAATCTACCAATCGATCAGATCAAAACAAATTACCAACCAGACGACATCATCACCTGCGCTATCGGCGGAGTCACACCTCACATCATGATCGTAAGTGATCGCAAAGGCATTTCTGGACACTGGGCATTGATCCACAATGTCGCCATTGGTGTCATCGAGAACGATGTGCTGTTTAACGAAAAAATCACAGCACCTCTCACTGGCCACTGTCGGATCTCAAATAAACCACTCTAACAACAATGAACGCTCAACTCGACATTGTCTATCAAGACGCACACTTTATCGTAGTCAACAAGCCCAGCGGCTTGCTGTCAGCTCCAGGCAAGGGACCCGACAAGCTAGACTCAGTCACTGAGCGAGTACGTGCGCTTTTCCCAGAAGCGCCAGCCTACTCTGCAGTTCATCGGTTAGATATGGATACCTCTGGTCTGATGCTACTAGCACTCACGAAAGAAGCGCATCGCGCCCTTTCTATACAGTTTCAAGAACGTGAAGTGAGGAAGAAATATATAGCTTTGTTAGACGGTGTAATCGAAGAAGGCGAAGGCACGATCGAACTCCCATTCAGACTCGACGTCGACAATCGGCCGCACCAGATTTACGATGCTGAAGACGGAAAAATGGGCACCACCATTTGGAAGGTTATCGAGCGAGTTAATGGAGTCACTCGAGTCCAATTCAAGCCAATCACTGGCCGTACGCACCAGCTGCGAGTCCACTCGGCACATGCCAAGGGGCTAGGAATACCGATCATAGGCGACCCACTCTACGGTACTGGCACAGGGCCGGGTCATATGAAGCTCCACGCTACAATGTTAGAGTTCACCCACCCTGAAACAAGTGAGAGAATCGTGATTGACTCGGAACCTGCGTGGTAGGTCGGAGCGCCGAGCCCCAGCTCGGCGAAAATGTTTCAACTATTTGGCAAGCTCTAACGACCACTCCAAGCACTTCCCCAGCGCCAATCTTCAGGCTTGGCACATAGCCGAGCATTCACTGGGTTCATTCTAATATAACTGGCTGCATTTTCAAAGTGTTCTAGATTGCGGATGAACCTATCCCAATATTCTCGCATCCAAAAGCTCTCCTCTGGAACCCCGAGTCCTAACCTCTCGTTATGCTGCAGTGCCCAGCGACCAGTATAGGATTTCCAGGATTGGAGTATGAGCCCCAAGCTTATGTGAGGGCGGATCAATACATGCACATGGTTTGGCATGATACACCAATGGAGTAGCTCGTACTTCTCAGAGTCAAATTTCAAAAAAGTATCTTCGACCACCTTTGCTACTTCGGGGTGACCCAAAGCACAACACCCAAGTCCAGAATCGAGTAGAGCCTCCACCCTTCGTCGGCTCACTCTTGAGCGTACTTTTTCAGGGTGGGACTCTAACTCTAACATTAGTTTTTTGATCTCAGACCTTGGTAAGGAATCAGCCAGTCGATAAGTAATCATCTGCAGCTCACCCACAGCGTCCACATGCGGCAAATAGCCACGCGACTTCCAAGGTAAGTGCTCTGAGAACTCCATGTTTCTCAGAGTAGTGTATCCCTAGTTAGATGCAAGCTTGCTCTTGGTAACCTCTCGGAGCGCCGAGCCCTAGCTCGGCGAAAAACACTACTTGAACTAGAGCATCTTACTGCGCTGCGATACCTTGCTCGGAAAGCTATTCAAATTGCTGCCAAGCTGGGGCTTGGCGCTCCGGCCTAACGGAAGGTTACTTTCACGCTCTTGGCTAGGAAATCCAGGAGAGCTTGGTGCGCTTTATCGACTTCTTTTGCTTTGAGTGTTTTGTCCGCTGAGCGGTAGGTGAAGCTGTAGGCAACTGACTTCTTGTCAGCGTCTAGTTTTTCACCAGTCGCGTCGGTGAAGACATCGAAGCAATGGTAGTTGACGAGAAGGTTTTCGTTGTGCTTCTTGATCGCATTTTCAATCGCTGCATTCTCGAGCGTGAGTGGGGCCTCCATCGCTGCGTCACGGCTAGAGCCTGGGAACTGCGGCAGTGGGTCCACTTTATCGATTCCAGTAGCCAGTTGCTGGAGCTTTGCTAGATCGAGCTCAGCCACGTAGACTGGGTTGTTAGCATCGATCGCACGGCAGCGAGCTGGTGTCATCTGAGCGAATGCGCCGATTGGCTTACCATCAGCGAGTACATCGGCAGCGAGAACGAAGCCATCACGCTTGCGCTCTTTCAGCTGCACCTTTGCTTTTGGAAGAATGGCTGCCACCACTGCTTTGATGTCGAATAGATCAGTAATGTTAGGAGCTTTGTTCGCCCAGTTTACTGGAGCTTCTGTTCCCGAGAGGAGCAGCGAAAGTGACTCAGCTTCGAGATCCTTTGCCTTGCCACCACCAGCGTTGCGGAATTGCTTGCCCATTTCGAAGAAGCGCAGCGACTTGCGGCCTTGGCGGATGTTGCGCGCTGCTACAGCGACCAGACCAGGCACTAGGCTCGGCCGCATCACGGCGTGATCTTCAGAAAGCGGTAGAGCCACTTTGACCAGGTCGCCATCGATCAGGGGACGCTGCGGAAGAGCATCGCACATCTGAGCGACCATGTTGTCGTTAGAGTGCTCGGCGATTAGCTTGATGGTCTGCGCCTCGTAGAATCCGAGAGCTGCCAGCTGGTGCTTGAGCTTGAGTTGGTAGTCGTACGCTTTGTCGACTGCGCTCTCGTCAACGAAGGCACCGACGAAACGGCTTTCAACATTGTCGAGACCGTGGACGCGCGCAATTTCTTCTACCAGGTCGATGTGACGCTGCAGGTCGAGCCGGTAGCTTGGGATCTCCCATGAGTCGTTAGACCCTTCTGTGAGACCTAGCTTAGTGAGAATTTCTTTAGCGGCATCGAGGGTGATGCTGCCACCCATGAGTTGGTCGAGCTTGGTGACGTTGATAGTCACTGGCTGAGTGAGCACCGGGGCTTCACCAGCTACTGCTGTTGGGCCTTCGATCGTACCACCAGCGATTTCTACGATTAACTTTGCGGCAAATGCTGCGGAGTTGAGAACGGCTTGCGGGTCAGTGCCACGCTCGAAGCGGTAGGATGAATCCGATGTGAGCGCGGTGCGGCGTGAGCTGCGGCGGATGAAGGATGGCGTGAAGTACGCGGCCTCAAGGATAACGTCAGTTGTCGTTTCAGTGACCCCTGATTCAGCACCACCCATGACGCCAGCTAGAGCGAGAGCATTGCCAGCAGCGTCGGAAATAAGAAGGTCTTCTTCAGCGAGCTTGATTTCACCGCCGTCGAGCGCATTGAAGGCTTCGCCATCAGCTGCGAGGCGAATGTCGAGTGCTCCGTCCACTTTTGCAGCATCGAATGCGTGCAGTGGGTGACCTAGCTCGTGCAGCACGTAGTTGGTGATATCCACCACGTTGTTGATTGGACGGAGGCCAATTGCTTCGAGCTTTGTCTGAAGCCATTCTGGGCTATCGGTGATTTTAACACCTGAAATCTTGGTCGCTGTGTAGAGCGGGCAGCGCTCGGGAGCTGAAAGCTTGATCACATCGCCAGCATCAGAGGTTTCGAGACTTGGTTGATCGAATGGTTTACGCGCTTTGCCGGTAAGAGCAGAAAGCTCGCGCGCCATGCCAGTGTGGCTGAGAAGGTCTGGACGATTAGGTGTGATTTCAACTTCGATGATCGTGTCGGATTCGAACATCTCGACCACCGGCAAACCAATCACTGAATCTTCTGGGAGAATAAGTAGGCCGTCGACGGTATCGACCTGGCCGATCTCGCTCGCGCCACAGAGCATCCCCTTTGACTCAACGTCACGGAGCTTGCCATCTTTGATCACAAATCCACCACCGAGGTCAGCACCAGGAAGTGCGCATGGCACCTTGTCGCCAACCTTGTAATTCTGAGCACCACAAACAATCTGACGGAGTGAGCCTTCACCGGCGTCGACCTGACAGACTTTGAGCCGGTCCGCATTTGGGTGCTGCACCGCTTCTTTCACCTGAGCCACAACCACCAGCTTTGTGCTGAGGCCTTTTTGCTCGATTCCTTCTACTTCCACACCGGCGAAAGTGAGGAGGTCGTCGAGTTGTTCGATACTGTGATCGCTAAGGTCGAGGTGGTCGTTGAGCCAGTTGAAAGATACGTTCATGGGAAAATGCATCGCTAGACGATGCTGTATTAAGTTTAAATATTATGTTTTAAGAGTTTGGGCAATGAAGCCGATCAACTCTCTAATCATCATTTTGACGCGCTTTCACTGAAGGAAATCCCCTACAATGTCAATCCTTCTGCGTTCATCCTAAGTCTCAAAAAAGAAGGATCGCCCAAAAACACATGAAGGTTAAACCAGCCTCTGCTGGGAGTTTGGATTCATTTTGCGGTCTGCGCGGTCCTGCGATTGTTGTAGATTCTAGGTAAGAACTGTTTCACCCAGCCGGCCTTTTCGGGTCTTTCGTATTTTTAGCGGTAGAGATTGTTCCATTGTGCTGGTGATAGAGCTAAAAAAACAGTTGAACGTGGCGCTTTTGCTGATCACAGTGCGATCCGGTTCTATGAAAATTATTGCAGGTTCAGCGCACAACCAATTAGCAGAGGATATAGCATCTCACCTTGGCACGACTGTTGCAGACGTGACTGTGGATGCATTTCCCGATGGAGAAACATTTGTTCAGATTAACGAAAATGTTCGAGGTGAAGATATCTTCATCGTCCAGCCTACTTGTCCGCCGACGAATCATAACCTGATGGAGCTTCTCATCATGGTGGATGCCGCCCGCCGTGCGAGCGCCGGAAGCATCATTGCTGTAATGCCATTCTTTGGCTATGCTCGTCAGGATCGTAAAGATAAGTCACGTGTGCCAATCACAGCTAAGCTTGTGGCAAACCTCATTTCAGCTGCAGGAGTAAACCGTGTGGTCACGATGGACCTCCACGCCGCGCAGATTCAAGGGTTCTTTGATATACCTGTCGACCATCTTTATGCCCGACCAGTGATGGTGAAGTATCTCAGGGACGAATGTGGTGTGGATGGTAAAAACCTCGTGGTGGTTTCTCCTGACGTGGGTGGCGTGAAAAATGCACGTGCCTATTCTGACGCTCTGAATGCTGATCTAGCAATCGTGGCTAAGCACCGCGTGAGTGCGACGAAGGTTGAAGCAACCAATGTGATTGGTGATGTCGAGGGCAAGGATGCTTTCCTTATCGATGACATGACTGAGACTGGCGGCACGCTCTGTGCGGCGGCTAAGATTTTGAAGGAAAACGGCTGTAAGCGTATCTTTGCAGGTGTGTCTCACGCCGTGATTGGTGATGCTGCACGTAAGAAGATCGAAGACTCAGAGATCGAAGACCTCATCACAACCAACTCAGTGCCTCAGGCCTTCGGAAAAAATGTGACCCCACTCTCTATCGCACCTTTGTTCGGCGAGGCTATACGCCGCATCCACAATGGTGAGAGTGTGACGTCGTTGTTTGATATGTAGGGACCCCTGCGGGGAGTCATTGGTCAAGGGTCAATAGTCAAGGGGCTTGGATGATGAAGCGGGGAGAAGTGTGTAGTTGGGAGTGTTCAGTGTTCAGAGCCGGGACGATGAAACGAGACCTGAGCGCTGATTAAGCAGATTTTTTCGTTGCAGGGGATTTTACCGCGAAAAAGACGAAAGTTTCGCAAGTTGCTAAGGTTGGTGAAACGAGCTTTTACCTCGAATAGCACTTATTTCACGAATGGGTTACTGAAACGATCTACCGAAAAATGCGAAAGTACTTGAAGCTTTCCGCTAGCTAGCTACTAGCCCCTTTCTCCTTAATTCCTCATTGGAGCGCAGCGACTCTCCCCCCCATTGACTCTTGACTAGTGGCTGATGACTAAGCCTGCATCGCAGGATTACTAATTGACAATTCGTGATCAAGGCGTTACCAACCTCGCCCGGCCTGTGGAAAGGTTATCATCTCACTATCCTACCAGCCATATTTTTCCACAGGATCAACCGCACCTAGAAACGTCTAATAAAGTAAATTTAGGCGATATCTAACTTATATATTAAACTACAAAATGGCTATTGAAACAATTCAAGCAACTGAGCGCGCGCGCACAGGATCTGGCGCGCTAAACGCAATGCGTCGTGAGGGACTCGTCCCATCCGTAATTTACGGAGCAACTGAGAACAAGAACATCAAGGTACACGCGAAAGCATTCCGCGACATGCTCAATGCTTCCCCGTCCTCACAAATTCTCATCAATGTGCAAGTTGAAGGTTCCGCACCACAACGTGTGTTCATTCAGGATCTTCAGTTCGATGCGATCCAAGGTACCATCCTTCACGCTGACTTCCTCGCTGTAACAGACGAGACAGTTCTCACAGCAAAGCTTCCAGTAGTGCTCAAAGGCGAGCCTAAGGGAATCAAACTTGGTGGTGCTCTCGAGCAGCTCGTTCACACACTTAAGGTGAAAGCGCTTCCGAATGATCTTCCACAGCAAATTGAAGCTGACGTTACTGATATCGACATTTCTGAGTCACTCACAGTCGGTGATATTACATTCCCGTCAGGTGTTACTCCAACACTTCAAGGCCATGTTCTTGTTGCTCTCGTCGCAATGACACGTGCGGCTAAGTCTGCAGGTGGTGAAGATGGTGAAGCTGAAGCAGTAGCTGAAGGTGCCGCAGTAGCAGCAGCTGAGTAAGATAAACTAACTTCTGACGTATCATAGCAACGTTTTATGCCGCTAGTTGACGTGTGTGAAATCACACCATGCTGGCAGATCTTCAGTCAAAGTGGCGATCAAATTGATTATTGGCCTGGGTAATCCAGGGAGAAAGTACGAAGGCACCCGACATAATGTCGGATTCGATGTCCTTGAGCTTCTCTCTGAACGAGCTGGCGCACAATTTGTCCATCACCTGAAGTGGAAAGCACATATCGCGAAACATCCGCACGCCATGCTGATGAAGCCACAGACATTCATGAATGAAAGTGGCCGAGCAGCTGGAACCGCACTCCGGTTCTATAAGTGGCAACCGGAAGAAGTGCTAGTAGTGTATGATGATGTTGCGCTCCCAGTGGGTAATTTGCGATTTCGCAAATCTGGCTCAGCCGCGGGGCACAATGGACTCAAATCACTTATTCAGCATTTCGGCAGCGATCAATTTCCACGATTAAAGATAGGCATTGGCGGACCCTCACCTGGAGAAATGGTCGGGCACGTTTTAGGGCAATTTAAACCCGACGAACGACCCGACATTGAAAACGCACTTGCAAGAGCAGCTGATGCTGTTCAGCTTGCGCTATCAGATGGGCTGGAAGCCGCCGCAAACGTCTACAACGTCAAAAACAAAATATAACTAGAAAAATTATGAGCAGAAAATACGAAGGTCTCGTCGTTCTCGACACCAAAGGTAAAGAAGGTTCCGTTGACGAGTTCGTTAGCGAAGTAGGCAAAGTACTCGAAGCCAATGGCGCTACACTCGACGAAGTGAAGCAGCTTGGCCGCAAAGAATTTGCTTACAACGCACGCCAAATCGAAGGCGGCGTCTACGTAAACTACTTCTTCAATGCTTCTCCTGAAGCAGTTGCTGAGATCAAGACAGCTCTTGACCTTGTCAAAGGCATCTACATGCACCAATACCGTCGTATCGGATAATTTTAGCGGTCATTGACCGTGAAATTTCCAGCGACTGAAAACATTTCATCCCTGCTCGGCTTTTCTATTGTCGAGCAGGGATTTTCTTTTTATAGTCCCCCCAACATGTCTAGTTTCAATAAAGTAATGATCATGGGTAACATCACTCGTGACATCGAATTGCGTTACACGCCTAAGGGTACAGCTGTTACCGACCTTGGTGTCGCCTGTAACCGCCGGATCAAGCAAGGTGAAGAATGGGTGGATGAAACCACGTTCGTCGACGTCACTGTGTGGGGAAGTTCTGCAGAGTTCGTTAGCAAGTACTTCAGTAAGGGCAAAAGTATCTTCATCGAAGGGCGCCTACAAATGGATAGCTGGACTGATCAGCAGTCAGGAAAGCAGCGTTATAAGCTCAAAGTTATCGGTGAAAACGTCCAGTTTGCGGGAAGTAATAATAATAATACTGGTGGTGGCGGTCAGCCTCAACAAGAACGCCCACAGCAATCTGCACCCCAGCAGCAACAGCAGCAGGCTCCGCAACCGCAATATCAAGCTCCACCGCAGCAACAGCAGCAGGGTGCTTCACCAGCTGCACCGACTGCTAACTTCGACGATGACGACGACATCCCATTTTAGGATCACGTCTGATTACTAAGTTTTTTAACGCCTCAAATAGCCTTGTGCTATTTGAGGCTTTTTGTCGCGGCGCTAGAATGAACAATGAATAATTCAGAGCCTAAGTGTTCAGTCTCTTGGATCTTGAGACTTTTGACATTGGGGGGGTGAAGGTTAAGTGAGCAAAGTTTGGCGGCTTTGATTCTGAACGATCACTTACCGAGCAGCTCTTTGAGCTCTTTGTACTCGGTCCAGTCTATGACTCGGTTTTCTGACTGCTTTGCAGCGGCATCAATCAGGATGGCGGCGAGACGCGTGTGAATTTGGGCTGAGAAATTATCCTTAGCTGCATTGGACTTATTGGCGAGCGCTGCGTGCTTCTGAGCTGATGTGATGTAGTTGGTCGGAGTGGATTGCGTGGTCGGTTTTGTCTCCATCTTTGTCTTCGTGCTGACCTTTTCCTTCATCTTCTCTTTGTGCATCGGCTTCTTCCCTTTCTCTTGTCCTGGCTTCTTCTTGTTGTCGTGGTTGAGCTGTCCACTGAGTTTGTGGTACTCGGCCCAATCGTAGTTGCCGCCGGCCTTTTGGGCTTCGCGTTTGATTTCTGCTAGGCGTGCGTAAGTGGCTGCTTTTTCGGAGTCTCCAGCATCGAGCGCTTTTTTCGAGAGTTGATCGTACCTTTGAGCGGCACCTTCGAAGCCAGATGGCTTGTTCTTCTTCTTCTCGTGTTTCGCCTTTTCGTGGTCGAGGTTGAGCTGACCATTGAGTTTGTGGTACTCGCCCCAGTCGTAGCCGTTAGTGCTGACTGCGGCTTCTCGTTTGATCGCCGCTAGTTTTTTGAAGATTGCTGCATTGTGTGCGTTGTCGTTGTTGGCTGCGCGCTCGGCTTTGGCGTCGTATTCTTTCGCAGTTTTTAGGAAGCCTTGATTGACATGTTTGCCGTCGTTCTCGGCCATGAGTGAGCAACTTAGGAGGAGTGAGCTTAGAATAGTGAGGGTTTTCATCGTAATTATAGGGTGGTTATTTGAGTCTGAAAAAGACTGGCAGCCTCTCTCTGTATCTATATAAGGAACTATGCAGAGAAAGTTACATGCCATTTATTGTGTCTTTGGGATTATGTTGCTGACGGGAGGCTCGATGGAGGCTCAGTCAGTCTTGGAGAAAGGTTCTGAGCTAGCGGGATCGAGAGGAGTGACCCTGTCACAGAAGGTTGTTGCTGCGGCGCGTTGGCAAGTTGGGAAGCGGTGACTTATGATCCAGCCTACGTCGGATTGAAGTATCCTGGCGGTGACCTGCCCATTGAGAAGGGTGTGTGTACGGATGTGGTGATACGCGCCTTACGTAAAGCGCGTGGAATAGACCTGCAGAAAGTGGTAGATGAGGATATGCGGAAACATTTTTCCGAGTATCCTAAAAATTGGGGACTCAAGCGTACGGATAAAAGTATTGACCATCGTCGAGTGCCTAACTTGAAGACGTACTTCATGCGACAAGGCTGGTCATTGCCAGTGACGGATAAAGCTGCTGACTACCAGCCTGGAGATTTAGTGACCTGTACCGTTGCGGGCCGGTTGCCGCACATTATGATTGTGAGTGATAGTCGCGGAGCTGATGGGGGGTGATGGTGATTCATAATATCGGCTCGGGAGCTCGTGAAGAATCCAGTCTCTTCGAGTACCCGCTCACCGGGCATTACAGGGTGGGGTCGCAGCGCTCCAATTAGGAATTTTAGTGTCTTTTATCTTTTACCTCTTCCCTTTCACCGCTTCATCGGGTGCGTGTGCGTGTGCTCAAGTAGAGTTTGCGTTTTTCGTGATCGGCTTCATACTCAGCACGATTTGATAGAAATGGTTAGGTATTTGGTTTGTATTGTGTCGATTGTCGGTTTGGTTTCCTGTGCGAAGCTCGATGACAGTCCCTTCATTGGAATGGGGACATCAGCGCCGGCATTGGCTTCACCGCAATTTGATCAGGCGATGGAGCAAGAGGCTCAGGCGGCATGGATTGAGGGGAATCAGATAGATACCCTAGTCAATGGGGAGGAGTATTTCCCTGTGATGTTAGAGGCTGTGAAGTCCGCTAAGAGAACGATCACCTTTGAGACATTTGTCGCAGTAGATGGCTATGTGACCTATGATTTGGTGATGGCGATGTGTGAGCGGGCGCAGGCGGGCGTGAGGGTTCATGTGGTCTTGGATGGAGTGGGCTCTATGAAGTTGGATGAGCGTTATTTGACAGCTCTGCGTAATGCTGGAGTGGAGGTAGAACTCTACCGGCCGTTCAACTGTTTGCGGCTATTGCACTGTAATAACCGCGACCATCGGAAGATTTTAGTGGTGGATGGCAAGTTGGCTTTCACCGGCGGTGCTGGTTATGCTGACTGCTGGAATGGTGCGGCCAAAGGGAAGTGGCAATGGCGGGATACGATGTACCGAGTCCGCGGGCCTTTGGTGGCTGAGTTACAACGCGGGTTCATGAATAACTGGAAGGAGCTGCGTGGAGTGGATCTTAAAAGTGAGGCCTATTTCCCGCAGTTAAAGCGAGTCGGAAATATGAAGGCTCAGGTGGTGTTAGGTGCGCCCTGCGAGAGGGGAGATACTTTGGGCGCCGGGTATTTGTTGGCGATCGATGCCGCGCAGCAATCGCTCTTGATCGAGCATGCGTATTTCGTGCCGAACAAGCAGCTACGAAAAGCACTTTTCCGAGCCATGGCGCGCGGGGTAGAGGTGGATATTATTTTGCCCAGCGGCCATATCGATACACCGATTGTGCGTCAGACATCGATGTCGCACTGGCCTGAGTTATTAGCGGCCGGCGCGAGAATCTACGAATTTCAACCGAGCATGATGCACGGCAAGTTGATCGTCGTGGATGACGAGCTTTCGATCATTGGCTCGGGAAATTTTGATGACCGCACATTTTTTATCAATGATGAGGTCAATGTGCATGTTCTGAGTAAGCGCTTTGCGGGTGAACAACGGAGGATGTTTGAAAATGACCTGAAGAGCTGCGAGGAAAAGTGTGCGGCTGATGCTAAGGCTAGGATCGTTGACCTCCCTCGGCGGTGGGCCGGCAAGTTGGTGGAACCTCAGCTGTGATTCTGAGACGGTAGATGATTTTCTACCGCGAGAAAGACGAATGGAACCGAAAGTTGCTGAGTATAAGTGTTCAGTTTTCAGGGCCAGCAAGATGAAGTAACCTCCACCGCGAAAAAGACCAAAGAGCTTGAGGGTTTCTGCTAGCTGGGCGCCACATCCTTCCGCAATAACTGAGTCAAGCCTCAGTAGTTCAGAGAGGGTATGAAAGTCAGTTTATTGGGCGATGTAATCAATCACGACGACCTTATCGAGGATCGGTAGAAGTTCTTTGACGAATGCCTGGTGGGCTGGGTGCGGGGAATAGACGTCGAGCCCAGCTTGGTCCTTAAAGCTGACGAAAAAGCAATGGGTCAATCCGTCGTTTTTCTTCTCATTGCTCACATTTGTGCCCCACTCAAAGTCGATGATAGTATTGATTTTCTTTGGCAGGCTGGCGAAATGCTTTTCGATGCTGGTTATCTGCTCGGCTTTGGCGTCGTCCTTGAATTTGAACATGACGAGGTGGCGAAGTTGGCCTTTTTCTTCCGCAGCTGAGGTGAAACTGATCAAGATGAGGCTGAGTAGTGAAAATAGGATAGTTTTCATGGTGCCACTATAACTAACACATATTGGTAGTTGTGGCTGTAGAATGTGGATTTATTCTACAATTTGTAGAAACTACGGCCGATGCTAATTGGCCAATCAGTGCCAAATTTTCTTGTTTATTAAAAAATCACCAAGTCTTTTGAAAATTCGTCTTGTATATTGGTGGCTTACGACTAGATTGCGCGTCCCATGGCCAGAAAAGCAGGAAAAGCGAAGACACGTAAGTCTGTAGCAAAGCGCTTCAAGGTCACCGGTACAGGCAAGATCCTGCGCCGTAAACAAGGCAAGCGACACCTTCTCCAGAAGAAGAATCGTAAGCGCAAGCGTTTCCTCGGAAAAGCTGCACTTGTTTCCGACGCGGACATTAAGCGAGTGAAAGCATCCCTTCCATTCCATTAAGCCCCAATCGGTGAACTAGAACCGCGAGCACAGACTCGCCCTCCCGCAAATCGGGAGGAACTCCACGTACCAGTCTCACATAGTGAGAATACGGTCAAACGAGACTACGGGAGCATTATAAAAACAGTTTGATCAAAAAAGGAAAAGAAAATGCCAAGAGCAACAAACAGTCCGGCAAGCCGCGCCCGCCGCAAACGCGTATTATTACGTGCGAAGGGTTTCCGTGGTTTCCGTTCCAAATTATACCGCTATGCGAAGGACGCCGTCATCAAGGCGCGTCAATATGAATACCGTGACCGTAAAAAGCGTAAGGGAATGTTCCGTCGTCTCTGGATCCAGCGTATTTCCGCTGCATCCCGTGCCCAAGGAATCACTTACTCACGCTTCACCGAAGGCCTCAAAGCTGCTGGTATCGAAGTCGACCGTAAGATCCTTTCTGACCTTGCAGTCAACGACATCGCCGCTTTCAACTTCATTGTTGAGCAGTCGAAAGAAGCTCTCGCGAAGAAGCACGCTTAATTAGCGTCCGTATTCACGAAATATTCTATAGTGCCGTTACTCAGTTTTCTGGGTAACGGCATTTTTTTCCCTCATTACCCTCTGGCAAAACTCGTAAGGAGAAAGGGTAAAGTTGTGAGGAGGAAGGCTTGAGGGCGGTTGCTGTTCTTACTGTAGTAGTGTTCCATAAATTTCCCGAGGTACTGGTTGGTGGCTTTGTCGGGGTCGACGTGTTTTTTGCTCTTTCAGGCTATTTGATCACAGGGATTTTGCTCAAATCTATCGAGTCATCGTGCTAGCTAGTGGTCTGGTGCACCGCCGCGGCCGCCAAGCCGAGCCAAGCCGCAGAGCTGAGTCCAGCCACAGCACTCCAGAGAGGGGATTGTGGAGTTAAGCCTAGTGTTGGGACGTAAGTCGCTACGCTGTGATTGAATGGGTTCCTTCAGGCCAACTCTGTAGGAATTGTGGAGAGGGAGGCTGGGGAGTCACCCGACCACGACGCTTTCAGCGTTGGAAACTTGTGCGGGTAAAGACCCCAGGTATAGCCTCCTGAGTCGGCAACCTGGGGTTGAGCTCCGAAAGTCTGTTGGGTTTGTGAGTGGGCCTCTTTTAGAGTTTGGGAAAGTCCGTATCAGAGGATAGGTCTCAATCAGACTCCCTACTTCTTTGGAATCACATTATCATTGTGGTAAATGATAGAAAAGGTGGCTTTGCGAGTCTTGCGGAGGCTGTCGCGGACCTCAGTGTAGCTGAGCATTAGAAAGAGTCCTGAGACTGGTTCTATGTGGTAGGAGGTGGCTTCGGTTGTGAAGTTGTCGCGTGTGGTGCCGCGCTTTTTGCTGCTCAGTTTGAGCTGGCCGTACTGGGTGGTGAGAGCGCGTTTCGCTTCGCTGAATTTGAGCTTTGCAAGATCGAAGCTCATTTTAGGATCCGCGTAATTCAGCACGACTTCGTAGAGGCGGCCTTTGTTGAATCTCGCCTCGAGTGAGGAGGCATCGTGGCTGGGGAGGTTGCCTTTGGAGTTCTTTATCGTGACGTGGCGTTCGTCTCGCTGGTGGCCGGGCAGGCTGAGGGTGACATCGAGCTTCTGCCGCTCGGCCCAGTCGAAGAGATTTTCTGGAGTGTCTCCCCATTTGAGTCCAAAGGGAGGGGAGAGCAGAGCCTGGGCATGAGAACTAGCCATACTGAGGAACCAGCAGGTGATACAGAGTATGGCTAGGAATGATTTCATGAACGTTTCTTAAACATGTCGGTGTAGGCGCCAATGATGCCTTTGATCATTTTCCAGATGAGGAAAAGAACCGCGCCAATGACGATGAAGCCAGAGAGCAAGATGCCGAAGACAACCCAGAGTGGCCACCACTTCTTTTGCAAGAAGCGGGAGAACTTTGGGTTCATGGCTAAGCCGGCTAGCTTGGTCATGATGCGCATTTTCAGCGGTAGTTTACCCCCCTGCATCCCAGACATAGCTGAAAGGTCGGGCATTCCTCCTGCGCCAAATGCTGCGAAGGGGTTGTCAGCCCCCATGTTTGGCATGCCGATGTCGGGAGCAGATTGCTTTTCCCTACGAGCAGTGGCGTTCTTTTTTATTTTTGCGCTGAGGACCTCGTCGACCTTGGCCTCAACGACTTTGCGATCCATGGCCATGGTTAACTTTGGAAGACAGTTTTCTCAGATTCCGCATCGATAACGGTGAATCGCTCGCGGTGAAGGTTAGCATCAGTACGGAAAATAAGGCGACCATTGTGGGTGCGCTCGAGCTCCATGAGGAGCTGGGAATCCTCTTTCTTGAAGCGGTTGAGTACATCCGGGTTGACCATCACGATGAGATCGCCGAGTTGCTCAACGTTGCGCTGAATCACGGTGTGGAGACGGCGTTGGATTTCCACAGACATTGTCATGGTTGTCTTCACGCGGCCACGGCCTTGGCAATACGGGCAGGGTTCGTTCATCGTGTCACGCAGCGATTCCTTGAGACGCTGACGAGTCATTTCCATGAGGCCTACTGCAGAGATCTGCATCACTTGAGTCTTAGCCTTGTCGCGTTTGAGACGTTCCTTCATGGCGCGGTAGACAGCCATCTGGTCACGGCGATGGCGCATGTCGATGAAGTCAACCACGACCAAACCACCGATGTTACGGAGGCGCAGCTGGCGGGCGACTTCTTCTGCTGCTTCCATGTTGGTCTGAAGAATCATTTTTTCAACATCTCTAGAGCCTTTATTTCGGCCAGTGTTGACGTCGACAGCAATCAGAGCTTCGGTCTCATCGATCACAAGGTAACCACCACAGGGTAGCCAGACTTGGCGGTGGAATGCTTCGTCTATCTGCTTCTGAATGCCGATCTTGTTGAAGATCGAACGACGAGACGGGAAGTGGTGGATGCGGCGTTTTGCGCGGCGAGAAATTTTACCAGCAACATCGCGCATGAACTCGGTAGTTTCGAGGTCGTCACAGATGACTTGGTCGACTTCGTCAGTGAGGAAATCGCGGGCAGTACGTTCGATTAGACCTGGCTCACGGAAGGTACAGATAGGTGCCTTCTTAGAATCACGCTTGGTTTCTACTTCATTCCATTGCTCTAGTAGCATTGCTAGATCGCGAACAAAGTGGCGAGCGCGTTGGCCTTGAGCCACTGTACGCATGATGATGCCCATGCCTTCAGGGACTTGGAGCTTCTGCATGATACGACGCAGGCGCTGGCGTTCCTTCGGGTCATCGACCTTGCGGGAAATACCAAATTGCTCTGAAAATGGCATGAGTACGAGGTAACGACCGGCGAGTGAAATGTTGGTAGTTACACGTGGGCCTTTGTTTCCGATAGGCCCTTTAGAGACCTGAATCATGATTTCTGAGCCGATCGGGTAGATGCGAGGAATGTCCTTTGAAGTGATTTTCTTTTGCTTCTTTCTCGGGCGTCCTTCGCGTTCGATCTCTTCGAGCCCGCCGTCGAGGGCCGCTGGAATGGCATCCCAGAAGTGAAGGAAGGCATTTTTCTCCATGCCGATGTCGACGAACATGGCTTTGAGGCCTTGCTCGATATTCTTGACGGTTCCTTTGAAAATGCCGCCGACGATGTTGTCTTCGCCTTCGCGTTCCACGTCGTATTCTTCGAGGCTGCCGTTTTCAACGAGAGCGACACGACGTTCGAGTTTCTCCGCGTTGATGACTAGAGTGACTCCTTCACGTGGGTTTGGTTCAGCTATGCCTAGTGCTTGTTTGATTTTTTTGATCATAATAAATTAGTTAAATTGGTTAAATTGGTTTGTTGAAATTGGTTTGTTGAAATTGGTTGTTGGAGGGTGTTGGGAATTGTAATGCTTAGTTTCTATTGATTGTTAGGGGGCGATGATAGTCCAAAATTGGTATTTTATTCTGGAATGGGAATAGCGCTTGGAATGACTGACCCACGGGGGTCAATTTCTGCACGTATAGTGGGTAGTGGTAAATCTTCTGGTTCTTCTGGTTCAGGGTGAATGACGACGATGGCTGAGGCCTCTTCGCCGGTCTCGCCATCTGCCAAGAAGGCTGCGGCGAGTGGGTTGTCGTCAGGTAGTGAAATTTCGGAAATGAGATCGGTGTTGCCGATGTAGGGCTGTTGCTTCTTAAGTGGAAGCTTGTGGCCCTCTTCTTGGGCGAAGAGGCCAGTGAGGATGAGTTTGACAAGGGGGCCCGCTACTTTACCGCCGCTGCCACCACGTTTGACTGCGACAACGACCACGTAGCGTGGGTTGTCGAATGGGGCGAAGGCTACTGTCCAGGCGACGTGCGTCTTGATGCCGAGGTCGGTGGTTTGCGCGGTGCCCGTTTTTGCTCCAATGATGATGCCATCGGGGGTTGCGCGGCGGGCAGTGCCACCAATCTTGTGAGCGGCCAGTCGCATGCCCTCACGGATGTTTTGTAGCTGGACTGGGGCGAGTCCTTGCTGGATCAGGTTGGTTTTGAGCTTTGGGCGGTTAGAGATTTGAATGCCGAGGTCTGGGTGGCTGACTTCGCGAACGATCCTTGGTTGGTAGAGTTTGCCTCCGTTCGCGACTGCGCTGATGAGGGCGGCCATTTGTAGGGGAGTGGCTTCGGAGTCACCCTGGCCGATGGCTAACATGCCGGTGAGAGCGTTGGTCATGACTTTATTTCGGTAGCGACGTTGCCAATCGATACTGCCGGGGAGAATGCCAGCGGACTCGCGAGGCAGGCGGATGCCAGTCGGTTGGCCAAGACCCAGCATGCTATAGGATTCGACCATTTTAGCGGTACCAACAGTCTTGGCAATCTTCATGAAGTAGGGGTTACATGAGCGCTGAATAGCTTCCTTAATTCCGAGCACGCCGTGGCCCCAGGTTTTCCAGCAGCGGATTTTTGCTTTACCGTAGGGAGTGTAGCCCTTGCAGTCGCAGTCCATTCCGTGAAGCCCATTGATTGCGGCAGTGATGGCGGTGGGGATTTTGAAGGTGGATGCTGGTGGGAAGTTACTGATGGCTCGGTTGAGGAAGGGGGCGGATTTATTATCTCGGTATTCAGCGTAGCGCTTTGATGTGATGTTCGGGATGAAATCGTTTGGATTGAAATCTGGCACTGAGGCCATTGCTAGGACTTCGCCAGTGCGAGGATCCATCACCACGGCGGCGGCGCGGCCAGCTCGGCGGAGGACTGTCTCTGTGAGGTACTGGATGCGGGCGTCTAGGGTGAGCTGAACCTCTGAGCCTTGAGATGGTTTGAGGTAGTCGACAACACGCAAGTTCTTGCCTTTTTCATTCTTTAGAATAGTTCGGATGCCCTGGCTGCCACGCATGTATTGATCCATGGTTGCTTCGATTCCTGAGATGCCTTTTGGGTCGCCAGTGTAGTGCTTGAACTCGGGTGGGACGTCGCCTTTTGCCCATTGCTTGAGGTAGCCTAGACAATGTGATGCGAGTGAACCGTATGGATAAATGCGTCGAGGTGTGACCGTGACGTAGACTCCTGGGAGCTCGAGGTTGTGTTCCGCAAAGTGGGCAAATTGATCGTAGCTAAGGTCGTCTCGAAAGATGAAGGGGATGAGCCCACCATGGGTCAGGTAGTGACCTTCCATCGCGCTGGCGCTGTATTTGGCATCGATCCCTTGTTGGGCGAGTTTTGGTCTAACCCACTGGTTGATGATCTCGACTATGCCGGGTGGCTTGGCGTCCTTCTCTCCTTTGTGATCTTGCCAAAACTGTTGGAGGTAGTCTTGATGGATTTCTTTGAGGTTAAAGATGAGTTGGTAGTTGCGATTGTTCTTCGCGAGTACCACCCCGTTGCGGTCGATGATTTCGCCACGCACACCAGGCTCGCGAATTTGAACTTCGTAGTTGGTGGGCACGAGTTTACGAAACTCGTCTTGGCGGTTGATCTGGAAGTCGTGCAGCTGAGTCATTAGCACGCCGCTACCCACCAGCACCAGCATGGTGAGGATATAAATTCGGTATCTGTAGCGTGGGCGAGCCATGAGCTTAGTTGTCGAGCGTGTACGCTTCGGGGGTGAAGTAGCGACGCTTCAGTCCATCGTAACGGATGGTGTAGTCGAAGAGTTTGGCTAATTTAAAAATAATGGCGAAAATGAGTGGAGAGCAGAGCATTGTCATCGCCGCCGTGAGCCAGATTTGTGTCAGCACCTTTCCAGGGAAAATCCATTCGCCGCGGACAAAGGTGATCAGTAAAAACTCGGCAAGTAGATAAAGGAAGACCGAAATGCCAGTGAGGATGGCGGATACTTGCCATACACCGCGGCGGAATAATGGCTGAATACATTGCATCAATACGCCCATTAGTCCAAAAAGTAGAATAGAATACCCAAAGCGTAGCGAGTCAATTTGATGGATGTACACTTCCGAGTCACCACCTTGTGGTCCGAGTGTGTTATTTGCGTCCCAGAGGAAACCGCAAAGAAAGGCTAGTCCTAGCATAGGTGAGAAGCCGACGGTGACAGCACAGCAGAGAAACACAAGATGCAGTAGCAAGATGCGAGCATCGTACAAGGCCGTCACAGCAGGTATGAATTGCTGCAAGATGCAGGCAATCAATACGAGAATGAAGAGGCTGATGTGGTATCTAATCACTGGTTCAATGGTGCCCTAGCAGGACGAATACGGTATCTAAAGCCGCGAAGTCTACTGCAGGTTTCACCAGTGCTTCCGCATCAATAGCACCCACCTCTGAAGACACCACGGTGCCGAGGTTGATGTTTGCGGGAAAGAGTCCACCGCGGCCTGTCGTGACGACAGTTGATCCGGGTTTTATCTTAGCCTCTTTGGACAGGTAGCGCAGACGGAGCATTGGTGTGTCTCCATGTTGCGCGCGCTGACCGCTGAGGATGCCAACTTCTTGAGTGCCCTTTATCTTTGCAGATACTTGGCATTTCTCATCAGTCAGCAAAATCACGGTGGAGGTCTCGTCGTTAGGTCGGTCTACCTTGCCAACGAGGCCTTCTGCAGCGAGCACTGGAAGCTGGGCTTCCACATTGTGCTCTAGCCCACGATCAATGGTGATGGTCTCCCACCATGTCGCAGGCTTGCGGCGTATGAGTTTTGCAGCTTTTACGCTGAAAGGGGAACGTTGCTGGAACTTGAGTGCAGCACGGAGTTGAATGTTTTCTTCTTCGAGCTTTCGAAGATGGGAGGATTCGGTGCGAAGCTTCACCAGTTCAGCCTCTGCCGCATCAAGCTTGGCAGTGACAGTTTTAGAATGTTCTACTTCGTCAGTGAAGCTCTCGCCTTTGTTTCTAAAGTGGCACCACTCTTCAAAAATGGGCCGATGGCAGCGTAGTATGTCCGTTGAATCTGGCGCACGCCTCTTCACTGCGAGTGAGCGACCAGGCGACTCCCGCAAGGAATAAAAGAAGGGTGATGAGATTCAGCGGCTTCATGCTTTATCAGTCCATATTGGTCACGCGGCGCAGGAGGTTGATCTCCTGCAGAGATTTTCCTGTGCCTTCGGCCACGGCGCTGAGTGGATCATCTGCAATGTGGACTGGTAGGCCCGTCTCGTCTTTGAGGCGCTTGTCTAGCCCTTTAAGCAGTGCTCCACCGCCGGCGAGGACTAGTCCTCGGTCGACCAAGTCTGCAGCCAATTCTGGCGGGCAGTGTTCAAGGGTGGTACGAACCGCGTCAACGATAGCGGCGACTGGATCAGAGATAGCTTCGCGGATCTCTTCGGATGAAATCTTCATCGTCTTTGGTAGTCCAGCAACGAGGTCGCGTCCTTTGACCTCCATAGTGATTTCCTTTGGAAGTGGGAAAGCTGAGCCCAGGCGGATTTTGATCTCTTCAGCAGTGCGCTCACCAATCATCAAATTGTACGCGCGCTTCATGTAGGAAATGATAGCTTCGTCGATAGCGTCACCCGCAGTGCGGACTGAGCGGCTATAAACGATACCGGCGAGCGAGATTAGAGCGACTTCAGTCGTGCCACCACCGATGTCGACAATCATGTTGCCTGAGGCATCCTGTACGGGAAGGCCCACACCAATCGCTGCAGCCATCGGCTCTTCGATCAGGTAAACTTCACGGGCGCCAGCTTGCTCAGCTGACTCACGCACAGCGCGGCGTTCTACCTCGGTGATGCCAGAGGGAACCGCAATCACCACGCGAGGATTCGAGCGGCGGCCTTTGTTTGCCTTGCGGATAAAGTGGCGAAGCATGGCCTCGGTCACCTCGAAGTCAGCGATGACTCCATCCTTGAGTGGGCGGATCGCAACGATGTCACCAGGAGTACGACCGAGCATGCGCTTGGCGTCATCTCCGACGGCGAGGACGTGGTTGGTGCCAGCCTTGACTGCAACTACGGATGGCTCGCGCAGCACAATGCCTTGGTCCTTAATGGTTACGAGAGTGTTTGCAGTGCCGAGGTCGATTCCGATATCACGGGAGCCCCAGCCAAAAAGTTTTGCGAACATTAATGTTTAAAAAGTTATAAATTGCTAAAAATGGGAAAAGGTGCGGCCTGAGCCACCATCATATTACGCAGGACACGCAACATAGCTATCAGAAGAAAAAAATCCCCCCGATGCTGTAGTCACTATTTGGCTAGTAACCGCCAAGGTCAAGCAGATAGTGGGTTGATGTGATCAGTTTCCAAGCCAGCACGATCAAGCAATTTGCGACCGCGAAACACGCGGAAATCTTAAATCAAGTAAGATGCCTCTGGGATGCGCGTGGCTCGACATAGATCAGGCAGCCTTGCTCACTCCCGACCTGCGGCGGTGCAAAAGCAAAGATGAGCCAAAAAGTAGGGAGCTTGAGCAGGGCTCGGGTCGGGGTCGGTGCAGACCAGCGAGACCTCGCCCAGCACCCGGATGCCCTGATTCGGGCAGCCGTCTTATCTCGCGACACAGCAGCACGATACGGCGATGGCCGAGCTCGATGAGCCGACGGGTGGCGGCGGCTAAGGCTGGCGGCTTGTCCGGCTTGCATGCTGCCAGCGGCAGATCGTTGTAACGCCCGAACAGGGCGAAGGTGTGCAGCTTCCCGGAGGCGAACCACTCCAGTATCTCGCGCGAGCCAGCGAGCACCACCCAAGCGTCCGCCTCGTTGGCTGTCACGAAGCGGGCGACCCGCTTGACGTTCATGCCGAGATCGGCCAGCGACTTTTGGTGAAGCACGGCGGTGTGGCCGGCCGCCTCGAGTGCGTGCTGTAGATCGACGATGTAATCTCGGCGCTGGTCGGTACCATCACCGGTTAGGATAGCCACCCGCATCGGGCGCACGGCCTTGTTGCCCTTAGGGAGGGTGATGCGGCGCTTGTGGCCCGGCCCCTGGCCAACCAATAGACCCTCATTCTCGAGCGCCTGCAGCGTGGTCTCCGCGGTCTTACAATTGACGCTAAACTCTGCTGCGAGCCGTGGCACGCCGGGCATCGTCCCTACCCAACGCCCGCGCAACAACTCGTCGCGTAGGC